>JALHOT010000047.1 GCA_022842845.1 Cyclobacteriaceae bacterium | reverse complement strand
GATTTAGTTTAAAAGTCACACCTAAACCCATAGGGATAACCAACTGCATTTTGCTATACTTAACACCTTCTGTTTGTAGCGGTTGAAGTGCAACAACATCACCTTGATAAGTAGTTTTTGGATTGAAGTACAAAAGACCAACCCCCCCCAGTGCATAGATATTGTAAGGTCTTCGTTTAGAATAAGCCCCTTTTTCGGCAAATACTCTAATTGAGCCAGCTAAGTCAATCTCAAAATTATTTGAGAAGAAACTTAAGTTCCTAGATCTTCGAGAAACATCAGCCAATTCATCACTTCCTGATAATTGAAACCAAGTAGCATCTATGCGCGCTGATATTCTGGGTAATATTATGTATTCCGCACCAGCGTAAATATTAGCCCTTACTTTGCCTATAGAATTAGGGTTTACCAATTCTCCATAGTATTTGGTAATACCAGTGCCACCACTAACAATCAAATTTCTGTCTCTTCTTACAGAATAGAAACTTTGAGAAAATCCCCAAAAAGGCATTCCCAAAATTATTGCCAGCAGTATGTTTGCCCTTTTCCGCATGTTTCCCTTTAACAACCTCTAATATAGCAAAAGAAAAATAGTCTGGAAAACCAGACTATTTTAACACGTCTTTCACTTTCTGTGCAGCGTCCTTTAAAACGATAGCAGAATATACTTTTAAGCCTGATTGTTCAATAATTTTAGCGCCTTCTTCAGCATTGGTGCCTTGTAAACGAACGATGATTGGCACGCGGATATCGCCTATTTTCTTATAGGCTTCTACCACACCATTGGCCACCCTGTCGCAGCGCACAATTCCACCGAAAATGTTAATCAAAATCGCTTTTACGTTTGGATCTTTTAAGATAATACGGAAACCTGCTTCTACAGTTTCAGCGTTGGCCCCACCCCCTACATCAAGGAAGTTGGCAGGCTCACCACCTGATAATTTAATAATATCCATAGTGGCCATGGCAAGTCCAGCGCCATTCACCATACAGCCCACATTACCATCTAACTTCACATAGTTGAGGCCTGACTTACCGGCTTCCACTTCCAAAGGATCTTCTTCTGTGATATCTCTGAGTTCTGCCAGGTCTTTATGGCGATACAAGGCATTGTCGTCCAAATTCACTTTAGCATCAACCGCCAGAATTTTATTGTCTGAAGTTTTTAACAAGGGATTGATCTCAAACATGGAGGCATCTAGGCCCAGGTAGGCATTGTATAGCGAGTGAATGAACTTTACACCTTCTTTAAAGGCATTACCTTCCCAACCCATGGCAAAAGCTATTTTCCTTGCCTGAAAGGGCTGTAACCCTAAGTGTGGATCAATCCATTCTTTAATAATTTTTTCTGGATGATGCTCGGCCACCTCTTCAATGTTCATACCGCCCTCAGTAGAAGCCATGATAACGGGAGAACCCGTAGCACGGTCGAGCAAAATGCTCATATAATATTCTTTTGGCTCACTTTCACCAGGGTAATAAACATCTTCAGCAATCAATACTTTGTTTACTTTCTTGCCTTCCGGACCAGTTTGGATAGTGACCAAAGTACCTCCTAAAATGGCCTTCACTTTCTCAGGCACTTCTGCGATCCCTTTGGCTAACACAACGCCTCTAGAGCCCGTTTCTTTCACGGTTCCTTTTCCTCTACCTCCTGCATGGATTTGCGATTTAACCACAAACCATTTAGTGCCTGTTTCAGTCTGAAGTTCCTTGGCTGCATTGACCGCCCCATCCAGTGTGTCGGCCACAATGCCGCGCTGAACTGCTACACCGTACTTCTTAAGAATCTCTTTACCCTGATATTCGTGAATGTTCATGCATTTTTAATTTGAAGCGAAACTACTTTATTTCAGTTTCTAATTCAAATAATATGCTAAAAGCAGAAGGTCTAAAAAAGTCGTATGGAGCCTTGCAGGTGCTGAAAGGTATTGACCTTCAAGTGGATAAGGGTGAAATTATTGCCATTGTAGGTGCTTCTGGTGCTGGTAAGAGTACACTGCTTCACATACTTGGCACTTTAGATAAGCCAGATTCAGGACGGGTACTCATGAATAACGAAGAGGTTTTTATAAAAAATGCCAGTGAATTGGCTCGCTTTAGGAATCGATTTATTGGTTTTGTTTTTCAGTTTCACAACCTGCTGCCTGAGTTCTCTGCCTTAGAGAATGTAATGATGCCCGGTTTCATAGCAGGAACAGAAGAAGTGGTGCTGAGAAAGAGAGCCATGGAGCTATTGACATTGTTAGGGCTATCAGACAGGGTAGACCATAAACCGGCAGAGCTCTCCGGTGGAGAACAACAGCGTACAGCGGTAGCCAGGGCCTTGATTAATAACCCGTCTATTATTTTGGCAGATGAGCCCAGTGGTAATCTTGATTCCAAAACAGCCTTGGAATTGCATCAGTTGTTCTTTCAACTCCGGAAAGAACTCAATCAAACCTTTATTATCGTTACGCACAATGGTGCCCTGGCAGCTATGGCCGACAGAATCATTGAGTTAGCGGATGGCTCAGTTAAGCGCTGATTAAATTCTGTGCTTCTTGGCGTATTTCACCTGTGCTTTAGCACCATGCTTTGTATGCATGTTGGTATTGCCGTAAGTGTGGCACTGATAGGCTTCCAGGCTGCAAGAAGACAAGGTCACTAATACTGCGATGAAGAGGATGGCTGATTTTTTCATGGGTCTTTGTTTTTGTTAAGTCAAAGGTCTACCCATTTCACTTGCCACACTTTTTGATAGTGGTATTAATAAAAGCTATGTAAGAGCTTTACGCTTTTAAACACTATTTAAAGTCTGGCATTCCGAAAAAATGACTTTTCAATGTCTAATGGTACCTGTCTGGACCTACAGTCATTCACGTAGGGATTATTCAATGACAAGTTTGGGTTTTAGATTGTAAC
>JALHOT010000046.1 GCA_022842845.1 Cyclobacteriaceae bacterium | reverse complement strand
ATTTCTCCAGCACCGAAAGGTTATCGAGGTTGATGGTGAGGCCTAATTCAACGCCCGCCACAATTTCTTCAAAGTCGACACAATTGGGCGTGAACATGATCTCACCCGGTAAAAAGCCAGCGCCTAAAGCAATCTGAGCTTCCTGTATAGACACCACATCCACACCTGAGCCATGCTTCTTCAATAGTTTTAATATGGAAATATTAGTGAGCGCCTTGGCCGCATACTTCACACGAATATCGGTCTCCGAAAACGCGTTCTTCAAGGTCTTCAGTTGATGAATGATTTTCTCGCCATCATATACATACAGAGGGGTGCCAAATTCCTTGCAGATCTCAGCGACATCCAGTCCTTGAATTGTATAGACTCCGTTGGTAAGTTCCATATAAATAAAAGTTCAAATATATCGGTTGGGAACCGACCCCTCTATGAGTTAACCCGACTTTATTTGGCTATGGTTCTTATCTTCGTGGTATGAAGTTGTTTTACAGGCATTCAGGACAAGGCCAGCCATTGATTATTCTACATGGTCTTTTTGGCTCATCCGACAATTGGTTTTCACTGGCAAAAGTATTTGCCGAACACTATTCGGTATATCTGGTTGATCAACGAAATCATGGACAATCACCACAAAGCGATGATTTCAATTATAAATTGCTAACGGAAGACTTACATGGTTTTATCAACGATCACCATCTTGATAAGCCCCATATCATTGGCCATTCCATGGGTGGAAAAACTGCCATGAACTTTGCGGTAAAATATCCCAATCAACTGGATTCGTTGATTGTAGTGGACATTGCGCCAAAACAATACCCCGTTCATCACGATCATATCCTTGATGGATTACACACTATTAACCTGCAAACGCTTACCTCCCGCAATGAAGCAGATCAGATTTTAAGTAGCCATATTCCCGAAACAGCAGTTAGACAATTCCTTTTAAAAAATCTATCACGCACCAGTGATGGAAAATTTGAATGGAAAGTAAACCTCCGTGCAATTGATGATCATATTGAAGAGATTGGCGATGGGATGCAATTCCCGGGAACATATGGAGGTCCAACCCTTTTTATTAAGGGGGCTAACTCCAATTACTTTAAACCGGACGATGATAATACCATTGTGAAAATTTTTCCCAAGGCTGAAATCATCACACTTGTTTCGGGCCATTGGGTGCAAGCGGAAAAGCCTAAAGAGTTTGCAGAAACTGTGCTGTCATTTTTGAAAAAAGTATAAATGCCCGCAACAGGAAAATTATTTCTGATCCCTAATGTTATTGCCGAGTCTACTCAGGAAGAAGTTATACCCGCATCGATTAACCACAACCTTCCAACTATTTCACATTTTCTGGCAGAGGACATTCGAACAGCAAGAAGGTATTTAAGCAGTTTGAAAATATATCCTTCTATTGAGGCGCTTCACTTTCAGGTTTTGAATAAAGATACTAAGGCCAATGAACTGCCTGGTTTAATGTCACCGCTAAAAGAGGGTTTTAATCTTGGAGTCATTTCAGAATCGGGCTGTCCGGGTATTGCCGACCCTGGAGCGCTGGCAGTTGATTATGCCCATCGCAATAAAATTCAGGTGGTTCCCCTGGTGGGGCCTTCTTCTATCTTACTTGCATTAATGGCTTCTGGCCTCAACGGTCAACGGTTTGCTTTTCATGGTTACTTGCCAGTAGAGGGCAAGGAGGCCGCACAAGCAATCAAGGAATTAGAAAAGGAATCGAAGCAAAAGAATCAAACTCAGATTTTCATAGAAACTCCCTATCGCAACAATTCAATCTTTGACCACTTCCTTAAAAACCTTCATTCTGAAACAAGGCTAACGGTTGCAATTGATCTTACCGGTAAAGATGAATGGGTGCAAACACGATCAATCCGCGATTGGGCAAATCAAAAGGTATCGTGGCCTAAAAGCCCTGCAATTTTTCTGTTTCTTGCATAGAACCATTAATTCAACAGCCTAGCCCTTGTCATATTATCATACTTATTATCTTTGCCCCCTTAATTGAAAATATAATCCAACTATGCCTTATCTATTTACCTCTGAATCGGTTTCTGAAGGACACCCAGACAAAGTCTCCGATCAAATTTCCGATGCCCTTATTGATTACTTTCTGGCGTATGATCCTAATTCTAAAGTTGCCTGCGAAACCCTTGTAACTACAGGTCAGGTGGTACTTGCCGGAGAAGTGAAATCTGAGGCTTATCTGGATGTTCAGGACATTGCCCGCGAGGTGATCAGAAAAATTGGTTATACCAAAAGTGAATACATGTTCGAAGCCAATAGCTGTGGTATCTTATCCGCTATACACGAACAATCATCCGATATCAACCAGGGCGTTGAGCGTAAAAAGAAAGAAGACCAGGGCGCTGGCGACCAGGGGATGATGTTTGGTTATGCGACCAACGAAACAGATAACCTGATGCCGTTACCGCTGGAACTAGCCCACTTACTGTTAAGGGAATTGGCGGTTATACGCAGGGAGCAAAAAGTAATGACTTATCTGCGTCCCGATGCAAAGTCACAAGTAACTATCGAATACAGTGATGATAATAAACCACAACGCATCGATGCTATCGTAATCTCGACCCAGCACGATGATTTCGCAAAAGATGCCATCATGTTGAAAAAGATCAAGGATGATGTAATCAATATCCTTGTTCCGCGGATCATGAAGAAACTTCCTAAGCGTGTGCAAAAACTCTTTGGTCCGGATATTACCTATCATGTTAATCCAACTGGCAAATTTGTAATCGGTGGGCCGCATGGTGATACGGGACTGACTGGCCGAAAAATTATTGTTGACACCTATGGTGGAAAAGGTGCTCACGGTGGTGGAGCTTTTTCAGGAAAAGATCCTTCTAAAGTAGATCGTTCTGCCGCTTATGCAACTCGACATATTGCTAAGAATATGGTTGCTGCAGGATTGTGTGATGAAGTTTTAGTGCAAGTTGCCTATGCGATTGGTGTTGCAAAACCGGTGGGATTGAATGTAAACACCTATGGAACTTCGAAAGTGAAAATGAGCGATGGAGAGATCGCTAAGAAGATTGAAAAAATCTTTGATATGCGTCCTTACTTCATTGAAGAAAGATTCAAGCTTCGCACGCCTATCTATTCTGAAACCGCTGCGTATGGTCACATGGGCCGTGAGTCTAAAATTGTTGAAAAGGTTTTCAACAAGGGAAAGAAGAATGAAAAGAAGGTAAAGGTTGAGTTATTCCCTTGGGAAAAGTTGGATTATGTGGAATCAATCAAAAAAGCTTTCAAATTGAACTAGCTAACAGTATTAAATAAAACAAAAAGGGCTCCCATCGGAGCCCTTTTTGTTTTGTCTTGCTGTCGATAGATTACATACGACTCTCAATTTCCTTCATTTTAAATTTCGTTAATTGAGCGCGCAGTGCTTCTGTGGCCAAATCCGTAGCCGCCTCAAAAGAGCGAGCCTGTTCTTTCGCAAAAAGTTTTTGTCCGGGAACATTCACTTTTATCTCAACCGTCTTATTTTCAATTCCTTCATTATTCAATCTCAAAAACACCTCACCGTCTACGAGGCGGTCATAAAACGTTTCTAGTTTATCTACTTTCCGTTGAATAAAATCGATAAGTTTTTGATCTGCATCAAAATGAATGGAATGTACTTGCAGTTTCATAGGGACATTTAGTTTAAAAATTGAACATAATTTAATTCTGAATCTAACCTCCTGAAAGGAGTGATAATGGTTTTACATAGGCTATGCTTTAGGGTGGGCCTGATCAAAAACTTTTTTCAATTTCTCAATTGAGTTATGGGTGTACACCTGTGTTGCTGCCAGGCTGCTGTGACCTAATAAATCCTTTACCGCATTAATCTCAGCGCCTTTGTTCAGCAAATGAGTTGCGTAGGTGTGCCGTAACACGTGCGGACTCTTTTTTTCTACCGTAGTAAACAACTTCATGTATTTTTTCACTGTCCTGCTTACCAACATAGGATACAGTGGCTCACCAGTAGCTGTTACTAATAAATAACCATGATCTAACCTTTCCACTTCCTGATTCCTCACGCGCAAATAGTTTTTAATCATTGAAACGAGTTGTATTGAAAAAGGGATTACTCTTTCTTTATTTCTTTTCCCTAAAACTCGAATTGTTTGATCCTTGAAGTTTACATAGTTCTCTTTGAGCGTGATGAGTTCACTCAACCGCATTCCCGTACCGTAAAATAGTTCAAGTATCAATCGATCTCGCACGCCCTCATGATCATCCGGAAACATAACGTTATCCAGTAGTTTTACAGTATCATTTTCGTTTACAAAGTGTGGGAGTTTCTTTTTGGTTTTCAGGATCTTGATTTTGCTCATCGGGTCACGGGCAATTATTTCCTGACGCATCAGAAACTTATAATAGGATCGCAGGCAAGCTATTT
>JALHOT010000045.1 GCA_022842845.1 Cyclobacteriaceae bacterium | reverse complement strand
AAATAATATCTTACCCAAAGGAGTGGAAGTAACCATCACAGCCGATCAGTCGGATGTTACGCGTGTCACGCTTCATGATTTGATTAATACCATCATTATTGGTTTTATTCTGGTGACGGTTATTTTAATGTTCTTCATGGGTGCGACAAATGCCATCTTCGTGGGTTTGTCAGTGCCCCTTTCAAGTTTTATTGCTTTCCTGGTTTTTCCGTCCATTGGTTTTACACTTAACCTCATGACGCTCTTCTCCTTCTTACTCGCATTGGGTATTGTGGTGGATGATGCGATTGTGGTGGTTGAAAATACACACCGTGTTTTTGATAATGGAAAAGTACCCATCCGTAAGGCAGCCAAAATTGCCGCGGGTGAAGTATTCATGCCGGTGTTGTCGGGAACGTTGGTGGTGCTTGCTCCGTTTGTGCCGCTTGCCTTTTGGCCCGGTGTAATTGGTAAGTTTATGTTCTTCTTACCCATCACCTTGATTGTCGCTTTGCTGGCATCGTTGATCGTGGCCTACATCATGAACCCGGTGTTTGCCGCTGACTTTATGAAGCCTCATAACCATGATCATTCCGAATCTAAATTCACCAAAGGATTTAAAGTGACAGCGGTTGTTTTTGCATCGCTTGCGCTGATGGCTTATGTAACGGGAATTTTTGGACTAGGTAATTTTGCAATCTTCTTGTTTGGAATTTATGCCCTGCATCATTTCTACCTTTCTCGGGTAATCTCAAATTTTCAAACCATTGGCTGGCCCAAGGTTCAGAATGGTTATAAGAAAATGGTTGCCTGGTGCTTAGAAGGTTGGCACTCGGCCGGAGTTATTGCAGGTGTATTGGCTTTGTTTGTATTCTCTATTTGGTTTACAAGTGTTAGACAACCTCCGGTAGTATTTTTTCCTTCCGGAGATCCTAACTTTATTTTTGCGTATATCCGCATGCCAATTGGTACCGACCAGCTTGTAACAGATTCAGTTACAAGAATTGTTGAAGAGAGAGTTATGAAGGTAGTAGGGCAGGATAATAAAATTGTCAAATCAATTATTTCCAACGTTGCCGTTGGCGCTGCCGAAGATCAGTTTGCAGGAACCAATGCACAACCTCATTTAGGTAAAGTAAGTGTTGCTTTTGTAACTTTTGCGGAGCGGGATGGCCAGTCCACCAGTGAGTATCTCGATAGAATCCGCGAAGCGGTGAAAGGGGTTAAAGGTGCAGAAATCTCGGTGAACCAGGAAGCCAATGGTCCGCCTACAGGTAAGCCCATCAACATTGAAATTGCTGCGGAGAATTTTGATTTACTGGTATCTACCGCAAACAATATCAAACGATACCTTGATTCCTTGGCTGTGCCTGGAGTTGAAGAATTGAAGTCTGATTTTCAAAGTGATAAACCAGAGATCATTGTTTCTATTGATCGTGAGAAAGCTAATCGCGAAGGTATTTCAACGTTGCAGATAGGTTCGGCCTTAAATGCAGCGATCAACGGACGGGAAATATCTAAGTTCAGAGATAATAACGATGATTATGATATTACCCTTCGCTTAAATGATGCAGTCCGCAATGACATCAACACGTTAATGAATTTGCCATTAACATATCGCGATATGGCCAGTGGCGGTATGGTGCGCCAGGTTCCATTGTCAGCCATTGCAAAGATTGAGTATGTAAACAGTTACGCAGGTATTAACCGCATCGATCAGAAACGTGTGGTTACCCTTTCATCCAACGTATTGGGAGATTATAATGCCAACGAAGTTGTGGCCGATATTCAATCTAAACTCGGTTCATTCCCTACGCCCGATGGAGTTACGGTTTCGATGACCGGTGAACAGGAAGACCAGGCTGAAACGTCAGCGTTTCTTGGTGTAGCATTTCTGTTAGCCTTTGGTTTGATATTTATGATTCTGGTTACACAGTTTAATTCTACCAGCAAGCCGTTGATCATTCTCTCTGAAATCTTATTTAGTGTGATTGGCGTGCTGATTGGCTTCTCGTTATTTAAAATGGAGATTTCTATAGTAATGTCGGGTGTAGGCATTATGGCGTTGGCCGGTATTGTAGTACGAAACGGAATTCTGCTTGTTGAATTTACTGATTTGTTGATTTCTCAAGGTGTTGAGTTGAAAGAAGCGATTATAGAAGCTGCTAAAACCCGGATGACACCCGTGCTGCTTACCGCTATGGCAGCTACGTTAGGATTAATTCCATTAGCTGTAGGATTGAACATCGACTTTGTAACGCTGTTTACGGAGTTTAATCCACATATTTTCTTTGGCGGTGATAACGTGGCTTTCTGGGGACCGCTTTCCTGGACGATGATATTTGGATTGATCTTTGGAACCTTCCTTACTTTATTTCTGGTGCCAGTGATGTATTTACTGGTTGCCAGATTGAAAGTACGAGTATTTAAGAATAGACCTAAGGTGCAGATTTCTTAAAGTTCCGAATAGCATTTACAATAAATTGAACCATCCAACGACTACGGTTGTTGGATGGTTTGCTTATGAAGTACCGAATTATGACACTTTTATTTTTTGTAATTGCCTTTCTCCTGATTGATATCTATGTCTTTCAGGCAGTTTTGTCTGTTAGTAAAAGTTGGACACCACTCTGGAAGACTGTTGCGCGTTATGGATTTTGGATTCCAACTGTTTTGTGTATTGCTGCCTTACTTTGGTGGACAGCGGCTGATCCCTACAAAGTTGGTTCAGGTCTGCGCAACTGGATATTAACGGCTTTGTTTGCGACCTATTTTTCAAAACTATTTGGTGTATTCTTTTTACTTATCGATGATGCTCAGCGATTGGTGCGTTGGATCGCGCAAGCATTTAGTAAAAAAGATGCTAGCCCTTCAGCAGGTGAAGTAATTTCACGTTCACAATTTCTCACGCATACGGCTTTAGTTGCAACCGCTATTCCTTTTGGCACCATGATTTTTGGAATTGCTTCAGGTGCTCATGACTATCGTATAAAGCGGGTATCGCTTAAGTTGTCTAATCTGCCGTCTTCCTTTGATGGAATTAAAATCGCCCAGGTTTCTGACATTCATAGTGGTAGTTTTTTCAATAAGACAGCGGTGAAGGGCGGAGTGGAGATGGTGATGAAAGAAAAACCTGATTTAATTTTTTTCACTGGCGACCTTGTAAATAATGAAGCCGAAGAAGTGAAAGAATATATCGATGTATTCAATAAACTCCGCGCACCGCTAGGAGTTTATTCAGTAACGGGTAATCACGATTACGGAGATTATAAAAACTGGGCCTCTAAAGAGGCTAAAGAGCAAAACTTCAAAGATTTAATAGAAGCGCATCGCTTGCTGGGTTTTGATTTATTGATTAATGAACATCGCTATGTAGAGCAAGGTGGAGAGAGATTGGCTATTCTCGGCATCGAAAACTGGGGTGCAGGTAGATTTGCCAAATATGGAAAACTGGATCTGGCTCATGCAGGCACTGAGGCACCAGTTAAAATTTTACTCTCTCATGATCCCAGTCATTGGGATGCACAAGTACGGCCAAACTACAAGGACATTGATTTGATGCTTTCGGGTCATACGCACGGTTTTCAATTTGGTGTAGAGATTGGGGATTTCAAATGGAGCCCGTCACAATATGCTTACAAGCAATGGGCTGGATTATACCAACAAGATAATCAGAATCTATATGTCAATCGTGGCTTTGGCTATTTGGGTTACCCTGGCCGCGTGGGCATGCCACCTGAGCTTACCATTCTGGAATTGAAACGCGCCTGAGTTTCTAAAGGGTGATCCGAAAAGTTCGCGAAGCCAGGTATTATCATATTTCCTAAAGACTTTTTCTATTCTCCACCCAGATTTTATATGCAATGCTTGTACTAACATCGTTTCAAAGCCGTAATTTTGAATTAAAACCTCAAAATTCTGATTATGGCAATTCAATGGAGCGGAGTTTTCCCGGCACTTACCACCAAGTTTACTTCTGATGATAAACTGGATTTTCCTTTGTTTGAAAAAAACCTGAGAGCTCAATTGGATGCAGGCGTGGAAGGAGTGATTCTTGGAGGCACCCTCGGTGAAGCCAGCGTGTTGAGCAACGAGGAGAAATTTGATCTCGTAAAATTTACGGTTGAAAAAGTGGCGGGCAAAGTTCCGGTGGTGATGAATATTGCAGAAGGCAGCACACGAGAGGCCGTTGCGCTCGGGCGCGAAGCAGAGAAGTGTGGCGCTAAGGGTTTAATGATGTTACCGCCCATGCGGTATAAATCCGATCACCGCGAAACGGTAGCATATTTTAAAGCGGTAGCGGAGTCAAGCAGTTTACCAATAATGATTTACAATAATCCAATTGACTATAAAATTGAAGTGACCCTCGACATGTTTGGTGAGTTGGCAGCCAACAAGAATATTCAAGCAGTGAAAGAATCGACTCGCGATGTGAGCAATGTAACACGCATGATCAACCGTTTTGGCGATCGTTTCAAAATTCTTTGTGGAGTAGATACCATCGCGATGGAAGAACTCATGCTAGGTGCTGATGGCTGGGTGGCCGGATTAGTATGCGCGTTTCCGAAAGAGACTGTGGCAGTCTATAAATTAACGAAAGCGAAGATCGGAAGAGC
>JALHOT010000044.1 GCA_022842845.1 Cyclobacteriaceae bacterium | reverse complement strand
ATTGCTATAGCCCTACTTTTTATTCTTATCGTTTTTATAAATCGTACCTATTACAGTGTAGGCCGGCTGCTATTTTGCCTTTCTCCGGTATACATGACTTTGTTGATTTCTTTGTATGGAAAGCAAGCCGAACCCCATCATTCTTACATTACCTATTTCGATGCCCGGTATATTATCCTTGCTACTACAATTTTGCCAGCCATCATTTTTAATTTGAAGGAACGGCTAAAGATCGGAGTTTGCCTGACTTCTACATTTATCTGTTTAATGCTCTTCGACCCAATTCATTCAGTACTTGGACTGGGTTATTACCAACGCGGCTTTGACGTTGCTTCTTATTCGTACATTAATTACGTAACGCTGATTTCGTACTTAGTGCTTGTATTTGGTGTTCTCATCCTGAAAATACTAACCGAGCGGGCCGAACAGCAAGCCCTTAGATCACTCGAAAAACTCAACACCGTAAATGGCCAATTGACTAATCGTAATGCGGAACTTTTGCAACTCAATCGGGCTATGGAATTACACAATGAAGAAATGTTCCTTAAGCAGAATGAGATTAAGGCGAGTCGTGAGTTGCTAACGGAAGCAAACCGCCTCATTAGTGAACAACAGGAAAAACTTCTAAACACCAATGTGGAACTTGAAAAGATGGTGAAAGAGAAAAGTACTGATTTAATTCAAACCAATGAGGAGTTAGTGCGACATAACAATGAACTTAGGCAGTTTTCTTACACAGTTTCACATAACCTGCGCGGTCCAGTTGCGCGCCTCTTAGGATTAACTGATCTTTTTACCAAACCCATATCCCTTCACGAGAAGGAAGAGATCGGACGTATGATTAACAAATCAGGTCATGAGCTAGACGGTGTATTAAAAGATTTAAGTTTGATCATTGACATTCGCAATGATCTTTATCAGGTACGTGAAAAAATTTCATTTGAAGTGGAATTGACAAAAACTGTATCGATGTTGCGCGATCAGATCAGGCCGACCTATCAGATTGATGTTGATTTCAGTGAAGCCCCTTTTGTTTATTCTATCCGGGCAATGATACAGAGCATATTGTTCAACTTACTCAGCAATGCAATTAAGTACAGGAATCCCGAAAATGATTTGAGGATAACCGTAAAGACAACCAAACACTTTAATAAGGATGTATGTTTGCGGATATCAGACAATGGTTTAGGATTTAACTTAGAGAAACAAAAGGATAATATTTTTAAATTATATAAGCGATTTCACACGCATGTAGATGGAAAGGGATTGGGCCTATACCTTGTAAAAACACAAGTGGACACCTTGGGTGGAAAGATTGAAATTGAAAGCGAGATTAATAAAGGCACCACCTTTCAAATTACATTGCCAACTCCTCGAAATGTTAGCCAGCAAGTTTTCTACGAAAGCGAATCGGCAAAGATTTATTACGATGCCGACATCAACAATACAGTCATCGTTTGGAAGAAGAATATAAACAGCATGGAATACCGCAGGGCTTTTCAGGCTGTACTGTATACGCTCAAAACGTATAATACACCCGGATGGATTGCTGATTTGCGCTTGCAAGGAGTAGTGGATGATGCTGAGCAATTGTGGTTTATGAGTACCGTAATCCCTGAGGCAGTACGATGTGGTTTAAAGCGAGTCGCTGCGGTTGGCTTTCATGACCCCATCCGAAAAAATTATTACAATCGCATGATTGAGAAGAGTACTGAGGCGGGTGTTACTCTAAAGGTTTTTGATTCGCTGGAAGCTGCTGTAAGTTGGATGGAAGGATTTATTCAACGCACGTAATGTTAAACGAATGAGCCAGGCATTTATACGTGAAGGTGATGAGCAGGAGTTGTCAGATATTGGTCCTACCTTGAATACACTGATTAATTTTCTTACCCGCGAAAACAATGGAATCAGGGTGTATGAAAAAGAAGCTATGAAAGATTCTGCTGGTCGCTCGATTCACCTTATGAGTAATGGAATGAAATACACAAAGGATGAGAAGGGCCGGTGGATGGTTTTTGAACGGAAGTGATTTTTAATTTGTATCATGATATATCATGTTGTTTCAGTAGCTGATTGGAATAGACAAGCCTCAACTTCGATTTATACTCCACCCACATTTGGAGAGGAAGGCTTTATTCACTGCTGTACCAAAGCTCAGGTGGCGGGCGTTTTGGATCGCTACTACAAAGGTCTTTCTGACCTACTCTTATTGCATCTGGACGAAAGAAAACTGGTGCATCCTCTTAAATATGAAAGGGCCACGAATGATGAGTTGTTTCCTCATATTTATGGGGGGATTAATAGGGATGCGGTGAGTTCTATTGAAAAAATCAGTTGATGAAAGCCGCATTCATTTTGCCCAAAAGCGCTATATTTAAGCGGTGATATAGCTTAATCTTAGAATGACAAGTTCATTAAATAAATTTGGAATTGCAGCCTTTATAATTCTGGTCGCTGCCGGCACTTTTTATCTTCTTATCCGAGATGATGTACCTAATTTGTATATCAATGAGATTTTGGCAAGTAGCAGTTCCTGCTGTCCGGATAGTGCCATGGGCCACGAGGAATTTGATGATTGGATAGAAATTTATAATGGCGATCAGGTTCCCTTAGATATTGGTGGACTTTATTTTTCGCAGAATAAGAAGAAGCCCTTGGGGTATCAAATACCAACTACTAATCCCGAGCTAACGACAATTCAGCCGGGTGGTTTTTTGGTACTATGGGCCGATGGTTCACCGGAACAAGGACCCTTGCATTTGAAATTTAAGCTTAATCAGGAGGGTGAATATATTGGACTGTTTAATAAGGATGGTCGTATGATTGACGAACTGAAATTTGAAAAACAGACAGTGAATCGTTCCTTTGGTCGTTCGATCGATGGGGGGGCTGATTCCTGGAAAGAATTCCCAGTGCCCACTCCTGGAAAGTCAAATCAGTAGCTCTACAAAGTTCACTCATGGATTAGGTTAGATTGACAATGAGTTTTGTCATTGTTTTCTGATTTATTTTTATTTTATATTGATAAATAAAATCTGTTTTATGAAAAAGAAAATCCTTTCCCTGCTGTTTGTATTCGCATTTCTTTTTGCCCGTGCCGATGAAGGCATGTGGTTGTTGTATATGCTGGGCGATAAGACCTACAATGATATGGTGAAGCGCGGGCTCAAACTCAGTAAAGAACAACTGTATAGTTTGAATAAATCCTCGTTGAAAGATGCGATCATCATTTTTGGAGGTGGTTGTACGGGTGAAATAGTAAGCAAGGAGGGATTGATTTTCACGAACCACCACTGTGGTTATGGCGCTATTGCTGCAGCCAGTACCGTTGAAAAAAATTACCTGCGCAATGGCTTTTGGGCAAAGAGTAAAGCGGAGGAAATTCCTGCAGCCAGCTTGTCTGTACAATTTCTTGTTCGGATTGAAGATGTAACCAAAGAAGTGGAAGCTTCCCTGCAGGGACTCAGTGGTGCTGAGCGAAACGCAAAGTTACAAACTGTATCGGCTGCGATTGCAAAGAAGACGGTGGAAGGGACCAACCTCGAGGCGCGTGTAATGCCTTTCTTTAAAAACAATCAATACCTCGTATTTGTCTATGAGCGTTACCGCGATATCCGGTTAGTAGGAACTCCTCCTGAAAGCATTGGCAAGTTTGGTGGTGATACCGACAATTGGGAGTGGCCTCGCCATACGGGAGATTTCTCGGTGTTCCGAGTGTATATGAGCAAGGATGGAAAACCTGCTGAATATGCAGCCGATAATGTTCCCCTTAAACCCAAATATTATTTGAATGTATCGACCAAAGGAGTGAAGGATGGCGACTTCTCGATGATCCTGGGTTATCCAGGTGGAACGGATCGTTATGAAACATCATTTGGAGTTAAGATTAAAACGGAAATTGAGAACCCTGCCATCGTTAACCTGCGTGACGAGCGCCTTAAACTGATGTTTAATGAGATGAAGAAAAGTGATGCGGTGCGATTACAACTCGCCTCCAGCTATGCGGGCATTGCTAACTACTGGAAATTCTTTGATGGTGAGCGCAAGCAGTTGCTGATGTATGATGTGTACGGACAAAAGAAAATCGAAGAAGAGAAGTTTGTGAAATGGGCCGTGGGCAAGGCAGAGTATGATGGCCTCTTTGATAAATATGATCAGATTTATAAAGCGTGGTGGCCTTATACAAAGCATCGCACCTATATCAATGAAGGAATTTTAGGATCACCGTTAGCGGCCTATGCTTCATCACTGCAGGCCCTCGAGCGCACGTTGACAAAGAAAAATCCAGCGGCCTCACAGGAGGAACTTACCAAAGTGATCGAGAGCATGACGCGCTCGCGCGGAATATTCCTGTCCAATGAAAACAAGCCCTCCGATCAAAATATCCTCGCAGCTATGTGCAAGATGTTTTATACGGATATTGAGGCGTCACAGCACCCTGTTGATTTCTACACCCAATTGGCTACCCAGTATGGAGACCTGCATGATGAAGCTACTTATAAAAAGTATGCGGCAGATGTTTTTAACAAGACCATGATTTTTGACGATGCTAAATGGAATGCATTTATCGCTAAGCCAGATTCCGCCACTTTACAGAATGATCCGGCTTATCGCTTTGCAATTACATTTATTAAAAACTATGGCAAGTACCAGTCAAAGTCAATTGATTTCACTAACCAGAAAAATGATCTGGCCCGCATCTACATGAAAGGCATTTTAGAAATGAACAAAGGAATGGCTTTATACCCTGATGCCAACTTTACGATGCGCCTGAGTTCAGGCAACGTTAAATCATATCGCCCGCGCGATGCAGTATTTTATGATTATGTCACTACCATGAGCGGGGTGATGCAGAAATATGTACCCGGTGATTACGAGTTTGATCTGCCGAAGGAATTAATTGAGGCGGTGAATAAGAAAGACTATGGCATTTATAAAGATGCCCGCAC
>JALHOT010000043.1 GCA_022842845.1 Cyclobacteriaceae bacterium | reverse complement strand
GCCATTTTGGCAATTTTTTCCCGCTCCGTTCGCGTTTTGTGGTGTTTTCAGTGTTATTGCCGTAGAGCAACAAAGAGAAATCTCACAGATGTAAATTAGCTTGTATGAACTAATCTTAGCACCTTCATACCGGTAGGTTCCACATATTTTGAGAATGAGAAGGGATTGCAAAATGCAATCCAACGGTATGAAAGCACTAATTCACTTTATAGCTTGATGTTCTTATTACATCACCGATGCTCATAACCCGATATGATCTACGTTCGTGCTGATCCCTTAATTTTGTTTTAGTTATTTTTGTATATTTAGTTTTGTCATGTGCAATGGAGTGCACAGGTTGCTGCTGGAAAGTGCACAGGTTCGTGTCGCTTTGTGCACAGGTTGGAGAATAATAGATGTGAGTCCGCCCAGTTCTATCACTGCCGGCGTTTAATAACTTGCCAGACCGATCAAAAACGGCAATCAGACCTTTTGAAAGCAAACTGCTCACTGTTTTAGAAACCATCCGCCGAGACACTCCGGTTTTCTGCATAAACTGGCCATGCGAAATCCGATCTCTTCTTTTTCTTTTCCCAGTTCTCTGGTCAATCCAGCCATAGGTTTGACGGATGATTATCATCATGACTTTGAATTCTGAGAAGGTGAGAGTGGTCAGCAACTTGTCAAATACCACATTTGGCACCTGTGTGGTTTGTTGGTAGATCATGGAATTGCTATACTAAGGCGAGTAATTGATTAAGCTTCTCAAGAGAGGTATTGGGCAAGGGAAACATTTGTTGCCAATCTGGCATTCGTAAGGTCTCCCTCCATGCCCGCCGCTTGCCAGATAGGCAACTTTTGCTGTCTTGGCAGATTTGGCTAATAGAATAAAGGCAAATCCAAATGCTAAATATCCACGGTTTAAGAAATCAGGCCTACCCTTTGAGATACCTCGAACTTTATTCCAAGAGAAATTGCTTTTTATGCGCTCGAAGTGATAGATTTGCGTCCCGCATATATATTGTTGTATTTACCTATTGATGTTTCTGTTTTTGTCGCGTATGATTTAAAAATCAAACAAATTATGCATTTACATTCTTTTCGTGTTAAAAATTTCAGACGATTAAAAGATGTTCATATTGAACTCGAAAATGACATTTCCATATTTGTAGGAGCTAATAACAGCGGGAAGACTTCGGCCGCCCATGCTATTTCTCTTTTTATGGCTAGTTCTAAAGAAAAGTTCTCGATACATGATTTTACTTCTGATTGTTGGACATCCCTCAACGCTCTTGGTGCATTAAAAGAAGAAGGAGATAAAGAGGTTGAGGCAGCTATCCCTACTTTTCCTTCGATAAGCCTAGATCTCTGGTTTTCAGTTTCGGAAGCCGACCTCTATAAAGTTATTGATCTTTTGCCGACTTTATCATGGTCTGGATCACATGTAGGTATTCGTATTGAGTTTGGACCTACTAACACAAGAGCTCTACTAGATCATTATTTTGAAGCAAAGAATAAGGCTGTAGGGAATAAGCAGAAAGATGACAAAGGTGAATATCATCCTTGGCCAAGATCCTTGACAGAATATCTAACCGATCGGCTTCATCAGGAATTTGAATTGCGCTATTACGTGCTAGACAAGGCTTCCTTCGATGAAGATTTTAAGGAATTACCGGATTACAAACCTCAACAGTTAACACCTGATAAAGGCAGAGGAGGAGCACAAATTATTAAAAGTATCCTTCGAGTTGATTGCCTTGATGCACAGCGACACCTTTCAGACAGTTCTGGTAGTCGGGCAGAAGATTTGTCTCGGTGCCTTTCTCGATTTTATAGTCGCAATCTTAAAAAGAGGGAAGAGGACTATTCGGTTCAAAAGGCTTTATCAGATGCTAAGGCTGACTTAAACGAGCATCTTGTGAAGGTGTTTGAACCGACTTTGTATCATTTGAGTAATCTCGGTTACCCTGGATTAAAGAACCCGAGGTTACTAATTAAATCTGCTCTTAATCCTGCTACTATTATGAATAGTCACGATGGAGCAACTGTGCATTATGCTTTGGAGGGATCTCCTGAAGAATATACCTTGCCAGACAGATACAATGGTTTAGGGTTTAAGAATTTGATTTATATGGTGGTAGAATTACTGGATATCCATGCACAATGGATAGCTGCGGAAGAAGACCGCCCACCGTTACATTTAATTTTTATTGAAGAGCCAGAGGCCCACTTACATACCCAGTTACAGCAAGTATTTATTCGCAAAGTGTTTGATATTTTAAGGCTAGAAGGAGATGATATGAAGGGTTTTGTTAGTCAACTAGTGGTAACGACGCATTCACCACACATCGTTTATGAACGTGGTTTTCAGCCAATTCGCTACTTTAGGCGTGGGCTCGAAACAGGTGTGCAAACATCAGAGGTGCTCAATTTGTCTAAATTTTACAGTATCGAGAAAGAAAATCGTGATTTTTTGCAACGGTATATGAAGCTTACTCATTGCGATTTATTTTTTGCTGATGCGGCAATTTTAGTCGAAGGTAATGTTGAAAGATTGCTTATGCCACTCATGATTGATCAAGTATCTGAGAAATTAAAATCATGTTGTATATGCATTCTTGAGGTTGGCGGAGCATTTGGATATCGTTTCCAATCCTTGATTGAATTTCTTGGTATTACTACACTGATTATAACTGACATCGATAGTGTAAATCCTCCTCTGATTCCAGACGAAGTGGGCGAAGATGATCTAGACGAAGAAGACGAAGTTGAAGAAGGAACGCCAGGCAAATCTTGCCCTGTTAGCACCAACGGTGCAATAACTTGTAATCAAACCCTCATTTCATGGCTTCCTAAAAAGATATTAATTGCCGATCTTTTACAGGCCACCGAAGCGGACAGAACTCAAGAACCAAGTGATCGGAGTCCTGCTAGGGTAATGGTCGCTTATCAAACGCCTCGTGAGGTAACATGGAATGGCCAGACATCGCAACTCACTGGTCGAACATTTGAGGAAGCATTTGCTTTTGAAAATCTAGCATGGACGCAGGAATTAGCCTACAATAGTTTAGGGTTGCGTATTAAAAAGAATAATGAAAAGGATATTAAAGAGTTGAGTACTCGGATATATAAGCGAGTTAAGGGCTCAAACTTTGATAAAACGGACTTCGCATTAGCTGTCCTCTCGGAGGATCCCAATACCTGGAACCCACCGGCCTACATAGTCGGTGGGTTAGAATGGTTGTCAAAGTTTGTCTTAGTAGAAGAGGATATAACTCCTATCGATGAGATTTTAATAGCACCTGAGCATGAGTAAGAGATTAAGACAACCAGACACCGAAGCAGACATCCAATTGCGAGGATGTCTGGAAGCAGAGCAACCTGTAAGTTTCATAATGGTTTCCGGCGCTGGTTCCGGAAAGACAACATCATTGGTTAAAGCATTGGATTATCTTAACAAGAATCGAGGGGCTATCCTAAAACGAAAGGGACAAAAAATTGCTTGCATCACTTATACAGAAATCGCTGAAAGGGAAATATTGGAAGATATTGGGGCGGAATCAATTTTTCATGTTTCAACCATACATAGTTTTTTATGGACACTAGTTAAGCCTTTTCAGACTGAAATACTTGACTGGGTTATAGGTCGTATTAATGAGAAGATATTAGAAGCAGAAGAGAAATTGGGCAACCCGCGTATCCGTACTGCAGAGAGACTACGGACAGATATTGAGCGCTACAGGATCCAGCTAGGTAAAGTATCTCTTCTTTCTCATTTTACCTATGGTATGGGGAGTGACTATGGCAAAGGTATTTTAGGGCATGATGATATATTGAAGATGGTGACTAGCCTGATTCTTGAACGCCCACTGCTTAGAACGTTAATCGCAGACCGTTTCCCATTCGTTTTTGTAGATGAAAGTCAGGATACTTCACCAACCGTCATTAAAGCGCTGAAATCAATTGACTCTGACTACCCCAACAAATTCTGCCTTGGGTTTTTCGGCGATCCAATGCAAAAAATTTACTTGACTGGAATTGGCGCAATCCAAGAGGAGGAAAATTGGATTCGAATCGAAAAACCTGAAAATTTTCGTTGCCCTGATTCTGTTTTGTCTGTGATAAATCAAATTCGTACTTCTGGAGATGGATTACAGCAAATACAGGGCAACCCTAATGATAGAGGGCAAGGGTCTGTAAACGTATTTATTTTACCAATAGACGGATTTAGAACTCAACGGCTTCAATCTGTAAGAAGTAAAATCGCTCGGGATAACAATGATCCTCTTTGGCTAGCAGATAGTAAGGATGCAGACATACGCATGCTGGTGATTGTACATAGAATGGCCGCACTACGATTAGGTTTTGCAAACCTTTACTCAGCTTTTAATGATGACAGCCCGCCATCTTTCCTAAAAGAAGGGTTTCTAGATGGAAGCAGCTGGGCTCTTACACCTTTTTTGAATTATATTTTGCCACTGGCTCAAGCAGCAAAGGCAGATAACCAGTTTGAGGTTATTTCAATGCTCAGACAGACCTGTCCTAAGTTGGCAAAAGAAAGTTTAATCAATGGTGCGATTGCGCCAATACTTCAAAGTTTAAAGGACAGTGTAAATCAGCTAGTAGAGATGTTGTCTGATGCTGATAACTATACTATTGTGGATATCTTACGTTTTGTAAGAGATTCTGAGCTGATCCTTTTTGATGAAAGGCTCAATGAATACCTTTCGGCTTTTGACAATGGCGGGTTAAATGTTGGAGAAGAAGCAGTTGAAGAAGTACTTAGTGGTGCTGGTGCAATGTCAGCCTTCTTTAATTGCCCTGCAAAACAGATGTGGGCTTATAAAAAATACATTGAAGATGAATCTCCTTACTCTACCCAGCAAGGAATAAAAGGTTCTGAATTTATGCGTGTGCTCACCGTTCTCGATGATGATGAAGGTGCATACTCATTATTTTCATATAATAAGTACTTTGGAGTTACCTCTCTTTCACAAAATGATCGTGAGAACATTGACGGAGGTTTAGATTCAGTTATTGACCGCACTAGAAGGTTATTTTATGTAAGTTGTTCAAGGGCATTGAAAGATCTGGCAGTTGTATTTTTTACTCAAGATGTTGACTTGGCGCATCAGAAAATTATTGAGTCGAATATTTTTCAACCGGAAAACGTCATTATATTTAATGAACAAATATAGATGGTGTGGTGATAGTCAAAATGTCGACGCTTGTCAATACCTAGCCAAAATCTCCCCAATGTGGGTTACCCCGTACACCTTCCTGGATTGGGTTGGTTCTGTCTGAAAAGAGTAAAACATTCAGGAAACACCCTTCCTCTTCTCCGACTGATGAAGGAAGTTGCCAATTCGGTCAGTAACAGTAACTAATCCCTTTGAGACAAGGCTTTGAATTGCTTGGGAAACCATTCGCCTAGACAACCCAGTTTTTGGCATGAATTGAGAATGAGAGATGCGGTCCCTGGTTTTACGGCACCGAGTTCTTTTATCAATCCAACCATACGTCTGACGAATGATCACCATCAGGCTTTAAACTCACTAAACGTTAAGTCCGTCAGCAACTTATCAAACACCTCATTTGGAACTTGTGTAGTTCGTT
>JALHOT010000042.1:1838-5791 GCA_022842845.1 Cyclobacteriaceae bacterium | reverse complement strand
TCGTTGGGAAATGGGCCCATAGAAATATCTGCACATTCAATCCTGACATCTACTTGTTTGATGGATTGTGCTCCGATTTTTATGTATAAAAGAGCATTCAAAAATATTTTTGTGAGAGCAACAGCCTCTTCAGCAATGTCGAAGCAGCGGATCTTTGGAGCTTTTTTGTACTTCGAAAGGTACTCGTCTATATAAGTAAGTGTCAGGAGTCCGGTGCCGCAGGCAGGTTCGCATACTGAAGCTACTGCTGTAGCCGCTAGTTTCTTAGTCATTGGTCGAATCTCTTCAGAGGGCGTGTAGTAGACACCATTGTCCACCCTAGATTGTGTATTAAAGAATACTGTTTGCGCTTCGAATGCCAATTTGAAGATTTGTTGAGTCAGCGCTTCTTTAGTTTTAGGAATCGATTCGTTTCCATCGCCCTTTCTGCCAACGAACTGTTGTAGAATTGGGTTTTGTGACAACAGTTGTTTGAAATCTTTCTGGGCATAAATCACCTCAAGAAGAGAGATTAACCTTTTGCCGAATTGTTGCTTGTTAGAGAAAGTTTTTTTGCTACTTTCTTGTTTTAGTTTAATCATTTCCACACCCACCTCCGTAATGCATACGCTTCGGAGTATTTAGGGTGTATCCCAATGGACTTACGTATCGAACTGAGTCAGGTCTTGTAAAAGAAAGTTACAAACTAGACTTTCCTCACTTACCCACAACACATTTAGTTGTGAACACTATTCCTTTCCTTTTCGGCGCTGAAATCGGCGAAGTAAAGACATGAATGATTTGAACTTCCCATGCCCATTTAGGACCATTCGTCCAGCCGAATTGAGCGTCGTCTATTTTTACTAAATGTCTTTTTTCGTCTTTCAACCAATGCGACTTAGATTTGTATTTTGTGCATTTTGTGAATTTTATTATTCCAATAATTTGGGCTGTGGAAGGCGCTTGTCCTGTATTTACAAAAAGCCCTGGTGTTTCAATGAGTGCCATTTCAACATTCAAATATTTAGGAGGAATTGGATAGGTTCTAGTTTCCACAGTTTTGCGCGCCTCAATTATGAATTGACTCCAGGGCCACTGAATGTTTATTCCCGGGTATACTTTAGACACTGCCTATCTCATTAAATGGCTTAGCTGATGAGAGATCACTGATTCCAGCCTCGTACTTTTGCTCATCTGCCATTGCCACCTGTGCAGACACTTTGTTGGGGGCGTGCCGTAGCCGATCTTCCCAGCCTATAACTTGTGAAGTTGTTTTAAATCCTGACACAACTCCCTTGGCGTCACAGCAATCTTTTTTATTTGTCCAAAGATTTTGGTACTGAAAGTAGTCTTTTATTCCATTACCAATATAACAGGTGCTAAATCTCAACCCCTTTGTCTTACAGGCATTGTGTAGCATTTTGTAATATTCGTTAATTTCTTTATCTGAATATCTTTTATCACCTTTCATCGCGAACATATCGGGCTTAAAAAATGATTTAAGGTCGATTTTGGTAATATTAGACATCGTGTTTATAGCCCGTGGCGATAGGCGCACAAACCCCGCCAATAGACTTGGAACTCCCGCTTCCTTTAATTGATCAAGAAAGGACCAGTCAAATAGTGGAAAATTTGGAATTTTATCTACTGACCCAAAAGCGGAAACAACAGACTCCCTATCACTATAATAACCATCCGGGTGTGTTGGAAAAAAAGGATTTATTCGTACTGTTGTCCAAAAACCTGCTTCATTAATTTTCTTTAGGGCCGCTAGCCTCCTAGCAATACTGGGAGCCCCAGGCTCTATCTTTTTTGTTATTTCTTCATTATTTCCAGACATAGAATACTGGATAGAAACGAGATCCGCATCGAGAACATCTAAATATTCATCTTGTGCTAACAAATCGGAACGTGTGAATATGATATGAGGATACTTATAGAATTTAAGAATATTCAATAATTCTTTTGTAACTCCGTATTTCTGATCCATCCACATAAACGAATCGCTCATCGAACCAATTCGCACGGGAGTACGACTCTCAAGAACCGACCTCCACTTATGAGGACGGCTTGTTTCAAATACTGTATGAAATATCTTACGTACTTCAGCCAAATCTACAGGAAAAGGAATTGGACGATTCCAAAAACCATGAGCGCTCAGCTGATCTTTCGCATAACAATAAACACAATTGTGCACGCAGCCTCTACCATACGTATCGATTTCAAACGAATAATGACACTTCGTACAGCTGGAATGGTGATTAACTAATTTAAATGTAGTTTTGAAAACCACGCCGCCCCTAGGTTGATTCTCTCCAAACCTTTCGTATATTTTGTCATAAGTTGACCAATCGAACTTATCTTCATAAGCGCTATTTAACGAACTTACTTTCTCCCACATTTCTCTTGAAACAGGACCTTGAAATTTTTTGGGGGAAATATCATTTACTCCAAAAGTTGAAGTAGATGATTGATGACTTGAATTCACTAGTTCAAATGGGTTCATTTTAACTCCCTGATCAATCTAGAGTGACGGACTTTGGGCTTCGAAACTGCTTGGATTTGTAGTGATGGTTTCTCAATAAATGAGAGTATTGCGTGCCTTGCTAGGGATGAAAAATCAAAAATTCTATTTTGCCTTAGAAATTCTTGAATAATATTTTCTTCAGTCTCAGAAAATCGGATTGCCCTAGTCTTTGTCATGGACTGCATATAACAATTGCCCATATAATGAGCAATATGTTTAACTATGTTTTACATTTTTATACACCCTAGGACTGACCGCCTTCTCTCTCATAAATAGTTAATAAAAATCATTACTTTACTTCCAGAAAGCACCCAACTTAACTTACCACTCCAAGGACTCCTGTTGCAGGCGGCACAATCTACTTTAGAATGAATCTATGGCAAAACCGTTAGGCGCACCCAAAACGGGCGGTAGAATTAAAGGCACCCCAAACAAGCGCTCTCTCGACTTCATTGAGATCCTTAATAGACATAACATTAACTTGGTTGAGGAAATTCTAAACGAACTGCCTCAACTTGCCAAAAGAGAGCGTATTAATATTTATTTACAGCTCTTACCTTTTTTGTATCCTAAGCGGAAAGCATTGGATGCGCCTCCCCCACTTTCTTTTGAGGAACAACTCGAGCAGTTATCAATTATTGAAGCCAGCAGCGCGCATAGAACGCTCGGGAAAAAGCTTGGCAACAATACCCCTAGTAAGGAGCACAGCCTGGAGCTACTTTTGGCGACCAAGAAGAAAATTGATGATTATATTGAAAAGAAACTTACTATGGAAAAGCTAAAGTCACTTCCTGGGTTGAGTAAGAAATAACAGATCAACACTCTCCCTGATCTCAACGGTCTTTCTCTTCGAGCATTAGCTCGTAATCCGAAAAGCCACCCTCGCGCACGACTTTGTTGAATATTTCAATAGCATGCTTTTTATCAAGATTTTTATAAAACCTTGGCGGCACTGCCTTCTGTTCAGCCAATTTCTTCAAGGATGCTTTACAGCCCCGCTCCCATCGTTCCTCACCAATGCTAATTGAAGGAAAGCAGAAGGAATCGAAAGTTCCAGAGTCAAATTTTACATCAAGAGTTTTGTGAATAGGACCATCGTATTTTATTAGATCTGCAAGTCTATTCAATCCCTCTCGGTCCCCTTGCAGTCTTACTATCATTGAATATAACAACAAGGCCAGATCTGGCTTAATTGAAGGCCTCCCTCTTCTCGGAGCAGTCTTTTTGCTGGCTTTACTTAAAGCTTTTTCTGCTTCGGCCCTTAAGGTGATTAGGTGTTCACCTGATTTAATTCTAAAACTAATCGCAAATGCTCCCTCTCTTCTTCTCGCTACTTTTCCTAGGAGGCTAAATATTTGATCTACTGATCTGGTCAAGTCAATAAAGTCCCGTTGAGAATCAGTCTTGTTCCCATAAAATCTCTGATCAATTCTATTTTTAATAACGT
>JALHOT010000042.1:0-1828 GCA_022842845.1 Cyclobacteriaceae bacterium | reverse complement strand
ATTGGCAGGCGCTGATTAACCGTCGTTCACACAGAGCTATGTAAATCGCTAGTTGTTTGGGTGTCATTTTATTCGCACTGCGTTTGGCTTCTTTATCCGACTTACTTCTTGGATTAAGTGATGACATTTCTATCCTCTGTGATGAGGCGTGAAGGTATCTAGAAACTTCATAAAAACCAAGATTCGATTGGGTGCTTCATCACAATAAACACTAACGGCATAAGTCTTTATGGAGACTGGGAATTTATAAGTTAGCTGCGCAGCAAATTCCTACTCCTAAGGGCGGAGCTTTATATGGAGGACCATATGGTAATTGATAACAACGTACCATTGCAAAAAAAGATATGGACTGAATTTCTAGGAGATGACCATCGATTGATAAGAGCGCGTGAACGGCTAGGTATGCTCAAGCAGATCTACCCACAATACTATAACTTTCCTGCATGGGTGGAAGATGAGGTAAAGGTACCTGGATTGAGACGCCCTTCACTGAACACACTAGCAAAAGCTTATTGGTTCGCAGCTGAGCGCCTCAATAAGAGTTGTCCGGAAGTAGCGATCACTCGGTATGAACGGGAATGTCTAAAGAAGTTTGCTTTCTATTCCCGAAAGGAGATCTACACTTCCTTTTGGATCGGCCACCGCTGTATTGATCTGTTCGTACCCAACATTAGATCAACAGAAGTCGGTGGAAGAGTTATGCGGGGACTTGCCATTGAAATTGATGGTGAAGTTCATCACTATGAATCGAAAATGAAAAAGGACGAAGTAAAAAGCATACTGCTGCACATGCTAGGAATCGGACACACAGGTTTGCCCAATTGGGAGCTTAACGAAGCAACGGTTACTGTTATTCATCGTGACCTCAACAGCTGCCCGACTCTCGATACAAGAGAACGGAGACGACTGTGGGAGCGTATATATGCACTCACCGTGGCCATTAGCTTCACAACAGCGGAATTTCTACAGGTATTCAGAGAGGAGAAAACATGAGTCTGTCAAAATTTCATAAACCTCGCCCCCTATGTGATGACGCCATGACTGATGGTAGTGTCCAAAGTGGCTCTTTGACAATTGAGAGAATGCTGACCTCAAAAGAGGCTGCCATATATCTGGGTATCTCTGTGGGCGCTCTCGCAATGCGTGTCTACAGAGGCGAGATAAAACCTAGAAAACTCGGCAGACTTAATAGGTTCAGCAATATTGAACTTGAAAGACTTCTTTGCTCACCATCTGAAATCTCCGATAACTAAGGAGATTTTTATGAGCATTAAACCGTTAAATGAAGCTAAGACACTATGGCTTGTCAGTGCGCCGAAGCGACATCCAAAGACCAAACAACCCATGGCCCTCAGACGACAGTTTGAGGGCACGGAGAAGCAAGCGCGCAGATTTGAAATTGAATTGCATCGGGAACTTGACAAGAAAATCGAAGCCTCACTTAAAAGTCGATGGTCCGATCTTGTCGAAGGTTGCCTCTGCAATATGAGACTACGATTGAAATGTACTGCCAAAACAGTTGCTAACTATCGTTACCACTTGGAGGCCTATACTTTACCGCCTTGGGGCGAACGATTTGTGGACTCAATCCAGATGCAAGAGATTGATCAGCTAATTGACTCTTCAACCAAAGGAAAGTCCGATAGCCAAAAACAAACTCTGCATAAGATGATTAAGGCGGTTTTTAGATATGCCAAAGATAAAGGTGTCATATTGCATGATCCGATGCCAGGACTTGCAAATCGCAAGAATGAAAAGCGGTTACAAGTTTTGACAGAGGCTCAAACCGTTTCGCTTCTGAGTAAGGCCTTTGAGTACAACTCAGAAT
>JALHOT010000041.1 GCA_022842845.1 Cyclobacteriaceae bacterium | reverse complement strand
TAGCTGGACGGGCCCTGGAGCATTTGCTTCAGTGGCACAGAATCCTACCTTACTGACTTCAGGTAGTTATGTAGTTACCGTTAGGAAGAATGTCGCGCCACTGGCGAACAGGACAGCAGCAGGTTGCATTAGTTCACCCTATACAGTCATCGTTCAGGATGAGCGTATTAATCCGCTTGTCTCAGTATCTATTAATGCCAATACAGCCTGCGATAATAGCTTGGCAGATGGAAGAATTATCATTAATGCGACAACAGCTAGTGGTCCTGGGTCTGGCGCCACCTATGACATTACTTGGCCAACAGTACCTGCTGGAAATTCCTTATCTGCAGCCAATGGAGTGAGCTCACCTTATACTACGCCTGTTGGAGATGTTATAGGTGCAGGAACTTTTATAACCAGGGTAACCAATGCAGTTACTGCTTGTTTTGCTGACGCGACAGTTATCATGATTGATAACCCGATGCCAGTAGAGATAGTATCCATTAATAAGGAAGATCAGGATATTTGTTTCGCAGACGGAAGCATCACGGTACTAACAATGAGCGATGGTGGCTCAGTCGATTATTCATATAATTGGTTTAGGAGTTCACCCGCTTCAGTTCCTTTACAGGATGCCAGCAGCACAACCATTGTTGCGGCTACTTTAAATGCCACCAACTATACTCAAATGGGTGCTGGTACTTTTTATGTAGCAGGCATTAAGAACGCTGGCGCTGGGGCAGGTTGCGATACACCTCCTTTTGAGGTAGTTATTAATGATCTCAGCGTTGATCCAGATATGTCCTTCACCACAACGCCAAACTCGTCATGTACTGGTGGTACACCGAATGGTGAGATCGTTGCCCTGGCAGTAGAGCGTGATGGAACAACAGATGCTTATTCATTTGCTTGGACTTTCAACGGAGGTGCTTTGAATCCGCTAACAGTTCAGTCGGGCATTAGTCCTCGTGATACGTTGAGCCTGGCGCCAGACGGTGTTTATAATTTGGAAGTAACAAATACAATAACAGGCTGTACTTTTGATAAGAACCTTACTTTGGTATTAGATCAGCCTCTTAGCTTACCTAATATTGTGCAGGTTGATGTGATTGACCCAGTTAACTGTTTCCCTACTGGTAGTGCAAGAGTTACCCAAATCACTATTGGCAGATCCCGTTCAGTGACTGATCCAGCCGAACTTGATGCAGACTTCGATTACATCTGGTACAAGAATGTTTATCCTACCAATCTCTTAGTAGCGGAACAGAATGCATTACTGCCAAATCAATTACCCGATAAGTATTTTGTTGCGGTGAAGGACTTGTTTACAAATTGTGAATCTACGCCTGTTGAGGCAGTCATTGAAGATGCAAATATTATTTACCCAGATTTGGCTCTTACCCAAACTTTGCCTCAAATAAGCTGCGATGCTACTTTCGGAACAGCGCAACTTGTGGCCACGGTAGATAATGGGCAAACAAGTACTAATCCCAACTATTTCTTTGAGTGGTTCGCTTCTCTGGATACATCTCTGCCACTGATAGCGTCAGATACCTCAATGATTTCTAATCTTAGAGCAGGAAACTACTCCGTTCAGGTGAGGGATCTGGTAACAAATTGCGAGAGTGAAGGATTTTTTATAATTCCAGATACTGCTCCTCAATTCTTACCACAACTTTCATTATCAACGAATGAACGTACGCGTTGCGATATTGCTGACGGTTCATTGTTTGCAAGTGGTGTTGCTTTTCCTGTAGATCCTACAGAGCCACTTAATAACTATCCTTTTGCCTATAACTACGAGGCCGAGATTACGAGCCCAGCCCTAGGCTTAATGGTGAATGATCCGAATTTCCCAGGATTCACATCTAATTTCTTGCGTACCAATTTGGATGTGGGTTCATATACTGTTCGCCTTACGGACATGAACACAGGTTGTGTAACTACAGGAACTACGATTTTAGAAGATGGAAGGGTCTTACCAGTGGTAACCATACTTGAAGATAATCCGCTTACCAATTGTGATCCGGCAAGGGCTAATGGTCAATTATCAGCGACTGCAGATGGTGGTTTTGTTGGTGGATATGATTTCGAATGGTATGCTGGAACTACTGCCAGTGGTGCAACGCTGAACAATACGAATGTTTTGATTGGCCAAACCGCTGGTACGTACACCGTACTGGTTACTAACAATATCACCTTCTGTCAGCAAAATGAGAGTAGGAATATCAGAGATGCTACGGTAGATCCGCCTGCTCCTGATGCCACCTTGGTGCAAGGAAGAACCAGCTGTATTATTCCTAATGGTATAGTAACGGTAGATGTTGATGGTCAGATTCTTGGTTACATCTTTAATTGGTATGATGGTAACACCACAAAACCAGCAGCTGATTTTGTAGGCACGGATTATCTGGACCGCGATATAGGTAGCTATGCAGTAACAGCTACTGATATTAACACGGGTTGTATTTCTTTACCAACTTTTATTGCTGTGCCCGACCTGCGTGTAACACCAGAAGTAGAATTGACAAGTACTCCTTCATTCTGTTTAAACCCAACAGGTAGTGTTAACTTAGAACTGCTCAATTCAGATAAAGTAGTGCTAACAGATATTACCTGGTTTGATCTATCTTCTGGAGGTCAAATAGGTGTAGGCCCAGCCACATACGATTTATTTGCCGGTTTCTATAGAGCAGAATTTATTAGTTCTGAAGGCTGCGAAGGTGAAGCAGAAGTAGAAGTGGGTACGGAGGTTCTATCATATAATTTGGTTTCTGCTAATCAGGATAACTCCAACGATTTCTGGAATATCGATTGTATTCAGAATTTCCCGAACAACAATGTAAAGGTATTTAACCGCTCAGGTTTGAAGGTTTACGAGGCAAACGGTTATAATAATTCTGATGTTGTTTTCAGGGGTATCGGTGAAAATGGTTTGTATACGCTTGGAAATGAGTTACCAGACGGAACGTATTTTTATATAATCGATAAACGAGATGGTTCTAAACCAGTAACGGGTTATCTTGAATTGGTACACTAATGAAGAAGATACTATTAACATCAATCCTGTTCCTGTTAACAATAGCAGTGAGTGCACAGCAAAGACCTGTGCACTCACTCTATATGTTTGACCCTCTTTTGATCAATCCGGCTTATGCAGGTACGCAGGTACAATTAAGTGCCACAGCCATTTATCGGAATCAATGGGTTAACTTCCCGGGTTCACCAAAGACTTTTACCGCCAGTGCACATTCAGGTTTTAGAAAGGCCAGGGTAGGCGTGGGCTTTTTAGCATCTAATGATCAGATCGGTATTCATGCTGAGAACAGTCTCTATGGCATGTACTCATATCGTTTGCCATTTTCAAAATACGATAAGAACTCCTATGTCTCTTTTGGTCTGCAAGGCGGGTTCAATAATATCAAATCCGATTTCAGTATTTTAAATCCGAAAGATCAGAGTGATCCTTTTGCGAGCCTTGTAGAAAGAAATCTGACATGGAATTTTGGTTCAGGTATTTTCATCAAACACAAAAATTCCTATGTTGGAATATCAGTTCCCTACATACTCAACAATCAGGTTATTAATGCAGAGGTTTTCTCCAGTGAAGCACAGCGCTACAGGTATTATTACCTAAATGCGGGGTTTACCAGGAAAATTGCGGAAAATGTAAAGTTCATGCCATCTACCTTGGTAAGATTTCAAGAAAGAGCACCGCTTAGTTTAGATTTGAATCTAATGACTGTTTTATATGATGCTGTGGCATTTGGACTTTCCTATAGATTGGGAGATTCGGTGGTTGGTTTATTTGAGGTTCAAATCAATGAAAACTTTCATGCGGGCTATGCCTATGATTTTACAACATCAGAAGTGGGAAGATTTTCTAATGGTACCCACGAGATCATGATTAATTACAGAATAAAGATTCCGGCTTTGCATAAAGGGTTGCCATGTCCTTCTTATTATTAAGACGGATTTTAGATAAAATCAGAAGTTGGTAGGTTTCTCGTTCTTTCCCATGCTTCCAATCGCTTATTCATGTTAGAAAACCATATTGACGGAACCATCGCCATTAAAATCATGGTCGGATATCCGTAAGGTAATTGCGGACTTTCATCATAATGCTTTAATACCTGATATCGCTTATGTGCGTATGCATGATGATCCGAATGCCGCTGTAACTGAAACAAGAAAAAGTTACTCAACAAATGGCTTGCATTCCAGGAGTGAAGAGGATTGACCCTTTCATACTTACCGGGGCTAAGCTCTCTTCTTACAATTCCATAGTGCTCTACATAGTTGACCAATTCTAATAGCGTAAAGGCCACAATACTTTGACTAAAAAAGAATATGGCAACTTCCCAGTGCCATGCCTTCTCGTACCAATACAAAATGCCAATTATACTTAGACAAAATAGTACCGGAAGCATTGTAAAGGCAATCATATTATTAGAGATGCTTAAAACAGAGTGTTTTTTTCGTTTCAAACTTTCACTCTCCAGCTTCCAGGCATGCAGGTAACCTCCTAATACAGATCTTATCCAGAAATGATAGAAACTCTCATGCTTACGAGCGGTGGCAGGATCTTCAGGAGTAGCCACCGTTACGTGATGTCCACGATTATGCTCAATATAAAAGTGCATATAACAGACCGTCATAAGGAGTACTTGGCTGTAGAATCGCTCTAGCTTTGAATGTTTGTGACCTAACTCATGGGCTACTGTTATACCGATGCCTCCCGTTACCAGTCCGGTGCTGATCGTAAAGCCGATCCAGGCTATCGTGCTTAAGGATTGTGTTGCGACTGCATAGCATGCCCAAAAAACAAAAGCAAGTTGAACGAATACCCAGATGTAGGTGATCAAGCGATAGTAAAACGCTTCGGCTACTTGCTTTTCCTGGTCAGGTGTTACATTTTGTTTGTCAAGCCCAAGCCATTGATCAAATATTGGTAAAACAATAAAGACAAACCCTATGCTAAGATAATTGTAAAATCCTCCGCTCATGAAACCAATAATGGTTATGGCAGGTAGGATAAAGGCAGTGTAAAAACCTATCTTTTTGATGAGAAGCATAAGTGAAGTTACAAAATTGTATAAACACTGTTGACAAAACATTCTTCATGTTTTCATGGTATTGACCAAAACTTTCCGCTGTTCTGCTTCTGTTCACATCTTTATTACCCTATTCCAAAGTACTTCAAAAAGACATCGTTTTAGGTCAGTTAAGGTTTATCCGATTTATTCAACTACCTTTGTGTACACTTTTAGCAGAAATCACGTTCACTGCCATTTTCTGTAGGCTTGCCCGCCTCCGTTTTGAAGCAATCACAAGAGGACATACTTTTTCTGCCTGAGGTGATATTTTTCACTTAACAGAACTAGTAATGTCAACATTCCAAGCATTGGGCTTGTCACAAGCCCTTGTTGAAACCGTCACGAAGATGGGTTTCGAAAATCCAACACCTATTCAGGAACAAGCAATACCTGTACTTCTTCAAGAAGTACGAGACATGGTAGCGCTGGCTCAAACCGGTACAGGTAAAACTGCCGCTTTTGGTTTGCCCCTGATTGAACTCATTGATGAAACATCCAAAACAACACAAGCGCTTGTATTAGCTCCCACACGTGAGTTGTGTTTACAGATTACCAGTGATCTTGAGAATTTCTCTCAAAATGTAAAGCCTTTGAATATCGTGGCCATTTATGGTGGTGCGAGTATTGTTGAGCAGATAAAAAAGGTAAAGCGCGGAGCTCAAATTGTAGTAGCTACACCGGGTCGCCTCATGGATATGATGGACCGCAAAGCGGTGAACATCGCTTCTATCCGTTTCGTTGTGTTAGACGAAGCCGATGAAATGCTTAACATGGGTTTCAAAGAAGATATCGATACGATCTTAGCAGATACGCCTGATACCAAGAAGGTTTGGTTGTTTTCAGCTACCATGCCCCGCGAAGTAAGGGCCATTGCGAATCATTACATGACAGATCCTTACGAAATAACAGTAGGGCAAAAGAATCAGGGTAACGTAAACATTGACCATCAGTACGTATTGGTCGATGACCGTGACCGTTATCCTGCCTTAAAACGCATTGTTGATTATAACCTGGAGATTTTTGCAGTAATATTCTGCCGTACTAAAATCGATACGCAAAAGGTAGCGGAGAGTCTGATTAAAGATGGCTACAATGCAGATGCCTTGCACGGTGATCTTACCCAACAACAGCGCGATAAGGTAATGCGCAACTTTAAAGAGAAAACATTACAATTCTTAGTAGCGACCGATGTGGCTGCGCGTGGTATTGATGTAAGCAACATCACACACGTAATCCATATGAATTTGCCTGATGAAATAGAATTTTATACGCACAGAAGTGGTAGAACTGCCCGTGCTGGTAAAAAAGGTATTTCTATTGCCATTATCACTAAGCGTGAGGTGGGTAAAATCAGACAAATTGAGAAAGTAATTAATACCAAGTTTGAACGCAAGCAGGTGCCAACTGGCCCTGAAGTTTGCCAGCAGCGTTTGGTAAGTCTAGTGCATCGTTTACGCGATGTGAAAGTAGTAGAGAGTGAAGTTGGTAAGTTCCTTCCTGCCGTAATGGAAGAAATGAAAGACCTGAGCAAGGAAGAAGTAATTAAGCGCTTCACCTTCCTGGAGTTTAACCATTTGTTGGATTACTACCGGGATGCTCCTGACTTGAACCGTTCTGATAAAGGTTCAGAGAGAGCCGATCGTGGAGACCGCGCAGACCGTGGTGAGCGTTTTGTGACAGGCGACAGATTGTTTATCAACTTAGGCAAAATGGATGGTTTGGATGCCGGTAAATTCCTGGGCATGGTCTGCGATCGTTGCGGTGTAAAGGGCGATGTGATTGGTCGTATCGATTTAAAAGGAGCCTATTCTTTTATTGAGGTCGATAAGGAGGTTTCTAAGTTGGTACAAGCCAATTTGCATGGTATGGAATACAAGGGCCGTATGGTTCGCGTTGAAGTAACAGCCG
>JALHOT010000040.1 GCA_022842845.1 Cyclobacteriaceae bacterium | reverse complement strand
TTACTAAACTCCTCTCTAACAAAATCCATTAACTCCTTTATATAGGGTCTGCTGAAATCAAACTTAATATCAGCTGCTTTATAAATTTCTGGTATCGTAGTCAGGTTGCCTAGTTTAAGTGCATTCATATAGCCTTGCAGTCCCTTCTTTTTATCGCGCTTATAATTGCGCCACAAGGCAATTGCCCCTAATTGAGCCATACCATATTCGATATAATAGAAGGGCACTTCATACAAGTGAAGTTGGCGTTGCCACAGGTAATCCCGGTTTTCTTCCAAACCACTCCAGTCTGTAACTGTATCGCTAAACCTGGCAAATACTTTATTCCATTGTTGAATTCTTTCGGCAGCAGTATGAGTTGGGTTTTCATACAAGCCATGTTGAAACTGGTCAATGGTAGCCACCCAGGGCAGCGTCTCAATAATATCTTCTAATTGTTCGCGCTTTGCGCGCTTCAGCTCTTCTTCATTCGAAAAGAAAATCTGCCACTGATCCATCGAAATTAATTCCATTGACATAGAGGCCAACTCAGCAACTTCCATGGGTGGAGATTTAAAATCACCTAAGGCAAGATCCTTGGTTAAAAAATTATGAACCGCATGGCCACCTTCATGCATAATGGTAGTCATATCACGCATGGTAGAAGTAGCATTCATAAAAATAAAGGGTACTCCAATTTCAGCCAGCGGATAGTTATAGCCACCGGGTGCTTTTCCTTTGCGGGATTCAAGATCGAGGTGACCCATCTCATTCATGATGGACAAACACTGACCCAGAAAAGGATCCAATCGGCTGAAGCATTCAATGGATTTTGCTGTGAGATCCTTTCCATTCTCAAATGCCTTCAACGGTTCGCGACCTTCCGGATCTACTGCTTTATCCCAGGGACGCAATGTGTCAACCTTTAATTTTTCCTTGCGCTCTTTATTTAACTCGTTCAATATAGGAACTACTTCAGCGGCAATGGCTTCATGAAAGTTAAAGCAGTCTTGAGGCGTATAGTCGAAGCGACCATACGATTTGAACATATAATCACGAAAGTTTGCCTGACCTGCGTTGGTGGCCGCGCGATGGCGCAACGCAATAAGCTTTGTAAATAATTGATCCAACGTTTCTTTATCTGCCAGGCGCCTCGTGGCTATTTTATGGTAGGCTTCTTCCCGTTTTGCACGATCCGTTGATTGTAAGATCACGCCAGCTTGTTGCAACGTCATCTCCTGACCGTTGATTTCCACCATCATGGCCCCGGAAAGCTGTGCATATTTTTGTGTTTCTGTATTGATCTCCGTGAACACAGGAATATTCTCTTCTCTAAAAAGTTCTATGTCTTTCTTTAGGTTACGAATAAGAATTTTAAATCCTGGTTCTTGTTCCAAAGAAGGTAAGAAAGGCGAGTCGGCAAGTTTTTTATTCAGGAGGTCAGAATAGGGAGCCATTTGCGGCTGAAGGTTTTCAATAAAGTCCTTGTAGCTCTTGCTGTGGGCCTCGTTTTCAGTGTAACAGGTCATGCGAATGTAACGCCATCCTAAGTCTTCGCTGATCATGGATTCCAGTTCGCTGCGGTCGCGCAGCCAATGCCTTAAGTCGTCAACATTGCTTAGTGTCCTACCAAGTAGATTATCAAAATAGGGCTTTAAGTTATCCCAGGTGGTGATGGTATATTGTTCGGGTATAAACCCACGGGTAGGGCGTTTCGGAATTTCTATGGTAGTACTCATATTTTCATAAATTATCCGGCAAAATAGGCATATTCAATCATTGTAACCATCTTTCCATTTGTTCTCCTAGCAACATTTATGGTTACACTTGCCTACGTCCTTCACTTAGGTCCCTTCGTAAATTATTGGTGAAACCATAATCGATTTTTTTATACCTTCCATCAGAAAAACAACCCGATGAGAACTCTACTAATTATCACACTTTTATTTAGCGCCTGCACTACGAAAGTAAAAACTATTGGCAGCATCGAACGCCTGGATCCGGCAATTGATAATCTCATTTCATCCACAGCTTTAATAGAAATACTGGCCGAAGGCTATGATTGGAGTGAAGGACCCGTGTGGGTGGCTAAAGAAAATATGCTCTTGTTTTCTGATGTCCCAAAAAATACAATTTATAAATGGACTGAAAAAAATGGTGCCGAGGTTTACCTGACACCCTCAGGCTTTACAGGGCAATCAACCACAAGTCGAGAACCAGGTTCCAACGGGCTTATCATTCATCATGATTCCTTGATTCTATGCCAACACGGCAACCGGCAAATGGCTAAAATGAATGCTTCACTCGCGGATCCCAAACCTGAATTCATTACTCTTGCCAACACCTATAATGAAAAGAGATTCAGTAGTCCAAACGATGCAGTGTTTCGAAGCAACGGAGATTTGTTCTTTACTGACCCCCCGTATGGATTGCCCAAACAATCCGATGATCCGGATAAAGAGCAACCCCATAATGGAGTTTATAAAGTAACACCAGCGGGAGTTGTATCGCTGTTGGTGGATACTTTGACCAGACCGAACGGAATTATTTTGATGCCAGGAGAAAAAAAACTTATTGTAGCGAACTCTGATCCTGAGAAGGCCATCTGGTACGAATTTGAAATCAATGAAAAAGATTCACTTACCAATGCGAGAATTTTTTATAATGCTACTCCCCATCTAAAAACAGATAACGGTTTGCCAGACGGACTCAAAGCAGACAGCAAGGGAAATATTTTCGCTTCAGGCCCTGGCGGTATCTGGATTTTTGATTCAAGCGGAAGAGCATTGGGAAGGTTAAGAATACCAGCGTTGGCCGCAAATTGCGCCCTCTCTCCTGACGAAAAATCACTATACATTACTGCGGACATGTATTTGTTACGCGTAAAAATGAGAGATTGATTGAATGGAATCTTTAATAGAAATTCTTGGTTGGGTGGGTTCGATTGAAGTCGTTGCAGCCTACGCACTTAATAGTTATCAAAAAATTAAATCGGATTCCCTCGTCTTTCAACTCCTTAATTTATCGGGAGCCCTCTTTTTAATCATCAATAGCGTTTATAAGGAAGCCTATCCTTTTACTTTTATCAATTCAGTATGGGCGGTGATTGCCATTGTAGCCATTATTGGAATAATTAGAAAAAAATAAAACTTGGAAGCTGCCCAACGAAATATCCGAATTCAACGCATGGTGGTGGTAGTCGCCTTTGTTTTGCTTGCTATCAAACTTACCGCATACTTTCTAACCAATTCTGTCGCCATTCTTACTGATGCCCTCGAAAGCATTGTGAACGTGGTAGCAGGCCTGCTGGGATTATATAGTCTTACCATTTCTGCCAGGCCACGCGATAAGGATCATCCTTATGGACATGGAAAAATTGAATTTATTTCTTCCGCCATTGAGGGAACTATGATTCTACTTGCAGGCCTACTTATCATCTATGAATCCGTTCAGGCCCTGATAGACCCTCATACACTTCAACAATTGGACTATGGATTGCTACTGATATCCTTTACGGCCGCAATCAACTTTGTGATGGGTACTATTTGTGTGCGGGCCGGAAGAAAAAGTAATTCACATGCCTTAATTGCCAGTGGTAAACACTTGCAAACAGACACATACTCTACGTTGGGTATTATCGTTGGCTTACTGGTTATCTACTTTTCAAATCTACAATGGTTGGATAGTTTTATAGCCATACTCTTTTCTGGTATCATCATTCTCACTGGTTATAAAATCATTCGTCAATCTATTGCAGGAATCATGGACGAAACAGATCAGGAACTACTGGTGAAGATGGTAGCAACCCTAAACGCCAATCGCCAGGAAAATTGGATTGATTTACACAATCTACGCATCATCAAGTTTGGTCCCATCCTTCATTTGGATGCGCATCTTACCCAACCATGGTATTTAAATTTACATGACGCCCATAAAGACATTGATGCGTTAGCAAGCCTTGTAAGAAAAGAGTTTGGAGAATCCCTCGAACTATTTATACACTCGGATGGATGTCTTGAATTCTCTTGTAAAATTTGTAATAAAATGAATTGCCCGGTTCGCCAACATCCATTTGAAAAGCGAATTGAGTGGTCGATTGAAAATATCTCATCAAACCACAAGCACGAAATCAATACTCTTTAACCGAACCTTGTACATGATAAATTACCTCATCAAAAAATGGCGCGAACGCATGGCTGATAGGAGTACCTATGATATTCTGGCTATACCGAAGGAAAAGGAACAATGATTTTTTTGCCAGATCAATATTAAATCCATTGACTTAACCAGATCTCCTATGAAAATACTTTTTGTTATTCTTTTTACTCTTGTTGCTTATGCGACTCAAGGCCAAACCTCTGACCCCAAAGTCAAAGAGTTTGACGCTTACGTAGAAAGTTCGCGAAAACTTTTTCAGATACCGGGCCTTGCCATTACGGTAGTAAAAGACGGAAAAATAATTCTTAAGAAAGGATATGGCGTGCGCCAACTAGGCACCACCAATGCAGTAGATACCCAAACTCTATTTGCATGTGCGTCAACCACCAAAGCTATGACGGCTACCTGCATGGCCATGTTGGTGGATGAAGGAAAAGTAACGTGGGATGATCGGGTGATCGATCACCTACCTGATTTCCAATTGTATGATCCCACTGCAACAAGAGAACTTAAAATCCGGGATTTATTTACCCATAACTCGGGTGTTGGTAATGCCGATTTTCTGTGGAGTTTTATGAATATTCCTTCAGACGAAGTGTTGGCAAAGATGAAACAGGTGAAACCCAGCTATTCGATGCGTTCCAGTTTTATCTATCAAAATATTTTTTATCTCGCTGCTGGAAAGGTAATTGAAAAAGTGAGTGGTCAACCCTGGTCGGTATTTGTTCAAAAGAGAATCTTTGAACCTTTACAAATGAATCGGACATTTCCATTGTTAAGTCAAGTGAAAGATCCTAACCAATCACAACCTCATTATTTTTTTGATAACGCAATTAATGTAATAAAGCGCACGAATGCCGATGAAATTGGTCCGGCCGGAAGTGTATGGTCTTGTGTAGATGATATGAGCATATGGGCTTTGTGTATGTTGGATAGTAGTAAATATGCTGGCGGTCGACTTGTTAAGCCTGGCACATGGGTTGAACTATTTAATCCGCAGGTAATGGTTACCCCCGCTCAATTTTATCCTACCGCCAAGCTCACCAAACCTACCTGGAAAACCTACAGCCTAGGTTGGTTTCAACAAGACTATAAAGGACAAAAAGTAAATTTTCATACCGGTAGTTTAGCTGGCGAAACCGCCATGCACGGACAACTGCCGGCTGAAAAATTAGCTGTATATATATTCGGAAATCTTGATCATGCAGAAGTAAGACATGCGCTGATGTTTAAGACCTTTGATCATTTTGCCTTGGGCGGAACGCGCGACTGGAGTGCGGAAGTGTATGACTTGTATAAAAAACAGACACAATCCAGTGAACAGGAATTAAAAAAGTTTGAGAACAATCGCATTACCAATACCAAAACAACACTAGATCTAACTACCTATGCAGGAACCTATACGGATCCGCTGTATGGCGAATTGACAGTAACTGTTCAAAACAATTCTTTGGTTGTTACCGCAAACAATGTGATAAAAGCCACCTTGGAGCATTGGCACTACGACACCTTTCGGGGTTTCTTTGAAAAGCGGTGGTGGGGCAAAACCAATGCAACCTTTGCTTTCAACAATCAGGGAAAAATAAATTCAGTGACTTTTGCCGGCATGGAGTTTAAGAAGAAGTAATTAGATGGCACGAATCTTTATAACCGGTTCGGCAGATGGACTTGGGCTACTGGCAGCCAAGGCGCTAGTGGATCAAGGCCATAGGGTTGTTATGCATGCTCGTAATCATGAACGTAAACTTGATGCCTTGAATAAAGTGCCGGGCGCAGAATCAGTCTTCACTGCAGATCTTTCCAACATCGAAGAAATAAAAGGACTTGCCCACGAAGTAAATGATTCCGGTTCATTCGATGCGGTGATTCACAATGCCGGAGTCTATCAAGCCTCAGCATCGCAGATCCTTGCAGTCAATACCTTAGCTCCGTATATACTTACTTGTTTAATACATAAACCGAAGCGCCAGGTGTATCTGAGTTCGGGTATGCATTTACAAGGTCATCCTAACTTCAAGGAGTTAAGAGAAGATACTTTGAGCTTAAGCTACTCAGATTCCAAACTACACGTGGCAATGCTCTCGATGGCTCTAGCCCGCTTGTGGCCTGTTGTTCTTTCCAATGCTGTTGATCCCGGTTGGGTGCCTACCAAAATGGGTGGCAAGAGCGCACCCGATAATCTGCAAAAAGGATATGAAACTCAAGTATGGCTTGCGGTGAGCGAGGATGAAAAAGCAAAAGTAAGTGGCAAGTACTTTTATCATCAGAAAGAAAAAAACTGCAATCCTATCGCCACGGATTTGGACTTGCAAAATAAACTTCTTGAACTGTGCAGGGAATTAACGGGTGTTGTTCTTCCTGATTAACGAGTTTTAGAGAGCTTCTTCTATTTACCCAATTTCAATTACTACATCATCTGTCATAGGGTGACCTACGCAAGTAAGCACATAACCTTCTTCACGCTCGGACTTTGATAAACCTTCTTCTTCATCGAGTTTCACTTGTCCGCTTAAAGCCTTTCCGCGACAAGCCGTACACAATCCACTTTGGCAGGAATAAGGTAAGTCAATTCCCTTATCAAGCGCGGTTTCTAGAATCGTTCTGTTGTGTTCTACTACAAACTTATATTCCTGTCCATCGTAACGGATCGTAACCTCGTGCGCTTTCTTTTCAGCAGGTGACGTTGCCACTTCCTTTTTCTCTTCTTTATTGATTGTGCCCTGAACAAAACTCTCTTTGAATATTTTCTCTTTTGGAATTTTTTGTTCGTTCAGCAGCATCTCAACATTCATCATCATCCCCTCTGGGCCACACATCAGGTAGGTGTTTTTATCGATGCCCCAATTAGGAATCCTTTCAAAAAGTTTGACGAGCATATCATGGTTCAATAATCCCGAATATCCCTGCCAGTTCATCGGGGCATTATCCAATACATGAATCACATGCAAGCGACCTGCATGCGTGATCTGAAGTTTTTCAAATTCATCTTTGAAAATAATACTGTCAATATCGCGGTTGCAATAAATAAGTGAACAGATGCTTTCTGGCTCCTGGGTAAGTGTACTTTTTATTAACGACATCATGGGTGTAATACCCGATCCACCGGCAAACATAATCAAGTGCC
>JALHOT010000039.1 GCA_022842845.1 Cyclobacteriaceae bacterium | reverse complement strand
GATGTCCGTTATTGCATCGGGTATGATCGTTGAGAAAATGCCCAGTAAGTGACTGGGATTGTAAATGGGAGAATCATCGATGAGCACCAGGTTCTGATCCCGGTTTCCACCGCGCACATAATAGAAGGTAGACCCATCTGATTGTAACTTAATACCCGGTACCGATTCTAAAGATTTGATCACGTCCATTTCTCCAAACAAGGCCGGCCGCTCTTCCACGGTGCGTGGTCTTACATTTATTTTGCTAACCTGAATTTCTTCCACCACCTCATCAGGCGAGCTGGTAACAATCACCTCTTGTAATATCGGTGGCTCTTCGGTGAGAAGTATGTTTTGTTGAATAGAAGTTTGCAGATCAAGCGATTTATTAAAAGGTTTAAAGCCAATGAATGAAGCCTTGATTTCATATTCTCCTTTTGGTAGGGTGATGGAGAAAAACCCATATGCATTCGTGCTGGTACCTGCCTTCAAATCCTCAATGAATATAGTTGAGCCTATCAACGCCTCGCCATTAGCGGCATCTTTGATATAACCACTGAGCGTAACAAGTTGCTCTGCCGTCTTTTCAATTTTTTTTGCTGGTTTGAGAATAAACTGATCTTCCACAAGCGAATATTGAAATTCGAACTGGTTGCCGAGATCATCTAGAATTTCAAGTAGTGATTTTTCAATAGCCTTGTAACTAATCGTTTGATCTGATTGAATTCGCTTTGGGTTGTAAGAAAATCTGATTTTACTTTTTTCGGAAATTTCCTCCAATACCTCGGCAAGAGAAATTCCGTTAGCGTTAAGTGTAATTTTTACATCGGGAATGGTTTGGGCAACAACCGAATGTGCCATGATCATCAGTAGCAAACAATAGAAAAATGGAGCAATTCGAATCATTGCAGTGAATCTCAAAATCAAGCTTGCTTAATTTCAACAACCCGCATCGGTGATTTCAATTTGACCGTCTTTAACCGTGTAAGTAAGATTGAGCGTTGTTTTCAGAACATTCAGAACGGCCTCCAGACTCTGCTGATCGAAGGTTACTGTGACTACACAAGTTTCAGGCACCTGGGCCGCGATTGTAATGTTGGCATTATAGATTTTATTTAATGCATCAACTACCGAGCGCAAATCACTTTCCATAAAGACGATCTTCCTGGTTTTCCACGAGAGAAAGTTAATATCGGTATTGGTGGTGCTTACTAACTCTTTGCTTTGTTTTTCAAATACACCCCGATCGCCTGCCTTTAGTAAAACATTTTTATTAGCCTCGGAAACGGAGAACTTTACAGTTCCGGTTTCGACCACCACTTCCAATTCATTTCGGTTGATGTATCCCTGCACATTAAATGAGGTGCCTAATACTTCGATGGTCGCTTCGTTAATTTTAATAATAAATGGTTTTTGCGGATCGCGTTCCACTTCAAAGAAGGCTTCGCCTGTCAGCGTCACAGTTCGGGATGTCTTTCCAAAATCGGAGGCATAAGATAATTCAGAGTTTCTGTTCAATGCTATTCTGCTGCCATCTGGCAAGCTAATCTCCTGTGTATTATCAGCAGTTTGAAACTGAGTATCGTTATTGTTTGAAATAAAGTAATTGATGATAAAACCTGATGCCACTACAAGCAACACAGCCGCAGCAATACGAGTCCAGAACTGAAATGGATTTCTTTCCGGCACGAGGGTGCGAACGTTATCCGTTTTATTTTTATTAACCTGACTCAGGAAATGATTCCACTCCTGATCGATGTTAAGATTTGGTTCTTTTGAAGCTTGGTTGGCAAAGTATTTTCCACTTAAATCAAAAGCCTGTTTTATCTTTTGATAATGTTGGTTGTTCTCTTCTTGTTGGGCTATCCAGGCAGCAAGTTGTTTTTCTTCTTCTGCAGAAGCCTCACCCGCTAAAGAACGGGAGATAAGATCATCAATATGGTTTTGGTCTTTATTCACACTTTTTAACCTCTTTTATAACACATAAAACCATCGTTACCCTTACAGCCCGAGTATAATAAAGATAAGCGATAGAAATTCCTTTAAATGTTCGCGTAAAACGCTTAGCGCTTTCGACATCTGGGCTTCAACTGTTTTTATTGAAATCCCCATTTTTTCAGCTATTTCAGCATACTTTAGTCCTTCGCGTCTGTTCATTTCAAATACCATTCTACACTTTTCTGGTAATGAATTTATTGCCATTTCAATTTCCCTTTCCAATTCATCAGCTTCCATCGGCCTGGTTTCTTCTACGAAGCTCTGTTCAGCAACTTTTTCAATGGTCAGGTGCTTCTTAGTGTCGCGCAAGTGATTGAGGCAACGGTTTCTTACGGCTGTAAAGAGGTAACTTCGAAAGTTAGTATCACTCGGCAGACCATCAATTTTTTCCCAAAGCGAAATAAAAACTTCGTGCACCAGGTTCCGGGCTTCATCCAGATCTTTTACATACTTCATCGCAAAGCCGCACAGAGGCTTAAATAATTCCCTGAAAAGCTGCTCGAACGGTTGGATATTTTTACTCAAATCTCGATTAGAAGAATTTAAAGGTATTAAAAACGCAGGTTACTCAAAAAATATATAATGTCAGTGTGAAGGTCGACAATGGGTTTAGATATCGTTCATCACATTTTCTATATCTATTTGTATTTGTTAGTTAGATTTGGTTGACATAAAATCAAACGTGCTATGGACAAACGAGCTTTTCTCAAAAACTTAGGAATGTTGCCTGTTGCCGGGGTGCCCCTTTGGCAAAGCCTGGAATTATTAGTGATGGAAAACGACCATAGACCCGCTGATGAACTGGCCAGAGATGAAGACTTTTGGGAAGCAATCCGGGGTGGGTATAAACTCAAACCCGACTACATTAACCTGGAGAACGGCTATTACTGTTTTTTGCCACAAGAGATTTTAGAAAAACAGATAGCCCACATCCGTGAAGTAAACTATCAGGGCTCGTATTACATGCGCACGGTGCAGTGGGACAATAAGAAAAAAATGGCCGCTAAGCTGGCGGACTTGGCTGGCTGCCTACCTGAAGAGTTAGTGATCACCCGCAATACCACAGAATCACTTGACCTCGTTATTGGCGGACTAAACTGGAAGGCCGATAATGAAGCGGTGATGGCCGAACAAGACTATGGCTCCATGCTTAATATGTTTAAGCTGATGGAGAAAAAACATGGCATAATAAACAAGATCATATCCGTTCCTAATCATCCCACATCAGACGAAGAGATTGTTAATCTTTATGCAAACGCCATTACAGCCAAAACCAAATTGCTGATGGTGTGCCACATGATTAACATCACCGGTCAGGTTTTGCCAGTGCGTAAAATTTGCGATATGGCTCATAGCAAAGGTGTGCAGGTGTTGGTGGATGGCGCACATGCTTTTGCACATCTTAATTTCTCTATCAGTGATTTAAATTGCGATTACTATGGTGCCAGCCTTCATAAGTGGTTGAGTGTTCCACTGGGGGCAGGAATTTTATATGTGAAAAAAGGTAATGCCTCGCACGTGTGGCCTTTGCTTGCCTCGGGCGTTACCGATGAAAATGATATTGCCCGCCTGAACCAGATTGGTACACACCCAGTGCATACCGACCTGACCATTGCTGATGCAATTGATTTTTATTTAAAGATTGGTCGCGAACGAAAGGAAAGCCGACTCAGATATTTACAAACCTACTGGACAAGCAAGGTCCGCACGCTTCCTCATATTGAAGTAAATACTCCTGCCGATCCAACACGTCATTGCGGAATTGGAAACGTAGGTGTGAAAGGAATGAAGCCGCAAGATCTTGCCGATACACTTCTGAAGAAATATAAAATTTATACCGTAGCCATTGATGGAGCCGGGGTACATGGCTGCCGGATTACGCCTAATCTATACACAACCACCCAGGAACTTGACACGTTTGTTGCGGCCTTAAAAGATCTGAGATAACTCGTTTTTGTACGATTTCGCTCTGAATATTACGTTTCAGTTAAATCGGTGCTTACCTGTTGAACCTCACCGTATTAATTTCCGTTATTTGTATTGACAACAACCACTAATTGTATGTTACAATCACCAAAGCTTGCCATCCTGCAAAGTCTGGATGCCATGGACAAGGTGCAAATGGAAGAGGTGCTTACCTACATCAGAAGCATTCTCAGCCAGCCTGAAAGAACTCCGGATTATAAAGCTTTCAAGAAGGAAGCGATGAAGGAAATCAGACAGGCACTGCGCCAGGAGAAGAATAAAAAGAAGCTGCGTTTAGCAGCCTAATCTCCCTCACCTTACGGGATAGCAGGTGTTCCCCACACACCTGAAGGGACTTCGACCCCCAAAAAATTTCAGATTACTAAATTGTTATGTGTGCGTAAAGCTCATCACAAGAATTATCAGTGAGCTGGTCCTGCTAATTATACTTCACATAATTCTCCCATTTCTCCATCACTTCCTTAAAATCAGCCGGAAGCTCGGAGTCGAATTGCATATGCGCACCTGTTGCGGGGTGAATGAAGCCCAACGTTTTGGCATGCAACGCTTGTCGCGGAATGATTTTGAAACAGTTGTCTACAAACTGTTTGTACTTTGAAAACACAGTTCCTTTCAGTGGTTCGTTTCCACCATAGGTCGCATCATTAAAAATCGGATGCCCGATAAATTTCATGTGGGCACGTATCTGATGTGTGCGACCGGTTTCCAGTTTACATTCAATAAGTGAAACGTATCGCAGGTCTTGCAATAATTTGTAGTGTGTAATAGCTGTTCTGCCAAAATCCGCTTCAGGAAAAGCTGTGGTAACCCTGCGGTCTTTTAAACTGCGTCCAACATTTACGTTGATGGTTCCTTGTGGCAACTCGGGCACGCCCCATACTATTGCCTGATAAGTGCGTTCGATAGAATGATCAAAAAATTGTTTAGCCAGTGAAGTCATCGCCTTTTCTGTTTTAGCGATCACCAGCAAGCCAGAAGTATCTTTATCGATGCGATGTACAAGTCCCGGCCGGCCATCGTTGCCTTCCATCTGCGGTAAATTCTGAAAGTGAAACGTGAGGGCATTCACCAGGGTGCCACTCCAGTTTTGATAGGCGGGATGTACTACCATGCCCGCAGCTTTATTTACTATCAGTAAATGATCGTCTTCATAAACAATGTTGAGGGGAATATTCTCCGGCAGCACATCGGTGTCGCGAGGAGGTTCTGGAAATGAAACCGTGAGTACATCGTGTGGATGAACTTTGTAATTGGGCTTCACCACCGTGTCGTTCACTTTTACAAACCCTTCGTGAATACCGTCCTGAATTTTGGTTCGGGTAACGTTGGGCAACCGGGCCATCAAAAATTTATCGATGCGCAGTAAACTTTGCCCTGCGTCTGCAACAATCCGGTGATGTTCGAAGAGACCTTCCTCATCGTCTTCAATTAAGTCTTCTTCGTAATTCACTTCTTTTTCTTTTTTTGATTAAAGAGATATTGATTCAGGATGGCGGCTTCATTGAGAATCAACCTTAGTTCATCCTCGTGTTCTTCTAATTCTGCTAAACTATGAAATCGTATTGAGGCGACAGTTTTCCGGCCTTTGCGCTCTACTATTTTGTGCGTTCTGCTTAAGCTCGCTCCTTGAGTGAAACTCAGATCAACGCCCTCACTAACAGGATTAAGATAGCAAATAGGTCCGTAGAAAGAGAAGAAGGGAACTTTATAACTGATTTTTTCCGTGGTATGTGGTCCAAGGTCAAGAATCCAACCACGCAAAACAGACATAATTTCCCTTTGTGTGGGCCGCTGTTCCGCTATATAATCCTGTACCGGGTTCATGCAGTAAAGGTACTACTTTGTTGGAGTTGAGTAGGGATCTCTGGCGGTTTCGCGCTATTAAATGCACTCAGAGCGTAGTATTTTTTGCTTTAAATTTTCTGCACCCTTCGCTGCAATAGAGTACGGCATCCCAATTCTTTGCCCACTTTTTGCGCCAGATAAAGGGACGCTCGCAGGTCTTGCAGATTTTGGTGGGCAGATCTGATTTTTTTACGCCCTTCATGCCATCCTTAACAAACAAACACTTTGCGTGTTTAACGTAATGATGATTTCAGAAGAAGATACAGATCGCATTATTGCTATGGCCTGGGAAGACCGCACCCCTTTTGAGGCTATTCAAATTCAATTTGGTCTTTCAGAGGATCAGGTGGTTGAGGTGATGCGAAAGTCACTCAAACGCTCCAGCTGGAGACTATGGCGCGAACGTGTGAACGGACGAAAGACCAAGTTTGCCAGACTGAGGAAAGATGATGTTGATCGCTTTAAATGTTCGCGTCAACGAAACATATCGGGCAATAAAATCAGTAAGCGATAAAGTTTGTACCTTTGCATTTACCCAAATGCAATAACCATGAAGAAGTATTTTATTTTTCTATTCTTATTCGCTTGCACGGAAAATAAGACAGGGTCATTATTGTCACCTGTGGATTTTGATTCCCAATACAAGGCTACAGAAGGTGCTATCTTGTTAGATGTTCGTACAGTGGAGGAAGTAAATGCAGGGGCATTGGCAGGCGCCATTAATATTGTTTATGACGATGCCTTTGCCGAGAAGTTGGGCAACCTTGAACACAAGCCTATTTTTGTTTATTGCGGCTCGGGTATTCGAAGTGCAAAAGCAGCCGCTATTTTGAAGGAGAAAGGTTACGACTCTGTCTATGAAATGGATGGTGGCATGAAGGCCTGGAAGGCTGCAGGATTACCGGTTCAATAATTATTTAATCTTATTGTACGTTATTCAGACCCAATGAGATATTGGTTATTGATTTTTTTGTTTCCTCTCGGCTGCGTACAAAAGAATACTTCTTCTGATTTATTTTCGATTGGAAAAGAAAGGGGAATAGTTGATAAGAAACTCGAAGAAGCATCTGGATTGGTGGCCAGCATAACTAATCCCGGCTATTTCTGGACTCACAATGACAGTGGTAATCCGGCTGAAGTATATCTTATTAACGATAAGGCAGAAATCGTAATGACCTGCAAACTGCCTAACGTACCCAATCGTGATTGGGAAGATATTACAATTGGTCCTGGACCTGAAGAGAACAAAAGCTATCTATATCTCGGGGATATTGGTGATAACGAAGCCCAGTATGCATACAAAATTATTTATCGGTTTGAAGAACCTGTCTTTTCAGAGGGCAACCGGGTAATTGATCAGTTTGATACACTTGCCTTTCAATTGAGTGACGGCATAAGAGATACCGAAGCCCTGATGCTAGATCCGACTTCGAAAGAATTATTTATTTTTTCTAAACGCGAGGATTCTGTGCGCATGTATCAGATTCCTTTTGAGTTTGCTTCGGGAGATACAGTAGTAGCCGAGCGGAAAAGTATACTTTCTCTCACAAGGATTGTTGCCGCTGGTATCTCGGCCGATGGAGCCGAAGTTTTAATCAAAAATTATGATTATATCTATTATTGGAAGCGCACTGACAATCAAACAATAGTTGCACTTCTGCAAAGTAAACCCATTCAACTATCATACGATCGCGAACCACAGGGTGAATCGATTGCATGGCAACGTGATGGCACTGGTTTTTATACTCTCAGCGAAACCATGAAGAACTATCGAGGCCGGTTGTTATTCTATACAAGGAAAGGATCTGTTAAGACTGACGATTAATTAAATCTTTAGTAAACAAGATTAGTTGTTGTTTTTCAGGAGTGTCTTTTAGTTTTTCAAGATCTTGAAATCCTTGGCTGAAGTACTCCTCAATTTTTCTTTCGGTTAGTTGCGCTATCTTTAATTTATCATAGAGAGCAGTAATGGCTTTTACCTTCTGTTGTTTATTGAATTTCTTAACGCCAAGCCAGCGTTCCAGTTCCTGCTTATCTTTTCCTCGCGCTTTTTCTTTTGCCTTGATTAATAAGTAAGTCTTTTTATTGGCGATAATATCCCCCCCAACTTGTTTACCGAACTTGTTCTTATCTGCATAAACATCCAGTAAGTCATCTTTCAATTGGAAGCCGATGCCGATGTTAGTGCCAAATTCTTTTAGCGCCAAACGTTCTTGTTCGCTTGCCTTTGCTAACAACGCTCCAAGCTCCAGACTAAAGCCAAGCAGCACAGCCGTCTTTAGCCGAATCATTTTAATGTATTGGGCTTCGGTAACTTTCGTTTTAGTTTCAAACTCCATATCCCACTGCTGGCCTTCGCATACTTCAGCAGCACATTGGTTAAAGATGCGAAGTACTTCTTTTAATGTGTCTCCATCCAGATCGAGAAATTGATCATAGACTTTCACCAACATTACATCCCCTGAAAGGATAGCGGTATTTAC
>JALHOT010000038.1 GCA_022842845.1 Cyclobacteriaceae bacterium | reverse complement strand
TGTATTCTTGTCGGATCAATTAAAACAAAGAGTAATACCGGTATTAGATGACCTAACTGATAATGAGCGGATTAGCCGTTTAGAAGATATATACCCTCGGGTAAGACTCGATTCTAAATTGGTGCTTAAGTTTTTGATCAACAGAGACTTTACCCAAACAAACCGCTGGACGAAGGCATGCATCATTTACCAGATTGGTTTATTGAAAATCAATGATTTTGAAATGGATCTGATTGCTCACTTGTTTAATCCCGATGACTTAGTGAGTGAAATATCGGCTTGGTCTTTACACCAATTGAGCCCTGAGGCTTACCAAGAAAATACCCGTAGACTGGGCGTGGCCAAGAAACGAAAACTTGACTATTCCATTATTCAGAAAGAAGGGAAGGAGATGCTTTTTGAACGCATCCATTTCTTAAGTAAGATTGAATTATTCCAAGAGGTGCCGGGCATTGTGTTGTCTTACATTGCTGATATCAGTGATGAAATTGTAGTCAAAGAGGGAGAAGTTATTGTTTTGGACGATCAGCAAAATGATTACTTCTACTTAGTGGTGTCGGGTAATTTGGAGCTTTTTAAAGGTGGAGAGCTCATGGCTTTTTATGGTGAAGGTCAGTTTATTGGAGAGATGATTGTAAAAGAAGGCTTTGCCAACTTTAACAGAGCGCGAACGACCCGTGATAGTCTCTTGATGAAATTTGATAAGAACCAATTTTACGAGTTGTTATCAGACCATGTGAAGTTGGCAGATCAGTTTATAGCTTATATTTGAGATAATCCATTGGTTTTCAATATTTTTTTATAATTTTTGAAGTTAGGATAATTTTTTAAACTGAGTTTTTGACTCCTGCTGTCCCCCAAGCAGTTGGCAAGGCGAAAATTCTGCTGAAATGAAAAGCCAGCAGGCCCATATCGAAAGTCCCGTATCCCTGTCGCAGGAGTCAATGGTAGACATTGAACCTGGAACGCTTAATCCGTTCCCGGGTTTAAGGCCGTTTACCATCGATGAATGCCATCTTTTCTTTGGGCGAGAGGGCCAATCAGATGAAATCTTACTCAAGCTCTCGGCCAATCGCTTTGTAAGCGTTATGGGTTACTCGGGCAGCGGTAAATCATCGTTGATGTACTGCGGTTTGGTGCCGGTACTCTATGGCGGTTTCATGACGCAAACCGGGCCGCATTGGCAGGTAATCACTTCACGACCAGGCACATCCCCTATACAAAGCCTTACGAATTCAATAGTGGATCATCTTTTACTGCGCAGCAAAATAGACCTGGCAGATGTAGAGATCCATCGTTCAATTATTAGTTCCGTATTGCGCAATAGTTCTAATGGTTTGGTAGATATAGCCAAATACATGCAAGATGAGCGTGACGAGAACGTCTTCTTCCTGGTCGATCAGTTTGAAGAACTTTTCCGATATGCTGAGAGCCACAACCCTGATGAGGCTTTTAATGAAGCACAAGCGTATGTGAACCTCGTGTTGACGGCAGTTCAACAAACGAAAGTGCCTGTTTACATAGCCCTCACCATGCGATCTGATTTCATCGGATCGTGTTCTGTGTTCCCTGGCTTAACCACACTGATCAACCATAGCAATTACCTGGTACCGCAAATGACGCGCGACCAAAAGAAAATGGCTATTGAAGGTCCTGTTGCAGTGGCAGGCGGCAGAATTTCTCCTCGTTTATTAAAGCGCATTTTGAATGATGTGGGCAATGAGCAAGATCAATTGCCGATTATTCAGCATGCGCTGATGCGCACCTGGGATTATTGGTTGGTAAACCGTGATCCGGGCGAACCACTTGACATTCGCCACTACAATGCTATTGGTAAGGTAAGCCAGGCCTTGTCGCAACACGCAAACGAAGCTTTTGAAGAACTTACACCTCGTGAAAAGGAAATAGCTGAGGTTCTTTTTAAAAGTATTACTGAAAAGAGACAAGATAACAGGGGTACCAGAAGACCTAGCAAAATATCATTACTGAGTGAATTGGCTGACGCTGACGAACAGGATGTCATTCGCGTGGTGGATCATTTTCGTAAATCAGGACGCTCATTCCTGATGCCGGCCGCCCATATTCCTTTAAGCTCAGACTCGCTCATTGAAATTTCGCACGAAAGTTTAATGCGAATCTGGACTCGCTTGAATGTTTGGGTAGCTGATGAATTTGAGTCTGCTCAAATGTATAAGCGCTTGTCTGATGCAGCTGCAATGTACCAAATCGGTAAAACCGGTTTGTGGCGACCACCAGATTTGCAGTTGGCGCTTAACTGGCAGAAAAAGCAAAAGCCAACACGGGCTTGGGCACAACGCTACGATGAAGCTTTTGAGCGTGCGATTGTGTTTCTGGATTCCAGCCGCATTACTTATGAGGCTGAATTAAAGAACCAGGAATTACTGCAAAAGCGGCAATTGCGCAGGGCCAGAATTACGGCCATCATTTTAGGGGGAGCTACTATTATTTCTATTTTATTCCTGGTATTTGGTTATACCCAGCGTTTGGAAGCTTTGCAACAAACCGAGCGGGCCGAAGCGCAGGCTAAACTGGCTTTAGAAAAATCAGATGAAGCTGAAAAAGCAAGGCAGTTGGCAGTAGACAGAGAAAAAGAAGCTACCCGCCAAAAAGATATTGCTGAGGAGGCTAAAGAAAATTTAGAGAAAGCATTGATTCGAATTCAGGCTGCGGTGTTAGCAGAAGAGGCTGCCAAAGAAGAAGCACAAAAGAACTTAACCATAGCCCAGCAAGAACGCGATACGGCCAAAGTACAAAGAAGAAAGGCCGCTGAAAACTTAGTAACGGCCAATAGAGAGTTTGATAGAGCAAATAAACTACTCATGCTTACCAAGGCAAGGGCCATGGCGGGGGTATCCATTCAAATGGATGACGACAAAAACCTGGCAGGTTTGTTGGCAAAGCAAGCTTATATTTTTAACACCCGCTATGAAGGTAAAAAGTACGACCCCTTCATTCATAACGCTTTGTACACAGCTTTGACCAGGATTAAAGGCAATAGTTATAATGCGCTTAAAGTACCGGGAGTATCGCGCAACAGAATAAACTCTGTAGCTATATCTTCTAACAACAATACCTTCTATGCTGCAGGTGCTGATGGCAGAATTTATAAAGGAAATCTCGATAGCCAGGATATAGTGCCAACAGCCATGGAGAACCGATATCCTAACAGAACTGTTGCCTTGTCAAAAGATGACAGGTATTTATTAAATGCCAGCGATTCATCTTTTGTGCAAATTTTTGATTTGAATCAAGGCAAGTCAAAGCCAGCCATTGCCAGGTTAGGCGCCACTGTTCATGATGCCGAGGCACTACCTAATGGACAAGGCTTTATTGTGAGTACTGCTAATGCTGTATGGCAGGTAAATAATAATGGTTCCAGTAAAAAACTGATGGGCAGCCAGGCACCTATTAAATCATTACATATCAATAAAGCAGGGACCATGGCTGTAGGGGGCACGTGGACAGGCAAATTGATGATGATTGATTTAGTGAAGAATACTATGCAGACTATTTTGGAGGAGGCGAACAGCAGAATTATGACAGTTAAGTTTCACCCCTCTGACACTCTCGTAGGCTTCGGCACGGAAGACACCGGTAATAAGCGCGGAATCGTCAAATTCTATGGATTAAACAGCAAGACAATTATCCGCCAATTTACCGGCCATAAAGCAGCCGTGTATGATATTGAATTTAGCCCTGATGGTGAACTACTTGCCAGTGCAGGCTCTGACAAACGCTTACAAATGTGGGTCATCAGAAATCCAGAAGATCTACCTGTGGTAATGGATAATAATGATGGCTTTATCTGGGATATCGCTTTTGCCAAAGGTTCCGATTACCTGATTACTACAACCTATGAATCAGAAATCAGAATATGGCCAACGGATCCAACCATTCTTCAAAATGAAATTTGTAACAAACTTGAGCGAAACATGAGTCGCTACGAATGGGAGACTTATGTAGGAAAAGATATTAAGCAAGAAATAACATGCGTAGGCTTATTGATAGACGACTACTAAAATCCTTGTGGTTGACGGTGAGTCTGCTTGCTATGCTGGCCATACCATCGTTACATGCCCAAGACAAGTGTGATCCTGAAGTAACATTGACACTCGCCAATGACGAGTTCAATGCAGGCCATTTTTATGGTTTGGAAGCCATATTAAAGCCATGCCTTGAAACCAATACCTTTACCAAAGAACAAAGAGTCAGGGCTTATCAGCTGTTAACACAGACTTACTTAATCTTGGAAAACCCCCTTGCGGCAGAGGATAGTTACCTAAAGTTACTTGAGGCAAATCCTGAGTACGTAAGTAGCCCGGATCGGGATCCGATTGACGTTGTTTACTTAAGCAAGAAATTCACAGCTACGCCCATTTTTTCCTGGTTTGCCCATGCTGCTGGGAATGTCACTATGCCGCGTGTAATTACTGATCACAATGTAACACCGGGAAGTCGTCAACAATATTCGATAAGACCCAGGTGGGCTCTTGGTGGAGGAATTATTTGGAATTATAACGACAGATTAACGGCCGAGTTAGGTCTTGATTTCGTAAATACCTCCTACGGTTATTTTCAAGACAAAATATTTACAGATGACAACCTCACGATGACGGAGGACCAGCTAGCCTTGCATATGCCATTATCTGTTAAGTACACCTATATACGCAAAGGCCTGAGTCCTTATGCCTATGCAGGTCTATCGGGAAGTGCTCTGTTATCAGCGAATCAGAATTTTTTAGTAGTGGATAGAACCCCTGGTGAAACAGCAGATGAAGGCTTCGCAGAACAGACTACAGAACTGGATATTGATGTGGCTTTTAGAAGGGATGTTATTAACAGAGCAGCTCATGTAGGGGCAGGCTTCAGATGGAAGTATAAGCTAGATTATTTGTTTGTGGATGTTCGCTATTCTTTTGGACTCAATAATGTGGTGCGTCAGGATAGACTCATTAGAGATTATGCTGTAGTGGGCAGTGATGAGCCAACTTTTGCAGCAGGTTATGTCGATGATTTTTTTAGGTTAGATCAAGCCATGATTAGTGTAGGTTACATTAAGCCCCTGTATAAACCGAGAAAGTTAAAAAGGGCGAGAAGTACGCGCGGTGTTTTGAAAGATGTTAAAGAGCAAGACAATGATTAAGGGCTCTCTTTATATATCGCTTATGCTGATGTTGATCGTTTTGCTTGGCTGCGAAACTGATCGCTCTGTTGAACCTGATTTTAAGAATTATTTCGTGAAGTACTATGGTGCGGGAGGCAATCAGCAAGGGGTTGACCTTGTCGTGAATGCTGACGGCACTATGCTGTTATTGGGCAACTCACGTCAGGGCGATATTCAGCGTTTTTTTGTTACCAAGATTGACTCAACCGGTGAGATTTTATCCAGCAGGTTTTATGGAGAGGCAGTTTCAAGTGCTTTTCCGGAAGTAGCAGTAGATATAGAACCTACCTTTGACGGCAATTATGTCGTAGCCGTGCAGAAAACTATTGGCCCTGGAGACAGAGATGCCAAACTTCTTAAAATATCACCCGATCTTAATGTGCTCGATTCTGTGGTCTATACTTATCCGGGAGATGAGGAATTGGTTTCAGTAACACCGCTGCAATTGAGTGGTGATGGTTTTTTATTAACTGGGAGTACAACTTCCATACTTGTCAGTAATCCTCCGGATCCTTCGAATCTTACTGATCCGTTTAATTTCCGACTAGATGCGAATCTAGATTATCTTGGGCCAATCGAGAGCCTTTGGGATGTCGGGGGAGAGAATGGGAATAATGACAAAGGCATCAAGATAATTGAGCAGGGTGTTAACAATTTCACCATGTTCATGCAGGCAAATCCTCAAGGGGACTTGCATTTTTTTAAGGCACCTATCGATGCCTCGGGTAATATTGGTGGTACGGGTTCTTTTGTACAGATTTCAGAAACTGGTCAATCCTATCAGCTATCTCATGCAAGAGTAAACTCTGGAAACGGCAGTGTTTTGCTTACAGGAAGTACAGCCAGCGGCCAGGTTTATTTTGTCGTATTGAATAGCCAACTTCAAACAAGCCCTGATCAACATATTAATAGAGGCAACCAAAGGTTGAATCTTAGTTTAGCGGGAAAAATCAATGGCATTTCCTCGGCACCAACAAAAAGTGGTGATTATCTGCTACTTGCCAATGAAGAATTTCTAATTGGTACCCAAACTCGCTCAAGGCTGGTATTAGTCAGGCTCAATTTTTTGGGCCAAATCCTTAATTCACAAGTTTTTGGGGCAGAAGGAACATACGAAGGGGCTGGGGTAGCAGAATTACCTAATGGAAAAATTGTCATTATTGGCACGGGTACCCTGGGAAACCAGCAAAAAATGATGCTCATCAAAGTCAATTCGGTCGGACAGTTTCTGAACTAGACTTTAGAGCTTTTTTTAGGTTACTTTTGAAGTTATTTGAATATTTAAACTGTTAGTTGGCCTTAACTTAATGTCTTAGAGCGCTTTAAAAGTTCTTCACTTGTTAATGAACCGAAAGTGAAACTTTTAATCCTCAGTCTTGCCGCAAAGCGAGCATATAAAGTCATTAAAGCCTTAAAGCCATTTAATACGATAGAAGTGAATTTGAAGGCTAATTAACCACTAAACCTTGAAAAGAGTCTTTACTAATTTTTTGAGTCAAAAATTCTATGGGGCAACGATACTGCTTGCCTTGCTTTTTGTGGCGGGGGAGAGTTGGGGGCAGGTAAGTACTTTTACTTCCAATGTTGCTGGGTCAGGTAATTGGAATGTGGCTGGCAGTTGGACAGACGTTGGTTCTGATGTAGATGGTATTCCTGATGCAGATGATATCGTCATAATTTCTGCTGGTGATGAAATAATTGTAACTGCGGACGCTTTTGCAAGTTCGCTCACATTTAGTAATACAGGTGCAGCTACTTCCACACTTACGGTTAACACTCCTTTTACACTTACAATTTCAGGAGCCATCACAAAATCTGGAGATACAGATATAGGAAATACGATTTCTATAATTCAAGGAGGAGGAACATTAAGTTGTGGTTCGGTGACTTTAGGAGCCGATAACACAGGGGTAGCAGGAACTATCACAGCTACTATTAATTCAAGTATTTCTAATTTCAATATTTCAGGTGGGCTTACAATTGCAAGTTTTCAAGGAGGGACTAGATTTGTCAATTCTACATTTAATCTTCAAGAAGGTACTCTTGACGTGGATGGTGTAGTTAATGTTACTACTGAAGGTGCAGGAAATACTTCAACCTTTTCAAATGCATCCGGTCTCCAATCTGGAACTTTACTTCTGGAAACAGGTATCACAAATAGTGGTGGTGGAGTAGAAACTATTATATTAAACGGCACAAATACTAATGTCAATTATAACGGTGTAGCACAAACCATATTCAGCGTAAACTATACTAATCTTACTTTATCTGGTTCAGGGGCCAAAACCCTACAAACAGGTACTACCTCTATATCAGGTGATTTGGTTCTTTCAGGCACTGTAAGCACCACTACTGTTGCAGGAATTTCTCTAGGTTCCTTAACTATAGGAGATGGCAGTACATTTACGGCCGCTGGTTTCAATCTTACTGTTAATGGAGTAACTAATGTTGGGTCAGGTCTAAGCGGTAGCTTAATAATATCAAGTGCAACTGGCACCAAAATATTTACCGGACTGATCACCATAAATACAGGGGGTACATGGAATAACACCGGGAATGAAGATCCTTTTATCGAGGGAGGAATTACTAATAATGGTACGTTTAGTTCTGGTACTGCGGCAGCTAACTACACTTTTAGAAATAATCCCCAGCAGCTAACAGGTATTATTTCCATTCAAACGGTTACGGTTACAGGTATTACCTTAACAAATAATGGAAATTTTACGGCAGTTTCTTCCCTAGGTGGAACAGGAATAATTCTTCAAGCTAACGGATCTACACTTAATATTCAAGGTACCTCTGCCATTACAGGACTTGATGCAACTACCAACTTCCCTAACCTCGTTAATTATACCGGTGCAGCACAAACTGTTAAAGATGTTAATTATTCGAATTTAACATTATCCGGCAGCGGAGTTAAAACCCTTCAAGCGGGAACCACAAATATTTCTGGCAATCTTATCCTCTCTGGAACATCATCCACCACCACGTTGGATAATCTTGCTGTTGGTGGTGCTTTACAAGTGAACGATGGAACTACTTTAAATCTTGCCGGCTTTGACTTTTCGATTGTAGGAACAACTTCAATTGGGAGTGGAGCCAGTGGTGCCTTAAATTTTACTTCAACAGCCGGCACTAAAACCTTTGGTGGATTAGTAACTATCAATACCGGTGCTACCTGGAACAACGCTGTGAACAAAGACATAACATTTGAAGGTGGTGTAACCAACAGCGGTTCTTTTACAGCAGGGACAGGTCTTCACACTTTCAATGTAAATCCTCAAACACTCACAGGTAATTTCACAATCCCGAATCTTGCCTCTAATGTAGCTCTAACAAATGCCAACAGCTTAATTGTAAATACATCTCTAAGTGGAAGCGGAAGCATCGTGCAAGGGATTGGTTCATCATTAAGTCTTGGAGGTGCTCTTAGCTTAAGTACAATTGATGCTTCAGCGGCAGGGAACACCGTTAATTACAGAGGCACTAATCAAACAATCTACCCGGTATCGTACCAAAATCTCGCCATTAACCTGGCTAGTGGCCAAGCTTTGGCAGTTGGAGACTTTTCGGTTGAAGGAGTGCTGACCTTAACCAATGGTAACATTAATCTGGTAGGTAACTATGTTCTTACCCTAGGAGCAAGCGCCAGCATTGCCGGAACACCCTCGGCTACGAGAATGATCATCGCCAACAGCGGCAGTGAGGTGAGAAAAATTTTTAGCGGAGTAGGTTCTTTTACATTCCCTGTTGGTGATAATACAGGCACTGTAGAATACTCTCCCATACAGCTGACTTCAAACGGGGCCTCAACCATAGGCGTTTCTGTGGTGGATGCAAAGCACCCTAACAATGCCAGCACAACAAATTTTCTTAGCCGTTACTGGAATGTAACCTCATCTGCAGGGGTAACAGTAGATGTTGTGGCCACCTACCTTAATGCAGACATTAATGGCACCGAAAATTTGATCAGTACTGCGCAGTTGAATGGTTCATTCAACCGCGACTCTAATCCTTGGCTGAAATCTACAACCTTGGATGTTGCTAATAATGAAGCAGAATTTGCCGGAGCTGTATTAACGGCTGCTCAAACCTCAGCTTTTACAGGGCTCTTAGGGGCTGGACCGGTAGCAGCCATCAACATTGGTGCCGGTACTTCAATTTGTAATGGCCAATCCGTAGCGTTATTGGCAAGTGTGTCAAGTGGAGGGGATGCTCCCTTTACCTATGCATGGTCACCTGCACTTGGCTTATCCGCAACCAATGTAGCGAACCCATCCGCCAGTCCTACGGCTGATGAAAATTATACAGTTACTGTTACCGATGCCAATGGAATTATGGATACTGAGGTAACAACAATTACCGTCAATACATTGCCTTCTGCTCCGGCAGTTACTTTTGTTGTTAATACCTTTTGTGTTAATCAAGCTATAACCGCTCCTTTTATTACCACACCCGTTCTAGGAAGCACCTATGAATGGTATAGCAATGTAGGGCTTACCACACTTTTGATAACTTCTGAAACACCTACGAATGCGCAGCTAGGTTTTGATAATACAGTGGCTAATAGTAAAACTGTTTATGTTACAGAGATAAATTCAGATGGATGCAGAGGACTAGCAACACCCATTACCTTAACGGTGCGTGCCATTCCTACGGCAGATGCCGGAGCTGTCACAGCCGATCTATGTGATGGACAGACGACAATTCTAGGTGGAAGTCCTTCGGCAACCGGTGGAGCAGGGAGTTATACCTATAGTTGGAATCCGGTAACAGGCCTTAATAATGCTACCCTTGCCAATCCAACCTTTACGTCTACAGGTGCAGTTAGTCAATTATATACGCTTACTGTTCAAGACGCCAATGGTTGTCAGGATACAGATGATATTACGGTAAATGTTACCGCAGCCCCTTCAGCTCCTGTTGTAACCTTTAGTCCAAGCACCTATTGCGTAGGGGCAACAATTACCCCTCCAACAGTTGCGGGCCTCGGTATACAATGGTGGAGTAATGCTGCTTTAACCAGCTCTCTTGCTGTTGCTGTTCCTACAGCACCTACTGCTGTTGAATTAGGATTTAGTACGGCTGTTGCCGGTGTAACTACGGTTTATGTGACTCAAACCGTTGCTGGCTGTAGAGGTGCTGCTACGCCTGTTACTTTAAATGTCATTTCCGGAATCACCGCCAACCTGGTGAGCAGCGATAGTGATAATTCCATTTGTCAGGGTACTTCTATAACTTTTACGGCAACGCCTATTGGTTCGGCTAATTATGACTTTGTTTTAAATGGAAATTTTGGTTCTCCGGTTCAATCAGGGCTTTCTAATGTTTATGTGACCAATACCTTGTCCAATGGCGATCAGTTAGAAGTTGTCGTAACAGGTGGCGGAGGTTGCACGGATGTTAGCAATGCAATAACAACCATTGTTATACCAACAGCTACTGTAAATGTTGTGGCTGATCAAGTGCTTTGCAATGGAGATAATTCTGTGCTTGTTGCCTTTGCAGGAACAAACGCCACATCCTATACGTGGACAAACAATAACACATCAATAGGGCTTGCAGCAAGTGGGGCTGGTAACATCAGCAGTTTTGTTGCTACGAATACAGGCACTTCTCCTTTGATTGCGACTATCACCGTCACAGCCAACAACGGTACATGTGCAGGAACTTCACAGGTTTTTACATTTACGGTAAATCCTACGCCAGCGTTGAGCAGCACCTTAACACCGGCATCGATCTGCAGTGGTGCTACGTTTAGTTATGTACCAACGAGTGCAACGGT
>JALHOT010000037.1 GCA_022842845.1 Cyclobacteriaceae bacterium | reverse complement strand
TGCTCTTCCGATCTAAATCGAGGTTAGCAAGGCTTGACTTGGTCCAGTCTGCATTGCAATGGGTAATTCTAACTGAATACGATTGATAAGCATTGCCTAAGTCATCGAATTCAAGGCGTAGGTTTTGCTCCTGCAGCAATACACTCGCAGGTAATAATACATTAGTGGGATCGTTTTTGTCTGGATATAACTGCACCGTCTTAATGCTTGATGAAAAAACAGCATCGTCTAATAAATTAATGGACGTTGCATCCGGGGCATAGCTATTGTTAAGGGGGGCACAGCCTATTAGCAGCACCAGCAAGGGTAGGGCAAGAATATTCTTCATAAATTCCTTTAAATTAGAAATGATTTCCAACCATTAGCAAATTATCAGTGTCTAATCAGCGCATGTATACAGAACAAGAGCTCATAGACGGCTGCCTGAAAGGTGACCGAGTTTGTCAGCATCTGCTATACAAGCAATTTAGCAAGCGCATGATGGCTGTTTGTTTGCGTTATTCCAAGTCTGCACCCGAAGCTGAAGATATTTTACAGGAAGGCTTTGTCAAGATCTTTCAACATCTATCAAATTTTAAAGGTCAATCGCAGCTGAGTACCTGGATGACGAGGATCATGGTCAATACGGCCTTGAATATGCATCGTAAAAAATTATACCTTTTTCCGATGTTGGATGTGCAGGAAAGCACTTTGGTCGCATCCGGTGAAGGCCTTAGTAATATGGCTTTTGAGCAATTAGTCACTATGATACAGTCATTGCCCCATGGCTGCCAGTTAATTTTTAATATGTATGCGGTAGAGGGCTATACCCATCAGGAAATAGCAGGTCTTTTAGGGATAAGCGAAGGGACATCAAAGTCGCAATATGCCAGGGCCAAGGAATTGCTGCGTAAGCAACTGCAGCAAGAAGAAAACAGATTGAAGTATGGAGACAAGTGATAAGAAAGAGGGCTGGTTAGGAAACTTACAAAATGCGGAAGCAGCGCATTCTGATCAGGTGTGGGAAGGTATTGAGATGGAGCTGGACAGAGCCGAGGTTAAAAAACTTCGGAAGTCTGTTTTTATGTATAAGTGGATGGCAGCGGCTTCCGTTGTATTCGCCATAATCTCTGGGGTGTTTACTTATTGGGCGAATCAAAATAACGAGCCATTTGATGTTACATTGGCAGAGGTAGAAATTCCAAATACAGGTAATGCTCCATCGCAACCATGGCAAGGAGTAAATAACCACGCCACCGATAATCTTAATGAATTAGCTAAAGTCCAGCAGGTTACTCAAGCAGGCAATACACCAATTTCTAAACTAACAGAAAACAGAAGCCTTTACCTGGCTAGTGATGAGACACAGAATACAACAATTGGCTTTCAAAAAAGACCAGGATCAGGTAAAAATTTCGGTCTTGCTAACTATGGACAATCCTTGACCCAGTCAGGCAATTCATCTAATGTCTATCATACAGGTATCCTTTCAAACGCAATGTTATCTTCAGGCACTTCAGAGGGCACAGTTGTTGAGTCGCCATTGTTGCAGCCAAAACAAGAACCATTATTGGCAAGTGGCACCGTAGTTGAAAATGATGATCTGGGAGAGGATGCTATTGATAAAAAGAGTGATGATAAATTCTGGACGGCCTTAGGTTTTGCAGCAGGTACTTTTAGTAATGCAACACCCACCAGTCCAAGTGCCCCGGCCACTACTCTGAGATCAATGGCTGCTGGCCAAACAGCAGCCTCAGAAAGTAACTCACCTGGTTATACATATGCTGTGAATGTAATAGTAGGTACAAAAGTTTCGGACAGATGGGTATTGCAAGGAGGGATGAGCTACATCTCGCAAACATCAGATTACACGGCTACTACGGTAGTGTCAAATCCCAACGGGACAACCTTAATGGCTGCTTCTATTAACCAATTTGAAAAAAGCGATAACACACAATCATCGATTTTAAGTACAAGTCCTTACACAGTGAACAACAATATTCAAATGATCAGTTTCCCGCTTCAGGCGGGTTTGATACTGATGGATAGGAAGGTAGGATTTCTGATCAACTCAGGTTTCTCCACAGATTTATTTTTGCAGAACACCATCACTCCTCAAGTAGTGAATCTTGAAAAATCCACCCAGGGCAGAGGTGACGAGTCTCCATACAAACCTTTGAATGTGAGTGGTTTATTCGGATCGGAGGTTAGTTATCGTTTTGGTGAAAACTACCGGATTTCCCTGGCACCAGGATTACGATATCCTTTTAGTTCTATTTACAAATCTGACTTAGGGATTAAATCAAGTCCGCTTACCTTCGATGTAGCCGTGCGTTTCCGCTATATTTTAAAATAATCAGAGTGCTTTCCAACCTTTTGCCGCTTTTGGCTGTCTAACACCCAAACAGCTCGCATTATGGAAACTTTAGAGAATCGGTTACAGAAGAGGATTCACATTTCTTTGTACGCACTGTTGTTTTTAATGGTCTTGTTGGGACTTAGTGTTTTGTTGGAGGGATGTTCACTTTAACCTAAACCGGTTAATTATTTTTTTTTGGGTTTGTATTTGGGTAATGGGCTGCTGGCAACCGAACGTAGGCTCTGGATTCGGACTGGCGGCCCTTGCTTTTATAGCGTGTCTATTGTTTCCGCCAGCTCGTCCCACTTCTTATTTACCACTTCCAATTTTTGATTGATAATGGAAAGCTCTTGCTGAAGCTTTTGTAGTTCAGTGAAATTGCCAAATACGGAAGGGTCTGTCATCTTTACTTCAACTGCTTCTTTTTGTTGTTGAAGAAGTTCTAAATCCGCTTCAACTTTTTTCATCTCCTTCTCTAATGCCTTGAGGCGATTTTGGCTATTATCGCTTTTGGGTGCTTCTGGCTTTTTCTCAATCTTTGGCGTTACTGGTAGCTTTGCTGGTGAAGTAGCAAGTGCTGATTGTTGTTTTCGCCAGTACTCATATTCATCGTAAGTACCTGGGTATTCTTTAATCTGCTTGTCTTCGATGTACCATATTTTATTTGCCACCTGACTTACAAAATGTCGGTTGTGCGATACCACCACAAAAGTACCTTCATATTGTTGCAAGGCCTGGATCAAAATGTTTTCAGATATAAAATCCAGGTGGTTGGTGGGTTCATCCAGTAATAAGAAGTTGGCTTCTGAAATCAGGGTTTTCGCCAGGGCCACTCTTGATTTCTCTCCTCCTGATAGTACCTTTATTTTCTTGTACTGATCATCATCCGAAAATAGAAAGCAACCCAAAACATTTCTCAACTCTTGCTCCGTTTTACCAGAGCCCGCTTGTTTCATTTCTTCGATAATTTCATTGTCAAGTTTTAATGATTCCAGTTGATGCTGTGCAAAAAATCCCTGTATAACATTATAGCCCAAAGTTCTTTCTCCCTGTATAGTCTCTGTGCCTGAGATAATACGTAACAGGGTTGACTTTCCTTTTCCATTGGCACCGATCAGGGCAATTTTATCCCCGCGTTCAATGGTGGCATTGCTGCTTTTTAAAATCTCTAAGGGCCCGTAAGCCTTTGATACATCTTTTAAAGTAATGATGTAGCGCCCGGGTTGCTGCTTGAAGCGAAAACGAAAATTAACTGCTGCCGTATCATCCACTACTTCTTCAATGAGATCCATTCTGTCCAGGGCTTTTACCCGCGACTGTACTTGTCGGGCTTTGGTTGCCTTGGCTTTGAAGCGCTCTATGAAACGTTCTGTTTGTCTGATCTTCGCTTGCTGATTCTCAAAAGCATTATTCTGAATTTCCTTTCGCAGTTCTTTTTCCTCCAGGTAAAATGAATAGTTACCTTCATAGGTGATGAGCTGACCCTGCGTTACTTCAACCGTCTTGCTGGTTACATTATCGAGAAAGTAGCGATCGTGTGATACTACGATTACAGCACCTTCATAGTTCCTTAAATAGTTTTCTACCCATTCAATCGATGGAAGATCCAAGTGGTTAGTAGGTTCATCCAGCATCAGCAAGGAGGGCTTTTCGAGTAGTAGTTTGGCCAGCATCACACGCATACGCCATCCTCCTGAAAATTCCCGCAAGGGTCGATGTAAATCTTGTGTGGAAAAGCCGATACCTTCTAAAATTTCTTCTGCCTTCGCCTGCATGGAATAACCGTCCAATTGCTCGAACTTTTCCTGTAAGCGGGTAAGCTTCTCAACCAGGTCATCAGCGTATTCTGTTTCAAGCTTGTGCAGTATTTGCTCTATTTGTCTTTGCGTGTCAACAGCCTCCTTAAAAGCTTCCATGGCTACCGTTACGATGGCGTCATCGGATTGGTAGGAGAGAAGATCCTGGTTCAGGAAGCCAATGGTACAATCGTTGCTTTTACTGACCGATCCGCTGTCGATGGTGTATTCGCCATGAATAATCTTGAGGAGGGTAGATTTCCCCCTTCCATTAAGGCCAATCAGTCCGATTTTATCCTTTGGCTTGATAAACATGTTGGCGTTTTCATATAAAGCCCGGCCTCCGATAAAGTAAGAAAGATTGGTAATCGAAATCATGGTGCAAAAATAAGCAACTCAACTTAGGTAATCATCAAAACCTCAATCAACCACTTACAGAAAAACTGGTTCTTTCACTGGTTAAAACGTTATTTTCGTATAAAATTGATGTTATGAAAAAATTATTGATACTCTCGATGGCTGCTACAGTGCTCTGCTGCAATAGCGCTAAGAAAGAAGAGGCCAAAGTGATACCAGCAGGAGGTGAGGCGGCCATTAGCGACTATGCTAAGACCTTACCACTCGACAAGATTATAATGCCTGCCGGCTTCGCTATAGAAGTCTATGCCGAAGTCAACAACGCGCGCTCCATGGCCATGAGCCCGGAAGGAACCCTCTACGTAGGTAACAGGAATGGCGATAAAGTGTACGCTGTGAAGGACACCGATGGCGATTTGAAGGCCGACAAACGCTGGGTAATTGCATCTGGACTCAATATGCCCAATGGTGTTGCTGTGAACGATGGTGATTTATATGTGGCAGAAGTAAGCCGCATTACCAAGTATGCAGACATTGAAGCTAATCTAGGCAAGACATTAACGCCAACGGTTATTAAAGAAGATTATCCAACAGAAACACACCATGGCTGGAAGTACATTGCCTTCGGGCCTGATGGCAGATTGTATGTGCCCGTAGGTGCCCCTTGTAATATTTGTAAATCAGAAAAGGAGATTTATGCGTCCATCACCTCTATAAACAAGGATGGTACAGACCTTCAGATTTATGCCAATGGTGTTCGCAATACTGTAGGTTTTACCTGGCATCCTGAAACAAAGCAAATGTGGTTTACTGATAATGGCCGCGATATGTTGGGAGATGATATGCCTCCCTGCGAATTGAATCGTATTACCGAAGCAGGCCAGCATTTCGGATATCCCTATTGCCATGGCGGCACCATCAGTGACCCTGATTTTGGAAAGAATGAACCTTGTGAGAAGTTTGTAAAGCCTGCACAAAATCTGGGTGCGCACGTGGCGCCATTAGGACTCAAATTTTACACTGGCACTAATTTCCCGGAGGCCTACAGAAACAATCTGTTCATAGCAGAGCACGGCAGCTGGAACAGATCTAAAAAGAGTGGCTATAAAGTAAGCATGGTAAAAGTGGAAAATGCAGAAACATCCACAGCGTATGAAACCTTTGCAAGCGGTTGGTTAGATGAAGCAGAGCAAAAGTCTTGGGGCAGACCGGTAGATGTATTAGTCCTTGAAGATGGTTCTATGCTTGTGTCAGATGATCAGGCAGGGGTCATTTACAGAATTTATTATAAAGGATAATTGATGAAATGGCGGATGACTTAAAAGTCATCCGCTATATCTTCCACTTCCTTCTTTTTATCATCCTTCATTTTTTTCAAAACAGGTAAGGAAGTATAAGTAAGCTCAATCTTATCTTTTTCAACAGCCTTAAATGTTAAGCTAAGGCTTTCGGCTTTCCAGAAGTATTGTTCGTTGCGCAAATCCCATTCTGCTTTTCCTAAGGCAAGCTCCATTCCTTTCATCAAGCGAGTGTCTTTTACGGTGATAACTTTAATGCTATAAATTAGTCCTTTGTATGAAGTCAATTCTACGCTTTCTACGATCACATCGCCAATACTTTTATAATTGGGATGGTCTACCATGTATATTTTAGAAAGCTGACCTTCCTTATTGGTATACTCACTTTTAAAAACAGCACCCTTTACAGAGTCGACCAGGGTGCCAAGCTTGATATCTTTAAAGCCATTCCTCTTCTCAAGTTCAGCAGAATTTTGACCCTTTACATGTAGGCTACCTGCAACTAAAGCAAAAATCAAAAGATACTTCATAGCATAGGATTGGTTATTTTCGTGCCCTGACTTATAGGTAAGGGCTAAAATCTTATTTTTATGATAAAGCATAAAGTTAGGAGAAAACTTTTTAGATGTTTGACATAAGCTTGAACAGATGTAGTTAGCCTTGATTATTGGTTAAATTGAGCTTATTAAGATTTTGCACCATGACGACACGCCCCGCATTTGATGACATTTTTATGGAGCTGGCAGTGAATTTGGCCAAGCGTTCGCATTGTGTGAAGCGGCATGTTGGAGCTGTGCTTACCAAAGACACGCGAATCATTTCAATTGGTTATAATGGCCCACCCGCGGGAACCCATAATTGTGATGTCGAATTTCCTGAAACAGGTTGTCCACGCGATTCCAAGGGCGGTTGCTCACTGGCATTACACGCGGAGCAGAACGCCATTCTGTACGCAGTCAAAAATCAGACAACGGTGGAAGGAGCAACCCTCTATGTAACACTTTCTCCTTGTCTCGCTTGCTCCCGCATTATTTACACCATGGGCATTCGCAAAGTAATATACTTAAAATCCTATGCTGAATACAAAGGACTGCCCAATGATGAAGGTGTAGACTTTCTAATTCGATTTGGAGTTCAGGCTGAGAAATACCAAGGTGAGTTGACCAATGTAACGCACATGATTTAGCCTTTAAGGCTAATTGTATAGTACCTCCTGGTGTAGACTAACACCAATTTCTATTTTATATCAATCGGTAAAATCTTATATTTATACTATATAAATCAATAATTATGAGAAAACTCGTTGTGATTTTGCTATGGACTTTATCCTTGCCCTTTTTATTTGTGGCCTGCGATGATGAAGAGAAGAAGGATGCTGTCAACACCTTTACCTATGATGGAAGAACGTATACGATAGCCAATAGAGGTTTCATAGAATACTTCGGACAAAATGAAAACTTTAATGGTCAGCTTGTAGGCACCTATAATTATGATATTAACCTGGTCTCTACTGATCTAACCGTTAACCCGACAACAGGAAACTTGGATGGAACAGGCGAGGTCCTTTATTTCTGGCTAAATACCTCCAATCCTTCAGCGCTGGCTAATGGCACTTATACAGTGAATGTGAATACTAATGGAACCTATCCCGCTAACTCCATTACACCTGCCGCTCTCGCTATCGATTTTCAGCCCACTGGTACTGCACAATTTGAAGATGTTGCCATTTTAGCGGTATTGGGAACGGCTACCATCAACAAATCAGGGGATGAGTACACCATTACTTTTGATTTAACGGCTTCCAATAACAAAAAGATTAAAGGGAACTTTAAAGGTACTCTTGATTAACAGATAGATGTCTTGTGAACAAAAAGAGGTTGCACGTTCGTGTAACCTCTTTTTTTTGATAGTCATTTTGGAATAAGGACCGCTTAATTTTCGGATAGAGTAACTAGACTCACTTTTCGTAGCTATAAAGATTACCGAACTGCCTTTTCTAAGTCTGTTATCAATTTAGCTGTTACTGATTTTGGGCTTTTTAGTTTAGCAGCCTTGAGTGCTTTAATGGCCTTTGTTCCGGTTTCCATTAAGCCCACAGCGTTGCCATCATGCCTGTAGCTGCCTAGGCACCATTCGATATCATTTTGCAATGGCTCTTCAATGCCTAATTTTTTAAGCACACTCAGCGCGGCCTCGTTGGCTTTGTCGATGCTGATCACTGCTGCTGCCTTCTTCTTTGCGGGAGTCTTCTTAGAAGCTTCCGTCACTTTCTTTTTAGGGGTAGAGGTCTTTGCCATCGCCATTTGTTTTGATTCAGTAGAAAATTACTAACACCACTTCGAACATGAAAGGTTATTGATCATAAAATCTCCGCAAACGATTTTGTGAAATGGTAAAGCGATTACACAAAATACTTCTGTTTGATTGAGAACGCGATCCAATGTTAAGTCGATTGTGGATAACTTGAAGTACTTATCGATCTATTAGAGATCATTTACAGAATTAATCCACGTATATGCTGATGATGAGTAGGAGGGAAGCATGTGCTTATAAAAAACGAAAGGGAAGAAATCCTAGATTACTTCCCTTCGCAAAGTCTTTAGGTTCTACCTAATTACTTCTTCTTCTTGGCAGCTTTCTTAGCAGTCTTCTTAGCTGCTTTCTTAGCTGTCTTCTTAGCGGTTTTTGCCATAGCGCTTAAGTGTTTAGTTTAAAAACTGATGAAAAGTTATAACAAAAAATTAATCTGCAAAAATTTTGAGTAAAAAATTTTCAAGTGCGATATTTTTTACATGACTATCTTTTTGAATTGGAGTAGTGTGTGAACATCAAATCATGTTCACTTCCATCTGAAGTTCAATGCCATAATTTTGCTTCACACTTCTTTGAATGCTTTGTGCAAGTGTTACAATCTCTTCGCCTTTTGCACCTCCATAATTGACAATGACCAGTGCCTGTTGTGCATGTACACCTACATGACCAATCTTTTTTCCTTTCCAACCACACTGCTCAATCAACCATCCTGCGGGTACCTTCACATGCTTGTCGTCTACTGTGTACATAGGCATGTGAGTATGCTGCTGCTTTAGCTGTACATACTGTTGCAAGGTGATCGTTGGGTTCTTAAAGAAGCTTCCGGCATTACCAATTTGAACAGGATCTGGTAATTTGCTTTTGCGAATAGCAATGACAGCATCACTTACAGCTCTTAGTGATAACTCATTGATATTCATTTTTGTAAGATAATCTTTTATAGCACCGTACTCGGTCTTCATTACATGGTTTCGCTTGCTGAGTTTGAAGGTTACATGTGTAATGAAGAAGCGATCTTTCCCTTCATTTTTGAAGTAGCTCTCGCGGTAGCCAAAGGCGCAATCACGATTATTAAGTTGCTTACTGTTGCTGGTTTGAAAGTCAAAAACATCGACTGACTCAATCACATCTTTGACTTCGACCCCATAGGCTCCGATGTTTTGCATGGGTGCTGCTCCCACTGAACCGGGTATCAATGAAAGGTTCTCAATGCCACCCAAATCATTTTCAACACAATATAAAACGAAGGGATGCCATGCTTCACCAGCCCCCACTTTGAGCCAACAATGATCAGCTGTCTCCCTTACTTTTTCGATTCCTTCGATCTCATTCTTGATGACCAAGCCATCAAAAAAATCTTTTGTAAAAAGAAGATTACTGCCGCCACCCAGGACCAATCGGCTACATTTTTTTAAAAGATCCAGTTCAAGTAAAGCTTTAAGTTGATCTAACCTTTGTATGCTAACGAAGTAACGTGCCGAGCATTGAATGCCAAAAGTATTGAATGAGCTGAGGTCTACTTGTTCTTGCAGGTGTATCATGCAAAGTATTTAGCAGGCAATTTGCTAAAAATTATCAAGGCTTGCAGTACACAGGATTCATTTTGCATGGTTTCATCAACGACTTAACTCGGCTACTTCATCTTTGGCTAATTTGAAAAGACAGATTCTCGGGAATCGTCCGGCCACATAGGTGAGACCGCAGACGATCAATCCACCATCACTTGTTTGAGCCAGACTTCCAATTTCAAAAGGATTGGAGAATCCCAGGTACCTGCTACCGGTAAGGCTAGCCTCCGACTCGTTATAGAATAGCAAGGCAATTTGTTTGGATTGGGTATTGGATGCGAATACAATATTGGATTGTTGTGTATCGCTCCATTTTATCAACTTCACTGTGGTGTTGGGCGATAATTCACGCAATGATAAACCGCCCAGGTCACTACCAATGGTGATGCCGTTGTTGGCCAGTGTAATATTTGGCAGCAGATAATTATCACCAAAATTGAATCTGGCTGCTGCAAAAGTGGAACCGCTCAGGGCCATGATAGCACTGAAGCCACCATCATCCTGCTGTCCATAAATAATACCAGAGGGATCTTCAGCACCGAAACTGGCAAAGACCATTGAAAAGGTGTAATTGTAAAAGCCATTGTAAAAGACTGAGCCACCATTGGTTCTTCCAATAGCAAAGGGGTACTTACGACCTCCTTGTAAAAAGTGGTTGATGATAGGTTCTTCCGTTTCATCGCCAACACCAATGCTAAAGCCAGTGGGGCCAGCACTAATGGCGCCACTCGAATTCAATCGGGTCATCACCATTTCTTTATCTTCATTATCGTAGCTTAATAACAAGATATTATTTCCGTCAAGGGAGGTAGCCAATGGATAGGTTAGACCTATTGGTGTTGGAGCACCATCTACTTCACCATCGGCAGTGAGCCTTATCAGTTGTGCTTCTTGGGTGTTCGCATCCATACAAACAAAATGAAAAGCACCATTGATGGGTAGAAGCGGTCCGACAGGATTGACGAATTGGGTATCAAAGTCATCGACTTCATTAACTATATGACCAGACTTATCAACTTTTAAAATGTAAACACCCGTAAAATTACTGCCTTGTAATCTTTTGGTGGCCAGTATCAGGTAGCCATTGTCATTACTTTGTTGTACATCCAGGGGAGTGAAAGAAGCATTGAAGTCAGCATTATCATAAATCCTGAAAAAGCTTTTCTCCTCCAGGCCAGGGTCTGCTTTTTCCAGACAGGCTGATAATAGGAGCGGTAATAAGAAAACGATGCGTATAGAAAATTTCATAGGATTATCTGTCTAATGTTTTAAAACCACTGGCCAGGTAGCGCATGGGGAATAGGATTCCAAATGAAATGACTACGTTATTTAGTTTGATATCGTCAAGTGCATCGCCCACGCCAGCCAGGCGATCATTTTTATACCTGTTTTTTGTTGAGTTTGCCAAACTCATGCCCATTCTGTAATTGCCTTCTAGCGTGAGGCGTATGTTGCCAAGATTATAGTTAACCCCGGCACCGGCCACAATACCCCAATAGTTTTTGGCAAACAAATCCTCGACACCTACCAATACTGGCTCGTATGAAAACTCATTGACACCGCCCGATGCATAGTCCGTACCCTCGATGGTAAGTGCTTTGTTGGCATTGATGAGCATGGCATAGTAAACCCCAGCTTGCACAAAGGGTCTGAATACGGCTCCGGCAATATCATACTTCACATAAAGAGGAATTTCGGCATAGTCCATTTGCTGCTCTTGCTTGTAATTGAGTACAAGTCGATTGGTAGCATTAACATTATCCAGCCATTCATATTGGTTACTGTATTCAAAGCGAGAATGTAAATAGGTG
>JALHOT010000036.1 GCA_022842845.1 Cyclobacteriaceae bacterium | reverse complement strand
AAGAAGGGTTGATTACCACCCGTTGCCCCGTCATTACTATTATTAGAAAGTATAACTGCCCCATCACGCGAAATAGACTTACGTGTTCCGCTCGGAGTAGCAGTGCCAGTGCTGGATCCCAATGTCCATAAGTTAAAATTGCCAACTGTTCCACCCCACGCTCCACTTACTCTACCGGTAGTGTTGTTTACGCCATAATCAAAATAAGTATTGCCATCTCCCCATGGTATCAATCCGGTAAAAACTTCACCACCGGCCATGTTTTCGTAAAAAACGGTTTGGTTTTGCAAGACATCAGCCTGACTCACTACATACACCCATGCATCGTTATAGGTAGTAGAGCCCATAATTCCATTTGCAATTCTTACAAACTCAGCACTGGTACTAGTAAAGTCCAAAGCCGGATTTGAGTTAATCTGATTAGTAAGTAGATCAGGACCATTGCCTGTTACGCTTGCTACAAATCCATTCGTTGATTGATCAGTCCAGGATGTAATAGGGGTAGTACCTGCTACTCCAGTATTCGCCTTTAACCATAATCGGATATCAGCAATTACACCACCGGGTACCGGTGTCGTCATAGGAGCTGTGGTGGCGTTTACTGAACCAATCGTAAAGAATCCCTGACCTGCCGGTATATTGGCATAGGGCACTGTGAAGTAAAGTTTACCACCTACAACTACTCCCGTACTATAGGTAAATTCTCCGCCAGATGAATTTCCAAATACAGCATCCGTATCTAAAAGCAGACGAATGTCAGCCGTTGCATTAGTACCAAGACCCGAAGGGCCAATCACCAAATTCATGTCTACTTCTACAATCACATCTCCGGTGGGTGCGCCTGTTTTTTGAGTACTCCAAATTCTGCTTAACTGCCTAACGATTGAAGTACCTGCATGATTATAGATTGGAGCACTCACATCAGCTAGCGTAGGAAGACCATTATGTCCCCACACCAGGAACTCACCTGTATTAGAAAAAGCGGTTGGCGTTGTAAAATCACTATTGGCCATGGCCACTAAATCAACCGGGCTATTGATGCTCTTAGATTTAAGTTGACTCAGAGCCGAGTTATCATCGCGTCCTATACCCGCAATGTCGCGCCCATAATTCGTGTGAGTAGTAAGTGTATTATAAATGGAAGCACCTGAAGATGAAAGATAGTTAAAGCCTGAAATAGTTATTCCATACTTTATGGCCAAATAGCTTTGTATCTGGTGTGTCATTGCTGCAGTAAGCGGTCCCCGGTAGATAACCATCTCCGACATTTCGCCTTGGAAATAATTACCCCCAGTAGAAGAACCAACACTGAAGTTACTGTTATTTCCTGTGAAGGCATTCACCGTTGCATCGCTGCCCAACAAAAATCCGTTTCTGTAAATATCCTGGCGTTGACCGGAAGGTGTGGCCGTTGTACTCGATGCCAGACCCCACATGAAAGGAACTCCAATATTACCTCCCCAATTTGCAAACACTCGATTTACCCCTGTATTACCTGGTTCCCAGTAAACATTATTATCACTCCACGGATTTCGTAGACTGAATTGTCCCCCTGAAACATTTTCATAAAAGGTATAATTGTTTTTGATGACATTCGTCTTCGATACCATGAAGGCATACACATCGGTAAATGAATTGGTTCCTAAAATTCCGCCAGTCAGTAAGAGTTCATCGTTACTTCCGTCAAATTGAATTGCCGGATTGAAATTGGTGCTTGACGTAAGTATGCTTGGTTGGTTAGCAGCAATACCCTGAAGTACATTAAAATTATTACCACTTTGATCTGCCCAAGCGGAAGCATTGGCTCCACCTGTTACCCCTTGATTCGCCTTTAACCAAACACCCATGTTATTCACTACGCCCCCAGGAGCAGGAGGGGTAGGTAATGCAAGGGTGAAATAATCTCCATCCGCAAAATTTACATCTGTAAAGGTTATAACTGAACCTAGAATGGTAGCACCTGTTGTATGTGCCGTGCCTCCTGTAAAATCATTGCTGGTATGTATTAGCAATGCATAATCGGTGGATACACCAGAATTATAAATCCCTACCCCTAATTCAAAACTCACAGAAACAGGTCCGGGAGTTCCGTTAGTATCTACGCGCCATCCCTTTCCTAATCGGTAAGGGTAAGCGGGATGTTTGCCAACTGTGGTAGGAGCCGTATAGGCATTATCATTTCCCCAAATTATAAAATCAAGGTCAGAGGTAAATGAAGCTCCCTTGTCCATAGTAACAATAGAGTTTGTGTTCACACTTCTGGATTTTGGCTGGCTCAATCCGGAGGCATCATCACGACCAATACCTGCAATACTATTTCTATAAACTGCATTACCTGCCGCATCCCACAACACGGTTCCATTAGAAGCAACATAATTCGTTAGAACAGTTTGATCCAGTGTGATGCCATACTTGATGGCCATATAAGAATTTACCCGATTCAATTCAGTAGCAGACAAATCACGATCGTATTGAATTACCTCGGAGACATACGACCTACTGGATTCGCCTCCCGAAGTTCCAATATTTAGTTGTATGGTTGAATTAAAGGACGCTGCTCCTGCATAGAGCGCTAAGCCATTGCGTTGAAACTGATAGGCTCCGGTAGTTGCTCTTGTCGTAGCATATAATTTAGGAAGGGTACTGGCCGCAAGGCCTGTAAGTAAATTAGGATTCCCGTCTAAGAATAGTACATCTTCTCGTCCATTCCAGGTACCCAACAACACATTGCCAACTGCACTCGAAAACATGCGCCTGTTTTGTGTGCCCTCCATCCGACCCATGGTAATGACGGTGTATTGATTCGTAGTGCCATACGCTAAATTATGGCCACTCGCTCCATTGTAATAAAGTGTAGGGTTGAAGTTGATTAGGTTTGTTGTACTATTCCAAACGGGTGTACCCGTTTGAGTTGCGTTATTTGACAAGGTGGTTTGATCGGCCCAGCGCTGAACAGACCCGCCATCTGAAGCAGGCGTTACCCCTGCATCGGCAAACACACCCGCGTTAGATTTCAACCAAACATTCAACCCATTCACTACACCACCCGGTGCCAATACACGAGGCAACGCTAGTGTAAAGAAATCATCATCCGCTAAAGTGACGTTGGTAAATGTTAACACATTGGCGACAAGGCTTGCTCCTCCTGTGTAAGCAGTAGCGCCAGTACTGAAATCTGTATTACCTGTTTTAATCAATAATGCATAATCTCCTACAACACCACTGTTGTAAATACCAGTACCTAAATCAAAACTAATATCGATAGTGCCAGGTGTTCCCGTTGAATTGGCTCGCCAGATGCGGGTAACACGCATCGGATACGAAGGATGAACATTCGTTGTAGAAGCACCTAGCGAACCTCCATCTTCACTCATCATCCAGAAATCTAAATCTGTACCAAACGAAGATGTTTTCTCTACGGTAAGAACTGAACCTGTGTTGATACTCTTTGATTTACGCTGATCAAGTGCGGAAGCATCATCACGACCAATGACTGTAATATTATTGCGATAGCCAGCATTGGCAGTAGCATCCCACAACACAGTTCCGTTTGAGGCTACATAATTGGTTGGAACAGTTTGATCCAGTGTGATACCATACTTGATGGCCATATAAGAATTAACTCGACTCAGTTCAGTCGCTGATAAATCACGATCGTATTGGATCACCTCTGATACATAGGCTCTGCTCGCTTCTCCTGCAAACGCGCCACCATTTCCTATACCAAGTCGTATCGTAGAGTTAAAGGACGCTGCTCCTGTATAGAGCGCCAAGCCATTGCGTTGAAACTGATAGGCTCCGGTAGTTGCTCTTGTAGTAGCATATAACTTTGGAAGGGTACTGGCCGCTAGGCCCCCTAGTAAACCAGGATTATTATCTAAGTAAAGTACATCTTCCCTTCCATTCCAGGTACCCAACAATACATTGCCAACTGCACTAGCAAACATTCTTCTGTTTTGAGTACCCTCCATCCGACCCATGGTAATGACGGTGTATTGATTCGTAGTGCCATACGCTAAATTATGACCACTCGCGCCATTGTAATAAATGGTAGGATTGAAGTTGATCAGGTTGGTACTACTATTCCACACGGGCACGCCTGTTTGAGTTGCGTTATTAGACAAGCTGGTTTGATCACCCCAGCGCTGAACAGATCCGCCATCGGTGGCTGGCGTTACCCCGGCATCTGAAAAGACTCCCGCGTTGGATTTCAACCAAACATTCAATCCATTCACAACACCACCCGGTGCCAAGACACGAGGCAACGCTAGTGTAAAGAAATCATCATCCGCTAGAGTAACATTAGTAAACGTTAACACATTGGCAACAAGGCTTGCTCCTCCTGTGTAAGCAGTAGCACCCGTGCTGAAATCTGTGTTACCTGTTTTAATTAACAAGGCATAATCTCCCACAAGTCCACTGTTGAAAATACCGGTACCTAAATCAAAACTTATATCGATGGAGCCAGGTGTGCCCGTTGAATTGGCTCGCCAGATGCGTGTAACACGCATGGGATAAGAAGGATGAACATTCGTGGTAGAAGCTCCCAAGGAAGCTCCGTCATCACTCATCATCCAAAAATCTAAATCTAAACCAAAGGAAGATGTTTTCTCTACAGTAAGAACTGAACCTGTGTTGGTACTCTTCGATTTACGCTGATCAAGTGCGGAAGCATCATCACGACCAATGACTGTAATATTATTGCGATAGCCAGCATTGGCAGTAGCATCCCACAACACAGTTCCGTTTGAGGCTACATAATTGGTTGGAACAGTTTGATCGAGCGTGATACCATACTTAATGGCCAGATAACTTTGAATACGATTGAATTGCGTAGCAGAGAGCGGACCGGTGTAGGTGATTAATTCACTGATTTCTCCATTGAAGTAGGAACTGCCACCGAAAGAACCAATTGTAAAATTGCTGACATTACCTGTAAAGGTTGCCATGGTAGCATCAGAAGCCAAACTAGTGCCATTTCTAAAAATGTTCTGCTGATTGCCCGCTGCGGTACTAGTCGTACTTGCTAACAACGACCAGAGATAACCTGTATTGACGACTCCTCCCCAGTTTACTTGTAAACGGTGTGGAGCTCCCCCAGAACCTGCATCCCAGTAAATGTTATTATCGTTCCATGGAGCTAAGGCTGTGATTCTACCACCAGCTACATTTTCAGCAAACATAGAATTTGTTTGAACAACGTTTGCTCGTGAAACAGCAAACACATTTAGATCTGAATAAGTCGAAGTTCCCAACGTACCTCCTGTAATCACCATCTGATCATTGGTACCATCAAATTGAATGGCCGGATTAAAGTTTAAACGATTGGTTACCACCGCAGGCTGATTAGCTGGTATCGCTTGATTGGCGATAAAATAATTTCCTGTTTGATCTGCCCATGAAGATGCCGTGGCTCCCCCGGTAACCCCTGCATCTGCTTTCATCCACATCCTTAAATTATTAACAACTCCTCCCGGACTGTTAACGCGCGGTAATGCCAGCGTAAAATAACTATTGTTTGAGAGAGAAACATTGGTGAAGGTTAGTACGTTACCCACCAAACTTGCTCCTGTTGTATGAACGGATGCTGTGGTAAAATCTGTGTTACCGGCTTTGATTAAGATGGCGTAATCACTTGCATTTCCTGAATTAAAAATACCATTTCCTACATCAAAACTGAGGCTTACTGTGCCAGGTGTTCCGGCAATCCCGGCTCTCCAGATACGAGAAACTCGCATGGTATAAGAAGGATGAACATTCGTACTGGTAGCTCCTAACAAACCACCATCATCGCCAATCAACAAATAGTCAAGGTTAGAAGTGAAGGCTGAAGAAGGATTTGTCTTTTCAACGGTAAGGACAGAACTATTTCCCACGCTCTTAGACTTCCGTTGGTCTAGCGTTGTTGCATCGTCTCTTCCAATACCTGTTATTCGATTGCTGTACAAAGCCTCTGTTGTGGTGTTCCAAAGTACCGAGGCATTGGAGGCAAGATAATTATGTGCTAAACTGATTCCGTACTTAACAGCGAGGTATGATTCTACCGTCTCTTTTTCAGTAGTAGTGAGTGGGGTCGCTGAATTGTAGATGATGGTCTCAGCAATTCTTCCAAAGCGTTGTCCTCCGCCCTGAAAGTTTCCAAAATTATTCAAATTCAATCCCGCAAGATTAATCGTGACGAGTGATCCACCCTGGACGCCATTTTTTCTGAAGTTAACATCACCGGCTCTCATCTCTAAGCCTACAAGAGCTGTTTCATTTTGCAACCATGTGAAGCCACTGGATTGAAACTGTGTGACATTATCATTATCAAAATATCCCAGCAGCGTTCCGCCACTTTGAATGATAATAGGATGATCACTCACTGTTCCCCTAAACATGGTTCTCCAGGAAGTATTTACCGCAGGTATACCCACTGAAAATATGGTAGTATTTAAGTTAGCAGGCGCAATGGTGGGTGTCATGACATCCGTATTGCCAGAAAAGTCAATCGTTGGATTAAAATTTACATCACTGGCACCCAATGAAGGTTGATTCGCCAAAACAACTTGGGTTGCATTATTTCCTGCACCACTTTGATCTGCCCATATACTAACATCGGTTGTCCCTGTAACACCAGAGCCTGCTTTTACCCAAAAAACCGGAGTTTGGGAAGTTCCTGGCGCATACACGACTAAGCCTAACGTGAAATAGTCACCATCCGATAATGGCACATTCGTGAAGGTGAGGACATTATTAACGATCGTAGCACCCGTGGTATGGATGCTTGCACCTGTTGAAAAATCTGTATTCGCATTTTTAATCAATAGTGCGTAATCTCCGCTATTTCCAGAATTGTGGACGCCTGAATTGAGATCAAAACTAACGTTGATATTTCCTGGAGCACCAGTAACATCTGCACGCCATATTCGGGTAGTGCGCTTTGTATAAGGCGCCAAACTTAAGTCTACAGAACTCAGTGTAGCCCCATCATCACCGGTTACTATAAAACTGAGATTAGATGCAAAGGCACCGGGTTGATTTAAAGTTAAAATAGAATTAGTCGTAATACTTTTCGACTGTTTCTGATCCAATTCTGACGCATCATCACGTCCAATAGCTGTAACCCTGTTGTGATACGGGCTAAAAGCTGCAAAATCCCAAATGACTGTACCATTAGAAGCAAAGTAGTTGCGTTCATCCTGACCTACTGTACCAACTATGTCTGCACTGTTCTTGGTGATGCCGTACTTCACAGCCAAATACGATTGTATCTGCTCTTGTTCCAATTCCGATGGAACACCCGTGTAGATAATCATCTCAGCTATCTTACCATCAAAGGGGCTACTGGTTCCTAAACCTGTCGCATAACCACCCCCTATTAAAAATGGTTGATTGTTTCCTGTTCCAGCATCGTTATTGTTATTAGAAAGTATTACTAATCCATCTCTGGAAATTGTTTTTCTAAATGTGCTTGGAGTTAGTGTTGAAGTGCTAGATCCAAGCGTCCACATGTTGTAGGAATTTATAGAGCCACCCCAAGCCCCATTTAATCTTCCTCCTCCGCCATTTGCATAATCAAAATAAATATTTGCATCACTCCACGGCAGCAAGGCACTTATGCGCTCCCCGGCTGCCATATTTTCATAGAATATTGTATTAGTCTGAATAGCGTCTGCTTTATGAACCGTGTAGGCCCATACATCGTTATATGTGCTTGTACCCATAATTCCATTGGCGATTTGGAGGTACTCTGTACTCGGACTTGTAAAATCCAACACCGGATTAAAGTTCAGTTGATTGGGTAACAAGTCTGGTGCATTGCCGGGTGCAGTCGCTGTAAAACCATTACCAGCCTGATCTGTCCATGAAGTGATGGGCGTTGCTCCGGCTATACCCGCATTGGCTTTCAACCACAACTTCAAATTGTTGGTAACGTTTCCAGGCCCCTTCAACGCAGCGCTGCTTACTGCAATCGTAAAGTAATCTCCATCGCTAAAAGTTACGTTCGTAAAACTCAACTGACTCGCGCCAATCGCAGCACCTGTGGTATGAGGGAAAGCCCCTGCACTGAACACACCATCATTATCAATCATCAAAACATAATCCGAGGCAGCCAATCCAACCGGTAAACCAAGGTCTGTTAAATCAATGGAAAAGCTAACCGCGCCTGGAATCCCAGTTACATCTGTTCTCCAAACTTTGTTCAAGCGCTTGGCGTAACCACCCGGTACATCCGAAGAGGTTCCGTTGGCTGCATTGTTATCTCCCCAAACAACAAAACTCAAATCCGTTCCAAAGGCTCCGCCTTTGTTCATCGTGACATCGGCACTTGTGTTGATGCTTCGAGATTGTTGTTGGTCTAACGCTGAGGCATCATCACGGCCAATACCTGTAATATTATTGTTATAACCTGAGTTAGCAGTTACATCCCAAACAACAGAACCATCACTAGCCAAATAATTATGAGTTAGTGTCAATCCATATTTAACACCCAAGTAGCTCTCTATTTTCTCCTTTTCAGTGGCAGTTAAAGCTGTAGCTGAATTATAGATGATTGTTTCTGCTATCCTTCCAAATGGCTGTCCGTCCAACTGATAATTACCAAAGGAGTTAAGATTTAATCCTGCTAAATTAATAGTTGCATTGGAGGCACCCTGAGTACCATTCTTTCTAAAGTTTACGTCACCGGTTCGCATTTCTAAGCCAACCACCGCTACTTCATTTTGTTGCCAGGTAAACCCGCTAGACTTAAATCCAACGTTGTCGTTATCATAATATCCTAAGCGAGTGGTACCCGTTTCAACAATAACAGGATGATCATTTGTGGTACCCCTAAACATGGTTCTCCAACTGGAATTTATAGTCGGGGCTCCCACTGCAAAAATGGTTGTATTCAAATTGGCCGGTGCCACAGCCGGAGTCATTTTCATTGTATTACCAGAAAAATTTATGGAGGGATTTCCATTAATATTGTTGCTAATTAAAGCGGGTTGATTGGCTGGGGTCCCTTGCGTAAAATCATTGAATAAGCCGCTTTGATCAGCCCAGGCACTTACGTTTGTAGTGCCAGTTACCCCTACATCGGCTTTTACCCACAGTCTTAGATTTGAACTAACGCCACCCGGGGATTGCGCATTTACGTGGAGCGCCATCAACCAGAAGAACAGTAGTGAAGTAAGCCATTTTGATAGCATAAGAGTCTAATTTACAAGTAGCGTTCAAAGATAGCCAATTGGCCAATATTACGAATTTTCACTAGGGGCATTTACAAAATTTGTGTTGTGTTAAAAAGGCCTATTCCGGCAACGCTTAGTTCTGATCCTTCAACAAGGCTGACTGTAACTGCATATTCTTTCTTGAGATTTTCAAATCGCTGTTAACGCTTACTGAGCCTGGTGCCCGAGCGGATCTTCTTCTGATCTGTGAGACAGTCCTACAAAATCCAAGATGTAAGACAAAAGGATAAGGTCGTAAGATATAAACCACAATTTTGATACTTATGTCTTAAGTCAAATAATTCACGCTAACAATAAAGTCAGTTTGATGGATTCGATTTTGCGTGTGCCATTACAGCCCTTAATTTTCCATACCCATACTTACCTTCGAGTGCATCGTACAAGTGTTTGGAAACAAAACCTACGGGTAACAATCGGATTGCCTCCACAATTTCATTTACTTCTGTTTCATTCATAAATGAAAAAATATCTAGTCTTGCTGTTTCAACCGCTTTGGCAAGGTGTCCTTCGATCGTACTTACAACTAAGCCACGCTCTTTAGCTACCTGCTCAATTGTCATCCCACTCTTAAACAATTCCAAGGTTAGGTCATACGTGCTGGGAGTATCCGCTTTTTTAGATTTTCGTTCTTTGCGAGGCTTTCGTTTGCGGGTTGCAGGTTCTTGTCTCTGGAAGGATTTATTAATTTCTTCAATCAACTTTGTGCGTTCTTCGGATCGTTGCTTGGTGATCGTATCAAATTGAAATTCTACGTGACCATGAAGTATCCCTTCCGTAAGTAGCAACGCCTTATCTACTTCTTCCAGTTTCTTACTGAATGCAAGATCTAACTCCGTCAATTGGTTAACGTAGGTCTTTACACGCGTTTGTTTCTTCATTACGTGCAGGTGCTCAAGAAGTAGCTTCATCGCCTGAAATAAAAATGACCTGTAGTACGTTCTCCCCTTTGTAATTCGCTCTAACAATAACGAGTGCTGATTTGTCTGTAGAAGATCTATCAATTGCCTGCGAAATCTTTCTGTATTTATTTTTTCTACTTCTAAGATATCAACAAGCTGTGTGAGCACAGGCTTCATGGTTTCTTCCGAGAATCCGTCTTGCTCTTTATCCTTTTGCACATAGTTTAGATCCTTCATCAGCAAAGAGAAATCAAACGTTTGGTTAATCAATTGCTGGAGGTAGAGTTGTTGTTTCTTTTTCATCACCTCAGTCAGGCGCTCTGGTTGATGATTCGCTAGTGCAAAAGCCGCTACCTGTTCGTCTGTACTGATAACCGATGGTGTAATTCGTGTTCGTAACACCAATCCTTCCAATGTTCTTAATCTGGATAGCGCTACATAAACCTGGCCACCTGCAAAGGCTTGTCCTACATCTATGATTGCTTTCTCAAACGTAAGTCCCTGACTTTTATGTACTGTAATAGCCCATGCAAGTTTCACCGGGTACTGTTCGAAAGAACCAATAACTTCTTCTCCCATTTCGTGGGAATTCGACTCTACGGTGTATCGTTTATTTTCCCATCGTTCGCGTTTTAACAAATACTCCTCGTGAGTTACGGCCATGGTCACCCAGATATCGTCATCGTCAATTTTATAAACCGTTGCCAACTTGCCATTAAAATATTTTTTATCCTCAGAGGTGTCGTTACGGATAAACATGATTTGCGCTCCTTCTTTTAATTCAAGACTGGCTTGCACAGGATACATGCTTTCCGGAAAGTCACCTTCGAGAAAGGCATCAAAATTATGAGATGGCATTGGAAGATTTCGTAACTCCTTTTGATTTAACTCATCAGCTTTATAATTGTGGGTAGTGAGCGTAATTACTTCTTGTAAAGAACTAATCTCATCAGCCGGTTTATAATATTGGTTAAGCGTTTCAATATCATACTTGGTTACTGTGTTGTTGCGAAGATTGTTCAGGATGTCAATAAACCCGGAATCATGCTGACGAAAAATTTTATCCAACTCGATGTAAACCGGTGGATCTTCTTGCAGCGCTTTGGCTTCATAAAACCAGGGACTCTTATAATAACGACCCAATACTTCTTGTTCCTCATTTCGAACAACCGGAGGTAATTGATAAAGATCTCCAATGAAGAGTAATTGCACACCCCCAAAACTTTGTCTGAAATTACCCCGGGCTGCTTTCATCCGGTAGTCGATGGCATCGAGTAAATCTGCCCGCAACATGCTCACTTCATCTATCACCAGCAGATCGATGGAACGAAGCACCTGTTTGCGGGCGCTGTTAAGCGGATGTTTCCGAGCGAGCACATTTTGATTGAGTACTCTGCCGCTTTCCGCAAAATCATCAGGTAGAAAGCGATCGGGTAAAAATGTAACCGGAGGTAAAAGAAATTGTGAATGGATAGTAACTCCTCCGGCATTTAAGGCAGCAATACCCGTAGGCGCCACCACAATAAAATTTTTGTGTGTATACTCAGCAAGACTTTTCAGGAATGTAGTCTTACCCGTACCCGCTTTGCCTGTTAAAAAGACATGGCTTGACGTAGTATTTAAAAACCTGCTTGCAAATATTTTAAAATCGGGCGCTTCCATCAGCCCTTAAATTACCGATATCCGGCAAAATCTTAATAGAAAATTATCTGCCAATAGTAGCATTCAGCTTTCAGACATTCTAGCTTTAAAACATCAAAGGGATTTTTATGACTCCGTTATTCAAAAAACTAAACCTCAAGGATCAGCTCACAGTTCATATTCTATTTGCTCCGGTCTCATTCCAACCTGAAATTCAGGCCATCCAAAAAATAGTGTCCGTTAAGGATTCGCTACGGGGTTCTGAGCCGATTGAATTTTTTCTCGCCTTTGTTACCAAACAAGATGAGGTTAATTCGTTATCAAAAGAGGTTAGCAGTCGCCTGGTGGATGATGGTCTATTCTGGCTGGCTTATCCAAAAGGTTCATCAAAGAAATATACCTGCGATTTCAATCGAGATACTGGCTGGGATGTATTGGGCAAATTAGGATTTGAGCCGGTGCGACAGGTCGCTATCGATGCCGACTGGAGCGCGCTGCGCTTTCGAAGCGTAGCCCATATTAAAAAGATGACCCGCTCATTTGCCATGACAGATGAAGGAAAGAAAAAAGTAAAGGCAGCGAAAAGGGTTGCTCAGCAAGTGAAATCAAAAAAATAATCTACTCACAACGGAAGTCGAATGTGTTTGGCACAAACTACACGCTTGTAATCATACTTATGGGTATTACTTTTTCATTGCTTAGTTGCAAAAAAGACGTAGAGCCTGCATCCCGAACTTTCCGAATGGGCTTTCAAAATTCTGCGCCACGAATTGATCTTGACTTGGTATGACGTACCCGATAACATCGACTACTTTCTGTACCTCAGCCTGGTGGATATCAACTTCAAATTAAAACCTGCACTGCATGGGATGAAGTATTTAACTATCGCTACTTCGGTACCGATTGATTTTATGGAAGCTGATAAAGTTATGCTTTCAATTTTGAGGATGCAATCAGCGAAATATCATTCCGGTTTCAGCTACATTAAATCCCTTTTCCTTAAGAACTTTCTTTTCTACATCACTCCAAAGCAGTGGATTGGTATGATTGAAATGAATGAAGTATATTCTCTTTTTTAAATCGTTCTTATCCTCGAATTGTTTAATTGTTTCAACCACCAGCGGATGCGGAACCTCGGCCATACTTCGGTTGGGTAGCTCAGTGGCTGTGTAGAAAGTTGCATCTACTAAGGCAACATCCACAAGCGCAACTTCATCGACTATACATTTCGACCATTTCTCCCACTTATCTATATCAGGAATAAAAAGATATTTCCTGTCTCCGGTATCAATCTTAAATCCGGCTGTTTCAGAAAATTCATCGCGGTGCGGAACGATAAATGCCGTTACCTGAACAGCAGACGTTAATGTTAAGGGTTGATCAGATATGAGTCGATGAATGGAAATATTGTTTAACGAAACCAGCTGCGACCAGGGGCCATTCGATTCCAGAAACTTACTCATCTTATCAAGTGCATACACAGGCACTGCTTTGCTGCCAAGCGCTTCCCGGCCCAATTGCATCAGACCAGTATAATGCCCCATGTGCGCATGCGTAACAAAAATTCCGCTGGGTAGAAAATTATAACGACTTTCTGTTATTGAATTAAAGTAATGCAACTGCTCTTTGATATCAGGTGTTGCTTCAAACAGCCACCATTTCAGAGAAACCGGATCGACTAACGCAAAAGAAACTACCCATTGACGGAGTTCGCTCTTTTGCCAGGCTGTCGCACAACATGATTTCTCACAGCCGATGTGTGGATAGCCTCCATCCTGAGCAACTCCTAAAATCTGAATGTAAGGGGTCTGGGCGTTAACACTCAGCAATGAGATTAGAAAACACAAAATTAAGCTGACCCTCATTACCGTTATTTGACTGGCTTAGGCGCCTCGTCAATTTTCAAAATATAAACATGTGGCCAGTGTTTTCCCGTAACTAAAAAGGATCGTGTATCCGGGTGCCATGCTATACCATTAAGTACATCTACTTTAGGGCTGGCCTTTCGGGCATCATTCGCTAGCGTAGTTAAATCAATTCGGCCAACGACTTTACCTGTGGCAGGATCAATTTTCACGATCTTATTCGTTTGCCAAACGTTCGCATAGATAAAGCCTTCTATGTATTCCAACTCGTTCAGATCATCAACGGGGCCCTGGTCATCAACTACCGCAACTGATTTAACGATCTTCAGTGTTGTAGTATCCAGATAATGTATTTTGTTTGTGCCATCACTCATGATCAGGTTATTATTATCGTGAGTAAGTCCCCACCCTTCGGACTGATACGTCCACTCGTGAAGTTTTTTAAAATCCTTTAATGAATAAACAAATCCAACATGATTCTGCCAAGTGAGCTGATAAATTTTATTATTGAGAATTGAAATGCCTTCACCAAAGTAACGATTGTCCAGAATTACTTTCTTGTCAGCGATACCTGAATTGATATTAACAATTCCAATCCAGGACGTTCCGTTTTGGCCAGTGCTCTCATAAAGTTCGCCATTATGTATCAGCAGGCCTTGTGTAAAAGCTTCGGTATCGTGCGGCCATACGCTACGGATTACGTAGTTGATTTGCAAAGTATCGACCGTGGCCTTTTGCTCTTTTACGGGAGAGCAGGAAGTTATCCACGCTGTTACTCCCATCCACAATAAGATTCTTTTAATAAATATTCCGGATTTCCATTGCATCACGCAAAGGTAATCGGATTCGCGTTAAGTTATTTTTCAATTTGAGCGATTTTATGCAATTTTAATTTTAATCAATCCCAAATCTATGCCCAAGCGACTAGTAAAAGGAGAAAAGAAAATATTCGGTGTATGCAGCGGCCTGGCCAACTATTTTGAGATGGACCCAACAGTTATGCGGCTGCTTTTTGTAGCTGGCTTTTTGGCTTTTGGTACAGGACTGCTGCTGTATGTTGTCATGGCGATTATAATGCCCGACAATTAAAATAGGAAGTTGTCTCAGATCAACTTTCCATCGCCTTGCTCACCTTCCTGTAGATGTAAGAATGATAGATGTGCCTGCGTGCAAAACGATCGGGTGTATCTGAATTTAGAAACTTATTATACGTAGCATGTGGAATCCCAAAGTATTCATAGCTGCTGCCATCGGCAAAATTCACTTGCAGCGTTTGAGATTTGTATAGAAAATCAACAATGCGTGAAGATGTGATTACTTCTGTGTATTGTTCCGCCTGTTGAGCATGGGTTTCGGGTGCAACACTCACCAACAGATGATAAGCTTCAATAAATGCTTTACTCTTTTCTTCGGCTTCAAGTTTGGCTTCGTGATTATCATTGAATTTATCAGGATGCCAATCTTTCATTAAGTTCCGATAAAGGCTCTTTAATTCCCTCAATTCAACATCTTTGTCTACTCCCAACAGTTTTCTGGACTCTATGATTTTTTTCATGCGGGCGCAAAAATAGGCAATTTTTCTAAACTGACTCTCAATTTCTGAATCGCGGTAGCGAGTGCATCGAAATAACTAATTTTACCGCATGATCGCGCGCAATCTTAAACTGCTCATTATTTTAATCCTTGTCGGATCACTGGCTGCGTATGTGGTTGCTGTCATTATTCCAACCCAACTAGCCAAGCGCAGCTATGAAGCGGCCAGAACACTGGGCGAAGATTTTAAAAAAGCATTTCAACTTACACCAGAAATCACCGTAGGGAATACCATTGTTTTAAATCAGCAAACCACGCTACTGGAACTCGCTGTCCTCTCGCAAAATTTTGTGCACACCTATACCTGGACAAACACCTGGATGGGAAGTACTAAACAAATTATTATTGCTGGATCTTTTCAAGCCAAAGCCGGGTTTGATCTGAATCAAAAATTTTCAATAACCCTGAAGGATGATCAAGCTGTTGTATTGATGTCCGAGCCTACACTATTATCAGTTGAGTCGCTGGGTGACATAACCTATCGGGATGAACAGGGTATCTGGAATTGGGTAGACATGGAAAACAGAACCACCGCCACCAATGCCTTTATAACCGATGCCCGTAAGTATGCTTTACAGGCGGAGTTTATAAAAGATGCACGATTGAAGATGGAAGAACAGGTAACGATTCTATTAAAACCTTATGCAAAGGAGATTATTATTCGTTACAACGACTCAGAAAAAATTCTCCCTCTGTAAATTTAGTTTCTCTTTCCTGAGAATGGATCTTGCCAATAACTTAGTAATACTTTACACTTTCTTTGGTGGCAGATCAAACGCAACTGCGTCATGCTCGAAATGACCTTTGTGTGAGCCATCGCAAAATGGCTTATTGGCAGAACGACCACACCGGCACAAAGAAACTACCGTGCGACCTTGCAAACCATAGGCTTTACCCTGCATGTCTACAATTTCAAACTCTCCTTCCAGTTTAACTGAACCATTGTTATTGATTGTAATTTTTGTCATCGTTATGATTTTTTTAATCTGTTAACCCGAAAGATACTTATTTATTCGAGTGAAGAAGATGTTCCGTGAGAACAAAAAAAGGGAGAAGCTAACGCTCCTCCCTTACTTCACACACGGGTAAGGTCTACCTCCCCTTCCCGTTACCATTCATGCTAACCAATACAGGTTCCAGTTGTGGCGCCATCTTCACTGTAGTGATGATGCGCGCTGCCACCTTATACGGATCAGCTGCCGAGTTCGGCCTGCGATCTTCTAACCATCCTTTC
>JALHOT010000035.1 GCA_022842845.1 Cyclobacteriaceae bacterium | reverse complement strand
CACTCAGTTTATAATCGTTATTGAAACGTAGCGTAAATCTTTCAAAATCATTATTCAATACAATACCTTCATCTGTCAGATAACCGGCATTGAAAAGATAAGTGGCCTTATCATTGCCGCCCGAGACAGAAATATTATGGCTTTGCTGTAAGGCGGTACGCAGAATAGTACCGTACCAATCAGTATTGTAAGACGAAGTGGGAGCTGGATTACCAGTAGCTGCTTGAATGTAGTTACTGTACTCTGCACTGTTTGCCATTTCTACCAGGTTGGATGCATGGCGAAAACCAATGTTGTTGTTGTAAGATATTTTCAAATCCCCTGAGGCGCCTTTTTTGGTGGTGATAATAATAACACCATTAGCACCACGTGATCCATAAATAGCGGCTGAAGAGGCATCCTTCAGTATATTCATATCAACGATATCAGCGGTGTTGATATTGGATATATCATCAGTCAAAACACCATCCACCACATAGAGAGATGTTGTACCACCTAAGGCAGTGCCTACGCCCCTAACCCTAATTTGTGGAGATGTGCCCGGCTGACCACTGCTAATAATCTGCACGCCCGCGACTTTACCCTGCATGGCCTGTGTGGCTGTTAATACCGGTTGTTTTAAGAGTTCATCACCCTTTACACTAGCGGTGGAACCCGTGATGTCGCTCTTTTTTTGAACGCCATAACCCACAACGACTATTTCGTCCAAAGTCTTGGTGTCTAGTGCGAGAGTAACCGTAATGGAGGTTCGACCTTCTAGTTTAACAGTTTGGGTAACAAAACCTATAAATGAAAAAACCAGATTTTCATCGTTTGCTAGAAGTTCGAGGCTAAAATTGCCGTCCATATCGGTGACTGAGCCCCTGTTGGTACCTTGTACCACCACGTTAACTCCTGGCACAGGCTGAGCGTCTTCAGCAGAAAGTACTTGTCCTTTCACTTGCCTGGATTGCGCCATCCCGGCATTTAGGCTAAAGAGACAGATAGCGAAGGAGATTATTCTGCAAAAAGGCTTCATTCGCAATAAGTTTAATGTTTTAATAATAAACACAGAATGAATTTAGGTCGAAGTCAAGCCTTTTTGAAGTTTTTTTTGACTAATCAACATTTAGTGCAATCGAATTCGGAATTAAATCAATAAAAATTTTTACGCTTAAAAAACATTAAAAAATAGGCCAATTAAGGGAATTAAGCCCTCAAACGATTGCGGTTTTACACAAAAAAAACATGAGGTCAGGAAGCTGCTGGAAACGCCACTTTTTTAGCTTTTTCAACCCTTTTGCTGGATGTTGATGACCTCGATTGAAGCAGGATTACTTCATGCCAACGGCTAGAGGAAGGACGAAAGCCTGCTTTCTGAAGGTCCTGAATCCTGTCTTGCACCTTATGTTTAAAGGCCCAAATGGTATTCATACGAAGGTCCAACTGTACTGATAAGCTTTCTAAAGTAAGGTCACTTCTGCCGCTAACAACCAAATAAGCCAGATAAAAGGCCTTTTGAATAGGGAATTTAACACCGTGAAAAATGGTGTAGGAAGTTATTGATTCATTGTATCCACAACGGGTACAACGTTTAGCGAACTTTTGAACGCCATCAAAACTCTTATCATTACCACATTTCTTACACGCGTACCCCTGCTCCCATTTCATACCATCAAGAAAGCGATAACAAGCCAAATCATCCTGATAAAGGGTTTTGAACTGGACATAATCCATCGTCTTCTCAAGAATGCGTTCATTCAAAACCTCTTTGATACTGTTTTTAAGCTTCCAATTGTCTAAATCAAGAATTGAATTAATCTGGTTAATTTCAGTTGATTGCTTCTGCAGCCTCTCATTAATAGCTTCTAGCTCCTGGTTCTTTTGATTCAACTCAAGGGTTCTGGCTAAAACTTTCTGTTCCAATTCGCGGTTCACAGTATCTTTTAACTGCATGTTTACTTCATGCTGATGAATAATTCTTCTCAAAGCCCGATCCCTGTTATCTTTTAAAATTCTAATGCGATCACCCAAAGCGAAAGTGAGAAACAACATTTCTACGCCAAACGAAATGTGAAGGCTGTAATGCGATAAAATGGTAAAAGGCAAAAGATTGAAATGCACCAAGGTTCGCAAGAAAAACCCAAGAAACAGAATTCCATAGGCAATCACAAAGAAACGTGCAGGCTTGTAGTTGCCAATCCATACCAGTATGGCCGTGTAGAATATCAATGAGAGTGGTATAATCTCAATATTGCGATAGGTTAAAAAAGAAGGAAAAAAGAAAAGGGATACGAAAAATAAAATCGTTCTGGCGATCACCATGCCAATCAGTGCTTTATCAAGCTCAGGCACGTTGGCCTTGGTGCTTAAAAACTTTCTGGTAAACAAAAGCGCCCATATTATCAAAGAATACAGGGCAAAACCATTGGCATAGCTATTCAATTGCGGGAGCCCAGGCCATAGGTATTGAAAACCAATACCATCCAGACTGGCTGCATAAAGGGCCACACTTAGTATGTAGAAAATGTAATAGACATTCTTGATCTCTTTGATAGCCAGGTAAACAAGAAAATTGTACAGGCTTATGATGAGGATCATGCCGTAGAACATGCCATAAAGCATGTATTCATTAAGAGCATAGTAAACAAATCGATTAACCGATCGAAAAGCTATGCGAATATCAGCGAACTCATGTGACTTTACTTTGAAGTAGCATACCACTGTTGAATCGGAAAACATATCGATGGTTGCCTCAAAATTCTTGTGCAGAATAAGTCGCTTGTCAAAATTCTGTTCATCTCCTGTAAACACACTGGTAAAAGTACCTGCATTGTTAGGAATATGAATTTCCAGATAGTCTATGGTTTGGTCATAAAACTCGATCAACCATTTTTTCTTACTCTTAGTGTTTAGCTTGATAGGAAACCTTAACCAATAAGAAGTATTGTAGTTAAAATCCGTATTCTGATAATCGCTGTGACGTTTAAACTTATGATGAAAGGCAGATGCTTTTACATCGTCAAGCGTGAGTGCATTGGTTGAATCGATGTAATACTCCAGATCGTTGAGCGTATAGATACTTTCATCGGATTGATCGGAAACAGTCACAACAGACTGTGCCATTGTTGCCTGAACCAGGTAAAGTTGCCAACAAAGCGTCACTATCATCAATCGCCTCATAATACTAAACTACAAATTTCTTATTGGACTAAAGATTGCCTGCTTGTTGAAACGCTTAATCGATTACACTCAATCAAGCCAGCCACCACTAAAACCCGCTTTCTTCAAGCCCCTTACGATATGAGGATTCTTTTTCATAAGGTTCCAAACAAAATCATTTCTATAGTTAGCCAATTGTATCAAGATAGGGCCTTGATCAATTCCAAGATAATCTTTGTCTATCCAGCCAACAGACCCATCAACATTTTGAGTCGATAAGTTAAAGGCATCCACAAAGCCATATTGCCTATAAATTTTGTCTCCGTATAGCTCATGCATAGTTTTCAAAGCCGGAATAGAAATTTCCGGAGTAAATGCAATAGAACCACCAGCCGCTGTTGGGGCAATAGTACCATCATCCTCTGTATAATATTGGGCTGCGCCCCTGGCGCTGTAACCCATGAAGGCCACATTAGGATTTGCTTTATTGGCATTGCCCGGACCATCGCAAGCTGTGAGTCCCCACACATTTGCTGAGTAGCCTGTATAATGTCCTGGATTTGCCATGCAATATGAACGATTCGCATAGGTTGCCCTTTTACTATTCTCAAAATAATCAATTCCTTTCTCCTTCATATAGGCATCATAAACACCTCTGAAGTCAATATACATTTGAGAGTATTGGTGCCCGAATAATGGACCGAAATTTACATGTGCCTGACCATAATACTCAGCCCACTGGTAGGTACTGGTCCATGCATTCCAGGTATCAGCAGGAATGCTGTGAGTTGGTGAGCCTAAGGCTAGGATGTATAATATCATCGCTTCATTATAACCTTTCCATCGGCTATCGATGAAACCTTTTTCCGGATGCCAGCCCATGCTCATGGTTTGTTCATTATTCATAGCCCAGTCCCACTCAACAGCGCTATACATTGAATCAGCCAAGGCCCTGATGTGGTTCTCGGTAGCATTATCGTGATCGAAATAACTTTGCGCTGATAAAATGCCTGCCATCAACAGACCGGTATCTATAGTCGATAATTCAACCTGCTGAAAGCGATGCCCGGTTTTCATGTCAATAAAATGATAATAGAAACCGCGATAACCGCTAACGCCTGCAGTACTATCGCCCTTTGGTAATTGACTAAGGAAGGATATTGTTTGTAAGACACGATTGGCTGCTTCTTCCCGGCTAATGTAGCCTTGCTCCGCGCCTATCAAATAACCTGTGATGCCAAAACCCGTTGCGGCAATACTTGAGAAACTGGGGCTTGGCCAGCGATCGGGCACTTGGGCAGTGACACTGTCGGCTCTTTCCCAAAAGAAATTGAAGGTATGCCTCGACAAAGAATCTAAAAAAACAGTTGTTGCCTGGTCTGTTATGGTGGGCTTGGGGTTACAAGCACTGAGAACAAGAACAAAATAGGTTACAAAATAAACAAGCAGTTGGCGCATAGGGAATAATAAATTACAGATTCAATATCGGAACTAATTTAAATAATGCTGTACAATTTTTACCAAAGGCAAATTGATAACCTTTCACATCAAATTCTTTGTATTTGAATTGATAAGCCACGACATTCGTTACTTGTAAAAACAATATGAAAAAAATACTGTTACAGATTCTTCTTTTCTCATTGCTAAACAGTGATTATTTATATGCACAAAGAATAGATCAAAAAACATATTGTAATCCCATGGATATTGGCTACCGATACAATTGGGAGCAGATAAACAGGAAAATCTCATATCGCTCGGGTGCAGATCCTGTCATTATCAAACATAAAGGAGAATACTATCTTTTTGTAACCATCTCCGGAGGTTATTGGCGCTCCACTGATCTTATCAACTGGCAATATATTACACCTTCTCGATGGCCCATGGAAGACATGTGCGCACCTGCGGCTATATCAGTACGAGATACACTTTACCTCTTTCAATCCACTTTTGAACAGCGCCCCATTTTTTATACCACCACCCCAGAAAATGGTAAGCTCTCTTTTTATAACCGATGGTTACCTGCTTTGCCCAAAGATGTAGGCCCGTGGGACCCTGCTTTGTTTTACGATGAAGCCCTCGATAAATGGTATATGTATTGGGGATCCTCTAATGTTTATCCGCTCTATGGTGCTGAGCTTGATAAAAAGAATAAACTCATTTACAAGTCAACCTACCAACCAATGCTAAAGCTACACCCGGATCTTCACGGTTGGGAGCGTTTCGGTCAGGACCACCGTGATACGATTAAACCTTACATGGAAGGCGCCTGGATGACTAAATACAAAAACAACTATTACCTACAATACGGAGCACCTGGAACCGAATACAATGTTTACGCCAACGGTACCTATGTAGGTAATGATCCGCTAGGCCCCTTTTCTTATGCCCCCTACAATCCCATTTCTTACAAGCCTGGCGGTTTTGTAACCGGTGCCGGGCATGGTAATACCTTTCAAGACAAGTTTGGAAACTGGTGGAACACCGGCACCCCCTGGATAGCCGTGAACTGGAATTTTGAAAGAAGAATGGCCATGTTCCCTGGTGGTTTCAATCAAGATGATGAAATGCATTTCAACACCCGATTTGGAGACTTCCCGCACTATATGCCACAAAAATCGGTGGGGCATAACGAATCACTTTTTACGGGATGGATGTTGCTTTCCTATAAAAAGAGTTGCACAGCTTCTTCAGCAAAAGACAGCAAATCTGCAAGCCATGTAAATGATGAAAATCCGAGAACTTTTTGGGTAGCTGGCAGCAATAATGAAGGCGAATGGTTGCAAATGGATTTGGGAAATGAAAAGACCATCAAGGCATTTCAGATAAACTATACTGATTATAAATCTGATCTTTACGATAACGATGAATCCGTTTACCTACAATTTAAAATGCATGCCTCAACTGACGGTAAGAACTGGACTACAATATTTGATAACTCGGATAAAAAAGAAGACCGCCCCAATGCCTATGTAGAACTAGAAAAATCCATTGATGCACGATACATAAAATTTGAAAACGTATATGTGCCAACACCAAACCTTGCGATTAGCGATATTCGTGTTTTCGGTAATAGCCACGAAAAATTGCCAAAGACACCAGGTAAATTACTTGTTACAAGATTAACAGATAAGAGAAATGCAATGATTGAATGGGAGCCTGTGAAAGGTGCGACTGGCTATAACATACGGTGGGGCCTTGGCCCTGATAAACTCTATCAAACATACCAGGTATGGGCTGATGAAGCCAATTCTCGTGAGGTCAGGGCGCTGACTATCGATCAGAAATACTACTTTGCTATTGAATCTTTTAATGAAGCAGGTGTCTCAACGCTTAGTAAAGTTTTAGGTCCCTATTAATTGTTCACAATGCTATAACCAAATCTCTAATAATTCAACATGAAATCATTCAAATTATTAATTCTCTTATTGTTTATGATTACCTGGAGCCACGCTCAGGTAATTTATTCACCCAGTCAACAAATCAGGGTCAAATTCGCGCTCAATGGCAATGGAGAACCAACTTATGAAGTAAGCTACAAGAAGCGACAGGTAATCAAGTCAAGCAAATTAGGATTGGAGTTGAATGGGGCAAATCAATTGAACTCACAATTTACCATCACTAAGATTGATAGCACACAGCACGACTCCACATGGGAACCTGTTTGGGGCGAAGTGAAATCGATACGAAATCATTACAACGAACTTACTGTGACCTTGCTCCAAAAAGCAACAGACCGATCTATTATCATCCGCTTCCGACTCTTTAACGATGGAGTGGGTTTTCGCTATGAATTTCCTAAGCAAAAAACTCTTCAACATATGATTGTGAAGGAAGAACTAACACAATTTGCATTAGCGGGTGATCATAAGACCTTCTGGATTCCTGGCGACTATGAAACAAATGAATACGTTTACTCTACCTCTGAATTAAGCGAAATATCCCCTACCCTGAGAAGCGCTTCTGCAGATGAAATCAGTACCCGCGCAGTGATCGCTAATGGTGTTCAAACACCGCTAATGATGAAGAGTGCTGATGGGTTGTATATCAACATCCATGAAGCCGCATTGGTCAACTACTCAGCCATGCACCTGGTGTTAGATAAGCAACAGCTTGTGCTGAATGCCCACCTCGTACCAGATGCACGTGGTAACAAGGCCTATTTGCAAACACCTGCTTCTACTCCTTGGAGAACAGTGCTTGTAAGCGATAAGGCCACCGACTTGATTGCATCGAAAACTATCTTAAACTTAAATGAACCAACTGCTATTGAAAATACATCATGGATAAAACCCACCAAGTATGTGGGTATCTGGTGGGAGATGCACGTTGGCACTGGCACCTGGAATTACTCTGACGAATCAAATCTACCATTAAAGGGTACAAAATGGAATGAATTAAAACCCAATGGCAGGCATGCTGCTAATACCCAAAATACAAAACGCTACATCGACTTTGCTGCACAACACGGCTTTGATGGTGTGCTTATTGAAGGATGGAATGTAGGCTGGGAAGATTGGTTTGGCAATTGGAAAGAAGATGTTTTTGATTTTGTAACTCCTTACCCTGATTTTAATGTAAAAGAACTTCAGCAATACGCTGCTTCCAAAAATGTAAAGTTGATTATGCACCATGAAACCTCAGGATCGGTTACCAACTATGAAAGAAGGATGGACGAGGCTTACACCTTTATGAAGGAGCATGGGTATGATGCCGTAAAAACAGGATATGTTGGAAGAATTGTACCCCGTGGTGAATATCACGATGGACAGTGGATGGTAAACCATTACAACAGAGTGGCCGAGAAGACAGCCCAATATAAAATTATGCTTGATGCGCATGAACCTGTCCGCCCTACTGGTTTGCACCGCACCTACCCTAACTGGTTGGCTTCGGAGGCAGCCCGTGGAAACGAGTTCAATGCCTGGAGTATTGGCAATCCACCTGAGCATGAAACCATTCTACCCTTCACTCGCTTAATGGGCGGCCCTATGGATTATACACCAGGTATTTTTGAAATCAAGATGGATTACTATGTTACGCAACGACCTTTCAACAATCAATCACCCAACGGCTTTCAGGTGCATACAACGCTGGCTAAACAATTAGCCTTATATGTAACCATGTATAGTCCTTTACAAATGGCTGCTGACTTACCAGAAGCTTATGAAAAGCGGATGGATGCGTTTCAATTTATAAAAGATATAGCTGTTGATTGGGACGACACCAAAATATTGGAGGCAGAACCTGGTGATTATTTAACCATTGCCAGAAAAGCAAAGGGTAAAAATGAATGGTTTATCGGAAGTATTAGTGATGAAAATAGCAGAACCGCCAGAGCTATTTTAAATTTCCTAGAACCTAAAAAGAAATATGTGGCTACTTTATACCTGGATGCGGCTAACGCACACTGGAAAGATAACCCTATGGCCTATAGCATCCGCTCTGTACTTGTTGATAATACTACTCAACTTAATTTAACTATAGCACCTGGTGGCGGGGCGGCTATTTGCATTAAAGAAGCCAGTGCTGCTGATCTTAAAACGTACAAACGATATAAATAAAACAGGCATTGCATGAATAAGCATCTCCCTCGTGAGAGGCTTATTTATTTCTTCACATTTCCAATTTTGCCTACTTATTTTCTTTAGAAGCTTTCTTAGCCTGTTTCTTAAAATATCCGCGGGTTAAAAAATTATGCTTCAATGCTTCCATGTTTTCATTAAAGCGTGTTGTTCCTTCCTCAACCTGTATCATGCTTCGTTTTAAGTTTCCTACCATGGCAGTATCATAAATAAAGGTAGCAGCCGCACCCTCTCCTTCCTTTGCCTGATTAACTAGCTCTTCCAATTTACCGGCAAGCCTCTGCGCACTAATGCTAGTATTTTCAAGATTAGCAACAGCTCTCTTCAAGTCGCTAAAAACAACCGTATCCGTAATTATAGAACCAGCCAGTCCGTTACCCGACTGCACATCTTGCATCAGCTGATTAGCCCTAACCGTGAAGGAAACTGTATTCTTACTTGCCTTCCTGATTTCCTGAACAGCCATTGTCAAATCTTTAGCGATTACTGTGTCTGCCAATAATGTCCAAAGGCTGTTATTATTGTTTAACTTCTCGGTGATACTTTTTAAATTTTGAGTAATCACTTCAATATTATCGTTAGTGGTGTTGAGGGTTCGAAGCATGGCATCCGTCTCAATGGGACGTAATGATTGAATAACCGATCCGGATGATAACAATGGAGCAGATCCGGATTGTGAGTTAATATTAATCAGTTTATTACCCATCAGCCCGTCTGTTCCAATAGAGGCAATGACATTTTGCCTTAAATACTTCCTAACACTTTTATCGAGAAGCATCGTAACTTCAATAGTGGTATCAGACTCAATTTGGATCTCTTTAACGGTCCCTACATCGATCCCTGAAAATCGAACGTTGTTCCCCACCGTTAGACCATCTACATTGTAAAAGCTAGCTCTAATGGTAAAAGAAGAGCCAAACATATTTCTGTTACGGCCTATCATGTAAAGTGAGAAGACCATAAAAAGTAAGCCTGCCGAAACAAACAAGCCAAGCTTTATGTTATTTAGGTTCTTGATCGCCATAGTGTAAAATTATGATCAACTAAAAAAAGACTTAATCTTACTATCCTCAGAAGCCTGTAAGGCTTCAAAAGTATCCAGAGCATAACAACGGCCATCAATCAGCATAATCACTTTATCTGCTGTAGCTCTTATACAGCTCATATCGTGGGAAATAATAATCGAGGTCGTTTGATATTTTAATTGTATAGCATTGATTAAATCACTTATCTCACGCGAAGTGATGGGATCTAATCCAGTGGTTGGTTCGTCATATAAAATAATCTCAGGCTTTAATATCAATGTCCTGGCGAGTGCAATGCGCTTTCGCATACCACCAGAAAGTTCTGCTGGCATCATGTCAATGGTATGTTCCAAACCTACATTTTGCAACGCTTCTATAACCATCTCTTCGACAAACTTATCAGTAAGCTCTTGCTTAACTCTATGCCTGCGCAAGGGGAACTCAAGATTTTCACGCACTGTCATTGAATCGTATAAAGCATTACTCTGGAATAAGAATCCTACTTTTGATCTCAATTCATCCAATCCATCATGATTCAAAGCAAGTACATCCTCACCCAATAACTCAATACGACCTTCTTCAGGTTCATTGAGTCTGATAATGCATTTAATTAATACAGATTTACCAGAACCGGACTTTCCGAGCACAGCAATATTATCTCCCCTGTTCACTTTCATTGAAAAATCTTTCAGTACGTGATTACTACCAAAAGACTTATACAAATGTTCAACCGTAATGACCGCTTCCTTTTCCATTTCACCTTAGGTAAGCCCCAGTAAATCGGTTATCTGTACTGCTATCAGATCAATAATAAAAACAAGTAAGGAAGCCACAACTACAGCTTCGTTCGCAGACCTTCCTACACCCTCCGTTCCCTTTTTTGAATAATAACCTTTATAACAACCGACCAAGCCAATCGCAAAACCAAAGAAGAAGGTTTTAACCAGCGATGGAACCAAATCGCCAAAACTTAACACATCGTAAACCTGGATCCAGTATAAACTCCAACTTACATTACCCCGTATGTTAACGCCTAAAAAGCTGCCATACAGGGAAATAGCATTTGACAAACTAGAAAGTATCGGAAGCATTAAAGTGGCAGCAGCAATTCTTGTCACCACCAAATACTTAAATGGATTGGTCCCTGAAACCTCCATGGCATCAATCTGTTCAGTTACACGCATGGACCCCAACTCTGCGCCCATGCCCGATCCAATCTTACCTGCGCAGATAAGCGCGGTGATAACGGGTGATATTTCCCTGATCAGTGAGACTGATACCATGGCAGGCAACATTGACTCGGCTCCAAATTCGACAAGGGTTGGCCTGGATTGAATGGTCATGACCAATCCCATAATAAAGGCAGTAATGGCAACAAGTGTAAGCGATTTATAACCGATCCAGTAGCATTGCCGTAAAAACTCCCTCCATTCGTAACGAGGTCGAAGGCCTTGCGAAAAGAAGCGCATCGCAAAGCGTGTAAGCTGTCCTGTTTCTTCAAAAAAATATTGACTAAGCTTATTCATGCTTACCAGATTGCCTATTGAAAGATGATCACTAAAGCCATGATTTTAACTGATCGCTATTAGTAAAATGCATGACAATTGTCATGCCTCCTACAGCGGAATTCGTCCCTACAACTTACGTAAAGTTGTATCTTTAGCAAGTCTAGTACAATTACGGCCAAACATGAGTCACTATTTCAAAAGACAAGAATTGTCAAGCAAAACAAAGCATCATCAGCTTGTCATACTTCAATACATCGTATACGGCTCATTGATTCTTTATTTCGGAAGAGATCTTTTTATTCCCATTAGTTATGCCCTACTGATCAGTTTTATACTCTATCCATTTTGTCGGTGGCTTGAGCGTAGAGGCATTGGAAAAGGGTTATCCATTTTTATTGGCCTTTTGCTTCTCTCTTTACTCATCGTGAGTGTACTAGTACTGATGACCTATCAATTTAGTCTCTTCATACAGCAATGGCCCGACATTCAACACAAGCTTCAGCAACTGGCAGATAGTACCAGTCTCTATTTTGTTGAAAAATACGCCATCACAAAAGAGCAGCAAGATGTTTGGATGAATGAAGTGAGTAACGGATCGGTAAGTTATCTTGTCAACGTAATCAAAAATACCTTGAGTGCATCTCTTCATTCAAGTGTTGTACTCATACTCATCCCTTTGTATGCTGCGCTATTTTTGTACTATAGAAATCTCTTAATTCAAGCCATTGCCTATGTTTTTCCTGGCGAGAAGAAAGAGGAAACTAAAAGAATTCTCTACTTATCTGTTGATGCTTACTATAACTTTATCAAGGGCATGGCCATTGTCTATCTGATAGTGGGCATGTTGAATAGTATCGGCTTATTGATATTGGGCATTCCTTATGCATTCTTTTTTGGTTTTATTACTTCCATTCTCACCTTTATTCCTTATGTAGGTATTATAATAGGTTCATTATTGCCCATTGCAATGGCTTGGATTACCTATAATTCCATCTGGTATCCTTTAGGAGTCATCCTCATATTTGTGTTTGTTCAATACCTTGAAGCCAATGTTATATTTCCGCTTGCTGTTAGCAATCGGCTGAGTATAAATCCTATGGCTACCATTATGGCGATAACACTCGGTGGAATTTTTTGGGGTGTTTCAGGGATGATTTTGTTTGTTCCCTTCTTGGCTATTTTAAAACTCATTGCTGACAGGCATCCCTCTATGCGCCTACTGTCACTGTTGGCAGGTAAGGAAACAGTAAGTCCTTAATATGAAACAGCGATTCATTTCATATTAAGGACCTTGTACTTCAACAGCATTAATTATATCGCTTTTTTAAAAGCCTTATAGGTGCTCTTGATTTTAGACTTTACAGCATCCCACTGATCTTCACCCTTCTCTACAACATCTTCGGCATTGTTGATTAAATGATGAAGTGACTTAGTGGTGTTGTTCCAAAAATCTCTCACTGAATCTTTCACTTCAAACTTCTTGACCATAAATTTGAGCTTCAAAATTTCCAGCTTGAGTTTAAACTTCTCAAATTCATGTAAAAAATCGTGCGAAACTTTCCCGTCTTTCAGCCAATCTTCTATCTCTACCTCTAATGCCTCCAATGCATGAATGAGTTTTACTCTTTGTGCGTCAAAAACATCAGCAGAATTTACCATGCCATTCGCAAGAAGTATTTCTAATTCTTGTATCACCATCTCGGCTCTGCTCAGAGCATCATGATTTTTAAAAACACTTATCTGAAGTTTAAGTGAGGCAATCGTTGCCTTGAAATCATGTTTCAATTCTTCAAACTTATCATGCGCTTCAGCTTTACCAAGTGATAGCTGCAGCATGAATTCGTCCATTTCCTGTTGTGCCGCCAGCAAATTTTCAGCAACAGTCACTAAAAATCGCTTGTCCGTTTTGTGCACGTCTGTTTTCATAAAACTTATCGTTTTTCATAGAGTTTATCTTTGTACTTTCTCAATTGACTTTCCAAATCTAAGGCCACCTCATTGGCTGTTGCCTCAAAACTATCGCCTGTTTCCTTTGCAAAAAGAACTGTGCCCGGCACAAGCAGTTTAGCCTCTACAAAAAATTTATCAACCAGGCCTTTAGGTTCTTTTTTAATCACTATATCACACTTTTCTATTTTGTCGAATAGTTTTTCCAGCTTTCTGAATTTCTGTTCTACTACTTCTTCTGTGTACTCTCTTAAATCAACTTTGGGAGACTCGATGCTCAACTTCATAAAATATTTATTAATGGTTAAAAAATTCAGTTTGTATGCTTATATGCTGTTTTCAAAATACTTCACATATTCAGTTACCCTTTTCTTTCATTTCTAATATACCTGAAGGAAGGGTCAATTTAAATGAGACTTATCTCGCTAGAATCTGATTTTTGTCAGTCTATGAAGAATCTAGCTAAAAGTTGACATAATCAATACTTATGACACAACAGTTATCTGTAATGAGACACTAATACTCAGTGATCTAAATAGGGGAAAACCAAAAATTAATAAGCAATTGGAATTTCCACGATAAAGGTGCTTCCTTGATTATTACGTGTAGTAAAACGAATCCTTGCATTCAGCTTATCAACAGCTTTCTTTACGATATACAGTCCTAAGCCATTTCCTTTGGAGGATATATTAGCCCTAAAATACATATCGAATATTCTGTTGTGATATTCTTCGGCTATGCCTTGACCATTATCTTCAATGCTAATAACGATGCGATCAATGTAATCATGAGCGGAAATCTTGATATAAGGACTTATTGGAGAGGAGAATTGGATAGCATTTTCTATTAAGTTTTCAATTACTACTGAAACCAAGGCTGGATAAGAATCAAAGGATTTTGAGATGTTGATGCTCTTACTAATTTTTATTTGCTTTTTCTCAATATCATGCTGGAATCCAACAAGTATATTCTCAATAATCTCACGAAGTAAAACCCCTCTGATGACCAATTCCTGCCCGCCTACGTCACTGATAGATTGAAGCTTTCGAATCATTTTATCAAGGCTTTGGGCTGTTTCTTTCACCTTATCAAAAAGTTCAAGCGCATTACTGTCTTTTACAGTGATGGCTGCCACCTCAGAAAGGCCCATAAAGGTTGTAATAGGTCTTCTGAAGTCGTGGGAAGATCTATAAAAGAAAGTATCAAGCTCGTTATACGCCTGCCTGAGTTGTTGAGTTCGTTCCTCAACTTTTTGCTCAAGATTTTGATTAATAGTAGAAATAGTTTCATTCGCTTCTCTCAATTCCTCTGTCTGGGTAGCCACCTCCTCTTGCTTTTCTTGTAGGGATTGATTCAGTCTAAGTAAAGATTCGTTTGACTCTCTTAGTTCTTCTGCTTGAGCCTGAATTTCTTCTTGCTTTTCTTGCATTAAATTGTTCAATGCTATCAATGTATCGTTGGATTCTTTCAATTCTTCTGATTGTGCGCTAAGTTCTTCGTTTACCTCCGCCAAATTCATCTTTGCTCTACTTAACTTTCGATTGGCATTGTAAACAAAAACCGCAAATCCGCTGAGCACCATCAGGAACAATACGCCTAACACAATGATCAAATACTGATTTCGAAGCTGCGCGTCCTGCAAAGCCAGCTGATTCGCCTGCAAGTCTTTCTGTTTAGATAAAAGTTCAATTTCTTGTTCTTTACGTTCTACCTGATAGAGGGCTTGCATTTCTGCCAGCTTCATGGCGTTACTCTCAGAGTACAAACTGTCACTTATTTCAATCTGCCTTTTTCTATAAATAGAGGCTGCCTTGTAATCACGGATAGCATCAGCAAAATCTGCCTGATTCGCGTAATAGTTTTTAAGGAGCAAACGTGAGCCGGTTTCACGGGCAAGTAGTTTCACTTGATCAAGCGCTTCGCGTGCTTCACTAATTCTTCCAAGCTTAATGTATAGTGCAGCTACACCGTTGTATGAAATACCCAAACTCTGACGATTGTTGATGATTTTATCTATGGCCAGCGCTTCTACCTGTAATTGCAAAGCTCTCTCTAACATACCTATTTGCTCGTATGACAAAGACATGTTATAAAGAGAGGCAGCAATACCTTCATTATAGTTTAGTTTCTGACGGATAACGAGTGCCTTCGTATGTTCTTCGATGGAGGCATCAATTTTATTCTGCTGCAAATAAATTAATCCCCTAACATTATGACAGGCAGCGATGCCTCTTTGATCTTTAATCTCCTCCTGCATGGCTTGTGAACGGTCAGCGAACTGAAGAGCCAAATCGTGATTGCCCTGATCTTTATAAATCCAGGCCAGTTCATTATAAATTTCTGCAGTGATAGGCCTTAACCCATCAGCTTCAGTGATTTTTAGTGCTCTGTAAAAAAAATCAGAGGATACTTTATAATCGGATAGTTGACCATAGATCTCCCCCATCAAGGCGTAAACTTGCGCTCTAAGTAAATGGTAATCATACACTTTGGTGAGTTCAAAAACTTTAAAGCCTTCTAGCAGTGCCTTGTTTAATTCACCTTGCTTGAAATACCATTTAGCCCTAATATAATAGCACATGCCTTTATGAAATTCATCGTCAGAATTTTGAGTGGCCTGGCAAAGTTTATTGAGATAGAACTCACTCTGCTCAGAATTATTAAGGTTAAGATGGATCTGTGCCCAAAGTACAAACAGGTCACGTTTTTCAGAATCACTATCCATTGACCTCAACCGGGCAGCTTCTTCAATATAGTCAAGTGCTTTGTCATTTTGCCACTGATTCATCTTGAGCCGTGCATAACCTTTTAGAATAGCTGAAGTATAACGATGCCCTTTGGTATTTTTAATTAGAGTAAGTCCTCTATCATATTTTAACTGAGCAGAATCGTATTGGCCAAGGTCGGCCAGCACATTACCCATCAGCATAAAATTATAAACCGCACGATCTGACGAACCTTTTCGTCCAGCACTATCTGCTTTGGTAAAGAATTTTAAGGCACTAGGATAGTTACCAATTGTCATGTGCCAAATACCCACCAAGGTAAAGGCATATTGAGTCCCTTCTGCATACCCTATGCTTTGAGCTTCAGTTAGTGCCTGCTTAGCATATTCATGCCCAATACTATCATTGAAATCGTAATAGTTATAGGAAAGTGCATTGAGCACATCTACTCGCTGCTTCTGTTCAAGTGTAGTTTTCAATAAGGCCTTTAAGCTATCTCTTGGGTCGGACGGAAGGGCGTATGAAGCCTCTGCCACAAGCAAGGCGCTTGTTGC
>JALHOT010000034.1 GCA_022842845.1 Cyclobacteriaceae bacterium | reverse complement strand
TTCGAATCCTGGTACCCCGACAGAACATCAAAACCTCTTCATGAAAATGGAGAGGTTTTTTTATTTTAGATACTCGTTAAGCATGGAGTATTTTGTTTACATCCTCTATTCAAATGCCTTCGATAAATTCTATGTAGGGCAAACTAAAGATGTGAAAGTTCGTTTGCTGCGGCACAATAGAGGAACTGAAAAGTTCACTGCACCATTTCTTCCTTGGACACTAATGCTAACAATTAGTAAACCTTCCAGAAGTGAGGCCATGTTGCTGGAACGAAAACTCAAGAATCTATCAAAGATCAGACTAAGAGAATTTATCAAGAAATACACCCAGGCCGAGACGACTCCGCCCTAGCGGAGTGTCTCGGTGCTGACCTAACGTCAGCATTCGAATCCTGGTACCCCGACAGAACATCAAAACCTCTTCATGAAAATGGAGAGGTTTTTATTTTTAGATACTCGTTAAGCATGGAGTATTTTATTTATGTCCTCTATTCAAATGCCTTTGACAAATTCTATGTTGGGCAAACTAAAGATGTGAAAGTTCGTTTGCTGCGGCACAATAGAGGAACTGAAAAGTTTACCGCACCATTTCTCAATATACGATCAGCTAGGTCTACTTTCTTACGTGACAGTTTTTCTAAGATTTTTTCCACTCCATCTTCAATCGCTTAACTCTATCGTGATAAAATTCTTTGTATGATACTTTTACCTCATTCTTTAAAAATGAACTGTCAATCATTGACGAGATATCTTCCTGGTTTTCTTTAAACTCGTCTATTATTTTTTTTACACGTCTTTCTAGAATACCCAGCGTTTTTCCGAACAATAAAAAATCATACTCCGTATAGAAACCAATTGCATCATAGGCCTCTGAAAATCTGTCTTTGAAAAGCATCAGAGCCATGTCATTCTCATTTGGAGTATGTATGCGTGTGGACAGCAGATCATAGGCTGGGGTAAGAATGTAATCGCCCGAGTCTGACTGTATTACTGAGAAATTTTTTACATGAGCATCGCCATTTGAAAAAATGTAGTTGAATAAAACCAAACGAAAGAATTTCTCCACCTCCACCTTGTAAGTAGGTATGTGCTGCTTGATTAACGTACCAATCTCTTCATAGGCTAGATCATATTTGTAGTTCTTTCCATGTGTTACTTCCGTGACCTGAGCAATCTGCGCAAAATCCTCCTGCTGATATTTTGAACCATCTAGCTTCACATCAAAGCGCCTGACCAGGTAAGCCGGGCTGCCATCCTGGAAGAATATTATTGCGTTTGCAGGAACTGTGATTTTGAAAAACTGTTTTGCCAATTGCATTGTCAGATGCTCGTTAGCTGGAGCCTGATCAAGGTTTTTAAACTGGCCTACCGGCAGCGGCTTTAATATGTATTGACCGTCTTTTTCAGTCAGTATAAGTTTTCCATCCTCTAGTTTGAGCGAATACTTCATCTGTACCCCTGAGATTGACATCTTCGTTGTAAGATTTGTGTAAAGATTTGACTCTTCCTTAAATGGTGAGTTAAATGGCAAAACATGATCGACCCTTTTGCCATCAAAAAGTTCTTTCAGGCATTTTTTGCAATAGCCCTCTACTTCATTCTCCTTAAAACACCCGAAGCAAATCATACCGTTATTTCTTTAACTGTTACTGCCCCAATTGTATCCGAATGTGCTATACTCAGCAGTAAACTGAAGTGATCGTTTTCATCGATGCGCAATACCCTGCATTGCGTTTGCTTGTTCACGCCTTCTGAAAGCAGCCCATAGAAAAATGGAAACAATGTGCTTGAGCGAAATTCGACTTGCTTCTTAGGCAATGTTAGGCTTATTGCTCTGCTGCTACTGTCGTTGAAATACTTTTCATCGTAATGAAAAATAAATTCCTGACTGTCGGTTTTTTCCAGCGTTCCTGCCAACACCCCATTGTTATATATCGCTGCTTTCCTTCCCATTATTTAATGATCTCAACTTTAATTTCAAGTCCGAGAACATCGAATATTTTCAACAGCGTTTCCAACTCTGGGTTAGCAATGCCTTTTTCAATATCTCGTAATGTTCTAGAAGAAATTCCTGCTATTTCAGCCAAGTCTTCCTGAAGTATCTTTCTCGACTTCCGCCTGCTTCGAATGAGTTCTCCTATTGACTCTTTTCTTAATGTGATAATGTCCATTTTCAATAATAAACCAGCATTATATTGCCGTTTTACATGTAAAGATATCCATTACTCAGTTATTAAACAATAGAATCGGAAACAAAATTCCGTTTTTAATGATAAACAGGCCAAATGCCAATTTTTATTAATAAACCGGAAACTTATTGCCTACAATGTATAGCTGGAGAAAGAGCCATACGAATCTAATAAGAGCTTTTTGGCTGAAAAATACACCTTCATACCCCCCTATTCTTCATTGAGAAAGCTTCAATAACGTTAAAGTCCTGGATAAAAAAGCTCAATAACCGTAGTCAGAGGCCGACTGAATAACAAAACCTATTCATGAAAATGGAGAGGTTTTTAGTTTTGGATACTCGTTGAACATAGAGTATTTTCTCTGCATACTCTTCTCAAAAGCTTTCGATAAAATTCAGGCAACAGCATCGGCTTCTTTCTCACTTGAAGCTAAATCGAATTGCAAGGGTCTATAAAATCCTGATAAAGCCAAGCAACGCCCAATAGGGGTTTTTACTTAAGTCAACATACAAGAAAAGGCTCCTTTACTCTCAAAAAGCGACATTCTAAGATGTGAGTAAATAGGATGTATCCTTGGCAACTTTTAAAAGTCAATTCATTTCTACCTTTCTACTGATCTAACCCAAACACATATGACTATAGGCATGAAAAATCACATCCGCTTTTCGCTGATAGCGATAAGCCTTTTCATAGGTCTACTCTTATTTATCTTTAAAGCTTACGCTTAGACATATCTTAAGCAAAAGAAAACACATAGTACATTGTTGGCTTATCAAGCCATGGACTTGATCTTTCTGGAAAAAGCCAGGTACTTGTACGCTTCGCCTGCCCATAAGACCAGCGAAGATAGTAACACCAATACGGCAAAATCCATGATTTGAATGGATTCAAAACCAAAAAGCCGATTGAGTTGATCGTGTTGAATGATGAGTATAGTCATCACAACAGAACTCATCATAGATATACTCACAAAACGATTACTAAAAACACCAATGGCAAATACAGATTGCCGCAAAGAGCGCATGTTGTACATATTGAACAACTGCGTGAATGACATGACGATGAACACCGCACTCCTACCCTGGCTCAATCCATCCAATAAATAATAGTGGTAAGCTAAGGTTGCCAGTACTGTCATGATAAAAACATTGATCATGATAAAAGGAATAATGCTCTTCGACAATAATGGAGCATCCCTTGCAAGAGGTTTTTCTTTCATAACACCTTGTAAACTTCGCTCGGCTGCTATGGCCATATCACCCATGCCATCGGTAACAAGGTTAAGCCACAGAATTTGTATAGCCGTTAATGGCATAGGTAAACCTAGTAAAATGGCTACCACGAGTGTGATAATCTCAGCGAGGTTAGTAGTAATCAAATAGAAACTGGCCTGCCTTGCATTGTTAAAAACAACCCTCCCCTCTTCCACAGCATGTACGATGGTGGCGAAATTATCATCAGCCAATACTAGTTTGGCAGCATCACGGGCAACATCTGTGCCCATGATACCCATGGCAATGCCCACATCAGCCTTCTTAATAGCAGGGGCGTCATTCACTCCATCACCTGTCATGGCAATCAACTCCCCCAGCGCCTGTAACCGACTGGCAATTTTCAATTTTGTTTGCGGGGTGAGGCGGGCAAAAACATTCACCTTTCCAATGGTCTTATCAAAATCTTCCTGACTTAAGCTTAATAATTGATCTTCGGTCATGGCTGAATCCTGATCATTGGCTTCCAGCGGAATTATACCTGCAGCACGTGCAATCGATAAGGCTGTCCCCACATGATCGCCAGTAGCCATGATCACGCGGATGCCTGCTTGTTTACATTGCAACACAGCCGCCTTTACCTCTTCACGAGGTGGATCAAACATAGCAACCAGCCCCACAAAAGTCAGACCCTGAACATCCTCTATGTCAATGGTGGTTTTTTCGGCAGGCATATCCTTATATGCCAGGGCAATCACTCGCATAGAGGCAGTTGCAAAGTCATTCATTTTTTGCGTAAGCTTTTCATGCACAACTTCAATTGGTTTGATCCCTTCCTTACTGAGCGCTTGTTTGGACCTTTCTATGAGTCTTTCAGGTGCGCCCACCACCAATAATTTGAGAACGGTTGGTGAATGATAGAGTGTTGCCCGAAATTTTACTGAAGAATCAAAAGGAAGGTCATCAAGCTTTTGAATCGCTGATCCTTCAACCCCTGCTTTGCGCGCCAATACTAACAATGCGCCTTCTGTAGGATCACCTGTCAAATCATAGCTTTTGTTTTCGGCTGAATAGCGAAGGGAGGCATTCGTAGAAACTGCTGCAATTTCGAGCAGTTGATGAATAGGATGTGTCGGATCATTCAAAGAGAATGGGCTGTGTCCTTGAGAAAAATTTCCTTCGCTGGCCCAACCCTCTCCACTCACCGTAATATCACCTTCATCCAATAAAGCAATGTGCCTGGCTGTTAAAGCATTCTCTGTTAGTGTTCCTGTTTTATCTGTGATGATGGTGGTAACGGCACCAAGCGTTTCTGTGGTTGTCAACTCTCGCACTATGGCCTTTCGTTTCGTCATGCGCCTGGCACCGATAGCCAGCACAATAGCAATGATGGAAGGCAAGCCTTCCGGGATAATAGAAACCATAGCTGCCACAGCAATAAGCAGTAGTTCGTTGAATGGCAGATCCATCGAGAAATAGCCAACAAAGAAAAATACAACGGCTGCCAACACAGAAGCCAAACCCATTTGGGTGGCTAACTTATCAATCTTCTGTTGAAAATGTGATTTCTCCACCTCAATGCTTTGTAAACTCCTGGCTACTTTACCAATCTCGGTGTCGAAGCCAATACCGGTTACCACCGCCTTACCAAAACCGCCAATAGCAAAAGTTCCTTTACGAAGCATATTGAATTGATCGGCCATGACCGCACCGACTGGTAAAGCGGTCACCGACTTTTGAGCAGGCAGGGACTCTCCTGTAAGGGACGCTTCATTTGTTCGCAAATTTTTCGATTCAATCAAACGAGCATCTGCAGCAATATGATCTCCTTCTTCAACAACTATTAAATCACCCGGTACCAGGTTGCTTGCATTTACTTGTTGAAGGGAATTGTCACGAATAACTTTCGCAACGGGACTTAACATTTTTTGAAGAGAGGATACGGCACCTTCTGCCCTCCATTCCTGTACAAAGCCAATGGTGGCATCGATCAGAATCACCACGATGATGATATACACATCTACATAATTACCTGTCAGAAAAGAAAGGATAGCCGCCAACACCAAAACGAGCACCATTAAACTTTTAAACTGCTTGAGTGCCACTCGCCACCATTGCTTTCGCCTGGCATCCGGAATTTCATTTTTACCATAGCGCTGCTGTCGGAAAGCTACCTCGGTTGCAGATAAGCCGCTGGCTGAACTCTCCAATATCTGCAAAGTCTCTTCAACCGACAATGCATAATAATCGGTGTTGGACTTGGTGGCTTCTTTCATTATTCGAATCCTGACTTAAGCGGATTTCCCTGGAATCATAAGGTCGAAACTTTACAAGGAAGAATACAGGCATAAGGTCAGGCATAGCAATGACTATCGTCATCGCATTTCAAGAGTAGCTGCAGTACATTTCTATCTCTCCCCGGTACCATTTCAGCCTTCTAAAAACTCAACGTTTATGAACAATTACATCATACCTTTTTCGCTATTACGTGCAAAAGACGTAGCCCTGGTAGGTGGTAAGAATGCCTCTCTGGGTGAAATGATTAATCAATTAAGTCCACTGGGGATCAACATACCGGATGGCTTTGCCATTACCACGAAAGCCTATCATACATTTCTTTCGCACAACAAAATAGAAGGCATATTAACTCAGCAGCTTGATACACTCAATCCGCATACACTCGAAACACTTTCGGAGGTATCAGCAGCTTGTAAATCAATCGTGTTCAAGAGCCAGTTTCCAGAGGCACTCGCAGAAGAATTAAAAATGGCTTACGAAGCCCTCTTAAAAAAATATGGCGATACTATTTCGATAGCTGTGCGAAGCAGTGCAACGGCAGAAGACTCTCCCACCGCCAGCTTTGCAGGCCAACACGAATCTTTTCTCAACATTACAGGCTTGGCGGGGATGCTCGAAGCTGTTCAACAATGTTATGCTTCTCTTTTCAATGAACGCGCCATCAAATACAGAATCGACAATGGTTTCACACACATGGGAGTAGGACTTTCAGTGGGGATTCAGTTAATGGTGCGCTCTGACAAGGGAAGTGCAGGGGTTGCCTTTACCATAGAACCAGAAAACGGTAATGAAAATCTGATTTATATTACAGGTGCCTGGGGCTTAGGTGAAAGCGTGGTGCAAGGCGCTGTGAACACCGATGAGTTTTACTTATTTAAACCTTCTATTCAAGCTAAAAGAAACGCCATCCTTTATAAACAGCTAGGCAGTAAAAAAAGGATGATGGCATATGGAAAAGGGCAAAGCACAACCTGGTTAGATACACCCATCCCGCTTCGCGATCAGTTTGTATTAAGCAATGAGGAAATCAACCTTCTTGGAAACTGGTGCCAGCAAATCGAAACACACTACCGAATGCCTATGGATATTGAATGGGCTAAAGATGGACTCGATGGTAAAATCCACATCGTGCAAGCCAGACCAGAAACCATTCATGCACAACATAAAAGCATAGTGCTAAAAGAGTACTTACTCAAGACCAAGGATAAGCCCCTTGTTGAAGGCAAGGCGGTGGGCAAATCAATTGTGAGTGGCCGGGTTAAAATTGTTAAGTCATTACAAGATGCCGACAAGATTAAACAAGGCGATATCATTGTAGCTGATATTACCAATCCGGATTGGAATGCTTTACTGCGTAAGGCCATCTGTATTGTTACCAATAAAGGTGGTCGTACAAGCCATGCCTCTATCATAGCCCGTGAGTTGGGGATACCAGCAGTAGTCGGCACAAGTAATGCCACCGAAAAACTGACAGACAATCAACTGATCACTGTTTCCTGCGCCAGTGGAGATGCTGGCTTAGTATATAATGGCCAATTGGAATGGGTTGAAAAAGAAACTGCCTTGGATACGCTGGCGAATACACACACCAAACCTATGCTGATATTGGCTGATCCCATGAAGGCCCTACACTATGCTGCTTACCCCAATCAGGGAGTAGGCCTTATGCGCATGGAATTTACGGTGAGCAACAGTGTACAAGTACACCCCATGGCTTTGGTAAAATTTAACGAACTACCCGACAATAATGATAAGAAACAAATTGAAGCCCTGATTCGCCACTACGATAATCCTGCTCATTTCTTTGTTGATAAGTTAGCAAAATCCATTGCCATGGTAGCCGCAGCTTTTTATCCGAAAGAAGTGATTGTACGCATGAGCGATTTTAAAACCAATGAATACGCTAAACTGCTGGGTGGAAAAATGTTCGAGCCCGAAGAAGAAAACCCCATGATTGGATTCAGAGGTGCCAGTCGCTATTATAACGAACGCTACCGCGAAGGTTTCGGCCTGGAATGCGAAGCCATCAAAAAAGTGCGAAACGATATGGGACTTACCAATGTGAAAGTAATGATACCCTTTTGCAGAACCGTGGAAGAAGGTAAAAAGGTTTTAGCTACCATGGATAACTTCGGACTTAGCCGTGGCAACAACGGACTCGAAGTCTACGTGATGGCAGAAATACCCAGCAACATTATCTTGGCTGAAAAGTTTGCCGAGATTTTTGATGGATTCTCCATTGGCTCCAATGATCTTACGCAACTCACCTTAGGCCTTGACCGTGACTCAGCCATTGTGAGTGACCTCTTTGATGAGAATAACGAAGCTATCACCAGTCAAATCAAACACCTTATTGAGGTGGCGCACCAAAAGCATGTAAAGGTTGGTTTGTGCGGTCAGGCTCCAAGCGATTACCCCGACTTCGCTAAATTCTTAGTGAATGCAGGCATCGATTCGATCTCCTTTAATCCCGATGCCTTAATCAAAGGCATACAAAACATTATAGTTGCTGAAAGAGAAAAGACAGAAGTTGATGAAGCCATGCTGCTTCATCATTAAAAATGATAAGCTATCTGCAGGATTAATAAAAAATCATTAACCAACCTTCACAGAGGTCATGGTTAATGACCCGGCTTGCGCTTTATCATTGAATAATGAAATCTCCTCTCCTTCGGCTTTCAAACCCAAGATGTAAAGCAGTGGCAGGTAATGATCAGGTGAGGGAATAGCCAGTTCAAAAGCTTTTCCTTGTGACGCATAATTGATGAGCGGTGCATGGTCTCCATGAAGGATGTAGTGAGACATCTTACTACGCGCTTCTTGTGCCCAATCGTAAGCGTAGTTATCAATGTTGAATTTATCCCAGGCTACCATACGAAGGTTATGCACCATATTACCGCTGCCAATAATCAGCACACCTTTATTTCTTAAAACTGCCAGCTCTTTGGCTAATTCATAATGATATTGTGGACCCTGCGTATAATCCAAACTCATTTGTATAACAGGCACATCAGCCTTAGGATACAAATGCTTGACCACACTCCAGGCCCCATGATCTAATCCCCATTTGTGATCTAAGTCGATAGTGGTACTCTTAATTAAATCTTTCGTTTCCCTTGCTAAATCAGGACTACCCGGTGCGGGATATTGAACCTCATACAGGGCCGGTGGAAAGCCACCAAAATCGTGAATGGTTCGTGGCTTCTCCATCGCAGTTACCTGCGTGCCTTTGGTTTCCCAATGCGCGGAAATCACCAAAATGGCTTGTGGTTTGGGAATACTTTGACTCACTTTTCGGAAACCATGCACAAACTCATTCTCTTCTATCGCATTCATAGGGCTACCGTGCCCTAGAAAAAGTAAGGGCATTTGATCGCTGTTTTTCAATGATTGTTCTAAGCTTGTTAATGCTTGTGCTTTCATAGGTATACCGACTAAACCCGCTAGGGCTGCTAATTTCAAAAAGGTTTTTCTATTCATGAAGCCTTCTTTAAAAGAAGTTCAACAAGTGCATCCTACAAAAAGTGCCGGAGAGAAGGTAATAATTATACCCACTGGAGGGTATTTTAGTATGATTTAGGAAGCTATTTTAGTAAGTAATACTATACCAACGTATTTTTATAAAAGAACCCATCGCTATGAAGTACTTTCTCAGCACCATCTTACTCTTATCCTGCTCATTTGTATTAGCACAAAATCCGGCAAGCATCTGGTACTTCGGGCAAAATGCCGGAGTTGATTTTTCATCCGGAAATCCGACTGCTATTACTGATGGCCAACTGAATACTGAAGAAGGTTGTGTAACCATCAGCGACAGCAAAGGTAAACTTCAGTTTTATACCGATGGCGTTTCAGTATGGAACAGCAAACATCAATACATGCCCAATGGCAGAGGCTTGGTCGGTTCACCTTCCAGTACTTCTTCGGGCGTAGTGATACAACATCCGGGCAATCCTTCTTTGTTCTTTCTCTTTACCGTACCAGCCGTAGCAGACTCAGCAGGGTTTCGTTATTCAATGGTAGATATGAAACTGGATAGTGGTCGTGGTGATATTATTGCAAATCAGAAAAACATTAAGCTTAGACATCCGGTAACCGAGAAACTCACCTCTACCCTTCACCGCAATGGAAAAGACTATTGGATTTTACTGCACGAATGGAATAATGATGTATTTGTTGCTTACAAGATTACCCAAAGCGGCTTGAACACAACACCTGTGCTATCTAATGCAGGTGCTATCCATAACGGTAGTAATTTGAACACACAAGGTTACATGAAAGTGAACCCAGACGGTACGAACCTGGCACTGGCTTTAGAAGAAAGTAATGTCATTGAGGTTTTCGATTTCGATAATGAATCGGGCAAAGTATCCAAACCTATCAGCATGACCTTACCTGATAAATCATACGTATACGGTATAGAATTTTCACCGGACGGATCACTGCTCTATGCTTCTGCCGCAGGCACAGGAGAAATTTATCAATACAATTTGCAAGCAGGTTCAGAAGAAGCCATCCGTGCCAGTGGCATAATGATTGGAAAAACAAATCCTGCTGCATGGGTAGGTGCTCTGCAAGTGGCCATAGATGGTAAGATCTACTTCACCGTTTATAAAACATCTTATCTGGGGGTCATTGAAAACCCCAATCAACTGGGTTTGGCTTGTGGCTTCAATCAGAAGGCAGTAGAACTCAACGGAAAACTTTCAACGCTGGGATTGCCAACTTTCAGTCAAAACTTTTTCTACCAAAGTATCAAGACTAAAGTAGAATACTTTAATGAGAAAAATGTGGTGAAGGGAAAGGCACTCGTACTTCGCAACATCCTATTTGACTTCTCCAAAGCCACGCTGAAGCCCAGTTCCTTTCCTGAATTGGATAAGGTGGTGGCTGCCTTGAAAGCTGATCCATCGTTAAAGGCAAAGATTTCAGGACACACCGACAACATCGGTAATAAGTCTTTCAATATCACGCTCTCTCAAAACAGGGCTGCAGCGGTGGCGGCTTATCTTAAATCTAAAGGCATTAACGCCAACGCCTTGATCACCGAAGGTTTTGGGAGTGGTAAACCCGTGGCGGGTAACGATAGTGATGCAGGCAGAGCGCTCAACAGGCGCGTTGAAATTACCTTTCAATAAAATAGATTACACTTGAATTTTATTAACACCATCAATCAGTGTTCGAAAGAAATTCATAGTCAAATCATGCAAACTATTTTAGCTGAAACGTCTATCTATGCCAGCTCCCGAACTTACCAGCCTGGTAATCTGCATAAGCCTGATGAATCTCTTCCATAGTGTTCATCACAAAAGGCCCATGCGCAACTAGCGGCTCATTAAAAGGAACTGCATGACCGAATAACACGATAGAATCTTGCATAGCCTGTATCAACAGGTCTTCGCCTTCGTTGATGAATTCTACTAAATGCAGCATGGATGCCTTGGCATCGTTAACCTGCACCTCACCCCGAATCATATAAAAGAAAATATTACGCTTATTGGCCACTTTCAAGGAAAGTGAACTCCCCTGCTGCATGAAGATGGTACTCAAGTGTACATCTGTCAGTGTTTCGAAAGCTGCTTTTTCATTTTGAAAAGTACCTGCAATCAATTGAGCCTCCACCCCTTCGGCCAACTGCACTTTTGGAATATTGTCTGCTTGTAAACCTTCATACCTGGGCTTTGTCATTTTAAATTTAGCTGGAAGATTTAGCCACAACTGCAGTATTTCTAAAGGACCACCTGTCTTTTTAAATTGAGAAGAAGATACTTCGGCATGAATCAAACCGCTACCGGCCGTCATCCATTGTACGCCACCGGCTTCAATAACACTTTCACTACCTGTAGAGTCCTGGTGCATGATGTCGCCTTCAATAATAAAGGTGACTGTCTCCATGCCTCTGTGTGGGTGCGGCCCAAAAGGCAAACCATTGTTATTAGGCTTATATACTTGTGGCCCATGATGGTTCAGAAAAAGAAAAGGATCAATTTGTGGTAAAGAAGCCGTGGGTAATGCGTTGTAAGTAACCAAATCGGCTATGGGCGTATAACGTGCCTTATGAAGGGACTTAATCTTTCGCATAAGCATGTGTAATTTCATGCAAATTGCGACAATGCCCTCTATCTACTACTTGATATAGATTAAGAAATCAATGTCATTAACGGCTCTGGGCAAAATCCTCGCCCTCTACTTTGGGGAAAAGTTTGAAATAGGATAAGCGAGTAGTGATCAATGCCTTGCGTTTAGAGGCCACAAATTGGCCTTCTAACAGATCATCATGTGTTAAGAGCATAGAAAAAGTTAACACAGTTCCATCCGGTTCGGTGTGTAAGTATTTAAAGCCTTCACCATCTAAAATTGTTACCAGCATCCCAACCACCGGGTACTTCGTAGCATCTTTATTGCTGAGTGATACCTCCATATAATCGCGCTTCTTATCCAAGGTTTCTTTGATAATCGCTACCCGGGCATAATTGTCTTTTCTATCCAATACCCGCACTACTTGTTTACCGCTTAACCAATGTTTTTTGGATTTGGTAATAATACAAGAAACAGAATAAATGCCTTCTACAGGTTGGGCTGAAGTACCATCGCGATGCAGATAGCGGTGGATCATATCTTCAAAACTAACTTGCTCGTGCTGAAAACGCTTTGATTTTTGTGATTGTGCATAGGTGGTGATGCTGAACACCAAAGCCATGAAACATAGGGCGTATTTCATATTCTACAGATTAGGGACCTGCCTAAATGCTTATACGAAAAATCCTAAAAATGGATGTCTGCGTAATCGCCATTAATACTCGTTCTGCAAGACAAGCGGCTGCGAAGCGCACTGGGCTTGAAGGTTGAATTACCCAAAAGCATTCTCACACATTCTTGTATGCCTTCGGTAATCGATGGGTGCGGATGCACACACTCGGCCAACTCCTCAATTCCCTTATCCATCGATATCAATAAGGCCACCGCTTGAATTGCACTGGACGCATGATTGCCAACAACCTTCATGCCTAATATTTTCATGTGGTCATCATTAGTAACAAGCAACTTGATAAAGCCTTGAGTATTTCGCTTGGCTATGGCCCGAGGAATGCAACTATAATCGAGAGTAACAACTTTATAATCTATGCACTTCTCACGGGCTTGCACTTCGTTCAAGCCTACTCCGGCCACTTCCGGACTTAAAAACATAATGGTACTGATGTTTTCGTATACGAGTTTGCGCTCGGGTTTTCCAAAAATTCTTTCTACGGCATAACGCCCTTCCAATTCTCCTACATTAACCAGAGAAATGTCTGCTGTTAAATCACCTACCGCAAAAATATTGGACACATTGGTCTGCGTATCATTGTCTTCGATGCCACGCTTGCTGATATTGATGCCTACTTTGTCATCCCACAAATCTTCGAGGTTAGGCACACGACCTACAGATACCAAAGCTTTTTCTACATTGAATACTTCTTTACTGCTATCTGTATATTCCAGCTCATACTCAACTCTTCCATTTTTTATTTCCATGCGCACCAAACGAGAATTGCGGTGAATGAGCACACCGTTGTTTTCCATATTTCGCTCAATCACGCGCACCACATCATCATCTTCAAAAGGTAAAATGCGATCGCCCTTATCAATGAGATGAACTTTTGTTTTACCAAAACCAGAGAAGATGGTGGCATATTCGCAACCAATAACACCGGCACCTACTATCACCATGCTCTCGGGAAAATCATCTAACTTCTCAATGCCTTCGCTGGTAAGCACAATTTTTTCGTCAATGGGCAATTCTGGTAAATACCTTGGTCTGCTACCAGTGGCTAAAATGATATAGTCGGCATAAACAATTTGCTTATTATGACCGTGTACAATTTCTACTTCGTGTTGGCTGATCAGCCTGGCGGTACCCTCTTTACAAGACAGCAAGCTGCTGCCATTCATATTGCGTAAGGTTTCCATGTGCTCATCGAGCATAGACCTACGTTCTTCAACGGCTCTTTGTACTTCCTGCTGAATTTCTTTGTAGTTGATGCTCGGTACCTGGATGTTGAAACGCTTTAAGTTCTTACGGAAGGAGGCTGTTTCTCTGGATAGTTCCCACCAGGTTTTAGAAGAAAGTGCACCATTGGTGACACCAGCACCGCCAACGCGATTCTTCTCGATCAATAAAACCTTTTTCTTAAAATCAAGGGCACGCATCGCGGCTGCATATCCTGACGGACCGGCACCAATGACAACCAGATCAAACTTTTCCATAGACTAAAACCTCAGAAGATTAAAAGTCTAATGTACAAATAGCATGGAAGGACAGAAAGGTTTTTCTATCACTTTTTTGGTGCGTGAATACCACCTACCATACAACGTACACTTCCGCCACCTAAGGTTTCTATGGTTGGGATGCTGATGGGCAGTAGGTCAGCAAATTGAGTAATGGCATCGACTTGTCCGGGCAGCAGTGAGTTGAAGGCCGTTTGGGATAAAAGAACAAAGGTTTCGCCTTGTTTATTCTTAACTGCGAACATATTACCGGCAAAAGCCTTTAGCTGGGCATAGCTGATAGCAATTACTTTATGACCAGTTTTAGCTAATGAGGCCAACAGCAATTCCTGGTCTTCATCCTTGCGAATTGCATCAAGACAGAGAACAGCAAACTGGTCTGCTATACTCATCACCACGTTGGTGTGGTAAATGGCTTTACCCTCTTCATCAACCGCATCAAAGAGTAAAGGTTCGTAACCCAGCTTTTTACAAATGTCCCGAACCAAACTTTCATCGGTACGTTCAGAACGCGAAGCGTAGGCCAGTTTATTCACATGATCGAATATCAGGCTGCCCGTGCCTTCTACAATTCTTTTATTACGTTCTTCTCCTGAAAAGTCCAGAATATCTTTGATCTGATATTTATCCCGCAAGATCTGGACAAATTCGGGTCTTCTTTCCATTCTTCGGTTGGCGGTTAACATAGGATACAAGAGCAACTTGCCATCCTCGTGCACACTCATCCAGTTATTAGGAAAAACAGCATCCGGTTTCACAGGATCTTTTGTATCCTCAAAAACCAATACCTCTATAGCATTATCCCTCAATAGGTTAACCATCGCATCGAATTCCTCTAAAGCCTTGCCCCTGATGTGGGCCTCATCACCCTCCATGCTCTTTTGAAAGGAGTTAGAGGTAGCCGTTTGTTCATTAAAGCCAAAACTGGCAGGCCTGACCATGAAAACCGAATGGGGTAACTGCTGAAATAACATGGCGCAAATATGCCAAAAGAGCTCCATTATTTGATTATTTTTGAAATTGCTAATAATCGAAGACCTATTTCAGTGAAGAACTTTATCCATTCCCTGGCCAATGCCGGAATAAACGAAGGGAAAACTACTTCTGAACGAAGAGGTATTTTGCTCAGTAACCAGATCAACCTAATCTTATTTGCCCTCGGCCTGATTTTAAGTACCATCTACTGGTTCTACTATCCGCCCAATGTGATTAGCTACTTCATTTCGGCCATCGGAGCCATTGGATTAATTTTTATAGCACTTAACTATTTTAAACTCAACAGTATAAGCCGAATAGGTACAGGACTTTTTGTGCCCTTGGCTACTATGGCCCTATCCATCTATTCGAAAAGTCTTTACATCAGTGCCCCCGTTGACCTGGATTACTTCACATTCCGCTTTATTATTTTAGGAGCGTCTATACTGCCCGTTGTCCTTTTTTCTACACGCGAAAAAGTAATCCTGGCCGTATGCCTGACTTTAAACTTTCTGCTCCTCCTCTCCCACGACCCATTGCATGAATTATTTGGGGTCGGCTATGTTAAAAACGGTATAGACTTGGTTACCTATAAGTTTGTAAATGTTGTAATTGCCGTCACTTATTTCGTTCTGCTAGGCTCTGTACTATTTTTGAAAATCAACCTTGAAAGAGCTGACCGAAATAATCTATCACTCATCAATGATGTACAAAAAAGTAATGAAGAACTCACCGCCAAGAATAACGAAATAGAAGCCCAGCATCAGGAACTGCTCGCACAAAGTGAGAAACTTTCTATTAATCAACAAAAGCTATTAGAAGCGAATGCATTGATTGAGCGGCAGAAAGAACTTCTTTCTGACCATAATAAAAATCTTCAATCTGAATTGGTAGAAAAAAACCAGGACTTATCAGAAGCCAATGCAGAGTTAATCAAATACAACAATGAACTAAGACAATTTTCGTATACCATCTCTCACAATTTACGTGGTCCATTGGCCAGTTTACTGGGTCTCGTAAACCTTTTTGATAAAGATTCTTTAACGGATGATAACCTGAAAATTGCCAACCACATCACCGAGTCTGCTGAGCGGTTGGATGGTATTGTGAGGGACTTGAATAAGATTATTGATATCCGAAACGACATCTTCAAAATCAGACAGAAGGTTCATTTACAGGATGAAATTGACTTAGTCAGGAAGGTGCTTAAAAAAGAGTTAAATCCTGAGCATAGTTCTATCAACATCGATCTTCATGAGTGCGAGGACGTGTATACTGTGCGTCCGATGATTCACAGTATACTTTATAACCTCATTAGCAATGCATTGAAGTATAAGGCACCGGAACGAAAGGCTGTCATCAACATCAAAGCAACTCAAAACGAATCTTATTATATTTTTACAATTGAAGACAATGGCCTGGGTATAGATCTGGGAACTCATAGAGAAAATCTTTTCAAGCTGTATAAACGTTTCCACTACCACACAGAAGGCAAAGGCATTGGTCTGTATCTGGTAAAACTCCAGACTGAATCCCTTGGTGGATACATAGAAGTGGCCAGTGAGTTAAATCGATTTACCCGTTTTACTGTTTACCTGCGAAAGCCCGAAAATATTGAAAGACAAATTCTGTATGACGAGCCTTATGCCAAGATTTTTTACGATGCCAGCATCAATGCAACAGGCATTGTTTGGAAAGGACCGATTAGCAGCCAGCACTATAAAGACGCATTCGTAAAAAGTTTAGGGTTTTTAAAAGCCTTTAACACCCCTAACTACCTGGCCGATATTTCAAATCAGGGTCCTGTTTCATCTGCTGATCAGCAATGGATGTTTGAGTCCATTATACCAGAGGCTATCCGATTTGGCTTAAGGAAAATTGCTACTATAAAGCCTGATGTGGAAAATGACTTGGTACGCCAATACGTTGAAGGCATTAATGCTTCCCTCAATAAACAGGGAGCTCATTACCAAATGTTTGATACTATGGACAAGGCGACAGATTGGATGCGTAAGGAAAACAGCGATGAAGTATCAATGAATTAAAAAAGTATGGAAAGCATTAAGGAATTAGATAGAGATCTATTACTGCTGCTCAATGGCTTTCACACACCCTGGCTTGACCCTGTCATGTTTTGGCTTACCAAAACAATTGTCTGGCTCCCCTTGTATCTATTTCTCTTGTATTTAGTTATTACCAATTTTAAAAAACAAAGCTGGATGGTATTGGCAGGCATTGCCCTTACCATATTACTGGCAGATCAAATCACCTCGGGTTTCATGAAGCCCTTCTTTGCCCGTTTGCGGCCTTCGCAAGAACCTGGTCTCGAGGGGCTATTGCATTTGGTGAATAATTACAAAGGCGGCCGGTATGGCTTTGCCTCTGGTCATGCCGCTAATACCTTTGGCACAGCCACTTTCTTTTACCTGGTATTTAAAAATAAATATGCCTGGATCAAATGGATTTTTGCTTGGGCAGCACTGATGACTTACACACGTATTTATTTAGGTGTTCATTATCCGGGTGATATTCTTGTAGGCGGTACGATAGGATTGATTTGTGGATGGGCTGGCTATCAATTGCAACACTTCCTGCATCAGAAGTTTAGAGAGAAGTATGCGTGAAGCATGT
>JALHOT010000033.1 GCA_022842845.1 Cyclobacteriaceae bacterium | reverse complement strand
GGCACAACATTTCCATTTAACTCCGTGAGCTTTTGTTTCAGATTTACCACAGCCATTTCATTTCGCTCAAGATCATTCTTAGTCTCCAGCCTGAGTAATTTGATTTTATTCAAGTCAAGAACACTGGTTTCACCTTGTGTTGCTTTCTGGTTAGTGGCTTGCAAGAGATTATTAGCACTGGTTAGTCGCTGCGAAAGCTGCTCCGATAATTTGTTTCGATGCACCAGTTCAAGACAAACCAATTTGGCTTCCAGTAAAATTTCATGTCGGGTAACCTGAAACTTGTATTCCGCTTGCTGAATCTGTTCTTTCGAAACATTCTTACGTTTGCCATAAGCCGTTGGAAAATCGAACGACTGACTGATGCTTATATCGGTTTGATTGCCTGCAGCGGTAGGTGAGCCAGGTAGGTAGTCATACTCTGCCTTCGGATTTTCCGGATTAAGGCCGGTGCGATAAGAAAGTTTCTCCGCTTCCCAGTATTGTTTTTCGGATTGAAGTGATTTGTTGTTCTTCTCTATCTCCTGTAAAACGTTGTGGATTGATGACTGAGCAAATCCTTGAGTATAAGGGAGCAGAAGAAGTAATATGATAATGCGTATCATGATTTCTTTTTTTGAGTGATGTAGTACACCATTGGCACAATAAAAATATTAAGCAAGGTGGAACTGAGTAGTCCACCGAGTATCACCTTCGCCATTGGACTTTGAATTTCGTTACCAGGTAAATCACCGGCCAGTGCCAAAGGTATTAAGGCAAGCCCGGCTGTAAGAGCAGTCATTAAAATGGGACTGAGTCTGTCTTTCGATCCCTGAATAATGGAATCGTATAAACCTATTCCTTGTTGTTGCAATGTATTGTAATGTGATATAAGCAAAATTCCATTTCGGGTAGCAACACCAAAGAGTGTGATAAAGCCAATGATAGCGGGGATACTAATGATGCCCGAAGTGAGCCAGATACTGGCAACGCCCCCGATCAAAGCAAGGGGAAGATTTATTAATATGATGCTTGACACCTTAATATCTTTAAACTCCTGAAACAACAGGAGGAAAATCACCAGAACAGAAAGTATAGAAGTAACGAATAATGTTTTAGAGGCCTCTGCTTCTGCTTCAAACTGCCCACCGTATTCAATGCGATAACCTTCCGGCAAGGTTACCGATTTCTGAATCTTTGATTTAATTTCTTTAACAACACTTTTCTGGTCACGGCCTGCTACGTTAGCGGAGACAACAATCTTGCGTTGCACATTCTCGCGGTTGATGGTGTTAGGTCCGGCTGTAGAAACAACATTAGCTACATAATGAAGCGGTACTTTTTTGCCATCATGCGTATCGATGAAGGTGTTACGGATGTTTTCAATTTTTCCACGGTTGTCATCGTTAAATTTTAGAATCAGATCAAATCGTTTATTGCCTTCGTAAATTTCAGATACTTTTTCTCCCGCGAAGGCTACATCTACAAACTCGGCAAATTCACCAACGGTAATTCCATACTTTGCAAGCATTTCTCTGTTGGCTTTGATTTGTACCTGTGGTATTTCTATTTGCTGTTCAACACTCAGATCGACCAACCCTCCTGTTCCATCAATGGAAGTTTTAACTGCATTGGCAAGGGTGAATAACTTATTGAGGTCATTGCCAAAAATCTTTATAGCAATGTTAGCTCTTGTTCCTGACAGCATGTGGTCGATACGGTGACCGATTGGCTGACCGATGGTAATATTCGCTCCTGAAACCATAGCTAGTTTATCTCTTACATCTTGCATGAACTCAGCACGGCTCCGATCAGTAAGTGTAAATGGAGCATCTATTTCCGAGGCATTAACTCCTTGTGCGTGTTCATCTAACTCAGCACGTCCGGTTCTGCGTGTGGTTATTTTTATTTCAGGCACTCGTAAGAGCGCCTTTTCTATTCGAGTTCCAATCTTATTACTTTCTTCAAGAGAAATGCCCGGTAAGCTAACAGCACTTACTACCAATGAGCCTTCGTTAAATTCTGGGAGAAAGCTTCTACCCAGCCCAGTCAAAATAATAACCGCGCCAATAAATAATAGCACTGCCACACCAATAATCATTGTTTTAAATCGCATGGCTTTCAGCAAGGCAATTTCATAATAGTGATTGAGGTTACGTACTAACCAACTTTCCTTATGCTGACCTAACAGCATGCGGTCTCCCGTTAAGAGATAGCTGCACAGAACAGGCGTAAGCGTAATCGCAACTACCAATGAAGCGAACAGCGATACAATAAAAGCAATGCCCAGGGGGGCTAACAATCTTCCCTCCATTCCCGAAAGGAAGAACAGGGGGATGAAGGCCACTATAATAATGAAGGTGGCATGAATAACAGACGAACGTATTTCTACGGAAGCATCATAAATTACTTTGAGCTTTGGCTGCTTTTCTGCTTCAGGTCGTTTAGCATTTTCCTTTAACCGTCTGAACACATTCTCTACATCAATAATAGCATCATCCACCAAATCGCCAATGGCAATAGCCATACCACCAAGGCTCATCGTGTTAATACTGAATCCAAGCCATTTCAACGTAAGGATGGCCGTGAGCAATGAAATAGGAATAGCTATCAGCGATATGGTGGTTGCCCTCCAGTTCATTAAGAACATAAACAACACGATTACAACAAAGAGAGAACCCTCCATCAATGTTTTTTGAATATTCCAAACAGAGGCGTTGATGAAATCCGCTTGTCTGAAAATCTTTGTATTAATTTTTATATCATCAGGTAAATTGGTGGAAAGATCGACCAAGGCATTATCAATTTTTTCTGTCAACTCCAATGTATTGGTGTTGGGCTGTTTCATTACAGTAAGAATTACAGCCGGCTCGCCTTTCAATGATCCGTCACCAATCTTTAAAGAAGCTCCGATTTTTACTTCAGCTACATCTTCAATTTTTATGATGGAACCATTGATAGTTTTAACTACTGTTTTGCCTAACTCTGCTACTTCGGTGGTACGACCAATACCGCTTACGATATACTCATTACTGTATTCATTCATGAATCCACCAGCAGCATTCATGTTCGCCTCCTGTGCAGCCTTGAGTAACTCGCTCAAGGTCACATCGTGGTATTTCATTTTTTGGGGGGATGCCAATATCTGATACTGTTTATATTCACCACCAATAACTACCACTTGCGAAACGCCTCCTGTTGCTAATAGTAGCGGTCGTATGGTCCAGTCCGAAAGTGTGCGCAAATCCATTACGCTGGTGCTGTCTGCCGTCACGCTGATAAGCATGATTTCACCCATGATAGAAGAGTTGGGTGCAAGGGTTGGATTACCAACACCTTGTGGCAACTTAGAAGTAACAGCAATTAATTTTTCACTTAAAATTTGTCGTGCTCGATAGATGTCGGTACCCCATTCAAATTCAACCCACACAATGGAAATACCTGCGGATGATGAAGATCGCACCCTGCGCACATCTGTAGCACCGTTCACAGCAGTTTCCAATTGAAACGTAACAAGACGTTCCACTTCTTCAGGAGCCATACCATGTGCTTCGGTTAATACCACTACCGTTGGCGCGGTAAGGTCTGGAAACACATCTACCTCCATGCGTGTGGCGGTATAGGTGCCCCAGCCAATCAACAGGGCGGAGGTAATAATCACCAACAGGCGATTGCCCAGCGAAAAATCTATAATTCTGTTAAGCATGAATTTTGGATATTAATGTTCGTGACCATGCGCTGGTACCGCGCCTGACATTGTAGCTAATTTGACCTGGTATGATCCCTTGGTAACCACACGTTCGCCATTCGAGACACCGGAAAGCACTTGTACGTGTTGCCCATCGTTACCACCAAGCTTTACTTCACGCTTTTCGAAACTCTCTCCGCCAGTTTGAACATAGAGGTAGAAGATTCCTTGCTCCTCAACTAACGCAGAAATGGGAATTACCAGGGCATTGTCTATGGTGTTGGATTGCATGAATACTTCCACCAGCGAACCGGGTATAATTTCTCCACGATTATCAATTTCAAAAATCACGGGGAGTAAATGTTCTTGTTGACTTACACTCTTTCCAAAAGAAACGAGCTTGCCACCAAGAGACTGTGTATCGTAAACTTTATTATCGTAAACCGTTTTAAAATTGGCCGACTTCACCGAGGCCAGTTTTGAATAATACCGTTGCGATACTTCAGCTTTTAATCTCAGTTTTTGATTCTGCGATACGGTTGCCAATGGCTGACCTGCTGTTACGTACTGCCCTTCACTTACCAGAATATTTTTCAGGTATCCTCGTATTGGAGCATTGATACGCTGGCCACGAGCCGAGTAGTTTTTGCCTAATGCGGTATAGGTGATCTCGGCATTTTCATACGCTGCTTTCGCAATGAGGTAGTCCTTTTCTGAAACAATTTTTTCTTTTACCAAAGCATCTGCTCGTTCATAATCAAGCTTGGCTTTTTCATAATTTACCTTTGCTTCTTTATAGCGGCTTTCCGTATTGTCAATCACATTAGATGCCCCAGAGAGTACAAACATTGCTTGACCATTACTTACCAGAGACCCAACGGTTATTGCATTATCGGCAAAACTCACGGCTCCATTTGTATTTGCAGTAACGATGACCTCATCGCCTGGTGCTGATAAAATTTCACCCGATGCTTTAATGATCTCATAAAAAGGTTGAACGTACACAGGCGCATTCGCAAATTCTACTTTCCATGCTTGTTCCTTTAAGTACGAAAGTGTATTGGAGGAAGGTTCTGATTGTGCTTCTGCCATCGCTTCTTCAGCAGTAGTAAATACAGTTACGTTATCCAATATTATTTTATCAGCATAGTCTTTTGTTTTAATGTCAAACACCAAACGACCTTTCCCCCTTACCGATGGCTTCAACGCAAGTCTGTAAATGCCCGGTGATGCGGGTGCCTCTTCGGTATGGCGAACACCCTTATCGCCCATAATGAGACTTACCGTTACCGTCCCTTCTGTAAGGGCGGTGAAATTTTCACCTAGTCGTGTGAGGTGTGCAGCAAACTTGGAAGTCGTCCCCACTACCAACGGTTTGAACTCTACAAACAATTCTGTTTTGTCGGTATAGACCGTATAGGAAAGCGATACAAGTCCGCTCTCAGGAGCATCACTGGAAGGATTACTCCCACAACCCATCAGGGCTGCGAGAGTAATCATGAATACACATCCGATTTTGGTCATCGGATTAATGCTTGTGTTCTTCACCGGCTTCGTGCTGTTGCGCATGTTCAGTAGAATCGGATGCTGTGGAATCACCAGCTACTTTAAATTCCTCCTGTTTGGTTGTATCAACGGCATGATCTTCATGCACGGTACCATCATCATGTACGTGGGCTCCCTCTTGTTCGGCTTTCTTACCGCAGGAGATGGTGAATAGGGATAATGCAAAAAATAGAATGAATAACTTTTTCATGGTTAAATGATTAATGTGTTAGAGAATAAAAGAAATAGATGACATCACCAGAAACAGGTGATCATTAAATCAAAAAAGACAAAAGGATTTTCTGATTAGACCACCGGGGGTGCCCTAAGTGAAGCGTTGGTAACTGAAAAACTTCGTATTCTTTCTTCCCGGAAAGACGGTGGATGTTTCGGTGAGGAAACAATGATTGATGGAATTTGTAATTCCGAAACCAGTACTAAAAATACGGGAGTTGAAAACTTGAAGAATGAACCTGTGGTGTGACTAACAAACGAATCAACCGAGCCGGGTAAATGAATAACTTCTGCCAACAATAGGCTGAGTACTCCTTCTTCATTCTGCTCCTCATGACCATGATGTTGGTGGCCGGCATGATGCTCAGCAACCTCCTCATGATGGACGTGCGGAACAAGGTTATGCGCTAACAATGCTCCATAAGCCAGAAGAAAGAGGGAAAATATGGCTATTCGCTTGTTCATTGGCGCGAACATAGTATGAAATGGGTTAATAACCAAGGTCATTTCTATGGGATGAATGAGGAATTACATGGCGAGACAGCCTTTGATATTTCCTTAACCTGTTGCCGAAGAAACATTAAAACGCTTAGGGGCCAAATACGAATCACGGGGAAATTCGCTCTATAGTTACATGATTCAATATTTCTTTGAATAAACTTCAAAACCCTTTTCTGGTTCAGCTAATCCAAATGTCATAACGAACTCGTTTTCGATTTGAACCTGAAACATTCTTTACCCAGTCAGAATGCACACCAGTCCCAGCAGGGGGCTGTAGCAATCTGAATTATGAAATGACCTCTTGCATTTGAAACATTGAATAGTGACTAAAAAAATCGTTTTTAAACGGTTTTTAAACTATTCAATATATTTATTGAATAGTTGGAACCAACTGCTTTCCTTTGTAGTTCAAGGACTAGTAAAGACTAACTATGAACAAAAGGCAATTCAAGGACAAAGTGTATAGTGAGCTAGCCAGAATTACCAAATCAATGGCCAATCCGCACCGTATGGAGATCATTGAGTTACTCGCGCAGGGCGAGTTCTCAGTGGAGCAGATCGCTGAACAAACCAACTTACCCATCGCCAATGCCTCTCAACATTTACAAGTATTGAAGAATGCACAATTGGTAGAGATCAATAGACAAGGCAATTTCATTTTCTATCGTCTGTCAAACAGCAATGTATTCAGAGCATGGAAGGCCTTACGTGAACTGGGTGTTGAACGAATTGCATCCATTGAAAAGGTTGTGAAGGAGTTCAGAAAATCTAATTTTGATTTTGAAACGGTTACCATTGATGAGCTAATAGAAAAGTTAGATTCTGGTAATGTCACCATCCTAGATGTTCGACCCGAATCTGAATTTAAACAAGGTCACATCCCTAATGCCGTTTCCATCCCAATTGAGGAATTATCTAAACGACTGAAAGAACTTTCTAATCGCACTGAGATTATCGCCTATTGTCGCGGACCATTTTGCGTCTATGCTGATGAAGCCGTTAACATTTTAACGAAAGCTGGTTATAAAGCGACACGCCTTGAAGAAGGGTTTCCGGATTGGAAACTACAAGACCTACCCATTGAAGTCACGATGAATTAAAATACTTTTTATGACTACCGAAGAAATACTTATTGATAAAGATCAACTCTCTGTTTGGTTAAAAGAAAAGAGACCTGTTACCGTGCTTGATATTCGCCCACTAAAGGAGCGCGAAGAATGGTTGATACCAGGAAGCATTCACGCCAATGTATATGACAAACTAAAGGCGAATGATCCAGCAGCTTTTGATGGTATTGAACTTCCAGACAACCAGCCCATCGTAACGGTATGCGGTGGCGGCAACCTTAGTGTTACCGCTGCAGAAAAATTACAAGACAAGGGTTATAAGGCGTTCTCTCTACAAGGAGGAATGAAAGCCTGGAACTTTGCCTGGAATACAGCGGAACTTAAACTTGCTAATGCGAAGGTTATTCAGGTTAGACGGTCCTCCAAAGGTTGTCTCTCTTATATCATAGGTTCAGGCAGTGATGCAATTGTAATAGATGCATCTCTTGATCCGCAGGTATATATTGACATTGCAAAAGACAATGGCTGGGTAATTCAATATGTAACAGATACGCACATTCATGCTGATTATCTCTCGCGCACAAGAGAACTCGCGCAGGCTACTAACGCCAAACACGTATTGATTGACAAGGCAAGTGTAGAGTATCCTTTTGTCTCAATAAAAAGCGGTGAAAAAATAAATATTGGAAAGGCTACGCTGGAAGTAATTCACACACCTGGTCATACTTTGGAAAGCACATCGTTTCGGTTAGGTGATGATGCAGTCTTCACAGGTGATACCCTTTTTGTTAATGGAGTCGGAAGACCTGACCTGAAGGCTAATCAGGATGAAGCGAATGAAAAGTCTAAGATGCTTTTTCAATCGCTCACCCAATTGTTAAAGCTCAACGAAAATACACTTGTACTTCCTGCGCACATTTCGGAGGCTGTTGCTTTTGATAACAAGCTGATTGGTGAGACAATCAACAACCTGAAGAATAAACTTGACATGCTTAAGTTGGACGAATCAGAGTTTATAAACTTCGCGATGTCTCGTATTCCACCTACGCCTCCTAATTACCTGACTATTGCTACACTCAATAAACAAGGTACTTATGAAGGATATACACCGGCTGATTTAGAGGCCGGTGCGAACCGCTGCGCTATTGCCTAGTAAGAACTAACATCAATTTGAAACATTCTATGAAAGTAAAATACATAAAAATTACTACTCTCTTTTTTACCATTGGAATACTTGCCTTTGTACTCGTTAGTTTTAAAGCACAACAAAAGGAGCCCTGGACATCTGAGCAACTGCTTGCTCCTGAGAGTCTGGCGAAAACAATTGATAATCCCCAGCTACATCAGCCAATTGTGTTGTGCGTTGGCCCAGCTGCCACAATTAAAAATTCAATCGAAATCGGAGCAACCCGAGAAAAGGAGAATCTTGATAAACTGAAGGAAAAGGTAAAGAACCTGCCAAAAAATGAAAATATAGTTCTGTATTGTGGCTGCTGCCCTTTTGATAAATGCCCTAACATAAGACCTGCATTCGAATTGCTAAACCAAATGCAATTCAAAAATCATAAACTACTGAACCTGCCTCACAATCTAAAGGTGGATTGGATCGACCACGGATATCCTGTAAACAATTGAGCTATGAACGGAAAGTCTTTACTTGCTTGTCTTTGTATAATTATTACTTCGTTTTCATTTTCACAAGCACAGAGCCTCAACATTGGAAATACGGCTCCTGAAATAGAACTACCAAATTTAGCAGGTGACACTGTTGCCCTATCTTCCTTCAGGGGAAAGATAGTGCTAATTGATTTTTGGGCATCATGGTGCGGTCCATGCATTGCAGAACAACCTGAACTTTTATCGCTTTATAAGAAGTATAGGAATGTCAACTTCAGTAATGGAGAAGGGTTTGAAATCTATGGTGTTTCACTTGACAATAAAAAAGTTGCCTGGCAAAATCAAATCGTCAAGCAGCAAATTGTCTGGACACAAGTGAGCGATCTCAAGTATTGGAGTTCGCCCATCGCCAAAACATACGGCATTCAGGAACTTCCCTTTAATGTACTGATTGATGGCCGAGGAATTATTCTCGCAATGAACTTGCATGGAGATGAATTGGCTAAGGCATTAAACCAAATCAAACATTAAGTATGAACGGATCTAAAGTACAACTTGGCTTAAAAGAAAATTGGAAGCAGTTTACTTTGCTTGTTATTATCAATGCCTTCGTTGGAGGTATGATTGGTTTGGAACGAACCATCATTCCCCAAATAGCGGAAGCTGATTTCGGCATGGCTGCTAAAACAGCCATTCTTTCTTTCATTGTAGTATTCGGTGTAACTAAAGCAATTACAAACTACTATACGGGAGCATTAGCGAACCGATTTGGAAGAAAGAATTTGTTAGTCGCAGGTTGGATACTTGCACTGCCCGTGCCGCTACTTCTCATATATGCGCCAAGCTGGAACTGGATTATTGCTGCAAATATTTTTCTTGGAATAAGTCAGGGATTAACCTGGTCGAGTACCGTGGTGATGAAGATTGATCTTGTTGGAGATAAAGACCGGGGCTTTGCAATGGGGCTAAATGAATTTGCCGGATACATAGCCCTTGCTGCCATAGCCTTTATTACCGGATGGATTGCCAGCAACTACGGATTACGTCCTTATCCATTTTACATTGGTATCGTGTTAGGTGTAATCGGTTTGTTTCTAAGTTGGCTGTTTGTAAAGGACACACATCATCACGTAAAACTCGAAGCTACATCAAGCACTATTCCTCAATTGAAGAATATTTTTTGGGACACCACCTGGAAACATAAAAATCTTGGTTCCATTACGCAAGCTGGTCTGGTTAACAATTTAAATGATGGTATGGTATGGGGATTATTTCCGATGCTCCTTCTATCTAAAGGTTTTGACCTGCATGAAACCGGAATTATCGTTGCAACCTATCCGGCTGTTTGGGGACTTGGGCAACTTTATACAGGAAAGCTTGCCGACAAATATTGCAAGAAGACATTATTGTTCCTTGGTATGTTTATGCAGGGAATTGCATTGCTCGGAATGATTTGGGCAAATTCTTTTTCCTGGTTTATTGTACTCTCTTCCGTCCTCGGAATTGGAACGGCTATTGTCTATCCGACATTTCTCGCAGCCATATCTGATTATACTCATCCCGACCAACGACCAAAGAGCATTGGTATTTTCAGACTGTGGAGAGATTTAGGTTATGCCATTGGCGCAATACTAACGGGCTTAATTGCTGATCGTTTCGGATTAGTGGCACCTATTGTTGCTATTGGATTATTAACTGTTGCCTCTTCAATGATTGTTAAATTCAGGATGAGTTGTGCGCCTAAATCAGCAGGACAATTATCAGATTCGAAATTTCAAACCAAAATCAGTCCTGTTTAGTGGCTGGTAAAAGATAAAGTCAATAGCCAAGTGGCTTTAAACAAATCAATATGACAAAAACAATTTTAGTATTAGGTGCCGGAACTGGAGGAATAATCACTGCGCATGAATTAGTCAAAGGGCTTTCTAAGACAGAAAGGAAAAACGTTAAAGTCGTGTTGTTTGAAAAGGAGGAAAAGAATGTTTTCGCTCCGTCTCTTTTATGGTTGATGGTTGGCTTAAGAAAATCTTCTCAGGTTTTCAGACCAACGAGTAAACTCGCAAAAGAAAATATTGAATTAGTACAGGGCACCATCGAACAAGTTGACCCCTCAACAAAAACTGTGAGGGTAAATGGAAAAGAATACACGGGTGACTATCTGGTTATTTCGCTCGGTGCAGAACAAGTTACTGAGCACAATCTCGATAAATCCGGTTTTGACTTTTATACACTAGCCGGAGCAGAAGGCTTTTATGAAAAACTAAAAACGTTTAAAGGTGGGAAAATTGTAGTACTGGTTCCTTCACTTCCTTTTAAATGTCCTGCGGCACCCTATGAAGCTTCACTGCTTATTCAAGACTTCATAAACAAGAATGGTCTTGGAAGCAAAACTGAAATCTCTCTCTATACACCTGAATCGGGCCCAATGGGTGTTGCCGGAAAAGAGATTTCGGGTCAGGTAAGGATGACTGTCGAATCAAAAGGGATTCGCTATTATCCGGAACATCAACTAACTGCTGTCAAAGATTCAGTGCTTGAATTTCAAAATGACAAATCCATTCCGTTCGATTTGCTTGCCTATACACCCAAACACCAGTGCCCAACAGTAATTAAGACTACCTCACTTGCTGGAAATTCAGGTTGGGTAGAAGTGAAGCGAAATACAATGGAAACAACATTTCTGGATGTGTATGCTATCGGTGACATTACTTCGATTCCGCTTGAAATGAAAAGACCCTTACCTAAAGCGGGTGTATTTGCGCACTACCAGGCGGAAGTCGTAGCGCACAATATCTTGAGGAAGATTTCAGGAAATGAACCCAATAAAAAATTCGATGGCTATGGTCAATGTTTCCTTGAGATTGGTGCAGGACAGGCTGGTTATGCCGGAGGCAATTTTTACAATTCGCCTTTGCCCGATGTGAAAATGAAAAAGCCAGGTATGCTCTGGCATTGGACGAAAGTCTGGTTTGAAAAATACTGGTTCTATAAATATTTCTAAAACAGTCAGTTAAATCTAAAACCAATCGATATGAAAATCCTCATTATTGTAAATGATGGCCCGTATGGAACGGAGAAAGCCTACAACGCTTTGCGACTAACCAATCAACTAAACAAAGAGCATGGTGAGGTTGAAGTAAGATTATTTCTGATGGCCGATGCTGCTACCTGTGCCATAGCGAACCAAACCACTCCCAACGGATTTTATAACATTGAGAGAATGATAAAGCTGGCGATTACCAAGGGAACCAAGGTCAAAATATGCGGAAGTTGTGCTGAAGCTCGCGGGCTTAAGCAAGCACCGCTTATTGAAGGAGCGGAAATCAGTTCAATGGCAGAGCTTACCAATTGGGTTGTTGACAGTGATAAAGTATTAACCTTTTAATTCCCGAATGAATAAATCACCAATCTTAGATCATAAATTTTACGACCAACCATCCGTATTCCAACCGGAGAATCTTTTACGCGAAGCACGAAGACAAAAAGAAATAACGGAGCTTGTTATTCCTGACGTCTGTATTCTCGATCCTGACGGAGACATTGAAGAGTATGTTATTCAAAAGCACCACGCAAAATTGAACAAAGCATGGGCTTGCTATCATACCAAACTTTTTGAATTTGAGCATGAAGGCCAAAAGATTGGAATAATCGGTAGAGCGGTAGGCGCATCTTTTGCCGTGTTGTTGGCTGAACAACTTTTTGCATCGGGTTGTAAACTCTTATTGAGTATGACGTCATCAGGCCAGTTGGTGCAACCAATGGAACCTCCTTACTTTATTCTCATTGAAAAATCGGTTCGGGACGAGGGAACAAGCTATCACTACTTAGCGTCATCTCAGTTTAGCTTTCTGAATACTGACCTGAAAGAAAAGCTAGAAAATGCTTTCAATAATCCTGCCATCAAAATATTTACAGGCTCAACCTGGACAACAGATGCTCCCTATCGGGAAACAGCAGAATCAATTAATCATTATAAAAGCATTGGCATTCATGCTGTAGAAATGGAAGCATCTGCGCTGTACGCGTTTGCTCAAGCCCGGAATAAAAATGTAATATGCTTTGCTCACGTTACTAACCAGATGGCAAGTGTAGAGGGTGATTTTGAAAAAGGTGAGCATAATGGTAGCAAAGATGCGTTACAGGTTTTGTTTGCAACAATCGATACCTTTTCAACTAAAACCCATACCCCATGAAAACTAAAATAACGTTCATTCTTGTCATTGCATTAGCCAGTATCATTTCCAGTTCTCTCATGCATGAAGAAACTGCGTATCATCCGGAGTTTAGGGAACCGCATACATCTTTTGGAATAGAAGAAGTTCTGGCTTATCCGCCTGGCGTAGGTCTTTTGAGTAGCTCCAAAAACTGTGTGAGTTGCCATTCAAGTAAAGGCCCCTGGAACGAAGACAATAAACTCATTGTCGACATACTTGATGCGGATACCAAAAAATCGCTCAAGCAGCCCGATGGTTCGTTTGTAATTGAAACAGAACGATGGGAACAAAAGAAATTACTTACTGTCATTGGCTGGATGAAGGACAAAACTGTTTCCGCTCCTTACCGAAATGCGTGGCTTTACATTGATCCCACAACGATAGGTACCCCCTCACTTTCTAAATTTGCACCGAATTGGGATGTAAATCTTCCGCTATCCTGTCGCATCGTTGGTGATAAACTTGATGGGTATGAGAATGCCGACATCACCAGTCTGCCGATGATTATTCAGCCGTTGGGCAATGCAAAGAACACAGAGTTGCAGTTGCAAATCATGCTCACCAAAGGTGAGAGTATAAAAGGCAACGCCCAGGAAGGAATGCTCGGAAATTATTTTGAGCGAAAAGTATTTCTGAAAATCAGGTAGCGCTTCAACAGTATCCCAGGTATTCCGGAATATTCATACAGGAAGTTTTCTTTGAGGTTCCTATCTATATCTAATATCCTACCGAGCCCTTGTCAAAGACTGGTGTTGTAAAATCAATGCCTTTCCAAAGTTCTTGGAGCTTATCAGCGCACTAAATATTTAAGTTTAAAGAGGCTTACCAAAAATAGAATTGCCATTTCATGTTACACATATCGACCTCTTTTTGAACTGCTTAGAAATGCGAGACTTTTGATTTTCTATTTGAATGGATATAACAACTGTTTCCAATAAGATCGGGGAAAGTGTGGTTCTTCCTTAATACCAATTTCACCAATGCCCTTGGATTCATAAATTTTTGGATTGTCGTACGCGGTCTTAAAAATATGATCCCATAGGGTTAACCATGCGCCATAATTTACTTGCGCATCTTTATAATCTGCACGGTGGTGCCAACGATGGAGTTCAGCTACGCAGAAGAACTTCTTCAGAACGCCAGCCTTATAATTTAAATTGGTGTGCTGCATCATCATATTGATGGCAAGAATAGCTAGCGCGGCAACCACTACCGGCTGGGGCGTACCTATTGCAAGACATAGTATAATCCCCGGGCCGCCTTCCAGAATCTGATGCAGGGCGTGCCGTTTTTCGCCATTCAGAAAATACAGGCGTTCTGAACTGTGATGGATGGAATGGAGTCTCCACAACCACGCATATCGGTGACTTTGCCAGTGAACAACGAACAAAAAGAAGTCGATAATGATGAGGGTCAATAATACCTGCATCCAGAAAGGTAACGTAGCAGGGAACCATTGTGGAAAGGGTATCCAGACGGCAAGCCAGATAAGTGCAAATTGGGCAGAAACTTTAATGAGATAATTGATGATGTAATACGTAAAGTCGAGGTTCCAATCATCTCCATTCACCCAATTTTTTTCGAACGGCAACCAGCGTTCGAGTAGTAGTGCTATTAAACCGAATAATGCAATTATAGGCACGGTGGCGAGATATTGATTGGTGCCGCTTTCCATCAACCGGATAATTAAGAAAGCAGCGGACAGCATAAACACCGGGTATGTTGAATACTGGAAAATTTTTTTCATAGCCGAAGAATTTTTTTGCAAAGTCCCAAGAAAAAAATGCCTAAGCTTGAATAAACTGGCTATTATTTCAAAACCGCAGAGGGGTTAACCCCGAACATATCCGTGAAAGTGCGGCTCAGATGGGCGGTGTCAGAAAAACCAGCTTCGTGTGCGGCCTGGGTAAGTGTCATACCTGCAAGCACTGAGGTAATGGCCACGCGCATGCGGCACCAAAGAATGAAAGGACGTATCGGGATACCGACCCGATCTTTGAATAAATGAGTGAAGCGACTGGTTGAGAGGCAGGCTATCCCGGCCAACATTTCTAGGTTAAACTCATGCGTGGTTATATGCGAACGAATAAAGTCTGTAACCCTTTGAATGCGGTCGTCAATCAGGTTGACAGAGTTGATTGCTTTTGACAGCGCTTTGGGTATGCTACCGGAAGTAAATACTTTTCTATCCGCTTCTGACATTCTGCCTTCAATAGATTGAACGGATTGAGCGGGCTTAAATGTTGTGAGCATTGCCTTTGCCAGTTCAGACTCTGGCTCAATAAAAATAAAGGCTGCTTCGCCAGTGGTTGTAGTTTGATGGAGTTGATCAGGCCATACTAATACGGCTTGCGAAGCTAAGGCATTGCCAAAGGCATCTTCAATGTGTATTGCACCATCTACACTGACAATTATTTCAAGGGCATGGTGCTTGTGCTGATCCGTATGAATAGCCGGACTGATGAAGGTGGCGTGGTCTTCAAAAATTTGGATGTGTTTCACTTTAAAAATATTTTACACCTTCAACATCCGCGCATTGATGGCTACGACTACCGTACTCACACTCATCAATACGGCACCCATTGCAGGACTGAGCATAACTCCGAAGTTATACAACACGCCCGCTGCCAATGGTAAGGCAATCACATTGTAGCCGGTTGCCCACACCAGATTCTGAATCATCTTTTTGTACGTAGCTTTTCCAAACAAAATAAGATTCACCACATCTTTCGGGTTGCTGTTCACCAAAACAATACCAGCTGTTTCGGCAGCAATGTCAGAACCAGAGCCTACTGCAATGCCGATGTTGGCTTGCGCGAGTGCAGGCGCATCATTTACGCCATCACCCGTCATGGCTACAAATTCACCTTTCTCCTGAAGTTCTTTAATCTTTTCCAGCTTTTGATGTGGAAGTACTTCGGCCATAAAGCCATCCATACCCAGCGATTCACTGACCTTCCTGGCTACTTCTTTGTTATCGCCTGTGAGCAAAAGCGTTTTGATGCCATTTGCGCGGAGTGTTTTAATTGCGTCAGGTGATTCCTTTCTGATTTCATCCGCTAATGCAATCACACCAGCTACTTTGCTTTCTATCAATACATAGACAACTGTTTCCGCCACGCTTGATGCCGGTAGCTGAATGTTCAGATTGTTTTCCTTTAAATATCCTGGGCTTACTACCTTCACTTGCTTTCCACTCCACATGGCCTGTATGCCTTTTCCTGTGATTGCATTGAATTCACTAATAGCAGGCAACGAAAGTTTGAGCTGCTTCGCTTTTTCCATAATGCCGGTTGCAATGGGATGTTCGGAGTTTTGTTCGAGTGCAGCGGCAATTGCGAGCACTTCATCACGACTATACGATTCGCTTAATGAATCAAACCTGACCACGCTGAATTCACCAAGCGTAAGCGTGCCTGTTTTATCAAACACCAAGACCGTGATCTTTCTGGAATTTTCAAAGGCCGTTCTGTTTTTGATTAATAACCCACTTTGAGCACTAATGGCAGTTGAACGTGCCACAACCAACGGAACAGCTAGGCCCAACGCGTGAGGACAGCAAATTACAATCACAGTAACCATCCGCTCCATCGCGAAAGCCAAGTCTTTGCCAATACTCAGCCAGACAATGAAGGTTAATGCACCTGATACCAGCGCAATGATGGTAAGCCAACCTGCGGCTTTATCAGCCAAAAGTTGCGTTTTGGATTGGCTTTGTTGTGCATCATGGACCAGTTTAATTACCTGCGCCAAGTACGAGTCTTTACTTCCATGCGACACTTCCACTTTGAGCGATCCGTTTCCATTGATGGAACCTGCAATTACTTTATCGCCTTTTGATTTCTCCACCGGTTTCGATTCACCTGTTAGCATAGACTCATTCAGGTAACTATTTCCTTCTGTGATGATGCCATCAGCGGCAATTTTCTCACCCGGCTTAATGAGAATAATATCCCCGGCTTTTAGGTCTTCTGTCTTCACTTCCGTGATCTGCTCGCCATGAATGAGGTGCGCTTCCGAGGGCATGAGTTGCACCAACAGCTCCAATTCGCGCGATGCACTCATAATGGATTTCATTTCAATCCAATGCCCCAACAGCATAATGAGAATTAACGTGGCCAGTTCCCAGAAAAAGTCCATGCCGGGCAAACCCATTACGATGGCCACACTGTACACATAGGCAACCGTGATTGCGACCGCTACCAGTGTCATCATGCCAAGCGATTTTGATTTCACTTCATCCTTCAAGCCTATTAGAAAGGGCCAGCCGCCAAAGAAATAAACAATGGATGAAAGCAACATGAGCACATACGAGGAACCTGTAAACATCCAATCGACACCAAGCCAGTGTTGAATCATGGGTGAAAGTGCCATGATCGGTATGGTCAGGACAAGGACGATATAGAATCGTTTTTTGTAGTCATCAATCATTCCGGCATGGTGAACATTGCCTGAATGACCGGAGTGTTGGCGCTCATGCTCCGAATGTTTTTCAACTTTCATGTGATGATGTTCGTGTTCACTCTCATGTTGCACCTGATGCTGATGACGCGAATGTTCACCTTTTGAATTTGAAATTGGAACCAAGTCCATTCCGCACTTCGGACATTTGCCGGGCGCATCCTTCACCACTTCGGGGTGCAAGGGGCAAGTAAATTGCTGATTTCCGTGTTGATGTTCCATCATTAAAATATTAAAATATTATACTTACTCTGAACGTAATACAAGTTTTACAGTCATATCCACATCATCGTAAACCAGCTTGTCGCCCAGGTTTTCGAAGAACGATTGGGAGCCA
>JALHOT010000032.1 GCA_022842845.1 Cyclobacteriaceae bacterium | reverse complement strand
AGAAACGCAGTTGGTGTTTATCGACATGAAAACGAACAAGCCTTGCCGGGCGCCAGAGGCAATGACCAAACTCCTTGCGCCTTTTTTTAATGAAGTATAAGCACAAAAAATATCTGTTTAAATACGGGCAGGGCCAGAGGCTGGTAGCCTTGCTTAAGCGCATTCCTATGAGCAGAAAGAAAAAAGTTTCGCTCTATAGTGTGCTGAAGATTTTTATAAAAAATATTGGCGAAGATGATGTAATGGATCGGGCGAACGGAGTAGCCTATAATTTTATCTTAGCTATCTTTCCCACTATTATTTTTCTTTTCACCCTCATCCCCTATATCAGCAGCGTTGTGCCAGAGGTTAACACCAAAAGCATCATGGAGTTTTTGGCAAGCATGATGCCCCCCAGTATGTTTGATGTGGTTGCTTCTACGATAGAAGATATTATTGGTAACTCAAGAGGAGGTTTGTTGACCTTCGGTGTTTTTTTTGCACTGTTTTTAGCTTCTAACGGTATGATGGCCTTGATGCGTGCTTTCAATGCCTGTTATAAAACGGAAGAAAGAAGGGGTGTTGTTAAAACCAGGCTCATCGCCACAGGCCTCACGATCAACCTTTCATTTGTTTTATTTCTTGCAGTGATACTTTTAGTAGTAGGCCAATTGGTGTTAGATTATGTGCTGGCTCACTTACCAGAGTTTCGTTGGCTCAACCTAGATGACTATACACTTTTCATGATTTTTGCATTGCGTTTTGTCGTCATCTTCATTGTATTTTTTCTGGCGATAGCTACGATCTATTATTTCGGGCCAACGGTCCATTATGATTGGCGATTTTTCTCTTTGGGTTCTTTATTAGCAACATTGGGCACCATGGGTGTTTCTTATGGATTCTCTTATTACATCACACACTTTGGAAGTTATAATAAGGTGTACGGATCTATTGGTGTGCTCATAGCATTGATGATTTGGGTGCAATTAGTGACCACCGTATTGCTTTTTGGTTACGAAATCGATGCCAGCCTGCACGAAGCCAAAAGAAAAGCAGCTTTGTGGGAAGCCAGAAAGAAAAATGCATAGTGCTGCTGATGCAATAATTAACCCTTCCCTGCGTCTCAGGCTTTACAGATGAAACTTTTCAAAAAAATTATGCTGGCAACACTCCTCTTCTTTGGTCTATTGGCCATCGTTACCTTAATTTTTCTTCAGCAGGCAGTATTTGGCAAGCATCCTGATGGCGAAATTTTGACAAGGATAGAGCAATCAGAAAATTTTAGGCAGGGTAGCTTTCAAAATATTGAACCCACTGAAGTGATGTTGAAAGAAGCATCAACATTTAAAGTGTTGAAGCAATTCATGGATAAACCGTCCACTACAGAGCCCAGTAATATTCTTCCTTCAGTCAAAACTGATTTAAAAAATTTAGCTTCAGATCAACCGGTCATCGTTTGGTTTGGTCATTCTTCTTACCTGATTCGTTACCATAATTTTACAATATTGGTCGATCCGGTTTTTAGTGGCTATGCTTCGCCCATAGGTATTTTTGGCAAGGCCTTTCCTGGAAGTGATGTGTATAGTGTTGATGATTTGCCAAGCATAGACTTGCTTATTCTAACTCACGATCATTACGATCACCTCGATTATAACACCATCGCAAAACTTCATCCGAAGGTAAAACAGATTATAGCACCCTTAGGGCTTAATGCTCATTTAGAACACTGGGATGTTGAAGCTGATAAAATACAAACACTGGATTGGTGGCAGACTTTTTCTGTAAACGATTCATTGGTGGTGACTGCAACTCCTTCCCGACATTTTTCTGGCAGGGGTTTTTTAAGAGGAAGAACCCTGTGGTCTTCTTTTGTTGTACAATGGAATGGCCTCACCTTTTTTATTGGGGGCGATTCAGGCTATGATAGTCAGTTTAAAAAGATTGGAGAAAAATTCGGTCCCTTTGATATAGCCATGCTCGAAACAGGTCAGTATGGAGAAAACTGGCCCTTGATTCACATGATGCCCGAGCAGGTAGCCACAGCTGCTCAGCATTTGAAGGCAAAGCTCGTTTTGCCGGTACACTGGGCAAAGTTTGCTTTATCAAATCATGCATGGACTGAGCCCATTGAAAGGCTTGTGAAAAGTGCTGAAGGTAAAATTGAGTTAACTACACCTATGATTGGAGAGCCTGTGGTACTGGGCACGAAAGTACCTACAGGGGCTTGGTGGAGATTTGAATGATTTATTTGGCTACGCGAACACCCAGTGATTGGAAAGACTTGCCGTGTACAATCTGATTTAGCTCCTTTTGCGTCTTCATAATATCATCCAGCGCTAGCTTAAGTTCAGTGTGATAGATTTTATAAATCAAGATCCACTCTTCCTTATCCATAAAACCATCGGAATTAGCAATTACGCACAGCCAGGCGATCGCTTTGATCTGCGACTTGGTATCGAGCTTTTTCAAGCCAATAAGGCAGTCGTTATACAAAGTGGCGAGGTTCTTTGCCTTAAAGGCATCTAACTGTGCATCAAAGGTATCAACACCAAAACCCTCGGCTTCCATCATTTTCCGGCCTAATGAAAGTTCCCTTTCATTAACCTTGCCATCGGCACAGATGAGCAGATAGTAAAGGCTGGTTAATGTTGCTTTGTAATCCATAGATGTAATGTAATAAAATCCCTTTATTGATAATATAGTGCCAAATTCAAATTTGGCTAAATAAGGTCAAAAATGGCATTTATTACCTATGTTAAGTTCAAAATGGGAATATTTAATTCGATTTGATGGAGAAAATGATGTAAGTATTTTATGATTAGCTAATTTTTTTGCTCTAAAACAAGGGGTTTCAGCTATTCAATAGGGCTTGGTTACAAGACATAAAGATTTGGTTGTGTGCACCATAGCTATGTTGGCCATTTAGTTGTAGTCGTAACAGTAAAAAACCGAAGGCAATTTTAAATGTGAGTTATTAGCACATGGATGGTATATTGCTGACGTTTTCTTTTGAGGCCTTATGAGCGAATCGGTTGTCTTATGGAGTGGTTTTAATCTTTTCGTGTTGGGTATGCTAGCCCTTGATCTTGGCGTATTTCATCGAAAATCACACGAAGTAGGGGTTAAGGAGGCACTCACATGGACAGGCGTTTGGATCAGTTTGGCCATGTTGTTCAACTTGTTCATCTATTACTATTTCGATCAGGAGAAAGCCATTCAGTTCTTTACGGGTTACATTATTGAAAAGTCACTGAGTATTGATAACATCTTTGTGATCATCATGATCTTTTCTTATTTCAATGTACCCACTAGTTATCAGCACAAGGTTCTGTTCTGGGGCATCTTAGGAGCCCTGGTTATGCGTGTCACTTTTATACTGGTAGGCATAGAGCTGATTCATAAATTTCATTGGCTGATATACATTTTTGGAGGCTTCCTGGTTGTTAGCGGCATTCGCATGATTACGGCCGGAGATGTGAAACTGGATCCGGAAGAAAACCCGATCGCCAATTTTGCCAAAAAGATATTCCCTTTCACTACCACTTTTGAGGGAGACCGTTTTTTTGTAAAGCGCGATAACAGAACATGGGCAACGCCTTTGTTTCTGGTAGTTATATTAATTGAAGCAACAGATTTGATCTTCGCGGTAGATTCAATTCCTGCGATCCTTGCCATTTCTGACGACTCTTTTATCGTTTATACATCAAACGTATTCGCCATCTTGGGTTTGCGCTCTTTATATTTTGCTTTATCGGGCATAGAAAAGTATTTCAGGTACCTCAAATATGGCCTTGCCGCAATCTTGGTTTTTGTAGGTGTTAAAATGTGCATTGTGGACATTTATAAGATACCGGTAGACTTATCCTTAATTGCTATAGTGTTTATACTGGCCATTTCTATGATTGCATCCCTGGCCATCAAACAAAAGGAGGCCTAAACCACATGGTTGATTTAGCACTACAAAATAGCTTTTGGGGAAGTTGTTGATGAGCCCTTGCCTGTTTTGGCATGAGTCTTAAAATAATGGGAAGACTTAAAACGCTTAATGATATTGGGTCTAAAACAAAGAAACCCGCTAAGATTAGCGGGTTTCTTTTTGTTGAGCAGAGGAGGAGGGTGTTTTTATCTTCTCCTAATGCGTTGGAAATCAATATGTCTTATCGCTTCTGATCTTAGTGGCACCTCGTTTGGCACCTTCATTTTTTGATCAAAATCGCTTATTCTCTATGAGATAAAAATACAAAATTTAGATGATACCAGTATAGAATTTGAACAGGTTTTATACAAGTAAAAGCGCTGTTACTTGTTCATGTTTTAGTCCTGTATAAATGCAAAACTCTTCGACACTCACGAACTGGTGATCATCTTTTTTGAAGTGACCTTTGATTCGTTTAAGCAAAGACCTTCCATAGCGCTCACTCTTGCCCGTAATGAGCTGCACATCTTTGGGGTAGATAATGATCCGGTTTACTCTCATGCTTTATCTATACTTCATCATAGGCTTTGCATAGGCAAAGCTCATCACTTAAAGTAAATCATTTTTGGAAATAACGGAAAAAAGCTACGCGCGTGTTTATTCGCGGAAGCTCACGTTATGTCTTGCTTTATTCTTCGAATATGTTTGAGCCATTGTTGCAACGATGGCTTAACCAGACTGTGCCTTGAACAGGTTGGACAATTAATTTTTTAAACTAATGGCAAGACAAAAAGGAGTCATTAAACTACAGGGACAGATGGGAGGCGTGTCTTTCTATAAGTCCCAACAAGATGGATTTCTTGCGCGAGAGAAAGGAGGCGTTGATGCGGAACGCATCAAGAACGATCCAAGCTTCGCGCGTACACGTGAGAATGGTGCTGAGTTCGGACGAGCTGGTGCGGCTGGTAAACTTTTGCGCATCGCTTTCAGGACGTTGATCCTGAATACATCCGATAGCCGGATGGCGAGTCGTTTGACGCGCGAGATGGTGAAGGTGATCCAGGCGGATGCGACCAATCCTCGCGGTCAACGCAATGTCATTGACGGAGAAGCCGAACTTCTGCTTGGCTTTGAATTCAATGGTGATGCTAAGTTGAACAGGACCGTGTTTGCTCCTTATCAGAGCAACATTGATCGTGCAGGTGGATCTGCTGAAATCAATGTTCCAGGGTTCATTCCTAACCAAATGATCGCAGCACCACAAGGTGCAACGCACTTCCGATTGATCTCCGGTGCTGCAGAAGTGGACTTTGAGAATGGAACGTTCTCTGTGAATACGCAAAGCACTCCGGAAATTCCGATCAATGAAGTGGCTACTGAGGATATAGCGTTGACCAATGCTACCAACCCTGGAGCGACTGTTCCGATCTTCCTGGTGATGGGAATTGAATTCCTGCAAGAAGTGAATGGTGCTTTCTATCCATTGAAGAATGGTGCATACAATGCGCTGGCCTTGGTGGCGGTTGATGGTGGTTCTGATGAGCCCTTCTAATGGAGCTGGAGTTATTCAGGTCTTATCACCCTGAAGGAACGAATGGGGAATTAAAGCTCGTGGTGTGCAAGACCATCGAGCTCCCCTGGCTCCAGAATCAGCGAAGCGTTTCCTGCATTCCGGAAGGCCGGTATGAATTGATGAATCGGACAACGGCAAAGCGCGGCCAGCATCTTTTAGTCTTGAATGTGAAAGGCAGAGATGGAATTTTGATTCATCCAGCGAATGATGCCAAGAAAGAATTGCGCGGTTGCATTGCTCCCGTTACAACACTCACTGGTCCCGGGAAGGGAAGCCAATCACGGTTGGCGAATGAAAAGTTGAAAGCACTTGTGCTTGAAGCTTTGGAACAAAATGAGAAAGTATTTATCACAATTAAATCCAAGTGATCATGAAGTTGATAGAAAGATTAAAAGCACCTACTCCGAAATTTTTCAGAGTGTTGCGCAATGTTGGACTGGCTTTGGCAGCTGCTGGTGGTACATTGCTTACGGCTCCCATTACATTACCTGTCGCGGTTGTGACCGTGGCCGGATATCTAACGGTGGCCGGTGGTGTTATCACGGCAGTGAGCCAGACGGCAGTTGACGGAGAAACGGACTGCAATGATGACGACTCCTAGCAACCATGGTGGTACCATGGCTGGTACGGCCGGAGGTACCCTCCTCACGATCTTCGCGAATATTCATTCGGAGGATATTGTAAAGACAGTGGTGTTGGCGTGTATCGGAGCGATAGTCAGTTTTACAATCTCCATAGCGATGAAGTGGATCTCGAAGAAAATGAGACGATCATCCAACTAAATCAGAAGGCTTCCCAAGTGGAGGCCTTCTTTTGTTTACACCCATCCCAAGAAAATGCTGACAAAGAAAAAGGAAAAAAAGAAAGCTAAACCAATTGAAGGGCGAGGCAAGCAAAGCAAGGAGGAACGGAATAAATGAAAGCATGCGCCTGGTATGTGTTTATGCCGTAGTTCCTTGCTTTGCTTAATGCGAGGGCATGTGTGCGCCCGGCTATCTTTGCGATTTTTTTGACTTTCATCATCAATGAATATGCCCCTAGGATGGGGGCTTATGCATGCCGAGCTCTAACCAAAAGATGCGCAGCCAATAGTCTTGAATACCTAAGAACTCCATGCTGCCATACGAGAACGGAGATGCTTGACGCCAAAAGCCCAGGGTTAGCCACCAGCTACCGACACGGGCACGAAAGATGTATTTATACATAATGCTATTGGCTCACGGGATCGCTGCGTGAGCTGCAAGGGATGTGAAAAAAATACTACCTGACGAAGGAAGGTGGAGATTTTTTGAAACAACCGACAAAGGAGGGAACCCTTGGCAGCGTACGAAGCGCAAGCCCGTAGCTTTGATTATGTATAAAGAGATTATATTAAGAGAATGATACAATAATTTGAATTGTAACTTATAAAAAATATAACCGTACCTAGTTGCAACCAATTTACTTATGGAGGAACAAGCAAAGATTAACGCACAGTATAAGGCAAAGGCAAAGAATAGCTTTACTACTAAAATGAATTTGTTTATTTACAATTTAGCCAGCCATGGCAAGGATAGTTTTGCGATTGAAGATTTTAAAGAGTATGAAATAGATAAAACTCTTGTTCAGGAATACGTGAGCCAGTACTGGCAGATGGAAGAAGATTTTCCAATCAGAGATAGGAGTATCAAAACTATCTATAGTGACATTACAAAGTTACTTAGGAAGTATAAAGATTTGATTAAGGAGTGTGAGCAATACTATGTGGATAGAAAATTTCAAGAAATATTTCCATTAGAGGATTTTAAGAAGCTTGTCGCTATACAAGAATGCCATTACTGTAAGATTACAAAAGATGAAATCCATGAGATGGGTAGGAGTAAACTACTTAATAAGAAGAATTTGCGTGGATGGAATTTAGAGATAGATCGGTTAGAGCCTAATCTTGAGTATACTAAAAACAATTGTGTAATGGCGTGTTATTGGTGCAACAATGCTAAGACGGATGAGTTTACAGCGGAGGAATTTGAGATGATCGGACCTGTAATACAAGAAATTTTCAGAGCCAGGAAACTTAAGATGCAGAATGATCACTGATGCAGATACTAATTTCCTCTATCTATCAGACCGATTAATGCAAAGAGCGGGTTTTGTAAATGAGTTTCTGGAAATACTGGATAGGAATGAAATTGCGCACAGCTTTTTGCCAAAGACAAATGACATATGGGCTGTTGATTATATGCCTGTACAACGTGGGTCAAATCATTTTATCCAATTTACCTATCAACCAGATTATTTGCAGACAAAGAGATATAGAGCGACCATTACTGATGCAATTTCAGTTTGTGAAGATATTGGAGTAGTACCCACCAGAAGTAAGATTAAACTTGATGGTGGGAATGTAATAAGAGGAGAAGAATGGGTTCTTCTAACAGATAAGATTTTTAAGGAGAATCCTGATTTTGATCGATTTAAGTTGATTGACGAACTGGAAAGGCTTTTCGGTGTAGAAGTAATAATAGTGCCTAAAGAACCTGGGGATTTTACCGGCCATGCAGATGGTATTGTACGCTACTTTAACAAGGATACTGTGCTGATCAATGGGTATGGTAGTAAAAGCATTTATGGCAAGAAATTGATGAGAACGTTAAAGGGGTATGGCCTAAATACTTTTGAAATCACTCATGCACCTACCTTAAATGGTAATAGCGATAGTGCTGATGGTTACTACATCAATTTTCTACAAATGAATGATTTCATCCTGCTGCCGACATTTGGTATAAAGGATGATGAAGAAGCTTACGAATTGTTTAGTCAGTTATACCCAAGAATTAGCACAATTGATGCAATGGAGATTGCAAAAGATGGGGGAGTTTTGAACTGTATAACTTGGAATGTTGCTATTTGATCTTACACAGTGTGACAGTTGAGCGGTGGCTATTGTCGGTCTTGCGAGCCGCCCAAGGGTGAATGGAACGGAGTGGAATGAATCCCGCGAGCAGGAGGTAGGGTGTGAGCAAAGAAGCCCGATCGAAGGAGGGCGATGCGAACTATGAGTGAGGAAGCAGCTTGCGCGATTGGCCTGTGTGTGCTGACGGAACGAACAAGGGATGGCGTGATTTTTTGCTTTTGCGCGGTGGGTTGTTGATAGGAGCTGGTCGCGCGTCAGCCAACAAGTCAGGATGCAAAAAACATGACAGCCCGCAGCCCGGACGACAGCGCAGGCGAGCACGACAAGGGCAGCGGGTGGCTTGCAGCTTGCTGAGTGAAAGAGGACGGAATGAAACGCAATGAAGTGGAATGAGCATGCGGTGTAAGTGAATGAAGGTTGTGGTTATGTGTGCGGCCCCCTCTTGATCTCCCCCTAGAGGGGGAGAAAATTCCGCGCGCAAATTCATAACCCAACCGAAATGAGCGTGCGCATGAGAAAGCGAATGTAACGTAATGGAGAGTAATGAAGGACGACTGAACGAAGCGGGATGCAGGACACAGGAGCTGCCGTGACGGATGACGCAGCCAAAGCAAAAGACATGACAGCATGCGACCCCGGCACGGAGGCCGGGGCGAACAGTTGGTGCTGTTTGTGCGGATGGAAATGTGATTGCAACAGCACGGACTGTGAGTGCTGGCGTGATCTTTTGCGGCAAGGAATTAAGGAACACCTTATAACCTGCGGGGGGATGTGCGATGGGGGAACTGTAGCACTAACTCTTATAAGTACAAAGTAGTTTTAGTTTTTCAAATCGGTATGGGCGACAATAGTTAGTTTATTAATCTTTCAAACAGCGTATTGAATATCCCTGATACTTATGCCCTGTTGATTGGGATAGTTCGCCATTATTTGTAGATAATCTCCAATGGTATCCAATCTCACTATCGTATTGTCCATTTGTCCAGAAATATGTATTTGACCCCAAATAGTCAAAGTTGTCAAGGTTCCTTGATCCAGATGGCAAAGCAGTAAAGCCACTTGAATTAGTTGCGTCAACGTTGGCACCTATCCAATTCATATTTCCACTTTCCTTTAGTTTACCTCCTGCCACATTAAGATCGCCTAAAGATGAACCAAGAGTTAACCAATCGTTATCAGTTGCAACATGCCAACCGGTAGGGCATACGTTTCTACTATCGGTTGCAGTAAACCATGTGTATAAACGACCATTTTTTAATAATAATTCTTCTGAACCATTGTAGACCCATTGATATATTGGTGAAGACTCATTACTAATGTTAAGGTTAACGGGAGTTGTTGTTGGAATTACATCACCGTTACTAAACTTCGTTGTTCTTAGATTTTCAGCCATCCATACCTGATTTCCGATCTTAACGACTAGATAATTATTTCCATCAATATCTTGAAGGCCAGTCAAACCGTTAAGAACCAGAATACTTTCTAATGCTTTAATTTGAGTCTTTAATAGATCAACATATGCTTTCGTAGCTGCGTCTTTCTCGTTAATTGGATCAGATAAATTAGTAATAGGTTGATTTCCCATGTCCCCATTAAATGGAATTGAGTAGGTGGTTTGTATTGTGCCATCTGGGAATTTAAAACCACCTTCTGTAGATTCCACGACCCCCTTTACAGATAGTTTTTCAGCAGGATCGACTATATCAATGCCTACACGGCCATTGTGGTTAATTCTCATTCTTTCCGTAAAACCATTAAACTGAGTATCATCTACTGTTGCGAAACGTATTGGATCACCAGAATTCCAGGCAACAAATGGATTGGGGTCATTTTGTCGACCACCAAAGAGATAAAGCGAGTGATCTTTAGTGCTATTACCTATTCCTATAATAGCACCATCATCTGCACTTGCACCCCTCACATCCAATTTGTGGAGTGGCAAGCTTGTGCCCATACCGATGTTCCCGTTATCCTTGAGGTAAAGTCTGTCCTGGGAAACTCCGGTTTGTACAAAATTTAAATCTGTATGGTTTTGAAGCGATAAATGCCATTTTCTTTCTGCATTAATGTTACTGAATTGAACTAAGTCAGAGTGAGCTGTGCCTAATCCTTGTATTTGCAATGCTGTTGGCACGTCTGTAGGAAAATCTAGTGCGCCAATGTTAACTCTTGATGCTGTATAAATATTATTACTAGCACTTGACCATCCACTGGCAGTGGTTTGAATTGTACCATCAGAGAATTTAAAGCCGCCTGCTGTAGATTCAATTATTCCATTGACTGTAAGCGCGTTGGTAGGTGAAAGTGTTCCTATACCTATTTTGCCATCGTTTGTAATTCTCATTCTTTCATAACCCTGAGTGCCATCACCACTTGTTAAAAATCGTAAGTTACCTGAACCACCGGCATGTAAATAGAATCCTGCTCCTGTAGAAATAATGCTACCGTAATCACTTGTGTTTGGAACAGCTAAGTAGGTTGCAGAGTGATGTTGAAGTAAAGTTTGACCTCCACTATTACCCGCAGTTATTTTTACTTGAGCAACCGACCCGTCATCTGTTGATTTATTATCTAACAAAAGCATTGTTCTCTCCGGGGATGTTCCTGTTGTATTGACCTCTAAAGAAAGTAAAGACTGAGGTGTTGAAGTTCCTAACCCGACTCTTCCTGCGTTATAGAACAAATCATTAGCATTGTTATTCCATAGGTATTGGAAATTGGAATTCCAACGCGTGGTATCTTCTTGTGTGATGCCCTTTGCGACTGAGCTGTTAAAGAGGGGATCTGTTTCTGTATAGTTCTCTGCTTGCTTGGCTGTTTTCGCGTAGAAGGCATAGGGCACTGTGGCCAGCTGAAATGTTGAGATTAGTTTAAAGCCAGATCCATCCTCAATGTCTAGCTCTATTCTGATGTATTTTGGTTGAATGGACCAATCAATGGATTGAAAACCTCCTGTTTGAGCAGAGCCCTTGCCAATTAGCAGGTTGTATAAACCTATTTGATCTGTTAGGGATGTTTGTGTCTCTACATAAACGGGAGAGGCTGAAGGACTTATTTCAAGAATGGAAATTCGGGTTTTAACGGTTTTATTATCCATCAACTTACCATCGTTACCACGGGCTTGAGCTTGAAAGTTAATGGCCTCTGTAACTTGTCCGTAGGAGGTAATACTGAAAAGAGACAGCATCAATGCCAATAATCGATTCTTCATATTCATTTCTTTATAATTCTAAATGTTGAGATAACTTTTTCACTGTTTTCCAATCTGAGCAGGTACAACCCTGGTGGAAGATTACTGATAGACAATTCACCTGGCCATGTACCTTCTTGAAGCATTGCAGAGCGACTATCCATGAGTTGAAAATTTCCTGACATGCTTAAGGATGCTATAGAAAGCCAATCCTTAGTTGGATTCGGATAAATGGAAACATTGATCATTTCGGATTGAGGCTCCGCAAGACTTGTGATAATAATCTCACTTAGGGGTGAAATAGGAGACACTGTTAGGAATGGACCTGTGTAAACAAGCGCATCCCCAATAGACACTGCAAGGCTATAGGGTGTCCGCACTGAGCCCCCACTTGTATTCAATTTATAGACGAGGGTGTCTTGGGCAACAAGCACTCCACCACTAAGCAGAATAGCTAATAGTAATAATCGCATAGATTTAGGGTAATCAGTAGCCTTGGTTCCTACCTAGTACTTGTTCTAAGTAAACTGAGAAATGATAAGGTAACTGATGATCAAGATAAATTCTGTTCTGATTCGGACTAAAACAAATTGGTTTCCCCTGTAGACCCCTTTGTGAAATGTCCTGTATCGGATAATATCTGCTCAAACTATTGTTCTTTATAGTTTATAGTCCTTTTCTAGCGTCCAGATAGAACCAACATTATCAGGTTTTTTTGTATTTACTAGCAACTTTAGTGTGAGCCAAGCCCCACTGGATTTTTCCGTAATTATTTCAAATTTTGAGTTAGAAGTATCTGAATAGAGCATATACTTCCCTTCTTCCACGACAATTTTGTATTTCTCAGTATTATCTCCGATACTTTCGCAAGAAGAATAGGTAATTAGTCTTTTATACCCGTAGTCTAATTCGGTGTCTTGAAATTCATATGCTAACCTTTGACCTATAGGTTCTGTATCATTACAAGTTATAGTATAGGTTTTTGAGGTGGTTTGAACAGTTTTTACTCCCCAATATCCGAGAATAAATTCGCTTGTTTCTTCCAATGACATTTTTGGCTTTGATTCTTCATCGTCACACGATGAAACGATAACGCTGAAACTCAGAATTAGAAAGCAAGTGAGTATTTTTTTCATACTTTTAATTTTTACAGGTGAGGTATATAAGCCTGACTTTAGTAAAAGTCTATTGAAAGAAGTAACTCAAATCTCCAATTATTCCTTAGTTACTTTCACAAAACACAGTTTACTAAGCCTTTGAATAGTAAAACCAATCTCTTGAATCTCGAGACCTCCGCCATTATTGAGGCCATTAAGGCCGGTAGTGAAAAAATTTTATTTCAGCTCTATGAGAGCTACAGAGATGAGTTTATCAGTTGGGCCATTCGCAGCCACCAGGTTACGGTAGAAGAGGCCAAAGATATTTTCCAGGAGTCGGTGGTAGCATTATATAGGAATGTGAAGGCAGGTAAGGCCGATAACCTGGAAGCTTCCATGAAGACTTACTTATTTGGAATTGGGAAGAATATTATACTGAATGCTATCAAAAGGAAGGGCATTGAGCTAAAGGCCTTTGAAAATGTTAATAATGAACATGATAATGGTATTAACGACCATTACCACCAAGAGCACTTGGTAAACCTGGTAAAAAGGATTTACAAGGCAATAGGTTCGCCTTGCAAAGAGATTTTGGAACTGTATTACGAAAAGGGCTACGATATGGAATCCGTGGCTCAGCACGTTGGCTACAAAAATGCAGATGTAGCCAAGAAGAAGAAATATGAATGTCTTAAATCATTAGAGGAACGAATAAACATGAGTAAGCTGAAAGACATACTGCGCTAATTAGGTTGGTTTGTAATGAGTGTCATAGCTATTAATGGAAATTAAGAAAATGGAAGAATCAGATATCATCGATCAATACTTACGAGGAGAACTAGACGCCCCACAGTCAGAGCACTTCTTGTCACGCTTAAATGCAGACCCAGTGCTTCAGAAGCAGGTAGCCTTGCGGAAACTTGTACTGGCAGGTATATCGGAGGCTTATACAGAAGACTTAAAAACAAAACTTGTTGCCTTTGATCGCTCCATGGAAAGCAAGAAGCGCTTTCAATTTAGTTGGAGGATGGCAGCTGTTTTTGTATTACTTATGGTGGGAGGGTTTGTTCTTCGCCTCTCCACTCAAAAAACAGACCCTCTCAACTTTGTTCTAAATGAGCCAGGTTTACCTAACACTATGGGGATTAGTAAAAGTGTAACCTTTAATAATGCCATGAGTGCATTCAAGCAGGGAGACTTTGTTACAGCTGGTCGGGAATTTGACAAGTTGCTAATGAGTAATTCGCAGAATGACACCTTGCTCTATTTTTCCGGATTTTGTGATTTTAGGAATGCGGAAGAATCGATCGCTATACAAAAGTGGAGTGGCATCACAGCCCCAAGTGTCTTCTATGCAAAGGCGCAATATCAAACTTCTATTGCTTATTGGATGCAGGGCGATAAGGAAAAAGCAAAAGAGTTGTTGCTAAACGTTGTGACTATTGACAATGGTTCATTGCAAGATAGTGCCAAGAGGGCTTTACATGCGCTTGAGTGAGGGCCTAATCCTCTTGGTATAGACTACGAGTGCGAATGCCATTAAAGCAAAGCCCGCTGCCGTTATCCACCAGTGATATGATTTTTGTAAAAGAGGATCGGCCTTTCCACTAAGTTGAATGCCGGCCCAGTAGTAGGGGTTGGCCAACTCATCATTGTTTACATTTTTAATAAAGGTAAGTTTGGCTTCTTGAACAGCTAAGTCCAACTCCTTTCCATTCTCCATTCCCTCATAAAAGAGTTCCAAGACTTCAGCCGTTGTCTTATCATCTACACTCCAGAGTGTCATTAAAACACTTTCGGCCTCCAAACGGTAAAAGGCTCGAGCAAAACTCATGGTTCCTTCGGATTGGTAGTAGGTCCCCGTTCCGGTTTGACATCCATTTAATATGGCTAGTCTTGGGCGAATATTAAGCTTGGAGAAATCAGAAAGCGAAATACTATCCGTGTCACTAAAATACATCGTGGACTGATAGGGCCTGAGTGAATCGGGAACCACATGCGTAGCGACATGAAAGATATTTACGCTACCTATATCTACTAAAAGAGCATTTGAAAAAGCACCACTCAATTGATCAGCCTTTACTTTAATTAGTTCATTTGAAAAGGGAATGGAAGAGAATTTGCTTGATCCCTTAAAGTCTGAGGCAACTCCATAAAATCCATCAACGGCACGTGACGGCAGGACCAAATGCTTGGGTGTCAGCACCGTTCTCATGGTGTATTGATTTATCAGATATTTCAATTCTCCGAATGTGCTGGCATTATTGGTATCATTCACCAAGGCCTCCCAAGGGATGTTTGCCAAATTACCATCCGGGCAAATGACTAGTCTATTAATACCTTTCGGAATATGAGCTAAGGCAGAATCCAAGGTTTCATGGTATACCTTGTAAGCAATCGATGCGTACTCAGCAGGACTAAGAACGGAAAGAGATTTATTTAGCGTATATACATTTCCGCGAAAATCATCACTCAACAGACTTTTGTAAATACTTAAACTGTCTTTGGTTGCTACTACTGTGTAGAGTTCAGGGCCATACATATAAAAATCAAGCAATGCACTCTTCTCGCTCCCAAGTTTTCTTTCAATGTTGGGTAAGGACATCGTGTCTAATACCTGATTAGCTAAGTTTATGAATGACGATGGCTTTTCTAAGACCTCTGCGCTTTTGGGCAGAATTAAGGAAAGATCCTGCTCACGTATATCAGGTATAATTTTAGTAAGCTGCTTTCTAACCAATTTAAACTCTTCCTTTAATGTAGCGGAGTTGATGGCATTTAGCTTCGCGTAATCAATATCTGCTTTATTTATCCAGGCATACTTGGAAGATGCTACCAGAGGATAGATTTTTCTAACGTAGGAAAAGTCATTTGTCTTTCTGTTGAGCTCAAAGGCAGTCTTTATGAGTAATTGATAGGAGTTTGATCCAAATAAATAGTTCCAATTAATGGACTCATTTTCGTCCAGGGATTGTGAGAGTAGGTAACGATGAAAATTTTGTAAGTAGATATAATGATGATAAGCTTTCAGAAGGTCATCTAAATTTTGCGTTCTATTGTACTTATACAAGAAATTATTGGCCTTGGTAGAGAGCAAGGAAATAAACCAGGAGTCATTAAGGGTAGGTTGCAAGTCGGGGAGGCCTCCTTCATTGTTTTCATGATAGGAAGGCATTAATCTTTTCATACCTCTGGTGTACATGGCTATGGCTGCGTCCGGGTCTGGTATTCTCTCGTAGGCTCTTCCAATTACCCAGTCCTTTATGGCAAGTTCATTCGGTGATCCTAGCGGCTCGAACAAATCAAGACTCTTATTGTAAAAGGATAGTGCTTTATCAAGGGTTTCATGTTTACCATTTTCGCTGAATTCGTTATTGTAAGAGTTGCCCAGGTTGTGATAAACCTTTCCGTACATTAACTGGTCTTGTGGTCTTTGTGATTCTATTGACAGTAGTGCAGAATCATAATATTTTCTAGATACTTTGATATGCGTATAAAATAGATCTCGTTGATTGACGTAGTTAACGACTGAGGGCGGATGATAGTAAAACCCAAATAAGTTATAGATGCGGGGAAGTAGGTAAGCGGATTGAGACTTATCCGACTTAGCCAACCTCAAGGCCTTGTTCATCCAATAGAGGCAGCTGTCACTTAGATTTCGAAACTCCTTGTAGTAACGTGCTAACTGTAGGTAATCTTCCGTCAAATACTTCTCGGGCACCTTAAGTTGATTCTTAATTTTTATGGAGTGTTGGACAGACTGCTTAAAATCAGCAAGCCTGTTGGCAGAATAGTAGGCTTCTGCTTTCGCCAAGTAGTTTTGTGCTAATTCAATTGATACCTTCTCTTGGCGAATGTTTAACAAATTCTCATTTGTATTCAACATTTCTATTGCAAGATTGGCACCACCATAATTTCTAACTATGTCGGAAAGCTTTATTTGACAGAGACTGTACTTGGCGACATCATCTTGTCTTTTATACTTCTTGGAAAGGTTTATAAAGATGGGGAGGGCTTTATTAAAATCAGAAGATTGATGTAATGCAAGGGCCTGCCTTAGGGAGTCAGAACCGTATGAAGTATTTGTAAATCCTACAATAAGGAAGAGTAGATACGAAAGCTTAAATGCTTGTTTGGCAGCCAGGATCACAAGACAGGTTCAGGACTGGGTTAAGATAAGCATGAATTGACGAAATCATCAAATGATTTAATATAACTGATTGGGTTTCTTTAGCCTTTCCTAAAATTTGATCATTGGCTATACCTAACAATAGGTATAGCTATACTGGTTTTGAGCGTGGACTGTGAGTGCTGGCGTGATCTTTTGCGGCAAGGAAGTAGGAAGACCTAATAACCTGTGAGGGGATGTGCAGATAGCCTTATTAAATTTAAGAGTAAAAATTTTATTGACGTGCAATAAGCAAGTTTCTATGAAGCTATTCTATCATGCACACCTTTTTGGTTAAAAGGAATCATTATCATCATCAAGTCCTACGAAGGGCTCTGTTGCTTTCAAAATAACAGGCTTGGCGAAATCAAGCATTCTAGTCTTTAAGTCATCAATAGTTTTAACATCGAGACTTGGTATTTCTGGATTCATACAAAATTCAATCTCTGTTTCAGATTCTATTTTATCAACAAGGTTAACCAGTTCATTCAGATAATAAAAAATATCATAGATGCTCAGTAAGTTCTTATACTTTGGATTAAGCAGAATTAAAAGATATCCGTTCAATGTTTTTTCATCACTATTTTTTGTAACCTGTTCTTCAGCACTAAGGTTATGCTCAGAAGATAATTGACTGCTTATACCCTGCACAAAGGAATTTGCAACAGAGACCCCATTAGATCGTAAGAATCTATTAATACTTATATTAAAATAAATCAATGAAGTGATTAGTATAGTTATTTCATCAGAATTATGGTTTGAGACGTCCTTTGGAATTGAGATATTATCCAAGTATTTCCACATCGTATGGGATTCATGTATTGTGCTCAGTTCACCCTTTGTACTTAGAGTTTCATTAACAACTTTAAACTTTATAAAATCTGTAAATACTTTAAACTTATCGAAATAGTTAACTAATTCTTTATTGAAAAAGTTGGGAGGGGTGTCTCTAAAGGCTGTCAACACTTGAGACTTTAGATCGCCTGCGTTAAAATATAGCTCATTACAAATGAAATAGTCTTTAGAGAAGATGTGCTCAGATAATTTCATTAGGGACTCATTAAGTTCTCGCTTCTCTTTAAATGGTATGTCAGCATTTTTAATATCAAGAAATAATTCTCTGATTTCTAGGGTAACTTCTGATAGAAATTTTATTTGATAATGTGACAGCTTAGACAAGTTTTGAGTGTAGGGACCGTATAAAATTTTAGCCTCACGAATTTCTTCAGTGGTGAGGTTGAGTTGACTACTTACCAATTTATATATTTCAATTGATATGGAAGATAATTCTCTTTCATCCTCTAAAGAATAGTACTTTATGGAGAGATCTTTAAAGAATCTGTCTGCCCAATGTGTAACGTATCTAAAAAAATACCGCTCCTTATGCAACTCAACACTGTTGAGTATTTCAAGATAATCTTCAGATTCTAAATCAAACCCTGTTACCCCTCTATGATAACAATCAAGTATTGTGTTTTCTGCAGTAAAGTCTTGCATTTGTACATCATTGGGATGCCCCATACTTAATGCAACAAAGTAATCTTCACTTGTCAGCTTTGCCAATTCACCAAGCGTCCTTACACCAAGACGCGTTCTTAATTTTTCGCAATAGATTATCAAGTCTTTTTTAGACTCAATGCGCACTTCAGAAAAATCCAAGATAGCTTCATCTGCAACCAAGGGTGTTAGATCCTTTAACAGATCCATTTCATATAGAGACCTTATGAATTTATTATATAGACCTAAGCGACCAGCGATATAAATATTTTTTTCTCTGAAGGCCTTTGTGTGAAGTTGATAAATTGCTTCAGGGCCATTGTACTCTTTAAATGTAAAGAGCTTGATTTTATCGTAGAAAAAAGAAACCTTCTTTTCAATTTTGCTGTAAGCTTCCAGGGAACGGGTTCTTCTTTGTTCTTTATCAAATTGTGCTTTCTGCTTTTCTTCGTTTTCTTTTCGCTCTTTACTTTCTTGTTCGAGTATTTTATTTTGCAAGCATTTCACGAGATTCCTCGTTAAACTTAATTTGTGCCTGAAACGAAACGTACACTAAATAGGAACTTACGATTCCAACGATTAATGCAGCCACTGCTCCTGCTGCTGTAGAGAACTCTACAATATTGATGTAGCCAAACCAGTTAACAACTTCTGAGAATGAGGATATGTATATAAAGGCACCTGATAGCACCACAGTAAAACCAAGGAAAATAAGGAAACCTAACCATGGATTAATACTGCTGAACTTCTCGTTTGTAGACTCGCTGGTTTTGATTTTATTTTTCATTTAATAGATTGAACTGGTCAGATAAAATTATACTTTTTGAAATTAATGATAAGTTGCACGTTCCAAACTACTGAGATGCGGAAAAATTTAATATGATAATCAGGCTTGTAGCCTGACTTTCTGATTTGTTTATTAAACAATGACTTGATGGCATTACTACAATGGTTATTGTGATCACATGTAAGTGAAAAGTTCAGGGAATGCTAATGCGGTTGGTCGCATCTTTACGGAATACTAATACCAAACTTTTTCAATTTTTTAATTGATTCATATGCTCTGATAAGCGCTTGTTCTTTTATATTTTCTCGTTTTAATATTGCTATCTGAATAGCCTTTACGTTTGCAAGTTCCAAGTTTACTAATGTTTTTGTCTGACCAGCAACATCAATAATTCTTTTCCAATCTTCCTTTGAAAGAAGCAAAAGCTTATCATAAATGAATTTCACTTCAATAATTTCAGATTCCTCAATTTTAGATAGAGATTTTATTTCATCAACCAATGCGGGATTTGACTGGATATAATCGAGTACTTTTTTGCCAAATGAAATTTCTCTAGCAGATAGATTCCTATTCTTACGTAGGCCATTTGATAAATCAAAAGCAATTGACCAATCAAAAATGTCTGGTTTATGAATATCTATGTAAATTCTGAAGCCGTCCCAGAATTTTAGACCCATTTTTTGGATTTCGCTAACAATGAATATAGAATCCTCTACATTATTTGTACTAATTTCCTTTTCTGTATCTCTTTGTTCTTTTTCCTCTTCAGTAACTAAATAGTCACTCAAAATTGTAGTGAGATTCTCTGGATACTTGATGCTCTTTAATTTGGCCCAAGAGGTTGAGCGTTTCGCGTATTCTGATATTAAACTGCTATTGGCTTCTGCAACTAAATGGGTGTAAACAAACTTTAGCAATTTCAAGATTTGGCTATTTATAAATTCATCTGTTTTTTGTTCCTCATAAATTCTCCATAAATCAAGTCTATTGTCTGTTAGAAAATGTAAGTATGAAACAGTATAGGCAACTGTAAATGATTTCAAGTTAGTATCTCCGATAGCATCGACATTTTTTCTACCAAAGAGCTTGTCTGCCGTTTTAAACAGGATCGCATTAGCAATTAATTTTCTATAAAAATTTTCTCCAGGTAATTTATTTTTGCTTACAAGGTCTGTGATTTTTTTGATGTAATGAATGAAGTTTTTCTGGGAACCTTGTGATACAAGATGAGGCTCCAGCTCCCAAATATTGATGAATTTTGCAATGTCTGATTTGACAAACTTTAAGTTAGGAGGATTTTGCTCCTTAAATTTCTTTTGCTGTGCTGTTGATTGTTTGTTTAATGTTTCACGATATTGACCATTGGCACGTTCAAAAAACCACAATAACGATTGATTTTTATTTTCTGGGCTAACAACATATTTCTTTCTTGAAAGATTTTCAATCTGTATAAAATAGGGGTTGTTAGATGATAAATCTAACTCAGAGACTTTGTTTTGACTATTTGCAAAGCGTGAAATGTTTGGGACCTCAATGTTTTTCTGCTCTTTGTCCTTGATTACCGTCAACTTCATTTGAACAAATATTTTGCTCAAATCAGCATCTTTAAATTTCTTTTGAGTATGGTATAGTGATGCTGTTGTTTGACCACCATTTACAATTTGAAAATCGTTGAGTTTAGTGATGACTAACTGATTGTTTATAAATTTTGTCTCAACACTTTCTGCGGTAGCGGTAATGCCATTATTGTAAGGAAGAAACATTTGTGGCTTAGTGCGAATGGTGTCTCTAATTCCTTTATTGAAT
>JALHOT010000031.1:20734-23327 GCA_022842845.1 Cyclobacteriaceae bacterium | reverse complement strand
GCTCTTCCGATCTCTATTTAAAGTCTGGCATTCCGAAAAAATGACTTTTCAATGTCTAATGGTACCTGTCTGGACCTACAGTCATTCACGTAGGGATTATTCAATGACAAGTTTGGGTTTTAGATTGTAACTTACTGTTAATAAGATAGTTATCTTTGTATTGATTTTCGCCATGATGCTTAATTAATTCACTTTATAGGAGAAACTTACACCATTGACCTTACAACAGAAATACTTGAAATTTGAAGACTATTGAATAAAATTGACGTTTTTCAGTCGATTCTGACGATGAATGGATCTGTGTGGATGCAGTTTGTCGATCAGGAATGACTCAATACTTCCTGGGTTTCTTCCACTTCTACCAAACCTTGATCATTGATCGATAACAGTTTTACTCTGCGGAGTTCATTGATAAGAACCGGATCGTATTTAGCTGTCACGCGAATGTAGTTCTCTGTGAAGCCATGCATCATACCATTTTCGATATCATTCTCGAATAATACGGTTGATTCACTTCCCAGATTTTCTTCGTAGAATTTTCTGCGCTTTTTATCCGATAGGATGTGGAGCATTTTGGATCGCTCTGCTCGCTTGCTGGCAGGAACAGTTCCTTCCATCTCAGCAGCCAAGGTATTTTCGCGTTCTGAATAAGTGAATACGTGTAGGTAAGAGATGTTCAATTCATTTAAGAACTGATAGGTCTCCTTGAAGTCCTCATCGGTTTCTCCGGGAAACCCAACGATCACATCAACCCCGATGCAGCAATGAGGCATTAAAGATTTAATTGTGTCAACCCGACTTGCATATAACTCTCGCTGGTAGCGCCTGCGCATCAGTTTCAAAATCTTATTGGAACCCGATTGAAGGGGGATATGGAAATGCGGTACAAAGCGTTTTGATTCAGCAACAAAGGCAATTATCTCATCGGAGAGCAGGTTAGGCTCTATGGAAGAAATTCTAAAGCGATCAATGCCTTTTACATCATCCAGTGCTTTTGCCAGATCAGCAAATCGTTCTAGCCTCACACCTTGCTGAATACCAAAGTCTCCGGTATTAACACCTGTCAACACAATTTCCCTCACCTCTGTTCCTGCAATCTCTTGAGCGGTCTTGACAATATTGGCGATACTATCACTGCGACTATTGCCTCTTGCTAAAGGTATTGTGCAGAATGAACAGGAGTAATCACAGCCATCCTGGACTTTCAAGAAGGTTCTCGTTCTATCATTGATAGAGTAGGAGGTGTTGAATTTGTTAGCTGCCTCTATGTCGGAAGCGAATACTTCAGCATTCGGCTTTCTCACAAATCCATCGAGTAGCTCCACTAGTCTGAATTTCTCGGCTGCTCCAAGCACTGCATCTACCCCAGGAATTTCAGCAATCTCTTGAGGCTTCAATTGCGCATAACAGCCAATAATGGCTACGTAAGCATCAGGAGAAATTCCACGCGCTTCTCGCACAATCTTATGACATTTCTTATCGGCATTTTCGGTAACCGAGCAGGTATTAATAATGAAAATGTCAGGGCTGTCTGTAAAGTCTACTTTGGCATAGCCCTTTTCTTCGAACATACGCGAGATCGTAGAGGTCTCTGAGTAGTTCAATTTGCAGCCTAATGTATAAAAAGCGACTTTTTTCATGCCTAAGGGTGCAAAGATAAGCATCCTTAGGCATGGCTTACAAGCTTAGTAAGTAAGTCTCAATACTTTTGAGTTTAGCATCCAGCTCAGCCATGGTTTGCTCATATTCCTGGCTGGATGATAATTTGGTTTTGACGCTGATGTAAAACTTAATCTTTGGCTCAGTGCCGGAAGGTCTTACTGAAACTTTGCTGCCATCGGCCAAATAATATTGAAGCACGTCTGATGTAGGAAAGGCCAGATCTGTTTCTGTCTGATTGCTGAGATTCTTTTCTTTCAAGGTCACATAATCCAAGGCACGGGTCACTTTAATACCCGCAATGGAGGCAGGTGCTTCTTGGCGGAACTTGGCCATCATGGCCTTAATTTCCTGCTCACCCTGCTGACCTTTCTTGGTCAGGGTAATAAGGCTTTCCTTATAGAAGCCAAACTCAACATACATTTGAATCAGCCAATCATAAATGGTTTTACCAGCATCTTTGGCCGCTGCAGCCATAGCCGCGAAAAAAGCACAGGCAGAGACTGCATCTTTATCGCGTACAAAATCGCCTACCATATAACCGTAGCTTTCTTCACCGGCAGCAATAAAGCGTTTCTTGCCATCTTGTTGATTCATCACTTCTGCGATGTATTTAAAGCCTGTGAGTGTATTAAAGCACTCAACATTCAATTGACGCGCCATGTCGTCTACGAGTTCACTGGTAACAATGGTTTTAGCGATGTAAGCATTGGCAGTGCTTTGTTGGTTTTTCATGATGAACCACATCATTAGGCTAAAGGCTTGGTTGCCATTGAGCAGGATGAATTCTCCATTGTTTTTTCTTACCCCAATACCCACGCGATCGGTGTCAGGGTCTGTGGCCATCACCATATCCGCATGCAGGGCTATACCCTTTTGAATCACCATGGCCATGGCCGCCTGTTCCTCAGGATTAGGCGAATGAACAGTAGGG
>JALHOT010000031.1:0-20724 GCA_022842845.1 Cyclobacteriaceae bacterium | reverse complement strand
GCACGGCTTGTTCTGCTACAACCTGCACATTGGTAAAGCCAATCTGCTTGAGACACTCAGGCACCATGGTAATGCCTGCACCATGGATGCTGGTGTACACGATAGGCATGGCTGCATGTTTGGCAATAGCTTCTTGCTGAGGAATTAACTTTTTAACCTCTTCATAATAGCTTTGCTCAACAGATTTGGGCACTGATTGTATCAGTTCCTGATTGGCATTGAATTGAATCGCTTCAAAAGAAGTAATGGCATTGACTTCTGTAATGATGTTTTTGTCGTGCGGAGGAACTACTTGAGCACCGTCATTCCAATATACTTTGTAACCGTTGTATTCTTTAGGATTATGAGAAGCCGTTATAACCACACCTGATTGGCACTGTAAATGGCGAATCGTGTATGATAACAGCGGGGTAGGTCTCAGCTCATCAAATAGATAAACCTGAATGTTATTGGCTGAGAATATATTGGCAGTAATCTGTGCAAACTCCTTGCTGTTGTTACGGCTATCATAAGCAATGGCTACTTTGATTGGGCTGTTGTTATAGGTTTTATTTAGATAGTTAGCAAGTCCCTGTGTGGCCTTGCCTAAGGTGTAAGGGTTCATACAATTAGAACCTACTCCCATTACACCACGCAAACCACCAGTGCCAAATTCGAGGTCTTTATAAAAACTGTCAGTAAGCTCTTTTTCCTTATTATCAGAAATCAGTTTTTTGATTTCGTTTTTGGATACATCGTCTACCACCGGGCTGTTCAACCATGATTGAATGCGTGCTTCTACTGTTGTTGCAAGTGTCATATCGTACAATTGAAAATGCCTGACTTTCAACATCAGGCATTCATTTAAGATTTAATTAAAGATTTCCTCTAATAGCCTGTTCGCGCTCAATGGCCTCAAAGAGTGCTTTGAAATTCCCTTTGCCAAAAGATTTGGCTCCTTTGCGCTGAATGATTTCAAAGAATAAAGTGGGTCTGTCTTGTACCGGCTTCGTAAATATTTGAAGAAGATAACCTTCATCATCGCGATCGATGAGGATGTTCAAATCTTTTAAAGGTTTCAATTCTTCATCAATCTTACCTACACGCTGCAATACATCTTCGTAATACACTTCGGGTACCTGTAAAAACTCAACACCGCGCTTTCTGAGCTCACCTACTGTGTGAACGATATCATTCGTGGCAACAGCAATATGCTGTACGCCCGGGCCATTATAAAATTCCAGGTATTCGTCAATTTGTGATTTCTTCTTGCCTTCGGCTGGCTCGTTAATGGGGAATTTGATGTAACCGTTGCCGTTAGACACCACTTTCGACATGAGGGCACTATATTCAGTTGAAATATCTTTATCATCGAAGGTGAGCAGAAGCTTAAAGCCCATCACATCTTCATAGAATTTTACCCATTGATTCATGGCGCCCAGTTCTACGTTGCCTACACAATGGTCAACGTATTGTAGGCCAACTGGTTCAATGGCCACATTGCTTTTTCTTGCCTTGTAGCCGGGCAGGAAAAGGCCCTTGTAATTTTTACGTTCCACAAAAGTGTGAATGGTATCTCCATAGGTCTTGATGGAGGCCACGATCACTTCTCCATTTTCATCGCTTAGCACTTGTGGCTCGCTGGCCACAGCTGCTCCGCGCTGTGTCGTTTCGTTAAATGATTTCCGGGCATCATCTACCCACAAAGCCAGTACTTTTACGCCATCTCCATGCTTCTTTACATGGTCTGTGATAACAGAATCTGTGCGAATGGCAGATGTCAGCACTAACCTGATTTTGTTCTGCTTCAATACATACGAAGCCCTGTCGCGCACACCTGTTTCCGGTCCAGCATAAGCAATTAGCTCAAATCCGAAAGCATATTGATAGAATATGGCTGATTGCTTGGCATTGCCTACATACATTTCAATATAGTCGGTGCCGTTGATGGGTAGAAAGTCTTCGTTCATAATAGCTTCATTTCAAACGTTGTAAATTTAAGAGAACAAGTCCTTTTTAAAAATTAAGCTTTATGCAATCTTTGTAAAAAATAAGCCTATGGATATCAAAGCACTCGACAAAGCCCTCGTAGAACTGACTAAAAGAAAGGAAGAGTTAGCGGCTGTAGATTATAACAATCCTAAGTATGATGAGATGGAAGATGCCCTTCATGACATGGAGGATGACTTTCAAGAGGAATTTGGCGGAAAGTTAGAAGAGATATTACAGGATATTCATGACGAATACTGCTCTGATAATGATGTATTAATGCCAGTAGCTTATTTGGGCAAGGGTGTAGTGGTGGATGCAGATGATTATCCGGGTAAAGACACCAGATTGGTTTTATTGGCCAATCCTCCTCGCATTATCATGTCAGTGGGCAAAGAAAAGCAGGAAGTGCTCTGGACCGCGAAATAACAGCCAATTAGAACTTATAATGAAAAACCCCGATTGCTCGGGGTTTTTCTATTTTAGGCTAGTTCGCGTAAATCAACTGGAACCACTCGTGAGATACCTTTCTCCACCATGGTGATACCGTAGATCACATCGGTGCTGGTCATGGTGCGCTTGTTGTGCGTCACAATCACGAATTGTGAGTCCTTGCTGAAAGTTCTGATGATGTTATTGAATTTATCAATGTTGGCATCATCCAAAGGAGCATCCACCTCATCGAAAATACAGAAAGGTGCCGGCTTCAACAGGTACATAGAGAAAAGCAGGGCCGTGGCCGTAAGCGTTTTCTCCCCTCCGGAAAGCTGGTTGATCGTTAAAGGACGCTTGCCTTTAGGTTTGGCGATAATATCGATTTCTGATTCCAGTGGATTGTTAGGGTCTACCAAGCGGATATCACAATCATCATCTTCGTTAAAGAGTGATTTGAAAGCCTTCTTGAAGTGCTCTCTTACCTGGTTAAAGGCATCCATGAAAGTCTGACTGGCGACACCTTCAATTTCAGAGATGGTGTTCAATAAGGATTCTTTGGCTTTTAGTAAGTCATCCTTTTGTGTGAGGATAAAATCATTGCGCTGTTTAATCTCCTGGTAAGCCTCCATGGCCATCGGGTTGATAGGCCCCATGTTATCCAGGCGCTCACGGATCTTATGTACTTGTGCTTTGATTTCCTCTTCGTTAGCTTCAGCCAGTTGTTTGCCTTCTTCTTCAGAAACGGCTGCCAACACCTCATCAAGATCAACTTTAAACTCTACTGATAAACGCTCTTTGACAGAACTCAACTCCAACTTGCTTTCATTTAAAGCGTTTTGAAGGTTCATCAATAGGCCATCAATGCTTTCTCTTGTGTGCTGGATTGCGCGTAGTTCTTTTTCAATGGTATCAATCTGGCCACGTGAGTCATAATATTCACGTTCAGCTTCATTGAGGCCTTTTTCCATTTCCTCTTTCTCAGTATAGAGGCCGAGTAAATCTTCGTCATTATTCTCAGTGGTTTCCAGAATGATTTTGATTTCTTCTTCATTCTTCGACAACTCAACTGAATTTACCTCGATACGGGCAGCACTTTGCTCAACAGACTCCTGTTTGAAGCGCATTTCCTGCTCCAGGTTTTTCACGCGGTTTTCTTGCTGATGGAAGAAAATATTCTGCTCGTTGAAAGCGGATGATTTTTGATTGAGGAGTTCATTCTGCGCGGCAAGGTCTTCAATAACCAGGGCAAGTCTTTGCTCCATCTCGTGCACTTCATGCTCGATGGTTTTGGCCTTAGGTGTGGCTTCGTCCAATTCTTTCAGCAGTGTGTCGATTTTCTCCAGGATATCTTCTCTGCGCATGTCGGCATTGCCGAGCATTTCAGAAAACTGTTCGCGTTTGGTTCTTACGGATACAAACTCCTCATTGATTTGTCGGATAGTAGTCTGTACTGTTTCAATTTCCTGACGCAACTGATGATTACGAAGTTTCTCCAGGTCTGATTGCTTCATCAGCAAATTGCTTCTGATTTCGTCAGACTTAGCACTCAGCTCCTTGATTTCTTTCTCTAGTTTCTCAAGGTTCTTCGCGCGACCAATCTTCTTACCTTCGAATAAACCAACAGAACCACCAGACAAGCTGTACTTGCGCTTCGTTAGTTTACCGCTCTTGGTAATGAATATATTGTCATCATCTAATGGGATGCTCTTGATATCACCCTCGTATATGTATACTTTATCAAGGATGAAGGCCATCAGCTTTCTGTACTTCTGATCATATTCGATAATCTCAGTAGCAGGGAAAGCGTTCTCGTAAATCCTGCCAGTGGTTGGCTCAAATCTTTGGAATTTATCGAGTACAAAGAAATGGGCCTTTCCTTTGGAAGCATCACTTAAAATGTTGATAGCCTCATAAGCCTCAGACTCATGTTCTACGATGTAATAGTTGAGGTAAGGCTCAAGGAAGTTTTCAATAGTTACTCTGTAGTCTTCGGAAGTAGTCAGGATATCAGACAGGAGTGGAGCGTTCTTTGCAATTTTCTTCTTCAAGAACTTGATGGCTTCAGGAAAACCTTCCTGGCTCTCCACCAATGACTTAGTCAGGTTGTATTCGTTTTGCTTAGCATCAAGAATACGGCTCGTAGAAGTCATCTCTTCACGTATCATTTCGATGGTTTTTTCCATCTGCGCGATGCGCTGAATAACACTCTCTTCTTCCTTCTTTAGTTGTTCTAATTCGCTATTCTTTTTGTTGAGCTCTTCTTTCAACAATACAAGTTTCTTTTCGAATTCAACAAGGCTGGCGCTTTGTTGATTAGAATCAGTGGCTGTTTTCTCAAGTTCCTGCTTAAAAGAAGCGATCTGTATCTGACGGATCTCGATCGATTTATTGATCTGGAAGCTTTCTTCCTGTTTGGTGCGCTGCTCTCTGCGAATGGCATCCGATTGCAATTGCAGCTCGGATGTAATTCTGCGCTGGTTTTCGTAGTCATTTTTAAGCGACTTCAGCTTACCTTGAATATCAGTAAGGATTTGCTCAGCGCTTGCCTTTTCAGTATCTAAACTACCAATGCTAAAGCGCGCTCTTTCATTGCTTTTCTTGTCTTGGTCTAATTGTTCGCGCAAGTTGTTCGCGCGGTCGTTCAGGTATTTTAAGCGTTCGTTCTTAATAGACTTTTCGCTCTCGTATTGGCGTATGCGCGCTACGTGTTCGTTGATGGCTTTTTGGCGGGAGGAAAGTGTTTTTTCCTTTAAGATTAAGTCGGCCTTGAATTTTTCTACGCTGGCTTCCTTTTCTGCAATTTGAGAAGTCAATGATAGTTTTCTGTCATTCTCTTCCTCAATCTGTTTGGTAAGCTTATTGAAATTTTCGCGCTGTTTGTTAACCGTTACCTTGGCAAAGTGTACACTTTTTTCTTTGTAGTCTTCTTTGATGCGGTAATAGTTCTCGGTTTGCTTAGCCTGTTTCTCCAGGCTTTTCATGTTCTTCTCTATTTCGAACAGAAGGTCTTCAACGCGTTCAAGATCCGCATCCGTATCTTCAATTTTCTTGAGCGTTTCTTTTTTACGCTTCTTGAATTTTGAAACACCAGCCGCCTCTTCAAACAGCATTCTGCGCGAATTGTCCTTGTCGTTGAGCAGGTCATCTACCATGCCTAATTCAATGATTGAGTAGGTATTAGAGGCCACCCCGGTATCAAGGAATAGGTTGGTAATGTCTTTTAATCGGCAAGTAACACCGTTCAACAGGTACTCACTTTCACCTGAACGATACAGGCGCCTGGTAATGGTTACCTGAGAATATTCTGTAGGCAGGATGTTTTTAGTGTTGTTGATGGTAAGCGAAACTTCAGCCATTTGCTGGGCAGAACGCTGGCTGGTACCGTTAAAAATAACGTTTTCCATCTTTTCTGAACGCAAAGCACTTGTTTTCTGCTCTCCCAAAACCCAGCGAATAGAGTCAACAACATTGGATTTTCCGCAGCCGTTCGGGCCAACAATGCCGGTAATGCCTTCATCGAAGTTAATCACGACTTTGTCGGCAAAACTCTTAAAACCTTTAATCTCCAGCTTAGCTAATTGCATGAACGTGTAGTGGTTGATTGTAAAAAAGAAGGCAAAGATAATCCCCTCTATTTGGCAATTCAAAATAAAAAGTGGGAAGCCTTAAACGGGCCTGAATTGGCCCTAAAAACCCTAAAATTTTGAATAAAGTGATATTTCTGTACATTTGGATGATGGACAATCTGCAAACCTGGATATATATTATTCTCGGACTCGTTTATTTTATCAGTAGACTGAGGAAGAAGCCGGAAGAACCGGTGGGCCCACCCAGAAGGCAAGCAGGGCAGGGGGAAGGCGATTCAGGGCCTAAACCATTGACATTCGAAGAGTTACTGCGAGAAATTACCGAAGCCAAGGAACCCTACACTACTGCCCCAACAACAAGCAAGCCAGTACAGGAGTATGTAGATTATGATGATGAAATAGAGGAGGAAAAGGAGCCCGAACGTCCTGATTACGATTATAAAAAGCAGGAGACTTATCAACTATTTGAGGAGAACAGGTTTGCCGCATTTAACAGGGTGTCTTACGAGGACACTTTGAAGATTGAAGATACTAAGGTTGACTTTGGCAAGTTTAAGGTATTCGAGGAAGAGAAAAGTACATCTTTAGCGAGTCAGGTAGCTGAAGATTTTACGGATGTTGATAAAGTGAGGAGAGCCTTTATCATGAGTGAGATTTTTAATAGAAAGTACGCTTAGGTAATTAACTTTTAAATTCAATTTTTTGAGCTATATTGCTGTTTTTTAGGGTATTATGTAATGATTACTGAGAGGTAATTGTCATTTTTTAAACTTTTACTTACGTGAACCTGACCAACACACAATCTAATCGATGCCAGTCATTCGATTTTAAGAACTTAGCGGCCCTACAAAGGGATCAAGCTATTGGTTACAATCAATCATTGATCGCGATTAAGCCTTATCGAAATTTTATGTTAAGAATTATAATACTTACGCTCGTATTCAGTGCATCAAGTTATTTGGTGCATGCCCAGTGTAATCATGCTTTAAAGCTAGAGCGTGTTGAGCAAGGCCAGGGACCAGATGGCGGGTTAATTGAAGTTTCAGTCAAAACAGATGATTCCTTTACATCCACGCTTTTTTCAGAGACTGGTTCCGGATTGAAAGAAATCACGAAGCAATCAGGTCAGGGAAATAAAAAGATTACATTCAATGGTCTTTCAAGCTCAGTACTTTACCTGGTACAGGTAGAGTTTCTCAATGAGAAGAATAAATTTTGCAGAAAGTTACAGAAGTCCCAAATAACCCTGTAAGACGATGATCAGGAGTCTATCTATACTAATATTTTTTGCCGCTTCATTATTGGGTTTTAATAATGAATTGCGTGCTCAGTGTACAGGAACTTTAATAACAAGTTTCACTGTTACGGACGTAACCAATGCAAGCTGTTTTAATGGCAGCGATGGATCCATCGAAGTAACACTTGTTGGTGGTCAGGCACCTTTCACTTATTCCCTTGTTGTAGAAACAGGTTTTGGTGATATTCCTATTGAGACTGTTTCAAACACATCTTTACAGGTTGTAACATTTTCGAATTTATTTGCAGGGGATCTTGCGGGAGGTACTTACAGGGTCAATGTAGTTACCTCCAATGGAGGTACACCAATTCTTTTTTGTACAAGGAGACAAGTGTCGGGCATAAATCTTACCCAACCGACTGACATAACTTTCTCAACAGGTTCCATTACACCTTCATGTAATGGCAATGACGGAGCAATCTTAGTAACAGCCTCCGGTGGCACTCCCGGTTATTCTTATGCATGGTCTGGTCCTACTGCTATTGGCAATACCGCCAACCCTACAGGTTTGGCTCCCGGATCTTATGATGTTACTGTAACTGATGGAAATGGATGTCAGAAAAGTATAGCGGGTATTGCAGTTCCCTCAGGTCCTACAGTGGATGCAGGTCCGGCACAAAATATTTGCGCAGGTTCAACAGTTTCATTAAGTGGGATTGTAGGCGGAGCTGCTACGGGTGGCATCTGGTCTGGTGGGGCTGGCACTTTTAGCTCAAACACAAATCTTAATGCGACTTATACTCCTGCAGGCACAGATCTTACAAACGGGACTGTTACCCTAACGCTTACAACCACAGGAGGTTCTTGTACTGCTGTGAATGATCAGGTTACCATTACTATTTCACCTGTTCCTACTGTAGAAGCAGGCCTAGCTCAGTCTGTTTGCGGAGGAAGTCCCGCTACTTTAGGCGGTTCATCTGTCGGTGGTGCTGCCACTACTGGTGCGTGGAGTATTGTTAATAGTCCTGTAGGGGGTAATGGCGTTTTAAGTTCAACTGCCCAAACAGCTGCTCCCCAAACAGTTACTTTTTCAGCAACCGTGGCAGGTGCTTATACCTTACGTTTAACCACCAACGACCCAGCAGGGCCGTGCTTACCTGCAACAGATGACGTTATTATTACTATTGAACAGGCAGCTACAGTTGATGCAGGCCCTGCGCAGACGATCTGTGCCGGTAGCACAGTTACCTTAGCGGGTGTATTTGGAGGGTCAGCCACAAGCGCTACGTGGAGTGGCGGTGGTGGCAGCTTTGCACCGAACAACACCACGCTGAATGCCGTGTACACGCCAAGTGCAGCGCAGGTAACAGCGGGTACAGTAAACTTGACTTTAACGACTGATGATCCTGCTGGCAGCTGTCCTTCAGTGAATGATAATGTAACGATTACGATTAATGCCTTAGCTACTGTTGATGCGGGTCCTGCGCAGACGATCTGTGCAGGTAGCACAGTTACTTTAGCGGGAGTATTTGGAGGCTCAGCCACGAGCGCTACGTGGAGTGGTGGTACGGGCAGCTTTGCACCGAACAACACCACGATGAATGCCGTGTACACGCCAAGTGCAGCAGAGGTGACAGCAGGTACCGTAACGTTGACTTTAACCACTAATGATCCACTGGGCCCTTGCGGAGCAGTGAATGATAATGTGACCATTACTATTGGGGCAGACGCAACTGCGGATGCTGGACCTGCTCAAATAATTTGCTCAGATGTAACAGTAAGCCTTGCGGGCTCAATAGGTGGTTCTGCTTCAATAGGTACATGGAGTGGAGGTGCCGGTACTTTTGCACCGAACAACACTACGCTGAATGCCGTCTACACACCAAGTGCAGCAGAAATTTCAGCTAGTACGGTTACACTTACTTTAACTACTGATGATCCTGCTGGAGCTTGTTTGCCAGCCTCTGACAATGTGATAATTACTATCAATCAATCCGCTACTGCAGATGCAGGTGTGGCACAAACGATTTGCGCAGATGGTACCGCAACATTGGCAGGTGCAATAGGTGGTTCAGCAACCAGTGCCACATGGAGCGGAGGCACTGGTACTTTCGCACCTGATAATACTACCTTAAATGCCGTTTATACCCCGAGTGCTGCAGAAATTGCTGCAGGTACAGTGACACTTACTTTGACAACTGACGATCCAGCAGGAACATGTCTACCTGCTGTTGATAATATAGTTATAACCATTAACCCAGTTGCCACTGTTGACGCAGGCCTTGCTCAAACCATTTGTGCTGATGGCACGATTACATTAGCTGGAGTAATCGGAGGCTCAGCTACGAGTGCAACGTGGAGTGGTGGTACGGGTACTTTTGCTCCTAACAATACGACTTTGAATGCAGTTTACACCCCAAGTGCGGCAGAAGTAACGGCTGGGACAGTAAGCCTAACACTTACAACTGATGACCCGGCAGGCTCATGTGGCCCTGTTAACGATAATGTTGTTTTTACTATTAATCCCATCGCTACTGTTGATGCAGGCCCTGCTCAGGCAATTTGTGCTGGCAGTACACTAACTTTGGCCGGTGTAACAGGAGGTTCCGCTGCAAGTGCTACCTGGAGTGGTGGAACAGGTACCTTTGCTCCAAATAACACAACGCTGAATGCTGTGTATACTCCGAGTGCAGCAGAAGTTACAGCAGGTACAGTTACGTTGACTTTAACGACTGACGATCCTGCTGGAGCATGTGGCCCTGTTAACGATAATGTTATTTTTACTATTAATCCCATCGCTACTGTTGATGCAGGTCCAACGCAGACTATTTGTGCTAGCAGCACCATAACCCTTGCAGGCGTTATTGGCGGATCAGCGACCAGTGCATTATGGTCTGGTGGAACCGGAACTTTTAACCCTAACGCCAGTGCGTTAAATGCCATTTATACCCCGAGTGCGGCAGAGATAACTGCAGGGATACTTACATTAACACTGACAACAGATGATCCTGCAGGTAGTTGTAACGCGGTTACAGATAACGTAACTATCAACATCGCAGGTGTACCTACAGCAAGCCTTTCAGGTGATGCAACAGTTTGTCAGGGAGAATCAACAAACCTTACGATCAGCTTGACTGGCGGAGGACCTTGGGACGTAGTCTATACAGATGGTAGCAGCAACTTTACGTTAATTGGGATTGTAAGCTCTCCAGCGTCCATTACCGTAAGCCCTTCGATCAGTACTTCTTATTCCTTGGTTTCTGTTACCAATACTGGCTGCGGAGCAGGTACAGTCGCTGGTACTGCGGATGTTGTTATCCAACCTATTGGCGGAAATCCAGTAACCTTCGGAGCCGAAACCTGGATTGGCTATGTGTATAATGATGCAAGTTCTCCGGCACCTCCAGTGTCCAATATCAATTTTAATTTATCCAAGTACAGAGGTTTCATCTCGGCAGCTGATATTGATGCAGCTACTGTTGCTTCTTCGTATGATGTGACTACGGATGAATTCGATTTGAACCTCGGAAACCTGCCCATGCAAGGTCCGAATGTTTGTGGAAGCTATGCCAATAACTTCAGTATCAGGTTTAGAATGGCCAAGACCTTTGCTGCTGGACTTTACACCTTTAGACTAGGATCAGATGATGGTGTGAGAATGTTTATTGATGGGGCCCCGGTTAGCTTCAGTCCTGCTAATTCTTTTACAGTACATTCTTATTTGACTTATACATCTAACATCATTGCATTATCTGCAGGCTCTCATGATATAGTAATAGAATATTTTGAAAGGACTGGTCAGGCCAGGGTTTCTTTTGCTTACGATGCGGCAGCTGGCCCAACCTTAAGCACTACAGGGGATGTTTGTATCAATTCTGCGGCTCCTACGCTAACAGCTTCAAGCACAGATCCTTCTGTCATTGGCTTCAACTGGTACACAGATGCCACTCTCACAACTTTGCTTGCTTCAACAGCTAACTACACTCCGGTAAGTCCTGGTGAACTGGATTTGACAGTAGCTGGTGCTACCACCTTTTTTGCCACTGCTGAATACGCAGGAGGACTCGAGACAAATGCCAGCAGCATAACAGTTAACGTGTTGGCTTCAGCTGTCATAACGGCAACTGATCAAACTGTTTGCGAATCATCAGGTGTATTGGATCTTTCAAATTTTGTAAGCGCAGTGCCGGCAGGTGGTGCCTTTACTTTCTCAGGTACAGGCATTACCACCAGTCCTACTTTTGATCCAACAGGTTTAGCGGGGACAACAATTCCAGTTGCGGTTACTTATACAAGCGGTACATGTACACAAAACAGCACCTTAAATGTGACTGTGACTAATAATGCTGTCATTAACTTGCCGGCTTCAAATCCACAGATTTGTCAAACAGGAGGATTAGTAGATCTGAATACTTTTGTATCCGCTCTTCCGGCTGGTGGCAATTTTGTATTCACAGGAACTGACGTTAACTCAGCAACGGATCAATTAGATCCTGCGTTATTAACAGGAGCTCAGTCTATATCCGTTGATTACACCATTGGTGCTTGCGTGGCTACCACTGTTACCTTAACGGTTGACGTCATTTCAACACCAGTAATCACACTGGTGAGTCCTATCCCATCTATTTGTGAGGGAAGCGCGGCAGTTGATTTGACAACTTATGTAGCCAGCCTTTCACCAGCTGGTGGAACTTTAGCTTTTACAGGTAATGCCAATATTTTTGGAAATCAGTTTGACCCAACCGGATTAACAGCAGGCCCTCAGTCTATGCAGGTTGAATATACTGCAGTGGGTTGTGGGGGAACGGTAACAACTCCTTTGACGATAGACATTATTTCAGGTCCATCACTCACTACAGACAATTCAACCATAGTTTGCCAGGGCGCTTCAGCCATTGATCTGACAACTTTAGTAACACCTTCACCGTCAGGCGGTACCTTTACTTTTGTAGGCACAGGTGTTACAGGTAATTTATTCACACCGGGTACATTATCAGGTACACAATTAATCAATGTTGCCTATACACAAGGCGGATGTACCAGATCCTCTACCGTAACCATTGTGGTAAACTCTGGCCCTGATGCCTCAAGGTCAGCGACAGCCTTCCCTTCCTTAATTTGTGCCGGTGCTTCTTCAGCAGTGGTAGTTGCCTCACAAAATAACATCGTATATCAATTACGATTGGATACTGACAATTCTAATGTTGGTGGATCTTTCCTTGGCAATGGATTCAGCTTGAGTCTGCCCACACCTGATCTATCAGCTCAGACTATCTTTAACGTGTTGGCCACAAATATTGATGGAAGCTGTCCTGTTGAGTTAACGCAAACCGTAACCATCACTACACGTGCCACCACAGATCCATTGTGTGGATCAGGTAGTGGTGGCGGTCCAGGAACAGGTACTTGTGCAGCGGTGGTAATTATTCCAGAACCTCTTCCTGCAACTTGTACTAACTCCGATGGTTCTATTATATTCCATATCAAACCTTTCGTACCTGTTATCAATAACACAGGCGTGAAGGTTTCGATTACAGGGGTATCACCAACGAATCAAACCATTGCCAGAACTATCTTTAATGATACGATTTTTAGTGCCTTGCCTATCGGTACATACGATTATGAAATAGAATATGGTGATGTTGCCTGCTTAAAAACTGGACAGGTTACCATCGATCGTTCCGGCACGATCGGAGTGCCTGTGGTGAGTAACATTACTTCTCCGATATGTGCGGGCGATCCAACGGCTTCTTTCACCTTGGATGTACCAGGTGAAACAGGCAATGTATTGCAGTGGTCTGTTGATGGTACGAACTTTACCAACTTCAATGCAGGGTCTAGGATCTCAGGTTTTGTGGCAGGTGATTATGTTATTAGTGTAAGAAGAACATCTGCTGATGTATGTAATGCTGCTGTTACCCTTAACATAACAGATGGTTTTGTACAGCCTGTTAGTCTTGTCAGTGCTATTAAACAAGATGCAACTTGTAACAGTAACGATGGTTCCATTTCAGTAAGCTTAACTGGTGGAGCCGCCCCTTACGTATATAAATTCGGACCGGCAGGCAGTGAATTGGATATTACTGGACTACCGATCAATAATACTTTTACTGGATTGGTACCAGGTAATTATAATATCATTGTGACAGATGCATCTGGTTGTGCTCCAAAGACCTTGGCATTGCCTGTCGTTGGTTTCCCAGGTATAGTTAGTACGAATACAATTGTAACCACAGACCCTACCTGTGCTGGTAACGGAGAGAACGGCAGCATCTCATTTAACATCGAAAACAATTTTGCTGGTCAGTTCCAGGTAGCAGTGTTAACAAGTTTCTCGACAATCCCAGTTGAAACTGATTTCGTTGCTGCTAGCCCTAATCCTGTCTTCATTCCTAATCTATCTGCTGGTGACTATTTCGTTTGGGTAAAATCGATTAACGCTTTGTGTCCCACACGTATTGATCCAAGTCTTACCCGCTTGAGAGGTGCGGTACGGGTAAACTTCACAGCCACAACAGTTGATGAAAAATGTTTTGGAGAAGGTGGAAGCATACAGTTGAGTAACATTGGAGGTATCCAGGAAGTTGATTACCAATATGTACTAAACACGGGAAGCCAAACTTTATCAGGTACCATCTCTGCAACGGCTGCATTGCTTAATCCGGAAATTGCTGGATTAGCTCCTGGAGTATATGATTTAATCCTTCGTCAATCCGGCTCTGTATTAAGCTGCGAATCTAATGTTGCATCAGGGCTTGTGATTGATGGGCCGAATACTGCTTTGGTGATAGCTGACCCAACAGTACCAAGTCCTCAGCAAGAAACATCTTTTGAAGATGATCCAACTGCTACACGAGTACTGGTAGTAACCGGAGGTTCACCGGTTTATTTTATGGAGCTTCAAAATTCATTTGATGAAGTAGTGCGACCAAGAGCTGAGGTGCTGTTGGTAAATACTAGCTATAGCTTACAATATTCAGGTCTCGGCCCTGGTACTTATACCGCTTTGGTTGAAGATGAATTTGGCTGCGTAGCGGAAAAGGAGTTTGTGGTTGGGTTAAAGACTGACATCTTCATTCCTAACGTCTTCACACCTGACAATGATGTTGATCAAAAAAATGAAGTGTTCTTCATCAGAAACTTAGTTACTGGATCAAAATTAGTAATCACTAACCGTTGGGGTAATGAAGTTTATGCCTCTAATGATTATCAAAATAACTGGAATGCTGAAGGTGTTTCTGATGGTATCTATTACTATAGCTTACAATCAGGTGGCCAGGAGTACACCGGATGGGTTGAAATACTCAGAGGCAATAAGCCTTAATGGTCTCTAAAAAAGTATTGTATCAGCAGCCCCTTTGTATGAAAATACAAAGGGGCTTTTAGATTATAAGCTTTTCAAAAATACCAAAGTGTTGATGTCATCGGCATAGTCTGCTAAGCCAGGACTTTGCGTTTTTCCAAAGCTAACCGTACAGTAGGATTTCTTGCCTACAATGCATTGCAGTTTTTCTCTTTCCTGATCGATACGGTGTTTAACTTGCTGCTCATCGGCATAATACTCATAAAATAATACGGAAATAGGAGAGACCAGTCTTTCACTTTCTTGTAAGAGAAGATAGCCTGTATCTAAATGAGGTATTTGGTTTACCAGTAAAATGGCCTTTTGGTAATCGTAGTTGTTGTTGTACTTATGATGGTGAATGATGTTTTCGTAAGCCCGCCATTGATCCAGGAGCTGAGGTAGGTTGAAACCTTCTGGAATAAAGAGTTTAGATACGTTTCTGCAGCCAAGTCCGAAATAAGTAAATATATCATTACCGAGGGCTTGAATTTCTTCAGGGCTTTCGGCTCCGCTTAGTACTGCACAGGAGGTCCTGTTCTTTCTTATGATATTGGGATACTTGCCAAAGTAATGAAGGAAGTAACGGGCTGAATTATCACTTCCGGTAGCAATAACGGCATCAAAATTTTTCATGGGCCCGTCTACAAAACTGATCTGATCTTTAAATCCGGGTTCTATCTCGGTAAGATTTTGTAAGAGTATTTTGATCAGGACACTGTCTTTCGAGCTCAGTTTCACCTGGGCCCTATGTCCGCTGACCAACACACACAGTAGATCATGAAATCCAACCATCGGTATATTGCCGGCCATGACAATACCCACATTTTTTGGTTTGATATGGTCGAATGAGTATTGTTTTGTCCACTCCGTGAGTTTGTTGCTATCCAGAAACTCCCCCAAGCCATTAATAGACCTTTCTACGCTTTCTCTCGTAAACCAGGGATTTTCAGCTTTGGCGGCCTGGCTCCAGGTATCCAGTTTTTCAGGGTTTAAATTCCTTAAGCTTTTTCCCAGTTGGTCAAAAGCCTGAATACGCTGTGATAATTGCATCTTCAAATTAAACTTTAGGATATAGAAAGCTGTTTTTGATTACTGATCGTGCTGTTCTATTTTTGCAGCACTTTTTAGGACTCAAAAATACGGATTACATGGCGATTATAATTACTGATGAGTGTATCAACTGTGGAGCTTGTGAACCAGAATGCCCTAATACTGCCATTTATGAAGGAGGCCGTGAGTGGAACTGGGCAGGCGGTACGAAGCTTGCTTCCGTAGAACTAGAAGATGGAACAACCCAAGACGCGAAAGCAACTCAAGCCCCTGTTTCAGCAGAATTTTATTATATAGTGCCCGGTAAGTGTACTGAGTGTACTGGTTTCCATGAAGAACCTCAGTGTGCAGCGGTATGTCCGGTTGACTGCTGTGTTCCAGATCCTGACTACGTGGAGACTAAGGACGAGTTAGCTGCCAAAAAAGCCTGGTTACATCAGGAGGGCTAATTTACTTAGCGCATTTTCGAACGTTTAATCAAATAGGTTTGGAGCACATGGTGGAAGCTATCGGCCACATCCGCCTCAATGAAGTCTATTTTAAATTGCTGGCATTGCTGTTTTAAGAGCTGGTAAAAATGTTGAGCTGTTTTGGTGTATGCTTCTTTTACATCCTCTGTATTTACCTTTAGTTTTTTTCCACTTTCCAGGTCGATAAACTCAACAGGCTTGCTGCCAAAGTCGAAGTTGTATTCGGTTGACTTATCAGTTACATGGAAGACGATGACCTCATGCTTTTTATGCCTTAAGTGCTGTAAAGCTTTCATGAGCTCCTGGGTACTTTCATCAGCATCGAACAGATCACTGAAGATTACAACTAAGGATCGTTTGTGAATTTTCTCAGCAATTTCGTGTAGTACTTCGCTAAGCTTCGTGTCAGCACTAACACTGGTTTTGAAGTCTCGGAGCTTCAAAATATCCTCCATTGTTACGTAAAGCTTTTCCAGGTGGGAAGGGGTAGAGCGAACCTGTGATAGTGTTTCAATAGATTGGGAGAAGGTGCATAATCCCACAGCATCACGTTGTCTTTGCATCAAATTAGCAAGTGAGGCCGCTGCATAGACCGAAAAGGTAAGTTTTGCCCGATTTTCAACAGGGTAATACATCGAGGGAGACTTATCCAGGACTAACAAACAGCGAAGATTGGTTTCTTCTGCATAACGCTTGGTAAAAAGCTTCTCAGTTCTTGAGTATACCTTCCAGTCAATGTGGCGGGTACTTTCCCCCTCATTATAGAGTCTGTGTTCCGAGAATTCTACCGAAAAACCGTGGTATGGTGATTTATGAAGACCTGAAATAAAGCCTTCTACCAATTGCCTGGCCAATAAATCAAGGCTGGTACTTTGTTTTAAATCGCTTAGTTTATACTCCACGGCATAAATCTACTAACAATGACCTGAATGAGAATTTTTAATATTGTTTGCTATCAAAAGCCAAAATATTATATTTCGAACTTACAAACCAAAAACCAAACCCTAACCAACAGGATTGTGGAAGATAATAAGGCAAATGGCAGGGAAGAAATCTACTCTGCAAAAGTGAAGGCGGGCAAACGCACCTACTTTTTTGATGTAAAGTCTACTCGTTCCAATGACTTTTACTTAACGATTACCGAAAGTAAAAAGCGTTTCAAAGAGGATGGATTTACCTATGAAAAGCACAAGATTTTCTTGTATAAAGAAGACTTTAATAAGTTTTTAAGTGCACTCAACAACTCTGTGGCCCATATTAAAGAGCTAATGCCGGGTGTTGATTTCGAGGCTTTTGATCGTGAGCGTGAAGGCGATCATGAAGAGGTGAGTGTAGACGCCAACAGCAATGGCCACAGCCCTAATGAAACCGAGCTAAAGTGGGAGTAAGACCCTGCATTTTCAAAATAAAATGAAAAAGAACCTCCAATCGGAGGTTTTTTTATGCCCTCATGGAAGGCTGGCGCGAATATTCGAATTCGCTATTCGGCAAACTAAGCATGAGCCGTATATTTGCACCTCATTTAAAAATGGCAACAGCTTATGGCGCTTCAGTGTGGTATTGTGGGTCTCCCCAACGTTGGTAAATCAACGCTTTTCAACTCTATTTCAAATAATAAAGCAGAGGCCGCAAACTTCCCCTTTTGTACTATCGAACCCAATGTGGGAATTATCACTGTTCCTGATCCCCGCCTGAGGATTCTGGAAGAATTGGTAAGCCCTCAGCGTGTGTTGCCTGCCACTATTGAGTTTGTTGATATAGCTGGCTTGGTGAAAGGAGCTAGCAAAGGCGAGGGATTGGGTAATCAGTTTTTGGCCAATATCCGTGAGGTCGATGCCATCCTTCATGTAGTGAGATGCTTCGATAATGATAACATCGTACATGTGGATGGTCGTGTAAATCCTGTTGCTGATAAGGAAATCATCGATACTGAACTTCAGTTAAAAGATTTAGAATCTGTTGATAAGAAGATAACCAGGGTCGAGAAAATTGCCAAAACCGGTGATGCCAAAGCAAAAAAGGAATTGACCATTTTGCAGCAAGTGAAGGATGTGCTTCTCGAAGGTAAGAACGCCCGCTCCATCGTGTTAGATGCGGAAGATGCCAAAGCCATTGCAGATCTGCAATTATTAACGGCTAAGCCCGTGTTGTACGTAGCCAATGTTGATGAAGGCTCTTTACATACAGGCAATAAGCATGTGGATGCTCTCCGTGATTTGGTAAAACAGGAGGGTGCCGAAGTGGTCATTATCAGTGCTGCTATTGAGGCGCAAATTGCTGAATTGGAAAGTGAAGAAGATAGAAAGGAGTTTTTAAAAGAATACGGTTTAACGGAATCTGGTTTGAATAAACTGATCCGCGCATCTTATTCTTTACTTAACCTGATCACCTACTTTACCGCTGGCGTTCAGGAAGTTAGAGCATGGACGATTAAAAAAGGTTGGAAGGCGCCTCAGGCAGCTGGTGTTATTCATACTGACTTTGAAAAAGGCTTTATCCGCGCTGAGGTTATAAAAATGGCTGATTATCAGCACTATAAGACAGAAGTCGCTTGTAAAGAGGCTGGTAAAATGGCGGTTGAAGGCAAAGAATATGTGGTGGCAGATGGCGATATCATGCATTTCCGCTTTAACGTATAATTAATAAGGCGCTTTCTTTTAAAATCAATACTTCTTTTTTAGTTTTATAAACCGCTCAACCTCAATGAGTAGCGGGGGTTCTCTATAGTTATTTTTTAACCCCAAATTATTTTTTGCTTGAGAGTTAGAATTGTTTTTTCGTTGAAGAATAGAGGGGCTTATGTTCCGTTCCATCACCAATACCTGATCGCTCAGTTTATCAAGGGCGTGTTGGTTTTTGGCTCTAATCCTGATTATAAGGATTTTTCACTCTTCAACTTCTCTGGGTTAAAAGGCCAGACCAAGATCAGTCGAAAAGGTTTACATTTTTACTCATCGAAGGTTACCCTTGTTTTTGCTTGCACTGATAAACCCTTCCTCGATTATTTCATGGATCAGCTCTTTAAGATGCGTGACATCATGGTGGGTAATCTCCAATTGTCGCCCGAGAGTTTTGAAACAGAAGAGGCGGTTACCGTGAGTGCGGAGACCAAGTTTTTGTGTATTTCGCCTATTGTGCTGCTTCCAGCCCTTTTCAATGACGAGAGCAGTAAGCGCTTTATCGCTCCTGGTACGGATGAGTTTTCGGATCTTTTGTATGATTCCACCATTAGCCGTATGGAGGCTTCAGGAAAGTATTCGGCAGAAGCCCTAGCTTCTTTCTATAAGTTTCAACTCGTGGCTGATCAGGACTACCTGCACCGCTTACAAGAGTCACATAAAAAGTTTGCCCGCATATATCCACTTTACGATAACGATGTGCGTTTTGAAGTAAGGGGCTATACCTTTCCATTTAAATTGTATGCGGCCACTGAGGTGCAGCAGTTCATTTACGAAAATGGATTAGGACACTATACCGCTAAAGGTTTTGGCATGCTGGACTTAGCCAACAATGATGCCATTCAAAGGCAAGAAGACAGACAAGCCATTTACGCTTAACGCGGATTTTTGTTGAGTTGTAAATAACCTACCAGCAAATCTGCTCTGGGCTGTAACGATTTAAAATACACCAGTACTTCGTAGCTGTTCTCTGTTTCAAAGTGATTTCCTTCCAGCTTCAGGCTTTGCTTTCGGCCGTTCACAACAAGGTATTGATAATTGTACCAGCCCTGCTTGAGTAATAATTCCTTTCGGTACTCTTTTCGAGCGGAATCATACACCATTTCACTCTCTTTACTCAATGCATTGTTGATTAACCTTCCTTGCAGGTGAACCGATCCTTGCATTGGCTTGGTTGCATCTAGGGTGAAAATGGTTTTAACATAGTTCTCGGAGAATTGAAGATTGTTATCATAATTCATGATGACTGCGTTTCCATTGAAGTCAAGGTATTGTGCGTAGCGATCAAACTCCCGTGATTTATCCCGTCCAACCATTGCGGTAAATGGTTTAGTCTTCCGGTCGATGGTAGCCACATTCTGACCTGTATTAATAATGCTGCGCAGGTCGATAAACCGGTACTCATTACCCCCATCAAACATATACGCTTCATCGTTTACCCTGTACTCAATTTCTTGTTGGGCTTCTCTCAAAAAGTTGGGAGGAACGTTTTGGATCAAATTATCCCAACGCTGGTTTTGGCGGATGTGTACTTCAAATTGGGTGGATGCATTCATAACCTCCAGCCTTGGATACTGCATAATAAGGCTGATCGCTTGCTTATCTGCTAATTGGCCTGTACCTGAAAAATCGTTGGTAGTGGATAGATTGACGAGCTTGGTATACACCATAAAGCGTTTCGAGAATACAGGCGTTGTATCATCTCGATAAACAGTCAGTACATAATTGCCACTTAATTTTACAGGAGGAACCACAAACCAATAATGTACATAGGGGATGTGCGTATCGGATGAAAACGCATATTGATTTACCGGAAAGCTATTGTATTCGGTCAGGAAATCGAGGTTAGCAAGGCTTGACTTGGTCCAGTCTGCATTGCAATGGGTAATTCTAACTGAATACGATTGATAAGCATTGCCTAAGTCATCGAATTCAAGGCGTAGGTTTTGCTCCT
>JALHOT010000030.1 GCA_022842845.1 Cyclobacteriaceae bacterium | reverse complement strand
CATCACTTTCCCCAAGGCAAAGGAACTTGAAGAGTTTTTGCATTTACAGGAAGAAGCCAAGAAGCGTGATCACCGTAAACTGGGAAAAGAGTTAGAATTGTTCACCTTCTCTGAAAAGGTAGGGATGGGCTTGCCATTGTGGTTACCGAAAGGCACCATTCTGCGTGAGCGCCTTGAGCAGTTTATGCGCAAAGCCCAGGTACGTGCCGGATATGATCCGGTGGTGACGCCACACATTGGCAGCAAGCAGTTGTATGTTACTTCGGGGCATTATGAAAAATATGGTAAGGATTCCTTCCAACCCATCCACACACCGGATGAGGGGGAGGAGTTCTTGTTAAAGCCCATGAACTGTCCGCACCATTGTGAGATATATAAACATAAACCACGTTCCTACAGAGACCTCCCAGTGCGTTTAGCCGAATTCGGTACAGTATATCGTTACGAACAAAGTGGTGAGTTGCATGGCTTGACTCGCGTTAGAGGCTTTACGCAAGACGATGCACATATTTTCTGCCGACCCGATCAGGTGAAAGAAGAGTTTGTGAAAGTGATAGACCTGGTGTTGCACGTGTTCAACTCTTTGGGCTTTGAAAACTATACTGCACAAGTTTCCCTTCGCGATCCGGCTAATAAAGCCAAATACATAGGTGAAGATCATTTGTGGGATAAGGCAGAGCGTGAAATTCAGGAGGCAGCCGATGAGCGTAAATTAACTACTGTTGCTGTTCAAGGCGAGGCCGCCTTCTATGGTCCTAAGTTAGATTTTATGGTAAAGGATGCTCTAGGCAGAAGCTGGCAGCTTGGTACTATTCAGGTAGACTATAACCTGCCGGAGCGTTTTGAATTAGAATATGTAGGGGCAGATAACCAGAAACACCGCCCGGTAATGATTCACCGCGCACCTTTTGGTTCACTGGAGCGCTTCGTAGCGGTACTGATTGAGCACTGTGCCGGTAACTTCCCGCTATGGCTGGCACCCGATCAGATTGCCGTGTTACCAATTTCTGAAAAATTCAATGACTATGCCCAGGCTGTTTATGAAAAGCTAAAAGCTGTGGATATCCGTGGGGTATTTGATGACCGTGATGAGAAGATTGGCCGGAAAATCCGTGATGCGGAGGTGAAGAAGATTCCTTATATGCTCATCGTAGGAGAGAAAGAAGTAAGCGAGCAGAAGGTGGCTATTCGCAAGCACGGGCAAGGTGATCAGGGGAGTGTAGGATTGGATGAGTTCGTAGATAATTTCAGGAAGGAATGCGCAGCACCCTTTTAGGCATTTTTGAAGTAAAATTTGCTTTTTAACACTATTTACCGATATTTGCAGCCTTGTTTGCTTAGGCAAGCAGTATGCTTTTGTAAAACTTAAACAAAACGAATATAAACCCGAATTTTAAGCCTAATCCAAGGCCATTTCAGAGAAGAGGCCCGCAGCGTCCGGAAGAACCTTTTAAAATTAACGAACGCATTACAGCACAACGTGTGCGTGTCGTTGGTGAAAATGTTACGGTTGACGTATATCCCATCCAGCAAGCCATCAAAATGGCTCAAGATCTGGGATTGGATTTAGTGGAGATTTCACCTAATGCGGATCCTCCGGTTTGTAGAATTACGGATTATTCGAAGTTTAAGTACGAGCACAAGAAGAAGCAAAAGGAGATCAAAGCGAAGACCCAGAAGGTCGTGATGAAGGAAATTCGTTTTGGCCCGAACACTGATGATCACGACTTTAATTTTAAAGTAAAACACGCTATAAACTTCCTTGGGGAAGGTGCCAAAGTAAAGGCCAGCGTGTTTTTCAGAGGTCGTTCAATTGTGTATAAGGAAAGAGGAGAGATCCTTTTATTAAAGTTTGCTCAGGCGTTGGAGGAACACGGAAAGGTGGAACAATTGCCAAAGCTTGAAGGTAAGAACATGAGTATTCTTGTTCAGCCCAAAGCTAAAAAGTAGTTTTTATTTAACTGTTTAATAAAATGCCGAAGGTAAAAACCAAGTCGGGCGCCAAAAAGCGATTTAAAGTAACCGGTACCGGTAAAATAAAGCGCAAGCAAGCGTTCAAAAACCACATCCTTACAAAGAAGGAGACAAAGCAAAAGAGAAGCCTTACCGGAACAGTGGTAGTAAGTAAGGCAGATGCGAAGAACGTAGCGATTATGCTACCGTACCTCGTGTAACATTCTGATTTTAAATCAGGATTGGTTCTTCCCGTTTAAAGCGGGATATATGTTTAACCCGATGCCTGGCACCTAAGACCTCCGTAAGAAGAGACGCCAGTTGTCAAAAATGTAAAAAGAAATGCCAAGATCAGTCAATGCTGTAGCATCCCGCGCCAAGAGAAAGCGCGTGCTTAAGCTGGCCAAAGGTTACTTTGGTCGTAAGAAAAACGTTTGGACGGTAGCGAAGAATGCCGTTGAAAAAGGACTTGTGTACGCTTACCGCGATCGCAAGCAAAAGAAAAGAGAATACCGCGCTATCTGGATTCAGCGTATCAACGCAGCAGTTCGCGCACATGGTATGAGCTACTCAGCTTTCATTGGTAAAGTGAAGAAGTCAGGAATCAATTTAGATCGTAAGGTTTTGGCTGACTTAGCCATGAACCATCCTGAGGCTTTCAACGCTGTGATGAACAAAGTGAAGTAGTCTTACATATACTTTTAAAAAGAAGGGGCCCTTGAGGCCCCTTTTTATTTAGCATCAGTGCAAGAATTGCTGTTATGATTTATTGATTGAAACAACTTGACAGTCAATTGCAGTTACTTTACGAACTGAATTTTTTGTTGCAGCTTATTGCGGTCATATAAATGAAGCAGCATGCCATCTTTCAAACCTACATCGGGCACGAAAATATACTTGGCGCTAGCCCACTCCATTACCTTCATGTAAATGCTGCTGGCTGGTATAATAACATCGGCCCGATCGGGGTTCATTTGCAGTTTGTAGATTCGCTCTTCCAGGGTATGTGCCTCAATCATGTCCCTTACTTCTGTCATTTTTTTAAACGACATCAATCGGTGTGGTTTTAATTGGGCCAGTTCAAACATTTTACTGATGTTACCCCCTGTACCCACAGCCGTTACTTTTCCATATTCCTTTTTTACATGATCGCGCACCCATTTCTCCATATCTTGCCACATTTCAGGTGAATCATGGTGGGAGAGTACCCGCACTGATCCGATCTTAAAGGACCGTGTATTAATCTTTTTGCCAGCGGTATACAGGTTAAGTTCTGTGCTGCCACCCCCCACATCAATATGCAAATAAGTGTTGTCAGATAAATAAGATTGTATGGCACGGTTAATAAACTCAGCCTCCCGGTTGCCATCAATGATTTCAATATTGACCCCAAGCTCTTTTTCGATTTCTTCTGCTAACTCATAGCCATTTTCTGATTCACGCATGGCAGAGGTAGCGCAGAACATGTAATCGTTAGCTTCATATAAATCAATTAGTAGTTTATAAGCCTTCATCAGCTTTTTAAACTTCTCTTTACTCTTATCGCTGATTCTACCAGTAGCGAATACATCGTGACCTAAACGAAGCGGAAATCGTATATATTCCAGTTTTTTGAAGATTACTTTAGGGCCGTTATCAAGTACAGATGAAATTTGAAAGCGAATAGCGTTGGAACCTATGTCGATGGCTGCTAATTTCAAAGGCTTATGTTAATTTAGGGTTAAGCTTACAACCATTACTAAGATTTGGTTGTCTAAGAATATATGACACACAAAACTATCAAACTTTTGCTTTTGATGGCTATACTGAGCAGCACTCTTTTTGGTTGCTGGGAAGTCGAGCCTTTATTCCAGGCTGATTTTCCTGCGGGTAAGGTTAATGGTTATAAGCCTTTGTACGGTTCAAAATCCCAAACTGAAGTGCTTTTATTGGCAAATCAGCCACTTCAGCATCCTGGGAAAGTTTACATCTATAACCAGTTTCTACTGATCAATGAATTACAAAAGGGAATTCACATCTATGATAATAGTGATCCAAGAAATCCAACACCGCTATCTTTTATAGGTTTATTGGGCAATACAGATATGGCCATTAAGGATGATGTTCTATATGCAGATCATAATGGAGAACTTAAATCCATTCGGTTGAATGGGTTTAATAGTCTGACTGTTTTGGATTCAATTCCTTTAAGTGAATGGCATTATGGAGTGGCTCCTCCTGCAGGTTTTTACTTTGAGTGTATTGATGCCAAGAAAGGTGTAGTAGTAGGATGGCAAAATGTTGAACTTGTAGACCCCAACTGTTATGCAATTAACTAAAGTATTCCTATTCCTCATTGCCCTTGGATTGTTCGCTTGTAATGGCGACATGAACAATAGCTTGCAGGTAGGGGGAGGCCAAGGTCAGGGCGGGTCGTTGACACGCTTCGCCATTAACGGAAAATACTTATACATCGCCTCTCAAACATCCCTAAGTGTTTATAATATTGCGACAACAGATTTTCAACACATCAAGACCATGAGTGTCGGCTTTGGTTTAGAAACCATAACCACCCGCGGCCAATATCTGTACCTTGGTGCACAAGATGCCATGTATATTTATGGTATTAGTAATCCAGAAAACCCGCAATTCATTTTTAGATATTCACATATTGTTTCCTGCGATCCGGTAGTGGTTGAAGGTAATTACGCCTATGTTACGCTCAGTAGTGGTATTACCTGTAACCGCGGTACCAATGCCCTGGAAATCATAGACATTTCCAACCCACGTAACCCCACGCTTGTAACTAATTATCCCATGAATACCCCTCTCGGTTTAGGGGTTTATAACGGGATCTTATTCATTTGTGAGCAAAGTTTTGGATTTAAAGTATATGATGTAAGCAACCCCAGAGATATTAAAATTTTGCATCAGGATAACTCTATTCACGCCACGGATGTAATTGTACGTGAAGGGATTGCTATAATTACAGGTAGAGATGGCATACATCAGTATCAGTACGATGGCTCACGCCTGACGCATTTAAGTGTTATACCAGTAGCCTCTAACTAAATGAGATATTGTTTTACCCTTGCTTTATGGGTACTATTCTCTGTTGCCGTTCATGGGCAAGATTCAGTATCCATCAGGCATAAACCGAAGCATGCCGTTAAGTGGAGTCCTATGCATTTATGGGGGTTTTATCCCTCTATGCAGTTAGCCTATGAGGTGGGTATCTCTGAACGCATAGGTATTCAAGTCGATGCAGGTTATGTATTAAACTTTGGTGGCAATCTTGATGAAGACTATCAAAATAAGCGTGGTGTAAAATTAAAAACTGAGCTTCGTTATTATTTCGAGAGTTTACCAAAATCAAGTGATGGTTTTTACATGAGTGTAGAACCCTACTGGAACCAGGTTAAATTTGATCGATCCTTAACTTCAGAAGAGTGTTTCGATCCGGCTTGTCAGACGCGCTTCTTACGCTACAATACCTTTGGTGTTCGTTACAAAGAGTTAGGCCTGAGTACAAAAGGAGGTTATCTGATTTTCTTCGACTCTAACATATTGATGGATGTAACAGTGGGCTGGTCCCTTCGATCTATCGATTATCAATATCCAGAGGGCATGGAAAACACTTTGATGAACACTCTTAACTTTTTTGAACCCAACGAAGAAGACAGAATCGTTTTATCGCCCACCATTGGCTTGAGAGTTGGGTATCGTTTTCGATAGATTTTGGAATTTCCCATCACTTGCTTTACTTTGCATTACTTATCCAGAAAGACTGAGGGTTGGGCCCGATGATGTCTTAGCATCCTATTCTGATTCCGGTCAGGATGTTGTGCTAAATCCCTTTCCTGAAATTTTGCAGGAAAAAGATAAGTAACCCACCTTACAGGGCTCTCTGGATAATAGATTGTTTATCACAGAGTATGAGCCAAAAAATCCAAGACATTTTAAAAGACCGTATTTTGATTCTGGATGGTGCTATGGGCACTATGATACAGCGTCATAAGCTAGAGGAGGCTGATTTTAGGGGGTCTATATTAAAAGATCACCCATATCCACTCAAGGGTAATAACGACTTACTGAGCATCACCCGTCCTGATATCATCAAAGACATACATCGTCAATATTTTGAAGCAGGTGCAGATATTGTTGAGACCAACACCTTTGGCAGTACAAGCGTTGCGCAGGCCGATTATCATCTGGAGCATCTTGTTTATCAAATCAATTACGAGGCAGCTAAAATTGCCCGGGAAGTAGCGGATGAGTTCACCAAGCGAGAGCCTAACAAACCGCGCTTTGTGGCAGGATCAATTGGACCCACCACCAAGTTGTCCTCTATGTCTCCCGATGTAAACAATCCCGGCTATAGGGCTATTACATTTGATCAGCTTGCAGTGGCTTTTAAAGAACAGGCTAGGGCTTTGATAGATGGAGGTGTCGATATGCTGTTGCTTGAAACTATTACCGACACACTCAACGTAAAAGCAGGATTGTTTGCCATTCAGGAATTGTTTGAAGAGACAGGCAAGCAGGTTCCTGTCATGGTATCTGGAACCATTACCGATGCCAGCGGCAGAATCTTATCCGGGCAAACAGCCGAGGCTTTTTTGATTTCAGTTTCGCACGTGCCATTGTTGAGCATTGGACTTAATTGCGCTCTTGGCGCCTCGGCACTTAGGCCTTACTTAAAAGTGCTGAGTGAAAAAGCACCATTTTTCATCAGTGCACACCCCAATGCTGGTTTGCCAAACGAATTTGGTCAGTATGACCAAACGGCTGCACAAATGGGTAAGGAAGTAGAAGATTATTTGAAAGAAGGTTTAATTAATATACTGGGTGGATGCTGTGGCTCAACTCCGGATCACATTAGACGAATAGCAGAAATTGCAAAAAATTATAAACCAAGATCAATCGATCATACGATTGAAGCCGCTACGATCTCATGAAGAATACGTTAAAACTTAGCGGATTAGAGGCTGTTGAAATAACACCCAACTCTAACTTCGTCAATATAGGAGAAAGAACGAATGTTACAGGTTCAGCCAAATTCCTGAAACTGATTAAAGAAGATAAATTCGATGAGGCCCTTGAAGTAGCCCTCGACCAAGTGCGTGGTGGTGCGCAGGTGATCGATGTTAACATGGATGAGGGGATGTTAGATTCTCAAACAGCCATGGTCAAGTATTTAAACCTGATGGCCTCTGAACCCGAAATAGCCGCTATACCCGTTATGGTAGATTCCTCCAAATGGGAAGTGATTGAGGCTGGTTTGAAATGTTTACAAGGCAAGGGAATTGTTAACTCCATCAGCTTAAAGGGTGGGGTGGAAGAGTTCATTCGACAGGCAAAGCTGGTGAAGCGCTACGGTGCGGCTACAGTCGTGATGGCTTTTGACGAACAAGGCCAGGCGGATACCTACCAGCGAAGAATAGATATTTGTAAACGTGCCTATGATATCCTGGTGAATGAAGTGAAGTTTCCACCGCAGGATATCATTTTTGACCCGAATATCTTTCCAGTTGCCACAGGTATTGATGAACATAGAAACTATGCTTTAGATTTCTTTAAAGCGGCTAAATGGATAAGAGAGAATCTTCCTCATGCACACGTCAGTGGTGGGGTGAGCAATGTCTCCTTCAGCTTTAGAGGAAATCAAAAGGTGCGGGAAGCTATGCATTCTGCTTTCTTATACCACGCTATTCAGCATGGTATGGACATGGGTATTGTTAATCCTACTATGCTGGAGGTCTATGATGAAATACCAAAAGATCTGCTGGAACGAGTGGAGGATGTATTACTCAATAGGAGAGATGATGCAACGGAAAGACTCTTGGATTTTGCAGAATCAGTTAAAGGCTCAGCTAAGAAGAAGGAAGTAGATGATGAATGGCGCAAGGGTACGGTAGAAGAAAGAATAACCCACTCACTTGTAAAAGGGATCATTGATTTTATTGATCAGGACACTGAAGAAGCGCGGCAGAAATATGATAAACCACTTCATGTCATTGAAGGTCCGCTGATGGCAGGTATGAATGTGGTGGGTGATTTATTTGGTGCGGGTAAAATGTTTTTACCACAAGTGGTTAAAAGCGCCCGTGTTATGAAGAAATCAGTGGCCTACTTAACACCTTTTTTAGAAGAAGAGAAGAGACTCAGCGGTAATGTAGGCAAGCCGGCCGCTCGTATTTTAATGGCCACTGTGAAAGGCGATGTACACGATATAGGCAAAAACATTGTGGGTGTTGTATTAGCCTGTAATAATTACGATGTAGTTGATTTGGGCGTAATGGTACCGCCCGAGAAAATAATTGAAGCGGCTAAGCGAGAGAAAGTTGATGTAATTGGCCTCAGTGGTTTAATAACACCTTCGTTAGATGAAATGGTGTATGTTGCCAAAGAGATGCAGCGTGAAAAAATGACTTTGCCCTTGTTAATTGGCGGAGCAACTACTTCGCGTATACATACAGCTGTAAAAATTGACCCTGTTTATGATGGCCCTGTTGTTCACGTACTCGATGCTTCACGCTCCGTGCCTGTGGCAAGCGAGTTAATCAGCCTGGATACAAGAGATGCCTTTAAATCGAAAGTAAAGCTTGAGTATGAGGTGATGCGGAAAGACCATGCAAGTCGTCAGCAAGCAAAAAACTATATTCCATTAAGTGAAGCCCGCGCTAATCGTGTAGCAATCAATTGGAATACAACCCAATTTACACAGCCCAATGTCCTTGGAAGAAGAGAGTTTGTGAATTATCCATTGGAAGAAATCAGGCAATACATTGATTGGACTCCTTTCTTCCAAACATGGATGCTGGCAGGTCGCTATCCTGGTATTTTGAACGATGAGGTGGTAGGTACAGAAGCTAAAAAGCTTTTTACTGATGCTAATAAGATGTTGGACGAAATTGTTCGTGATAAAAGTCTCCAAGCCAATGGAGTAGTAGCTTTTTATCCGGCAAAGTCCATAGGCGATGATGTTGAGCTGTATCAATCGGCATCAACAAAAAAGACTTTTGCTACTTTCCATTTCTTGCGTCAGCAAAATAAGAAAGCCCAAAACCTACCTAATTTCTGTTTAGCTGATTTTATTTCTCCGGAACAAGGAAATGATTACCTGGGCATGTTCGCAGTAACTGCTGGCTTGGGATTGGAAAAATTAACTGCCAAGCATCAAGCTAATCACGATGACTACTCTGATATTATGGCAAAAGCACTGGCTGATCGCTTGGCAGAGGCCTTTGCAGAGTGCTTGCACGAAAAAGTACGCAAGGAGTTATGGGCTTATGCCAAACAGGAAAAGCTAACGGATCAACAATTGATTGATGAGGAATATACTGGTATACGTCCTGCTCCTGGTTATCCGGCATGCCCCGATCACACAGAAAAGAAATTGTTATTTGAATTATTGGAAGCTGAAAAAGTTGGTATTCAGCTGACAGAGTCTTATGCCATGTTTCCTGGCGCAGCAGTTAGTGGTTTCTATTTTTCTCATCCAGAATCAAAATACTTTGGTTTAGGTAAAATTGAAAAAGACCAGGTGGTGGATTACGCCAAGCGAAAAGGCATGAGTCTAGAAGAAGTGGAAAGATGGCTGGCGCCCAATCTGGCCTATGATATTTAATTTATGAGTTGAATTGTAAGAATTAAGATTGAGTACATAATTGTTAAGAGCACATGAAGGTTACTGATCATATAAAGAACGCAAACGGTAAAACATTATTCTCTTTGGAAGTATTGCCACCATTGAAAGGGGAGAATATTCGTACACTATTTGATCACATGGATCCTTTGATGGAATTCAAGCCGCCTTTTGTGGATGTTACCTACCATCGGGAGGAATTTGTTTATAAGAAAAGAGAGAATGGGCTGTTGGAGAAGAAGTCAACCCGTAAACGTCCCGGTACCGTGGCTCTTTGTGCGGCTATCCAAAACCATTACAAAGTAGATACAGTACCTCACATTATTTGTGGTGGATTTACCAAAGATGAAACGGAAAACGCCCTTATTGACTTACACTTTTTAGGGATCGAAAATGCTTTGCTTTTACAAGGTGATGGCATCAAAAATGAGGGTCGTTTTGTGGCTGAACCAGATGGTCATCGTTTCGCCTCCGAACTGGTGCGGCAAGTAGTTAACCTTAATCAGGGAAAGTACTTGGATGAGGATTTATTGAATACCACACCCACTAATTTCTGTATTGGTGTAGCTGGCTATCCTGAGAAGCACTTCGCAGCGCCTAATCTTAAAACGGATTTGAAGTTTTTGAAGAACAAAGTTGATATGGGTGCATCCTTTATTGTTACCCAAATGTTTTTTGATAATCAAAAGTATTTTGATTTTGTTAAATCGTGTAGAGACATTGGGATAACGGTACCTATAATTCCGGGTATTAAGCCAATCACCACAAAGAATCAAACCAGTATTTTACCCACGATATTCTATATTGATTTACCAGAAGAGCTTTCTGATGCTGTGGAAAAATGTAAAGATAATGCTGCGGTAAAAGAGGTTGGTATTGAGTGGGCTGTGAAGCAGAGCAAAGAGTTAATGAAAGCAGGTGTTCCTTCCCTTCACTTTTACTCTATGGGTAAGTCAGATCCCATATACCGAATTGCAAAGGAGCTTTTTTAATTTTGTTTTTGACTCTCATGCACTGAATTGAGTGATTGACTCACTTCATCCAGTATTTGACTCAACTCTCTGGTGTTATCTTTCAAAACAGGTAATAGTTCTTTGAGTTGTACCTCCTTATTTTGTTCCAATTCAATTACATGTAATAATCCAGTTATTCGCGCCAGAGGGCTGCGAACCTAGTGGGCATTGATATGGGCATATTCATGACAAAGTTTTTCATGTTTTTGAACCTACTAATAATTTATCAACCAGGCTAGCCCTAACAAAAATATTGAAATTACGGTAGACCGTGTTTTGCTCTTCTGCAAGGTTATCTATTCGTTGAAAACGAGTCCAGATAGTATGCATCCAGCGAAGGTAGTTTTTTTACTTTCGCTGGATGGAAAAAAGCAGACTGTAATATTACGATGTAAAGTATTGCTAGGATTTCGCAAACTGTTTGGCTACAATCAAATCTTTGCTGCCGGCAGTGTATTGATAAAAACCACTTCCTGATTTTACTCCCTTATGACCAGCCTGTACCATATTTACCAATAATGGACAAGGGGCGTATTTTGGATTACCAAAGCCATCGTGTAACACGCGTAAAATAGATAGACACACATCTAATCCTATGAAATCTGCTAGTTGAAGAGGTCCCATAGGATGAGCCATACCAAGTTTCATTACCGTATCAATCTCCTCAACACCAGCTACTCCTTCGTATAAAGAGTAAATGGCCTCGTTGATCATGGGCATTAAAATGCGATTAGCGACAAAGCCAGGGTAATCATTTACTTCAACAGGTACTTTTTGAAGTTTCTTTGACATCTCCATGATGGTATTGGTCACCTCATCACTGGTATTGTATCCTCTGATTACTTCAACCAATTTCATTACTGGCACCGGGTTCATAAAGTGCATGCCAATCACTTTGTCCGGTCGCTTGGTAACTGCAGCAATTTTTGTAATGGATATGGAAGAGGTGTTAGTACTAAGAATAGCACCTGCTTTTGCGTAGCTATCCATTTCCTTGAAAATATTCAGTTTTAGATCAACATTTTCTGTAGCGGCTTCAACAACCAGATCCGCATTGGCTACACCATCCTTAAGCTGTGTAAATGTTTTGATATTTTGCAGGGTTTCCTGTTTGTTGGCCTCCGTTAAACTGCCCTTAGCCACCTGTCTATCTAGGTTTTTACCTATAGTAGAAAGTGCTTTTTTGAGGGCATCTTCCGATATATCGATGAGCGATACGGAAAAGCCGTGTTGAGCAAAAACGTGCGCTATACCATTACCCATGGTGCCGGAACCGATAACTGCAATTTTCTTCATAATTTTGATTTCCATCGTTTGCGAGCGCAAATATAAAAGATAAGCCGTGGCAGAAAAATCAAGAATTAGAAACTTATCTACCAGATACCTGGAGTTTTACAGGTATGGATTCATTGTATTATTAACTGCCTTCGCAGGTTTCTTACTATTTCAGTCGGTAGAAGATTTCAGGAATAAGGGTTTTTTATCATCTCTTTACTTTCCTTTTGCATGGTCATTCTTGATTTATACATGGTTTAAAGCACATGTTAAAGTTTACAAGGTAGAATTTGATGATGACTATTTGTACATCATCAGACGCAAGGGCGATGTTTTGATACCTCTGGAAAATGTTAAGGATATTGCGATGAAAACACTTGGCGGTATGTGGAAAGTGGAATTGTATTACACAGACATCATTGGTGATCACTTTTACTTTAAGCCATCGTTATTATATCCGCTTAATTACAAAAGCAAAGACAAGCTCGTCAATTTACTGTGGCAGAAAATTGAAATAGCTAAACAAAAAAGACCAGGTATTCAATCAAACGCACTGCATAGCTAAGCGTTTCCTCTTAAGTGAGGCAAAACCTTCTCTCCGGCTTTTGATGTAACTGCTAATTTCATGATATCGGTAGGGGTTTCGCACATAATAGCGCGCTTATTGTATATAGCGATGGGCGCCTTAATCAATTCTGGATTTCTGGCCAACACTTCCAACCAACCTTCCATGGTGTAAGTGTTTTCTCCTACTTTCGATTGGTAATCAGGATGAGATTGATCCAATAGGTCAGCCGGGTTTAACCCGAGCATGGTCACCACTTCCTTCCAATAGGTGGGAATTAGTTTTTCATGCAAAGCATCGATTTCGTTGATATGGCTGCAGATATCAGTAGCCATGGCTTTGGTTTGTTTTCCTTTGTTACTTTGGGGGTTGTAAAGAAGAAAAAGCTCGTTTGGATGGAATTGCATAGACTTCTTTGGTTTATTGAAGGAAGATAACCAAAAAGTGCCTGCCATGCAAGGAGAAGACTCCCGGTTACTTGATATAAATCTCCTTTGAATAGCCTAAAGCGTTGAATCGTATCTCCAATTGCACTGTTGTTATTGTTGTTGTGCCGCACGTAGGGGCGGGTGTCAGGTAGTAGTAATAAAATTTTTGGTTGCGTTCGTATAACTCGTTATTGTCAGGGCGACCGAGCAGTGAAACAATTTGGGTTTCTTTCAAGGCAAGCAGTTTATCTTTCTGGTCAAGTAAAACATCTTTCATGATCAGGCGCTTGTTTAAACAAGCATTACGATCAGCCTTCCAGCTTTCTGTGTCAAAATTGTCAAGTTCAGGCAAGGCCTTGCCACAAGAAAATAATAATAGAAAACTAAGCAGTGCGAAGAGCCTTCTCATGTTTGAAAATAGCATTAAACCAAAGTACAGATATAATTAAATAAGCAAAGCCCAATACATACAGCCAAATGGGACCATCGGATTGTAAAGTGAGTACGATAAGCAGGGCTGGATATGAAAGAATGCGGAACCATTCTGCATAGTAGGCCCAGTTCTTTTTCTCAAACAGTACACCGCAATTGACCACTGTAAACGTAATAAGGGTAGATATGAAAAGCTTTTGAGTCATTGAGAACTCTGTTTGCTTAAACAGAAATAATGCGGTGCCCACTAAGCATAGCACATATTGAAACAACACGTAAAAGTTTAAAACAGTAGGGGCGGGGGTATGGTACTTTTTATAGGTTTTTTCATTCACTTCTGGCACTGCTCTTTGTCCACCTAATTCCTTAGGCAGCCAACCGGGCTTACTGAATATGTAACGGATTTTATCACTCCATTTTGGAATGATTTTCAAGTCTTGTGCCATGTCAGCATAGTGACTAAAATTGGCAAATACCGGATTCCAGCTGTTGATAGGTTTGGTAATGCCATAGGTAGGGTGTTCCTCCTCTTCTTGAAAAGTGCCAAACATCCTGTCCCAAATAATAAGCGAGCCTGCATGGTTCTTATCAATATACTTAGGATTGCGACCATGATGAACACGGTGGTGGGAGGGTGTGTTGAATATGAATTCTATCCATCTTGGAAGTTTCTTGATAGCTTCTGTGTGAATCCAGAATTGGTATAATGTATTCAGTGCAGAAATCAGCACGAAATCGGTAGTGTTAAAGCCCATAAAAGCGATGGGAAGGCTAAAGGCAAAAGTCCAAACTACCTGAAGTGAACTTTGACGGAGTGCCACAGATAAATTATAATCCTCGCTCTGATGATGAACCACATGCCCTCCCCAGAAAAGATTTATTTCATGACTCATGCGGTGTGCCCAGTAATAGGCTAAATCAACTAATAGCACCAGAGCCAGCCAGTATACCCAGGTGCGTTCAAGGGTAAACAGCGCAAAGTTTTCGAAGAGAACCTGATAAACACCAACCGCCAGAATTTTCAGAAAAAGACCCGACAGCTGAGAAGTAATGCCACAACTCAGGTTAGCAATGGCATCAGGCAGGCGATAAAGATCTTTGTGTGACAGTCTTTCTACGACCAATTCTATGCCTATCAACACAAAAAAGATAGGAATAGAGAGCACAATTGGGTTAATATCCATAGGACCAGAGCAATTTCACTTTCGGTTGTTAAAATACAGTAATATTTTTCATTTTTGCGCCTCAATACTTAATTCATGGCGGTAAAAATATTTCGTTCGGTTTGGTTCTTGTCTGTATTGGCTGCGCTTTTTGTGCTTCTATACCAATATGCAGCATGGCCCGAAGACGTGGTTATCGGCCAGGGTGAAGTAAACTTCGTAACACTTTCCAGGGATATGTTCTTCTATTCCAGCATGTTTGTGTTGGCCTTCGTCAACGCATCGGTATACATTGCCCGTACTTTTGCCAAACAAATTGAAGAATTTCAGGCTTGGTTTTATGGTTTTATAGCCGTCATCAATTTTTTCATGGTGATAGCTCTCAGCTTCATTAGTTTGTTCAACAGCAACGAAGACTTTCGATTCGATCAGATAGGCTTTGTTATTTACGGAAGTTTAATTCTTGTCTTCGCCTGGATGTTGGGTGGGCTTTTGTACTGGCTGGTGCGTAAAAACCAGCAATCCGCTGTATAAGCTCTTTCGGAAGTTACTACTAATCAGTCTTTTAGCCCCGCTTGCTTTCAGCCAAGCGGTAATCTTTGTTTAAAGTTAATGCAGCGACTGACTTCAATCACTTATTGCTGCCTGATTTCTTATTGCGACACAAATTGACAAGGACTTTTTTGCCAAAACTTTCCCGCTCGGATAAATACTTTAAATTCGCGCTTTGCTAGTAGGAGCAATCTTTTTTTAACCTTATTCAGTACTATGGCTAAAACTCCGGATGTTTTTGAATACAACGAGTCGAGTATTAAATCCCTTGATTGGCGTGAACATATACGCCTGAGACCCGGTATGTACATCGGTAAGCTGGGCGATGGCTCAGCTAAAGATGATGGTATATACGTATTGGTAAAGGAAGTAGTCGATAACTGTATCGATGAGCACATGATGGGTTATGGAAAAACCATCGATATCGCGATTACCGATTCTAAAGTTACTGTTCGCGATTATGGTCGCGGTATTCCTTTAGGTAAAGTTGTTGATGTTGTTTCCAAAATTAATACGGGTGCCAAGTACGACTCAGGTGCCTTTCAAAAATCAGTAGGTCTTAACGGGGTTGGTACGAAGGCGGTCAATGCATTATCCAATTACTTTAAAGTACAGGCTTTTCGCGATGGGCAAACAAAGCTGGCAGAGTTTAAAAAGGGAGTGCTGACTGCAGATCCTAAACCAAGTAAGAGCGATGAGAAAAATGGTACCCTGGTAGTTTTCGAACCTGATAATGCCATGTTCAAAAATTATCACTTCATCCCAGAGTACCTGGATGACTTGATGTGGAATTACGCTTTCTTGAATGCTGGCCTCATCATTAATTATAATGGAAATAAGTTCTATTCAAAGGATGGCTTGCTGGATTTATTAAAGCAGAAAACTGAGCCTGAAGAATTACGCTATCCGATTATTCATTTTAAAGGCAATGACATTGAAGTAGCCCTTACGCATGGTAATCAATACGGAGAGGAGTACTATTCATTCGTTAACGGTCAGAACACCACCCAAGGAGGTACCCACCTCGCTGCTTTTAGGGAAGGCGTTGTAAAAGCGGTGCGTGATTTTTATAAAAAAGATTTTGATGCGTCCGATATTCGCGCCTCTATCATTGGTGCTATTGCCATTCGCGTGCAAGAACCTGTTTTTGAGTCACAAACTAAAACAAAGCTTGGTTCTATTAACACTGCCCCAGAAGGTGGTGTAACCATTAAAAACTTTGTAGGTGATTTTGTTTCTAAGGAACTTGAAATTTACCTGCACAAAAACCCAACCATTGCTGATGCATTACTTAAGCGCATCATGCAATCAGAACGCGAACGAAAAGAGATTGCCGGCATCAAGAAATTAGCCAACGAAAGAGCTAAGAAGGCAAATCTGCACAACCGAAAATTACGTGATTGCCGCTACCATTTGGATGAAAAACATGAAAAGGGACAAGGCTCCATGATTTTCATTACCGAGGGAGATTCTGCGAGTGGGTCCATCACCAAATCACGCAATGTAGAAACACAAGCCGTATTTAGCTTGCGTGGTAAGCCGCTAAACTGTTTTGGACTCACCAAGAAAGTGGTGTATGAAAACGAAGAGTTTAACCTGCTGCAACATGCCTTGAATATTGAAGATGGCATGGATGGATTGCGCTATGACAAAGTAATCATCGCCACCGATGCTGATGTCGATGGGATGCACATTCGCTTATTGCTCATGACTTTCTTCCTGCAATTCTTCCCCGATTTGGTGAAGGCTGGTCACGTTTTTATTTTAGAAACTCCGCTCTTCCGCGTTCGCAATAAAAAGGAAACTATCTATTGTTACAGTGAAGAGGAAAAACAAGCGGCCATGAACAAGTTGGGCGTTAAGCCTGAGATTACGCGTTTCAAGGGTTTAGGAGAAATTTCTCCGGATGAGTTTGGCAAATTCATAGGTGAGAATATCCGATTGCAACCTGTACTGCTTCATAAAGATAGCCACTTGCAGAAAGTGCTTGAATTCTATATGGGTAAAAACACTCCGAATCGTCAGGAATTCATTATTGATAACCTTCGCATCGAACTTGATAAAGTAGAGAATACCAAAGAAGAGGAAATTGTAGAAGAGACATAAGACGCAAGATGTAAGACGTAGAACTATTCACGAATGAAGTCTTATTACTTAAGTCTAAAGAATTTAATATGAGCAAGAAAAAAGAAACTAAAAATATTACACCAGCTGTTAATTCTGCAGCAGACCAGGCTGATGGCATCAATCTCTCTATTGGTGTTGATGGCTTATATCAAAATTGGTTTTTGGATTATGCTTCTTACGTAATTCTGGAGCGTGCGGTACCACGGATTGAAGACGGATTAAAACCAGTGCAGCGCAGAATCATGCACTCGCTGAAAGAGATGGATGATGGTCGCTTCAATAAAGTGGCTAACGTCATTGGTAATACCATGCAATACCACCCACACGGTGATGCGGCTATTGGTGAAGCCATTGTTAATATAGGTCAGAAGGATCTCCTTATTGAAACGCAAGGTAACTGGGGTGATGTACGCACTGGTGATGGAGCGGCTGCACCACGTTACATCGAAGCCAGGCTTTCAAAATTTGCGCTCGATGTTGTATATAACGCACAGACCACCGAATGGCAACTTTCGTATGATGGTCGTAAAAAGGAACCAGTAACACTGCCAGTAAAATTTCCATTATTGCTGGCGCAGGGTGTAGAAGGTATTGCCGTAGGTCTGTCTACTAAAATTCTTCCACACAATTTTGTTGAGTTGATCAAGGCTTCCATAGATATACTTAAGGAAAAGAAGCCTAAGATCTATCCGGATTTTCCAACGGGTGGTATTGCAGATTTCTCAGAGTACAACCAGGGACTTCGGGGTGGTAAAATTAAGGTGCGTGCCAAAATAGAAATCGTAGATAAGAAGACACTGGCCATAAAAGAAATTCCTTTTGCCACCACCACGACTTCAATTATGGAGTCAATAGTAAAGGCAAGCGAAAAGGGTCAGATCAAAGTAAAGCAAGTTGTCGACAATACTGCTCAAGACGTAGAAATTCAGATTCACCTGCAAGCGGGTCAATCACCCGAAGTAGCGATTGATGCCTTGTATGCTTTTACAGATTGCGAGGTTTCCATTTCACCTAACGCTTGTGTGATTATTGAGGATAAGCCGACTTTCATGCCGGTTAATGAAATCCTCAAGTACAACACCGAACAAACTGTTCAACTACTGAAGCAGGAGTTGCAGATCAGACGCGATGAGTTGATGGAGAAGATTCTCTTCTCATCATTGGAGAAAATATTTATAGAAAAGCGGATCTACCGAAACATCGAAGAGTGTGAAACTTTCGAAGAAGTGATCTCCACAATCGATAAGGGTCTTAAGCCTTATAAAAAACAGTTTTACAGAGAAATTACACGTGACGACATTTTGCGCTTAACTGAAATCAAGATAAAGCGTATTTCCAAATTCGATTCTTTCAAGGCTGATGAAATGTTGAAAGATCTAGAAAAAGAATTAAAGCAAACATTGCATCACTTAAGACACTTAACAGATTATGCCATTGCTTATTACCAAAATCTACTAGAGAAATATGGTAAAGGTCGTGAACGTAAGACTGAAATAAAGAGCTTCCAGTCTGTTACAGCAGTAGAGGTAATTGCCAATAACCAAAAGTTGTATGTAAACCGAGAGGATGGCTTCATCGGATGGGGCTTGAAGAAGGATGAGTATATCTGTGATTGCTCCGAGTTGGACGATGTCATAGTTGTTCGTAAAGATGGTAAAGCCAAAGTTTCTCGAATTCAAGAGAAGGTCTTTATGGGGAAAGATATTCTCTACGTAGGTATCTGGAAAAAAGGTGACGACAGAATGGTATATAATGTCATTTACACCGATGGAAAAACAGGTACGAGCTTTGCCAAGCGTTTTGCTATTTCTGGTGTTACCAGAGATAAGGAATATCCTATCGCTACCGATGAAAAGAATTCGAAAATCCATTATGTGAGTGGAAATCCAAATGGCGAAGCAGAAACAGTTGAGGTTAAATTGTCGCAGGCAAGCACTGCCCGCAAGAAAATCTTCGAATACGATTTTGCTGAACTGGAAGTGAAGGGAAGGGCTGTGAAAGGTAATACAATTACCAAGTATCCAATTCGAAGAGTCGATTTTCTGAAAGCAGGAGGATCAACACTCAGCAAGCTTAATCTATGGTACGATGAAGGATCAGGTCGTATCAATAAAGATGAACGTGGCAAGTATATAGGGAAATTCGATGGGGATGATCAAATCATTGCCTTTATGCGCAATGGGTCGTATAAGATTACCAATTATGATCTTACGAACCGCTACGAACCCGAAAAGACTTTACACCTTGAAAAGTTTAATCCTAAAAAGATTATTTCTGCTGTGTATGTTGATGGAGAAAGCAAACAATACATGGTGAAGCGTTTCATGATTGAGACCAGTACGGCTGACAAGGAATTCGGATTTATATCAGAAGGCATTGGCTCAAGGCTCGTATTGGTCACTACGGCAGAAACTCCGGAGATTGAAGTAGAGGAAGTAAAGGGAAAGGATAAGGGAAAAATTAGTGAGGTAGTTAACCTTGAAGACATTGTAGATGTAAAGGGATGGAAGGCACTTGGTAACAGATTATCTCAGAATAGGGTAACAAAAGTTTCATTACTTGAAGAGCCTGAGGAGGCTGTTCCTAACGAAGATGATGAGACTACTGAAGCCGATCAGTCGTCAAAAAAAAAACAGAACCTGAAATCATTACCGTCATCGAAGAAGACGGGCAAGTCAGCCTCTTTGGCGGCCCGCCCAAGCAAGAAAGTGGCGAAGGTCGCGAGCAAGCGCCCAACCACCAGCAAAAAGGCGAGCCCAGCAAAAAAGTCAAAGTCGAACAAAAAAGCCTCTTCGGTGAAACAAGCCAAAGCAAGCCCAAAGAAGTTGAGCAAAGCGAAAGCCAAGACCAAAAAGCGTTAAAGAAGAATAACGATGATGAAAATGATGATAAAGCTTTTGGAGTAGGGGAGTCAACCGAGTGGACTTTTTAATAACCCGCGAGCAAAAGACAAGCAAGCCACTTGCTTGTCTTTTGCTTTACATGCATATTGAGTATTCAAAAGCTATAGCATGAATCCATACCTGGCAGAATTTTTTGGTACCCTACTGCTTATATTGTTAGGCGATGGCGTAGTGGCAGCCGTAATTCTTAAAAACACAAAGTCTGAAAATGCAGGATGGCTTACCATCGTTATTGGCTGGGGTTTAGCGGTGACTCTGGCAATTTACGCAGTTGGCAAATTCAGCGGGGCACATCTTAACCCCGCGGTTAGTATTGCCCTGGCTTTTCAAGGCAGTTTTCCATGGCATGAGGTGCCAGCCTACTGTGCAGCACAAATAACTGGTGCTTTTAGCGGGGCCATTTTGGTTTGGCTTTTTTATTGGCCATTTTGGAGTAAAACAGATAATGCTGAAGTTAAGCTTGCAGTCTTCTGTACAGCTCCTGCGATTCGTTCTCCTCTCAGTAATTTGTTCAATGAAATATTGGCGACAACAGTTTTGGTTTTGGCATTACTTTTTATTGGTGCTAATACATTTACTGAAGGCCTCAATCCGCTTGTTGTGGGCTTATTGATTATTTCAATTGGTTTGAGTTTAGGAGGCACTACTGGTTTTGCAATTAACCCTGCTCGTGACTTAGGCCCTCGTGTAGCGCATTTTATACTGCCTATTAAGGGTAAAGGTTCTTCTAACTGGTCGTATGCTTGGATCCCTGTGATTGGCCCCATTATAGGAGGATTATTAGGTGCCTGGCTATTTCAGTTGCTATTCTAATCGTTCGGTTGCTGAATGCAATCAAATTAGGTTAACTTATCACTAACATGTCATTCTCCTACCATCACCGGGCACAAATGTTAAAGCAAAGTCAAAACCAAGTATTTGATTTGCTCGTAATTGGTGGTGGCATCACCGGAGTGGGCATCGCTTTAGATGCATCCTCCCGCGGTTTAAAAACTTTGCTGGTAGAGAAAAATGATTTTGCTTACGGAACCAGTAGTCGTTCTACAAAACTTATTCATGGTGGCCTTCGATACCTCAAACAGTTTGAATTTGCCTTAGTAAAAGAAGTTGGGAGTGAAAGGGCTATCGTTCATCGATTAGCACCACATCTGGTGGTACCTGAGAAAATGCTTTTGCCCTTACGGGAAGGAAGAGGTTTCGGAAGTTTGCTGACTTCTTTCGGTCTATGGCTGTATGATTGGCTTGCGGGGGTAAAGAAAGTTGATAGAAGAAGAATGCTGACCAGAAAGCAGACCCTGAAAGCCGAACCTTTATTAAAAAAAGAAGGTGTTAAAGGAGGCGGGCTCTATGCAGAGTACAGAACGGATGATGCAAGATTAACAATTGAAATTGCAAAAGCAGCCCATACTCATGGAGCCATTTTGATTAACTACGCTGAGGTAAAAGAGTTCATTTACGAAAATGGTCGCATTACAGGTGTTCGCGTTATGAATGATTTGCAAGGCGACAATTATGTAATGAAGGCCAGCGCTATTGTGAATGCGGCTGGTCCCTGGGTGGATGACTTGCGAGAAAAGGATCAATCAAAAAATGGAAAGACATTGCACCTGACAAAAGGCGTTCATATAGTAGTTCCTAAAGATCGATTGCCAATCAAACAGGCTGTATACTTTGATGTAACGGATGGTCGCATGATATTTGCAATTCCCAGAGCCAATACTACCTACATTGGTACTACCGATACTGATTATACGCAAAATCAAGACGAAGTGCGTGTAAGCAAAGTAGATGTTACCTATTTGCTCAATGCAGTTAACGAGAGTTTCCCTTCTGTAAAACTCAATATCAAAGATGTTTTATCGAGTTGGGCGGGCTTACGCCCACTCATACACGAAGCAGGAAAATCTGCTTCCGATCTTTCCAGAAAAGATGAGATTTTTGAATCTCCTTCTGGTCTATTGTCGATAGCAGGGGGTAAGCTCACTGGGTATAGGAAGATGGCAGAGCGTGTGGTGGATTTATTGGTAAAGAAATATTTTAGCGATCGTACCACCAAGGCTTGTCATACACAGCAGATTCCCTTGGCAGGTGGTGATTTTGTGAGTTCCAGAAGATTGAGGAGGCTAATAAAGACATTGAAGAGAGATTTTGTATCTCTGTATAATGATGAAAAGCGCTTTGAATATTACTGGCACTTGTATGGAAGACAAATGATTCAACTATTAGCGGCTGTAAAAGTTTTGAAAGAAGAAGGCTTGGATGACGATACGGCCTTACTCAAGGCAGAGCTTGATTTTTGCATTCAGCATGAGCTCGTCATGAGTGCGAGTGATTTTTTTGTGCGAAGAACAGGCATGTTGTTTTTTGATATAAAGCGACTAATTCGAACTCAGGATTGGGTATTGAACTACCTGCAAGCGCAGTTCAGCTGGACTGAAGCACAACTACTTGAGGAAAGAAGTAAACTTAACGCATTAGTAAAAGAAGTAAATCACTTTGAATAGTATATGGCCAATAAATATATCATAGCGCTCGATCAGGGCACAACCAGTTCTCGTGCTGTACTCTTCAATGAGCAGGGCGAGATAAAGGGCATTGCGCAGCGAGAGTTTACTCAGCTATTTCCCCAGCCAGGATGGGTTGAGCACGATCCACAAGAAATTCTAAAATCGCAGATGGGTGTTTTAACACAACTCATGCAAGAGTGTCAGATTGCTGTTAAGGAAGTGATGGCCATAGGTATTACCAATCAAAGGGAGACTACGATTGTATGGGATAGAAACACGGGACTACCTATCTACAATGCCATTGTATGGCAGGATAAAAGAACAGCTTCTATTTGTGAGGATTTAAAAAAACAAAACCTTGAGCCTTATGTAAGATCTAACACAGGCCTGGTCATCGACTCTTACTTTTCAGGCACAAAAGTAAAATGGATATTGGACAATGTGCCTGGTGCCAGAGAAAGGGCTGCACGAGGTGAACTTGCCTTTGGTACTGTCGATAGCTGGCTATTGTGGCATATGACATCCGGCCTTGTCCACGCAACCGATGTTACCAATGCATCGCGTACTATGCTTTTTAACATTCAGTCTATGCAGTGGGATGAACATTTATTAGCAGCATTGAACATACCACCGAGCATGTTGCCACAAGTACATCCTTCTGCGTATAATTTTGGAATCATGTTGTTGGATGGTGTAGAAATTCCTATTTGTGGTATTGCAGGAGATCAGCAGGCGGCACTTTTCGGACAAGCATGTTTTGAGCCTGGTATGGCAAAAAACACCTATGGCACTGGGTGCTTTATGCTGATGAACACGGGGCCCATTATTCAACACTCAAAGAACGGTTTGTTAACTACCATTGCCTGGTCACTGGATGGTAAAGTTGAATATGCTTTAGAAGGCAGTGTCTTTATTGCCGGAGCGGCTGTGCAGTGGCTGCGCGATAGCTTGCACTTAATTGATCAATCAAAAGATTCGGAATACTTTGCATCAAAAGCCTTCGGCTCTAATGATGTGTATGTAGTGCCAGCCTTTGCCGGTCTTGGGGCGCCTTATTGGGACATGTATGCAAGGGGTGCCATCTTCGGTCTTACACGTGATACTGGTAAGGATCATATCGTAAAAGCTACCCTTGAATCATTGGCCTATCAAACCAAGGATGTTTTAAGGGCTATGGAAGAAGATGCAGGTATTCATTTAAAGGCATTGCGTGTAGATGGTGGAGCTTCAGCCAATAACATGCTTATGCAATTCCAGGCTGATATATTAGGCACTGTAGTAGAACGGCCAACAGTAATTGAATCGACCGCAACAGGTGCAGCCTATTTGGCGGGTATAGCCGTTGGTTTGTGGAAGAAAGAGCAGATAACGAATGCACGAAAGATCGAACGAACTTTTACTCCATTGATGGAGGAGTCTGTGCGTCAAAAGCTTTATAAAGGTTGGCGAAGAGCAATAGATAGAACCATGGGTTGGTTAGATCATGATGAATAATCAAGGTTTTTGGCTTGAGACGAGTGAGTTAGCTTTTTGTGATTTTGCAGCAGCAGCTTGTTCATTCTCCCAGGCATCCCAAAATTTCCTGAGTGATTTTAAATCCTCGTCTATACAAGGATACTTTTGAATTTGAGGTTTCGGAAAATAACCGGCAGATAGTTGTGCCGTTGTATAACCACCCGTCCACTCGAAATGGGCGGGGTCATAAATACTTCTCCAGCGGCCACCCCAACGAAGGCCAAGTTTCTCTCCTTCAAGTCCAATTTTTCTCCAGAGCATCTTGTCATCCCATTGTGCTGTACCATTCACAATAGGCACTACATCACAAGCTAAACCATATTGATGTTTAGAGCGGCCGCCTGCAGACCGGGTGTATTCTCTGCCCATACCGAAGTATTCAGCTTGCTTTGCTTTGGTGCGAAAGCTTTCGACAACAGATACTTCAATTCCTTTTTTTCTGCAATTGTCAATCAACTGAATTATTTTATCCCTGAAGAAAGGGTGAAGGGCCTTTAGGTCTGTGATCATTTGTATGTTACCCCGGTCTCTGCCAAAAGTGAAGTTTTCAGCTATTGCCCATTCTTGCCAGGCATGCAGTGTGTCGAAGGCCACAATATTGGATACATTAACCCAATAAGTAGTGTCAAAGCGCATGCTGCGATCTTCTAAAACATCGAGGTAGTTAGATTGAGCTCGGCTGCTCAAAGCTGTGATGCTAACGGCAAGAAATGAAAGAAGGGTTAATTTCAACTGTTTTAGGTTTTTAGAACCTCAAAATTAATAAAAATTTTTAATGATAGTTATCTAATTATCAGCTTATTAAATGCTTTTATATGGTTTGATACTTCAATTTTTTTACTTTATTTGAGTATCTGTATAATCTTGGCCAGATTTTTTCATATCGTAATCGTGTCTTTAT
>JALHOT010000029.1 GCA_022842845.1 Cyclobacteriaceae bacterium | reverse complement strand
ATTTCGAAATAACGTTCGCTGGGGAGCTTGCAGCTAGCAACAGGAGCCCTGTTACTACAAAAGATGCCAGCAATAATCTTCTCTTCATAGTCAATCTATTAATGGAGGCCTCAGCCTGTTGCTTTATACAGCTTAGAACGTAAAAGTTAGCACTTCGTATTCAAAAAAGCAGCAGAATTATGTTGGCGGTTGCGGACGTGTACTGTTTTAAGCGCTCTACGCATCTTTCAGGTCTCGCAAGTCATATAGCAAATACAAAAAAATGAAAGCAGCTATCGAATGATGGCTACTTTCATAATCATAGCTTCAAAATTTAATACAAAGAGGGAAAACGCGCTGGCTCTGCTTCCTGCATCATCGCATATACCTTATCAAAAACAGTCTCCGGATTGGGCTTGGAGAAGTAATCACCATCGGATGCATAGGCCGGTCGGTGCTCCTTTGCACTAATGGTTAAGGGTTGCGCATCCAGGTAGCGATAGGCACCCTGCTCTTCCACTACTTTTTGCATCATGTAAGCACTCGCTCCTCCGGGCACATCTTCATCCGCCAAAACCAAACGGTTGGTTTTCTTGACCGAATCAACAATGCTGTGGTGCACATCAAAAGGCAATAGACTTTGTGCATCAATTACTTCGCAAGAGATCCCCACCTTCTCCAGTTCTTGTGCTGCTTCCATCACAATGCGACACATAGAACCGTAAGTAACGATGGTTACATCAGTTCCTGCTTTCAAGACTTCTGGTACACCCAGCGGCACTGTGTATTCACCGAGGTTAGCGGGCATCTTTTCTTTGAGGCGATAGCCATTGAGACACTCAATGATTAAAGCCGGTTCATCTGACTGCAGTAAAGTGTTGTAAAAGCCTGCGGCTTGTGTCATGTTACGTGGCGTTAGTACATGCATACCGCGCAAGCTGTGCAAAATCATTCCAATAGGAGAACCCGAATGCCAAACACCTTCCAGACGGTGACCACGGGTACGAATGATTAATGGTGCCTTTTGTCCTCCGCGGGTACGGTACTGCAAACAGGCCAGATCATCACTCATGATTTGCAAAGCATACAATAAGTAATCGAGGTATTGAATTTCGGTGATCGGGCGCATGCCACGCAAGGCAGCACCAATGCCTTGGCCGATAATAGTGCACTCACGAATACCCGTATCAGTTACGCGTAGTTCTCCATACTTTTCCTGTAAGCCGGCAAAGCCTTGGTTCACATCACCAATTTTACCTACATCTTCCCCAATAGCAAATACCAGGGGATCGCGCTTCAAGGCAGTATCAAAAAATGCCTGCATTACTTCACGGCCATCTACTTCAGGCGCATCTTCTGCATAGCTGGGCTTTACTTCTGCCACCTTTAGCGCAGCTGCTTCTGACTCGCTGAGCAGGTGAGAGCTGTATCGCTGCTCGTTTTCTGCTTCAACACGCTTCAACCAAGTAATCAAATTTGCCTTGGCATCTGTGCTTTCCTGACGCACCACGCGCAAAGCCTTCTTTACCGCTTTAACACCATCCAGGCGGATAGGATTTTGTGTTTTTTCAAGTGCTTCTGTAATTGCTTGTATGACTGATGTTTCCTGGGTTTGCGTAGCCAGGTCCTTTAGTAAGGATAAAGCCTGCTGGAAGTCAGCCTGCATAGAATCATTGAATGCTTTCCAGGCTTTTTCTTTTGCCTCCTTCGCTGTTTTGCGCGCTTCTAATTCAATGGTATCGAGTTCGTCTGGCAAAATATTCACTTCATCAATAATCCAATCGCGCATCTTGCGCAAGCAATCATGCTCTGCTTCCCAGGCTAATCGATCTTTTGACTTATAACGCTCATGCGAACCGGAGGTAGAGTGCCCTTGTGGTTGAGTAACCTCATCCACATGCACAAGTACAGGCACATGTTCTTCGCGACAAATTTTCTCAGCACGTTGGTAGGCTTCTACGAGTGCGGGGTAATCCCAGCCTTTCACATTAATGATTTCAAACCCCTTTTCACGGTCATTACGCTGCAAACCTGCCAATATTTTAGAGATACTCCCTTTCGTAGTATGATATTCCTGAGGAACAGAGATGCCGTAGGCATCATCCCAGACACTCATCAGCATAGGCACTTGCAATACCCCTGCAGCATTCATGGCCTCATAAAACATGCCTTCGCTTGTCGAAGCATTACCGATGGTACCAAAGGCTATTTCATTACCGTTTACCGAAAGGTTAGTGAAGGCATGTAAGTCTTTATTATTTCTAAAGAGCTTAGAAGCATAAGCCATACCTAACAGACGGGGCATTTGACCCGCTGTAGGGGAAATGTCTGCACTGCTATTCTTGCTCTCGGTCAGGTTCTTCAAATTACCATTGGCATCAAGCATGCGGGTGGCAAAGTGACCGTTCATGAGGCGACCTGCCGAGGCAGGATCGGCTTCTACATCGGTATGGGCGTATAATTGTGCGAAATATTGCTGCAGGCTTAACTGGCCGATGGCGAACATAAAGGTCTGGTCGCGGTAGTAGCCTGATCTGAAATCGCCATTTTTAAAGACCTTGGCCATGGCCAATTGTGCCACTTCCTTGCCGTCTCCAAAGATGCCAAACTTGGCTTTCCCCATAAACACCTCTTTTCGGCCCAATAAGCTGGCTTCTCTACTTTCACATGCCAGGCGATAATCTGCCAGGATTTCCTTGATTTTAGCCGGAGAAAACCTCACGCGTTCTTTCGTTGCACTCACAGTATATCAGTTTTACGGTTCAGGGAGTAAAAATACGGAAATAGACTTTCCCCTAAAACCTACAGTGCATTCGTTTGCAAACCTTTGTAAAAACTACCTGCCAAGCGTTCGGATTGCTATATTTGCGGCTCTAAAATCAATGTTATGATCATAGGTGTTCCTAAAGAAATCAAGAATAACGAAAATCGTGTGGCCCTGACTCCTGCCGGTGCGCAAGAGCTTATTAAGCGCGGACACACCGTTTATGTGGAAACCAATGCCGGAATGGGCAGTGGCTTCAGCAACGAAGAGTACGTAAAAGCAGGTGCCAAAATGATTGACACGGCTGCTGAGGTATTTAACCTCGCAGAAATGATCATGAAGGTAAAAGAACCCATTGAGCAAGAGTATAAACTTATCAAGAAAGATCAGCTTGTATTCACCTATTTCCACTTTGCCTCTTATGAACCTCTCACTAAGGCCATGATTAGCAGTGGAGCGATCTGTCTGGCTTATGAAACTGTAGAGCGTGTTGACGGAAGCTTGCCGCTACTCATCCCTATGTCGGAAGTAGCAGGTCGTATGGCTATTCAGGAAGGTGCCAAGTATTTGGAAAAACCTTTGAAGGGCCGTGGTATCCTATTAGGCGGTGTACCCGGTGTGAAGCCCGCCAAGGTATTGATCCTGGGTGGTGGTGTGGTAGGTACCAATGCTGCGAAAATTGCCGCTGGTATGGGGGCCGATGTAACCATCATGGACCTGAACCTAAACCGCTTGCGTTATTTGGATGATGTAATGCCTAAAAACGTTCACACCATGGTATCTAACGAATACTCTATCCGCGAAATGGTGAAAGACCATGATTTGATCGTGGGAGGTGTATTGATACCGGGTGCCAAAGCACCTAAGTTGATCACTAAAGATATGCTTAAGACCATGCGTCCGGGTACTGTGCTGGTTGACGTGGCCGTTGACCAGGGTGGCTGTATTGAAACTTGCCGTCCTACTACCCACGAAGATCCTACTTATATCATTGATGACGTGGTGCACTATTGCGTGGCCAACATGCCAGGCGCTGTACCTTATACTTCTACCTTGGCTTTGACCAATGCCACCCTTCCTTATGCCATTAAGCTGGCTGGCCAGGGCTGGAAGAAGGCATGTCAGGATAGCCTTGAGTTACGCAATGGCTTGAATGTAATGTTTGGGGATGTTGTGTATAAAGGGGTGGCTGATGCCTTCAACCTTCCTTACACCGATGTAAAGAAGTATCTATAAGACTTAGTAACATTTATGCAAAAGAGGTTGTCGGAAATACCGCAACCTCTTTTTATTTATACAATCTGATGATTTAACTTCAAATTTTTGGTTTCAAATTTCCACCTTATCCCATCAATTCATCAATCATTAGCACATCAGCTCATCAATAATCAGCAAAGCTTGGCAAAGCCTCTAATCGCTTTACTTCTCTTTTCTCCCAATCGGTGGCAAAGTAATAATGTTCCATGCCATTGCTCACCATGATGTACCTGGCTTGCAGGCTTACATTATACGCAGCCACTTGTTGCAAGGTGTTGTGATCAATAGGCACCAGAGGATTCTTACACTCTACCACCATCCAAGGTTTGCCTTCACGATCGTATATAACAATGTCACTTCGCTTTCTTAACTCGTTTACTGACAAACCACCCTCTACCTTCATCAGGCTGCGGGCGTAGCCCTGCGCTTGTAAATACGCAATCAGGTGCTGTCTTACCCATTCTTCAGGGGTAAGCACTATGAACTTTTTTCGTATGCCGTCAAAAATCCATATTTTACCATCGCTTTCCTGAAGCCTTGCTTGTAAGGGTGGAAGATTAAGTTTGGGAAGCATGTGTAAATGAAGAAAGAAAACTATGAAAACAAAAGCAGATATCGTTAACAACTGGTTGCCACGCTATACGGGCTTGGCTTTGGATCAATTTGGTGAATACATTTTGTTAACCAATTTCGATAATTATGTTAAAATGTTTGCCGACTGGAATAACGTACCGGTCGTGGGCCAGGATAAAGCCATGCGTTGCGCCACTGCTCAAGGCATTACCATTATTAATTTCGGTATGGGAAGTCCGAATGCTGCTACCATTATGGATTGCCTATCTGCCATCAAACCAAAAGCTTGCGTATTCTTAGGCAAGTGTGGTGGATTGAAAGCCAAGAATGAAATTGGCGATCTGATTTTACCCATTGCCGCCATCCGCGGAGAGGGTACCTCTAATGACTACTTCCCACCCGAAGTACCTGCACTCCCTTCTTTCGCATTACAGAAAGCCATCTCCACCACTATTCGTGATTATAACCAGGATTACTGGACTGGCACCTGCTACACCACTAACCGAAGGGTATGGGAATGGGATGAGGATTTTAAGAATTACTTGAGAAAGATTCGTGCGCAAGCCATCGATATGGAAACGGCCACGGTCTTTTCTACCGCTTTCTACAATAAGATTCCAACAGGTGCATTGCTACTCGTGTCCGATTCTCCCATGACACCTGATGGCGTAAAAACAGAGGCCAGTGATAAAGTGGTTACTAAAAGTTATGTGGACTTACACTTAAAGATTGGCATTGACTCACTCAAGCAACTCATTAACAATGGCATGACCGTAAAGCACCTGCGTTACTAAGCATCGCCTATAGATCAACCCAAACGCTCAGCTGTCTAATGGCTGGGCGTTTTGTTTTTTATATCCATTTGTTCTTCACTACATCCTTAGCCTTTACCGTCATCAGCACAGCCATACCCAACACAAAAAATACCGCCAGTCCTAAAGCACTGTTGCGCATATCACCTGTGATCTGGTTGATGAAACCAAAAGAGAAAGTACCCACCACAATCGATAAGTTGTAGGTAACATCATAAAAGCTGAAGTAAGAAGTATTGTCAATCGTGTTCTCCGGAATCAGCTTTGAGTAGGTAGCGCGTGACAAAGCCTGAATTCCGCCCATCACCATGCCAACCACAACAGCTAAACCATAGAACTCGTATTCGGTGGTAATCAGGTATGCGACTACACAAATACCTATCCAGATGGCAATCATGACTGATAAAGAAAAACGATTGCCCTGCCAATGTGATAAACGGGCAAAAAGGGACGCTCCTACTGAGGCCACCAATTGAATCAGCAAAACAGTTAAGATCAACTTACTGCTCTCCAGGTGCAATACATCTGTACCAAATAAGGCAGCCAGGTACATCACCGTTTGCACCCCTGAATTATAAAAGAAGAAAGCCAGCAGGTAGCGCTTCAAATCAGGTAAATCTTTCAGGCTATGCCACACCTTCACAATCTCTTCATAGCCTTTATGCCAGGTATTGCCCAAGGTAGAATCCTTCACCCTTACACTTTCGGGTAAGATGCGAAAGGGTATGAAGGAAAAACCTATCCACCATAAACCAACCAGTAAAAAAGAAACACGCGTAGCCATGCCTTCGCTGGCAAAACCAAATACCTGATAATTCATGATCATCACCAAACAAGCCACCATCATGATCACACTGCCATAATAACCCATAGAATAACCTCTTGCACTGGTGATGTCGTAACGATCTTCTGTTACAATTTCTGGTAGGAAGGCATCGTAGAATACTAAACTTGCCGAATAACCTATGCTGGCCATTACCGAGAAAAGAATTCCCAATAAAAGTGTATCTACTCCTTCAAAGAAATAGAGCCCCATGCAAGACAGACCACCTAACCACACAAAGAATTTCATATACGCTTTCTTCCTGCCGGTGTAATCGGCCATACCAGATAAAAGGGGCAGCATTAACGCCACCAACAAGAATGAAAAGGATAAAGCGTAAGAATAGAGAACTGAATTCTGAACACTAAAACCCAGGAAGCTGACAATATCAGATCCATTATTTTGGGCTACTGCTTTGTAATACACCGGAAAGATAGCCGATGTAATAACGAGCGAATAGACAGAATTGGCCCAATCGTACATATACCAGGCACGGACAACTTTAGGGTTATTGAGTTGTTGCATAATCAAAGCTCCTTAAACGGGCCTACGAAGATAGCAGATAATTGATGTGATGATGAGATGATTTGATGATGTGCTGATGAGATGATGTACTGATAATTGATGCGGTGATGCAGAAATTCCACAACAAACCAGACTTTACCCCAAGGCATAAAAAAAGCCCCTCCGTTGACCGAAGAGGCTTTAACCTTTGAAAAAACACTATTTTAAATCTCCTTCTTGTTTACAGAAGAATAGCTAATGATACGGGCGTTCGCACGTCTTAGCTCCGTTTCCACATCGGAAATGATGCCTCGCTTTGCATCACTATCCACTTTCAGGGAAATGGTTATTTGATCACGTTCGAATTCATTCAACTTTGCCTTTTCAACGTTTACCCACTGGATGATATCCTTGGGTTCGATGAATACATCGTTAACCTGAATTTTAGGCTCCTTACCATATTGATCGGTTTTGCTAGGCTCACCAATGTACAAGTAAGTAACCAAAGACTTACGCATGAGCTTACGTAACTGCGTAGCCTGAGGCATTTTTTGCTTTACCATGATACTGGAATCGCGCATCTGAGTTGTTACCATGAAGAAGAACAACAACATGAACACAACATCAGGCATGGAGGAGGTGGGTATCTCCTGCTTTACGTTGGCTTTCTTTTTAAACTTCGACATAATTACCCTCCTACTTTAGTTGGTTCTGCAATAGAGATCGCCATAGGTACACCTTCGCGGGATTTATTGTACAGCTCCTTTTGCTCAGGATCTGAAGCAATATCTCTCCACTTATCAACGGTAACACCAATTTTATCAGCGTAGATCTCGTAATAAGCACGTTGTGCAGCATCTAGTACCTCTACAAACTTTTTATGGGATGTGCCCCTATCAGTTTTGAAAGATACGATAGCCTTATCAGGACTATCAGATGATTCAGGATCTAAACCATTATTAAGAACGAAAGCCTTGATCTGATCAGACAACTCACGCATATTACCAGTGTAGGGGTCACCCTCAACCAGCATGGCATCGAAAGAGTTGATCTGAATCTTGAAAAGGTTGCGTTCCTGAATCTTCACATCCAAATCCGGGGGCAGGGCCTCTGGAGGAGGAGGTAGAAGCAAGGTCAATCCCTTGTCATTGGCTACCGTTGTTGTTACCAAAAAGAAGGTAAGCAGCAAGAAGGCAATGTCTGCCATGGATGCGTTCGGGATATCGGGCGTTGCTCTTGGCATTACTTTATAGCTTTAGAGATTTCAGAATAGATTATTCCAATTACTGAACCAAACAATACGAAATAGAACATCACAAGACCTGCTCCAATCAACTTGGAAGAACTCTCGTCTACGCCCATCGCCATTTGTTTGGCGGTAACACTTGAGCCAGAGAGCGCATAAGAAATTCCGAATACTACCACTAAAGCACCAATACCGATCAGGGACTTCTTAAAAGTACCTGGGGTTTTTGCTGCATGGAGCAAAGGGAATACTACGGCTGTCGCAATACTGGCAAACAGGAGTATGTAGAATATCCACAAACCTGCATTTATTAAACCATCATTTGCTAGCATCGTCTGTTTGTTTATTATTTGTTGTTAACCAACTTGTACTTCACCAAAATATCTACCAACGAAATAGAAGCATCTTCCATGTTGTTGCTGATAGAGTCAATTTTAGAAACCAGATAGTTATAAAGAATCTGCAACACCATACCTACTACCAGACCCCCTACAGTTGTGATCAAGGCCACCTTCATACCACCCGCAACAATGTTAGGGGAGATATCACCGGCTGCTTCGATATCAGAGAAGGCCTGCACCATTCCGATTACAGTACCGAAGAAACCAAGCATAGGACCAAGCGCGATGAACAAAGAGATCCAGATCAAACCTTTCTCTAAACGGCCCATTTCCACACCACCGTAAGAAACGATTGACTTCTCAACCATGTCTACGCCTTCGTGGTAGCGCATTAAACCTTGTGTAAAGATTGAAGCCACAGGGCCTCTTGTATTTTTAGTCACTTTTAAAGCCTCTTCTACCCCACCTTTGCTCAAAGCGCCTTCGATTGACTCAAGAAGCTTCTTGGTGTTGGTGGTAGCCAGATTCAAAGTGATAATTCTTTCAATAGAAACAGCAAGACCCAAAATCATACAGATCAGGATTGGCCACATAAAATCAACACCACCAGCAATAAACTGGTCTTTCAATACTTGGTGGAATGAGGCCTCTTCTTCAGCCACTGCTTCTTCTACGGGAGCAGCTTCTGGTTCAGCCGCTACAGCGGTAGTTTGTGCGGAATCCGCAGCAGCAGTTTGAGTAGAATCCTGTGCGAATAGGGAAGTGGAGAAAAGAACCCCCACCATAGCGAAAATCGCAAGTTGTTTTTTCATAGTTAAAGGTTTAAGTATGCTTTTAGCGTTTTTGAAAGTGCCAAAATTAAAGGTTTTGTTGATTTCTAAACACTTTTCAACATTTTTTTCTGTGAAAGGTCACATTTACCATAAACCATTGGCTTAATTCCTATTTAAATGAAAAGTCACATGCCTTGCGGGAGATATTTAGGCCTCAAGCCCATATCTTTCTGATAATGGCTTGTTTTAGGCATATTTTATTGATTCTTTTGCACACTTTTTTTGGAGAGGTGTCCGAGTGGTTGAAGGAGCACGCCTGGAAAGTGTGTATACCTGAAAGGGTATCGCGGGTTCGAATCCCGCCCTCTCCGCATTCTCACTTTATCAGCCAACAACCTTAATCTTCCTGTTGGATAAGCAAGTGCATTGTATTGTCATTGATCTTAATCTGACTACACACTCAGTTCTCCCGCCAAAGGCTGGGTGATCATCGTCCTCACTTCTTCTATACTATAATTGCCTAGTAAGATCATCAACTTAGTCAGAGCTGCCTCGAGCGTCATGTCGGCACCGCCCAATACACCCATCTCCGCCAATGCCTTGGAGGTTTCGTACTTACCTTGATTCACTTTACCACCTGAACATTGTGATATATTCAAGATCAATAAACCCTGCGCAATGGCCTCCTTTAAAGCATCCAGCAACCAGGTTTCTGTTGGGGCATTGCCACTGCCATAGGTTTCTATGATCAAGGCACGCAAGCCCGGGGTTGCCAGTAGCGACCGCAGGATGCTGAAGTTTAAGCCCGGGTAGAGCTTGAGCACAGCCACCTGCGTATCAAAGGATTTGATCACCTTCAAGGATGGCCCGGCAGCACGCATCACACTCTTATTATACTCTATCTTCACTCCTGCCGTAGCCAGGGCCGGATAGTTGCCTGAGTCAAAGGCATCGAACTGCATACTCTCTACTTTCTTAGAACGGTTACCTCTCAGCAGCTCAAAGTCGAAGAAGATGGCCACTTCTGGCACGATGGGGTTCCCAGCCTCCACGGCAGCTGCTATCTCTAAAGCGGTAATCAAATTTTCGCGGGCATCCGAACGAGGTTCACTAATGGGCAGTTGGGCTCCGGTGAAGATCACCGGCTTAGCCAGGCCTTGCAACATGAAACTGAGGGCCGAGGCCGAGAAGGCCATGGTATCGGTGCCATGCAATACCACAAAGCCATCGAAGGCATGGTAATGCTGCTCAATGATATCAACCATCACCTGCCAGTGGGCCGGTTGTATGTTGGAGGAATCTATGGGTTTATCAAAAGAAATAACGGTAAGCTCTAAGGCCAGGTTGCGCAAGGTGGGCAAGTGCTCTACAATGCTCGAGAAGTTGAAAGGCGCCAGGGTGCCTGCTTCATTGCGCATCATACCAAAAGTGCCTCCTGTATAAATGATGAGCACTTTGGCCCTGGCCTTCCCTGTTAAGGCTGTGTTGATATGGGTGGTATTCAACTTCATAGTGTAAAGATAGCTTTTGCGTTGAGTGTCGTTTGTTCGATCACGGTGCTGAGGGTAAGCATTTTCACCAAAGCAATTTTCTCAGCCACATAATGTAAATAAGAAGGCTCGTTACGCTTACCGCGATAAGGCACCGGTGCCAAATAAGGACTATCTGTTTCTAAAACTAAATGCTTCAGGTCGGTAGCGCGCAGCAGATCATCTAATTCTCCTTTCTTAAAAGTAGCCACACCACCAATGCCCAAATGAAAGCCCAGCTTGATCGCTCTTTCTGCCTGATCCAGGGTACCACTGTAGCAATGAAAAACACCCGACAGCTGACCATCCTGAAGTTTTTCTATAATGCCCAGGGCTTCTTCTGTGCTTTCGCGTGAATGGATGGAGACAGGTAGCTTGTGCTTCTTCGCTAAGTTCAATTGTACTTCAAAAGCTTCCTGCTGTTCAGCCCATAATGACTTATCCCAATATAAATCTGTACCGATCTCTCCTACCGCACAAAAGCTTCGCTTGTTCAACCAGTCTTCAATTAAATACAGATCCTTTTCAAAGCCTTTCTTCACATAGCAAGGATGCAAGCCCATCATGGGCACACACAGATCGGGGGCTTCGCTTTCCAACTGCAGTAAGTCATCGATAGATGTACTGTCGATATTAGGCATAAGCACTTTGCTCAGGCCTTGTGCGCGACAGCGGTCTAGCATGGCCTGGCGGTCATCTTTAAATTCTGCTAAGTAAATATGAGCGTGTGTATCAATCATGCAAGAAGAATAGAAGCGCGAAGGTAAAAAGATTAAGCGTTCGCTGCACGACTGGACTTAGGCACTAGGGATGGATTGAAGTAAGACCTCTAAGTAGGGGCTCCCCGCTTCCGAATGGTGAAAGCCGCTATATTGCCTGTTTTGCCTGAGGGCCTCCTGCAAATCAAAGGCATCTTGTGGCATGCTGAAGGCTATGCCTTGCTGCATGAGTTGTCGGGCCAGGTATTCTTGTTCTGTCTGGCCGGGGGTGGGAATAAAGATGGCGCGTTTCTCTAACACGTAAAGATCCATCACGGTAGTGTACCCAGAGCGGGCCAATATGCAAGCACTGCTTTCGATGATGCTTTGCAAGGCCTGTGCGGGCGCATGGTTGAGCACCTGTAGACTGGCAGGCAGCTGTGTGGGTAATGGATGTTGGCCTGGTAATCCACGCACCAGCATCACCTTGCCCTGGTAGCTTTTTAACTGTGTGAGAAGTCTCTCTTCCAAGATGGTTCTTTGCGGCTCTGGTCCGGATAACAACACGAGTAAATCAAATTGCGATACTGCTTGACTACTTGCCTTCTCAAAGCGCGACAACACACCCATGAAAGATACGGGCATGCTTCGGGCCTGCGATAAGATGCCACTCAGGCGGTGGTCGGGGAAGTCTGGTACCCAGCAAGCATCAAAGCGCCTGATCAGATAATGATTCATCCAATTGACCATGCCTTGCATCCAGCGCAAGGCTCCTGGCATTTGCAGGTTGAGTTGATGGGTGATGAATATACTCTTTACTTGTTGGCTATAGCAACCATAACGATTGTCAGCAATCACTAAATCTATACCATGGGCCCTTACCAATTTTTCTATCTGCTTATGCTCTTGTCTTATCACCCACAAGAAATAAGGTATTTGCCAAAACACTTTGAGCATAAAAGGCATTCGCCTGGCATAGCGGGCTTTGTAAGAGGGCAAGGTAAAGAAGGTAAGTTGTGGAAACTCTTCCTGCAGCAAGGGCAAGGCTAGTCCACTGCTGGCAATGCACACCAAGTGGCCTTGTTGTAATAAGCTTTGAATGATAGGGATACAACGCGTAGCATGACCCAGACCCCAATCGAGTGGTGCTATGAGGATTCTCTTACTCATCGCAAAGCTCTAAATGTATACCCTTGCGCCAAACATGCTTCGATATAGGCCGGTAACACTGCGTAAAGATTGCGCGATGCTTTGAGGCTGTCGTGAAAGACAACAATGGAACCATTCCTGGTTGCCTGTAAAGAACCACGCAAACATTGTGCAGCACTTTGGCTTACATCATAATCGCGCGTGAGCACATCCCACATCACGATGGTGCGATCATGCAAGGCTTTGATCTGCGAACGCCTAATGCGCCCATAAGGAGGACGGAAATATCGTACAGATGGCAAAGTCTGGTGCTTAAGGATTTGTTCATCGCACAACAATATATTTTGTTGGTAAGTAGCATTATCTGTTTGCCAACCTTTTACATGATTAAAGGTATGATTGCCGATGGCGTGCTGCGCTGCTATAATTTTTGAAAAGACCTCAGGATGCTTATGGATATTATCGCCAATGCAAAAGAAGGTAGCTTCGATGCCATATTGCTTCAATGTATCTAGTACAAACTCAGTGGGCCCTGGCACAGGTCCATCATCGAAGGTGAGGTAGAGTGTTTTTGTATCGGCAGGCATGCGCCACAACAATCGCGGATATAAGAGCGGTAGCAGAAAAGGTGTTCGGTGCAGCATGCGTTGAATACAGAAATTGAAAATTAATCAATTTGCACTTGCGCATCGTTTTTCTATCCGATAATTAACAGCCACACACAAATAGGGAGTGGCCTTTACGCATCAGCCTACCCGACACGAGAGCATGGTAATGTCATCGTGGTAGGGGTTGCGACCTTTGTGTGTATCGAGAGCAACAATAATATCCTGGTGGATGGTGCTTAAATCTTTCACCCGGTTATCGGCCTTGCTGAAATAAGCTTGTAAACTTTCCAGTCCGAAGTCCTCCCCATTCTCGCTCACCGTTTCGGTAACGCCATCGGTGTAGCAGAAGATTAAAAAATCATCAAGGTTGGTCATGAAGCCTTCATTGATAAAAGGCAAATCAGGCACTGCCCCCAATACCATACAGCCTTCTTCGAGCAATACCTGCTCACCATTGGATTTGATGAGAATGGGAGGGTTATGGCCCGCATTGATGTAGACCATGGTTTTAAGCTCCAGATCATAAATGGCACCAAAAAAAGTGATGAACTTCTCCCCTTTGGCATTTTCCATCACCTGAAAGTTGAGGGCCTCCACTATCTCACGCAGGTTCGGTGTCTGGCGCAGTAAAGTACGCAGAGACGCCTGGAAGTTTGACATCATAAGGGCCGCAGCCATGCCTTTGCCACTCACATCGGCCACACAAATCAGAAACTGATTCTTATTAATCGGAATGAAATCATAATAATCACCACCCACCAAATCGTGTGGCAGGTAGCTTGCTTCCATGCGCAGGCGATCGGTATTAGGCAACTTCTCAGGGAAGAGAAACTGCTGTACATCGCTGGCAATCTCAAGCTCCTTGCGAAAGGCTTCTCTCTCTAATTGTTTGCGTGTCAGTTTCTGATTCTCGATAGCCACAATGGTGATATTGCTCAGCGCTTGCAGAAATTTCAGACCATCTTCAAAGTCGTGGTTATGACTTTCTAGTCCGCCAACAAATACCAAAGCCAATACCTGTGTTTTGTGTACTACAGGAATCAACATTTCAAATTCCGTGAAGTCAGGTTCTTGAAAATCGGCTACCTGACGGATGTTGGTTTCCCGATGGAAGACCATTGGTAACTTACAAGATTTGAGTGATCGGGCGGTACCATAATTCACCTTACAACTCCAGGTTTCATCAAACACAAACAGCGCCAGCTTCTTTACCTGCAGGTTAGCGATCACGGTAAAGTTGAATATCTTAAAGAGCTCTGCTTCTGTTTTATTGGCATTAATGGCCTGTGTTACTTCAAGTAAAGCATTGAGCTCAAGGTTTTTACGGTCAAACTTTTTCTGGAGAGAGGGGTCGAGCATATACAAAAATAGAACTTAGTCGGCAGATTGCGAACTACCATAGCGCCTTCCCTTCCAGCGATAACCCAAAGCATTGGCTAACAATCCTATGCCCACAACGTAAAGGGGGTATATAAATTGTAAAAATAAAAAGGCCGGTACATAAAAGTTGATGCGCAAGTAACGGAGCACTGGCAGAAAGAAAATGGCTTCACCCAGGGCTTTGAGTGTTAAGAGTGCCAGGCCTAAAGGCCATGAGAGCCAGCCACCTACCATTAACCAGGGGCTTAATAAAAAGCTGACTTGAAACATGAATACCAGCAAAGCGAGGCTCTTGCTAAAAATGCTTGGGTGCAGATTCCACTTGCTCGCCCAGCGTATTCTTTGTTGTATAAAAGCCGATAGGCTTTCCTGACCCTGGGTACTCACCACTGCATCCGGGGCAGCATTAAAACGAACTCCATCAGGAAAAGCCTGATGCATCTTACGCAATAAAAACTCATCATCTCCGGAGGGAATGTGTGCATTGCCCGCATAACCTTTCACTGCCTCAAAGCTGCTCTTACGAAAAGCCAGGTTAGCTCCGTTGGCCATGGTAGGTAGATTGTTTGCCAGGCTAGCGGCACCCGAGGCAATGAGACTTGCAAATTCCAACTGTTGCAAGCGATCTATAAAGCCCGTACCGGAGATACGAACAGCCCCTACCAGCATGTGTGTACTTTCTTCGAACTGTTCTATTGTTTTACTGATCCAGGTCTTGGGCACACGGCAATCGGCATCGGTGGTCAAGATGATGCTGCCGCTGGCATGTGCTATGCCGGTACTGAGTGCTGCTTTCTTGCCTGTACCTTTATTAGTGATGCATTGAAATGATCTCCCGGAATTATTGAAGTCTTTGACTGTCTGATTAAAAACCGCAGTGGTATTATCTTCCGAATGGTCGTCCACGACAATCACTTCCATATTGATATACTGTTGTTGATGTAAATCCTGTAACAGGACAGGCAAGTTTTTCGCTTCATTGCGGGCCGCGATCACCACTGAGACAAAGGGTTGTGCTGTTTGAAAGCCAGCCTTTGGTTGCAAGCTTTTCCTCCACCCTATTCCTAAGGCAAGCAGTAAGAATAAGTATAGAATAAAAATGATGGAGAGAACTATGTCCAAAAGAAAATCGACTAAGTTTACACAGTGAGTAAGGTAGTAAAAGAAAAAATCATTTTAGGCCTTGACCCAGGCACGAATGTAATGGGTTATGGCATCATCTGCATTAAAAACTCATCGGTAGCGCTATTACAGTTTGGTGTTATTCATTTAAGCAAATACGAAGGACACGAACTGAAGCTGAAGAAAATATTTGAGCGGGTAACCCATATCATTGATGAATACCATCCGGATGAAGTAGCCCTGGAGGCACCCTTCTTTGGGAAGAACGTACAATCCATGCTAAAGCTGGGGCGTGCACAGGGCGTAGCCATGTCGGCAGCTTTGGCCCGCGATATTCCTATTGTAGAGTATGCCCCTAAAAAAGTAAAGCAATCCGTTACCGGCAATGGCAATGCTTCGAAAGAACAAGTAGCCGCCATGCTCATGACCATCTTCAAATTTAAAGAGGCCCCCAAACTACTGGATGCTACCGATGCCTTGGCAGTGGCACTTTGCCATCATTATCAAAAGGGTAAGCCAGAATCAAAGAGTAAATCGTGGGAAGCCTTTGTGACTGAAAACCCCAAGCGCATTAAGAGTTGAGAAAAGCAAAATTTTTGTGGCTTACAACTTTGTTTTGTGAAGATTAGATGAGCCAATCAGATCGTCAAGGGATTGTCTTTTTTTAATTTAGTGAAGCCAGTTTTTTCAGACCCGGAAAATCAAAGAGTCCTTGCTCTTTAATAGCCTCCTCTACTTTGTGTGGAACAAACCTCTCCCATCCTTCTTCGCCTTTCTTGATCATGGCCAATACATTATCTGAAATAATGTGCAGGTTATTGATGTTGGCGCCCTCAACATCCTGCAGCTTATTATTGTCCATTAGGTAGCGGAATAAGTTCTTGAGATTAGCCGGCAAGTCCTTTTCAAAATTCTCAAGCGTAAAAAGCTCGTTGGTATTGGGTCTTGCCGCAGGGTAGATGTATAGTTTGATATTGGAACCGAACAATGAAGCAAAGCATTCCATAATCCCCCCACGGATATTTTCGTAGGTCTTTTCTTCAAATACTTTCTGCAAGGCAAAAACACCCATGATCATACCAATCTTCTTGCCTTTGGTGATCTTGGTAAGGTATTCCGCCAGGCGATAGTATTCAAAGTAATTTGACACCAACACATTTTGTCCGAGAGAGCATAAGATCTCAGCGCGGTGTAAGAAATCTTTCTCATCTATTTTACCATCCGGACTAAGATCGTTCAACGTCAGCTCGCTGACCAGCATAATCTTCGCGCGGTCTACATCAGGTTCTGTTTTAAAATGTCTGCGGGAGGCTAACAGCATATCCACATTCACATGCGTTGGCGGCCTGAAACGACCGCGCAGCACCAATACATTCTTTTTATACAAAGCTTCGGAGGGCTGCATCACGTTGCCATCAGGTCCAAACATGGCGGCTTTTGTCAAGCCATTCTTCACCAACTTCAGTGCCATCAGGCGGTTATCGACATGTTTGAAATCCGGACCTTCGAGCCTGAACATATCAATTTCAATTCTGCGAGTACTTAACCCATCCAATAAAGACAGCATGATCTGCTCCGGATCGGTAAGTTTGTAACAACCAAATACCATATTTACCCCTACAATACCCAAGGCATATTGCTGCTGTAAGGGGTCATTGTCGTGCATTTTTACGTGGATCACGTAATCGTTAATTGGACCATTAGGCTTTAACTGAAAACGAAAGCCTAACCAGCCATGGGCTTGGTTCGTGCGCTCATAGTTGAGTGTTTCTACAGTATCGGCAAAAGCAAAGAAGCGCGTGTTTTCTACTCTATGGGGAAGTCTTTCGGGCAATAGGCCGTACTCATGATCCAGCATCTTATCAAGGCGATCCTCACACACATAACGTTCGCAATGGCCATAGATGGCATCGCTGAACTTCATATCGTAAGCGGAAATAGTTTTGGCTATAGTACCTGAAGCGCCTCCGGCCTTAAAAAAGTTAGCGGCTACCTCCTGGCCTGCTCCGATTTCTGCAAAAGAGCCATAAATACTGCGATCGAGGTTAATCTGAAGTGCCTTTTCTTGTGTGGTCAGTCTCCTGTATGCTTCCATAAAATGCTGATGCGAAGTTATCAGTAAACGGTGAAATGTATGCCTTTATTCTGATATACTTGATGAGGATGTTTGGTAAACAAGCCTGCTTCAGTCTTAACGAGAATTTGATTATTAAAGTTTAGAACCTATTTTGCCCGACATTTTTTTACATAACGAACGTATGTCAAGCAACAGAGGAAACTTTTCCAGCCGTATAGGCTTCATTTTAGCAGCTGCAGGCTCGGCAGTAGGCTTGGGTAATATCTGGCGATTTCCCTACCTGGCCGGTCAAAATGGAGGAGCTGCCTTTTTGCTCATATACCTTATTTGTATATTCTTGCTGTGCTTCCCTATCATGGTAGGAGAAATTGCCATTGGTCGTGCAGCAGGCAGTGATGCCATGGGTTCTTATACCAAGCTTGGTAACAAGCGATGGGGTTATCTGGGTTTATTTGGCATTTTAGCAGGCGTTTTTATTCTATCGTTTTATAATGTCGTAGCCGGTTGGGCTTTTGGTTACTTCCTGGAAATCTCTTTTGGTGATTTGCTCAGCGAAGGTGATTTTGGCTCTTTCTTCGGTGCCTATGTAAATGATATCAGCGATAACCTGTGGTTCTCTCTTGGTTTCATGATACTGACTGCTTTGATCGTTTCAAGGGGTATTCAAAAAGGCGTTGAGGCCGCCAATAAAATTATGATGCCTTCCTTATATGTGATATTGGTTGCACTGATTATTTATAGCTTAACACTGCCAAATGCGATGGCCGGTGTAAAGTTTTACCTGATCCCTGAGCTAAGCGAAATCAAAGTACAAACCATCTTTGATGGCTTGAAGCAGGCATTCTTCTCACTGTCATTGGGTATGGGTGCTTTAATTACCTATGGCTCTTATGTAAGCAAACAGCAAAACGTTGTATCTTCTGCGGCAGTTATTTCGATTGCCGATTCTTCAGTTGCCTTCCTGGCGGGTTTAATGGTGTTTCCACTGGTTTTCTCTCAAAACATGTCACCCACCGAAGGCCCAGCTTTAGTATTTATGGTCTTGCCTGAGGTGTTCAGCGATATGGGTCCTATTCTGGGGCGCATTGTGGGTGGTGGCTTTTTCTTATTACTCTGCTTTGCCGCGCTTACTTCTACCATTTCATTATTAGAAGTACCCACTACTTACCTGGTCGATCAGAAAAAACTTAAGAGAACTACTGTAGTGTGGGGATTGGCTATCTTAATTTTTATCATCGGATTACCCAGCATGATGAGTCAGGGCATGATTCCTGCGCTGAACCAATTGCCCTTCTACCAGGGAAGAGACTTCCTCACTTTTATTGCAGACATGTGCGATCTTACCTTAACGATTGGCGGATGTTTGATGTGTATTTTCATTACCTATCAGTGGAAAGTAAAGAATATGGATAATGAATTAGCCATTGGCAATGCAGGCTACATGAGCTCTTTCTTAAGAAAGTACTTGCATTTCACCATCAGTTATGTTTGCCCTGTGCTGCTGGGTATCTTGTCTATTTTAATCATTTTAGATAAGTTCTTTGGACTAAGCAACATCTTCTAACATTGCTAGTGTGTCTTTTAAGGAGCCGCCTTCTTCAGTGTTTCAACAAATACTGCGGGCGGCTTCTTTCATTTATCGCCATCGACTTAAAAATTTTAAAACAACCTATCATCCATCATGAATAGTTTGTGCCTACCGCTCATCGATCTTTGCTGAAATCATTAGCGATCGTTTTAGACTATGCTTATTTTAGGTGATAAATCATCTGCTTATGGCATATCCATTTCAACTAACCTCGCTCGAAGCCTATCAACAGGCCTATCAAAAAAGCGTTACTGATCCAGAAGCTTTTTGGGCTGAGGTGGCTTCTTCTTTTGTTTGGAGGAAAAAATGGGATAATGTCTTGACCTGGAATTTTACAGAACCTTCTATTCAATGGTTTCAAGGCGCTCAGCTTAATATCACCGAGAACTGCCTCGACAGGCACCTGGCTGCGCATGGAGATAAGCCTGCCATTATATGGGAACCTAATGATCCGGAAGAACATCACCGTATTCTTACTTACCGCGATTTACATTTTAAGGTGATGCAATTTTCGAATGTACTGAAGAATAATGGTGTACAAAAAGGCGATCGTGTTTGTATCTACATGGGCATGGTGCCGGAATTGGCCATTGCTATTTTAGCATGCGCGCGCTTAGGGGCCATTCACTCAGTTGTTTTTGGTGGCTTCAGTGCCCAAAGTATTGCCGACAGACTGATCGATGCACAAGCTCAGTTTATTGTTACCAGCGATGGGGCTTTCAGGGGTAATAAGGACATCCCTTTGAAAAGCGTGATTGACGATGCCCTGGTGCAATGCCGTTTTGTAAAACGTGTGATAGTACTTACCCGAACCCGTGTGCCGGTAAGTATGATAAAAGGTCGCGATGTATGGTGGGAAGATGAAATTAAAAAAGTTGAAACCCAGGGCAATCCTGATTTTCCTGCCGTAGTCATGGACGCTGAAGATCCTTTGTTCATTCTGTATACTTCAGGTTCTACCGGAAAACCCAAAGGCGTAGTACACACTTGTGCAGGATATATGGTCTGGACTACCTATACTTTTGTCAATGTCTTCCAATATCATCCTGATGATATCCACTTCTGCACAGCTGATATAGGATGGATTACCGGTCACAGCTACATTTTATACGGACCTTTAAGTGCCGGTGCCACCAGTCTGATGTTCGAAGGAGTTCCTACCTGGCCAGATGCAGGACGCTTTTGGGACATTGTTGATAAATACCACGTGAATGTTTTATATACTGCGCCAACAGCCATTCGCAGCTTAATGGGCTTCGGCCTGGGGCCTTTGCAGGGCAAACACCTCAGCTCTTTAAAAGTATTGGGCACGGTAGGAGAACCCATCAATGAAGAAGCCTGGCATTGGTATCACGAAAATGTAGGAAAGAAAAAATGCCCGGTAGTTGATACCTGGTGGCAAACCGAAACAGGAGGTATCATGATCTCCAATCTGGCAGGCGTCACACCCGCAAAAGCCACCTATGCTACTTTACCCTTACCAGGAATACAACCTTTATTGGTAGACGAAAATGGTAATGAGATCATTGGCAATAACGTGAGTGGTAACTTATGCATACGCTTTCCATGGCCAGGCATGTTACGCACTACCTATGGCGATCATGAGCGCTGCAGGCAAAATTATTTTAATGCCTATCCAGGTCTTTATTTTACTGGCGATGGCTGCCTGCGCGATGAAAATGGTTACTATAGAATCACGGGGCGCGTAGATGATGTGTTAAATGTGAGCGGCCACCGCATTGGGACAGCCGAAGTGGAGAATGCCATTAACATGCACACGGGTGTGGTCGAAAGTGCCGTGGTGGGTTATCCGCACGACATTAAAGGACAAGGCATTTATGCTTATGTAATCTATACCGGTAATCATGGTGATGAAGCCTTATCAAGACAAGACATTACCCAGACAGTAGCACGCATGATTGGTCCTTTGGCAAAACCAGACAAGATTCAGTTTGTGAAAGGATTGCCTAAAACACGCAGCGGGAAAATCATGCGAAGAATTCTGCGCAAAATTGCAGAAGGTGATCTGTCTAACCTGGGCGATACCTCCACCTTGCTAGATCCGGGTGTGGTAGAAGAGATCAAGGACGGTAAAATTTAATTTAACAAATGCTGCATCGAAGGCCAAAGCTTAACAAGCACAGCTTGTGCCTTGAAATCAAAGTTGTTTCTTTGCATGCAAGATTTTTTCATGAAAATTAAACTGAACAATAAGAAGATATACTTTGCCTCAGACTTTCACCTGGGGGTACCCAACCATGCTGAAAGCATAGCGCGTGAGAAGCGCATCATCGCCTGGCTGGATAGCATTCAAGAAGATGCACAAGCCATCTTTTTGTTAGGCGATATCTTCGACTTCTGGTTTGAATATAAGCATGCCATCCCTCGTGGACATATACGATTGCTAGGCAAGCTTGCACAAATGAGAGATGCCGGCATACCGATCTACTTTTTCACCGGCAACCACGATATGTGGATGTTCGATTACTTCCCCAAAGAATTAAGCATCCCCATTTATCGGGAACCATTAATACTGGAAGTCAACGGGCAGCGCCTGATGATCGGCCATGGAGATGGTCTTGGACCAGGAGATCATTTTTATAAACTCCTCAAAAAGTTTTTCAACAGTCAAATCTGTCAATGGTTGTTTGCACGTTTGCATCCAAACTTTGGCATAGGACTTGCCAACTTCTGGTCGCATAAGAGCCGCATCAGCAATATGAAACGAGAGGAGAAGTTCAAAGGTGAAGCCAATGAGTTTTTATTAAGCTATTGCAAAGAACAAGAGCAAGTAAAGCATCACGATTTTTATGTATTTGGTCACCGCCACTTACCACTCGATTTAGGGGTTGCAGAAAATAGCCGCTACATTAACTTGGGCGAATGGGTACACTTTAACACTTATGCTGTGTACGATGGACAGCATGTTGAACTAAAAACTTTTAACCCATGATACGCCTCCTCTTTATTGTGTCATGCCTGGTACTGGCTTATACCAGTGGAGCACAAGGTGTTAAAATCAAAACACTTAGTTTCGATAAATTGTATTTTACCGGCATCAATCCTGCCGGAGAATTGTATGTGGTAGCCGATGGAAAAGTAATCCGATATGATAAAAACGGTCAGGTTCTACAATCTATTGTCTTTACCAAAGCTCATCAACTCACCCAATTTGATGTCTGGCACCTGACACAGGTGGTCTTTTATGATCGAGCAAACCAGCAAATTCTGATGTACAATCCAGAGCTTGAGTTGCGGCAGTCATTCACCATCGACTCTGTCTTTGCCATAGAACCTCAGTGGGTAGCAGCCGCTTTCGATCAGCAGCACTTCTGGATTTACGACCATGCCGATGGGAGCATTAAAAAAGTAAATTATAAAACACAAGAAGTAGTGGTGGACGAACGCATTGAAGCTTTCAATATCCAAAATGAAAAGTTACTGAACATCAGAGAGTACCAGCGTTTTCTTTTTGTACATACCACTCAAGGCCTGCATATTTTCAGCGCCATGGGCCGGTACATCCGCAAAGTAGAATTGAAGCCTGGTCAAAGCTTTGACTTCTTTGGTGAAGATCTGACAATTACCAGGGGCGATCAGCTTGACATGATGAGCCTGTTTAACAATGACCTACGTACCAAGAGTACCTTCAAAGCCTTTGATAAAGTGTTTTTAACAGATGATCGACTCTTTGGTGTAAAAGGCAACAGCTTTGAAATTTTTGAGTTCAACCCGGAATAACAGTGTTCGGTTTTGAACATTTTTGTACCTTTCCGATCGTAGTGTTCACATTAGAACGCTGAAAATCAAGGCCTAAGCACTTGGCATAGATTTTTCCTATACAGTTTCTTTTACAACTAAAAGCCCTAAGCCGTGAGTCAAGAAGGTGGTAAAATTTTAATGGTAGATGATGATGAAGATGTTTTGTTGGCAGCCAAAATGCTGCTGAAAAAGCAGAACCACCAAGTTATCATCGAAAAAAATCCAAACAAGATTCCATTCCTGCTGCACAACGATACCTACGATGTCATTTTGCTGGATATGAACTTCAGCAAAGACATTACCAGTGGTAAGGAAGGCTTTTACTGGCTCGAACAAATTCTCGGCCATGAACCCAATGCGGTGGTAATCATGATCACGGCCTTTGGCGATGTAGAGATGGCCGTGAAGGCATTGAAGATGGGCGCTACTGATTTCGTGTTAAAGCCGTGGCAAAATGAAAAACTGATTGCCACCATTAATACTGCCATTAAATTAAAGCAATCCTACCTCGAAGTAGATAAACTCAAGAAAGCTAAAGAACTACTCGAAGAGCAAATCAGCAAACCTTTTGGTGATATCATTGGTGAAAGTCCTGCCATCAAAGAAGTTTTCACCATCATCGATAAAGTAGCCAAGACTGATGCCAACGTATTGATACTGGGTGAAAACGGTACCGGTAAGGAACTCATTGCACGTGCCATCCACCAACGCTCCTTGCGCAAAGACAAAAGCTTTATATCGGTTGATATGGGTGCCATTACAGAAACCTTATTCGAGAGTGAACTGTTCGGACATAAGAAAGGAGCGTTTACTGATGCGCGGGAAGACAGACCCGGCCGTTTTGAACTGGCGAATGGCGGCACCCTATTCTTAGATGAAATTGGCAACCTAAGCATGAGCTTACAAAGTAAATTACTCAGCGCTTTGCAGTCACGGCAAATAACGCGTGTTGGGTCCAATCAATCTGTACCTGTTGACATCCGTTTGATTTGCGCCACTAACATGCCATTAACGAAGATGGTGCAAGAAGGCACTTTCAGACAAGATTTACTTTACAGAATTAACACAGTAGAACTACAAGTGCCACCATTGAGCGAGCGCATGGATGACATTCCACTGCTAGCCAAACATTATCTGAGCTATTACGCAAAGAAGTATCATAAAAATGTTTCTACGATTGCTCAAGAAGCTATGGATAAACTAAAACGCTATCCATGGCCTGGCAATATTCGTGAACTGCAGCATGCCATCGAACGCGCAGTCATCATGACAGATTCTTCTTCCTTACAGGAAAGTGATTTCTTATTCAGCCGCAGCATGACCAATACTACTGCAGCCAACGACACTCTAAATCTTGATGAAGTAGAAAAGTCGGCCATTGTAAAAGCCCTCAGCATGCATGGAGGCAATATTTCTAAGGCTGCCGATGAATTAGGCCTAACCCGCGCCTCACTTTATCGTAGAATGGAGAAGTATGGAATTTAACTGGCGCTCACCGATTGTACCCCGTGTCATCATACTCACGGCTACATGGATAGGGTTCGGCTACCTTCTCTTCAGTGCACAAGATTATTGGTTTGCTTTATTGTTTGCCGTACTGGGGGCCTATCAGGTAAAGCAACTGGTGCAGGAGTTGGACAGCTCCAATCGTAACATAGCTTCCTTTTTAGATTCCATTCGCTTTGACGATCTCTCTGCCAGCTTCAAAACAGATAGTCAGGATGCCACTGTACAAAAGCTTCACCGCGAACTGAACGAGGCCATCACCAACCTGCGTAACACACGTAAAGAAAAAGATGCCGACCTCCTCTTCTTTAAAAATATTGTTACCCATGTAGGTATTGGCTTAATCGTTTTTAAAGAGAACGGCAAAATAGAAATCATCAACAGTGCCGCACGGAAGCTCTTGCGGGTAAATCGCATCGATAACATTGCCGACTTGAAAGAAGTGAGCGATAACCTGGTCGAGGTTTTTACAAAGCTCAGAACCGGAGGCCGCGAACTAACACGCATTAAGGTGGGTGAAGATTTTCTGCAACTCTCTATCTATGCCATTGAGCTCACCTTGCGCAATGAAACCCTGAAGCTGATCTCTTTACAGAACATTCAGAGCGAATTGGAAGAGAAAGAAATGGAAGCCTGGCAAAACCTGGTGCGTGTACTTACCCATGAAATCATGAACTCAGTGACGCCCATCTCTTCCCTATCCGACATGGTGGAAGAAGACCTTGGCAAACATTTAGAACGCAACAGCGATCAACCGGTAACCAAAGATCAGCTGGAAGACATTCATCTATCGCTCAAAACCATTAGTAAACGTAGCGAAGGCCTTATCAACTTCGTCAAAGAATTCCGAAGTCTGGCCATGGTACCCAAACCTCGCATGGTAGATATTGAAGTAAAAAGCCTGCTAGATGAACTTTGCCAACTACACAAAAAAGAACTGGCAGATGCCAACATTCAAAGCAGCCTCAGCGTACACCCCGAGACTTTATCTATCCATGCCGACAAAGGGCAAATCGAACAAGTCATTATCAACTTGTTAAAGAATGCTATGCAATCGTTCGATAGACCCGATAACCGGAATATTGAAGTGAAGGCCTACCAAAGTGATAAGCAACGCATTATTATTTCAGTTAAAGACAATGGTACGGGCATTGATCCAGAAGCCCTTGAAAAAATATTCATACCGTTCTTTACAACTAAAAAGAATGGATCCGGTATTGGCTTAAGCCTTTCACGACAAATTATGCGACAGCATAAAGGCAGCCTTACCGTAAAATCAGCACCCGGAGAAGGCACAGCGTTTTTCATGCGCTTTTAATCACAAAAAAAATTTAAGAAAAGCATAGGGGTAAACACCTTCTCCCTTGTCTTAGCTGTATAACAACCAGAAAAGACATGAAAAAGAACTTATTGAACCAGCTTTTAGTATTGAGTATCCTTAGTTTGGGATTAAGCAGCTGCTTCGACTATGAAGATGAGGGCCCGCTTCAATACCAGGAGGAGAACTTCAATGTTACAGAATTTGACAGACTCGAAATCGGAGATGCCATGATTATCCGTGTTGAACAAGGTAATTACTTCAGCGTTCAGGTAAGGGGTGACCGAAGAAACCTAGATGACCTAGAGGTATACAAGAGCGGTAATACTTTGGTAGTTCGTTACGATGAATTTGAAAACAGGAAGCATGAAACGTATATCGATATTGTTATGCCATCCATTGCGGCTGTTAATTTTTCGGGTGCTACAAATTCTGTCATTACCGGCTTTGATGATTTAGGCGCCTTTCGCTTTTCTCTCTCAGGGGCATCGGTTTCACAATTAGATGTACAGGCAGGATCTATCGTTGCCAACCTTTCGGGAGCATCCGTGGCTGATGTACGTGGATCAGCCGAAAGCCTGCAGGCAGAAATATCAGGCGCATCTTCCATGAAAGCATTTACCATGCCTACAGCCAGAGCTACTTTGAATGTAAGTGGTGCCAGCGTTGCCAAGGTATCCGTGTCCAGTAACCTTGATGTAACAGCCAGTGGAGCTAGCACGGTGGTCTATCGTGGAGATCCCAGCATCACCCGTAATGTGACCAGCGACAGTTCACTTCAGCGCGACTAGGCAGTAACATGACAAGCGAAATAAAGCCTTCCACCCTAGTTTGGAAGGCTTCTTTCGTTTTGATACTTTTACCGAACCTTACGCACCCTTATGCAAGATGTAGCCAAACGTGTCACTGAGATTTTAGTTGATAAGCTCGGTATCGCGGAATCTGAAATTACCCCTGATGCCAATTTCGTAAAAGACCTTGGAATAGACTCACTCGACTATGCAGAAATTGTTATGGAGTTTGAGCAATCATTCAGTATCCGCATTCCGGATGAGGATGCAGAGAAGATGCAAACCTACGGACAGGCCGTCAAGTATATAGAGTCTAAGCTGAAGGCTTAATTAAAGCGACTCCTCAAAAAAACTTCTTAAGCGCATACATTGCAATGCCTCTGCAGCCGTGAGTGGCACAGGGCTTTGTGTATCATCCATCATAGTATAATACCATCCATTTAGTTCAGCATTCCACTGCACGAGGTATTTAATATTACCCTTCAGCAACACATCCATGTCATAAATCTCTTCTTCCTGCTTGTCGTGCAGACCTGTAAACTGTAAAAGCACATGATTCTTCTTGAATAATTCACCCCGTTGGCATTCAATGCTATTGAGTCGCATGAGTAATTTCTCTTCCTGATTCCAGGCTTTGAATTTCAGTTTTCTGGGTACAAACAATGGCATGTGTGATTTCTCAGATATTTAACGCTCAATTTACACAGGCTTTCTCTCCTTTTCACAAGAACCTGTACCTTCGCGAAAATGCCGGGCAGCTCAGTTTTATTCATCATTAACAAATTCGCAGGGGGTGGCTTTCATCCTAAAGTGGAAGGTAAGATGCTGGACATTTGTGCCCGACACAATGTGGAGTGCAGCATAGAATTTACGCGTGGTCCTGGGCACGCTACCGAATTGGCCCAAGCAGGCCTTGCGAAAGCTTATTCCAGTATTGTAGCCGTAGGAGGCGATGGTACCGTCAATGAAGTAGCCAGGGCTTTGGTTCATACAGATCAGCCGATGGGCATTATACCCAAGGGTTCCGGCAATGGCTTGAGCAGGCACCTGGGCATCCCCCTTAACTTCGAGAGAGCCATAGAAAATATTCTCACTGGAAAAGTAATCAGCATGGATACTTTTACCATCA
>JALHOT010000028.1 GCA_022842845.1 Cyclobacteriaceae bacterium | reverse complement strand
GGGTAGGAATGAGTGGAGAACCATTTTCAAAATCATAAATCTGGGCCGTCTTTAATTTAACTTCATCCACTCCCAGTTCTTTGGCCAGTCGATACACTTGCGGAATTTGATGTTCATTGGGTTTGACTACCAGAAATTGAAAAATAACATGAGGGGTGGAGGATTTTAATTTTCGCTTCCAGGCTATAATATTTTTAGTACCCTCAATCACTTTACTCAAATCTCCACCTACTCGATACGATTGATAGGTATCCTGCGAAGTGCCATCGATAGAAATAATGAGCTTATCTAAACCGGAAAGTACGGTTTGTTGTGCTGCCTCATCTTTTAAATAATGAGCATTGGTAGAGGTAGATGTATAAATTCCTTTCGCAGAAGCATACTGCACCATCGGTATAAATTGCGGATGCAAATAAGGTTCTCCCTGAAAATAAAAAGTGAGGTAACTTAAAGTAGGTGCTAACTGATCGATGACATCTTCAAATATTTCCTGCTGCAACATTCCGGTTGGCCTCGTAAAAGAACGCAAGCCGCTAGGGCACTCTGGACATCTTAAATTGCAACTAGTTGTCGGTTCTATAGAAATACTGATTGGAAGGCCGTATTGTTTCTCTGTACCCCGTATACGAGACACATAGTAGCTTGAAAGAACCTTGCTGATATTGAAGGCTCTCTTAATGCTTGTTTTTTGAATGATTTTGCTTAACTCCCCCATTGATCAATTCAGCCAATCGAAATGCAAATTAGTGATTAGTGTTCACGGATATACATGCATTCCTACATTTTGAAAGAGATAATTCATCTATAAAATATATCTTTTAAATACGTCACAAATAGATGGAGCTTACAAAGCAAAGAGGCTGCCATTTCAGGCAGCCTCTTCAAATGAATTACGATTATTTACTAATTACCTGAGTATAAATCCCAGCTAATATCTGCCTGCGGCCGCGGGAATTGAGTGAAAATTGTTCCCTGATCATAGCTTGTAGGAATCTCACTTAGCTTATTGTACCTACGGGCATCTATCCAGCGATGTCCCCAAGGCTCTGCCCACAATGAATATCTTCTTTGATAAAGTATCTCATTAATGAGAGCAGCCTCACTGGTTGCCCCTGCATAAGGACCAACTTGCGCAGCAGTGCGGATGATATCAATAGCTGCTACTGCATCAGTTGGCTGATTTAATCTTGCATGGGCTTCTGCCTTCAACAATATCAACTCCTCGTTCTTAATAAAAGGAATAAAAGAAGTATTAGCCGCCCAACGTCTATCCTGGTGAGTACCCACCAATACACTAAAGTCTGTAGATACGGTTACTGGAGAAGTCCTTTCTAAAAACTTATCTGCTACTCGCTTATCGCCAGGAGTGGCATCTGCCAATACAGAAGGGTGCACCACGACAATGGTAGTAGTTGCTGCATTTGGTACATAGAATAGTGGATTAAAAACATCAGGAGGTGCTCCATAAGGATGCGAAGGTCCTGCATTTAAATTTCCAGTCAGGTTCATGAAAGAACCAGCCAAAGCATTTAATACTCCTTGAAAATCATTCTGATAAGCATTCAAACGAGCTGCTATCGCTCTGTTTACCGAACGCAATCCATCCAAGGTTGAGTAACCATTCCAACCAGCAGTGAGTGCAAAGGGAAATGCCGAGGAGCCAGTGCCAGCATTGGCCAAATCTGCAAAACCTTCATTCAACAAACCTTCAGCGTAAGTAAGCGCTTCTTGGTAGGTAACATAAGGGCCTGGGTTCAGCGGATCCTTCACATCAATGCGAATACCATTTTGATAAACGAAGTTTGCCGGAATCATAAACTGGTAGCCCATGATGGTCTTAGCAAAGCCTTTGATGGCATTTTTCTCTTCAGCTGAAATAGAGCTCGTATTATCAACCGCATCAATTAAAACTTGTGCCTGTTTAATGGCCTGGTAAGGTGATGCGTATGATCCACCACCGGTTGTACCAAAACCAAAGTAAGCTGCATCAGGCACACGGCCACCTTGCCCTAACCAATCCGTTTGAAAACGAGGATCAGAAGAATTCAAGTACCAGATCTCACGACCGAAAGTATTCCAAGCCTGTGATACGTTCGTAACATAGCCTCTATGTCTTGACTCCAATCCAGTTACCAAAAATTGAACTTGGCTACGGGTAGCATTAGAGGTTACACTTGCCACCGAGGGATTGTTCGGATCTACAATTTCATCGAGTTGTAGCGGATTACAAGCCGTTAGGCCTACCAGTAATACAGCTACATGCTTCATTATTTTCTTCATATAGTTATGCTATTAGAAATCAATTTGAATGTGGAAGAATAATCTGCGCTGTGTTGGATAAGGAGCAATATCAACATTGTTCGCCAAGGCTGCCGCACCAAATGTTGAAGTTTCGGGATCATATCCTTCATAGTCAGTAAACATAAACAGGTTATTGCCTGACACACCGATTTTAGCTTTCTGAATTACATTCCCAAACCATTTATCAGTTGTTGCTTTAGGTACGTTATAGTAAAGACCCACCTCACGAACTTTAACGAAAGATGCATCTTGTACCCAGCGACCTGCATTATTAAAAGGTGCAGGTGGTCTTTGTCTTCCATTAGGAATACCATCGCCATCATCATCCTCAAACCATCCTTTGGTTGTTCCACCCGTATCGTTGAGGAAACTTGTTAAATTGATATTATCACCACCTTTTCTCCACTCCATCAAAAAATTCAAATCAAAATTCTTCAGGAAGGTAATTGTGTTATACCATGAAGCGGTGAAGTCTGGTTGAGAATCACCCCAGACAGTAAATTCTCCTGGAGCTATAGCCGGAGTTCCAACAATAGTAGTGGGCGCTAAACCTTCACGAATCAGGAAGGTACCTAGTCCAGAACCAAATGCACCTGTTAAATAAGAGGGAATTCCCAACTCTGTTACTGTAGCAGTATTTTTCCACCACATAGCACGAGTATACCATCTTACATTAGACTTCTCAAACACAGTAGCACCCAAACTAAGTTCTATACCTTTGTTCTCAAGGGCTGCCTGATTTGTTGGTATTGTATTTACACCGGTTGTTGGCGAAAGATTTAGATTCTGAATATTATTATTGGTTGTCTTAATATAATAAGTTGCCTCTAAAGAAATTCTGTTATCTAAGAAACCCGCATCCAAACCAAATTCAATTTCTTCTGCACGTTCTGGTTCGATGGTAAGGTTACCACTACCAATCCCAACGGCAGTACCTAATCGACCACCAATGTTAACAGCATCTAAGGAAGTAAAGGTGCTACCAAATGGAACCGGTCCGGCTGTTTGCCCATAGGCAATACGTGGTTTCAACTGACTTACTGCAGTTACTGACCAGAAATCAAAATTGGTTAGGTTGACAGCCAAAGATCCTCTTGGGAAAGCAAATAGTTTCTGGTAGTCAGCGTTAGTGGTTGACTTGTCCCAACGAATACCTGCAGTGGCTATAATCTTATCGTCATAATTAGCTTCTTGCTGCAAGAAAATACCAGCATCTTGTTGTCTTGTTAGAAAATCCCCATCAATAGCCTGAACTGTAGCTTGTCTTAGATTCGTTTGCCCAGCAGTTAAACCACGACCTCTGTTAAAAAGTTGGTCGTTCATGAAATCAAGTCGAACAATACCTGCTTGAGAAGTTAAGTTAACTTTACCCACTGACCAGTCGTAAACCAAGGCTGCCTGGAAATTAGTGTTAAAGCTCTCTTGCTTTCCAACAAACACATCACCAGGGTTTGCCTGTGCGCGTTGTGATTGTAAATCTTCTGGCAGGTAAACCAAGGTTGTATTCTGCAGATAATCAAGACCTCCGTTAGCACGGAATTTCAAGACAGATGAACTTGTCTTTAACAGCGTAGCATCAAACAAGAATGATTGGATGAAGCGATTAACCAAAGAGTTGTTGATAGCCTTATCTGTTAAGGCAATCGGGTTTTCATTACCATAAGGATTGGTTGGATAAACACCTAAGGCATTTGGTCTCAAATCAAAATAATTGGGTACGTTAGCCATGGTATAACCAATGCTGGCACCCGTATTATTCTGGTTACCCGTAAATCCTCTGTCGGTATTTGATCTGATGAAGTTAGAGTTAATACCAACAGTAATGTTCTTATTAATCTTATGATCAACATTAGCTCTCACTGAATAGCGTTCGAAACCTGTACGCTTTACTGTTCCTTCTTCATCAGTGATGGAACCTGAAACAAAGAATTTAGTCTTATCATCACCACCTGTTATACTTAATCTTGAATTAGACAAAATCCCGGTATTACCATAAAAATAGTCTTCATAGTCAATGAAGTTACCATTGGCATCATTTAGACGCTGTAATTCAGTGGCCCTTCTGGCAGGTGTGGTAAAGAAGAAGTTGATTTTATCAGGTGTCCAGTTATCTACACCCAGCAAACGCAAAGGTTTTGCTGTTCCAATATCCTGATTAAAGGAAACGGTTGTTCTTCCAGACTTACCCTTTTTGGTAGTAATAACAATTACACCCGCATTGGCACGCGTACCGTAAATGGCAGCCGCAGATGGGCCTTTTAATACTTCCATACTCTCTATTTCAGATGGGTTCAAATCGGCCAGGCGGTTCGCGCCATCATCCTGATTAGCGGCACCTGCCCCAGTAACTGAGGCCCTGCCTGAACGCTGGAAAGAGTTATTGATATACACGCCATCCACAATAATAAGAGGCTGAGATGCGCCCTGTAATGATGATAAACCGCGCAACTGAATAGACAAACCTCCACCGGGAGCACCACCATTTGAACGAATAGAAGCACCCGCTACTTTTCCGTAGAGGGCTCCATCAGCAGTTTGGATCTGCGTGGTACCGAGGAGTTCTTTAGCATTAACAGTAGTTACTGCATTGGCCAGATTTGAACGCTTAATAGTTGAAGCCAAACCAGAAACTACCACCTCAGAAAGTTGTGTTACGTCAAGCGCAAGTGAAATGTCAATAACTGAACGTTCACCTACTACTATCTCTTCAGACCGCAAGCCAATAAAGGAAAAGACAATACTTTGCGTGCTGTTGGAAATGTCCAAAGAATAAAAACCTTCTGCATCAGTGACAGTACCGATGGAAGTCCCCTTAATCAAAACATTTACACCCGGCAAAGGAGTTCCATCTTCAGTAGATGTTACCTTTCCGGTAATTCTCCGCTCTTGTGCATACAAGCTAAGTGTACACATCATAGCTAGAAAAACCATTAGTACAGTTTTCTTCATGGTATATAATTTTTGTTTAACATATAGTAAATATGTAAAATATTATTCTGACTTCATTAACATTTACACCAAAATATTAAGGTATACCACTAAATAGGTTACATAAAATTTCAATTTATAAATTCGCAATTCCATCTAACTTTGATTACTTATTCAAACTGATGCGTCTCTCCCGCTTAATTATCTTCGCAACTATCACCGCAACCCTGTTTTGTTCGCAGGTCAGGGCTCAAACTCAACTTTCTGAACTAGCCGAAATTTCTGTACTCACGCTGGGGCCCTACCAAGGAGAATTGTACAGTGCTTTTGGCCATAGTGCCATACGTGTGTATGATCCAACGTTGGGCCTAGACGAAGTCTATAACTGGGGAGTTTTTGACTTCGATCAACCCAATTTCTATTTAAACTTTGCCAGAGGATATCTCTACTATAAGCTGGGGGTACATCCCTACGATCGCTTTCGCGACTATTACATCTACTACAACCGGTATATCCATGAGCAAAAGCTTAACTTGAGTATAAGTCAAAAGCAAAAGCTCTTTGATTATCTGCAATGGAACAGCTTGCCTGAAAATCAAAATTATCGTTACGATTATTTCTATAATAATTGTGCTACTAAAGTGAGGGATGTGATGCTCACTGTATTTAGTGATAGTGTAAAGTTTGATGGAAGCTATGTGAAAACTGACTATTCAATCAGGAATTTGACAGACATCTATTTAGAAAAGCAACCTTGGGGTGATTTGGGTATCGACATTTGTTTGGGCCTGCCCATGGATAAAAAAGCGATCCCGGATGAGTATATGTTTTTACCAGACTATATAGAGTCGGGTTTTAATAACGCCACCATTGGTTCAATGCCTCTGGTAAGTGAAACCATCAGTGTTTACGAAAGTCGCGAAGAGGAAGTAGAGTCTGGGTTATTTCATCCATTAACTGTTTTTATAATTTTTGCCCTATTGGTTCTAGCCCTCAGTATTTGGGATTTCAAAAGAAAAAAATTAAGCCGATGGTTTGACATGCTGCTATTGGGTGCCTTTGGATTAGTCGGTTGCTTGCTATTCTTTCTGTGGTTTTTTACCGATCACCAAGCAGCCGCTGTTAACTTTAATTTATTGTGGGCATTCCCGCTTCATTTAATCGTTGCCTTTGCATTATTTAAAAACCGCAAATGGTTAATCCAGTATTTCTTAATAATAAGTATTTCACTTGTACTACTGCTACTACTTTGGTTTACGCTTCCGCAACAGTTAAATGTCTTTCTGATACCACTCGTCATAGTTTTATTGATGAGGAGTTCCCTCAACTATTATTTACGTAAAGCCTAAATAAAAAAGGATCTGCTCATGAGCAGATCCTTTTTCAATTTGATAGCAATAATTTTACATATGAATAGGTCTGTTGGCTGTAGCTGCCAAGCAAGCCTCTTTGACTGCTTCCATATAGGTCGGGTGCGCATGACTCATCCTGGATACATCCTCCGCAGAAGCACGATACTCCATGGCCACCACACCAGCTGCAATCATATCGGCTGCGCGGGCACCAATGATGTGTACACCCAAAATCTCATCCGTTGTTTTGTCGGCCAATATTTTTACCAGGCCGTCCAAATCCATACTGGCCCGCGCGCGACCTAAAGCTTTGTAAGGGAAACTGCCTGTTTTATAAGCACGGCCTTGCTCCTTCAATTGCTCTTCGGTGGAACCTACACTGGCTACTTCAGGCCATGTATAAACGACCCCTGGGATTAAATTATAGTTGATGTGAGGCTTTTGTCCTGAAAGCTGCTCTGCCACCATCACACCTTCCTCTTCTGCTTTGTGCGCGAGCATAGCGCCACGCACAACATCACCAATGGCATAGATGTTATCAACCTTCGTTTTGAGATGATTGTCAACAGGGATTTTGCCCTTGTCTAATTCAATACCCACTTTATCTAAACCAAGTCCATCTGTGTAAGGTCTGCGGCCAATGCTCACCAGGCAATAATCACCTTTTAATTCTACAGCTGCACCACCATTCTTGGGCTCAGCTTTCACCACCACTTCTTTGCCCTTGTTCTCTACTGCTGTTACTTTATGACCGAGGTAAAAATCCATCCCCAGCTTCTTTGTTGCCTTTTGCAATTCTTTACCAATGGTACAATCATTGGTAGGAATTAAACTATCCAAAAACTCAACGACCGTAACCTTTGCACCAATCCGTGCATACACAGAACCCAACTCCATGCCTATTACACCACCACCAATCACAATCATGTGCTTGGGCACTTCTTTCAATTCAAGTGCCTCTGTACTTGAAATGATTCTTTTCTTATCGAATGGCGCAAAAGGAAGCGGGGTTGGCTTAGATCCTGTAGCAATGATCACCTTTTCGGTAGTAATGGTTGTATCCTTTCCATCCTTCGTAATCTTGATAGTATTCTTATCAACAAAGGATCCAACTCCTGTGTGAACATCAATCTTATTCTTCTTCATTAAAAAAGCAATACCATCTACATTGGCCTTCACCACATCGCCTTTACGCTTAATCATTTGGTCGATATTAACCTTTGGCGAATCGATATCAATTCCATGCTCTTTAAAGGTGTGCGCTGCATTGTGGAAGTGCTCAGAAGAATCCAGCAAAGCCTTCGATGGAATACAGCCTACATTTAAACAAGTACCTCCAAGGGTATTGTATTTTTCAATGATGGCCACTTTCATACCCAGCTGAGCACAGCGAATGGCTGCTACATAACCACCAGGGCCAGAACCAATAACGACAACGTTGTATTGCATCAGAATAAGATTTCAAGTTTCAAATATCAAATTTCAAATTTCCCTCGCTTTTGGAGAAGGATCGTGACTGAGGTTTAAACTCCCAATATTAATCTTCCCGGATCTTCCAATAATTCTTTTACACGCACCAGGAAGCTTACAGATTCGCGACCATCTACAATACGGTGATCATAAGAAAGCGCCAGATACATGATCGGGCGGATGACGATTTCTCCATTTTTCACCACAGGTCTTTCTACGATATTGTGCATACCTAAGATGGCAGATTGTGGTGGATTTAAAATAGGTGTTGACAGCATAGAGCCAAATACACCACCGTTAGTGACAGAGAAAGTACCACCCTGCATTTCCTCTATTGATAATTTACCATCGCGTCCACGAGTAGCCAAGCGAATAACTTCTGCTTCGATCTGATCAAAAGACAAGGCCTCTGCATTTCTAATCACTGGAACTACTAAGCCACGAGGAGTGGACACAGCAATGGCTACATCACAATAATCGTGGTAAACAATCTCTTCACCATTAATTTGGGCATTCACTGCGGGCCACTCTTTTAACGCAATGCAAACAGCTTTGGTGAAAAAAGACATAAAGCCCAAGCCTACACCATACTTTTCTTTAAACTTGTCTTTATACTTGGCACGCAAGTCCATGATCGGTTTCATGTCCACCTCATTAAAAGTGGTCAGCATGGCTGTTTCATTCTTAACTGAAACCAATCGTTTAGAGATTGTCTTGCGAAGAGAGGTCATCTTCTCAGCGCGTTTATTACGAGCGCCTGCAGCTGATATTACTGGAGCCGCTGCGCTTGATGCAGCTGGTTTAGCCGCTTGAGCTTGTGGTGCAGCACCAGGCTGGGCTTTCATAGCATCCTCTTTCGTAATTCTACCACCTACGCCACTACCCGATACGTTAGCTGCGGCTATACCCTTTTCATCTAACAACTTGGCAGCGGCTGGTGAGGCGTGACCTGCAGCATAGTTAGCAGAGCCTGCAGCATTAGCTACAGGTGCCTGTGCCGCAGCCTTAGGTGCTTCACTTGGGGCACCCTCCATCACTTCAATTTTACAAATCAATCCTCCAATAGGGAGGGTGGTCTTTTCCTGAGCCACAATTCTTAAAATACCATTGGCTTCAGCAGGTAATTCAAAGGTTGCCTTATCTGACTCTACTTCTGCAATTACTTCATCCAGCTTTACAAAGTCACCATCCTTTTTCAACCAGGTCGAGATGGTTACTTCAGTGATGGATTCGCCTACCGCTGGCACCTTCATTTCTTTAACAGCGCCTGTTGCTTTGGGAGCAGAGACCGTCTCTGTTTTTGCTGCCGGTACAGCAGGTGTGGTGGCTGCACTGGCACCACCATCGGCAATTTCGCACACAAGGCCACCAATGGGCACTGCTTCTCCTACCTGCTTCACAATTTTTAGCACTCCGGCCTGCGGGGCTGTTAATTCAAAAGTTGCCTTGTCAGATTCTAACTCAGCAATTATTTCATCCATCTTCACCACATCGCCATCTTTCTTGAGCCAGTTAGCGATAGTTACTTCGGTAATCGATTCGCCAACAGTGGGTACTTTAACTTGGATTGCCATTTTTAAATGTTTTAAAATTTCAGATGTATAACTTCAAATTTTACACAGCAGTCTTATAACTTACTACTGAATACTTTTTGTCTATTAAATTTCGAAAGCCTGATTCACAATTTTTTCTTGCTCTATTTTGTGAATTTTAGAATAACCAGTAGCCGGTGATGCACTGGCTTTACGTGCTACCAATTCTAAACCTTCTTTTGGCATGTGACGTAAAATGTAACTCCAGTAACCCATGTTAGAAGGTTCCTCTTGTGCCCACACCAATTTGGCATTCTTATACTTCTTCAGCACCGCCTGCAATTGTTTCTCAGGGAAAGGATGTAACTGCTCAAGGCGAACAATAGCGGCATCCTTTATCTTCTTTTTCTGTTGCACTTCTTGTAAGTCGTAGAAGATTTTACCAGAGCAGAGAATCACACGCTTCACATCTTTTGCATTGACATTCGGATCATCAATTACTTCCTGGAATGACCCGGATGTAAAATCTTTCAGCGGAGAAGCAACTGCCTCATGGCGAAGCAATGACTTGGGTGACATGACCACACAAGGCTTGCGGAAATCCCAAATTACTTGTCTGCGCAATAAGTGGAATATATTGGCAGCCGTTGTTAAGTTGGCAACAACCATGTTATACTCGGCAGCTAATTGCAAGAATCGCTCAGGACGTGCATTGGAGTGCTCTGGCCCCTGGCCCTCGTAACCATGTGGCAATAGCATAACCATACCGTTTTGTCTTTGCCATTTCGATTCAGCACTTGATAAAAACTGATCGATCATTACCTGGGCACCATTGGCAAAATCACCAAACTGAGCTTCCCAGATAACAAGAGCATTAGGGGTAGACATGGCGTAACCATATTCAAAGCCTAACACACCAAACTCTGACAACAAAGAGTTGTAGATGTGAAATTTGCTTTGCCCTTTCTCGATATTATCTAAGCCACAGTAGGGCTGATTAGTGTTGGCATCAAAGAAGTAAGCATGGCGGTGTGAAAAAGTACCACGCTTGACATCCTGACCCGACATACGCACGGGGATATTTTGTGTTAACAAAGAACCATAAGCCAACAATTCAGCTTCAGCCCAACCAAGTGTTTTGTCATCGAAGAAAGCTGCCTTACGATCTTTCAGTAATTTTTCAATTTGCTTAATTGGCTTAAAGCCTTCCGGGATGGTGGTAAGCGCATTGCCAACTTTTTCAACCACTTCTTTTTTAACGCTCGTATCAGGCGATTTTTCGAAATCCTCTGGTTTAGCCCAACGCATGTGATTCCACTCCTCTTCTACTTTCTGTGGCTTGTAAGGCAAAGGTTTCTGCTTCACTTCGTTTAACCTGTCTTGCAGCAGATTTCTAAAGGTGGCATCTAAATCATCTGCCAGTTTCGCATCTACATCACCTCTCTCAATCAGGCGCTTTGCATACACTTCGCGTGGGTTAGGGTGCTTGGCAATAATATTATAAAGTTTAGGCTGCGTAAACTTTGGTTCATCACTTTCATTATGCCCGTGTCTTCTGTAGCACAGTAAGTCAATAAAAATATCCTTACCAAATTTCTGTCTGTACTCTACAGCCAGATTCGAAGCAAAGTTAACCGCCTCAGCATCATCACCATTGACGTGTAGTACCGGTGCGTCTACAATTTTTGCAATGTCTGTACAATAAATAGAGGTGCGGGCATCATCATAATCAGTTGTAAAACCAACCTGATTGTTGATTACAAAATGAACAGTGCCCCCGGTTGTGTAACCAGGCAGTCCTGACATTTGCACAGTTTCATACACAATACCCTGGCCGGCCACGGCAGCATCTCCATGAATAAGGATGGCCATGGCTTTGCGCACGTCACCATTATACTCATCATCAATTTGACCGCGTGTATACCCTAGCACCAAAGGATCTACTGCTTCCAGATGCGATGGGTTGGGCGTTAGTTTCACATAAATTTTATTACCGGAAGGTGTAGCAATATGACTGGCATAGCCAAGGTGATATTTCACATCACCATCACCCATGGTAAGATCAGGGTTGACGTTGCCTTCAAATTCTGTAAAAATTTGTTCGTAGGTTTTACCAAGAATGTTGGATAGTACGTTGAGACGACCGCGGTGTGCCATACCAATCACCACTTCCTTCACGCCAAGCTCAGCAGACTTATTAATAATTTCCTGCAAAGCCGGGATGGTATTTTCACCACCCTCCAGCGAGAAGCGCTTCTGCCCTAAAAATTTAGTGTGCAAAAAGTTTTCAAAAACTACGGCTTCATTCAACTTGGTGAGTATACGCTTCTTTTCATCCTGCGAAGGATTGTAATTGAAGTATCCTTTTTCCACCTTTTCGATAAACCAGTTGCGCACATCATCGTTGCGGATGAAATTGTACTCGAAGCCAATCGGTCCGATATACACTGCCTGTAGTCGCTCAATAATTTTACGAAGCGTTGTTCTGGGCATGCCTAGTTCAGAGGCTATATCAAACTCAGCATCGAGATCAGCATCGGTTAACCCGAAAGACTGATGATCCAGGTGCACATTATGATTTCTGCGTTCTCTTACAGGGTTTGTTTTGGATTTTAAATGGCCAAAAGAGCGGTGAGCGAATATGAGATTCCGTACCTGTGTTTCTTTTACAGACAATGAGTCGGCCACCGGGGCACCATTGGCGCCATAGCGCTGCTGCGAAAATTCATAGCCTTCAAAAAATTTCTGCCAGGTAGCATCAACCGAGTTCGGATCTGCTTTGTAGCTTTGAAATAGTTGGTCCAGGTAGCCAACATCTGCATTTGATATATAGGAGAACTTGTCCATAGTTTTTTCTCAAGTAAACAAATGTAAGAGAGGGCTGAAACAATAAAAAACTGTATAATCGCTTAAGCAATTATTAATTGATTATCAGGCAACTAAATTCTTAGCAGGCCAGTATTGCCCATGACTGAAAAAGGCCTATCTTTGCAGCCTTAAAAATGGGACGAGCTCCCGCTAAACAATTAAATAATGGCTGTAAAAATCCGTTTGGCCCGCAGAGGCCGCAAAAAACTGGCAAAATACGATGTAGTCGTAGCTGATGCCAGATCACCACGTGATGGTAAATTCATTGAAAAACTAGGTACTTACAACCCGCTAACTGTGCCTGCCACCATCGAACTGAACGATGAGAAGGCATTCCAGTGGTTGATGAATGGTGCACAACCTTCTGATACCGTAAAGGCTATGTTGTCGTACCGCGGTGTAATGTTGCGCAAACACCTCCAGATTGGTGTAGTGAAAGGCGCTATTACGCAAGAGCAGGCTGATGCTAAATTAGCTGCCTGGGTAAAAGAAAAAGAAGCGAAAATTCAAGCTAAGCGTGAAAGCGTATCTAAATCTAAAATGGATAGCGCTAAAGCACGTAAAGAAGCTGAAACTAAAGTGAAGGAAGCAAGAGCAGAGGCCATTCGTAAGAAGGCTGAAGTGGCTGCTGCCCCAGTAGCTGAAGCTCCTGCCGAAGGCGCTGCTGAGAATACTGAAGCTTAATCTTCATTTGTACTGATTAAAAATGCCGGTGAAGCTTCATCGGCATTTTTTATTTGCGCCATCCTCACTGCACGTATGATATACGCATTCTTCACCACGTTTAGAAAGAATTAGATAACCAAATGGAACTAGAAGCCTGCTTTAAAATTGGGTATGTGCAAAAAACTCACGGTCTGAAAGGGGAAGTAACCATTGCTTTAGAGCCTGGTGCGCCTGATGATTTTGAGGAAATTACTTCCATCTTTTTGGAGGTAAAAGGAAGGCTGGTTCCCTACTTTCTGGAGGCAATCTCTTTTAAAGGAGACAAGGCCTTTGTGAAGTTTGATGACGTTAACACTTCTGAAGAAGCCAGCTTACTAAAAGGTGCTTCACTTTATCTGCCCAAAACAGCCAGGCCTAAGTCAAAACGCGGTGAGTTCTACAACGATGAAATCATTGGCTTTATCGTCAACGATGCCTCCGCGGGAAAATTGGGAAATGTTGTACGAGTAGAAAATGAAGAGGTGAATCCGCTTTTGATTGTGTTACAAGGCGAAAAAGAAATCGCCATCCCCATCAATGCACCTTTTATTACGAGCGTGAATAAATCGGCTAAAAAAATCGAGGTCGATTTGCCTGAAGGCTTGCTCGACTTATAATTCATTCATCATCAATTCTCTTTCGATCTCCGTTGAGATAATGCCTGATAATATTAAATCAGGGTCTAATACATGATGGCAATCAAAGACCCTACAAGTAGATCATCTTACTATCCGGACATTGTCGTGTTTCTGGTGCTGATTCCTTTCATCAGTCTGTCAAATTGATTAAAGTTTTAATCATAAAAAACCAGTCGGATGATAACAAACGACTGGTTCACTACTCGTTAATCAAGTATTATTTTGAAAAAGAAAGAATACTTTTTTCAATGATATCGCAGCACTCATGAATCTGCTCTTCAGTAATGACCAAAGGGGGTGCCAGGCGAATAATATTACCATGCGTAGGCTTTGCAAGCAAACCGTTTTCGGCAAACTTCATGCAGATATTCCAGGCAGTTTCACTTTCGGGTGTATCGTTAATCATAATGGCATTCAACAAGCCCTTGCCACGCACCAATGTCACTAAGTTTGTTTTCTGCATAAAGGCCTGCATACGCTGACGAAAAACTTTACCTAAGCGATCAGCGTTTTCAGCCAACTTTTCATCCTTTACTACTTGTAATGCTTCCATGCAAACGGCTGCTGCCATTGGATTCCCTCCGAAAGTTGAGCCATGCTCACCCGGTTTGATCACCATCATAATGTCATCGTTGCACAACACAACGGAAATTGGCAATACACCACCGGATAATGCTTTGCCTAAAATCAACATGTCAGGCTTTACATCTTCATGATCGGAAGCAAGCATTTTACCAGTTCTGGCAATGCCTGTCTGAATTTCATCCATCATCAACAAAACATGATGCTTTTTGCATAATTGCTCTGCTGATTTCAAATAGCCTTCTGCCGGCACATACACTCCTGCTTCGCCTTGTATAGGTTCAATCCATAAGCCACACACATTCGGGTTGGCTAAGGCCTTCTCAAGTGCAGGTACATTGTCATAATCTACAATTTCAAAACCTGGCATAAAGGGGCCAAAGTGCTTGCGGGCTGATGGATCAGTGGATGCTGATATGATTGTAGTAGTACGACCGTGAAAATTCTTCTTCACCGCCACAATCACGGCTTCATTATCAGGAATACCCTTTTTGGTATAACCCCATTTGCGCGCCAGCTTAATGGCTGTTTCATTGGCTTCAGCACCACTGTTCATGAAAAGCGCCTTGTCGTAACCAAATGTTTCGCACACATATTTCTCGGCTACTCCCAACTTATCATTGTAAAAAGCTCTGGAGGTTAGCGTCAATTCTTTGGCTTGATGAATCAGGGCATTTATAATCCTTATATGACAATGTCCCTGGTTAACAGCACTATAAGCCGATAAAAAATCGTAATATCTTTTACCCTCTACATCCCATAAAAAAACGCCCTCCCCTTTGTTTAGAACCACCGGAATAGGGTGGTAGTTGTGGGCTCCGTATTTATCTTCCAATAAAATGGCCTCGCGGCTCGAAGTAATCGTTTCTACCATAAAAATTTATCTTTCTGCAAACGTTGCAAAGCTATCAAATAAGGGCCTCAAAGCCAATGAAAGCGATGGATATATGACTTTCAGGAATTCAGATTCATGACAGTATTTGTCAGTAAGAAAGGGTTTATTTGCATATCAATATTGCTATGGAAATTCTATATCTATTCATTGGGGTATTAATAGGTGCCGTGATTGCATGGTTTGCCCTGCGTGCCAAGTTTTTAACGGAAAACCAGCAAACAGCAGGGCTTTTACTAGCTGAGCAGGAAAAAAGCAAAACGCAGCAGCTACAGCTTAATGATTTAAAGAAAGATTTGGAAACAGAAAGAACCAAGGCATCTTCCTTGGCCAGTAATCTTTCTGCTACCGAAGCAGATTACCGTAACCTGGAAGAGAAACTAAAAGAACGCAAAAAAGAGATAGAGGAATTACAAAATCAGTTTGCCTTCCAATTCAAAAATCTGGCCAACGATATTTTCGAGGAAAAGAGCAAAAAATTCACAGAGCAAAACAAGTCTAACCTGAGCGAAATTTTAAATCCACTCAAAGAAAAAATTACTGACTTCGAAAAGAAGGTGGAGCAAAACAACAAAGAAAGCATAGACCGAAATTCTGCCTTGCGCGAACAATTAGTTAACCTGAAAGAACTAAACCAGCAGATTACAAAAGAAGCCAGCAATCTCTCCAAGGCACTGAAAGGAGACTCTAAAACACAGGGTACCTGGGGCGAAATACAACTAGAGGCGATTTTAGAACGTGCCGGATTGCAAAAAGACATTCATTACTTTAAAGAAAAGAATTTCAAGAATGAGGAGGGCCAAAACCAACGACTCGACTATATTATTAAATTACCGGACGATAAATACCTCGTGCTTGACTCCAAAGTATCGCTTACTGCCTATAGCGAGTATTACAATACTGCAGATGAGATAGAACAAGCAAAGCATTTAAAAAATCACTTGGATAGTGTTTACTCACATATCAAGCTATTAAGCGAGAAGAACTACCAGAATCTTTATGAAATCAATCAACCTGATTATGTAATGATGTTCTTAGCCAACGAGCCCGCCCTAACCCTGGCCCTGCGCGAAGACAATGGTTTATATGAAAAGGCCCTGGATAAAAACATAGCTTTGGTTTCTGCTACAACATTGCTAGCTACCCTACGCACCATTGGCTATATCTGGAAACAAGACCTGCAAAATACAAATGCGCTTGAAATAGCAAGGCAGGCAGGCTCATTGTACGATAAGTTTCATACCTTGATTGAGGACCTTACCAAAGTAGGAAACAACTTGAAAACAACGCAGAATAGCTACCAGGATGCTATGAATAAATTAATTGAAGGCAAAGACAACCTGGTGAGGAAAACTGAAAGACTAAAAGAACTGGGGGCCAAAACCACCAAACAATTAAGTCAGCAGTTACTAGACCGAGCGGACTAAGCTCCGCAAAAACTTATCTCAGAAAAGCAATAAAAACAGTAATTTCTTTTTATACAATCAGGCTTGCCCACGACCCGGGTAATTATAAATTTACGTCCCTATTTTAAAATATGAGTGTAGATCAGAATCTTTCGCGCTGGACAGAACAAATTGCCAGAGAGTTTTCACTAGTTCAAAAAAATGTTGATGCTGTAGCCAATCTTTTGGAAGAGGGTGCTACCATTCCATTTATTTCTCGCTACCGCAAAGAAATGACCGGAAGCATGGATGAAGTTATGATTGCTAACGTCCGCGACCGCATTGAACAATTGCGAGAACTTGACAAAAGGAAAGAAGCTGTCATTTCGTCTATTGAAAAGCAAGGTAAACTAACACCGGAGTTACTTTCGGCCATTGCCAAATCAGAAACGCTGGCTGAGGTGGAAGATCTATATCTGCCTTACAAACCTAAGCGTAAAACACGTGCCTCCGTTGCGAAGGAAAAAGGATTAGAACCTTTAGCAGAAAAGATTTTTAGTCAGGAGAAAATTGCCATTCATGAGCTCGCCAAAACTTTCATTGATGCAGAAAAAGGAGTGAATACCGAAGAGGAAGCCTTAGAAGGTGCCCGCGATATCATGGCAGAGTGGATTAGCGAAAATCAGGAAACCAGAAAACGTATTCGCGAAATTTACTGGACGCAAGGCGTGGCTGAATCACGCGTGTTGAAAGGAAAAGAAGAAGAAGGACAGAAATTTAAAGATTACTTTGAGTGGAAAGAGCCTATCGGAAAAGTGCCTTCACACAGAATGCTGGCTATGCGCAGAGGAGAAAAAGAAGGCATCTTGATGCTTGATATCTTCCCAGCAGAAGAAGAAGCTATTGCTTCCATGGAAAGGCTGTTGATTAAAAGCGAGAATGCTTCTGCAGATCAGATTCGTTTGGCCATTAAAGACAGTTACAAACGCCTGCTCAGACCTTCGCTTGAAACAGAAGTTAGAATTGAAAGCAAAATGAAGGCAGATGATGAGGCCATTAAAGTTTTCTGTACTAACCTGAAAGAGTTATTGTTAGCTGCGCCACTAGGTCAAAAAAATGTTTTGGCGCTCGACCCAGGCTTTCGCTCAGGTTGCAAACTAGTTGTGTTAGATCGACAGGGGAAACTATTATTCAACACCAATATTTATCCGCACGAACCTCAACGCGAAACTGCTAAGTCGCGCGGCATTGTAAAAGACTTGTGCGAAAAATTTGACGTGGAAGCGATTGCCATCGGCAATGGAACTGCCAGCCGCGAAACAGAAGCTTTTGTAAAAAGTATTGGTTTGCCCAACAAGATATTAGTGGTCATGGTAAACGAAAGTGGTGCCTCTGTATATTCTGCCAGCGATGTAGCCCGCGAAGAATTTCCTGACTATGATGTAACCGTGCGTGGTGCCGTGTCTATTGGCAGACGACTCACTGATCCTTTAGCTGAGTTAGTAAAGATAGATCCCAAATCCATTGGCGTTGGGCAATATCAACACGATGTAGATCAGGTAAAACTCAAGCAAGGCTTGGATGATGTAGTGATGAGCTGCGTAAACTCTGTGGGCGTTGAAGTAAATACAGCGAGTAAAGAGTTACTCGCTTACGTATCAGGCCTCAACAGTTCTATTGCAAAAAATATTGTAGAGTACAGAAACCAAAATGGCCCATTCAAGAGCAGAGAAGAATTGATGAAAGTATCGCGCCTGGGCGAAAAAGTTTTTGAACAAGCCGCTGGCTTTTTGCGCATACACAAAGCAGAGAACCCACTCGATGCCAGTGCCGTTCACCCGGAGAGTTACACCATTGTTGAGAAAATGGCTAAAGATCTTCAGTGCAGTGTAAAAGACTTGATGAGTAGCACAGAGTTACGCAAGCAGCTTGATCTTAAAAATTACATAACAGAGAAAGTTGGTTTACCAACCCTGACCGATATTCTTACTGAATTAGAGAAACCAGGGCGCGACCCACGCGAAAGTTTTGAAATATTCAGCTTTACCGATGGCGTTAATGAAATCAAGGATTTAAAAATCGGCATGAAGTTGCCGGGCATCGTTACCAACGTTACTGCCTTTGGTGCCTTTGTCGATATCGGTGTTCACCAGGATGGCCTAGTACATATCAGTCACTTGTCTGATAAGTTTGTAAAAGATCCTAATGAAGTAGTTACAGTACAGCAAAAAGTAAATGTAACAGTTACAGAAGTAGATATTGCGAGAAAACGCATAGGTCTCTCCATGAAGACTGATCCCTTTAGTGACAGTCCGCAACAACCTAAGGCAAAAGGGCCTGGTGATAAGCGAAGAAATGATAAGCCTCAAAAAGCGGAGCCAAGCATGGAGGAAAAATTGGCTATGCTGATGAATAAATTCAAAAAATAAAACTTCAGCCAATAAAAGTCACTCATAAAAGCCAGGTACCATAGCCTGGCTTTTATTTTTAGCTGGCTGCACCGACTTGAAATAAGATAGGAGCAACCATGAGTGCCAAAAAAAACAGTAGCCTGATTCCATTTTAAAAGCTATTCAAAGAAAAACCTTGAGTTTACTATTGTAGAACATCTTTGAAATTTTAGCTACTTTCGACAAAACAGACCCCTTGAAAAAGTTACCCCCACTCCTTTTTCGGCTCTTGGTATTACAAGCAATCCTAATCATCTTGTCATACCTCTCGTATGCGCTGGGCAACGTTACAAATTCATTACTACTTTATTTACCCCTTGTTTTAGGCCTAACTTTTATTCACTGGTTTGGACCGCGGGTACTTCCAATCTTATTTATTAATGGCATTACCACACTCTTGATCTGGGGAGTTTCCAAGTTTACCTTAAAAATGTCTATCCTCTCAACACATGAGGCAGTCGTAGCTTTTTCATCCTGGTTCCTTTACACAAGGCTCTATTCAAAAGAAGGCTTTCAAACCTTTACAAATACCAATACTTTTCTCCGCTTTGTTTTTTTGGCCATTGTTATTCCAATAAGCATAAACTCTATCTATGTTTATCACTATGGATTTGTGAAAGGTGACATTGACAAAGTAGTGCTGTATTGGCTTTCTGATTTCATCACCATCTTTCCAATTGCTTCGCTTCTATTATACTACATTATTCCAGTCGGTCAATCAAAAGATTGGCCTCTGAAAAGAGTTACACTAAGTATTTCCAAAAAGGCCATGATAGAGTTAGGCCTCATCTGTTTATGCTTTATTGTATTGTCATTACTTTTTCCTTTTGATAAATACTGGTTCATCTACGGAATTGGGGCAACCCTCTTTGCTTTGCGTTGGGGTTTTGAGGCTGCTCTTATTTTAAACCTGATCATTTTTATGCTCAGCTATTTATTGCCTCTTTTTGATTTTGCTTCTTCTTTGCTGATTACACAAGGATCTACGCAATACGTGAGTGTGCATATGGGCATGAGCACCATGATGTTTGTTTCTGCCATTGTTGGCAGGGTTGTATCAGATTTGGGAAAGGTCGAAGCAAATCTTAAGACGCAGAAAGAAAGGGTTGAATTAATGAATAAAGAACTTGAGCAAAAAAATCAGGAGCTTGATCGATTTGTATATAGTGTTTCTCACGATTTAAGTGCCCCATTAAAATCCATCAAAGGGTTAGTGACCATCAGCCGAATGGAACCCCAGCAAACATCATTCTACATTGATAAGATTGACAAGAGTGTTGAAAAACTTGAGGAATTCATAGCTGAGTTATTGGATTACTCTCGCACCAACCGGAAAACTGTTCAGTATGAAGAAATCAGGCTTGATGCTTTGTTAGAGGAGATTAATAGTAAGTTTGAGTTTCTTGAGGGATTTAATAAAATAGTTTTCAATATCGACTTGCAAAAAAAAATAATTGTGGCTGATCATTTCTTACTGCGCATGGCATTAGGTAATCTGCTTTCTAATGCCATCAAGTATCAGAAGAAATTAGGTGATCATACGCCTGCCATTACAATCTGCTCCTTCGAAAAAGACAATCATATCTTTTTGATTATTGAAGACAATGGGGAAGGCATTAAAGAAGAATATCAGCCTAAGCTATTTAATATGTTTTATAGAGGCACAGCCAGCTCCTCTGGGTCGGGCCTAGGTTTATACATAGCGAAAGAAGCTATTGAGCGTTTACAAGGAAACATCTCCATGAAATCTCGTTGGGGCAGTGGCTCAACCTTCACTATTCAGTTACCAAACATCAATAAAAAAGCCTGACACAAAATGCATCAGGCTTATACTATCAAATTACTAAAAATTACTTCGCAGCAGCAAAACGCTTGGCTACTTCATTCCAATTGACAACATTCCAAAAGGCAGCGATGTAATCCGGTCTGCGGTTTTGGTAATGCAAGTAGTACGCATGTTCCCAAACGTCCATGCCTAAAATAGGAGTTCCTTTTACTTCCGCAATATCCATTAAGGGATTGTCCTGATTAGGTGTTGAGGTCACTGCTAACTTTCCATCAGTACCCACAATCAACCAGGCCCAGCCTGACCCAAAACGAGTAGCACCAGCTGTGGCAAACTTGGTTTTGAATTCGTCAAAATTACCAAAGGCCGCGTTAATAGCATCTGCTAATGCACCGCTTGGTGCTCCGCCTGCGTTAGGTCCCATCACTTCCCAGAATAGGCTATGGTTGTAATGACCACCGCCATTATTTCTGACTGCCATAGGGTACTTAGAAATATTCTTGCAGATTTCTTCAATGCTTAAATTCTCCTCTGGTTTTCCTGCAACGGCTGCATTCAAATTAGTAACATAGGCATTGTGATGCTTGCCATGGTGTATCTCCATTGTCTTCGCATCGATGTGTGGCTCCAATGCAGTAGTAGCATAAGGAAGCGCTGGTAATGTAAAAGCCATAATTCTGTTATAGTTTAGTTTATTTCTTTTGGTTAATACCTAATGTATTTGCAGCAAATTTTTTGCTTACCATACCCTACTACAACTACAATTGGTCAAAAAATGTTCACATTAAAATCTTATTCCTTAGAAAGGCAAGTCGTCAGATGACTGAGAAGCTGATGAAGAATCGAAAGTATCATACGCTGGTGGTGTGTAGTTGCCTCCGCCATTGCCTCCATTGCCTCCTGATTTATCTATTTTCCAGGCGCGGGCCTCTGTGTACCAACGACCATTGTATTCTCGGCTTTCAAGATCTACCGACACACTTACCTGATCTCCTACTGACAAGTTGAATTGCTGTATCTTATCTCCCCACATAGAAAGGCATATCTTTTTTGGATATTGCCCCTGTGTTTCAACAATAAACTCCTGCTTGCGCCAGGTTCCTTTTTTTCCGGCACCTGTTTGTTCTGCCAGCAATTGGATTACTCTTCCTTTTACGTCCATTATTCTAAATTTTAATCTCTGATACTTTTGAAAAACGTGTTAATAAGTTGCTTGCTTTCTTCTTCTTTAACCCCCCTGATCACTGCAGTTTTACCATGTAAAACCGGTGACTTCAATAAACTATACCCACGTTGCACATCGCTCGCTCCAAAAACCAGCTTACCCAATTGCACCCAATGCAGGGCCCCGGCACACATCACACAAGGCTCTAAGGTAACATATAAGGTGCATTCTGTTAAGTACTTAGCGCCAAGAAAATTAGCCGCTGCCGTTACCGCCAGCATTTCAGCATGGGCGGTGGCATCGGTAAGTTTTTCTGTTTGGTTATGGGCCCTGGCAATGATGCGGTTATTGGCTACGACCACGGCCCCAACGGGCACCTCCCCTTGTGCTAATGCCTTATGCGCCTCTTTTAGGGCTTCTTGCATGAAGTAATCATCCGTAAAAACTTGTATTAGGGCCATAAATACAATTCAATGGGGTACAAAACTATGAAACTTGGCCATCGCTTTGTTAACATACCAAACGTTTAAAACAACTAACATGTCAAAGCACCCTGTAACCATGATCTTACTCAGCTGCTTATGTTCCCAGTCTTCCCGAAACAAAAACAGTCCTAAAATTTAAAGCTGATTTTTTTCGCCTGATGATTCTGCTTATTAGCCTTGCCTCAACCAGGTGTATGTTAACCGACTGGCCGATTACTCCTTACCCAATCAAGCACTCCTGAAGATTCTTGGTGGCTAAACTACCGAACCTTTACAGACTTCATTACCTGGCTGGCAGTATCTTGCCAATCAGCCTTAACACGACTCGGGCAGTTAAAAGAAAAGACAAGCGTTCGATTTTTTTCCACGAGGTATTGAATATATGTGTATTTGAGAATGGGCGCCCGCTGCGTTTCATTGGCTCTGGCTCCATTCATGCGCGATTCAAATTCAAAAAAGATGTATTGCTTACCCTTCACTTCAACAATGCCTTCACTGATAAAGTCAACCTTATCGTATAAATTTTGCAAGCCTGATTTAAAAAATTTACTCGCCATGGTCAAATCGGCATCGGGCCACTGGGTGGCCGATACGTTGATGCTAAAATCTACATCGCGCTCAAGATTGGTATAAGCCGCCAGGGGAGCCCGCACTGAAGGAACACGCTGAATAATATCCTCCGGCTCCATAGGTTTAAAATTTTCCGGAATAGAAACGGTAATATCCTCGTTGATCTTGGTTTTAACCAGTTTTGGGCCCTCTACAAAGGCCACAGTAGCCAGAAGGAAAATAATGGACAAGTATCGCATAGCTAGGAAAGATTCAACTAAATTCGCGCCAAATTAGTGAATCTCTATGCTAAGAACTCATACTTGCGGTGAATTAAGAATTTCTGATGTTGGAAAAACAGTAACGCTGGCCGGATGGATACAGCGCAGCCGCGATAAAGGCAGCGTTCTCTGGATCGACCTGCGCGACCGCTATGGTCTTACGCAGTTAATCTTTGAAGAAGGCAAAACAGACAGTAGCCTGATGGAACAAGCCCGTGCCACCGGAAGGGAGTTTGTAGTTAAAGTAGAAGGACTCGTGACAGAGCGCTTGTCTAAGAATGATAAAATAGCGACAGGTGATATTGAAGTAAAGGTTACAAAGCTTGCTGTGCTCAATACAGCTAAACTCCCTCCCTTCACTATTGAAGATGAGACCGATGGTGGTGATGATCTGCGCATGAAGTACCGTTACCTTGACTTAAGAAGAAACCCGGTTCGTGAGAAATTACAATTGCGCCATAAAATGGCACAGCAAACTCGTTCATACCTGGACGGCCAGCAATTTATAGAAGTAGAAACTCCGGTGCTGATCAAGTCCACACCCGAAGGTGCACGCGACTTTGTGGTTCCTTCGCGCATGCATCATGGTGAATTTTATGCTTTGCCACAATCACCACAAACTTTTAAGCAGCTATTGATGGTATCCGGCTTTGACCGTTACTACCAAATTGTAAAATGTTTTCGTGACGAAGATTTACGAGCCGACCGACAGCCAGAGTTTACGCAGATCGACTGCGAAATGGCTTTCATTGAGCAGGAGGATATTTTAAATACATTCGAAGGTTTAATCAGGCATTTATTCAAAACAGTTAAAGGCATTGACTTGCCAAGCGTGCAGCGCATGCAATATGCTGATGCTATGAAGTTTTACGGCAGCGATAAGCCCGACACAAGATTCGACATGAAGTTTGTGGAGTTAAAGGGCGAAAGCATTGACCTTACTTCGGGTAAAAACTTTGTTGTGTTTGACAGTGCAGAACTTGTAGTGGGCATTAACGCCAGCGGTTGCAGCGATTATACACGCAAGCAATTGGATGAACTTACTGAATTTGTGAAGCGCCCGCAGGTAGGGGCAAAAGGTTTGGTGTATGTGCAATGTAAAACCGATGGCACTTTCAAATCATCGGTTGACAAGTTTTACAGCAGCGATGACCTCAAGCAATGGGCAACAGCCTTTAGCGCAAAACCAGGTGATCTGCTTTTAATATTGGCTGGTCAAACCAATGCCACACGCAAACAGCTAAATGATTTACGCTTAACCGTAGGCGATCAATTAGGCTTACGCGATAAGAATAAATTTTCTGCGCTATGGGTACTCGACTTCCCTCTATTGGAGTGGGATGAAGAAAGTAAGCGCTACCATGCCATGCACCATCCTTTCACATCACCGAAGCGCGAAGACTTACACTTACTTGAAACTAATCCTGGTAAGGTAAGGGCCAATGCCTACGACATGGTATTGAACGGAACAGAAATTGGCGGAGGTTCTATTCGTATTCACGACAGGCCTACGCAACAAATGATGTTTACCCATTTAGGATTTAGCGAAGCGGAAGCCAAGAAGCAATTCGGCTTTTTAATGGAGGCCTTTGAATTTGGTGCCCCTCCGCATGGTGGCATTGCCTTTGGTTTTGATCGTCTATGCTCACTCTTTGGAGGCTCTGATTCAATCCGCGATTTCATTGCTTTCCCTAAAAACAATGCAGGTCGCGATGTGATGATTGACACGCCATCCACTATTGCTGAGGAGCAATTGAAAGAGCTGGGAATAAAAATCTGAAACACACTTAATAAATGTTAGCCTCTTCTGTTTACTAGCTAAGAAATGCTTAACTAAAACTACAATAGCCCTCACGGGCTATTGTAGTTTTATACCTTTTAGAAAAGAGCACTTACGAAAGTTGTCGCAAGGTGTCGTGCGCATCAATTTTAATATCATCTTCTCCTACTTCATCAAAAGGATTTTCGAGGTGATCTTGTATGTTATCTAAGCTCACCAGAATAAAACTGTACAACACAGGCATGGCATACTCTAAATGCATAGAGTAATCCATATGCGCGCTGGCAAAGTATGGGCCATAAATAATGGGGAAGATGTAAATAAACACCTTACTGTATGCACGCAGTGTAATAGGCGTACGATAATTGTGAATAATCTTCATATTATCGAAAGCAATGACCATTTTACTCACGTACTGACTAATGCGGGAAATTTCACCACTCTGTGTACCATAATCCCGCATTTTCATGGTAAGGATCGATAGCTCTGAAAATTTATCATACATCGCTTTTTCGTTCTTCGACCAATCCTCATCATGACTGGTTTTAAACATATCCTTCATGATAATGACCATTTCCAGAATAATACCCCGTGTCTGATTAGCCAAATCATTGTTCTTGTCTGATGGCCAATCGCGCATAGCAAAGTACATGGCAATAGCATGTCCTTTAAAATCAGAAAGGCGTTGCAATGCAGTTTCACGCCTTGTATAGGCAGATCCAATAGAGAAAACCACCGGAAAAACGATGGCCACGCCTACCAGCATATCAGGGAATTTCGCTGTAAAGTTATAATGGATGCAAACAAAGGTTGAAACGACCGCCAAAATGGTAATCAGGATGGTTTTGTAGTTTATAATGAGAAAAAAACTACTGAGTATTCGTTTCATAGTTGATGGATAAAGCCAAAAAATATGATCAATATTAAGAAATTGTTAACAATGCCTGCTAACAATAGCCAGGGTTTATCTGATGCTTTGTCCTTCATTACTAACCAGTCTCATACACTTTCATGAACAAGGATCTTTTTTCTACCCAAGCCCATGATTATTTGAACTTCCGGCCCGACTACCCGGAAGCTCTCTACACCTATATTTTTTCTAAAGTAAAATGTTTCGAAACTGCCTGGGATTGTGCTACTGGTAATGGTCAGGTTGCAAAAATACTCGCCCGGCATTTTAAGCGAGTAGAAGCTACCGACATCAGTGAAGCCCAATTGAAGTTGGCTGTCGCCATGGAAAACATCCGCTACTCCCAGGCACCTGCTGAGCATACAACCTTTCCCGATCATCATTTCGATTTAATCACTGTAGGGCAAGCCTTGCATTGGTTTGATCTGCCAACATTTTTTAAAGAAGTAAAACGTGTTGGCAAATACGATGCCTATGTAGCCACCTGGGGTTATGCATTGTTATGGGTTGATCCGGAAATCGATCAACGCTTCCATCATTATTACCACTCCATCGTTGGCCCCTATTGGGACGAAGCCAGAAAACATATTGAAACTGAATATGCCGCCATTCACTTTCCTTTTGATGTCGTTGAAACTGCACATTTCACTTTTACTGTTTCATGGAGTCTGCAGCAATTTATAGGTTATCTACGATCATGGTCGGCCACACAACAATACATGCGCGTAAAAAAGGAAGACCCACTGGTTGATTTTGAAAAAGAATTACAGATTTTATGGCCTCATCATGTTTATAAAGCAGTGCATTTCCCCATCTTTCTCAAATTATGCCCAATAAATAAGTTGATAATCAACGATTAAAAGGGAATTTTTACCTTTTGTCCAACAAGTACAACAGAAGCCAGTAATCAGGTTGCTGGCCTCCTATCTTTTAGTAGTTTTGTTTAAGCTTCGAAGTATACGTGAACGATTCTCTGGTAATAATCCCCACCTACAAAGAACGTGATAACGTTCAGGCCATTATTGAGGCTGTTTTTGCTCAGCCCAAAGCTTTCGATGTGTTGATTGTAGATGACAATTCACCCGATGGTACAGCAGAAATTGTAGAGGGGCTACAGAAAAGATTTAATTCAGAAAGTATACGCCTGCATCTATTAAAAAGACCGGGCAAACAAGGCCTTGGCACCGCTTACATTGCAGGCTTTCACTACGCCATAGAACAGGGATATGACTATATCCTGGAAATGGATGCGGATTTTTCGCACGATCCAAAAGACCTGATACAATTGTATAACGCCTGCGCTAAGGGTGCAGACCTTTCCATTGGTTCTCGTTACGCCACAGGCGTAAACGTAGTGAATTGGCCCATGGGGCGTGTACTGCTATCGTATTTTGCCAGCATGTACGTACGGTTAATTACAGGCATGCCCATTGCTGATACTACTGCCGGCTTTGTGTGCTACAAAACCAAGGTATTGCAAACCATTCCTCTTGATAAGATCAAGTTTGTTGGTTATGCCTTTCAGATTGAAATGAAATTTATCACCTGGAAATACGGCTTTATCTTGCAAGAAGTACCCATTGTATTTACCGAACGTGTAAGAGGCGAATCCAAAATGTCGGCTGGTATCTTTAAAGAAGCATTCTTTGGCGTGCTGCAAATGACCATCAGCAGCTGGTTTAAAAAGTACATTCCTGCCACTAATTAATTTCTCAACACAGCTCTTTAATCAAACTTAATAGCCTTAATGGGCCGTATGCGTGCTATTACCGCTGTTGGTAACAGCAGCACGGTAGACACCACAGCAAACATTAAAATATTCAGTAATACGACCACATCCCAGTGCCATGAAATGGGTACGTAGGCTATGTAATAATCGTGGGCATTAAGGGGTATGAGCTTGAATTTATATTGAAGGTAACAAAGACCAAGTCCTAATACATTACCCCAAATCAATCCTCTTATAATCAGGTTAACACCGTTGCTGATAAAAATATTTCTCACCAGCGCGTTGCCCGCACCCATAGCTTTGAGCATTCCAATCATCTGAGTGCGTTCCATCACCAGGATCAACACAATGGAGATCATGTTAATACAGATTACCGTAAGTATAATCACTAATAAAATATTTACCTGTCGGCTAATTAATTCCAGCCACTGAAAAACCTGCTGATACTTATAAGCAGTTGTGGTTACTTGTAAATCGTAATCGATGGCATCGTGTATGTTTTGCCCCACTGCCTCTATCTTATTGACATTTTTAACATACACTTCAAGACCTCCCGCAATACTATCGCGCCAATCGTTTAATCGTTGCACCATGCGCAAATCACTGATCACCATTTTACCGTCAAAGTATTCCGACAAGTTAGTTTCATAAATACCTGTAATGGATAGTTTTCGTAATCGTGGCGGGTTCTGAAAGAAGTGCACAACCATGTCGTCTCCCACTTTCAGTTTCATCTTATTGGCTATTACCCGGCTGATCACCACTTCGTTGGCAACTGCTGAATCCGGAAAATGAATAAAGCGGCCCTCGATCATGGTCTCGGCAAAAGCCAGTGTATCAAAACGCCTACTAACCCCCTTTACCACAACACCTAAAATCTCCTCTTCAGTTTTAAGTAAGCCTGTTTTATGCGCATACTCCTGCACATGGGCAACACCTTCGAACTGAGAGGGATCGTTATAAAGATTGATATTAAAACTGAAGGGAGTCTCTTCCAGTGAATTGTTATACGACAAGGCGTTTACTGCTAAATGACCACTAAAGCTGTACATCTTTTTCTTGACAGCCTCCTGAAAGCCATGCATGATCAGGAAAGCAACGATGGCAGCCGCAAGCCCAATGCTAATGCTGAGTATTGCAATCTTATGAATAGTAGCTGAAAAGCCACCTTTCTGCTGGCGACTAATGCGTTTAGCGATAAAGTATGCTAGGTTCAAAGACTATTCCTATTTTTGATTGGTGCAAAATACATTATTTGAATGATACGATTTTTAAGTGCCCTGCTTTTGATTGTCAGCTGCAGCCATAAAAGTTCTATGCATCAGCAAGAGAATGACTCGAGCATGCTTCCGCAAGCAGAAAGCTTAATCCTTGGTGCCGATCAGGTCGATAAAATTATAACAGCCGTAAAAGGGAAAAATGTAGCGCTTGTTGTCAATCATACGGCAAGAGTAGGCAAAACACATCTTTTAGACACTTTGCTGAGCCACGGTTTAAGTGTAAAAAAAATTATGGCCCCCGAACATGGTTTTAGAGGCAAGGCCGATGCCGGAGAAAGCGTAAAAGATGGTGTTGACGCAAAAACAGGTTTGCCCATTATTTCGCTTTACGGCTCCAATAAAAAGCCTACACAAGAGCAACTCAATGATGTCGATGTCATCATTTTTGATATTCAGGATGTAGGGGTTCGCTTTTTTACTTACATCAGCACGCTTCATTATGTAATGGAAGCTTGTGCCGAAAACAATAAGCAACTCATTGTGCTTGACCGACCCAACCCCAATGGAGGCTATGTAGATGGCCCAGTGTTAGAAGCAGCGCACAAATCATTTGTTGGCATGCATCCAGTACCGATTGTGCATGGCCTCACCATTGGCGAATACGCGCAGATGATTAACGGTGAAGGTTGGATAGAAAAGACTTGTCAGTTAAACGTTATTACGATGAAGAATTGGAAACATGCAGATGCCTATGACTTACCGGAGAGACCCTCGCCAAACTTACCCAATGCGCAGGCCATTAAACTTTATCCTTCAACCTGTTTGTTTGAGGGGACCGTCATCAGTGTTGGACGTGGTACTCATACACCTTTTGAAGTAATCGGACATCCTGATTTAAAAAGTCTTGCTTATACGTTTACACCTGTTAGCATAGAGGGTATGGCCAAAAAACCTCTTTTCGAAAATCAACTATGCTATGGTATGGATCTTAGAAAGGTGCCGGTAAAAAATCAGCTTGATCTTTCATACCTGATTGAAGTTTACAATCTATACCCTGACAAAGAAAAATTCTTCATTCCCTATTTTGAAAAATTAGTGGGTACCAGCGCCTTGCGCCAGCAAATCAAGCTTGGTTTAAGTGAAGAAGAAATTCGCAAGTCATGGCAAAAAGATTTAGCTCTATTCAAAGAGAAAAGAAAAAAATACTTGTTATACCAATAACACCGAGGTTAGCAAATACCACCATGACGAAAGCTGAAAAAGTTGCTGACATTCTAAAAATCCTCGACAAGCACTATCCTAGTGTAGAAGTGCCCCTCCACCATAAAGATGCATACACCTTACTCATTGCTGTGCTGCTGTCTGCTCAGTGTACTGATGAACGTGTAAATAAAATTACACCATTGCTCTTCAAGCAAGGCGC
>JALHOT010000027.1 GCA_022842845.1 Cyclobacteriaceae bacterium | reverse complement strand
GTTTTAATTAACAAGGCATAATCTCCTACAACCCCACTATTGAAAATACCGGTACCTAAATCAAAGCTAATATCGATGGTGCCAGGTGTGCCTGTTGAATTGGCTCGCCAGATACGGGTTACACGCATGGGATAAGAAGGATGAACATTCGTTGTGGAAGCTCCCAAGGAAGCTCCGTCATCACTCATCGTCCAGAAATCTAAATCGGCACCAAAAGAAGATGTTTTCTCTACGGTAAGCACTGAACCTGTGTTGGTACTCCTTGATTTACGCTGATCAAGCGAGGAAGCATCATCACGACCAATAACTGTAATATTATTGCGATAGCCAGCATTGGCAGTAGCATTCCACAACACAGTTCCATTCGAGGCTACATAATTGGTTGGAACAGTTTGATCCAACGTGATGCCATACTTGATGGCTAGGTAACTTTGAATACGATTGAATTGAGTAGCAGAGAGCGGCCCGGTGTAAGTGATCAATTCACTAATCTCTCCATTGAAAAAATTACCTGAACCACTCTGTCCTACCGTCATATTGCTACCATTACCAACAAAGGAAGACATGGTAGCATCAGAAGCTACACTAGTACCGTTTCTGAAAATGTTTTGCTGATTACCGGCTGCTGTGCTGGTCGTACTTGCTAATAGTGACCAGAGATAACCTGTATTAGTGACTCCCCCCCAGTTGACCTGTAAACGATGCGGTGCTGCACTTGACCCTGCATCCCAGTAGATATTGTTGTCACTCCAAGGGATGTGAGCATTGATCCTCCCACCCGAAGCTTGTGTTTCTGAGAAAATTGAACTTGGCTGAATTACATTTACTCGAGATACGGCAAACACATTTAAATCTGTGTAGGTAGCTGTTCCCATAATACCACCAGTAATGACCATCTGATCGTTGGTACCATCAAATTGAATAGCGGGATTAAAGTTTAAACGATTGGTGAGCACCGCAGGTTGATTGGCTGGGTTTGCTTGATTGGCGACAAAATAATTTCCTGTTTGATCTGCCCAGGCAGAAGCTGTTGCTCCCCCGGTAACCCCCGCATCCGCTTTCATCCACATCCTCAAGTTATTAACAACTCCTCCGGGACTGTTAACACGCGGTAATGCGAGCGTAAAATAACTATTGTTTGAGAGTGAAACATTCGTGAAGGTTAGGACATTACCCACCAAACTAGCTCCGGTAGTGTGAATTGACGCTGTGGTAAAATCTGTGTCACCTGATTTGATAAGGATGGCATAATCACTTGCATTCCCTGAATTAAAAATACCATTTGCCAGATCGAAACTGAGACTTACCGTACCAGGAGTACCAGTAATACCCGCTCTCCAGATACGAGAAACTCGCATGGTATAAGAAGGATGCACATTCGTACTGGTAGCGCCTAATAAACCACCATCATCTCCAATTAACAAATAGTCAAGGTTAGAAGTGAAGGCTGAAGAAGGATTTGTCTTCTCAACGGTTAGGACAGAACTACTTCCCACGCTCTTAGACTTCCGTTGGTCTAACGTTGTTGCATCGTCTCTTCCAATACCTGTTATCCGATTGCTGTACAAAGCCTCTGTTGTGGTGTTCCAAAGTACCGAGGCATTGGAGGAAAGATAATTATGAGAAAGACTAATTCCGTATTTAACAGCGAGGTATGATTCTACCGTCTCTTTTTCAGTGGTTGTGAGTGGGGTTGCGGAGTTGTAGATGATAGTCTCAGCAATTCTTCCAAAGCGTTGTCCAAAGCTTTGAATGTTTCCAAAATTATTCAAATTCAAGCCAGCAAGATTAATGGTAGTGAGCGATCCACCTTGAACCCCATTTTTTCTGAAGTTGACATCACCGGCTCTCATCTCTAAGCCAACGAGTGCCGTTTCATTTTGTAACCACGTGAAGCCACTGGATTGAAACTGTGTGACATTATCATTATCAAAATATCCCAGCAGTGTTCCGCCACTCTGTATGATAATAGGATGATCACTCACAGTTCCCCTAAACATGGTTCTCCAGGTTGTATTTACGGCAGGTATACCCACAGAAAATATGGTAGTATTTAAGTTAGCAGGCGCAATGGTGGGTGTCATGACATCCGTATTGCCAGAAAAGTCAATCGATGGATTAAAATTTATATCACTGGCACCCAACGAAGGTTGATTAGCTAAAACAGCTTGTATTGCATTGTTCCCTGCACCACTTTGGTCTGCCCAACTACTCACATCTGTCGTACCGGTAACTCCCGATCCTGCTTTCACCCAAAAAACCGGTGTCTGGGAAGTGCCTGGCGCATACACCACTAATCCTAAGGTGAAATAGTCACCATCCGAAAAGGGTACATTCGTGAAGGTGAGAACATTATTAACAATGGTGGCACCGGTGGTATGGATGGTAACACCCGTTGTAAAATTTGTATCAGCATTTTTTATCAATAGAGCATAGTCACCGCTATTTCCAGAATTATGGATGCCTGAATTGAGATCAAAACTAACATTGATATTTCCTGGAGCACCAGTAACATCTGCACGCCATGTTCGGGTAGTGCGCTTTGTATAGGGCGCCAAACTTAAGTCTACAGAACTCAACGCAGCACCGTCATCACCTGAAATGATAAAACTGAGATCAGATCCAAAGGCACCTGGTTGGTTTAAAGTTAAAATAGAATTAGTCGAAATATTCTTCGATTGTTTCTGATCCAATTCTGATGCATCATCACGACCAATACCAGTCACTCTATTGTTGTAGGGTAAATTCGCTGCAAAATCCCAAATGATTGTACCATCAGAAGCAAAGTAGTTACGCTCATCTTGTCCTACTGTACCAACTATATCAGCACTGCTCTTGGTGATACCATACTTCACCGCCAAATACGATTGTATCTGCTCCTGTTCCAGTGCCGTGGGTACACCCGTGTAAATAATCATCTCGGCTATCTTACCATCAAAAGGATTCACCGTTGGTACGCCCGTGTTGTACCCACCACCTATTGTAAATGGTTGGTTGTTTCCTGTACCGCTATCATTGTTATTATTAGAATGGATCACTAAGCCATCTCTCGAAATGACCTTGCGTGTTCCATTTGGTGTAGTGGTAGATGTACTCGTTCCTAAGGTCCATAGGTTGTAGGCTCCAAAATTTCCACCCCACACACCATTGATGCGACCTGCTCCGCCACCATTTCCGAAATCATAGTAAGCTTGTCCTGACCATGGCAGCAATGTTGTTAACCATTCTCCACCTGTTAAGGGCTCGAACATCAGTGTGTTATTCTGTGCAATGTCACCCGACAATACCGCATAGGTCCACAAATCATTGTAGGAACTCGAACCCATAATACCTCCCGCTATGCGTAGATATTCTGCGCTGGCACTTGTAAAATCTATCGCAGGATTGAAGTTGATCTGATTGGTTAACAAGTCTGGCGCATTGCCCGGAGCAGTCGCTACAAAACCATTGCCCGCCTGGTCGGTCCACGATGTAATCGGTGTGGAGCCTGCTACACCTGCGTTCGCCTTTAACCACAACTTCAAATTATTGGTGACATTGGCAGGCCCCTTCAATGCAGTGCTGCTTACAGCAATCGTAAAATAATCTCCATCGCTAAAAGTTACGTTCGTAAAACTCAGCTGACTCGCTCCGATAGCGGCTCCAGTAGTATGAAGCGCTGCTCCTGCGTTAAATACTCCATCGTTATCAATCAATAAAACATAATCCGAGGGCACTAACCCAACCGGTAATCCAAGATCGGTTAAATCAATCGAAAAGTTAACCGCGCCCGGGGCACCCGTTACAGCCGTTCTCCAAACTTTATTCAAGCGCCTGGCGTAGCCTACCGGCACATCGGTAGACGTTCCATTGGCCGCATTGTTGTCACCCCAAACAATAAAACTCAAATCCGTTCCAAAGGCTCCGCCCTTGTTAAGGGTAACATCGGCACCAGCATTTATGCTTCGCGATTGTTGTTGATTCAGCGCAGATAAAACATCGAGACCAATTCCTGTGATGTTATTGTTATACCCAGCGTTTGTTGCTATGTCCCAAATAACAGCACCATCACTAGCCAAATAATTATGAGTAAGCGTTAATCCATATTTTACTGCTAGATAACTTTCAATTCTATCTTTTTCGGTGGAGGTTAGTGCTGTGGGGGAGTTATAGATAATGGTCTCCGCTATTCTTCCAAAAGGTTGACCAGTACCTTGCCAATTTCCAAAGAAATTGAGATTTAGACCTGCTAAATTAATAGTTGCATTAGAAGCACCCTGCGTACCATTCTTTCTAAAATTTACATCCCCAGTCCGCATTTCCAATCCCACTACGGCCACTTCATTTTGCAACCAGGTAAATCCACTAGACTTGAATCCAACGTTGTCATTATCAAAATACCCCAAAGCAGTGCCTCCAGCTTGCACAATTATTGGATGGTCGTTAACGGTACCTCTAAACATGGTTCTCCAATTTGAATTAACTGTTGGAGCACCCACTGTAAAAATGGTTGTGTTCAAATTGGCTGTTGCCACGGCAGGAGACATGATGGTTGTACCTCCTGAGAAATTTATAGAAGGATATCCATTGATGTTATTGCTGACTAATGCAGGCTGATTAGCTGGTGTGCCTTGCGTATAATTATTGGAAAGTCCGCTTTGATCGTCCCAGGAACTCACATTAGTAGTTCCTGTAACCCCGGCATCGGCTTTTACCCAAAGTCTTAGATTTGAACTAACGCCTCCCGGTGACTGAGCAAAACTGCTTTGTAAAAAGAAGCTGAATAGTAAGCAAGTAATAGCTAAATGCTTCTGCATAAGACTGATAGATTATTAAGTAAAGGTACTCTAATTCATTAAATTTTTAGAACAGAAAATCCTACAGATCTGTATAGGAATCGAATGAATACCCATTGGGTAACCTTAGCCGTGTTTTTAATTTTATATTTACTTTCATCCCCTATGATCAATGGTAAACCGAATCAAACTTTTAAGACGATCATTTCAAAAAAAATACAGCGATAAGACAAGTACATTTTAAATCTGAATAATGATCAGTTTGAAATGCTGTGGGATTCCAATCCATACGATATTCGTTGGATAAACTAGCTTAACCTACACTTCTATGGATACCTGAAGGCGAAAACAAACACCCAAAAAATTGAAATTATTTAATTGGTAACTAACCTCACAGATTTGATAGTAATTTGTACCCATGAGAAAAGATCTACTCGCTTATTTAGCACTGGCTGCCGTATGTATCATTTGGGGCACTACGTATCTAGCCATACGCATAGGTGTTATGGATTTTCCAGCATTCTTGTTTAGCGGGATACGTCAAATTAGTGCAGGAATTCTCTTAACTGGTGTTATGCTAACTATTGGCAAGGTTAAATTTCCGAGCTATAAAGAGCTTTTCATTCAAGCTACTGGTGGATTTTTTATGATTACAATGGGCAATGGATTGGTAGGCTATGGCGAGGTATCAGTATCAAGTGGTTTGGCAGCTATTATCTGTTCAACAATGCCAATCTGGGTAATTCTCATCAATTTAAAAGCGAATCAGGACGAGCGGCCTACACTGGCCGTTGTTGCTGGGATTATGCTGGGTTTGTGTGGCATTCTGCTCATTTTTAAAGAACATTTACAAGAATTTTCTAATCCAGCATATTCAGTTGGAATAGCGTTAATCTTCCTTGCTAACCTTGGCTGGGCAGGTGGAAGTTTTTGGATAAAACGAAAAAACCAACATTCTAATGCCTTTCTTAACGCAGGTCTGCAAATGTTTTTTGGAGGTATTTTTATGTTACCCGCCAGTGTTGCTTTTGATGACTATTCCAACCTGGTTTGGACATCAGAGGTAGTGTATTCTATGCTATACTTGATACTAATGGGATCAGTAGTAGCCTATGCTTGTTATTCTTACGCTATCAAAAAATTACCGATGACGATTGTATCGATGTATGCCTATATCAATCCGTTGGTGGCCGTTGTATTGGGCTGGCTGGTGTTGGATGAAGTGCTGAACTGGCGCATAGGGCTCGCGATGCTCATTACCATTGCTGGTATTTATTTAGTAAATAGAGGCTATCAGTTAAAAAATCTATGGAAAACCCGCTTCTCGAAATAATCGATTACGAAGAGACTCATCAAGCCTTCTTTGAGAGGCTTAACAGGACTTGGATCGAAAGATACTTCTGGATGGAAGCCATAGACTTTGAAGTACTGCAAGAACCAAAAGAGCATATCATACGTAATAAGGGTAAGATCTTGATGGCACGCTACGACAACAAGATTGTTGGCACAGTAGCTTTAAAGTTTGTTCAGGAGGGTGTTTATGAATTCACCAAAATGGCTGTCGATGACGACTATCAAGGCCTAAAGATAGGCAAGGCTTTAGCGCTAAATGCCATAGAAAAAGCAAAAGCGGAAAAAGCCCATACCATTATACTGTACTCAAACACTGTTCTGAAAACTGCCATTGAATTATATAAAAAACTTGGCTTTGTGGAGGTACCTTTAGACGGGCCTTACAAGCGAAGCAATATCAAAATGCAGCTTATCATTTAAATGTATGACACTCCATAATCCCCTTACCCTCCTAACAGGCACTATGATTCGGAAAGCAGGAAAAAAGGATGCAGCAAAACTGGCAGCTATTGGCAGAATGACTTTTGTAGAAACTTTTGCCGATACCAATACCAAGGAAGATATGCAACAGTATGTAAGCAAGGCTTTTACTGAAAAGCAAATCCTTAAAGAAATGGAAGAACCAGGTACCACCTTCTTAATGGCTTATGACCGCGACAGGCTTGCGGGCTACGCCAAACTAAGAAGTTCACAAAGCCCGGAAGAATTAAGCGACAAAAAAGCACTAGAAATACAACGCCTGTATGCAAGAAGATCATATCAAGGTAAAAAAGTAGGCAAAGAATTAATGGAGTATAGCTTAGAAATCGCCAAAGCGTTAGGCTACCAACTTGTATGGCTGGGTGTTTGGGAATACAATCCAAGGGCCATAGCCTTTTATGAAAAATGGGGCTTTGAAAAATTTGGGGAGCAGACTTTCTTGCTGGGTTATGACGCACAAACGGATATCCTTATGAAGAAGTCATTATAGAAATATTCGTCTTCATGCTCAACATTACCATTCTAACCATACTTCAGCGTGATCTGATTAAATTAAAAACAGAGATATCCCTGTATCGGCAGGAATCCAATCTATGGAAAACCGCTAATGGTATTAATAACAGTGCGGGTAATTTGGTATTGCACCTGGTGGGTAACTTAAACGCCTACATTGGCGCCACTTTAGGTAATACAGGCTATGTTCGGCAGCGTGAACAAGAATTCTCTTTAAAAGATATAACTCGATCTGAATTACTGCAAAAAATTGATGACACACACATCATGATTGGAGAGGTACTCTGCCAAATAAATCCACAACAACTTTCTGAGGAGTTCCCGATACAAGTACTCCCTGAGAAAACGTCAACCGAATTTTTTCTTATCCATCTTACAGCACATCTCAATTATCATCTCGGTCAGGTTAACTATCACCGCAGATTACTCGATCAATAATAGTTCATTCATGCACACACAACTCCAACAAGACCTACAGCATCTTAATCATTTACTGGATGAGGTGAAAGCATTGGCCCGGCAACATTATGACAAAATTGAGCAAATTGCTCCTGGTCGTTATGTTGAGAATATTAAACACCAAAACCTATCACAAAACGGTATCGGCACAGAGGCAACACTCGCTTATTTCAAAGAAAACATTGCTTCAAAAATTGCTAACTCTACCGGACCTAACTATTTTGGCTTTGTTACCGGTGGCTCAACACCTGCCGCAGTGATTGGCGACCAGCTTGTGAGTATTTACGATCAAAACGCCTTTGGCAGTAATGACTCCATGGCTCCTCAAATAGAACATGAAACCATTCATATGCTGAAACAAATCTTTGGTTTGGTAGATGACTTTCATGGTTCTTTTGTAACCGGAGCTACCATGTCGAATTTTGTAAGCCTGGCAGTAGCCAGGCAATGGGCTGGTGAACAGCAACACATTGATGTTAGTGCTGAAGGAACTGGAAAACTGAAATTAAAGATTGCGAGCGCTACCGCCCATTCTAGTCTTATAAAATCACTCTCCATGTTAGGCATTGGCAGAAATAATTGGACTCGCATCGATAGCCTGCCAGATCGCGAAGCGATTGATTGTCTTCAACTTGAAAAGTTTCTGGATGAACATAAACACCTGACTACTATAGTGGTCGCCAATGCCGGCACCGTGAATACCGGAGATTTTGATGACCTGGAGAAGATTAGCGCCCTGAAGGAAAAATATAATTTTTGGTTGCATATCGATGCTGCCTTCGGTGGCTTTGCAGCACTTTCAGAGAAACATCAGCATTTATTGAAAGGCATCAACAAGGCAGACAGTATCACCATTGACGCGCACAAATGGCTCAACGTGCCCTACGACTCCGCCATGCAATTCAACAAGCATAAAAAACTGCTAGGCAAAGTCTTTCAAAATAGTGCAGCGTATCTGAGTGATGCCAGCATGAGCCCTGACTTTTTTCATTACGGCCCTGAAAACTCCCGCAGATGGAGAGCATTGCCCGCATGGTTCACACTAATGGCGTATGGAAAAGAAGGCCATGCAGAAATAGTGAAACGCAATTGTGAAGCCGCAAAACACATGGCTACACTGATTGAAGCTTCTGAACATTTTAAACTATTAGCCCCTGTACAGCTTAACATTGTTTGCTTTACTATCAATCATGCCGCCACCTCCAACAAAATGGTGACTGATTTTCTAGCTATGATCCGGGACGATGGTCGCGCCTTTTTCACCCCCACAGTTTATCAGGGAAAAGCCGCCATCAGAGCAGCTGTTTCCAACTGGATGACACATAAAGATCATGTAGAAAAGGCTTTCCATGCTTTAGAGGATGTCTACAAAAAAATGAGTAAGTCGATGAGTTAAAAACGGCAGAAAAGTTTACCTTCAAGTAAACAAAATGCCATGGAAACTCTTCAGCACTCCATCAAGATTCAGCGAACCCAACATTCCAAGCTTTCGACAGTAGACTTTAACCATCTTGAATTTGGTAAACACATATCAGATCATATGCTGGTGGTTGATTACGCAGAAGGAAAATGGGGACAGCCATACATCATGCCTTATGGAGACATGACCCTGTCGCCCGCCATGCTTGCACTCCATTACGGTCAAGCTATTTTTGAAGGAATGAAAGCTTATAAGACCACTTCGGGGAACATTACGGTTTTCAGATTGAAGAGACATCATGAGCGCATGAACAGATCGCTGGACAGAATGTGCATGCCTCCTATACCCTATGAATTGTTTGAACAAAGCTTAAGAGCCCTTATCGAAGTTGACCGGTCATGGATTCCTTCTACCGAAGGTTCCTCGTTATATATTCGACCTGTTGTCTTTGCAACCGAAGCGCGCCTGGGGGTTAAGATTTCTGATCATTATAAATTTGTGATTATGACAAGCCCCGTAGGCCCCTACTACAGTAAGCCTCTGCGAGTGAAAGTAGAGGAGACCTATGTGAGAGCGGCCGAGGGTGGTGCAGGCTTTGCCAAATGCGCTGGCAATTACGGTGTATCCTTTTATCCTACACACATGGCACGCAAAGAAGGATTTGATCAGGTGTTATGGACCGATGCCAAGGAGCATAAATTTATTGATGAAGCCGGCACCATGAATGTTATGTTTGTTATCGATGGAAAATTGGTAACACCCAAACTCACTACTGCCATACTCGATGGTATCACACGCGACTCCATTTTAACGCTAGCGAAAGACATGAACCTGACGGTAGAAGAAAGAAAAGTGAGCATTGACGAATTAATAATGGCCCATCAAAAAGGATTGTTAACAGAAGCCTTTGGCGCAGGTACAGCCGCTATCGTTGCTCCTATTGCCATCATCAATATTCATGGTCATGACTATACACTTCCACCCACAACAGAGGGGAGCATTCAGCAACTCATAAAAGGAAAACTAAGTAACATGCGAATGGGACTGGAAGCTGACATACACCAATGGAATTACACAATACACTAATTGTTTAGACATTCATGACAACATTCCCCAAAACAGATAAAACCAGCATTACACGTTTACCTAAACGGGGTAGCTATGACCAGGCATTGGTCTATTCAATTTTGGATGAGGCCCTTGTGTGTACGATTGCTTTCGTGCAGGATGGTGAACCCTACCAAATTCCAACTGGTTTCTGCAGAATAGATAATTATCTATATATCCATGGTTCTGTTGGCAGCGGCTATATGCGTGTGTTGGCAGAGCAACAAGCAAAAGTGTGTATCAGTGTGATGCATCTCGATGGCTTGGTTTTGGCAAGGTCAGCGTTCCATCACTCTGTTAACTACCGATCGGTGGTTCTATTCAGTCATGCTGAGAAAGTTACCGAATCTAATGAGCTCTATCAATCGCTGGAAGTATTTACCAATAAAGTACAGCCAGGGCGTTGGGAAGATATTCGCAAACCTTCTGATAAGGAGTGGAAAGCAACCATGGTTCTGAAATTCAAGATAGAAGAAGTGTCTGCAAAAATTCGCACAGGGGCCCCTAAGGATGATGACGAAGACTACAACTTGCCAGTATGGGCAGGTGTAGTGCCTCTAAACACAGAAAGAAAGGAGCCAATACCAGATCCTGCAATGAGAATAGCTATACCTTTACCCAACTATCTGAATCATGCACGCAGTTGAATTTTTAACCCCAGGCAATACTATCGCCCTTTGTGTTGGCCTTATCATCTTTATCTTAGTTTACAGGGCTATCTTCAAGGAAAAGAGATAAACAGCATTTTAGCTCGATAAGATTCAGGTTCCCTTTTCATGTAAATCGTAATTTAACTGTGTTAATTAACGAACATATGAAATCGAAAACTATCCTGATTCTCCTTTTTGCACCCCTTATTGGTTTTGCACAAATCACCAAAAAGACGCTTGATCTGCCCGAATTCAAGAGCATCTCGGTCAACTCTAACTATACTGTATACCTTAAGCAAACCAATAAACAAGAGGTTACCGTTGAAGCCCTTACTGAAATTTATGACCTTACCGATATCAAAGTGGAGAATGGTGTACTCCTTATCAATGTTGAAAGAAAACCAGAAAATACCAGTAAAAGCATCTGGTCAAAGATTGACGACATTAAGGTAAATCCTACTATGAAGTTATATGTGAGCGTTAAAAATATTAACGACTTGCAGGTAAATGGAGGAGGCCGCATCATTTCAGAAAATTCTATTGCAGCTACAAGCATTAATGTAGCTGTATCTGGAAGTGGCAGTATGGATGTAGATATTAAAGGCGATCAGATAAAAGCAGAGGTAAGTGGTTCTGGTCGAATGACCCTGCGTGGTTATGCCACTAACTTAGAGGCTCTGGTAAGTGGATCAGGAAGTATCAATGCTTACGAGTGTGCCCTGGAAAGCGCCAAAGCAAAACTAAGCGGATCAGGGAATTGCGAATTAAATGTGAGCAATAACCTGGATGCCTTGGTGGTGGGCAGTGGGAATCTAAAACACAAAGGCAATACCAAAAATACTGTAAAGAAAGTTTACGGTTCAGGAACCGTTGAGCGGGCTTACTAGTACGCAACGAAAAGAATTATAAGGGCCTGTTCCATTATCGCAAACAAAAAATTAGCTTGCGTGAAGGAACAGCCTTATTTATTGTCATGACCCTAAGACTAGCATACAGCCTCCTCTTTATTTTTTTCCTGTTTTCCTGTTCACAACCTAAAGAGGAAAAACAAAGTGCTCCTGAAAAAACAGATGCGCTGATTTATACCATTCAAAGAAGTTTCCCGCACGATACACAGGCCTTCACTCAAGGATTGGAAATACATGAGGGCAAATTATATGAAAGCACCGGCCAAAATAATTCCTGGATTGGTGTTGTCGATATCAATTCAGGTACAGCTGAAAAAAAGGTAGTGCTGCCGAACGCTTACTTTGGAGAAGGTATCACCATACTAAATAATAAAGTCTACCAACTCACCTGGCAGAACAAAACCGGTTTCGTCTATGATCTGAATACATTTAAAAAAATCCAGGATTTTACCTATGATACAGAAGGTTGGGGCCTTACCCACGATAGCACAAACATCATCATGAGTGATGGCTCGGACAAAATCCGTTTATTAGATACACTCAGCCTTAAGCCAGTCAAAACAATTGCTGTAACTTATCAAGGTAGACCTCTACGCGATCTCAATGAGCTAGAATACATTAAAGGTCATTTATATGCCAATATTTGGCAAACCAACAGTATCGCAAAGATTGATCTCAACACAGGAGAGGTAATTGCCATGCTTGATCTTTCTGCCTTAGTGCAGCAAGCTAAAATGGTAAACCCCAATCTGGATGTACTCAATGGTATTGCCTGGCATGAGGGAACCCAAACCATGTTGATCACAGGTAAATATTGGCCTTTTATCTATTCTATAAAACTCAATAAACCCTAAGCTATTCCTTGGTAAATCGCAAAGCCTGGTGCTATAGCTTGTTGATATTTATTAACCAGATGATCCAATATCATCGATTCACAAAGCGCTTAATGGTTTGATAGTTAAACAATACCAGGGCGATTAGTATGGTGAGGTAGCCCATGCTTTGAACAAAGCCTAACTTTTCTCCGTAGAACAAAACCGCTATGGTGAAATTCATAATAGGGTTCAGGTACATGACTATCCCTATAGTGGCTGCATCTACCTTGTTAAGCGCAAATAAATTGAGAAATAGAGGCAAGACAGTAAAGACACCCGCCACTACTATTATCAATGCATAAAAGTTTCCATTGTCTGGCACTTCGGCAACAAGCAAAGGAAGGAGACTACTCAGCACAATGAAGGCAAACAGTACCTGAACACCCAAAACAAGTATCCGGTCAAAGCCCTGATTCCTCCGCTGAGAAATTAGATAAAGCGCGTAGGTAATAGCAATTAATACACTGAATCCCAACTCAAGTACCGAGCCCATACCAATCAGTATACAGCTTAAAGCACATAATAAAACCGCCACCCATTGTTGCCTCGATAATTTCTCTTGTAACAAAACACTCCCCAAAACGGCAGTTAAGACGGGACAAATCAGATAGGAGAATGAAGCTGTTTTAATATTAATCTGATTGACAACATAGATAAAGGTTAGCCAGTTAACTGTGAGTAATAAACCACCACCCAGCGTAAGCATGATAATAGCATTTCGTTTACGAGCCGGAAAACTGCTCAAAAGTTGAGTACCTTCTTTTAATGACTTACGCCTGAAACCAAATAATATTACTGCCAGAATAATAAGCGAGAATAAAATCCTGAAATACAATATTTGTCCGGCAGTAAAATCACTTAAAGCGCGTAAGGGGATAACAAAGAATCCCCAGATGAGAAAAGCGGTAATCCCTGCTGTAATATGTTTCGGACTTTGCATTGATTAAATAAAATGGGTAACGGTTCTACTGGCTAGATAAAAAAAAGACTGCGCAATACTACACAGTCTTTTTTCTAAATATGAATGAATGACTACTTATTCTTAAAGGAGCGAAGCGTACCAAAATACCAATGCAAACCCATTTGAACACCTACAAGCAAATTTGCCCTTGAGCCAAAGATATCACCAGCATTGCCAGCTTTTAAAGCATCAATTACATCACCGTTGCGCATATCTGTTAAGCTATAATTAGCGCGCACTTGCGTTGAAAGATATAGGTGCTTTGACAAATCCAAATCAAAACCAAAGGCCATCGCAAGTTGAAATTCAGCATTGCGGAAATCATTGGCTTCTTTACTAAGAAGCTCTTTGGCTGATTGTGCTGAAGGAGTATTAGGGATGTTATAACTATTACCATCTGCATTGAGCGTAGCCTCTGGAAACTCTTGCCTAATATCTTCAATTGTTAAGCCTTCAGGGATGGAGTAATTGCCGGCATTAGCCTGCAACGTTTCGGTAGCCTTGCTCAATAATGAAAGCTGCGGACCAAAGTTGAAATTGGTTCTTGCCTTACCATCACCACCGCCCATAAATTTCATCATCATAGGAATATTGATGTACTGCAGATCAATTTTACGTTCACCTGCCACTTGACCAGCAACATCGACTAATTGATAAATCTGTCCCTGGTTAGATAGAATTGATTCTAACTGTAAGCCAAACTTCTTACCAAAGTCAACACCAAAATTGAAACCAATGGGTGAAAGCTGGTAGGTATAGGTTGAGTTATAGCGTGGATCTTCACTCAGGCCTTTATCCAACACGAAAGTGGCATTATAGGCCGAGGTCGCACCAAGGTGTATTTGAGAAAATGCCTGCAAACTAGTCAGGCAAATGAGTGCTACAATAGCTGGTAGGGTTTTAGTCATAAGGTTTAATCGTTTAGCCTTGATGCGCAAGATGGAAAAGTAGTAACCAAGGATAAAGACCATGCAAGATAAAAGGCAAAAAAGTATAATTTGAAGCGCCTCAAAGGTCCTATCTGGAGGTTTTCTTAACCACTCTCTTGGCAGTCTGAATCACTTTTTCCTTTCCCTTTTCGCTCATAGCAAAAGACCGAGTCATTTTTTTAATGTTTTCTGCCCTCCGGAAGCGTAAAGCACTCCAGTCTTCATCGATGGCTACCATGCGCACCCCCTCAAAACCCTGCTTTCCCAATTCCTTCCAACCATTATCGCGATTAAACTCGCAGGTGTATCGCTTCGATGTGCCTTTAGGATAAGCAAACCAAATTACTTCATCGCCTTGCACCAATTTTCCGAGCACCGAAGCCAAATCATCTACCTCTTTTTGCCTGGTTACAAAAGCAAGCAGAAAGGGAATGGCTTTGGCTCCCTTTAAACTAGTTTTAATGGTGGTGACTTTACTCATTTCTTTTAGCTCGCCAGAAAAACTATCGGGTGCCTGTATGGCAAAGATGGTATCTTGCTCCTTAAAGTTCATTTTTTTAAAAAGTGCTGTCATCTGCGTGGCCTTATCCTTTTCCTAAAATATGGCTTTGGGTTTGAACTGGAAAGAAGAAAGAATATCTTCAGCCATATTTTGCAGAATTTAGCTACTCATTATCATTTTATTTACAATTGGTCAGGTCATAAATAACTATTCGTATGAAGTTTCTACTAAGCATTCTGTTGACAGTTTCCATTGGTGCCAGTTATGCGCAAGAAGTTGAAAAGGAATTTATCAACCCGTTTAAAATAAAGCCCAATGGCTATACCCACACCGTGGTGAGTGCATCAGGGAAAACCATTTATATTTCAGGACAAGTGCCAGTGAATGAATTAGGACAAGTAGTAGGCGAGGGTGATTTAAAAGCACAAACAAAGCAGGTTTACGACAATCTTTTGTATTGCCTACGCTTTGCGGGAGCTAAGTTCGAAGATGTAGTAAAAATGACAACCTACGTGGTTAACTATAAACCAAGCGATATTGACATTATCAGAGAAGTGAGGAAAGGTTATTTGTCGAAAGAAAATCCTCCTGCCAGCACCCTGGTGGGTGTACAGGCTCTTGTCAACCCAGATTACATGATCGAGATTGAAGCCATTGCTGTGATTCCTGATAAGAAAAATTAAAGGGCTTTCATCAAGGCTTTATTGATTCTTTTTACAAAGCCTGGTCCTTCATACACAAATCCCGTATAAATCTGAATAAGATCAGCTCCGGCATTTAATTTATCAATAGCATCTTGTGGTGTCATAATACCACCCACCGCGATAATGGGATAAGTTTTTCCTAAATTTTTTCTCAAATACGTAATTACTTCTGTAGACCGTTGTGTCAGTGGCTTACCACTTAAACCACCTGCTCCAATTGCTTGTACTTCAGTGGCTGATGTAGTTAACCCTTCGCGAGATATGGTGGTGTTGGTGGCTATGATACCGTCTGTATTCGTTTCTTTCAAAATCTCAATCACATCATTTAGCTGACTCTCAGTAAGGTCGGGAGCAATTTTTAATAAAACAGGCTTAGGTGTTGGCTTTGCCAAACTCAGACTTTTCACGTAAGACAAAAGTTTACGCAAGGGTTCTTTCTCTTGCAATTCGCGCAAGCCAGGGGTGTTAGGAGAACTTACATTGATGACAAAATAATCAACATGGGCATATAGTTGCTCAAAGCAATATGCGTAGTCGTCTAAGGCATTTTCATTGGGCGTTATTTTATTCTTGCCAATGTTACCGCCCACAATCACGTTCGAAGATCTTTTCTTTAACCGCTCTACTGCATCAGTCACTCCCCCATTGTTAAAACCCATCCGGTTAATAATGGCCTGATCTTTCGGTAAACGAAACAAGCGAGGTTTATCATTACCCGGTTGTGCTTTTGGGGTAAGCGTTCCTATCTCAATAAAGCCAAAACCGAAGGTCGCGAGTTCATCAATCAATTTGGCATCTTTATCAAAACCAGCCGCAAGCCCCACAGGATTATTAAATGTGATACCAAAAAGTGTGCGTTCCAGTTTTTTGTTCTCGTAATTAAACAAACCAGAAAGGATGGCTTTAAGAGCCGGCACCTTCCCTGCTAAGGTCAGTAAATGAAATGTAAAATGATGAACTTTCTCAGGATCGAATAGAAATAGAATAGGGCGTATGATTGACTTGTACATGTGGCAAAGATAAGAATGGACTTTTCTTAATTGACAATTGTCAATTGATAATTGTCAATTAGCTTCTTGGATGAAACTGCTGTACCACACTCCGTAAATAATCCCTGTCTAAATGAGTGTAAATTTCTGTTGTTGTAATCGATTCATGCCCCAGCATTTCCTGCACAGCCCGCAAATCGGCACCACCTTCTATTAAATGGGTCGCAAAAGAATGCCTGAAGGTGTGTGGACTGATTGTCTTTTTTAAACCGATAAGTGCAACAAGATTTTTGATAATCGTAAAAATCATCACGCGTGTTAATTTCTTACCGCGCCTGTTGAGGAATGCATGTGTTTCAAATCCTTTTTGAACAGGAACTATGGGCCTTATTTGCTGCAGGTAAATAGTTAAATGTTTCGTAGCATCCTGACCTATTGGCACGAGTCTTTCTTTATTCCCTTTACCGATCACTCTTATAAAACCAACACCCTTTTCCTCCAAGTAAAGGTTGTTGATCTTTAATTCCACGCACTCTGTTACACGGAGCCCACAACTGTATAATACTTCCAGTATGGCACGGTTGCGCTGCCCTTCAGGAGTTGATAAGTCAATCGCTGCGAACAGCTTGTCAATTTCTTCAACACTCAATGTATCTGGCAACTTACGCCCCAGTTTAGGCCCTTCCAATAAAGTAGTTGGATCATCACTGATGAGTTCTTCTGCTATCAGAAATTTATAAAATGCCTTAATACCTGATAATATACGCGCCTGGCTATAAGCACTCATGCCCAATTCAGAAATGTATTGAATAAAAGCCTGCAGTTGAGGATAACTTAATTTCAATGCCGAAGTATTTGGATAAGTCATCTCTGTGAACTGTGCCAACTTCTCTACATCGCGGCTATAAGCTTCTATGGAATTGGAAGAGAGTGAACGTTCCAGCTTTAGGTAAGTTTCGAATTGCTTGATATAGCTGGTCCACATATGCTATGGCAAGGTAGAACAGCTACCTTATACTTGCTAAAGCCTCAGTAAAAAATAACCAGACTGCTGTCCGACAAATTAATCTGTACAGTTGGCAGTTACGCGTTCGTAAATAAGCCCGGGGCCATCACAAGCCTGCCAGGTACCGTATAATTTGCCATTATATAATCGCAATGTTTCTTTATTAACTGCCAAACAAGAACCGATAATCTCGCTGGCTGAATCGTAATTGAATTCTATAAATTGCTCGCCTTGTACATCAACCATCCTATAGCGCCCGGATGCTTGCAGGTCTCTTTCGCCTCGCCTCTCTTTGGTAAAAGTGGAATCAGGCCTCAGGGTATATGATTCCTGCCAAGTCATTTCCTCACCTTTCAAGGGGGCTACATTAGCCATATTACCAGTCATTTCAACCAACTGCCATTTTACCATACAATTATTTTCCTGCGTTTGCTGGCTACTGAAGCAGGCTGTGAACAAAAATACTGTAAAAAGGAACGAAGGGCTAAGTCGCAACATATTGGATCTTTTAGGGCTTAGACAAGTTTAGGCATAAATTGGTTGTAAAGACCGAAGCTCCGGGCTGGAGCCTCGCAATCAGTAGCTGCAAGTTTAAAATACTGTAAATCAGCTATTTAAACCCTAATCAAGCCACCAACTCTGCTTCAAAAACAATCTTTCGAGGGTATTTTACCAATTCAGGCACATTTCCTATCTTTGCACCTCATTTTAAAAACACACAAATCATGAACAATTACGAGACGGTATTCATTTTAAATCCCGTTTTGTCTGAAGATCAGATGAAGGATACTGTCGACAAGTTTGTGAAGGTGTTGAAGAAGGCTGATGCTAACGTGATCAACGTTGAGCATTGGGGACTTAAAAAGCTGGCATACCCAATCCAGCATAAGTCAACCGGCTTCTATGCCCTGATCGAATTTGCCGCAGCTCCTACTGTGATTAACACTTTGGAAACAGAGTACAGACGAGACGAATCAGTTATGCGCTTCTTAACAACCGTGTTGGATAAGCACGCTGTGAAGTACAACGAACGCAGACGCAAAGGCGAGTTTAACAAAGGAAAAGTAAAACCTGTTAGAAAAACTGAGGAGGAGTTAGCACGATGAGCTTACAAAACGAACCTATCAAGCGCGCTGAGGTAAAACCTAAGTACTGCCGCTTTAAGAAGAACGGTATCAAGTATATCGACTACAAAGATCCTGATTTCTTGTTGAAGTTTATCAACGAGCAAGGTAAGATCCTGCCAAGAAGACTAACCGGAACCAGCTGGAAATTTCAGACTCGCGTGGCTCAGGCTGTAAAGCGTGCCCGTCATATGGCGATTCTACCTTTCACTGGCGATGGCTTGAAATAATTGTCCAACACGAAAACGAAAGAATCATGGAAGTAATTTTGAAAACAGACGTTGCGGGTTTGGGCTATAAGAATGATGTGGTAAAGGTAAAACCTGGTTATGCCAACAACTACCTGATCCCTTCTGGCGTAGCATTAGTCGCAACAGATTCAAATAAAAGAATGGTGGCTGAGAACATCCGCCAGGCTGCTCACAAGGCTGCTAAACTAAAGCAAGATGCAGAAACATTGGCTCAAAACATTGGTGAGTTAACACTCACTATTGGTACTAAGGCTGGTGAAACAGGCCGTATTTTCGGTGCTGTTACTGCTACACAGGTGGCGGATGCATTAAAGGCAAAAGGCTTTGATGTAGACCGTAGAAAGGTTGTGTTGAAAGAAAGCCCTAAGCAATTAGGTAGCTATACTGTAGGTCTTGATCTTCACAAAGAAGTGAAGCACGAGATTAAAATTTCTGTAGTAGCTGAGTAAGCTTTACTGCAAGCATATAAAAGGCTAACCAGCAATGGTTGGCCTTTTTTGTTTCAACGCAATGCATCCCCCTAATTGCTTGTGTTGGAAGAATCAGGCATCCGCGCCAGCGCACCATTCATTCCAGCTGTAAGAAATTCTTTATCTTTCGTAATGTTCCGGACAGAACTCTCTATCGATCCAAGCCAACACAAAATAGCCCTTGAGCATCGCATACTTACTATCGGCTCTTGTTTTGCAGAAGCAATAGGACGAAGACTTCATGATGATAAATTTCGAGTTCTTACTAATCCTTTCGGTACAACATACAATCCCGTTTCTATACACTCATTACTGACTACAGCAATCAGGGATGTTTCTCTACCCGAAAATACTTACCTGCAGCATGATGATGTCCATCTAAACTATCAGCTCCATTCTTCTTTTAGTGCCCTAGACAGAAATACCCTGGAGCGTATGCATGATGATGCCATGGAGCTCGTACGAAAAGAAATCATGTCTTGTGATGTGCTACTCGTTACCTATGGCACTGCCTGGGTATATGAAAGAAAACATGAGGGTGATATTGTTAATAATTGTCACAAGCAATCCAGTGCATTATTTAATAAGCGGCTTTTGTCAACCCATGAGATTGAAAATGATTTTGGTGCCTTGCATACTGCTTTAAAAAAAGTAAGACCAGATATACGCATCATCCTTACTTTAAGTCCTGTTCGCCATATTAAAGACACATTGGAACTTAATAATTTAAGTAAGTCTGTGCTACGTGTAGCAACTCATCAAATAAGTCAACATTTTAATGATGTGGAATATTTTCCCGCCTTTGAGTTGATGATAGACGATCTGCGCGATTATCGTTTCTACAAAAATGATATGCTGCATCCTACTGAAATAGCGGAGACTTACATCTATAAAAAATTCATTACCTGCTATACTAGCGATGATACACAGACTTTTTTAAAGCAATGGTCTGAATTACGTGCTGGCTTATTACATAAATCCTTTCACCCCAGTAGTAAGGGACATCAGCAGTTTTTAAAAACACTGCATAAAAAAATTAGTGCCTTGAAAAAAACTATTAGTGTTGATGAAGAATTAAAAGCATTAGAAAAACAGATTATCTCATAGTTGCTCCCTAGAAATCTTAAAACGAAATACTTTATCGATCGAAAGATTATAAAGAACCAATCGAAAAATTCATGAAGCCCAACAGACTTATCAATTCCTCCTCACCCTATTTGCTACAACACGCACTTAATCCTGTTGATTGGTTCGAATGGAATGGAGAAGCCCTCACCAAAGCACAACAGGAAAACAAACCAATATTGGTGAGTATAGGCTATTCATCTTGTCATTGGTGTCATGTTATGGAAAAGCAATCATTCGAAAATGAGGATATAGCTGCCTTGATGAATGAATATTTTGTGTGCATAAAAGTAGACAGAGAAGAAAGACCAGATATAGATCAGATTTATATGGAAGCGGTGCAGGCCATGGGCGGTAATGGAGGATGGCCACTCAATGTTTTTCTTACTCCCGATCAAAAGCCTTTTTTTGGCGGCACTTACTTTGCCCCAAAGGCATGGGCTCAAGTACTGATTAATATCAACAAAGCCTATCATGAAAAATATGAGCAGGTAAATGCATCAGCTCATGAGCTGAGTAATATTGTAGCCAGCAATGATATTGAACGATTTAGGCAAAACAATACCTTAGATGATCTTACCAGTGAAATTGAAAAAGGGTACCAGAACATCGCTCCCAAATTTGACAAAACATGGGGTGGTATGGAAAAAGCACCAAAGTTTATCATGCCCTCGGTTTGGCAATGGATGTTGCGTTATCACTATTTAAGCAAAAATGAAGAAGCACTTACTCATTTACACCTAACACTCAAAAGTATACTTCGTGGTGGTATTTACGATCAGGTTGGTGGTGGCTTTGCACGCTACTCTGTGGATAAGGAATGGTTTGCCCCTCATTTCGAAAAGATGTTGTATGATAACGCTCAATTGATAAGCCTTTATGCTGAAGCATATGCCCTTACCAAAGATGAAGATTATAAAATAGCTATTTATGAAACTTTTGATTGGTTAAACAGAGAAATGCAAGATCAGGAAGGCGGATATTATTCAGCCTTAGATGCCGATAGCGAAGGTGTAGAAGGGAAGTTTTATGTATGGACAGCCGATCAATTAAAAGATGTACTGAAGGAAGATTTCACAAAAGCTATGGTACACTTTGAATGTACCAACGATGGGAATTGGGAACACGGCACAAATATTCTTAAGAGGAAAGAAGGCAGTTCGTTATCGGAAAATGAACTAAACTCCATTAAGGAGCGCTTATTGTCTGCAAGAAATCAGCGTCCCAAACCTGGACTCGATGATAAAATCGTAAGCAGTTGGAATGCCTTAGCCATCATCGGGCTTACCGATGCGTACCGTTATTTACATGATGAACGTTTTTTACAAGCTGCCATCAATTGTTTACACTTTATCGAAAGCAAACTATTAAAAGAAGATATCATCTATCGATCCTTTAAAAATAAAGCTTCTGCCACAGAGGGATTTCTAGATGACTACGCAAGTCTTATTGGGGCATATATTGGTTTACACCAAGTAACACTACAAGATCATTACATTGAAAAGGCAAAAAAAATAACCGAAAAGGCCATTCAATTATTTTTTGATAGAACCGATGGCTTCTTTTTCTATTCTTCTAAAACCGACCTCATAGCCAGAAAGAAAGAGGTATTTGATAATGTAATCTCCTCCTCCAATTCAATGATGGCAAGAAATTTGATCTTGTTGGGTGAAATTTTTGAAAATGAGGATTGGAAAGACATTGGGCAAAAAATGATTGAATCATTGAACCACGTTATTAGGGGAGAACTTAACTATGCCGCCAACTGGGGTATGGCTGCGATGGAGTTAGGACATGGACGAAAAGAGCTTATTCTTACAGGGAAAAATAGCTTTCAAGCAAAAAGTGCACTTCAACAAAATTTTTTGCCATTTACATTTTTTGCACAAGCCTCCGATACAAGCCCCTTATTCATGGCGCATGGAAGAAATGCCCCAGAAAGTGACCTTAAAGTTTATGTTTGTTATCAGAAGACCTGTAAATTGCCAATAAACACAGTACACGAAGCCTTACAACAACTTATATGAAAACAACTCTTTTACTCTGTCTTCTCAGCCTGTCAACATTTGCCCAGGTAAGCCACGGCCGATTAGAGCGTATAGAGGATTTTAAATCACAACACGTCAGCACCAGGCATATCGACATTTGGTTGCCAGATGGCTATGGTGCCGATCCAAAAACAAAATACCCAGTATTATATATGCACGATGGTCAAAATCTTTTTCAAGCATCATCGTCCTTTAACGGACAAGAGTGGGGTGTTGATGAGACACTTCACGGCTTAATGCACAAAAAAGAAATTAAAGAGTGCATTGTTGTAGGGATTTGGAATTCTGGTAAACGTTACGCAGAATATTTCCCAGCGAAGGCTTTTCCTTTTTTATCTGAAGAAGCTAAGCAAAAATTCACCCATGTATCAGGTGCACCGCTTTCAGATGAATACTTAAAATTTATTGTTACAGAGTTAAAGCCCTACATTGATAAAACCTATCACACTAAAGCTGATCGTGACCACACCTACATGGCTGGCTCTAGTATGGGGGGGCTTATCTCCCTGTATGCTGTATTAGAGTATCCACAGGTGTTCAGTAAAGTGGCCTGTTTATCGACCCATTGGATTGGAACGCTTGACCTCAGACAGACAGAGGTACCTATGGTATTAGAGAAGTATGTTAAAGAACATTTGCCCAAGTTTAATCATACCTACATTTACTTTGATTACGGAACAGCTGGCTTAGATGCTTTGTATGAAAAACATCAAAAGGTAGTTGATCAAATTATGGAAGAAAGGGGTTATCCAAAGGAACACTGGATTACCAAAAAATTTGATGGGGCTGATCACCACGAGGCGGACTGGAGAAAACGTTTTGATACACCAGCCAAGTTTCTGTTGAAGCACTAGACACGTACCTCTTGTCACTATTTGAATCATCTGACACACTATTTGCTGAGCTTCTTTTACCGGTTCCTATACCGAAGCTATTTACTTACAGGGTACCTAATGAATACAGGGATCAAATAAGAGTTGGCCAGCGGGCCATCGTTCAGTTTGGGGAACGTAAAGTACTCACCGGTGTTATACGTGAAGTTCATACCAATCCGCCCAAAGAATACGAAGCTAAATACCTGCTCGAGTTATTAGATGAACTCCCTGTCATCTCAAATCTTCAATTCCATTTTTTTCAATGGCTGGCAGATTACTACTGTTGCACACCTGGCGAAGTGCTCAATGCCGCCATGCCGGCTGGTCTTAAGTTATCGAGCGAAAGCATGGTACAGCTTCACCCATCTTTCGATTGGACAGAGACAACATTTGAATTCTCAGAAAAGGAAGAAATCCTGTTAAATCGTTTAGCGCAAGAGCCACTTACTTACTCGGCTATAGCGAAATTATTAGGGGTAAAACAACTTTATAGCATACTCAAATCGCTTACACGAAAAGAAGCCATTATCATATTTGAAGAAATTAAGGACAAATACAAACCTAAGGTTGAAAAGCGAATCAGATTAACGGAGGCTTTTACAAACCATCATCAACTTCAAGAATTATTCGAAGCCCTTGCCTCAAAACCCAAGCAAGAAGAGGTGATTCTAAAATATCTCCAATTGATTCCTGTTTTAAAAGAAAGTCAAACCAATAAACACGGCATCGCCAAAACGATTTTATTAGAAGAGGGCCTTTCTGAATCCTCACTCAATACACTGGTTAAAAACAAAGTTCTCGAAGAGTTTGAGTTAATCATTTCTCGTTTTGAAGACGCTAATCTGAAAGAAGAATATTCCATTACATTAAGCGAAGAACAACAAGAAGCGGAAAAAAAAATTCTCCAGACTTTTGAACAGCAGTCTACTGTATTGCTGCACGGCATTACCGGGAGCGGCAAAACCGAAGTATACATTCAGTTGATAAGGAAGGCATTGGCCAACGAATCGCAGGTATTACTTCTATTACCCGAAATTGCCCTTACCACTCAGATAGTACAGCGCTTAAAAAAAGTATTCGGTAAAACCATGGGCGTCTATCACTCCAGGTTTACAGATAATGAAAGGGTTGAAGTGTGGAAGAATATTCTCAATGGCACTTTCAAATTTATTATTGGTGTTCGCTCATCTATTTTTTTGCCCTTTGAAAATCTGGGTCTCATCATTGTTGATGAGGAACATGATCCTTCTTACAAACAACATGAACCTGCTCCCCGTTACCATGCGCGCGATAGCGGCATATACCTGGCACACTTACACCACGCGAAAGTACTACTAGGTTCAGCTACACCAAGTATTGAAAGTTATTTTCAAGCAGAGCAAAATAAATATGGCCTTGTAAAACTTGCTAAGCGATACGCGGAAGCACAGCTCCCAACTATTTTGATAAGTAATCTTCAGGAAGAACAACAACGTAAAACGAATAAAGGAGAATTCTCAAGTCTGCTCATCAAAAAAATGGAGAGTGCCTTACAAGCCAAAGAGCAAGTAATTATTTTTCAGAACAGAAGAGGCTATTCACCTAGTATAAGTTGCGAAGACTGTCACTGGATCCCGAAATGTGTTAACTGCGCAGTAAGTCTTACCTATCATCAGTACAGAAATTCACTTATCTGTCACTATTGCGGATATAAAGAATCAATGCCTTCACAATGCCCAACCTGCAGTTCGACACGAATAAAAACATTAGGCTACGGAACGGAAAAGCTGGAAGAAGAACTCAACCTACATTTCCCGGAGGCTTCTGTCCAAAGAATGGATCTTGATACAACTAGAACGAAGACTAGTTATGAAAATATTATTGAGCAATTTGAGAAAGGTGAAACAGATATTTTGGTGGGCACTCAAATGCTTACGAAAGGACTTGATTTTGATAAGGTAAACCTCGTTGGTATTTTCAATGCGGATCGCATGTTACACTTTCCTGACTTCAGATCTTATGAGCGCGCCTTTCAGCTTATTACCCAAGTAAGTGGCAGGGCCGGCAGAAGACAGAAGACAGGTGAAGTCGTGATTCAAACAATGCAGCCCGATCACCCCATTCTAAACTTTATACTTAATCACGACTATACCGGCTTTTATAAAGCTGAGTTACAAGAGAGACATCAGCACAGCTATCCTCCCTATGCCCGGCTCATTGAACTAACCATAAAGCATATTGATAAGAAAGTATGCGCAAACGCAGCATCAGTTTTATCCAATGCTATCAGAAATTCCATCAATGAAGTGATGGTGCTTGGCCCTGGTGAACCTATGATTTCGAAAATCAGAAATCAATACCTGATGAGTATTTTGGTAAAAGTAGCGAGGGGCAACCAACAATTAGGATCAATCAAAAAGACACTACTTTCCGAAATAGACAAACTGCAACGTCAGAAAGAATACAGAGCCGTGAGATTTATTGTGGATGTGGATCCAGCCTGATTTACAAAATACTCCAATCTTCGTTCAGAACCGAAATAGCAGCATGCGCTGTTAAGTCAAACTGACAAGGCACTACTGAAATATAATTATTGGCAATAGCCCACTCATCATTGTCTTCACCCTTATCAAAGTTTACGAAATTACCAGCCATCCAAAAGTAGCGTCTTCCATTCGGATCTCTGCGCTCGTCAAATTCTTCCACCCACTTAGCATTGGCCTGTCGGCAAACACGAATACCTTTAATATTTTCGTTTCGCTTAGGTGGAAAATTTACGTTGAGGGCTACACCCTTTGGTAAGCCTTTTTCCAAAACTTGTAGTGTAATCTTTCGGATATACTCTTCCGTATGGCTAAAGTCTGCATCGTGCCCATAATCGCACAGAGAAAAACCAATGGCAGGGGTACCTTCTATCGCACCTTCTATGGCTGCTGACATTGTTCCAGAGTATAAAACACTGATAGAGGTATTACTACCATGATTAATGCCACTCACCACAATATCTGGTTCACGCTCACCACGTAGCACATAATGCCTTGCCATTTTTACACAGTCAGCGGGCGTGCCTGAACATTCCCAGGACCGAACACCTTCAAAAATTGTAGACTGTTCCAGACGCAGTGTTTCACCTACTGTAATGGCATGCCCCATGCCTGATTGTGGTCCATCTGGTGCCACTACAACGACATCACCAATCGTTTTCATTACATTGACCAAAGTGCGAATGCCTTTAGAAGTAATACCATCATCGTTGGAGACTAATATCAAGGGCTTCTTCATTGCGAAAAAATATTTTTATAAAGTGTTATAATAATTTATGATACGAACCAACTCGTATTTATCATCGACTCTTAGTCGATTGTCTTTCATATATTGTTCAACCGTGTTTGCTTTTCTTCCCATCTTGTTAAGCAAGTCAGACCGCTTCACCTCAAAGGCCTCAATATCACCGTTTTCTTCCAGCAAATAGTAATTATTAACCAATACCAGTCGCGTATATGAACCGCCAATAATATAGGGGCTGCTGAAGGTTCTGTACTCCAATGCCTCTCTGCTCAAGAGGGTAATATTACCTTCCACCAATAGTTCAAAAAAAACAGGTGCTTTATACCCCACATTAATGGAATAGGGCAATGAAAAAAACTGTCTGTATCTTCTAACCGTATTGTCGAAGATTTCAAAAAATACAACCTTGCGGGCAGTGTATGCTTCTGGCGTAGATTGAGTTGACTTAAACTGAATAAGGTCTTGCTGCAAATCATACTTTATCTGGCCCTTCAAGGTATCTCCGGTCTCCAGCACTAACTTACCTTCATGCCATAATTCAAAAGCCCAATTCTGAGCCGATGCAGAAGCAAGATTTACAAGCGTGAAGAAGCAAACCAGAATAAAGTATTTCACAATCCTTTAACGTTTATAGAGAGGTATAGGTTATACTTTCAATGCTTTCCTAAAATAGTATGCCCCAATTTATCTCGCTTAGTAGTGAGATACTTCTCGTTATGTGGATTAGGTGCTATCTCGATGGCAACGTTATCAACAATTTCCAGACCATAGCCCATCAAGCCAACACGTTTCTTTGGGTTATTTGTAATCAGTTTGATTTTAGTAATGCCCAGATCGCGCAAAATCTGTGCGCCTACTCCGTAATCACGTTCATCCATATCGAAGCCTAATTGAATGTTAGCCTCCACCGTATCCAATCCTTCCTCCTGTAACTTATAAGCCCTCAGCTTATTAAGTAAGCCTATGCCTCTACCCTCTTGGTTCATATACAAGACAACCCCCTTACCTTCATTATTAACCAGTTCCATGGCACGATGCAGCTGTGGACCACAATCGCAACGGCATGAGCCAAAAATATCACCTGTTACACAAGAAGAGTGAACACGAACCAGTACGGGCTCATCTTTATTCCAATCGCCTTTTATCAAGGCCATGTGCGTGTCGCTGGTGTTAAGTTGCTTGTAAGCCACTAGTTTAAAATCGCCATAAGTCGTAGGCATGTTTACATCAATCTGCCTTTCGATTAAAGATTCATGCTTCAATCGATATTCAATAAGATCTTTGATTGACACCAACTTCATGTCAAACTCTTTCGCTACATGCACAAGGTCAGGCAGACGTGCCATACTGCCGTCTTCTTTCAGTATTTCTACTAATACACCTGCAGGTTTAAAGCCGGCTAATCTGGCAAAGTCCATAGACGCTTCTGTATGCCCTGCCCTGCGCAACACACCACCACGCTTTGCTTTAAGCGGAAAAATATGGCCAGGCTTTCCTAATTCTTCAGGCTTGGTGGCAGGATCAACGAGTGCCCTGATGGTTTTAAAACGATCGTGGGCAGAAATACCAGTTGTACATCCATAGCCAATTAAATCGACTGATACAGTGAAGTTTGTTTCATAGGCAGCGGTATTTTTACCTACCATCATCTCTAATCCCAACTCATCGCAACGATCTTCTATGAGTGAACAGCAAATTAAGCCACGACCATGGCGGGCCATGAAATTTACAATTTCAGGAGTAATGGCTTCTGCCGCACAAATGAAATCGCCTTCATTCTCACGGTCTTCATCATCAACCACAATAATTACCTTGCCATGCTTGATATCTTCAAGGGCTTCTTCAATAGTATTTAATTTTATTTCGCTCATAATTTTGTTGCCGAATCTAATCAGCGCTTTCAATATCAGAAACAGCTCTTCCTTGCCGACCGTTTATTAATTAAGTGTTCTATTTAGCAATTACAATTCCTAAGGTTTCTGCAATTTCTCTCTCCGCATTTTTTAATTGATCGTGTATAGTCAAGTAACGATCCAGGTCAGCATCACTGGTGGCCAACTTAATCTTTTGAAGATTTTCCTCCATCAACTTTTGTATGGCCCTAAACTTGAAGCGAAGCACATTGCTGTACGCTACATCATGAATTACTTCCCGTTCGTGGGGAAAAAATATGTGGTATTTCTCGCTCCAATGCGGGCTGGTATGATAGCGTGAGGTCATAAGATCTGCCACAATCTTTTTTACTTCTGCTGAGCCATTTTCTAAAAAATACATCTCATCAATAGCTTCCCCTTTGGCATTCATCGTTTTAAAAGCTTCAAATATCTGACCCAACACCGGGTTGGTAAAAGTGGTATCATCCATTTCTTGTAACAAATAATGGATGAGCTTTTGTTCCTCCACAGCACTATCAGCATAATTCAGTAGTAAGCGAATTGTTTCGCGCTCCTGCATCTGAACCATGCTGGCCGAATCCAACTTATTGCCTTGGGCTAATTCATGAGAAAAGTCTGGAAGGGGTGCTGGTGCTTCCCGGACCTTTTCCTGCTGCTTCTTTCGCTCACCTACTAAAATCTTATTTAACTCAGTAAGCAAAACTGACTCCTGGATTTTTAACAAAGAGCTAGTTTCCTGAATATAAACAGACCGTTTAATAGGATCCGGTATTACAGAAATACTGGTGACAATCTCGCGAATCGCCTCGGCTTTCTTTATGGGATCGCGAGATGCATCAGCGGCATACAGATCAATTTTAAAGGAGATAAAATCCTTCGTGTTTTGCTTAAAATATTCTTTTAGTTCGGTGCTGCTGTACTTTTTTGAAAAACTGTCAGGATCATCACCATCCGGTAATAAAAGCACCCGTACATTCAAGCCACCTTTCAACACCAGGTCAATACCACGCAGAGCCGCCTTGATGCCCGCTGCATCTCCATCAAACAATACGGTTACATTCTCTGTAAACCTGCGGATTAATTTGATTTGTTCTTCGGTAAGAGCCGTACCCGATGAGGCCACCGCATTTTCAATGCCTGCCTGATGCATGGATATGACATCGGTGTAACCTTCCACCAGAAAACAGAAATCTTCTTTGCGAATGGCATTTTTCGCCTGATACATACCATACAGCACATTGCTCTTATGGTAAATTTCAGTTTCTGGTGAATTAATGTATTTAGGCTGATCTTTTTCTTTGGTTAAAATGCGGGCACCAAAGGCAATAATTTTGCCCGCCAGGTTGTGTACAGGAAAGATGACTCTACCCCGAAAGCGATCGTAGCGTTTTCCATCTTCTTTACTGATTACAAGTCCTGATTTTTCCAGCACCTCCATGCTGTAGCCTTTTTGCAGAGCCGATTCTTCCACATTATGCCATTCGTTAAGGGCATAACCCAGCTCGAATTTTTCGATGGTGCGATCATGAAAGCCACGTTCCCTAAAATAACTAAGGCCAATACTCTTGCCTTCGTCATTGTCCATTAGCAGACCCTTGTAATGGTCTTTGGCAAAATTCATGACGATATAAAGACTGTCCCTGGCGCTTAGGGCTTCCTGCTCCTCTTTCGCTGCAAGGGTTTCCTTTAGTTCAACCCCATACTTTTTGGCAAGGTACCTCAGCGCTTCTGTATAGCTCATGCCCTCATGCTCCATCACAAAAGTGATGGCATCACCACCTTTACCGCTACTAAAATCTTTAAAAATGCCTTTTGAGGGCACAACGTAGAACGAAGGCGTCTTTTCGTTGTTAAAAGGACTAAGCGCCTTGTAATTTTGCCCGGAGCGTTTTAGCGTGATAAAGTCGCTGATGACATCCACAATGTCCATGCGGTTCTTAATCTCGTCTATCGTTTCGCGGCTAATCATAAATCGAGGGGCTAAGATACCGATTTGGATGCTAGAGGATAGAGATAAAACAATCGAAAATTGAAATAGATCTGAATTTCCCACTTCCAGTTTCCAACTTCCAAGTTCCAAACCTAATTTGCACCATGAATTTTACAGAAGCAGACATTCGCAAAGCCTTATCTACCGTTAATGATCCTGATATTCAGCGGGATCTGGTAAGCCTGGGCATGATTAAAGATATTGTTATTACCGAGGGAAAAGTAGCCTTTACGGTAGTGTTGACTACCCCTGCCTGCCCCCTAAAAGGCAAAATTGAAAAAGATTGCCGCGAAGCCGTAGAAAAGGTAGTGGGCAAGGCTGTTGAAATTGCCATTAACATGACTTCTTCTGTTACCAGTCTTCGCGATAATGCTCCCCTTTTACCAGGGGTTAAGAATATAATTGCCGTTGCTTCTGGTAAAGGGGGGGTAGGAAAATCTACCGTTACCTCTAATCTGGCAGTGGCCCTTGCCAAAGCGGGTGCTAAGGTAGGTCTGATTGATGCTGACATTTATGGGCCCTCAGTGCCTGTTATGTTTAACTGTGAGCATGAGCAGCCTATTGTGAAGCAAGTCAATGGAAAAAATATCATTGAACCCATTGAACAGTATGGCGTAAAGCTCATCTCGATTGGTTTCCTCACCCCTCCGGAAAGTGCCGTAGTATGGAGAGGCCCCATGGCCAGCTCTGCTTTGAAGCAATTCATTACTGATGCCGATTGGGGCGAATTGGACTATTTGCTTATTGACCTGCCCCCAGGCACAAGCGATATTCACCTGACCTTGGTCCAGACTGTGCCTGTAACGGGAGCCATTATTGTTACTACCCCACAAAAAGTAGCTTTGGCCGATGCACAAAAAGGGCTCGCCATGTTTAAGCAACCTCAAATTAATGTGCCTGTTTTAGGGGTCGTAGAGAATATGGCTTACTTTACTCCGGACGAATTACCCGATAACAAGTATTATATCTTTGGCAAAGACGGTGGGGCGAACTTAGCGCAGAAATTTGATGTTCCTTTGCTTGGACAAATTCCCCTAGTGCAAAGCATTCGCGAAAGTGGAGACAGTGGCTTGCCTGCCGTGCTAAAAGATGGCGTTACCGCCAAAGCTTTTACTGAACTGGCGGAAACATTAGCAAGACACATTGCGATTAGAAATGCTAATTTTGGGCAGACAAAAAAGGTTGAAATAACAGTTTGATGAATACCGCAGAACTAACACAACGAATCGAGGCCTCTTTGGATGGCATACGACCTTACCTGGAGGCAGATGGTGGAAACGTGAAGATTCATGAACTAACCAATGATCGTATTTTGAAGCTTGAATTTGTAGGCGCTTGTGGTTCATGCCCAATGAGCAGTATGACCTTTAAGGCTGGTGTTGAAGAGGCCATCAAAAAAGCTGTACCTGAAATTCTGAAGATTGAAGTGATTAACCTCACCCCCATTATCCGATAACAATAATTTTTTCCACTATTCGTTGGTAAATATTAAGGGGTTAACAGCCCCTTTTTTATTACATACTTTATGGTTACACTTAGTATCTTTGATTGATTCATGCTGCAAACCCTGCGTTAATGCTTGTGACTGTTCGTTGTACTGTTTTTTTTTCAATCATCATTTTTCTTTTTGCCTTTACAACGGCACCAACAAGCCTTGCGCAAGAGCGCTGTGCAACTGTAGAACAAACTAACAGGCTTTTTCAAAGAATACAACAAAAACAACAGACCGATGCCTTTGAGCAAAGAGTAAAAGAAAATACTCTCAATAAGGCTGAAGCTTACGCAACGCAGCGCACCCAAGCTGAACCCTACAGAATACCAATTGTTGTACACGTGATTCACAATGACGAGCCTGTAGGCATTGGTACCAATATTTCTGACGAACAAATCCTTTCCCAAATCAAAGTTCTGAATAACGACTTCAGACGGATGAACAGCGATGCAAACCTCACCCCGCTGAGTTTTGCAGGCGTAGCCGGACAACTCGACATAGAGTTTGTGATGGCACGTCAGGACCCAACCGGACAGTCCACTAGTGGTATTATCAGAAAAAAGGGGAATAAGAGCGGCTATATTTTAAGTGATGAGGTTTCGCTCAAAGCAGAGAGCTACTGGCCTGCCAAAGACTATTTAAATATCTGGGTTTGTAACCAAACCGATTTTCTTGGTTATGCCCAATTTCCCGTTTCTACTCTTCCCGGCTTAGAACCATATCAAAATACAATAGCCGCTACCGATGGTGTTGTTATTACATACAATGCTTTTGGAAGCATCGATGACGGCAACTTCAATCTCCTCACCAGATTTAACAAAGGAAGAACACTTACCCATGAAGTTGGGCACTTCCTGGGGCTTCGCCACATCTGGGGAGATAATTCTAATTGCAACACCACAACAGATTACGTTGACGATACACCCAGGCAAAACGATGACACCAATGGTTGCCCCAGCCATCCGGCAACCTCCTGCTCTAATACCAAGATGTTTCAAAATTATTTGGATTACACCAATGACGCCTGCATGAATCTTTTTACAGCAGGTCAGGTATCACGCATGGAAATTATATTGAATGACCTTAGAATTCCCAGAAGAAACTCACTACTCACTTCTTTAGGATTGCAGTCGCCTCCAGGTGGAGCACAAAACGTAGCCTTGCGTGAAGTTATTTCTCCCTGGCCAGTAAGCTGTGCAGCTAATAATATGTTAAAAGTAAAATTTCAAAATTTAGGCCGCGATCCACTAACATACGTCAGACTTACGTATCAATTAAATAACGAAGCCATAGTTAGCCTTCCACAAATCCTGTCTCCCATACCCCTTTTTGGCTATGGAGAAATCAGTGTACCCATTACGTTAAGTAATGGAGACCACACGCTAGCTGTACTACTGGATTTACCGAATGGAGCCGATGACGGTAACCCCAACGATAACGAACTGAGTAAAAATTTTATCATCAATGCTCCTCAAGCAAGTATGCCAACCCGGGAGCGTTTTGAAAATGTATTGAATAATCCATGGACCACCATCAATCCTAACAGTGATAATAGCTGGGAAACTACCAGCACTTTTTACAATCAGTCTATTGTGTTTCAATCCACAGATCCTACCCAACTGAATACGGCATGGCTTGTGAGTCCGATCTTAGATTTTTCTATACTGAACGAAGCCAACATACGCTTTGATTGGGCTTATAGAAACTCCAATAGTAACCGCACAACCCTTTCACTGCTTTACACCACGGATTGCGGCCTGAACTATGCACCATTAACCGAGGCTGTTCTTAGCGAAACCACTACAGCATTCAGTGCAAACGAGGAGCGCGATTGGGAGAGCCAAGTGATTGATCTTTCTGCCTTATCAGGTCAGCCCTCCTTACGCATTGCTTTTGTAGCCGCTGCTTATTTAGGGAATCCTCTTTACCTGGATAATTTTGAGCTCTATGCAGGGAAAGCCTCTCCCAAATTACCGCTGGACGAACTATTAGCCATTTATCCAACAGAACGTGGTGGCTTAAACCTAACATTCAATGTTGAAGAGAAACAGAATGTAGTTTTTTCGATCGTAGATATGATGGGGCGAAGCATTGCAAAAGAAATGAAAGCCAATACCCTTAACCAAACGTATACTTACGAACTTCACGGCATTTCAACCGGGGTTTATATAATACAAATTAAAGCCGATAACGAGTACTATAGCCGGAAAGTGTTCATACAAGGACAATGAAATGCTTATCTTAGCCCATTAATTTTATGACAAAGAAAAAGGTAGTCATCCTATACGGAGGTCGCTCAGTAGAGCACGGTGTATCAGTAAATTCAGCCAAGAATATATTTGAGTTTATTGACAAAAGTAAATTTGAGCCAATACCTGTAGGTATCAGCAAAAGCGGACGCTGGTTTCTAACCCAGGGCGTAAGCTCGACCATGGAAGATGGTAAAGCATTAAATGTTTTACTTGATGCACAAAACCCGGGCTTTGCCTTAGTCAGCAGCGGAGAGCGTTTTAAAGTTGATATTATTTTCCCAGTGCTTCATGGCACCGATGGCGAAGATGGGAGCATTCAGGGTATGCTCAAAGCACTCGACCTACCAATGGTTGGAACAGGCGTATTGGGCTCTGCTCTTTCCATGAACAAAATAGTAGCCAAGCGCGTAATGGAGGCAGCAAAATTGCCAGTTGCCAAATATATGGCCTTCCACTTTTCTGAGCGTTCTCAAATTAAGTTTGCGGAAGTAAAGAAAAAACTAGGCCTGCCCTTCATGGTAAAAGCCGCCAATCTTGGTTCTTCGGTAGGTGTCAATAAAGTGAAGAAACAAGCCGATTTCGAAAAAGCTATTGAAGATGCCTTCAAATATGATGATGAGCTGATCATTGAAGAATTTATTAAGGCAAGAGAAATTGAATGCGCTATACTTGGTAACAATCCTCCACAGGCCAGCATGCCCGGTGAAATTGTAATCAGTAAAAAATATGAGTTCTATACCTTTGATGCAAAATATGTAGACCCTACCGCGGTTCGTATTGATGTACCCGCCAAACTAACCAAGGCTGTAGCCGAAAAAATTAAGTCACTTTCCGTTAAGGCTTTTCAAGTTTTACGCTGTGAAGATTTTGCCCGGGTAGATTTATTCTTGGCAGGTAGTAAAGTTTATGTAAATGAAATCAACACCATCCCTGGTTTTACTAACTCTAGTATGTACCCGATGATGTGGAAAGAACGAGGTATTGAATTTAATGAACTCATCAGTACACTCATTAGCATCGCACAAGAACGCTATGAGAAAGGGAAGCGCATTGAACGAAGTTTCAATTCCTCATTAAAATTTTAATTAAAGAGCAGAATGTTTAATCCATTTAAAAAATATTACGCAGGAACACTGGGAGCTGTGCTTTTTAGTGTTGCAGTAGCTTTGCTAATCTTTTTTACAATAGGCATTTCCTACTTCTACGTATATCTGCCTTCATCCACCCATCATGGCGAAAGCATTACAGTACCTGATATACAAGGGATGCATATCAATGAATTAGACCAGTTCCTCCTGGAAAGAAACCTGCGCTATGAAGTCAATGATTCATCCTACTCTGACGACTACGAACCATTAACAGTACTGAAGCAATATCCCGCAGCTGGCACTAAAGTAAAAGAGAATAGAAATATTTTCATATCAGTTAATCGCATTACCCCACCTACAGTGCCCATGCCTAACCTAATTGATGGGTCGCTGATTAATGCCGAGGCCGTTATGAGAGGCAGTGAGCTAAAGCGTGGCCGTATTCAATTGGTGCGCGGCCCATTTCTTAATCTTGTAAAAGAAATGCATTATAAGGGAAGGAAAATAGAGCCTGGTACACGTGTGCCAAAAGGATCGACCATTGATTTAGTGGTTGAAGATGGTGGCAGCAATGAAATACCAACACCGGATGTTGTTGGATATACCTTAGAAGATGCCAAAATTCCCATTTTCGGTTCTAATCTTCATTTAGGTGAAATTTACCTTGTTGGAGATACCGTTAACAACGGTCCTATCGTTATCCTCAAGCAGATGCCTGCACCTAATCAGAAAATGAGAGCAGGGGATGTCATCGATGTTTGGGTTGGTAAAAAAGGAACACCTGTACCTGACGATATAGAGCTTAATGATCAGGACGAAATTGAAAACTAGTCTTTAACGTGCAGACTGAGCAACGTAACTTTTCTCTGAGGTTCATCACACACAAGAAGGATATTAATCCACTTGTTGTTAAAATGACCTTTATATCGTTACTGCTAGGCCTTAGTTCAAGCCTGGATTCTATTGCACAATTTAATCTTCTGCCTCATCCTCATCAAACCAATTTAACAACAGGAGACCATAGCAAGCGGGCAAAAGAAGATCGTGCCATGCGACTTCCCTTCTGGGATGATTTTTCCTTTTCAGGGAAAAAGGGTGATACGCTATGGGCTCAAAAAAATGATGTAATCATTACAAATGGTTTCGCCATTAAGGCACCCACCTTGGGAGCTGCAGTTATGGATGGTTTAAGGGCCGATGGTACGCCATACGAAACTAATGTCACCACCAATGGCATAACAGATGTACTTCTCTCCAGGATGTTGGCCCTGGCCGAAATAGACCCTAGCAAGCGAAGTTCAGTATACTTAAGCTTTCAATACCAATGGAAAGCAAATGGAGAAGCACCTGATCCAAACGACTATTTGCAAGTGGATTTTTTAAATGATCAGAAACAATGGATTACCATGGCTTTCTTACGCGTAAGCCCAAATCCTAATCCAACCATTTTTCTGGATTATATCCAACAAATCAATTCAGCATCATTTTTTCATAATGAATTTCAGTTCCGTATATCACGCTTTGGCCGAAGCTCAGGGCCCTTTGATACCTGGGCAATAGACTATGTCTACTTAAACCAAAATCGTTTTGCTACAGACTTTTCTTTTCCTGATCGGGCCATTGGCTCAAACCATAGCGCATTATTTGACAAATACTACGCAGTGCCACAACAACATTTTTACGGGAATGAAATCGTAAAACCACCTACATTTTTACTGACCACTCAACAAAATGAGGAAACTCCCCTTGATCAATTTACCTACTTAAGAACCCGAAACTATTTTGATGGTAGCTATACCGAACATGAGGAAATATTAGATATGGCTTCGCCACTCTTCATTAGCCCTTTTGGCAAAATTGAATACCCTTTAGTAAAACTACCCGATGTTTCTAACACCACCCTATTCAATCGCACTGCAGATTCCACTGTAGTTACACTTAAGACAATAATTACCTCAAGTGATAATATTTCCATCTATGATATTCCACGCGACAACAATGCCGACTATGATGACGTCATATATGCACCCATCGATTTCAGGATGAATGACACAACGCAAACAAATTATTTTCTTAGCGACTTTTACGCTTACGATGATGGTGAAGCAGAATATTCAATAGGACTGGCCCAGACAGGAGATGAAGCTGCCTTTCGCTTCTCAATGCTTGGGCCTGAGCCAGATACTTTAACTGGAGTCTATGTGTACTTCCCACTGCTATCGGGCAACTTAAGTAACATTGTTGACCTATTAGTTTTTGAAGACAATAATGGTAAACCTGGCAGCTTAATTGGCGAGGAAGTTATTGCCGCAAGAAGGCCAGGACCTAATGTATTCCACAAGATAAAATTGCGTAATGCTGTATTAGTGCCTCAGCACTTCTACATTGGGTGGCGCCAACCTGCCAACGGTACTATTGCAATTGGTTTAGACAGGTCGACAAACAACAACGATAAACTTTTTGGCAAATCAAATGGAACCTGGAGTAATCCGTCCAACCTAACTGGCACACCAATGATCAGGCCCATTTTTGGTCAAGGTGAAATTACGACCTCTTTACCAAGTCATGAGTCAACATTATTGATTTACCCTAATCCCACTACAGATTCCTTTATAATAAACCAGACAGCTGAGGTTATCAGCATTCATTTTACAAACGGAATACCTGTTACTTTCAATGTAAGCCAACAGGACAATCAAACCATTGTGTCATTAAAAGACGTATCACCAGGTTTAGTAGTAGTCAAATTAAAAATTGACAACTCGATCTTAGTCAGAAAAATAGTGATCCGCTAACTACAAGGGTGAAGGAGTAAACGATAACAAGAAGATCACCAAGGCAAGCCATCCTATGATTTGCCTATTTCTACCAAGAGGTTCTTCAATTAAACAAGGAGGATGGTCTATGCCTAAAAATCTTCCAATAACAAAAGCGAAAAGCATCCAACCTGAGTATCCCACCACTGAAGGGAATATCCATGAACCTGAAAACTGAAGCGCTAAAATAGTACTGGCATACATGAGGGTGTCTCTCTTACTCATTCTCAAACCTCGCATGGCAAAGAATAAAAAGCCCAAATACAAAGGGATATTAATCATCAAGTCCTCTATTGGATCGCTTGGCTTGAGTAACCCGAGACCCGAATAAAACAAGAGAAGTAAGAAAACAACGGAGGCTATTTGCTTATGCCTCTTATACCCAACCAAACCATATAAAACATGGCCACCATCTAACTGACCGATAGGCAATAGGTTAAGACTTGTGAAGACCAGTGCAAGAAAGCCAGCAAATAAAAAAGGATAGTGCATCAACTCATGCGGATTAGGCATCCGCTCAGGATCGGCTACGAAGTGTTTAAAGAAAAGAAAGAGTAAATTATCACCCACCACAATATCGATAACATCTTCACGACTGCCATAGACATGTTCAGCATAATTTAACCCGTACTCCCTATATTCAGGATGGATTTGGAAAATATACTCAGGCTCAGGTAAATTGGTAAAACCATAAAATAAAATACCTAAGGCTAATACAAAACCAGCTAATGGACCTGCAATGCCAATATCAAAATTTTGGATGTTAGAGTATACTCTTTGTCTAAGTCGTATGATAGCGCCCATCGTACCGATTGATAAAGGAAAGGGCGGTAAAGGAATATAATAAGGCAAAGAACTTCTTACACGATGATAACGCGCCATAAAATAGTGGCCAAACTCATGCACCGTTAAGATTGATATAAAAGAAAGCGAAAAAGGTAAACCACTGAAAAAGTCATTCCACCCAAAATCTTCCATGAAGACAGATCTACCATAGCTCCATTCAGCACCTGCCAGGGTGGTAGTTACAAGTGTTGTCATGAAAAGTAAGACCTGACTAACAATCCTTAACAATTCTCTATTTGTATTGATCCAATTTCTCAAAGAGTTCATTAGCATTAATTACGTGATAGGTATATAAGCCAGCCTTTTCTCCACCTTCTAGGTTAGGCAGCAGGTCATCAAAAAAAATTGTGGTGGCAGGATCAAACTGCTCCCTTTCTAAAACATAATGAAAGATCGAAAGTTCAGGTTTACGCATTCCAATTTCATGCGAGTAGTATACACTATGAAAGTGATCTTCAAAATTGAGGCCTTTAGAGATAGTCATTACAATATTTCTAAAGGCTGTCAAATGAATGCCATTGGTATTACTTAACAAAGTAGTATTAAATCTATTTTTAAGCCTGAGTAATATATCAAGTCTTTTAACTGGGATGTCCAGCAACATTGCATTCCAGGCCTCATCAAGTAAATGATCTGGCGCCTTCACTTGAAGCGTTTTTCTTAAAAAGGCTCTGAAGTCATTATCGGAAAGCAAACCCTTTTCATACAATAGAAAGCCTTCCTGATGTTTAGCCAAGTGTTCAATTTCTTCAATCGACAAGCCAGACAGTGAACT
>JALHOT010000026.1 GCA_022842845.1 Cyclobacteriaceae bacterium | reverse complement strand
GAACATAGCAGCTAACAAGGCTACCACTTGATTGAGGTAGATGCTAGTGAGTTCCATCACCAGCCGGAGGACTTTTGTGCCAGTATAATACTATTGGCATTTCACCTGCTTAAGGTCCATACAGCCGATCATCACAAGGGGCTGGTATTTGGTTAAACAATCAGCATATTTTTTTAACTTACTCTTCTAAACCCAATCCTATGCGCTTACTAATTTTCTTATTGGCCTGCTGTTGCATGGCCTTTACCGTTTCGGCCCAAAAAGTAAAATCGAATACGCCAACATCACCTGCTTTTAATACGGATCTGTATAAAGGTATGAAGTGGCGAAATATTGGTCCTTTTAGAGGAGGTCGTTCTAATGCGGTTACTGGCCTGATAGGTAATGATCAGGTATATTTTACAGGCTATACTGGGGGAGGTCTTTGGAAGACAGAAGATGCTGGTTTAAGCTGGCGCAATATTTCAGACGGATTTTTTAAAACGGGCTCAGTAGGCGATGTAGCGGTAAGTGAGTCTGACCCCAATGTGATTTATGTAGGTATGGGAGAACATGCCGTGCGCGGGGTGATGACTTCCTATGGTGATGGTGTGTATAAATCTCTCGATGGCGGTAAAACATGGAAACATATCGGTCTTGAAAAGACAAGACATATTTCTGATGTCATTATTCATCCAACCAACTCAGATATTGTATTTGTTGCTGCTCAGGGAGCGCTGCACGGCCCCAGTGCAGATCGTGGTATTTATAAATCTACAGATGGAGGAACAACCTGGAAGAAAGTACTATTTGTAGATGAGAACAGCGGGGCTTCTTCTTTAAGTATGGATCTGACCAATCCACGAATCCTCTATGCGGCTACCTGGCAACACCGAAGACATCCATGGCAAGTAGAAAGTGGAGGAGCAGGTTCTTCCCTATGGAAATCGATCGATGGTGGGGAAACCTGGACAAAAATTAATGAAGGTCTGCCAATGCTCTTAGGTAAGTTGGGTATTAGTGTATCACGTGCAAATCCAAATCGTGTATTTGCCATTGTCGAAGCTGAAAAAGGTAAGGATGGTTTGTATAGATCTGATGATGGGGGTAAGAAGTGGACACTTTTGTCAAGCGATCAAAACATCACTTCACGCTCGTGGTACTATACTGAAGTATTTGCTGATCCATTGAATGCAGATATTGTCTACGTGCTCAATGCACCCATGATGAAATCTATTGATGGAGGTAAAACTTTTCAAAATATTCGTGTTGGGCATGGCGACACGCACGATTTGTGGATCAACCCTAAGAATGGACAAAATATGATTTTAGGAGACGATGGAGGAGGAGAGATTACTTTTAACGGAGGGAAGAGTTGGTCTGCACAAAATAATCAACCTACCTCACAGATTTACCGCGTTAATGTCGATAATCGTTTTCCATTTTATGTTTACGGTGGACAACAGGATAATTCATCTCTGGTGGTCAAAAGCCGGAACAATAGCTTTGGATTAACTGAGCGAGATTGGTTTGAAGGACCTGGTTGCGAGAGTGCCTACATCGCTTTCGATCCAAACAATCCAACACTCTTATATGGCGGATGTTATCAAGGCATCATCGGTGTGTTAGATACCCGTACCAACGAACATAAAGACATCATGCAGTACCCGGCTACCAACCTGGCATACAAAGCCAAGGATATGAAATATCGTTTTAATTGGAATGCCCCCATTATTACTTCACCACACGATGCTTCTATTATCTATCATGCGGCTAATGTTATATTCAAAACGAGCAATGGTGGCATGAAGTGGGAAGTGATCAGTCCTGACTTAACCCGTAACGACCTTACTAAGCAGCAAGATGGCGGTGGCCCCATTACCAATGAAGGGGCGGGTGGTGAAAATTATAACACCATTAACTACCTGATTGAATCAAAGCATGAAGCAGGTGTTATGTATGCAGGAAGTGACTGTGGTTTACTACACATCACCCGTGATGCTGGAAAGACTTGGCAAAATATTACGCCAACAGGTTTGCAGGAAAGCCTTATACAATCTATTGAAGTGTCGCAACATGATAAAGCAACCGTTTATGTGTCTGCTACACGTTATAAATTTAACGACATGGCAAGTTATACTTACAAGTCTGTTGATTATGGAAAAACCTGGACGCGCATCAGCAACGGTGTAGAGAACGATGATTTTATTAAAGTTATCCGTGAAGACAAAAACGTAAAAGATCTTTTATATGCAGGGGCAGAGCGTGGATTTTATGTTTCATTTAACGGAGGCCTGCAATGGAATAGAGTGCAACTCAACCTGCCGGTAGTGCCCGTAACAGATTTGATTATACAGGGTAATGACCTTGTCGCCTCTACCGCAGGTCGTGCTTTTTGGATTTTGGATGACCTAAGCGCAATTCAACAGAGCCGAGGAAATGTTACAGGGAATGTTAAACTATTTGCCCCTAAAGCCACGGTACGCTATCCGGCCGTCACCATTCCGGATTGGATGGGCACACTTCCCGGATTGGGCATGAATCCTATGGATGGTGTCATACTCGACTATTATCTGAAAGACAAGGCTGATACCAACAAAGTAGTTCTTGAAATATTTGATGCGAATGGGAAATTGCTAAGAAAGTTCAGCAACAAGAAAGATGAAAACTTTAAAGGTTTTGCAGGCGGACCTCCAGCACCACAAGTTATTCCTGCAGAGGCAGGTGTTAACCGTTTTGCCTGGGATTTTAGAACAGAAACTTTACCCGAAATACCCAATGCGTTTGTGTATGGAGATTACAGAGGCCATCGCGTGGCACCGGGTACGTACAAAGCACGTTTAACTTATAAAGGAGAAGGCAGTGAAATTGGTTTTGAAATTATACAAGATCCCAACCTGAAAGTAGGGGAGGCTGATTGGAAGGAGCAGCAATCATACATGCGCTTGCTGGAGCAACGCATTAGTGAAATTCATGCCGCAGTAAACAGTATGCGTAAGGTGAAGAAACAGATTGAAAATCACCAGGAGTTATTGAAAGGCAAGAATGACATGAAAGATGTGTTAGAGGCAGGTAAATCTTTGTTAGAGAAAATGCAGGCATTGGAGGAGAATTTAGTGCAAACCAGACAGAAGAATTTTCAAGATGTTATTAATTTCCCCAGTAAGCTAAACACTGAATACTTTAATATCCGTGGCGTTGTAGATGTACACGATCCGCGGGTTACCCAAGGAGCGGTTGATCGTTTTGCTGATTTAGAGAAGCAATGGACTATGTATCAACAACAATTGAGTGACTTGAAGAGTAAGGATATTGTCGCTTATAATAATTTATACAAGCAAAAGAGTGTCCCTGCTTTAGTGCTTGATTGATAGTATCTTTTTAAGGTTTTACCCATAATACATAACCCCGGCAGAGTACTCTGTTCGGGGTTCTTTTTTAGCGGGTCATCCATCGTATGAATTGTCTAAAGCCAAATCGTTTCAAAGCAGTATGTTACGATGATTCACAAAAAATTAGTTCTGATACAGTTTCTGTTTCAGCTTCTGCTGTTATTCCGGCACAGCATGACAAAAATCATCCAACCATCTTAGTAAAGTTATTTAACTTCTGTCGTCCTATTATTTCCTTCATACAGGATTTGACACCAGTCTGTTTAGGGGTAAAATCCTTAATTAATTGAATACACCCACCACTAAAAAAATAGTAATATGAAAGTTTACGATGAGAAGCACATAAAAAATGTTGTTTTACTTGGCGCTCCGAAATCTGGTAAAACCATGCTGGCAGAAGATATGCTTTTTGAGGCCGATCTTATCCATAGAAGAGGCAGCATAGAAGGTAAAAATACTGTGAGTGATTATCATGAGATTGAGCAGGAGCGAGGCAACTCTGTTTTTGCGACACCTATGCACACTGAATGGCATGATTATAAAATCAATATTATCGACACACCCGGCTTTGATGATTTCATTGGTGAGATGGCTTCATCGGTACGTGTGGCCGATACATGCGTCCTAGTAGCGAATGCACAACATGGTGTAGAGGTTGGTACAGAATTGATTTGGAATTATGTTGATCAATTTAAGAAGCCAATTATTTTTGCTATCAATCAGGTTGATCATCCTAAAGCAGATGTGGAATCTGCATTACAATCACTGAAAGAACGCTTTGGAAATGCAGTAACTCAAATGCAGTATCCTGTCAATCAGGGTGAAGGCTTCAATGCTATAATTGATTTACTGAAGATGGTGATGTACAAATTCCCGCCAGAAGGTGGTAAGCCACAAAAGCTATCCATACCCTCATCAGAAAAAGAAAAAGCTGAACGCTTACACAATGAGCTTGTGGAGAAAGCTGCAGAGAATGATGAAAAACTCATGGAGAAATATTTTGAGAAGGGAACACTTGATGAAGATGAAATGCGCGAGGGTTTAAAGCAGGGTATGATCAATCATGATGTTTTCCCGGTCTTTGTTATGTCAGCCAAACGCAACATGGGTAGCGGCCGTTTGATGGGATTTATTGACAACGTAGCGCCATCACCAATAGAGGCTAAACCCGAAATTAGCACCGAGGGTATTGAGATACCTTTTGATAGAACAAAGCCTACAGTTCTTTTCGTGTTTAAAACATCGCTTGAACCTAATATAGGTAAACTAAGTTTTTTCAAAGTAATATCAGGTGAAGTCACTACAGCATCGGAATTGATCAATAGTCAGACGGGTGCCACTGAGCGTTTTAACCAACTGTTTATTATGGATGGTAAATCGCGCAATCCTGTTGATAAACTGGTAGCAGGCGATATAGGAGCTACTTTAAAATTGAAAGATACATTCACCAACCAAACCCTTCATGCCAAAGGCTATGAGGTAAGCATACAGCCCATTAAGTTTCCGGAGCCGCGCATTAGCACGGCCGTGGTTGCTTTGAGCAAACAAGACGATGAGAAGATTGGCGAGGTCCTGCAGAAGATACATTTAGAAGATCCAACGTTGCTTGTTAAATATTCTTCGGAGTTAAGACAGTTGCTCATTTACGGACAAGGTGAGATGCACCTGATGGTATGTAAATGGTATCTTGAGAAAGTCTATGGTTTACATGTTGAATTCGCAGCCCCGCGCATATCGTATCGTGAAACAATTAGAAAATCTGCAAGCGCTAGTTACAGGCATAAAAAGCAATCAGGTGGGGCAGGACAATTTGGTGAAGTGCATATGAAGATTGAACCCTACTATGAAGGAATGCCTGAACCAGCCGAATTTCCAATACGAGGTAAAGAAGAAATAGATCTCGATTGGGGTGGTAAACTCATATTCTACAATTGCATAGTAGGAGGTGTAATTGATGCGCGTTACATTCCAGCTATTCTAAAGGGAGTAATGGAAAAAATGGAAAACGGACCTATTACAGGTTCTTATGTAAGAGATGTACGCGTAATGGTATACGATGGTAAAATGCATGCTGTAGATTCTAACGATATATCCTTTAAAATAGCGGGGATGAAAGCATTTAAAGAGGCCTTTATGTTGGCCGAACCGCAATTGTTAGAGCCTATTTGTGATATAGAAGTTTTAACTCCTGAAGAAACATTAGGTGAAGTGCTGGCAGATTTACAAACCCGGAGAGCAGTCATTACAGGTATTGAAGCTTTCGGTGCTTATCAGGCTGTTAACGCGCAAGTTCCCTTGGCAGAACTCAATCGCTACTCAACGACTCTCAGGTCTCTATCCCAAGGTAAGGGTAGATTTGCGCAACAGTTTTCTGCTTATAGTCCTGTTCCTTACGAAATTCAAAGCAAGCTGGTTAAAGAACAACAGTTGGTTGAGGCAGAATAGTGCCTCCATAATTTTAACGTATTCGAAATTTTAATGAGTGTAGGATAATGTCGGCTACCTGGTAATTAACCAAGGTAGCCGTATCCTTTTGCCATCAAGCCAGCAAGCAATGGAATTATAAACATGAGTAGTAATTCCATTCGGATTAGCCAAACAATGAGGGAGGGTACGATAATACTTGCCACTTCTTTTTTGCGATTCTTGATAAAGAATACCGTTGGATAAATGGATAGCAGGCCAACCATTATATATAGACTTATTTTCAAAAGAAAAATCCAATTTTGACTATAGTATTCTGTTGGCTTGCCATGGCCTCCCAGCCAAAGGGTTAGTCCAGCCGCAAGGAGTGAAAGCGCGGCTATTCCGTAGATCATGTCAATAACAGAGAGTCTTGCAATCTCTGAAGGTTTCATTTCTTTTTTGAGTAGTAAGTGTTCCGCTGCCAAAGTACTTACAATCGTGAAAATGCTGATGAAATGAATATAGCGTAGGAGTATTTCAAGGATCATATTTTTTTGGTCTAGTGTTAAATTTAATTCCTGTTTGTTCTAGGAAAGAGGCATTAAAACTTTTTTAAGATTCTTCAACATCTTTCACCTGATGCTTTTCATTACTCACCAAATTATGGAGATCCCATTCAATACGCTTTTCAAAAGCATGCTTACGTACGCTGCAATCTTTCTTCTCACACACTTTACAGGAGAAATCTAGGCAACCATCTGAATGCACAAATAATTCGAGTGAATCTCCAAACTCTTTTCTTACCAAGGCTGCTAATGAATCAATTTCATTATGGGCTTCATGTACATTTAAATACCAAGGCACCGTAAGGTGACAATCTAAATGCAGGGTGCTTCCATATTTAATGATGCGTACATTATGTAAATCAATCCAGTTTTCTTTCCGATTAGATTCTAAGAGGATAACCAGCTTTTTGAGGAGTGCTTCATCGGCTTCATCCATGATGCCCGCCACTGAACTTCGAATAATAGAAAAACCAGTGTATAAAATGAAGAAACTGAAACCAATGCCTACTACACTATCAATCCATTGCCACTGGGTAAAATAGAGCAGGCTCAGACCAATTACAATGCCAAGAGTTGAGTAAGCATCGGATTGTAAATGCCTGCCACTGGCTATAAGGGCTAAGGAGTTATTTTTTGTACCATTTCTAACACAGATCCTTCCTACTATGTAATTAACGATACCGGTAACAGTAACAAGCAAAATACCGATGTCCAGTTGGTGTAATGGTGTGGGGTTGAATAAAGAAACGGTGGCCTGATATAAGATAGCGGCTCCGGCTAAAAAAATCATTCCTCCTTCTATGCCTGCTGAAAGGAACTCGACTTTACCATGACCATAAGGGTGGTCTTTGTCTTTCGGTTTTGCCGATACATAGAGACTATACAAACCAATAAAGCCAGCAGCAACATTCACAATGCCTTCTAAAGCATCAGTTAAAATTGACACTGAATGCGTTAGGAAATAGGCAATCAGTTTTATGATTAATAATGAAATAGATAGAATGGCTACCCACCACTGTATGCGTATGTTTTGTTGTGCGCTATGCATTAGCGAAGTTTTAAACGTAACAGATAGTTATCGGCAGTGATATAGAGTGTTTTTTCATCACTCTCAAATGCGCAATTAGCAGCAGGCATTGGCAACGTAATTTTTCCAAGAATTTTAGCAGACTGATCAAATATCCAAATACCGCCAGGCCCGGTAGCAAAGACAATACCTTGTTTGCTTACTTTGAGACCATCAGGCAAGCCAGGAGCTGTGGCCGTCTCCGAAGTAGCTTCATAAAAAATCTTACCGGTTGTTATGCTATCCCCCTGAAAGGTATACGCATACCAGCGGGCTTTTTGCTTATCAGAATTGGCTACCAACAATGTACTATCGTTTAAGAGGGCTATGCCATTGGGTCTGGTTAAACTATCGATAAGTAAATCGATTTCGCCATTGCTCTTAAGTCTGTAAACGCCATTGAAAGCTTGTTCCTTCATGGGGTCAGCATCTAGTTGATCTAGTCCATAAGGTGGGTCTGTAAAATATAAATCACCATTACTGCGATAAGCGGCATCATTAGGGCTGTTGAATCTTTTTTCCTGGTAACGATCTGCCAATGAAATAAAATCAGCTTTTGGTTTTTCCATAGACGCATTCATAATGGCCATCCGTCTGTCTCCATGTTGGCAAATTATTAATTGACCATCTTGGTTGATGAGCAGTCCATTAGAGCCTTTACCAGCAGTACCAGATTGATCTCCTGTATTGCCGGATGGCTGCAAATAAACTTCACGGCCACCTTCTTCTGTCCATTGATAAATAGTGTTGGTAGGTACATCAGAGAAAAGCAACATGTTCTTTTCCTCTACCCATACAGGTCCTTCACTCCACTCCATACCCTCCGCTAAAATTTCTATCCTGGCATCTGGTTCAATTAACTCATCAAGTCGGGGATCTATCCTTTCAAGGGTTCCTGTAGTTTGCTTAGTTTCACAGGATATGAGGAATACAATAAAACAAATGGTTATTAATCTCATCTTTAATTTTTTTGAGTTCTTAAAGTTTTAATAATGGCAGGTATCGCAATGAGTACCCACACTATATTCAGGAAAGTACTGGCGAATGCTTCGCTGTAATAGGTGTAGAAGATCAGTAAAATTCCTCCTATGAAATTGAGTAAAAGAAAAATAAGTGAGTTTGATGTTATCTTTTGATAGCTATTCAGCCCGTAAGCAGCCACTACCATAAAAGATCCACTCCATCCGATAATGTCAATCAGTAGTTTCACAATTTTAATTTAGATTGCAGTTGTTAAAAGTAATGAAAAATGGCTCAGGAAATTAAAGCAATACAGCGCCCCCAGCGCACTTTCTTACCCGAAGATTTCGCACTTAGCACCTGGGATAAGCTTAAGCCCTATTTTGATACATTATTAAAGAAAGAACTGCAATCGGTGCAGGACCTTCGCGAATGGTTTCTTCACCGCAGTGAGTTAGAGTCTGTCATTAGTGAAGATTTGGCTTGGCGTTATATCAAAATGACCTGCTATACGGATAATGAGCAGTATAGCCAATCGTATCAAGATTTTATTGTTAATATTCAGCCAGAGATCGCTCCTATTGCAGATCAGCTAAACAAGAAAGCTGCAGCTTGCCCTTTCTTGAGAGATATAGAGAAGAAAGAAGGATACGATATCATGATTCGTAACCTTAAAAAGGAGATTGAATTGTTCAGAGAGGAGAATGTGCCCTTATTTACAGAGATCAACACCGAGACGCAGAAGTATGCCCAGATCTCAGGTGGCATGTCTGTAGAAATTGATGGCAAAGAGTTGACCCTACAACAGGCTTCTGTTATCCTGATGTCAATAGACCGCAAGAAGAGGGAAGAGGTCTACCATAAAATTGCCAGCCGAAGATTGCAGGACAAACAAACTTTAGATGAGTTGTTCAATAAGCTAATCGCCTTGCGAAATCAGGTAGCGATTAATGCAGGCTTCCAGAACTTTCGTGATTACATGTTTAAAGCTTTAGGTCGCTTTGATTATACACCTCAGGATTGTTTCAATTTTCATGAATCCATTCAATCGCAGGTGGTACCTATGTTGAATGAGTTGGCCAAAGAGCGTAAAGACAAATTGAAGGTAGATGCTTTGCGGCCCTGGGATAAGGCAGTAGATCCTGAGGGATTAGAACCTTTAAAGGCATTTAATAATGGCAAAGACCTGACTGATAAAACCATAGAAGTGTTCAACAGACTTGATCCTTTCCTGGGGCAGTGTTTAGCCATCATGAAAGAAATGGGGCACCTTGATCTGGAATCGAGAAAAGGTAAAGCCCCGGGTGGTTATAACTATCCATTGTCTGAAATCGGGGTGCCTTTTATATTTATGAATGCCACCTCAACCTTGCGCGACATGGTTACTATCATGCATGAAGGCGGGCATGCCATTCATAATTTCCTAACGCGAGACTTGGAATTAAACGACTTTAAATCGACACCATCAGAAGTAGCAGAATTAGCATCTATGTCAATGGAGTTAATCTCCATGGATCACTGGGATGTTTTCTTTACCGATAAGGAAACTTTAAAGCGTGCCAAGCGTGAGCATCTCGAAGATATTATCGAGACCTTGCCTTGGGTTGCGACTATCGATAAGTTTCAACATTGGATCTATGAAAATGCCAATCACTCAGCTGCGGTAAGGCTTGAAAATTGGAATAAGATATCCGATGCGTTTTCAGATACTATCACCGACTGGGGTGGTTTAGCTGAAAACAAAAGCTATTTATGGCAGAAGCAGCTGCACCTATATGAAGTTCCTTTCTATTACATAGAGTATGGAATGGCTCAATTAGGTGCCATTGCAGTTTGGCGCAACTATAAAAAAGATAAGAAGAAAGGTTTGGAAGGTTATCAGAACGCGTTAAAGCTGGGCTATATGCGCTCTATACCCGAGGTTTATGCTGCGGCTAATATTCGCTTCGATTTCAGCAAAGCCTATATTCAAGAATTGATGGACTTTGTACGTGCTGAATTGAAGAAGCTTGCAGAGTAAGTTTTTAGTTGCGAACTCTCTAAGATGAAGAGTAAATAAGGGTTTATGGAAAGTACTTCTGGTTAGAGGTATTTTTGAGATAACATCTAATTTGATTTTCTTGAACCGAAGCTGGCTCGAAGCTCATAATAGCTCGCAACTCGTAGTTCCATTTCACCCTCTGCACTTATCGAGTAGATCACTCAGTTGTGCAGCTTCCGTTTCTGTAAGTGCAATCACATTCTCATCAACGGTGTAACCAATTGAATCCAGCAGTGATAAACCTTCTTTAGTAATAGTAACGTCTGCTGCTCTTCTGTCGTTAGGGCAGGTGCTTTTGTTAATGAGATTCTTCTGTGCCAGTCTGTCGAGCAGGCGCGATACATCAGAATTACGATCCAGCATACGCGATTTAATTTCTGTGGCGGATATGCTGGCAGGGTGTTGACCTTTTAAAATTCTGAGAATGTTAAATTGTGTGGCAGTAATGCCGTGAGGTTTGAAGAAGTCTTGCTGTTTGCTTTGCAACCAATTAGACGTATAAATCAAATTGATCAAAGCCTTCTGATAAGACGTTTTGAATTTGGGTTGCTTTATCTCTTCTTCGATTTTCATTGCTTTGATAAAAATAGGCAAAGCGGAACAATCGGCACATAGCCATTCCGCTTTGCCTGAAAGCTGATTAAGCCTTCTTATCTAATTCTATTTTGCAGCTGATCTGCACATCGTCACCAACAACCATTTCGCCACCAGCCAAAGTGCTGCTCCAGTTTACACCATAATCTTTACGGTTAATAACACCGTTTAATTTGAAACCGGCTTTCATACCACGGCCAGTGTTGATTGATCCACCGTAGACAACATCAAATTCAGCCTTCTTGGTTACACCTTTCATGGTAAAATCACCCTTCAACTTATATTTGTTGCCTTCTTTTACCAGGTTGCCCTTGAAAGTAATTTCAGGAAACTTCTCAGCATCGAAGAAATCAGCTGACTTCAAGTGTCCATCACGCTTCTCGTTATCAGTGTTGATAGACGCCACCTTTGCGGTGAAAGATACTTCTGCACCATTAAAGTCATCAGCCTTGCTAACGATGCTTGCATCGAAATCCTTGAAGGTACCTTCAGTTTCTGCTACCACCATGTGGGTTGCGCTGAAACCAATCTTTGAGTGCACTTTGTCGATGTTCCAGGTGCTCTGAGCCGAAACGGTTGCTACTACAAATAGTAGTGCAATCACTGCATAAATCTTTTTCATAAGTTCTTGTGTTTTGTTGGTGCAAGTATAACGCATGTTTTAACATATATGTTTAAACACATATGTTAAAATTTGTTAACTATCTGAAAACCAAAACAATAATTTTACAAATTCAGCCAATAAGTGATTTTAAATACGATGGCACGCTGTCTGGGTTGCCAGGCACGGAATGTCCGAAGGCTTTCTGTGTCGTTAAAAGGGGAGGTAAAATAGTTGTCAGTGTAAACCAAAAAGATATCTGAAACAGGGGCAAAGCGCCATTGAAGTCTTGAATTGATATTAAGGTTTTCGATTTGCGAGTTGTATTGAACGAAGGTTGTCCAGAAAAGCTTTTTTGAAAACGTAAGGTCAATACGTGGGCCTATGAGAATTAACTGCGCATCATTGTAGGGCTGTGGTAGCCGGATGCGATCATAACTAAAGTTGATGGAGGTAATGCCCCAGGGTTGGTATCGGTATGAAAGCGATCCATACAAACCCAAAGTACTTCCATTAAAATAGTCACCTGCTCTCCATTCTAAACTACCAGCCAATTTTTTACGCTGATTAGAGAACAACTCACCCCTGAATACCCAGTTGTAATATTCACTTCCTGTAGGTAACTCTTGTCCTCCTGTTCCGCTTGCATCAAAGCTGTTAAATAAATACGTGTATTGATGGCGAAAACGTAAACCCAGATAGGCTGTATTATTGAATTTCCACTGGTAAAGAAGATTGGCATCCCAATCCAATAAGCCGTATACTTCGTTTCCCAGAATATCGAAATCTATACCTGGACCGTGGTTTTGAATAGGACCATGCTTGGGATACATATTATAAAGAACTGTGGATGCCACCTGCTGAATGTCACGTCTTCTTAAATAACCAACCTCTGGGTTATAATTCGCGCCAATACTGCGAGCTAAGAATTCTACATTCCAGCGTAAGGTATTGTAGGTAAGTGAAGCACCGGCTGCAAAGGCAGAGTCGCTTTGGGTATCTTCAAAAGATCGATGATAAAAGAACTTGCCGGCCCATGCATTGTCTTTAGAGAGTAAGTTGTAGTCTAGTCCCAGCATGCGGTTAAAATTCTGCGGCTTGCTAACAAAATCTCCACCGATAGAATCCTGAAAGGCTTGCTTATTCACGAAGATGACACCTACGTTCGAACGTGTAAACACTTTGTGTTGCAAGGCAGCAACAGTATAATTGGTAGAGGGCAAACCCAAAGCTCTGTCGCGACCAGCTTGCATGCTCAGTAAACCAACGCGCACATTGTTGTTGATTTTACCGCTTAGGCGTGCACCGGCATAAATTTGATTCTGTATGTTTTGGCCTGTGCTGGTATCGCGCGCGACACCTATGCGCCTGGAGAAAAAGGGTGTTGCATCACCAAGACCAAAGGTGGCAAAGAGGTCAGCGTTTTCGAGGAAGAATTGCCTGCGCTCAGGAAAAAATATTTCAAAGCGATCTAAGTTTGTTACTTGCTGGTCAACTTCTACTTGCGAAAAATCAGGGTTAATTGTCAGGTCTAAGTTTAAAGCAGGGCCCACAGCTATTTTGGCATCACCACCAAAGGCTAACTCTTTATCGGTAGGGCTATCCTCCACATAATCTTTAGTGCTGCGTGTGCCAACATAAGGTATGATGGATACATTGGGCCCCGGATGCTCAAGTGCTTTATCCCACAAGAGTTCTCTGCCAAATGCCAGGGTAATGATATCGTAATTTCTTGGAATAGGTGCCCAAGTTGAACGCTCAGCCTTTTCACTATCAATTCGGTAGAAGTTTACATACCACGAATCAAGTCCCTCTTTGAAACGGATTGATTTGAATGGTATCGCAATCTCTGCTACCCAATATCCTTCGTATGTCTTGGCTTCAGAGAACCATTTATTATCCCAATTCAAAGATAAGTCCCCGCCATCTCGGCCTCCATTAGAGATCAGCCCTTCGCGTTGCACGCCAAAGGGGTTAAGACCAAACATAAAGGCGTTGGTTCTATCTTTGAATGTATCGAAGACAAGCGTAACGCCATCGTTGGCTTCTCCTCTAAAATCTCTGCGCAAAGAGGGTGTTACATATTTCCTGTCATTGGTCAGGTTATACATTTTGGCACCTACATAAATGAAGTGCTCATCATAAGTTAAACGAATTTCACTTTGAGAATTGGCGGGTATGCCATCTGTAGGAAAGTATTGTTGAAAATCATTGGCTTTATCAGCGCTTTGCCAATCGGCTTCATCTAAAACACCATCAAGCTTTATCGGACCACTTGCTTTCTTAATAGAGATCGTCTGCGCTTGGGCAGTCTGAAGGAGTGTGGAAACCATCAAGACAAAAGACAGTTTCAGTAGGCGTTTATTCACAAACAAAGATTTTGGCCTTCAAAAGTACAGAAAGTGACTTGCCTGTGGGTAGGATTGTGACGAGTGGATTTTTTACAGTTTAAGGTAAAAGTCTTTGGTGAGGGCTTTATAATCATCCGACCATTCATCTCCCGTATGGTATAATAATATTTCACCTTCTTCAAGCGGGTGGGAGGTTCTCCGGAATTCGAGTAGCCACCGCTCAATTGGTTTTTCGGCACGGGTTCTAAAAGCAAACTTTCTCGAAAGCATCAATGAATGTTGGGCTGCCATGTCGATAAATTGAAGTCCCTCGGTAAAAGGTAAGATCACATTAAGCGTACCTCCATCAGTCAGTAATCGTAAGCTATGCTGAATTAAATCCAAAAAAGATAAAGTTTCGGTATGGCGTGGAACTACACGATTGGCATTGGGTGGTTTAAAACTGTTGTTAAAATAAGGTGGATTGCTCACAATGCATTCGAATAAGTATGTGCTCTCAAATTGCTGAAGACTGCTGTGCCGTACCGTTAACTTTTTATGCCAGGGCGAGTGCTTTACATTTTCACTGGCTTGCGAATAATCGGGTAATGAGATTTCGATTGCTTCGATCAAGGTATCGGGGCTGGTTCGTTGTGCCAGCATCAGGGCAATAAGTCCGGAACCTGTTCCAATATCCAATATGCGTTTAGCATTTTTTACATCAACCCATCCGCCCAGCAAGGTTCCATCAGTGCCAACCTTATGGGCACACCGGTGGTCTTGTATTTCAAATTGCTTGAATCGAAAAGCTCTTGAAGGCTTCCGTGGGGAATGCGTATCTTGATGTTGAAAAGCAGCAGCCATGACGAGTAAATTTACGTTACTTCTACTATTAATTCCCACCTTTTTACTCAATGCTCAAACTCCTTATGAAATTGAAAACCTGCAGCTGGAGAAGCATGGGAAACTATATGGAACTTTAGTAGTGCCAGTCAGTAAAAAGAAAATAAACCTGGTCTTGTTCATTGCTGGTTCAGGGCCTACTAACCGGGATGGGAATAGTGCTGGTAGTAAGAATAATAGTCTTAAACTATTAGCTACCCACCTGGTAGAAAATGGTATAGCCAGTTTTCGATATGATAAAAGGGGCATTGGCGAGAGCAAAATGCCAGGCATGAAAGAAGACAGTTTACGCTTTGATGATTTTGTTGCCGATGCCTCCGCCTGGGTTAAGCTTTTAAAGGCAGATAAGCGTTTCAAAAAAATCATCATTGCCGGTCATAGCGAAGGTTCTTTAATTGGCATGTTAGCGGCTCAACAAGCAGGTGTTGATGGTTTTGTTTCTTTAGCAGGGCCAGGCAGAGGGGTAGATGAGTTGTTGGTCGAGCAAATAGCAGCACAGTTAAAATCATCAACCGCAACAAAAACTGAAGACATAGATATCGCTTTACGTGACTTGCGTTCGGGCCTTGATACACTCAAAGCCGGTAAGCATTTGAAAAATTTTCCGCTCTACTTGTCGGGCATCTTTAGACCCAGCGTTCAACCCTTTATGCAATCATGGCTTCAATATAATCCTGCTATTGAAATAACAAAACTCAGTATGCCTGTGTTGATTGTTAACGGAGGCAGGGATCTTCAAGTAGGTGTTCACGATGCAACGCTCCTTCATCAGGCAAAACCAATGGCTGTCTTATCAATTATTGACAACATGAACCACGTATTAAAAGATGCACCAGAAGACAGGGCTGGAAATTTATCGTTGTATAATCAACCAGATGCACCCTTGAGCCCTACCCTTGGTCCTTTACTGGTTAATTTCAGTAAAGGTATTCGTTAGTGCAATGCACTGATGATATCAGCTACCATGTTCTCCATGTCGAAGCCATGATGAGAAACACCTAAGCGCACTACAACTAGCTCTTCTGATGGAATAACCATTACATATTGTTCTTCAAAGCCATCTGCCCAATAGGTATCAATGGGGAGTTTAGGGTATTTGCGCTTCGATGGATTATCCTTAACGCCTGCATTGAGCCACCAATGGGCACCGTATTGTCCTATGTCAGCAGTGGTGGCAGCTGTTGTGGTATACTTCACCCATCCCTCCGGTAAAATTCTTTCACCATTCCATACCCCATCGTTTAGATAGAGCAGACCAAAGCGGGCCCAATCGCGAGCCGAAGCAAAACTGTACGAGGAGCCCACAAAAGTGCCGGAAGCATCTGGTTCCATGATTACACTAAACATCCCCGTTTTGTAGAAAAGTCTTTCATATGGGTAGCGGTGATATAATGAATCGCCTAATTGTTGTCGCATGATGCGGGAAAGAATGTTGGTAGAAGCGCTTGAGTATTGGAAATGCGTATTGGGTTCATAAGCAAGAGGCCGGCTTGCTGCGTAAGCCCCTTTGTCATCGCTGTAAATGAACATTTGATGAAAATCTTTGTAAGGATTGAAATAGGTTTCCGACCAGGCCAGTCCGCTGCTGGCTTGCAGCAGATTGTTGATAGTAATGTTGGAGCGTTCATCCTCTTTCCATTCCGAAACGGGTGCTGATGCTTCTACCTTGAGTAGACCATCATTTACCAACAAGCCAATGAGGGCATTGGTTATACTTTTGGTCATAGACCAACCCATCAGCTTTGTTTGGGGTGTGATGTTGGGTCCATAAGTTTCGGCAATGATGCTGCCCCTGTGCAGCACTATTACCGCCAGGGTGTTTTTAGGGGCTTCGGTATTATCTTCAACAAATGCCTGGGCCACTGCCTTCTCTATTTTGTTGATGTCAATGCTTGTTTTCAAAGTGTCTTTAATCAGGTTCCCCATGGGCCAGGCGATCGTGTCTTGATCAGAAGCGGGTCTGCTGGCTTGTATAATTTTTTGTCCTCTTACAGTTGTCTCATCGCTTTGTGCCAGTAGGGTGCAACCCAATCCTTTGCGGTAAATGGCCTTGGCTTTTGCGAGTAAAATGGAGGCGGTAACGCTCGAATCATTGTGAAGCTCAATACCAGCCCTCGAAAGGGTGGGGAAGACCTGCAATTCTTTTTCTCTTACGCTTTCAAAACTTCGCCCAGCCACATACACACAAGAGCAAACTGTTTTGGCGGCCATGCCTGCCATTATTGGCGTAAAGCTGTAGACAGCCAGTATGATGGCGATGAGAATCAGGCTTGCTAAAGCGATTAAAGTAGTCTTGATGAACTTTTTCATATTAATTTCGGCTTACGAAGCTAAGAGAAATTTAGATGAAGTATTGGTTTTTGTATTGGCTCTTACCCTTACAGTTGCTGGGGCAAGAGGTGGAAGTATTTTCAGAAAGAACAGATTCTACCATTAATTTCTATGCACGCAGTCCTTACTACTGCCATTATACTGTGGAAATAAAGTTTGATGCTTTTGAAAATATGCAAAGCTCTTTACCCGTACCCGCTACCCTGGTGATTGAACCAAGGGCTACTAAACAGTTTTTATTATCAGTTTGGCAAAAAGAAAAAAGTAAAGCCTGGAAGTATAAGTTTAATTATCGCTTCGATCAGGGAGACCTGCCCAATACCAAGCATGACGATGCTTATGCGTATTACTTGCCCTACTCATCACCAAGATCTCATACCTTGGTGCAAGGGTATTTCGGTAAGTTTTCACATGCCAATACCCACGCTTTGGATTTCGAAATGCCGGAGGGCACAACTATTATCGCGGCCCGCGATGGTGTAGTTATCAAAACAAAATATGATTCAAATGTGGGCGGTACCAGTCCGGAGTTTATTGATAAGGGCAATTATGTTTTGATCTACCATGACGATGGTACTTTTGGAAGCTATTTTCATCTCAAGCAGAATGGTGTAAAAGTAAATATTGGCCAGCAAGTGAAGAGGGGAGAAGTGATTGGCATTAGCGGTAATACAGGTTGGAGCAGCGCGCCCCATTTACATTTTGAGGTTCTATTGCCCTCGAATGGCGTCAAGTTAACAGTGCCCACAAAATTTTTATTAAAAAATGGCCAGGTTGAATCGCTTCAGGAAGGGAAATCGTATCGATGATTTAAAATCTTTTCTCGATGAAAAGGTCGATCACTATAACCAACCCGGTTTTATAGAACCGGATCCGATCAGTATTCCACATCGTTTCAAAAAAAAGCAGGACATAGAAATAGCAGGCTTATTTGCAGCCATTCTTGCCTGGGGCCAGCGTAAAACAGTACTTAACAAATGCAGTGCGCTGCTTGAAATGATGGACAACGATCCCCATCAATTCATACTCCACCATTCAGAAAAGGATTTAAAAGTATTGAGTCAATTCAAGCATAGAACTTTTAATGGTACTGATACGCTCTACTTCATGGAGTTTTTAAAGCATCATTATCAACATAATAATACGCTGGAAGATCTGTTCACAGTGCCTTTACATCATGAGACCATCGAGCAGGGGCTTATTAATTTCCATAATGCCTTCTTTAGTTTGGATGACTTTCCCCAGCGAACCAAAAAACATGTACCTACTCCCTTGCGGAAATCTACTTGCAAACGACTTAGTATGTACTTGCGTTGGATGGTAAGAAAAGATAAGAAGGGTGTCGATTTTGGCTTATGGAATAAAGTCAGTCCTGCTCAATTGATTTGCCCCTGCGATGTCCATGTAGAGCGGGTAGCACGCCAATTAAAGTTGATCAAACGTGAACAAATCGATTGGCAAACTGCGTTAGAATTGACAGCCCAGCTTCGATTATTGGATCCTGCAGATCCTGTAAAGTATGATTTTGCCCTTTTTGGTCTTGGAATAGAAGAGGGCTGGTCGAAAAAAAGGCCCTAATGCAGGGTGAGCGTTTCGGGGCTTAACCAAAAACTTACCGTCAGTATTATCATCATGAGTAGGGCAACTAGTCCATGAATTTTCTCATGGCTTTTCTTTGCTCCTAGCAAATAGAGGAACATAATGGCAATTAAAAAGTGAGCGAATTGATCACCAACTTGTAAGTTTAGCAAAGCAATATTTTGTAAGAGGCTGATTATCACAAGCAATAGTGCAGCACCGAAAAACTTCCGGTAGTTTTCCAAGTAATGTTTTTTTAAATCCAGCGGTCCCTTAGGCCAGGGTTTCGGAAATAAAAGGTTAGCCAGGATAAATAACACGATGGGGTAGCTCACTATAAATAAAAAAAGGGGGAGGGTCCAGACCATTTCACCTCTCAGTGAGTAAGAAATCCACCACTCTTGTACATGTAACACAAAGACAATCAGGATCCAAACGGCAAAAGGCCAGTAAAATTTAATGGTCTGCCAACGCCTGATAAATTCGGCTAAACCAGTGAGAATAACACTGATACCTAAACCAAGGATGATGGACAAAAGAACGCTAACATATTCGAAGGGGCTCATGGATAATTTATAAAGATTCTAAATTAACTAATCCTGCTTTACCATGCCCAATGTACACTTACCTTCGCTGCCGCAAAAAGTCTATTGAATGTTTTCGGAAAGAGTTCCTAAAACGTCAAATAAATTTGAAAAAATGACTTCTGATAGTAGATTTGTGGCTCTTGCTTTAAAACCGGACACTAAACCAGACATGACAAAGCATACTAAACTTACGACACTACGGTTCACCCTCCTGTCGTTCCTATTCACAGTTCTTTGTTCCATCTCCTTCGCACAAGACATTCCATCCGATCCAGCTGCTATCAGCGCGGGTGAATCTTTGTTTAACGCGAATTGTAAGACCTGTCACAAGGTTCACCAGAAACTGGTTGGACCTGCCTTGGCAGATGTGTACAACCGTGCACCGTCTATCGATTGGATCAAAGCTTTCATCAAGAATTCTGCTGGCGTTATTGCTTCTGGCGATGCCTACGCTGTGAAGTTGTATGAAGAATACAACAAAACACAGATGACAGCCTTCTCAGGCTTCAAGGATGAGCAGATCATGCAGATACTGGCTTATATTCAGGCAGAGACCATCAAAGGTCCTCCGGTAGCAGCAGCACCTGTTGCAGCAGCGGGAGCCGGTGATGCGGGAGCAGGCGCAGGCATTCCATCTTCTTATTTAAATGCTATCGTGATTGGCCTTGTGCTGATCTTGGTTTTACTGGTCGTGATTCTTGGTTTCCTGGTTTCAGCTTTAAAGCGTTTCCTTGATCAAAAAGAATTGAGTCCAGAGGAAAAAGAACTTGTTCATTCTCCGATAACCATCAACTCCGTTTTAAGAAGCAGTGGTTTCACATTTATTGTTATATTCTTTGTAACGGCCTTAGGTTTCAAGGCTTTAATCAACGGTCTTTATTCAGTAGGTGTTCAGCAAGGCTATGCGCCAAAGCAGCCAATCGCTTTCTCACACCAAATTCACGCAGGCCAATATGAAATTCAGTGTCAGTATTGCCATACAGGTGTAACAAAGGGCAAGAGTGCTACCATTCCTTCTGTGAATATCTGTATGAACTGTCATAACCAGATTAAAGAAGGAGCCCTTTACGGAACGGCTGAACTTAGCAAAATCCAGGCTGCTTACGATAATAATACTCCAATTCAGTGGGTAAGAATTCACAACCTGCCTGACCTGGCCTATTTCAACCACGCTCAACACGTTAATGTGGGTGGTATCGAGTGCCAGACTTGCCATGGCCCTATTCAGGAAATGGAAGTGGTTCGTCAGCACTCATTATTAACCATGGGCTGGTGTATTGACTGTCACAGAAAGACTGATGTAAACTCAAAAGGCAACGCTTATTACGATAAACTGGTAGAACTTCACAACAAGTCGAGCAAGAGCGCGATGAAGGTGGAAGACATTGGTGGTTTGGAATGTGCTAAGTGTCACTATTAATAGCTGAAAATCAACGTACTACGATCGCGATAATAAACGTATGAAGGAAAATACGAAGGTATACTGGAAAGGTCTGGAGCAGTTAACAAACTCTCCTGATTTCGTACAAAATGCGCACAAAGAATTTGCTGAGGCGCCCCCTGAGGAAAACCTCGATCACTCTCGCAGGGACTTCCTGAAGATGATGGGTTTTGGTGTGTCTGCAGTTGCTTTGGCTGCTTGTGAGGCTCCAATCCGTAAGGCAATTCCTTATGTTAATAAACCTGTTGATTTAGATCCGAGCATAGCTAACTACTACGCTTCTACCTATATTAATGGAGGTGACTACTGTTCAATTGTGGTGAAAACCCGTGAAGGTCGCCCGATCAAAGTAGACGGAAATGCGCTATCAAGTGTAACTAAAGGAGGAACCAATGCGCAAGTAGAGGCTTCCGTACTTTCTTTATATGATAACGATCGTCTGCGTGCTCCCAAAGCAACAGGTAAAAACACTACCTGGGAAGAGTTAGACAAAGCTGTAGTGGCTAAGCTAACAGAAATTAATGCTGCGGGTGGCCAGATCAGAATTGTCAGCAACACTGTGTTGAGCCCAAGTACTAAAGCTGCTATTGATAAATTCAAGGCTAAGTACCCAACTACCCAACACATTCAATACGATCAAAACTCTCATTACGGTATTGCGAAAGCGAATGAAGAATCATTTGGCACAGCCATGATCCCTTCTTACGATTTCAGCAAAGCTAAAGTGATTGTAAGTGTGGCAGCCGATTTCCTCAATGCATGGGGATCTCCTATTGAAAACACTAAGCAATACGCTTTAACCCGTGATGCAGGTGAAGGTAAGAATGATATTTCTCGCCACTATCAGTTCGAATCTAACCTTTCTGTAACAGGTGCTAATGCGGACTATCGCTCTCAGATTAAACCTTCTGAAGAAGGTGCTATCGTGGTGGCTTTATATAATGAGATTGCAAGTCTTGCCGGTCGCGCAACCGTAAGCGGTGGTGTTGACAAAACATATTTAAAGAAAGCAGCACAAGAACTTTGGGCTAACAGAGGTAGTGCCCTTGTAGTGGCTGGTTCTAATGATAAAGCTATTCAGGTATTAGTAAACGGAATCAACGATATGTTGGGAAGTTATGGTGTAACCATTCTTCCACATGTGCCGGTATATTTCCGTCAGGGTGACGATGCAGCCATGGCCAACTTTGTTAGCGAAGTAGAAGGCGGCAAAGTAGCCGGTGTTATTTTCTTCAACTGTAACCCAGTGTACGATCATCCAATGGGTGATAAGATTGGTGCAGCTTTAAAGAATGTAAGCTTAAGCTTATCAACTTCATATAAAGAAGATGAAACAGCGTCAATGACAGCCTTCTTGGCACCAGATCATCATTACCTGGAGGCATGGAACGATGCTGAGCCAAAGAAAAACCATTTCAGTTTAGCGCAGCCTGCCATTACACCAATTTTCAAAACGCGTGCAGCACAGGAAAGCTTCATGACATGGGCTGGTGAAAGCAATGTTGACTATTTCGAATTCGTAAAAAATAACTGGAAGGACCGTTTCTTCAAAGGTGGCAATTTGCAAAGCTTCTGGGATAAGTGCTTGTACGATGGCGTGCTGGAAATGCCAGTAGAGGCAAGTTCAGTTTCTTTTGCCGGCAATGTGTCTGCAGCAGCTAGCGCTATTGCAAGTAACTATAAATCAGGTGCCGCTTTTGAACTTGCTATTTATGAAAACGGCACAGTAGGCAATGGTTCTCAGGCCAATAACCCTCTGTTACAAGAACTACCTGAACCTATTACTAAAGCAGTTTGGGATCATTATGTATTGATTTCTCAAAAAGATGCGGCCGCTGCAGGTATTACTAACCCTGAAAGCAAAACCCGCTACGCAAACATTACTGCCAACGGTAAAACTGTCAAGCTTCCTGTATTAATCCAGCCAGGTTTGGCAAAAGGTGTGTTGGCGGTAGCCATTGGTTACGGTCGCACAAAGGCAGGTAAAGTAGCAGACGGCATCGGTGCCAACGTTTATCCTATGGTCAGCATGACCAACGGATCGTTGAATTTCAGCGCTGCTGAAGCAAAGTTCGAATTGCTGAATGAAGATTATCAGATTGCACAGACGCAGACACACCATACTTACATGGGCCGTCAGACTGTGATTCGTGAGTTCAAATCAAATGAAGTAAAAGAAAACCCAGAAATACTAACCAAGAGTTTTGCACCTAAGGTGGCTACCTGGTTAGATGAAGATCATCAGGTTAAGCCAGGTGAACTTTCTATGTGGAAAGGTCACGATTACAAGAACCACCACTGGGGTATGGCCATCGACCTGAACACATGTACAGGTTGTGCTGCCTGCGTTGTGGCTTGTAACGTAGAAAATAACGTAGCCCTTGTAGGTCGTGAAGAAGTAATCAACCGCAGAGAAATGCATTGGTTACGCATCGACCGCTACTATAGCAGCGATGCAGAAGTAACAGACTGGAAAGGTTTGGAAGATGCTTCAGACAATCCTGAAGTTGTATTCCAGCCGATGTTGTGTCAGCATTGTAACAACGCACCTTGCGAAACAGTGTGCCCTGTTGCAGCTACTACACACAGCTCAGAAGGTTTGAACCAGATGACTTACAACCGTTGTATCGGTACCCGTTATTGTGCAAACAACTGTCCTTATAAAGTAAGACGCTTTAACTGGTTTAAATACCATGACAATAAGCAGTTTGAGAAATCAAACGTAGCACAAACTTCAGACATCGGTAAAATGGTGTTGAATCCAGATGTAACAGTCCGTTCACGTGGTGTAATGGAGAAGTGTTCATTCTGCGTTCAAAAGATTCAGGCTGGTAAGTTAACAGCCAAGAAAGAAAAGCGTGAATTGCAAGATGGTGAAGTAACAACTGCTTGTCAGACAGCTTGCTCAACAGGTGCGATTACTTTTGGTGATATGAACAATCCTGAAAGCAAGATTTCTAAACTGTTGAAGTTACGTCCTGCAAATCCTAACAAGCCTTATGGTATAGATAAGATTGCAGATAACCCACGTGCTTACACAGTATTGGAAGAAATCGGTGTGAAACCAAATATCTTCTATCTGAGCAAGATCAGAAACAAAGATTCAGCTAACGCTTAAGAAAACGAATAACACATAACGACTAACGATAACGAAATATGCAGGTAGTTTCAGGAGTACGCGACCCGCTGGTAACCGGTGGTAAAACCGTACACGATGTTTCTCACGATATATCCAGGCATGTAGAAAACCCTCCGGCTAAATCTTGGTATTTAGCCATGGCCATATCCCTTGCGGTTTTTGGTTATGGATTGTACTGTGTATTCATGGTACTGTGGAACGGTATCGGTATGTGGGGTCTGAACAAAACAGTAGGTTGGGCCTGGGATATCACCAACTTCGTTTGGTGGGTTGGTATCGGTCACGCAGGTACTTTGATCTCAGCTATTCTTTTGTTATTCCGCCAGAAGTGGAGAATGTCCATCAACCGTGCTGCAGAAGCGATGACCATCTTTGCCGTTATTTGTGCGGCTACTTTCCCGCTTATTCACATGGGACGTCTTTGGTTAGGGTTCTACTGGGCGCTTCCTCTTCCTAATACTTTCGGGTCGCTTTGGGTTAACTTCAACTCACCACTTTTGTGGGACGTTTTCGCGATCTCGACTTACTTCACCGTATCATTAGTATTCTGGTATATTGGTTTAATTCCTGACTTCGCAGTTATTCGCGACCGTGCACAGGTAGCAGGTAACAAAGTGCGTGCAGCTGTTTACAACGCCCTAAGCTTCGGCTGGGAAGGCGGTGCTAAAACATGGATGCGCTACGAATCTGTTGCCTTGATCCTTGCCGGTTTGTCAACACCACTGGTATTGTCAGTACACACGATCGTATCTTTCGACTTCGCGACTTCAATCATTCCTGGTTGGCACACTACGATTTTCCCACCATATTTCGTGGCTGGTGCGATCTTCTCAGGTTTTGCCATGGTATTGACCCTGCTTTTAATTACTCGTAAAGTATTTAAGCTGGAAGATTACATTACCATTTATCACATCGAGTTGATGAACATTGTTATTATCGTAACAGGTTCTATTGTAGGGGTGGCTTATATCACAGAGTTATTCATCTCCTGGTATTCAGGTGTTGAATACGAAGGATATGCTTTCTTCAACCGTGTTCAAGGTCCTTATGCTTGGGCTTACTGGTCAATGATGACTTGTAACGTAATTTCTCCACAGCTTTTCTGGTTCAGAAAAATCAGAACAAGTTTAGTAGCAACCTTCGTGTTGTCGATTGTTGTAAACATCGGTATGTGGTTCGAGCGTTTCGTAATCATCGTTACCTCTATACACAGAGATTACATTCCATCAAGCTGGACAATGTTCCACCCTACGATGTATGATATCGGTGAATACCTGTTTACATTCGGTTTGTTCTTTACAGCATTCCTGTTGTTTGCCAAGTTCTTCCCGGTAATTAACATGGCTGAAGTGAAAAGCATTGTGAAGCACAACTCAGAGAATGTTGGTGCCGACAAAAAAGTATCAGAAAAACAACACGCATAATCAGATAGCATGGACGCAAATAAGAATTTTGTTGTAGGCATTTTTGATGATGAGGATATCCTACTCGAAGGTGTAGAGAAGGTGAGAGACAACGGAGTGAAAATTCACGAAGTTTATTCTCCTTTCCCTGTTCACGGTTTAGATGAAGCACTTGGCTATAAAAGAAGTCGTTTGCCTATGGCTGCCTTTCTTTTTGGTATGACCGGTACCTCATTGGCACTCACCATGCAGATTTGGATGTTGGGTTATGACTGGCCTATGATCATCGGTGGTAAAAACTTTGCATCACTTCCTCCATTCATTCCAGTTACTTTTGAATTAACTGTACTGTTAGCGGCTTTAGGTATGGTGGCGACTTTCATGATCGTGAGTGATATGAAGCCCTATAAGTGGCCACGCCAGTTTGATTTACGCAGCACAGACGATAAGCATGTGATGGCTATTGACCTTGCCTTGAATGCAGGTAAGAGCAAAGAAGACATTAAGCGCATTTTAAAAGAAGCTGGTGCTTCTGAAGCCAACGATAAGAATTTTGATTAACCGTTTAGATACTGATATGAACATTGTAAAAAGTGTAATCGTGTGTTTAGGTGCCTCAGTTGTATTGGCAGCATGTAGTGCTGACGGTAACAATCAGGGAACAGAATACGCACCTAACATGTACCACTCAGTAGCCTACGAACCGTACAGCCAGATCACAGATCCAAGTGCCGGTCGTTGGTTAACATCCATTGAGTATGCTGACGGTCATGCAGAATTTTTTAACAGCAATACTCTCAACGTTTCAGCTATGGGTGTTTTCATGAATATGAGGACTCCTCCTGCGAACACTGTAGCGAGAAATAAGAATGGCTGGTTACCTTACCGCATTCCTAAAGACAGTCTTGAGCTGGCTTCCAAAAGATTAAAGAATCCACTTGATTCAACTGCTCAGGTTTTAGCAGATGGTAAACTCTTATATCAGACCTACTGCCAGCATTGTCATGGAGCGAAAGGCGAAGGCGATGGAAAAGTAGCAGATAAATATGCAGGTGTTGCCAATTTAAAGGGCGATGCTTACAAAAACATTACTGAGGGTCATATCTTCCATGTAATCACCAATGGCAAAGGCCTGATGTGGGCGCACGGTTCTCAAATGAGTGCCGAGGAGCGCTGGATGATTGCGAAGTATGTTAAAGTATTGCAAAAGTAATTTTTGATTAACCGATCAACTCAATAAACAAATGGGTCATCACATAGCAGTAGAAGCCGAGCAGTACGTTTTTAAGCCAGAAACGAAACGCAAAATTTTCATTCTGATAGGAGTGGGGTTAGTTGTGTTCGTACTCGGACTAATTATGGCCATGAACAGTGGTTCAGCTGGCCACGGTGAGGGGCATGCTTCAGCCGAAATTTCTAAATCATTAGTAGCCAGTGCAGAGGTTTCTGCGGAACCAGCTGCTGCTGAAGAACATCATGGCAGCGCAACCTGGTTGAAGCGCTTATATACGTCATTGTGGATGAATAACATCTACTTCGTAGGCTTGGGTATTGTTGGTCTTTTCTTCGTATGTATTCAGTATGCAGCACAGGCTGGCTGGTCCTCAGGTATGCAACGCGTAGCCATGGCTATGGGGCGCTGGATTCCTATTGCAGGATTATTAACCATCGGTTTATGGTTTCTCGTAAGTGGAGATCTTTTCCATTGGACACACCATGATGTGTATGAAGGCGAAGCAGCCGATAAGATTTTGACTAAGAAGGCACCTTATTTCTTCTGGCCATTGCACGCTGGATCTTTCCCGATCTTTTACATAGTGCGCATGGTGCTTTTCTTTGGTTTATGGTATTGGTTCTTCCTGGCCATTAAAAAGAGAATGGAAGCAGAAGACCTGGACGCAGATACACAACATTGGTATAAGTCTAGAAGCCTCTCCGCCTGGTTCCTGGTGTTTTTCGCGGTTAGTTCATCAGTAGCAGCCTGGGATTGGGTGATGAGCATTGATGCGCACTGGTTTAGTACCATGTTTGGCTGGTACGTATTCGCCAGCTGGTGGGTAACTGGTTTAGCTTTCCTTGCTTTCACTGTGGCAAGTTTGAAAGATGCAGGTTATTTGAAGATAGTGAATTCCAATCACTTACATGATTTAGGTAAGTTCTGTTTCGCTTTCTCCATCTTTTGGACCTACATCTGGTTCAGTCAGTTTATGCTCATTTATTACGCTAACATTCCTGAAGAAACAGTTTACTTCATCGAACGTATGCGCACAAGTCCTTACAGCTGGATTTTTTACACTAACCTGATCCTAAACTTTGTTTTGCCTTTCCTGTTATTAATGACAAGAGATGCGAAGCGCCAGATTTCTATGTTGAGAGTGGTTACGCCAATAATTATGGTAGGTCACTGGTTTGATTTCTACAATATGATCACGCCAGGTGTTATGAAGTACGAAGGTAGTTTAGGATTACTGGAGATTGGTTTGTTCATGATATTCATGGGAGCCTTCCTGTTCGTTGTTCTGAATGGTCTAACCAAGCTTCCACTGATCGGTAAAAACCATCCTATGTTGCAAGAAAGTTTACATCACCATATTTAATAGATTACGTTTATGATGAGTTTGATAATTGGTATTGGTGTAGTTCTGGTGCTCACCATTCTTTACCTGATCTTCCGGGTAAGTCGTTTGGTAAGTATTGCCAAGGGCAAGCAACAGGATGAGGTTAGCAAAAACAACGGTGTGCATGGTACCCTGTTTATGGTTACCATGATTGCAGGGCTTGGTGCTTTCTTTTGGTATTCATGGTCTCATTTCGATTCATACAATCTTCCGGTGGCATCTATTCACGGTGAAGAAACCGATATGCTATTTTGGGTATCGATGGCGGTAGTAGTGGCTGCGTTTGTGATTATTACCATTATCATGTTTGTATTTACTTACCAATACAAATACGATCCTAATCGCAGAGCAAAGTTCTATCCGGATAACCATTATCTTGAATTGGCTTGGACGATTATTCCAGCCATTGTATTGTCCTTATTGATTTTCACTGGTCTGCGTTCATGGAATGATATCACATCACCAGCTTCTGCCGATGCAGAAATCGTTGAATTGGTAGGACAGCAATTTGCCTGGACTGCCCGCTATCCCGGTGTAAAAGACAATCAACTCGGTAATGTTAACTTCCGTTTGATCGATAATTTCGGTAACGAATTCGGTTTGGATTTGAGCGACAAAAACTCTTTTGATGATTTCAAATCTTTGGAATTACACATACCTGCTGGTAAGGAAATTCTTTTAAAAATCAGAGCAAAGGATGTATTGCATAGTGTGTTCTTACCTCACTTCCGAGTTAAAATGGATGCTGTTCCTGGTATGCCAACACAATTCAAGTTCACGGCTACAAAAACTACAGCTCAAATGAGGGAAGAGTTGGGTAATCCAAACTTCAACTATGAAATGGCTTGTACTGAAATTTGTGGCCGCGGTCACTTCTCTATGAAGATGTCAGTAGTAGTGCATTCTCAGGAAGAATTCGAGGAGTGGAAAAAATCTCAGGAGGCATGGTTGAAGCAAAATCCTTCATACCTCGACAAGGTACCTGCTGGTTTGCGTGAGGCTGCGATGATCAGCGCAGGTATTCCGGTAGAGTCGCTCAGCAATGCTGCGCAAAGTGTTAATCAGGCAATCAGTGTGAATTAAGATAGAAAAGGAACATGGCAACAACAGACATTCACGTACACAGCGCTGTTCACGGACATGATGATCATGGCCACGACCACGAGCACGAACACCACGAAGGTAACTTCTGGACTAAGTACATATTTAGCGAGGACCATAAGGTAATTGCTAAGCAATTCTTGATCACTGGTATTTTCTGGGCATTGCTGGGAGGTACTCTTTCCGTGATTTTCCGCCTTCAACTTGGTTTTCCTGATATGAACCTGGAGTGGTTGAAGCCAGTGCTGGGAGGATGGATTACCCCAGAAGGTAAGTTGGATCCTGAATTCTATTTGGCCCTTGTTACCATGCATGGTACCATCATGGTATTCTTCGTGTTAACGGCCGGATTGAGCGGAACCTTCTCTAACTTTTTGATTCCTCTTCAGATTGGTGCTCGTGACATGGCCTCTGGCTTTATGAACATGTTGTCATACTGGTTCTTCTTTGTTTCCAGTGTTATCATGTTTACTTCTCTGTTTTTACAAGATGGACCTGCAGGTGGTGGCTGGGTAATTTATCCTCCATTGAGCGCTTTACCACAAGCTATTAAAGGCTCTGGCCTTGGTATGACCATGTGGTTAGTATCAATGGCATTGTTCATTGTTAGTTCTCTGTTAGGCGGTATTAACTACATCACGACAATTATTAACATGCGTACCAAAGGTATGTCCTTTACCCGCATGCCACTGACTATATGGGCTTTCTTCTTCACAGCTATCATTGGTCTTTTATCTTTCCCTGTTTTATTCTCAGCAGCCTTATTGTTGATCTTTGATCGCAGTTTTGGAACAAGCTTCTTCTTGTCAGATATCTATATTGGTGGTGAGGCTTTACCTAACGTAGGTGGTAGTCCTATTTTGTTCCAGCATTTGTTTTGGTTCTTAGGTCACCCGGAAGTATACATTGTATTGCTTCCTGCTTTGGGTCTTTCATCTGAAATCATTGCCACAAATTCTCGTAAGCCAATCTTCGGTTACAAAGCGATGATTGGTTCTATGTTGTTCATCGGTATTCTATCGTTCATCGTTTGGGCTCACCATATGTTTGTAACCGGTATGAATCCTTTCTTGGGATCTATCTTTATGTTGTTGACCCTAATCATTGCGGTGCCATCGGCCGTGAAGATTTTCAACTATGTGACCACCTTGTGGCAAGGAAACATTCGATTTACACCAGGGATGTTATTTTCCATAGGTCTTGTGTCTTTCTTTTTGACTGGTGGTATAACAGGTGTTTTCTTAGGTAACTCAGCCTTAGACATACAATTGCACGACACATATTTCGTAGTGGCTCACTTCCACTTGGTAATGGGTAGCGCATCATTCTTCGGAATGATGGCAGGGGTGTATCACTGGTTCCCGAAAATGTTTGGTCGTATGATGGATGATCGCTTAGGTTATGTACACTTCTGGATTACTTTCATCGGTGTATACCTTGTATTCTTCCCTATGCACTATATCGGTATTGCTGGTTTCCCAAGAAGATATTACTCATGGACCAACTTCGAAACTTTCAGTGGTTTTGCAGACTTGAACATGCTGGTAAGTATTGCAGCCGTAGCAACCTTGGCAGCACAATTCATCTTCTTGTTTAACTTCTTCTACAGTATTTTCAGAGGAAGAGTAGCAAGCGAGAATCCTTGGAAATCCAATACACTCGAGTGGACAACACCAGTAAATGTTGGTCATGGTAACTGGCCTGGTGCTATTCCTAATGTATACCGTTGGCCTTACGATTACAGCAAGCCAGGGGCTAAGGATGATTATATACCCCAGCATATTCCATTCTCAGAAACGCCTGAGTCTAATTTGCCGAGTGAAAACGAGCAAATTAAGCTTGAGTCAAATGGAAGCGGTGCCATTGTAGTTGACAAGCATTAATTTTAATATGATTCCAAAATCAAGGTTCAGCGTTTATCGTTGAACCTTCATTTTTTATAGCCATGAAGTTCTTTAGAAAGCTTACCCTAGCTACACTCATTGCCGTTTATCTTTTAATCATGGTAGGTGGCATTGTGCGGAGCACAGGTTCAGGTATGGGCTGCCCTGATTGGCCTAAATGCTTTGGCACCTGGGTGCCGCCCACCAGCGTAGAGCAGTTGCCAAGCAATTACAAAGAAATTTATGCAGCGCACCGCGAAGAAAAGAACATTCGCTTTGCCAACTATCTCGACAAATTTGGATTTTCTGATACAGCCGATAAAATCAGAACTGATAAATCAATTTTAATCGAGGCGGATTTTAATCCTGTAAAAACATGGGTAGAGTACGTTAACAGATTGATTGGAGTGCTGATTGGCCTGTTAATATTTGCTGTTTTTGTTGCTTCCATAAAGTTTTGGACGTGGGATAGAAAAATCACTATACTTGGTTTTGCTACCTTCTTTTTAGTAGGATTTCAGGGATGGATCGGCTCCTTTGTGGTGTCTACGAATCTCACACCGTGGACTGTTACTGTTCATATGTTACTGGCATTGGTTATTGTAGCCCTGCTGGTTTACCTCTATTTCGAGAGTGCCAAAACCAGGCAATCACGCCAAATTCCCTACGGTCTGTCCATCACTATAGTATGTATGATTTTATTACTCGTGCAAATAGTTTTAGGAACACAGTTGAGGGAAGCGATTGATGTGGCAGCGGTGAGCTTACCGCGTACAGCCTGGATAGAAGCTTCGCAAGTTTCATTTTTAATTCATAGAACATTTTCGTGGCTAGTCTTGATTGCCCATGTACTCTTACTTTGGAAATTGCTAAAAAGCGAGGGGTCAAAAATTTTACCGTACTCATTAGCTGTATTAATTTTGGCCGATATATTGACTGGCGCAGGTATGGCCTATTTTGCTGTTCCGGCTTTTCTTCAACCGGTTCACCTAGTCCTGGCCTCAATAACTATTGGAACACAGTTTTTATTGGCACTTCAATTAAACAGTGGAAGACAGTCAGTGTTAAAGTAAGTATATGCTAGCGCAACAGCCATATTCAATTAGTATGACAGGTATGAAGGTGAAGGCTTATTGGGAGCTATTGAAGTTCAGATTATCAGCACTGGTTGCCTTTTCGTGTGCCTTTGGCTATGTATTGGCCTCTTCACGCCTTGACTGGTTCAACCTTTTATGGGTTTTTATTGGTGGATTTCTATTATCTGGGTCTTCCGTTATTGTTAATCAAATTATTGAGAAAGATCTCGATAAATTAATGAGCAGGACTCAAAATCGCCCTTTGCCAACCGGTCGTTTATCAGTTGCTGAGGCCATCTACTTTGCTGTGGCCTGCCTGATTGTTGGCTTGGTAATTTTGTATATCCATACTAACCCATTGACTACAGCTTTATCGCTGCTCTCTATGGTCTTGTATAGCTTTGTTTACACACCCCTGAAAAGGGTTGGGCCCATTGCTGTTTTTGTAGGTGCCATCCCAGGGGCACTGCCTCCATTATTGGGCTGGACAGCTGCTACGGGGAGCATCAGTCATGAGGCCTTAATCATTTTTGGTATACAATTCATCTGGCAGTTTCCTCATTTTTGGGCGATAGCCTGGGTAGCTGATGATGACTACAAAAAGGCTGGCTTTAAATTATTACCAGCAGGTGGCCAAAGAGATTTTAACACGGCTATCCAAATTGTTATCTATACTTTATTTCTGATACCACTTGGACTTTTGCCTGCAAAGTTTGGCATCACAGGGATAAACTCAGCCATTGTGGCAACTGTCTGCGGGGTATTGTTTTTGGCGCAGACCTTTTACCTTTTAAAGGAGGGGAACAGGAATGCTGCTTTGCGTATTATGTTTGGTTCTTTCTTGTATTTGCCGATAGTGCAAATCGCCTACTTAATGGATAAAATTTAACGTATGAATATGGCAGAATTGAAAATTGTGGAGGAGGCTAAGAAGCCATTGTCAATGAATCCTAAGAAATTCGCGCTTTGGCTTTTCATTGTAAGTGTGTGTATGATTTTTGCCTCCATGACCAGTGCTTACATTGTGCGGCAGGCAGAAGGTAATTGGCAGATTTTTGAGTTGCCACCTTTGTTTTGGATAAGCTCAGGTCTTATTCTGGTCAGCAGCATTACCATGCACTGGGCTTACCTAGCTGCTAAACGCGACAACCTTGAAATGGTAAAAGTGGGTATGAGTATCACTACTGTTTTAGGTATTGCATTTTTGGTGGCACAGGTGATGGCCTGGGGTGAGTTAGTGGAGAATAACGTCTATTTCACTGGTGGAAACCCCTCAGCGTCTTTCGTTTATGTTTTATCAGGCCTTCACGGGGTGCATATCGTAGGTGGGGTAGCCTTTCTTTTGATTACCCTAATTGCGACTTTTCGTTTTCAGGTTCATTCAAAAAACATGAATTTGATTGAAATGTGTACCACTTTTTGGCACTTTTTGGATGCACTTTGGCTATATTTGTTCGTATTTCTTTTAATCAACCGATAGAATTTAAACCTTAAACCATGGCAAGTACTTCTGCAACAGCCACAGCCTCTTGGGATGGCGGTTCATCCCCGATGAATGCCAGTTACGGCAAACTGATGATGTGGTTTTTCCTTTTGTCAGATGCATTTACATTCTCTGCATTACTGATTACTTACGGCTTAGTGCGTTCAGCACATCCGGCCTTTGAAGGACTCGTAAATGAGTTTACCTTCTCTCAAATTTACTGGCCTGTACCTGAAAAAGTATTCGATGCGGTTCCTTTCCTGCACGGCATTGAACTTCCGCTCGTATTCGTTGGTATCATGACTTTTATTCTGATTATGAGTTCTGTAACCATGGTGTTAGCTGTGGAAGCGGGTCATCGTATGGATAGAAAGGCTGTTGAGAAATGGATGTTGTGGACTATCTTAGGTGGTCTTACTTTCCTAGGCTGCCAGGCATGGGAGTGGAGCCACTTTATTCATGGTACGGATGCCGGTGGAGCCTTGAGAGATGGCACTACATTCTTTGGCGCAAACTTGTCTCTTAACCAATATGGTCCTCCAGATTTTGCAGCGTTCTTCTTCTTTATAACAGGTTTTCACGGCTTCCACGTATTTAGTGGTGTTTGTTTAAACTTCCTCATCTACTATAACACCGTTATGGGTGTTTACGACAGAAGAGGTCACTATGAAATGGTTGAAAAGGTAGGTTTATACTGGCACTTCGTTGACCTGGTATGGGTATTTGTATTTACTTTCTTCTACCTCGTATAATTAATTTATCTAGAACCCGTAACTGATACATATATGGCTAACCACCACGCAGAACCACAAATAACAGTATTACCTCCTGATACTGCCAAGATTAAGAAGCTATGGATGACTGCTTTAATCTTATTAGTGATCACTGTTTTTGAATTTATTGTTGCTTTCACTATTCCTCACGAATACAAAGACCTGCGTGTTTGGATATTCATCGGAATGACTATCGTTAAAGCGGGTTATATCGTGGGTGAATTCATGCACTTAAAGTATGAGACTAAATTTTTGATGTGGTCTATACTTGTCCCGATTATCTTCATTGTTTGGATGCTCGTTGCCTTTATTTATGAAGGGATCGCGATTTCAGATGCGAAGTTTTAAAACAACATAGATTGTACATGAAAGGCTTGGGATTTTCTTCCTAAGCCTTTTTTATTGATCCAAAACTTATGAAAGGCAAGCAGCTGATTATTCTCTCACTGGCATTTATACTCCCAATTAGTATTTTCATTTTCTTAAAAACACTTGGTAAAAATGAGTTTGCCGTTGAACCCTTTCATCAAGAGGGTGTTATCACAGTGTCTGCAGAGTGTGGACCTGATTATAAAACGCCCTACACAGTGCCTTCAGCAGTCTTGAAGGATCTTCTTTGGGATGAAAATGATAGCCTTTCATTGTATATGCTGGTTGATAAAGATCAGGTTTTAGCTGAAGTAGTGAGGAGACTTGCTGCAACCAATACGCCAAATGAACTTTCAATGTCGACTTTAACAGTCGATTCTGCTAAAGTTCGAGAGATAGCAGGTGTAACAAAACTTGTCAGAGATGTTGTATCACTCGAGCAGATCAGTGATTGTTTTTTTATAATGGAAAAGAATAAGAATGCTATCCTGCTGGATAATAAAAGGAGGGTGCGTGGTTATTATAATGTAAGTGACCGTGAAGAAGTAGATCGACTCGCAGTGGAGATAACAATTATTTTAAAGAAATACTAAGTATGAGCAAGCAGTTAATGAACAGATTGATTACGGTAGTATCTATTCTCATTCCCGTTGTCGTTGCAGTTTTATTCAGAGTAAAAGTTGAGGGCTATGATTTTTCTTTTCTACCACCTATTTACGCTACCATCAATGGTCTTACGGCTTTTTTGTTGTTAGTCGCATTATGGGCTATTAAGAATGGCAATCGAAAACTCCACGAGAATATAATGAAGACCTGTATTGGTCTTTCTTTGCTGTTTCTGGTGATGTATGTGGCCTATCACATGACAAGTGACTCCACTACCTACGGTGGTGAGGGTGTAATTAAGTATGTGTATTACTTTATCTTAATTACGCACATTATACTATCAATTGGTGTTGTACCATTAGTGTTGTTTACGTACGCAAGGGCTTATAATGGAGATTTTGCAAACCATAAAAAGTTGGCCCGGATAACTTTTCCTATATGGTTGTATGTGGCAGCTACAGGTGTGATCGTTTATTTGATGATTAGTCCTTTTTATAAATGATGCAGTTATGAAAAAACTTTTCTTATCATTATTAACTTTATTGACTTCCTCATCTTTGCTCTCAGCACAGTGTGCCATGTGTCGTACGCAGTTGGAAAATAATGTAAGCAATGGCGATCCAGGTATAGCGGCAGGTATCAATACAGGCATTCTTTACCTGCTGATTATGCCATACATAGCTATTATGGTTTTGGGTTATTTTTGGTATAAATCGAGCAGAAAGAATGCAAGTGAACTTAATAAGCGCGTTGCTGCAAGCTAAATGCCCACGCTGTAGGAAGGGAGATATGTTTACCTATTCTCTAAAACACCTGACAAAGTTCAATTTGATGAATAAAACTTGCCCTCATTGTCAGGTAGCCTTAGAGCCAGAGCCTGGATTTTATCAGGGCGCCATGTATGTCGGCTACGCTTTTTCAGTCGCTATTACTATTGCGGTGTTCGTGTTGGTATATCTATTGAATATTGAGTCTATGTGGTTACCAGTTATCATGGTAACGGCTATTATGCTATTATTGGTGCCATTTAATTATCGGTATTCCAGAGTATTCTATCTATATATGTTCGGGGGTATCAGACACGAATCAAAACTCGATTAGTTTTCTTAATTTAAAGGAAATCTAATTCATTGAAAGCCAGGTCATTCTTTATAGCATCTATTCTTTTTTTTGGCCTGGGGGTGCTTTTTCTCCTGCGTTTCCAAAAACTGGCCGATACATCTGATGTTGCTGGCTTAATAAATGATCGACTTTCGGACCAATTAAGTGATCTAAACAGAGATGTTTTACTTTACGTTGGTAATGATGCTCCATGTTCTTTTACATCAGAGAGTGATTTTCCATTTTTTGTTTATAGAGAGGGAGAAATTCAATGTTGGACAGACAATTCATTGCTCCCTCCTTTAAATTTAATCACTGACCAGCCATCAATTCAACTCGTTAAAATGGCGAGAGGAAATTTCCTCCTCTATCAGCAGCCTATCAGTAATGGCAGACAGATAGCTTCTCTATTATTATTAACAAGGGATTACCCAATCCAAAATGATTTTTTTAGTAACACGTGGAATGAAGAACTTTTTCCAACGGGCAGGATTTCAATATTGGAACCTTCATCTAATCTCGGCATCCCTATTGGTTTCGAAAATGAAGTGTTATTCAGAATAAGTTTTATTCAGGAGGATTTACTGGCACATCCGCTGGCTGGTTATTGGGCAATAGTATTCATAAGCTTATCAACACTTCTCTTTTTACTTGGTTTTATAAAGTGGACCAACTCCCGTTACGGTCCTGGTTTGTCTTTTGGGTTGGTTGCCATAGCAGTCCTGACTATACGTATTGTTGCTTTGGGTTTTAATTTTCCCCGATCCATACTTGTTACACAGCTGTTTTCGCCCCAGCAGTTTGCCTCCTCTACATTAAATCCATCGTTAGGTGATTTAATCTTGAACGTAATTGTAATTCTGTTTTTGGCGATTGTATTATTTAGGTATTGGAAGAAGGCTGATATACAATATGAACCATTAAATGCCTACAGACTTGTTCTTTTAACAATAGTGTCATTTATTTTATTTGGTTCAGCGCATTTTCCAGTACAAACCCTTCAAACCATTGTTCACAATTCAAATATTGATTTTTCTATCACCTCTTCTCTGGATGTTTCTTTTATCCGTGTAGCATCTTTTCTAGCAATTCTGATTGCGTGGGTTGCTGCGTTTCTAGTGATTCATGTGCTAACTGACTTGGTTCTAAAATTGGGAGGTAAACATGCTCATAGAATTTTATTAGCGGGTATGTTTTTATTCTCCTTTGTGAATTATTGGGAGAATCAACCTTTTCTTGCAACGGTTTGTATTAGTTGGGTTACTATTTTGATCATTCACTATGCAAAATTTAATCAAAGTCTTGAAAGAATTCAATATAGAACATTTGCCTATGTTTTTGTTATTTTATTAGGGATGGTTCTCAATGTATCCATTAGAATTTACTACTTGGATAAAGAGGAAGGTTTGAGTAATCAAGTCAAATTTGCTGATGGATATCTTGTTGACAAGGATAGCTTTGGGGAGTTTTTACTGAATGATCTTTCTCAAAAGATCAAGGAAGACGCCTTTATTCAAACCCGACTCATAAGCCCTTTCTTAAGTAAACTGCCAATCCAACAAAAAATTCGTCAAGTCTATTTCTCTAGCTACTTCAATAAATACGACATACATATTCGGTTATTCAACTCTCTTGGAAATAGTTTAACGGAATACTCAACCGCTACTTTTCCGGAGATTGTTACAGCCTTGGAGAAAACTGCAGAGAGAACCGATTATGAAGGTGTATTTAGGATTAAAAATATAAGTGGAGAAATTGCACAGCAGTACGTTTTAATCGTTCAAGTAAATCGTGGGCCTTTAGTGGGAGGGTATGTTGTAATTGAACTTTCTTTAAAGAAGGATTTGCCTCAGTCGAGTTACCCTGAACTTTTAGTTGATAACCGATTTAGAGAATCTTTGAAACCTAACGATCTGTCATATGCAAGTTTCGTTAATGGTGTTAGTTTATCTAGTTCTGGTGATTTTAATTATGATAAGTTCTTCAACAGAGCCATGTTAAAAGATTCCCGACTCTATAGCAAGGGTATCGAAAAGGATGGATATCAGCACTATGCAGTTAAGACAGATGATGGAGTTACGATTGTAGTATCCTCTGTTATCATGACGCCTAAGCAGTTTTTTGCAAATGTTTCTTTTTACTTAATACTGGGACTGTTTTTGATTTTAGTTTTCATCTTATGGTTGGGTATTCTTAATATTATTAAACGAAGGCAAGTTTATTATGCAGCCCGTATACAGTTATTTATTACCCTATCTTTCTTTATTCCACTTTTATCTGTTAGTATAGTAACGCTTCGAATGTTGACTGATTCTTCGCAGGAACAGTTAAATAGAACATTTCTTAGTAGGGCTGTTTTTATGGCAGACCAGTTGAACAGTTATACAACCATTGCTGATTCAAGTGGAGTGGTGAATGATTTGGAGATTTACTTATTGGAACTATCTAAATTGTCCAATACCGAACTTATCCTCTATGATAGTTCAGGTACACTGGAGCTGAGTAGCCAAAGTTCGCTATTTGACAATCAACTTATTTCAGTTAAGACACACCCAGAGGCCATGAGAAAGATCTCCAATGGAGAAATGTCTTTTGTGCTGGAAGATAAAATTGGAGGTTTGGTATATTATATCGCCTTTGCCCGGCTATCAGCTGATGGCGCCATATTGGCAATACCTTATTATCAATCTGCCTCTTCTATCAGTATGGTGCAAATAGAGGCTCTTACAAGTATTTTGGTGATTTTTGGTATAGTGTTTCTTGTTTTGTTGATGTTCTCTTTTTTGATTTCAAAATGGCTGACAGCACCCATTGAATTTATTACCGCTACCTTGCAGAGGACTAGCTTGGAAAGCTCGAATGAGGCGATAAACTGGAAGTCGAATGATGAGATTGGTCTGATGGTGAATTCCTACAACACTATGCTGGTAAAGTTGGAGGATAGCAAGGTACAACTGGAGCGTATGCAACGTGAACAGGCATGGAGAGAGATTGCGCAGCAAGTGGCTCATGAGATTAAAAATCCGCTAACCCCGATGAAACTAACGCTTCAACGCATGATGCGTAACATGGAGGAGGGGAAGCTATCATCTGATAAAACCAGTCAGGCAGTAAGTTCCTTGCTAGAACAAGTAGAATTGCTAAACACGATCGCCTCCTCGTTTAGCTCATTTGCTAAAATGCCAATGGCGGTTGTGGGTACAGTTGATGTAAAAAAATTATTACTTCAGTCAGTTGAGTTGTATAAGGATGAAATTGAAGTGAAGCTAGAGGTAACAGAACAACACATGCTGGCCAAAGCGGATGCCTCAATTCTTTTATCAGTTTTCTCTAATCTGATATTGAACGCTGTACAAGCTAGTGTCAACTCAAGGGATTCTTTGTTAATTATCAAAGTTCACCAACTTGATTCTTCATGGGAGATTGAGTTTGAAGATAATGGGACTGGAATTGAGTCAGACAAACTTGAGAAGATATTTCTGCCACATTTCACAACTAAGGCAAGTGGATCAGGGCTTGGTTTAGCGATTGCTAAACAGGCGATCGAACAAATGGGCGGAAGTATTGTGGTTAAATCTAAACTTGGACAGGGTAGTACCTTTATAATTCTGTTGCCTAGGGCATAATCATTAAGATCTATGAGAGTTAATGCTATTCCATCGATAATTGATAATATGATTTTTGATTTAGGTGGGGTAATCTTAAACCTCTCCTATAAAAGAACTTATGAGGCTTTCAGTTCACTGTCTG
>JALHOT010000025.1 GCA_022842845.1 Cyclobacteriaceae bacterium | reverse complement strand
TTGATAATAGTATTTGTCCGAACGTTATTCAGCTGTTTTTCTTCTGCGTGTAGGAACAATGGTAACGGCAGGTTTTGCTGACTTAGGCTTATCGCTTTCATCCAGTGTATCGATATCTACATCAGCCAAGATACGGCCAGAGTGCTCATCAATAACAATTTTCTTCTTTTCGCGAATTTCTGCAATCTTTTGAGGAGGGATAACGATGTTACATCCTTCTGCAGCACCACGCACGACACGCACTACGGCAAGGCCATTGGTTAAGCTTCCGCGAAGGCGCTCGTAGTATTTTAAAATATTTTTGTCTTCGATCTTTTTAGTAGCCTTTTCGCGCTCAGCCAACAGTCTCACTTCTTCTTCCTGGCTTTCTGCCAAGATGCCATCCAGCTCCTTCTTTTTGATGTTTAAGTGTTCGCTGCGGTCATTAATCTGGCTTTCGATTTTATCGACTTCATCCTTTTTACGGGTGATTTCGTCTTTGGCTTGTTTAATCTTTTTCTCAGAGATTTGGATCTCAAGTTCCTGAAGCTCAACTTCTTTAGTGATCGCATCGAACTCGCGGTTGTTGCGTACGTTCTTCTGCTGCTCCTGGTATTTTTTGATCAGCTTTTCAGCCTCTTTGATGTTTTCTTTGTTCTTTTTGATGTTTTCATCCATCTCTTTTTGTTCTGCCTGATAGCGGCTGAGACGGGTTTTGTAGCCTTCTATTTCGTCCTCCAGATCCTGTACTTCGTCAGGTAAATCGCCTCTTAGCTTCTTCAGCTCATCTATTTTGCTATCGATTGTTTGGAGTTTTACGAGTGCTTCGAGTTTTTGTGCTACGGTTTGTGTTTCCATCAGAGGTAGTAACTTATTGGATTCGTGATAGTTCCGGAAAAATTGACTGCAAAAGTAGGAAATTTTTTGGTTAAAATCTCACCTATCAAATCTTTCGTGTAAACCTCGCTTTCATAATGGCCGATATCGGCTATAGTTATCCTGCCTTCTGCATCGAAAAATTCGTGGTATTTGAAGTCGGCTGTCACATAAAAATCAGCCCCGGCCTGGATCGCTTTAGGCAGTAGAAAACTGCCTGCACCCCCACAAATTGCAATATTTTTTACTTTTTTGTTAAGCAAAGGGGTATGGCGAATTACTTGTAAAGTCATGCTTTTTTTAAGATGGGCCAAAAAGGCTTCAGGCTCCATGGCCTCTGGAAGTTTGCCGATCATACCAGAGCCAACTTCCTGATTATCATTATTTAAAATGTTAATGTAATAGGCGACTTCTTCGTAGGGATGGCTGCTCTTCAAGGCTTTGACAAGGCTGCCTTCCAGATGGGAAGGGAAGATCATTTCTACCCTAGCTTCATCGGTAAAGGCTTGCTGGCCGATTTCGCCAATATGAGGTTGGGCTTCTTCATTGGGCTTAAATGATCCAATGCCCTCAACCCTGAAACTGCAGTTTTTATAATTGCCGATTTGGCCAGCCCCAGCCTGGTGCAAGGCTGCTAAAACAACATCTGTATGAGTGGTAGGAATAAAGGTCACAAGCTTTGATAAAGTGTCTTTTTTAGGAGCCAGCACTTGAAGCTCCTGCAGCCCGAGCTTTTCTGCTATTTTCTTATTCACTCCTGTATGCACATTATCTAGGTTGGTGTGGATGGCATAGATGGCGATATCGTGCTTGATGGCCAGGATCATGGTTCGCTCTACATAATTGCTGCCGGTAAGTTTTTTAAGGCCCTTGAATACAATAGGGTGATGCGCGATGATCAGGTTACATTTTTTGGTAATAGCCTCTTGAACAACGGCTTCGGTGCAATCGAGGGTAATGAGTGTACCTGTAATTTCACTGTCTGGATGCCCGGTTAACAAACCGCAATTGTCATAACTTTCCTGATACGCTTTGGGTGCAATAGACTCAAGGTAACGAATGACTTCTTGTATCTTCATGAATGATGAGGGGTGGAATATTTAAACACGGACTTTCGTCTTAAACAGTATTTTTGCAAGGTTATACAAAGCTACATGTTTCTCCTCAGGATCATTCTTTTTCCCCTGGCCGTTTTATATGATGGCATTACCCGGTTTAGAAATCTACTATATGATCTTCGCATAAAGCCTTCTGCTTCTTTTGACATACCCTTGATCAGTGTGGGCAATCTTGCGGTAGGTGGTACAGGTAAAACCCCCATGGTCGAACATATAATACGTCTGCTGGCATCCCATCAAATGCCGGCTGCAACCCTGAGCCGGGGCTATGGCAGAAAAACTAAGGGCATGCGTTTGGCCAATGCATTCGACTCTGCTGAAACCATTGGGGACGAGCCCTATCAATTGTATAAGAAGTATCAGCAACACACAGTTGTTTCGGTAGCGGAAGAACGTGTGTATGCCATTCCCTTTCTGGTTGATCAGTTTCCTGATTTGAAAGCTATTGTGATGGATGATGCCTTCCAGCATCGAACAGTAATACCTGGCTTAAGCATGGTGCTGACAACTTACCGTGAGCCATTCTATAATGACTTGCTTATGCCTGCTGGCCGCTTGCGTGAAGCACGAAAGGGCGCATCTAGGGCCCATATGGTTATCGTAACCAAATGTCCACCGAATTGCAGTGAAGAGGAGATGATGGAAATGGAGCATGCTATCAGGCGATACGCTAATCTGCCGGTGTTTTTTACCACTATCCGCTATGGAGAAGTGACTGGCGTTGCCAGGGAGCAACCGTTAACATCATCAACAGTTGTGTTGGTTACAGGTTTGGCTAATGCCGATGCTATCAAAGAGCATGTAGAATCAAAATTTGAGCTGTTGCATCACTTTGATTTCAAAGACCATCACACCTATACACAGCAGGAATGGAAGGCCATTCTTGCCAAGGCCAAAGAACATCATGCGATGATTGTTACCACAGAAAAAGATAAGTCCAAACTAGAGGCCCTGGCTACTGCAGAGGAGCTTGCTATGGTTTATTACCTGCCCATAGAAATCGAGTTTATAAAAGGTGGAACAGACTTTGATTCTATGGTTCTTGATTATGTTACATCCACAGAAACTTCGTTATAAGCCGAAATGCTATCTTTGCGCGTGAATTTTTTTAAAGTCCTTTTTTTCTTCTGTTTTTTTGTTGCTGGCAATTTACTGGCACAGGAGCGTCCTGATAGAATTGCCAGATCAAGAGTACTGAATGACTCTGCGAAGTCAGTTTATGGTCCCACGACTACTAGGGTCTATTCGGAGGAAAATATTTTCTATGGTGATTATAAAAGCCAAACCCTCGATACGGTCATCAGAGACTTTCATCAATTTAATTTTATTCAAAGGCTTCAATATGAGTATCAGGACCTGGGCAATATCGCTACAGCCATCTCGCCCATCTTTTATAAACTACCCGAGCAAATAGGCGTAAGTAATGGGTGGAATAGCTTTACCCCTTATTGGGATACAGAAAAGGTGAAATATTACGACACAAAATCCCCTTACTCCAATATGCACCTGGTTTTAGGTGGGCTAGGCCGTTCGATAACAGATGTAGATTATACGCGTAACATCAAGCCCAATTGGAACTTCGGTTTTAATTACCGGGGTTTATTTATGGATAAACAAATTTTGCGTGCCCGCAGGGGCGATCGCAATGTTGTGAGTCACTACTATGATGGTTTCACAAGCTATCATACAAAAGATAGTGCCTACTGGGCTTTCTTTAATTTCAGAAGGATGAGCCATACCCAATTGGAGAATGGTGGAGTGAAGGTGGGCGACAACTATGAACTAGAAGATTTCTTTGGTCAATTCATTAGTCCTAACCTGAAGGGACCGGAGAGTTATGATTTAAGAACCAACTTTCATCTCTATCATCAATATCGAATCGTAAAAGGTTTGGATGTATATCACATAGCCGACAAGTATCGGCATTATGTTGAGTTTACCAATAATATTCGCAAGGATCCATACTTTGATTTCAATTCTGGTGTAGCAGAATCTGCTAAACTCGATCGCTCTTTGTTCAAATCACTTAAAAATGAGCTGGGTTTAAAAACGAAAGTCGGGTCATTATTCCTCAATGCTTACTGGGCAGCTCGTTCGTACTCGATGGATTATAAGTGGATTGATGAAAGTGAATTCGATCTGCCAACGACAGGAACTGAATATTATGCAGGCGCCAGGGCCGCTTACAATCTGAATAAAACCATGCGATTATCTGCCGAAGCAGAAAGTTTATTGAGTACTAATTATAAAGTGAAGGCTGCTTTCACTGCTCCCTGGTTGGAGGCCAGTATTAATCGTTACCAGTATAAAGCCAGCTTCGTACAACAGATGTATATGGGTATGCACGACTCCTGGCTTAGTTACTTCGATAATATTGAAGCCACGCAGGCTCAGGCCATGGCTCACTACAGATCGAAAAATGTCACCTTATCGGCAGGATTAACCACTACCTCTTTAGATAATTACGTTTTCTTCAAACAAGATACCGCACGGAAAATGCAGGAAGTATTGCCCACGCAATCCAGCGCCAATCATTTCATCACATCACCAGAGTTTCGTTTTAGAACTACTTTTTTAAAGAAAATCAGTTTGTCGGGCCGTGGCATTTACAGCATGGTAGAGAGTGGAGCAGATTCAGCAATTCAGATACCTAAGCTATTTTTACATGGTCAGTTGGCCTTTCAAGATGTGTGGGTGAATGGGAACTTTGATTTTCAAATTGGCCTTGAGGCCCATTGGCAGTCGGCTTATTATGCCAATGGTTACGATCTTACCTCACAGCAATTCTATACGCAATACAATTTTAAGACTAATGAATTCCCGCTGGTAGATATCTTCTTTAACTGGAAAATGAAGCGTGGCCGCATATTTTTTAAGTATAATAACCTCGTGCAGGCACTTACCAAAACAGGCTATTTTCCAACACCGTTTTATCCGGGGCAAGGCAATGTGCTTGACTTCGGTTTTGATTGGATGTTCTTCGATTAATATTATTTTTTATGCATGAAGCCAGAGATAAGTTTACGCTAGGTCTCGAACTACCCACAGATCCACGCTGGGTCAATATTGCTGAAATGAATATTGAAGATATATTGGTTGATCATGCTTATTGTGAACAGAAGGCCGCTTCAAGTTGTATTTCTTTAATCATTACCTACCCTGAAAGAGAAAAACTGGTCGACATGCTCACCCCGGTAGTAGCTGAAGAGTGGGCGCACTTTGAAAGGGTTATAGAGCAATTGAGAAAACGTGGCTTGAATTTAGGATTGCCCAGAAAAGATGAATATGTAGAGGCCTTGCAGAAGCAAGTGGTTAGAAAAGGCGGGAGCCGCGATCAAAATCTTTTAGAGAAGTTACTGATGAATGCCCTGATTGAGGCCAGGAGCTGTGAGCGTTTTAAACTACTCTGGAAAAACATTAAAGACCAGGAGCTCTCGCTGTTTTACTATGAACTGATGGTATCTGAAGCAGGACACTACAGGAACTTTCTTCAGCTAGCAAAAGAATACCTTCCGGAAGAAATGGTGAATAGACGTTGGCACGAAGTGCTGGAGCAGGAAGCTATTATCATGCGATCGCTCCAGTGGAGGGGCGATCGCATGCATTAAAACTTATTGTACAACAAGTCTGAGTGTTTCCGTAAACTTTCCTTTTTTAAGCACTACGATATAAGATCCTGTTGCTAAATAGTCTGTTTCAATCACTTCGGTGTAGGTACCAGGTTGCTGTTGGCCTTTAACAATTTTCTTGATCGGATTTCCCAACATGTCTACCAGCCCTATACTCACCTCTGCGTTTTGATCGAGCGTATACTGCACATTGGCTTGGAGCTTAGCAGGGTTAGGATAGAGGTTTGTAGCATTGCTGAAGGTTGGTATTTCGGCTGCTGTCGGTTCATCTTGAATGGCCACATAATCGATTGCCCAGCCCCAGCCTTGTATCGAAACATTAGATGTCAGCCTGAACCTTAATAATACGTTGGTGCCAGGGGTAAAGAAATCCAACAAGTCAATTTCGTGGGCTACCATCTGGTCATACCTGCCTTCCGCGTTCGCATTAAAGGTGGCGGTCCAACTTGCGTTGAATGATGAGCTATAGGGTGTTACCAATGGTATCCAGTCAATTCCATTGACTGTTGCCTCGATATTCACATTGTCGTTGTTGGGTTCTGTGATTACCACATCTCTGTATTTTACAAGAGCATCGCTATTTTTAACAGTAACAGGTTGCAATAACAGTGCTGTACTATTAGATAGTGAGGCATAAGGATGTTGGCTGTGTAAAGACTTTCGGCCTTTATCTCCCTGGCCCGCGAAATTCCTTAACGAAAAGCCATTCAAACTGAAATCATCTAAAGATGAAAAATAATTGACGTGAGCCGAAGCATTAGCCTTCAGCCTTAAATGTTGACCATTAATCGTATTTGTTGTGAAGGGTGAACTTCCAATATACGCAATGCCGTTGATGGACTTTGGCCCAACAGCTGTATTCTTGATTTCAAATACAGTTTCGCCTGCGATAACATTTTTAAGTGATCCGGCATAGGTAGTCCCGGAATACACTTGAATGGAGTCGATAGGTGTTGTACTCGAAACTTTAATAGAAAGATTGCCACTTGGGTTGGTACCCATACTTACAAATTGAGGAAGTTTTGGTAATTCAGATTGAGGTGCATTGATGGTGGCCGTCCAGATTCCACGGCCGTGTGTAGCTATGACTACTTGATCGTCTACACCCTTCATATCCCAAACTGATGCGTTTGGAAAATCATTGACAATATTCCAACTCGCACCTCCATCCAGGCTCTCTACAATACCAATCTCAGTACCAGCCCAAATTATATTGGTATTATCTGGCCTTACATATAGGCAATAAACCGCTACATCAGGGAAGCCGCTGCTACTGGTGTTGTTAGTTCCAAAACCTGATAAGTCTGTCCATGATTCTCCCAAATTTGTTGTCTTTAAAATTTTTGGCTTACCCGCTAAAGAGAATAAGGCGTAGGCTGTGTTGGCTTCCTTAGGGTGCGAAGCAAGCTTAGTAATACCCCCCATGGTTACCGTTGTATAATTATTGGTGATCTTAAAGGTCTTGCCTCCATCTGTCGAAACATGCAGATTTAAATTGGCGTTCATGCCTAATCCTGCCCAAACAATGTTGGCATTTGCTCTTGAAACTTCTACGTCCATAAAGGAGCCGCTTCCCCATTTTTGGCTGATCGGTGTAAGCGACCATGACTGACCAAAATTATTAGAAACAAAGACACCTGCGGAACTCAATGCAAAAATGCGGTCAGGTAATGATCTTGAATTAGCAAGCTTAGTGATAAAAGGAGCGGTCCCCGACAAACCATTGGTAGCGTTTGTCCAGGTGGTGCCTCCATCGATTGATCTTCTCAAACCATTACCCTGAGAACCACCAATCATCAGGTTGTCATCGCGGTTATTCCAGATTACCTCAAAGCCATCACCACCTATATTAAATACATATTGCGTAGCAGCAGATGCATTGGTTCCCGAAGGAGACTTCCAGGTTCCGTTGTCTTGCATACCGCCAAAATATTCATTGAAACCTGTTCGCTTGTCTGCTCCATAAAACTGACTGGTATTGAATGTCTTTCCTACCATGGTCCAATCGCCTTCGTTGATGCCTGGTGTATTGGAGCTGTTAGAAATAAAGACACCACCATCATTCGCATTGAGAATTCTGTATGAGGATGCTGATGTAGGAATGATTATCAGGTTGTGATGATCAGGATGTACATCTATGCCGAATACTTCGAAATTATTTTTACCACCGAATTGGGAGTATGCATCCGCTACAGTAATGGTACTGGCGTTGAGTAGTGGCCTCGATTCAAAGTTTATTCTGAAAGTAGAGGCTGGTAAATTAGCAGGATTCCAGGTGGCGCCAGCACTCAAAATGGGCCAAATATTATACATCTCTCCAAACGTGTGGCCCCCGGCTACACTCATAGAAGGATTCGGTGTAGTGGCATTGTAGGTAACATTGCTCACAAATATATATTCTCTGCTTTGCTGGTTGGCGGGGGTTGTTTGTTCCGTATTTTGTGCGATCAGGTTGAAGGCACCATCTCTTCCCTGATCACGGAATGAAATCATGAGTTGCCTGTTGGTGGTGACATCCCACACTTCAAAAGGAACATTCACATAATCTTGGTAAGCATAATTTAGGTCTGCTACGCCCGAAGTCGAACCTTCAGGTACCATAAATCGATGTGCTTTTTGTGTCTTACCAGGCCCAAAGCGAATTTCAACACTGGCATTTGCAGCATTACTAACGTCCAGTGTTCCATTATTGAAGTTAGCACCAAAGTTAACAAGGCTGAGGAAGTCATTAGTCGTTCCGGCATCCACATCGTAATAACTAACAGTGCTTGATCCTGAGGTTACTTCTACCCTGAATAAACTCACACCACCTACGTAAACGATGTCCTGATCAAATGGATCGCATGCAATAGTATTATCGTACCATCCTTGACCACCTAAAAAGTCAATTTCCGCATTGTTAAGTTGTACATTCACAGCATTCCAGGTAAGGCCTGCATCTTCTGAAATCAAAAGTTTCGCACCTTCACCAAATGATTCTTCGGCAGAAGCAAAAATTCTATTTGTATTAACCGGTGAAACCGCTAATTCAATGCGACCTATGGCACCCATTCCATTATTGAAGAAGGTCCAGGTCTGGCCGGCATCAGTTGATTTCCAAATGCCCTCACTATTTTGAGCGGCATATTGTATATTAAAATTAGTTGGATGAACCTTTAAGTCTTGTACGTTGGTCTCTTCAAGCACTTGGGTCCAGTTAGTACCTCCATCGCTTGTTCTGTAAATGCCTAAAGTGGTAACAACTACCACCAGGTTAGCATCGGTTGGGCTGATAGCCATCCGGTTGATGTCTCCGAACCCAATTGTGGTGGGTAATATGTTCCAGGTAAGACCTCTATCTGTTGATTTGAAAATACCTCCACCGTTAATGGCATCTAAATTGAAAAAGCCTTCGCCTGTACCCACATACATGATATTTCTATTAGAGTTAGCCATCCCAATAACAGTGGTAGCGAGGTTAGGAAGATCGGGTGTAATTAAAGTCCAGGCACCACCACCATTGGTAGTTTTCCAAACACCACCTCCTACGGAGCCGGCATACCAGGTGTTTCTTGATAGATCATCAGGATCTACAATCAGTCCGCGGGTGCGGCCCGGTACATTGGAGGGGCCGCGTTCCTTCCATTCTAAAACGCCATTGGTATTTTGCGTTCTGGCGCGGGTGGCCTTCGATTTGGCACGATTAAGTTCTCTGAATTTATAGCCCGGGGCATAGCCAGGTTTCGTTTCACCATCGGCTGTTCTGATGGCGCGATGGAATTTGGCAAACTCGGCAGGGCCGTCTACTTTTTCACGTTTGCTTGTTGTGTTATTTATGTTACTAACATATGGAGGCGCTTCTGTTTGAGAAGTCATGAGGGCGATAATGCCACCTGCATAAAGCGCTGTTAAGAGTAGAATTTTTTTCACGTGGGGTATTGTTTATTGTATGGATGATCGGGATAATGAAATAATACTTATGTAGTCTGCTTGTGTTTTATGTGCCGGAATGATGCCAGGGACGTTAAACAATTCTAAAGAGTCATTTGTCTTCCATTGCACATAGCCTGGTTTGAAAGAACCTTGATGAATGATTTTACCATTGCTTGTTTGGATAACGATAAAACGCACCACCGATGTTTCAGGCAATCCTGTTTGCTTTACTAATAATAAGTCTTTAGTGGTATTGTAAAATTTTTCTGTATTGCTGCCCAGAGCCTCTATAACAGTCTTGTTTAAGCTATCTTCTGCAATAGCTGTAATCGTGTTGTTTGTGGCTTTTTTTGAGCATGCCATTAAACACATCATTAAACAAAACACGAGTAATCTCATTTGTATCCAATCTAAGCCAAAAAATAACTAAGTTTTTTGTTTTTTCTTCTTGGCGGCAGGGAAAAGAATGTTGTTTAAGATGAGGCGATAGCCAGGAGAATTAGGGTGTTGGTTAAGATCAGTATGTTCTTCGCCTACCTGATGCTGATAATCTTCAGGATCGTGCCCACCATAGTACGTCCAGAAACCTTTACCCATGGTTCCATGCAAGTATTTAACTTCACCAATTGCTTTGTTTTCTCCCATTACCAGGCCTTCCGGTTTCACCACTCTTTTCTTAAAGCCAGTTGTCTGACCGTAAAAACCATTAATAACCTTTGTATGATTTTGGGTAAGCATGGTAGGAATGGGATCCCACTTGGCAGAAAATTCAAATAAGGTAAAGTAATCATTGTCCTGCCTCAGGCCTCTTTCATTGGGTTTGTTATCAATATCAGAGAATTCATATTCATAGATATCTCTCACTAATCTAAAATTGGTGAAGGCAAATGATCTGTTGAAATCAAGTTTACTTTGCGCTTGCGGATCAGCTTGATCGCCATCGAAAGGTCTTTCGCAAATATCAATGCCTTCAGCTGCCAGCGCTATATCGAAGCTATCGGTAGCTGAGCACATAGCAAACATAAAACCACCTCCGGCCACAAATTCCTGAATGCGTTTGGCCACGGCTAGTTTCAATTGTGATACTTTATGAAAGCCATGTTTACTGGCCATTTCTTCTGCTTCTTTTTGCTGTTCAATGTACCAGGGGGCATTGCTAAAAGTGCCATAAAATTTTCCGTATTGTCCGGTAAAATCTTCATGGTGTAAATGAAGCCAGTCGTACTTAGGCAGGTTACCTGCCAGTACTTCATCATCGTAAATTAGATCGTAAGGAATTTCTGCATAGGTTAAGACCAAGGTTACGGCATCATCCCAGGGTTGAGCGCTTTTAGGCGAGTATACAGCAATGCGCGGAAACTTCTCTAGTTTCATAACATCGTAATTCAAAGCGGGACTGGCTATTTCTGATAAGATTTGATTGGCCTGGGCATCGGAGATCACCTGGTAGCTTACGCCTCTGATCATTAATTCATTTTGAATGGCAGGTGCATATTCGCACATAAAACTTCCCCCGCGGTAATTCAGTAGCCAATTCACCTCATTTTCACTTCTGAGGATCCAATACGCTATGCCATATGCTTTTAAGTGATTGCTTTGCCCTTCGTCCATGGGTATTAGCAGGTGGTTTGCCTTGAGCCAAGGGCTGCATAAGAGTAAGAATCCAATGACTAATCCGTAACGCATGCCTTAAATTTACGTCTAAAACCAAAAGTAACCGAACCTTTTTACTACACTTACTATGTAAAATAGTTCAAGTATTTTGTAACATTTGACCTTCCTGATCAACGTATTGTTTATTGATCCTGCATGAACCTGATAGAAAATATTAAAGAGGGCTTACGCTCCATTAAAGCGAATATGCTTCGCTCGGTGCTCACCTCCCTGATTGTTGCCATTGGTATTACCTCTTTGGTGGGAATTCTTACCGCAATTGACGGTATAGAATACTCTGTTAATTCAAGTTTGTCATCCCTTGGGGTGAATACTTTCGATATTCGCTCTAAACGCAACAGGGGCAGTAGTGCCCAGGGTATTTCTGAAAAGCGCTATCCTCAACTTACTTTTAGTCAAACAGTACGCTTTGCCAACGAATTTCGCTCTGATGCCACCATCTGCCTTGCTGCTGATGTGACTGGCGTAGCTGAAGTGAAATATTTGTCTAAAAAGACGAACCCAAATGTGGCCGTCAAGGGTGTTAATGAGGAGTTTTTTGCATTAAAAGGTGCAGATATTGAGAAAGGTCGAAATTTCTCAACCATTGAAATGGAATATGGATCGCAGGTAACGGTGATTGGTTACAAAGTGGCCAAAACATTGTTTGAGAGTGAAGATCCGATTGGAAAAGAAGTAAGCTTTTTGGGTTCCAAATTGCGGGTAATTGGCGTGATGGAAGAAAAAGGCGATATAGCCGATGATAACTATGACAACATGGTGTGTGTGCCGCTGATCAAGGCCAATCAAATGGCCAAAGGGCGTCAGTTATGGTACGAAATTTCAGTCGGTATTACGGATCCTACAAAAATGGATTTTGCGATGGGTGAAGCCACGGGTATTATGCGTTCGATAAGACGAGATGAGGTAGGTAAACCTAATTCTTTTGATTTGGAAAGAAGTGAATCCCTGGCAGAAGAATTAGAAAGCATCACCTCAGCCTTGCGCATGGGCGGTTTTGGTGTTGGCTTTATTACTTTGTTGGGTGCATCGATTGCGCTGATGAACATTATGCTGGTGTCTGTAACAGAACGCACCAGAGAAGTAGGGGTGAGAAAAGCATTAGGAGCAACGCCTTTGCGCATTCGTCAGCAATTTGTGATTGAAGCCATTGTCGTTTGTGTATTGGGAGGTATTGCCGGAATTCTATTAGGTATTTTAATAGGTAATGGTATTTCGAGTCTGATAGGCATTGATAAGTTTGTGGTGCCCTGGTTATGGATGTTCGTAGGGATGGTGATTTGTATTGGAGTCGGGCTTCTATCAGGTTATTACCCCGCTCACAAAGCTTCTAAGCTTGATCCGATTGAGTCATTGCGTTTTGAATAAGCTCATCAAGAAGAAAACAAAAAAGCTCGTGGATTCACGAGCTTTTTTTATGCTTAGCGTATTTTATTAATGATGATGTCCGCCCGGTCCGTGCACATGACCGTGAGAAATTTCTTCTGCACTGGCGTCACGTACTTCCATTACTTCTACATCAAAGTTTAATTCAACACCGGCTAATTCGTGGTTGGCATCTACCGTTACTGTCTCTGCTTCTACAGAGGTAACTGTTACTACATGTCCCTGGTTTGTTTGGAACTTCATGCCAGGAGTAACCTTTTCACCACCAAAAGCTTGCAGGGGAACTTGTTGCACCATGGCTGGGTCTTTTACCCCATAGCCTTTTTCAGGAGCTACTTTGATTTGAAGTTTATCACCTTTCTTTTTTCCCTCCAGGCCTTCTTCCATGCCTAAAATCAGGTTACCAATACCCTGGATGTAGTAAAGCGGCTCACGACCACTGCTGCTGTCCAAGATGTTACCACTGTTATCCGTTAGGGTATAATGAATAGCAGCTACTTTGTGTTTTGTTATTTGCATCTCAATTTATTAAGGCTACAAAGGTAAGGATTATTTCATTTTTCTGATTCGCTTCGGATTATACCATAACCAAAAGCCTGAGATGCATAGTATTAATAAGCCACCACCAACCAGAGAATTGTAGCCCAGTTTAAACCAGCCACCATCAGCTTTTGTCATAAAATCTACGATGGAGCCATCATGAATTTGTTCTATGATGTCTGATTTACGCAGGTTAATGGCCAACACTTTTGCTGTAGCGCCATCTAGTTGTACTTCGTAATAATGGTGGAGAAAGGTAACCTTAATCGTTCCTTTATCTGCGCGAACATCCATGCGGTCAATGCTGGTGTTGAGTGTTGCATCGTGTAACTGTAAAGCACTTTGTGCCGCTTTGGCCAGAGTGTCCAGTGATTGCCAGGCAGCCAATTCTGATGAGCTTCCTTTTTCTGTTTTTGGCAAAATCATGCTGCCGCTGTGCTTCTTCCAACCTAGTAAAATACCGGTAATGGTCATGATGAGCAGAAAGAATACAAGTGACGAACCGATATAGCGATGCAGTTTTCGGTAATCTCTGGTTCGTTTAACTACTTTTTTGAGTAAGGCCATGATATGCGTAAATGTAATTCAATAAATGTGTGATGCGTTTATAAACGTGCCCGCAAGGCAATCAAAAGATTTCTGCCAGGGGCAGTAATACCTGATGAATAAGGACGGTAGCGTTTGTCTGTCATATTCTCCAGGCCAAGGTCTGCACTGAATCGCTCGTTGATCTGGTATGATGTTTTGATGTTAAATGTAATCCAGGCTGGTGCGTAAGGATTGCCCTCATCATCTCTGGCGTACAAATGCCGGTCTGCTCTTTCACTCAATGCGAGGTTATCGTATCTGATAGCGCCATTATATTGTGCATAGACAGTAGCCCTGAATTTATTATTCACAAAAGTAAAGGTGCTCGCCCCAAAGAAAGGTGCCACGTGTGTAGGAGAAAAATTTCGGTTGGTGGCCGGGTCACGCTCTTTGCCTTTTTGGTAGTTAACGGTAGTGTTAAAACTAAGGGTACGACTTAAACGCACATCTACATTGGCTTGCACACCATATACATAAACGTTGCTTATGTTTTGTTGTGCCTGCACACGACTCAATACACCATCGTATTCTATACTGTCTTCACCATTCAAAGTAAAGTTGCCCCTAGCTATGGCATTGTCGATGATAGAATAATAAATCGCACCATCTACCTTGATATGCTTACCAATAATGCCGGCCATGCCTGCTTCAGCACTGTAGGCCATCTCGGCCTGTAAGTCGGGGTTTGGAACAACAACATTGCCTGGTTCTGAATCAAACACTTTACCAATATCATCAACGTTGGGGGCGCGGAAGCCACTTGAAAAGTTTGAATACAGTTTCACTTTTTTGGAAGGATTGAACACCAAGCCAAAGCTTCCATTCACTGCGCGGTTGGTAAGGGAAGCTTCTGTTTGTGGTAAGTCGAAAAAAGCATTATCAAATTGTGCTGACGTATGCACCAGGCTAAAGCGGTTGCTCACATTGAGCAAAACTTTATCGCTCAGGTTGAGTCGGAAACTCATGTAGGCTGCGGCACTCTGCCAATAAGCACCATTGGGATAGCGGGTAGAAGCAGGGCTAACGTTACCATTGTTGACATCAATTCTGTTGGCGGTTGAGTTTATTTGATTGTAAACATATTCAGCACCATAGAAGAGCGTAAAGCGATCACCCAGGTATTTCTCCAAATCGAGATTCAGGGAATATGCATCCACTAGTTCAAAGCGGTTGGTTCTTCGGCTGCTACCAAAGCCCCTGTTATGCCTGCTTTCTTTTGCCCGTTGGTAGGCTGCTGTTATCTTTAGCTTGTCTGCAACGGCACCATTTGCCTGATGATTGGCCTGTAGGGAATGCATCATCCAGCCTTGCGGGCCATAGTACCATTCGCCCTGCGCTAGGTTTCCGTCAGCATCTGTTAAAATCAGTCGGTCGTAACGCGGAATGTTTGTGGTGTTGGCATGGTGAAAGCTATAGGCCAATTGCCAGGTTGGCGAGACTTTGGCCAGTACCTTTTGCATAAAGTTAAACTGTTGGTACGCAGAATGTACTTGAAGGTTGGGGTCAGGATTGTTGGCGATGATGTCAGCATCATTTTGCCTAATTACGAAAGTAGGTCTTGTATAATCAACGGGGCCATGTTTGCCCATGCGCAGGTCATCGTACTTAGCGTAGGTTGCACTCGTAATGAAGGCAAGCTTTTGTTTACTGATGCTTACATCCAGGTGCGCTGTGTTTTCCTGATTGGCACTCGCATAGCGCAATAAAGCATTGGCATTTACTTCGCCTTGTTTTGTGTTGGAGAAACGTGTACTGCGTGTATGGAAATCCATCACACCACCAATGGCATCGCTGCCATATAGTACAGAGCCGGGCCCAAAAACAACTTCCGCTTTCTCAATGCTGTTCGGATCAAGTGAAATGACATTCTGCACATTACCGCTTCTGAAAATTGCATTGTTCATGCGTACGCCATCGATCACCAGCAAAACACGGTTAGTAGCAAAGCCTCTGATGATTGGACTTCCTCCGCCTAACTGACTCTTCTGAATAAATACTTTGTTGGAGATGCCGAGCAAGTCAGCGGCTGTTTGAGGATTCTGCAAGGCTACACTTTGTTGGTCAATGAGTGTGATTTGATTGGATAACTCTCGCAGATTTTGCTCCCAACGGTTTGCGGAGACCACCACCTCATTGAGCGACATCGCATCTTCCTGCAAAAAAATTTCGTAAGCACTGGCTACTAATTCTACAAGCTTTATGCGTTGGGTTTTATACCCTAGCATTTGTACATTAATGAAGGAAGCTTGTTCGAAGCCTGCAAAGTTTACGGTGCCTGACTCATCGCTCACTTGCTGAATGCGTTTGGCATCATCAAAAACAACAGCGCCCGGTATCGCTTTTTTACTGGTTTCATCTCTTATAATAATGGTTTGTGCGCTGGCCTGCAGGCATATAACTGCCAGCAGGCTAAGCATTAACTGTTTCATGTCCTTAGAAATTAGTTTACCCCACGTGTATAAGCGAGGGGTGTACAGAAATATGACCCACTGGTAGCAGGCTTTAGTCGGATCAGAAGATCAGGTTGCTTTGGGTGGAGGGTAGGGAATGGACTGACAGAGTATTGGCAACGCATGCTTAGCAGGCATACCATTAAATGGAAAAATGACAGCCAGGTTGCGCATAAAAGAGGTGTGCGAGCTTGGCAAGTATTCCATTTTTTTTACGCTCCACTTTGCTGCTTGCTGTTCAGATTGAGCCTGGTTGGTAATGTCCTTTATTTCTTCTTCAAAGGCCGCTACTAATTTAGATTCGGCAATGTCGTGGAAACAGGTAAAAATAATTGAATCGTCCCTCACCTCCTGGCGCAAGATGTCGTACATGTTTTGCAGGTGATATATTTCCTGACCTTCGTCTTTGAAAATAATTTTGGAAGATCTGTGGAATGCCAGTCTCACCAGGCTTCCTTCGCCTTTTGGAATCAGTTTTTCCCTTACTTCTTTTCGGATGGTACGCACTCCTAACTCAAAAGTGAGCACAAAGCCGGCACTTTGGTAGAGCAGGAGGCTGATCATGCCGATGGAAAGGAGTCGTAACACAGAGGAAAGATCGCATTTTTAATGATTTAACGCATGATTTTACCGGCAGAGGTGTTTAAAATTTGTGGCCAGCATATTTGTGTTGAGCCAAAAGTTTATCATATTTGCAGCCCGTTTAGGAATTACCAGTACATAAACGGAGGAGATGCCTGAGTGGCGGAACTGGTAGACGCGCACGACTCAAAATCGTGTACCGTAAGGTGTGCCGGTTCGATTCCGGCCTTAGGTACAAAAAGACTGAAGCGATTCAGTCTTTTTTTTTGCCTTGTTATATTGACTAAAGCCATTTGGGGAGCTTTCCGTTAAATGGTCTTTCAATTATTTAACCGGGTTGTTGATTACCAAGTACTTTTTAACCGCACAAGGCAGATGTGGCATTAGGTAATGAAGCATGTCGCCAATTTAGCTTTAAGCCAGGCTGATGCACTGACCAATAGCCACAAGCTCCTGACCATTTTGTATAGCGAGAAACCAATCCATATAGGCAGTTGACCCTTGCTATAAGCTTTCTGTTAATCAGGCTTAATGGGTGGAGGCTTCCTTTTAAAGTATTAAGCATTCAAATTATTAATGAGTTGAGCTTTAATAAGTTTATGTCTCCGGTAAAGAGAGCTTGTATGTTGGTTGGCTGCCTGAAGTATGAATGAGTTATTCGCCTTAACGTCAGCATGCGTGGATGTTATCATAATTTTTACCTGTTCCTTCATAAAAATCCGACTATTTGATACTATAAACTAAATGCTGCCCTTAAAAGCGTATCCTGTGATTAATGAATAACAAAAACACACAAGGCCATAATCAAGGATCATCAGCAGAATTAGAAAAAGCTAAAGAGCACATCATTGTCGAATTTGTGGAATATGTACCTAACGCGGTTATAAGTCGCACCATTATCAAGAAATCCACTGGCAATGTAACAGCCCTTTCGCTCAGCGAAGGAGAAGAATTAAGTGAGAAAACGATCCCGTTTGACACTTATAGTCAAATCATAGATGGCGCGGCTGATATCAACATTGCCGGTAAAAGTTACCACTTGAACTTAGGTTCTGTCATAATTATACCTGCCCATGCCATTCACCGATTTGATGCCAACCAGCGTTTTAAAATGATTTCCACGATCATTAAAAGGGGTTACGAAGATTCAACTTTCGTATTGTAATAATAGAATTTCTTTTGCGGTCTTTAACAGTCAAAGATCAAGTTCGTCATTAGATATTTCTTTTTAATGTATATTACCTATAAAGTAATTTAGTTCAATTACGTATCTTTCTAGTGACCACTTAGCCTAACCTGTATGCATCCATTGAATAAACAAGAGCAGCTTCTGGATGCGGTTGCCTTTTCAGCCCGCGAATTGCTTTCTAACCGACCATGGCAAAGCAGTATTAATGAAATTTTGAAGAGCCTTGGAGAGGCTTCTGCTTCCAGTCGCGTGTATGTTTTTCAGCATACCGCAGGAAGTGAAGAGCGCATTCTTACGAATCTGGTCTTTGAGTGGTGTGCTCCGGCTATTAGTCCACAAATTGAAAGCGAAAGCTTGCAAAATTTAGAGATTGGGGCTGTTGGTTTCCATCGGTGGGTGGCATTGATGAGTCTTGGACAAATGGTTTATGGATCGGTCGAGGAATTTCCAGAAGAAGAGCGTGCACTTTTGGCAGAACAAGATATTAAGTCACTCATTGTTATCCCTTTCTTCGTTTCCGGAAAATGGTGGGGCTTTATAGGCTTTGATCAATGTGATGAGAAACGTGCGTGGACCGCTGCGGAGGTAGCTGCTTTACAAGCGGCAGCCAGTATGATTGGTAGTGCTATTGAGCGTCAAAATACAGAGGAGAGACTCCAACAACAGTATCAACAATTAGAAAAAGTTAATTATGAGCTTGACTCTTTTGTGTACAGTGTATCGCACGATTTAAGAGCTCCCTTGGCAAGTGTTTTGGGGCTGGTGAACATTGCCGAGAGAGATGAAAACGTAGCCAACCTGCGCAATTACCTCTCACTGATACGGGGTAGTATAAATAAACTTGATTACTTCATTAAAGATATTCTTGATTATTCAAGAAACGCCCGGACTGATTTATTTTTAGAGCAAGTGAATATGCAGTCATTACTTGAAGAAGCGGCCCAAGACGTTTTGCCGATTGATGAGAGTTTTGTAATGATGATTACACATGAGCTTAGCTTGAATGAGTTACAGTTTTGGACCGATCGAAAAAGAGCACTAATTATTTTTAGTAATTTGTTGAGCAATGCCTATAAATTTAAGGATAGCGCTAAGGGAAAGAGTATTGTTCGCATTCAGCTGAGGAGAGAACATGATGGTATGCTCGTATTGCTGGAAGATAATGGTATTGGTATAGAGGCTGTCAACTTACCGTCTATATTTAAAATGTTTTATCGTGCAACAGACAAAAGCCCTGGGTCAGGGCTTGGTCTGTATATTACAAAGGAAATTATGGACAAACTGCAGGGAAAAATTCAGGTAAGTTCTGTGCTGAACGAAGGCACTCAATTTCAAGTTTGGTTTCCTCTTTTGAGGGAGTAAAGTATTATTACTCTTACTTAGTAATTCCGCTTTTAAGTTTTCTTAGCATTGGCTTCCAGGTTGTTTAGTTTTGCCTCTGTCCGCTGTACATAAGTATTGATGTCAGGTAGACAGACCACGTAATCTGCATAAGAATTCCCCTCAATCCTTTTAATGCGTAAGGTACTTCGGCTCACATCGATCGAAACGATCAGCACATCAACTCATGATCGCATCAATACACATCCTGTCCGGTAAGTTCCATTTCAAACTTATCAGACATGGTGGCTACTTCTTGCAGCATTTCTTTTACCTGGTCCTCTGTTACGGTATGCGCAGGGCAAGAGGCTTCAACTTTTAGATAACCGTCTTCTAGCATAAACTTACTGTAATCAAACATGGCATTCTCTTCCAGTATTTCTTTGGTGTTGATCACAGAGGTGAACTCGCATACCTTTGAAGTGAAGATGGCCAAATCTCTGCCAGATAGCTGGCTTGGCTTGACAATGGCTAATACAGTTTGAAAACGATTTTTGCCGATGGGTAAGACTACCACCGCCTTGGTGTGATCATAATCGGTAAACTGTCCACCGATTTCTTCCACGTATTGCTTGATGAATTTAAAAACGTTCATATACGAAAGGGTTTTATGGTCTTCCTTGAGATGACGGAAGTTAAGAGATTTTAAAGTCAATTGACAGGGATTGCTTTAAAAATAAAACGGATGAAAGCGCATACCGCCTTTATGGAAAGCCAGGGCAGGGGCGGGCAGCTTCACAGCCGATATTGCCGTGAAGAGCCACTTAAGTGTTTTCGAACGGGTAGGGATTTCCCTCAAATCAAAATCAATGGATAGGTAATATTGGCGCATGGGCTCAAAGCCATTGGCGTGATTTACTTCATCGCGGGCATAGACCATGCCTTCGGCTCCATACCCCACCGCTATGTTAAGCCAGGCAGGCATGCGCAACCAACGATCTGCATCAATCGACAGCCAGTAGGTTTGGCCGTTATAGTCTTTAATGATTTCCGTAGCAAGGTTATTGCCTAACACAGCAGGGCGCAGCGGAGCATAATCTGTTCGGTGAAAAGAAAACTTAGGCTGTATCCTAGTTTCGTTCCAGGTGCTTTGTTGCCAAAAATAAAATAAAGAACCTGTAGCATTGGCCAGCAGATCGCTGGCTGAGGCTCCATAAGCAGCCGAATAGCCATCAAATATTTCTATAGAGCTGAGTACTGCAAAACCGGTGAGGGTGCCCAATAATATCGATTGGCGGGATGACTGACCACATTGATTCAAGGCTTTGGCACTGAGGCTACTTAAATAAAAAGCAGAGTAGAAATGGCCAGCCTTATCTGCTTGCTTCCATTCGGAGGCGTCATTGAAAAATTGAAAACTTTGCCTGGCATTTTCTTTATACCAAGCTTGATGCAAAGCCAGCATGCTGGCCGAGTAAACCGCGGCTCCGGTAAAAACAAGTCTTTTGGTTTTCTTAGGCTGCAGGGCGATGGTATCGTACAAAGTGAATTGTGCCTGAAGGCTGTTGGGCAAGTGCCAGATCATGAGCAGCATGAAACCGAATGCCCGCACCTGTTGGGGTAAGCTATTCTTCAGGTGTTCCATCATCTTTATTTAAGACAGCTTCGGTATTGTTATCGGGTGTTTCTGTCTGTTGTTCTTTGCGCTCGCGGGCAGAACGCCATAAATCGCTTAAGGTATTAAAGGTTTGGGTGTGTTGTAAGCTTACTCCGGTGGTAATCAGGTTTTGGTTACCAAGGGCATTTAACAATACATTGTTATTGGTACGATTGTACATACGTACTTTAAACTTACCATCAGCTGTCAGCAGGTAGTCTACAGTCCAGTCGCCCACGAGGGCTGCGGTGTTGGCATTGGCATTGGGGTTGGTGGCGGCTGCATTTTGGTTGGTAAAGGTGCCATCGCGTGTAATCCGCAGACGGCCATTCAAAAAGGTATAGGAGAGTCGCAGCTGAAAAGTATTGAAAGCTTCTGCATCGAGCGCACCGAGGTCCACATCAATTTCCAGGTTTTCATCCACCTGGCTCATCCAATAGCTTAATTGGTTTGACAGCAATTCGCTTACACTATTGGTTACAGAGCCGGAGGTACTGATGGTTTCGTTCAGCGGAGAAAGTCTGCGCAAGATGATCAGACTGAATACTTGCTTTTTGAGTTCCTGTTCATCGAGTTTGGTTTTGAAGGCAGCGAATTCAAAAGCCAGGCGCTTGGTGTCGCCACTGGTGAGTGTTACGGTTTGTGGTAGATCTTTGGCAACAATATCGAAGTTTATCTGTGGCGAAAGCATAGCGCCTTCGAGAGTAAGCAATACCTGTAATGGATATTTCCTTCGTAGTACGGGATCATCCTGGTTTTCGGCATCGATGATGATGGGGGCAATAGAGGCCAATTGATTGTAAGCGGCTTTGATATTCATTTGTCCCTGGTATGGATCGCCCGACCAGGTAATCTGACTTCCCTTTTGTATTTCAAATTCTTTGTTGATGAGGTTATACAAGGTGAAGTTGTAACCCCCTTCTTCAAAGGTGATGCCTCCAAACATACTAAACTCTCCCTTGGTGTCGAGCTGTAAGCGAATGTCGCCATTACCACGGCCTCGAATGATGTCGCCCGCTTTGATATCAAAAATAATTTCGCAGTAGGCATCTTCGGTAATATCAAGATTTAAATCGATGGCCACACCAGTCAGTTTCTTTCTGTTATCAGCATCACTTTTATTGCGAGTGGTATCGTTAAAGTTAACGAAGTTGATGAACTCTTTCTTTTCGACTGAGCTTGAGCTGGTAAGCGGAATATAAATCTTTGAGTTGCGTTCTGTTTTGGCGGTGGCTGATATCTTAAGGTTAGAAACAGGCCCAAAGAAGTTAACCTTGCCACTGGCAAAACCCTGACCATAAAACAGGTCATTGTCTTTGATGGTGGTATTAAGTACTAAGAAGTTATTAAAGCTGCCATCTATATTCAGGCGCATGTTGTCGAAGTTTCTGTGAGCAATAAAACCTTCAAGTTTTCCCTTATTGTTGAATGGATCGGTAAGTTGTATGTTTTCAAAATAAATGGAAGAGGGTGTTAAACCGATGGTGCCTTTAAACTTGTATAAAGTTTTCAGGTAGTCAACCATCATTTGTCCATCCTGCACCAAACCCGATCCGCGTATCAGTGGCTTGTTGAGCGTACCCCGAATGGCGAACTCGCCAGTAATGGTTCCATCTACCTGGCTGAATAAACCCCTGAGGATGGGTTCTGCGAGGCGGAGGTTCGCTTGGTTAAGAATGGCAAAAACATTGAGTGGATTGTTTGTATTGTTCGGATCGTAATAGCCTTTCAGGTTAATAGCCTCCAGACCTTTCCTGTTCACCAGAAAGTCGACCATAAATTTTTTCTCGAGGTTATTCCATTGGTTATTGCCGGTAATGTTACCTACCAAAAAATTATTGACGGTAAGGTCACTTACCTGAATTTGATTTTCAAGGGTAGGGTTTACGTATAAATTTCTGAAGGTAAGGTCGGCATTCACCAGGCCACTAAATTTTTCAGTGGCCACCACTTCAAGTGCTTTGAGGTCAATGTTGCGCAAATACACATGCAGCGGAAGACTTTCGTCATAGGAAATACTTCCCTGTAAAGTAATCTGCTGATTATTGGCAGAGAAGCCCGCGTCTTGCAAATGCCAGTCGCTTCCCTTCTGACTGATCAGGGTTTTGTTGTTGACGAGCCAGGTTTTGTCTAATAGCCGGAAGCTGGAATTGTTCATTCGAATATAGGTACTGTCTTTAAAATCCACTGTGCCTCTTAAACGTACATTGTTATCGATTTTTTGTTGATCCAGGTCGAGGCTAAAGTCGATGTGGTTTTTATTCCAGATAAGTTCTGTAATCAGGTTTTCTGTGTCAATGCCTTCAATGCTTTGTTTGGCTGATTGCACAAATGCCATGGCCAGCACGGCTGTATTGTCTTGTAACTTAGAGGTGCTGATGTCAACCTGAGTATTCTCGAAAACGAAATTGTTATACTTCAATTTGCGTATGGCTGTATAAGCATTGAGTTTTGTTGTGATGCCTTTAGTAAAGCTTCCCAGAATACTCACATTGGGTGAAATAGCAAAATCGATGTTGAGCAGACTGGCCAGGGGGTTGATGTCCTTGATCAATACATCCAGGTTTACATCGTATTCTTTATCAGTTTTGCTTTCGGTACGGTAGTACTCAGCAATGCGCAGCGAATCGTTTTGGATGTTAAGATTTAATTCTTTGAGCAGAGATTGAAGATCGGTGAAGAGATCAGAGAAATAGAAGTTACCAGTGGCAGAAGCTTCGAAGAGATCGGTTTTGAGGCTGAGTCCGTGTTCTTTTTTATTACGCGTGGCCAAAACACTGAGCGAGTCAACTTTCATGCTGCGTGTTTGATAGTGAATGGAGGCATCTGTAAAGTGGCTGTTACCCCGTAAGCTGTCAAGCACAAAACCTTCGGTATCTATTTTCATGTGTGTGCTCAGCATCAGTGGGTCTTTGCTAAAGCCAAGGGCATAGAAATTAAGGGTATCAATAGATCCTTCTATTTGAATTTTATTAATCGCCTTTCTAAGATCAATGGATCCTTCTACTGCGGCCTTAGCATTGTAGTCGTTAATAGACACTTTACCACTGAAGAATTCCTGCGCGAAACGGGCATTGGTGTTAATGTTGTGGTAATCGTAATTTAAAATACCAATCGATTGAATTTGGCTGTTCAAAACAAAGTCGGCAGTACTCAAGCTTAAACCAGCCCCTGTAATGCGACCCTTTAAAGTAACGCGCTGGAAAGTGACAGTATCCGCCAGATATGTGCCTAAGTCGAAATTAGCTAAACTTAAATTACCACTGTATGTGGAGCGTTCTGCATTGGCTTCATTGATCTTGAGGTTGATATCCGATTGAATCAATCCAAGATTAGTATTGATACTGGCGTTTGCAACAAAGTCGCTGATGTAACCCAGGAATTGTCCTCGAAGATTGACGGCTCCAAGCGGTTGTAAACGTTCTAACACCACATCGTCCACAGCGAAGGCAAGGTCGTTAACGTGCAGTGTAGAATTTTCGAGGTCTATTTCTATGAAAGTCTCATCAATGTAAGGCAAGCCATCCATGCTCAGTTCACCGCGTAATTCTGTGTTGCCTGTACGCAATACCATGTTGCGCAGTAAAAACTTATTTACCCTTCCTTTAAAATCGCCCGATAGAGAAAATGCTTTTCCTAATTGGGCAGCTCCTGGACTGAAGAGTTCAAGATCTTCAGGGTTTAAAAGGATGTTATCAAAATGGGCATCTATGGTAACACGCTCGTTGAAATTATTAAGATCACGCTGTGAGTCAAACCGAAAAACAAGGGTATCGGAGATCGTGCTTTTTCCTACCTCAGCTTTGAGTTGATAGAATTCCATGGCATTAGCAGAAAGCCGAAAGAAGGTGGAGAAGTCTTTCACCTGTAATTGAGTCTTTTCGTCTTTGGCATGCATCGACTCCACATTAAACTCAATAGTATCGCCCACGATCACAAACTTATCCAGCGTGGCATCTGGAATATCGAGGGTAAAGTTGTTATAGTCGAATCCTGATAAGGTATCGATCACGCCATTATTGAACTTAAAGCGACTGTTCTCTAGAATAGCTTCCCCAATGTTGATCACGGGGCTTGCACCCCCGCCACCCCCACCACTGAAATGTTCTTGAATACGGTAAATAAAGATGTTGATGTTAAGATCTTCCGTACTGTCAGTTTCTGCGATATTATCCATGAATACATGGGCACCATTCATGGCAATGCCATCAATATTCACATGTTTGCCATTGAGCATTTCAAATAATTTGAAATTGATGCGCAAGCGCTCAACAGCAATCATCTCATTGTCTTCAGTATCTTTTACCAGCAGTCCCTCCAGCTCAAGACGGTCGAACCAGAGTAAGCGAAAGGTTTTAACAGTGGTGGGAAAGCCGGTGATTTTTTGAAGGTCGCCTAAATAGCGATCGATGAGTCTTTCTTGCACAGGAGGAGCCTGGAGTAGTAGAAAAGAGGAGAGAATTAAGAAGATCAGGCCTGTAACGCTGTAGGCGAATACTTTTCGTAGTCTATTTTTGATAATTTGCGCGTTCATTTACCTGTCATGCATCCCGTCATCCTTGCCATTGAGTCATCGTGCGATGAAACATCAGCCTCCGTTATCACAAACGGCAAGGTACTTAATAATATTATTGCCACGCAGGCGATTCACCAAAAATATGGAGGTGTAGTACCCGAACTTGCCTCGCGAGCGCATCAGCAAAATATAGTGGCAGTGGTGGAAGAAGCCATGCAGTCAGCGGGCATAGACAAGAAGCGCTTATCAGCCATTGCTTTTACCCGCGGCCCCGGCCTTATTGGCTCCTTGCTGGTAGGGGTATCGTTTGCGAAGGGCATGGCCCTGGCTTTGGGTATTCCTTTAATTGAAGTGAACCACATGCAGGCCCATGTATTGGCTCACTTCATTGATGAGCCCAAACCCTCATTCCCCTTTTTGTGCCTTACGGTGAGTGGAGGACACACACAAATTGTGTTGGTCAAAGATTACCTGCAGATGGAGGTAATTGGCGAAACCCAGGACGATGCAGTAGGAGAGGCCTTCGACAAAGCAGCCAAGTTATTGAGTCTCCCGTATCCGGGTGGCCCCTTGATTGATAAGCATGCACAATTGGGTAATGCCAGGCGTTTTAGCTTTACAGAAACGGTGATGCCGAACCTCGACTTTTCATTTAGTGGCATTAAGACGCAGTTCATGTACTTTTTAAGAGATGAGGTGAAAAAGGATCCTTATTTTATCGAAAAGAATCTGAACGATATCTGCGCCAGCTTACAGGCACATCTGGTTGGGATGTTGCTGAAGCGGGTAGAACAAGCCAGTAAGCAAACGGGCATCCGAGAGATTGCTATTGCCGGTGGGGTTTCGGCTAATTCGGGCTTGCGCAGCAGTTTACAAGCTTTGGCGGAGCGCAAAGGATGGCAGGTGTATATACCTGCTTTCGAGTACTGTACAGATAATGCAGGTATGATCGCCATGGCAGCGCACTTCAAGTTTTTAAAAGGCGATTTTGCCGACTTAAGTGTAACACCTTTGGCCCGGATGCCTATTTCGTGACAATAATTGACAAACAAACTTGCTTTATTTGTGAAAGAGATGTTTAAACCCGGTGATCGAAAAACATACAGGCACCTTGTGAGGCAACAAGATGTAGCGGCTTTTCATGGAGATGAGGTGCATCCGGTATGCGCTACCTTTTCTTTGGCACGCGACATTGAGTGGACTACCAGACAATTTGTGCTCGACATGCGCGAGGAGGATGAAGAAGGAATTGGCACTTTTTTAAGTATCGACCACAAAGGACCAGCATTTGTAGGTGAAGAAATTTTTTTTGAAGCTTGGGTAGATTCAATTGAACGAAATGAACTGATTTGTCATTATCAGGCCAGTGTGGGCAACCGATTGGTGGCCGTGGGTAAAACAGGACAAAAGATATTAAAGAAAGAAAAGTTGAACAGGCTCTTACAAAAGCCTGACTAAGATGAGTAAGCAAGACCGTTTTTCGAACGATGTTAATATTCGCAACAAGCAAGCGGGTTTCCAATATGAGCTGTTGGATAAGTACATAGCCGGCATTGTGCTGAAGGGTACTGAAATAAAATCCATCCGCGAGGGCAAGGTGAACTTGCAGGATGGTTATTGCTACATGAGTAATGGTGAGTTGTTTGCCAAGGGTATTAATATTACCACTTATGCACAAGGCACGCACTATAATCACGAGGCAACACGCGAGCGAAAGTTGTTACTTAAAAAAGCAGAACTGAAAAAGCTTGAGGGTAAAGTGGAAGAGAAGGGTTTGACCCTGGTGCCAGTAAGATTATTCATTAACGAAAGAGGTTTTGCCAAGGTAGAGATCGCTTTGGCTAAGGGTAAGAAGCTTCACGATAAGCGCGATTCGATTAAAGAGCGCGACATTAAACGAGAATTGAGCAGGGTTAAATTTTAGGATATTTTGTAAATTACACTATGGAACATCTTACGGATAGAATTACCCTGGACAGTGATTTATGCAATGGAAGACCCACTATAAGGGGTAAGCGGATCACTGTCCATACAATATTGGAGTATTTAAGTGCGGGTAGCAGTGTGGAAGAAATATTGCAAGCCTATCCTTCACTTGAAAAGGAAGACATAAGTGCCTGTTTAAAATTTGCAACTCAATTGATGGAAAGGAATTACACAATCAAAGAGGTTGCTTAGATGAAATTCCTTATTGATGCTAATTTACCCTATCACTTCTCTTTATGGAAATCGTCAGAATTTTGCCATGTTTTCGATCTCAATGAAACATGGACTGATTCTGAAATATGGGAATATGCCAGAGAAAATAATTTAACTATAGTTACGAAAGATGCTGATTTCTCTAATAGAATACTTTTTAAAGAACCGCCACCTAAAGTGATACACCTCAGAATAGGTAATTTAAAAATGCGTGATTTTTTTGATGTTTTAAAAAAGCAATGGATTGAGATAGAAGCTTCTCAACATCGCATAAGCTGGTCAATTTTTATTTGAATCGTATTGAAGGAATTAATTAATGGATGCTATAGATTTTGGTGTTTGTCGTTTGAGTGTAGTGGCCTTGCGCGCAGAAGCTTCTGATAAGGCTGAGTTAGTTACGCAATTACTTTTTGGCGATCATTATGAAGTGAGGCAATATTCGTCTGATAAAAAGTGGCTTAAGGTATTGATTGCTTCCGATGAGTATGAAGGCTGGCTGGATGCCAAACAACATCACAGCATCAGCAAAGAGTACTTCGATTATATGAGTCGTGCCGAGCTCAAAATCACTACAGATCTATCGACCAGCATCCTGTATAATAAAGTGCCCCTGGCCATTTTAATGGGAAGTATCATTCCGATTTCCAGCACGGAATTGTTTAAAATGGAGGAACAGTTCGCGTTTAACGGAGAAGCTAAAAACCTGGGGCAAAAGCGGGAGTTTGAATTTTTAAGAATTACGGCTAACCGCTATTTGCATGCTCCTTATTTGTGGGGTGGTAAAACACCTTTCGGTATTGACTGCTCCGGCTTTACGCAAATGGTTTTTAAAATATGCGGCTACAAACTTTACCGCGATGCCCGCCAGCAGGCTACTCAAGGCAAAGCTGTTCGCAGCATTGAAGAGACTAAACCTGGTGATCTGGCCTTCTTTAAAAACAGCGTAGACGCCATTACCCATGTAGGCATTGTCTATGCCAATCATCAGATCATTCATGCCTCCGGGCGTGTGCGCATCGATGGTTTAACAGAGCAGGGCATTGTGCAGGCAGAAACAGGTGCTGTTACGCATCAACTTTCGCATTTCAGACGTATTCTTAGTTAAGTCCTTCATAACCAAGCGGCTTCAGTTTTGTTAGTAGAGAGATAGCTGTTATCTTTCAGTATGAACAACCGCGTATTGGTGCTTAATAACGACTCCAGCCCGCTCATGGTCTGCTCTGTAGAACGTGCCTTTATATTGGTGTATCTCAACAAAAGTGAAATGGTGAAACCTGCCAATGGATATAAGCTGCATTCCATTTCACAAGCTTTCCCCATGCCTTCTGTCATTCGGTTGAATCGCTATGTAAACGCGCCATACAAAGGTGTTAACCTCACAAGACAAAATATCTTCAAGCGCGATAATTTTGAATGCCAATATTGTAGCACCAAGCGCGACCTCACCATCGATCATGTAATACCCAGGGCCAAGGGTGGTAAAGACTCCTGGACTAACCTGGTAACAGCCTGCAAACGCTGCAATGCAAAAAAAGGAGACTACAGTCCTGAAGAAGCCAATATGCCTTTGCGCCATAAGCCGGTTCGTCCTTCTTATGCCATTTTTTTGAAAGACTATGCGAATGGCAACGCCAACGAATGGGAAGAGTATCTCTCTTAAATTAGGTAGCCTGGCGTTGTAGGGGTTTTTACTCAAAATTACTTTAAGATCACGTTTTTCAGGTTGTTTTAACGACTTTGCCCGTGAATGGGTTAAGAAGGCCGCAACCTATTGGCTTTTTCCGGGTATATTGATTGAGTAAACGGATTATTGGCTTTGATCCGTAGTCATTTTGATAACCTTAATTGACCACATCATGAATACGAATTATCACTTAGGACTTCTTCACCTGGTACACATGCTGATCAATGTTGATGGACATATCGATGAGCGTGAAATGGCGATGCTGCAGAACATTCAGCATGAGGAGATGATTGAGGATGCTGTATTTCAAGATTTCGCCAGAAGCATTGCAGCGTCTAAGAGGCAAGACATATACAACAGGGGATTATCCTTGCTGAACAATTGCACAGAAGAAGAAAAGCTTTGTGCCTTTGCTCATCTATTTAGATTAGCAGAATCTGATACCACGATTGACATGAACGAGATACGTTTATTGATGTCGGCCATCAAGCAAACCAAGGTTGATTTTGAAGATGTTGAGTTAATCACCCGACTTTCTACTTCGGGTAAGCATGCTGCTTAATTTTTAGGAGCAGGTTTTTCCTTTTTTGGCACAGGGTCATAGCCACTGGTACCCCAGGGGTGACAATGAGCAATTCTTTTTGCCCCCATGGCAATACCTTTTAGTACACCCCATTCCTGTATAGCTTCCACCGTATACTGCGAGCAGGTAGGAGCATGCCGGCAATTGGCTCCCAATAGCGGTGAGAGGGTAGCCTGGTAAATGCGGATCAGGAATATGAAGGGTTTCTTTAGCAAGTCGTTGTTAGTTGATCGTTATTGGTCGATGGTTCATCGTTGTTGGTTGTGCGTTGTTTGCTGGTAGTTGATCGTTACGTTATGCTTCATTTTGTAGCGAACAACCAAAAACCAATAAGAACAACTTATTACAATTTACTCAAGTTCATAACTCATCTCACCATCTTTACCGTCCTTTAGCTGGATGCCAGCCGCCTTCAGGTCATCACGGATTTTATCAGACAAGGCATAGTTGCGATCGGTTCTGGCTTTCTTACGCAATTCAATCAATACTTTGATGGCACCATCCAGTGCATTGTTGTGCAGTTGTGTCTCTTCCTGCAAGCCAAGCACCTCTTCCATAAAGGATATATAAGTCTTTTGGAAAGCAGTAAAAAGCTCGGCATTGACTTCTCCTGTTTTTCGATTACCCGACTTAAAATCATTGATGCGTGATGACATTTCAAACAACACAGCCAATGTTTTAGCCGTGTTGAAGTCATCACTCATGTTTTGATAGCAAGATGCAATCAGGGAGTTGAGTTCTTTACTTAAGCCTTCATCTACTTTGCCTTCTGTATGACTTAACGCCTTCACTGTACTGAGGGCTGTGCTTAATCTTCTGTAGGCTTTCTCCGAGGCCTGCAGCGCTTCGTTAGAGAAGTCCAGGGTGCTTGAGTAATGCGACTGCAGCATGAAGAAGCGCGTAGTCATAGGACTATACCCCTTATCGAGCAAAGGATGGCTGCCGCTGATTAACTCAGAAGGCAAAAATGAATTGCCCAATGACTTACTCATCTTTTGGCCGTTAACCGTTAGCATATTGGAGTGCAGCCAATAATTAACAGGCACTTTGCCATTGGCTCCGGTGGCCTGGGCTATTTCACATTCGTGGTGAGGGAACTTCAAATCCATACCGCCTCCGTGGATGTCGAAAGTTTCGCCCAAATATTTTGTACTCATAACTGTACACTCAATGTGCCAGCCGGGGAAGCCATCACCCCAGGGCGAAGGCCAACGCATAATATGTTCTGCGGAAGCTTTCTTCCATAAAGCAAAGTCTATCTTCTCTCGCTTCTCATCCTGACTATCTAGGTCGCGGCCGCTTTCCATTAATTCTTCAATGTTGCGACCTGATAAGATACCGTAGTGGTGAGATTGATTGTATTTCTTTACATCGAAATAGACAGAGCCGTTCGCCTCATAAGCCAGACCAGCTTCCATCAGTTTTTTGGTAATTTCTATTTGTTCGATGATGTGAGCGGTGGCGGAGGGCTCAATGCTGGGTGGCAGTATGTTAAACAAGCGCATCACGCCATGAAAATCCTCTGTATAGCGCTTCACTACTTCCATTGGTTCGAGCTGCTCGAGTCTGGCTTTCTTTCCGATCTTATCTTCCCCGGCATCTCCATCATCCGTGAGGTGCCCTACATCGGTGATATTGCGTACGTAACGAACTTTGTAGCCCAAAAAGCGGAAGTACCGAGAAATGACATCGAAAGTAAGGAACGTACGGGTATTGCCCAGGTGCACATTGTTATACACAGTAGGGCCGCAGACATACATGCCTACATAACCGGGTACTAACGACTTAAAAACTTCTTTTTTACCCGTTAAAGAGTTGGTAAGAGAAATGGGGTATTGGTCAATTAAATTCATATGGACTAAGCAGGCGTAAAAATAACACTCTGAATCGAAGAATGGCTAGCATTTTTGTTAACGGTAAGCCTAGTTAGCAGGTTTCGAAAAGAGGTTGTTATCATCGATGAACCGGATTTCAGGGATAGAGGTTCCACAATGTTTATTGATTTCCGGAATCATATAGCGACACAGTTCGGGGGAATGTAATTCTTCATGCTGGTGCATGAAAAACCAGATCTTGTGGATGCCTTGTCCCATCCATTGTTTCATGCGCTGTACCCAATCATCAACGCGTGTATAGTCTGTCGGGTGGAGGGCATTGCCAACGAAGCGAATAAATACTTCGGGGGTACTAAGGCGCATGTGTACACAATCCCTGCGGCCGCTGGCATCGGTAATGATGGCGCCTGTTTGCTGCCTTTTCAATATATCGTAGACTTGATCAAAAGCCTTGGTGTTGCTGTACCATTCAGGGTGCCTGAACTCAGTAAAGAGTTCCACTTCATCGGGAATGGATTCGATAAAGGATTGCAGTACCTCCAGCGATTTGGGCCCCATTTGTGGATGGGGCATTAAAAAGATTGGGCCTAGGTTGTCTCCAAATTCATAGATGGCTTCTAAAAACTGGTCAGTCAGTTCTTGTACATTCTTAAGTCTACGCAAGTGTGTAATCTGATCGACAAATTTCGGACAGAATTTAAAGTCTTTACCCACTTTGCCCTTCCAGGTTTTGATCTGTGCAGGCGTGGGCATGCGGTAGAAAGTCGCATTCAGTTCTATGCAGTTAAAGTGACTAGCATAGTGTGTTAAAAAATCAGCCTCCTTTGTTTTAGTCGGATACAATTTACCAACCCAATCTTTACGCCCCCATTTGGCACAGCCAATATAGACCTCGGTTTTAGCGGCTTTTTCTTTAGCGAGCACGAGCGCAGTATCCGGATGGTCGGGAGGGAGCGTGAAGTCAATTTTATCTAACTCGGAGGGATCTACTTTGCCAAATTCCATAGAAAAAGTTGAAAGTAAAGTTAATGTAATTTCAACATTATCCGGAGAATAATAGAGGTACAATCACCTATAGTTAATTTGTTGTTAAGCTGTTAGAAATTCAGCATCACTCCGACATAGAAGGTACGCAACGAAAACAACTCTTTACTTTTTTCACTATAATCGAAGTTATAGGTATAACTCCTCACGTTGGTAAAGTTAGGCACGTTACCGGTGTTGATAAACAATACACCTGTTCCATTTTTACCAAGCAAAAAAAGTTTTGTTAAACTCATGTCGATTTGATAATAATCGGGCAAGCGTTGTGGATTGCCGTACACGGGTTCATAAGCATTTAAATCGGGTCGGTAAGTAGCCTGCAAAACGGGATCAAACATACTACCCTGTCGTCTCATGAAGACAGTAGCAAAGGTCCAGGTGGAGAGAAATTTGTATTCAATGGTATTTCTGATGATGTAGTTGATGTCGAATCTGGAAGCTTGTCGGTCAGCCTGTATACTTTGTTGCGTAGCATCGAGGGAAGTTATCGCTACCTCAATTCTGATTTTCTGCGGGAGTTGATAACGGCTGTAGAATTCTATTCCCTTCACCGCAGTTTGTAAGTCATTTCGACTCCCATCTTTATAATAGACTGATAAACTGTTTTCAAGCTTTGTTCGCTTATGTGAAACATCTAATGCGTATTGCTTGCTGTTGTAATGAAGGAATTGAGAATAATCGTCTTGCGCAATGCTTAATTTATTGTAGTTGCCTGCCGAGAGAATAACTTTCCAGTAGGCTGCTGGTTGGTAGGAGAGGTTTACCTGACTGCTTAAGTAATCTATTTGATTATTCGGGAAAACATTTTTTCTCAGTCCTGTGCCCACTTGCCATTTGGGACTCAAGTGATAAGTGGAATAAACAAAAGCTTCCGGTGTTCTTAAATCTTTTGAGGAAAGCAGGTTAAAAACAGGGTGTTCTTCCGCAAGCGCAAATCCATAGATCGGCAAGGTCCCTGAAAAATCGGTCGACCGGTAGTCGTAGGTTATCCCTGTTTTTACTTCCAGCAATTTCCAGGCATACTGATAGGTCAGGCTTGTGTAATAATCCTGCAATTGAAGTTGAGTATCAATAATACTCAACTGAAATCGGCTGGAGGATGCATTAATGCCATTATTAAACGATAGCTCTCCGTATTTTAAACGGTGTCTCAGGTTAAAGATTAAAAGCGTCCTCCATTTTTCCTGATCAAAGTTTCCAGTATAGGTAGACTGACGTGTTTCATAACTAAACGATTCTGCATTACTGTAACTGAAAACCTTCATAAGAGTTCGATCACTCAGACGGTTCAGGTAATGGAGTCCCAGGTCGACAGTATTGAATCGTTTCAGTCTTTCTAACGAAGCAGGGTTAAGAAATTTTATGCCTGCCGATGGTTGAATATTGGTGAAAGCCGTGAGCGAAGATTTTTCATTAAGTTTCCGGCTACTTAGGAAGCCGATGTTGGCCAGAGAAAGCGTTAGGGAATTGGTATTTTGATCAGGCACTTGTTCATCGGTGCTTAAGGCAATTAGACCTGAACTAGTATTTCCATATTCCAAAGGAGGATTACCTGGATAAACCAACATCTGATTGATAATAGCAGTATTGAAAATACTGAAGGTGCCAATACCATTCAGTTGCGCGTAACGGACGGCATCGTTAATCGGCACATTGTTTAGAAAGATGCCTGTTTCTGCCGGGTCAGCTCCGCGCAAACTGATGTTTGCAGATTCGTCTAACGTGGTGGCTGCTGGTAAGGTATTAACGGCCAACAAAGGATCTGCTTTGGCACCTGGGTTGGTGTAGATGTTCAGCTTCGAAAGTTTACTAATGGTAAAACCCTCTGCCACCAACCGCTCTGCGCGAATCGTCATTTCAGTGAGATTGGTGGCAAGAGGCTCAAGTTTTACCAGGAGTAGGCAACTACTGTCAACAGTCGTCACTTGCGATTGATAGCCGATAAAACTTACTTTAATTTGCTTATTGACTTCAGCATCTAAAGTAAATTCACCTTCCTCATTAGTTGTTGTTCCCTTTTGACTGTCACTTACATGGTATACGGTTGCACCCGGCAGGGGCGTTTCCATTTCTGCCTCTACTACTTTTCCCTTCACAGAGGAACATTGCGCAGAAGCGATTTGTGAACCCAACAGTATGATCAAAAAGAGGAACAAGAGTTTCATGACTATTGATTAATGTTAGCTTTGGGTAAAAGAATCTTTTTCACAAAGTTGAATTCGGGCTCAACTTGTAAAGCTTTTTCATAGGTGGCGATGGCTTTTTTAGTTTGTTCATCTTTCAGATAAGCTTGCCCCAGAAAAGCCAATGCATCCAGGTACTCCCAATTTTTTACAAGTGATTCGGGTTTGGCTTCATAAAGATTTACTGCTGTCTCATAGGCTTTGATCGCTTCTTTTGTATCTCCACCCCACATTTCGGGTGTGAATAGTTTTGAACTGGCATAAATTTTCCAGATGAGCGCAGATTGACTATTCATTTTTTTTGCTTTTTCTATCAGGCTGCTGCTCTTTGGTCCGAGGAACATACCCTGCATGGGACTGTAACTGATTTTTAATCCATAAGCCGAAGATTGTAAGGCATAGGCTTCTGCATGTTTGTTATCGAGGTCTAACAGCTCATCAATGTTGTCAATCATGTCGTTGTAGTATTCATCAAAAATATTTTCATTTTGTGTTCTCATGCTGGCGTTGAGTAAGTTCCATTGAATTATAGCCAGTGTATATCGTTTGCTTGTATTTTTTGGGTCACCTTTTACCAATTCGCGTTGTTGTTTTTCAGCAGTTTTTAGTTCTGCCTGGGTTGTACTATTGTTGATCAGGTAGGCGCGATACAAAAGTGTTGTCAGTTGATCTTGTGCGAACAATGTGTTAACGGTTAGAAGCACGCTCAGGCATAGCATTGACGTTTTCATAGTTTTATTTTTTAAGTTGAACATATTATTAATTATGCTGTAAGGGTTGTTATCAGGTTAGTTGCTAAGTTGGTTAGCGGCTGTCCATCTTTTCTCAACCTCCCACACGTGATCGGGGTCATATCATTTTGAGTTTGATATCTAAAGGGGATCGGAGTGATCCTTATACTGATCAGCTTCAGGAGTCTTAGATTTTTCATATTAATAAACTAGTTTATTTTATAAACCATTCGAACAAAAAAATTATTTTTTGATATAATCTTTTAAAGCATTTACATATTCTTCAAAAGCTTTAGTACCCTTTTTGGTGATCGAACAAGTGGTTAACGGTTTTTTACCATTAAAGCTTTTCTCAACAAGGATGTACCCTGCCTCAGAAAGTTTATCCAGTTGCACACTCAGGTTGCCTGCAGTGGAACTTGTTTTCTCTTTCAAAAAAGTAAACTCAGCAGATTCAACACTCATCAGTATAGACATAACACCTAACCTTAATTGTGAATGAAGTAGTGGATCTAATTCCTTTAGCATGACCCTTTACTTTGCACGACTTAACATATAACCGGGTATCAGGTAACCAAAAATCATGGCAGCACCACCTACTAAATATTGATCTAAAGGCGATACGATGAAACACAATGTTCCGGCTACCCAAAAGATAACGCCACCCACTAAAAGTGGTTTATAACGTATGATAACACCAGACACAAAAGTCGCCATACCCACCGGCATTAATATAAATGCATTCACACGCCAATCAATGGCTGAACCGAATATCCATGAAGGTACTATTGTTATCCCCAAAGCATACCACAACCATAGACTGATTTTGTCCAGGTGAGTTACCACCTTTCTTGATTTTTGTTGTCGTTTAGCGTGAATCATGGTAACAGCCCAGGCAGGTATAGTTAATAGCCAAACAGCAGCTGCATATTCTGGTGAGTAGAAGGTTGACAAAAAATACATCCCAAAATTACAGATGGTAATTACCCAGCCCCACAAAAGCAGATAGAAGCTGTTATTGGTAACATTTCCTTGTGTTTGCCTGATCATACTTGCTATGAGGTCCAGGCTTTGTTCAGGGCTCAGGTTTTTGTTTTCGTTTTCCATAACCGTATTAACGATACAAACATAAACTGGTTTATATTATAAACCAAATTATTTTTAAAAAGCTTGTTTAGCCTTTAAAATCGAGTTTTTCCCTGTCCTGTAAAGCTTGCAAGGGCTGGCCTTCTTTCGGTATCTTGCACCAAACCTATCATACACTATGAGAAAGCTCCTTAGTCTGTTACTCGTATGTGCAAGCTTTGCCGCACAAGCGCAAGTGAGTTCCAATCGTTTAGAAAAATTAAAAGCGGAGGTCTTTGCTGAAGTCGAAAAGCAATACACCACCGGTCAGCAGATCAACGACATGCTCTTCAGTTTTTCAGAACTGGGTTTTCAGGAAGAGCAAACCTTTGCTTACCTCACTGATTTTCTACAGAAGAATGGTTTTACGATACAAAAAGGTATTGCCAATATGCCAACCGCCTGGATTGCGAAGTGGGGCAATGGCAAACCGGTAATAGCCATAGGCTCTGATGTGGATTGTATTCCCAAAGCTTCTCAAAAACCGGGAGTGGCCTATCACGATCCGATTGTGGAAGGGGCACCCGGTCATGGTGAAGGACATAATTCAGGACAAGCCTTGAACATTGTAGCGGCATTGGCCTTGAAGAAAATAATGGAAAGAGAAAAAATACCCGGCACTTTGATGTTGTGGCCCGGTGTGGCAGAAGAGTTAGTAGGGGCTAAAGCTTTCTATGTGCGTGATGGTTATTTTAAAGATGTAGATGCCTGCATTTTTACCCATGTAGGCAATAACTTAGGTGTTTCTTATGGTGATGCCGGTAACAATGGTTTGGTATCAGTTCGCTTTACCTTCGAAGGACAAGCGGCCCATGCAGCGGGCGCTCCCTGGAGAGGAAGAAGCGCGCTGGATGCTGTAGAGCTGATGAACATAGGGTGGAATTTTAAGCGTGAGCACCTTGAATTAACACAGCGCTCTCATTATGTTATCGATGATGGCGGTGATCAACCCAATGTTGTTCCATCGAAAGCTTCTGTTTGGTATTACTTCAGAGAGCGAACTTATCCGGATATAAAAAAGTTATTTGAAACAGGGGTGAAGATTGCGGAAGGCGCAGCCATGATGACCGATACAAAAGTTAAATACGAAGTATTGGGTTCTGCCTGGCCTGGCCATTTCAATCAACCCATTGCTGAGGCCATGTACTTGAACATGAAAAAAGTAGGCTTGCCAACATGGTCGGAAGAAGATCAGTTATTAGCCAAAGCCACCCAATTAGAAATGAAGGCAAGTAAAGTAGAAGGCCTGGCCACTAAACTCGATACCATCGGCATGCCTGCAGCTACCAAACCTGTGATGAGCATGGGAAGATTGACATTGACGATGGCAGGAGGCTCTGATGATATCGCTGATATTTCATGGTCGTTGCCAACCGTTGTATTACGTTATCCATCCAACATTCCTGATCTGCCTGGGCATCATTGGTCAAATGCTATTTCGATGGCAACCCCCATTGCACATAAAGGGATCATTGCTGGTGCCAAAGCTGAGGCCATGACAGTACTTGATTTATTATTGAATCCCAGTATTTTAAAAAATGCCTGGGTTTATTATAAAGACGAGCAGACAAAAGAATTGCAATACACCCCGCTGGCAGGACCTAAGGATTATCCGGCAGTGTATTTGAACAAAGAGATCATGAGCCAGCACAAACCTGCCTTGCAAAAATATTATTACAATCCTGCGAAGTATAAAACCTATTTAGAACAATTAGGTATACAATATCCAACGGTACGCCCCGATCAGCGCGAGCAGGTATTAAAATTATCAGAAAAGAAATAGCATGTTTACAGGGATTATTGAAGCGTTAGGTAAAATTGTTGATATACAGCAAACACAAACGAATACTCATTTTACTATAGAAAGCGTAATAGGAAAAGAGTTAAAAGTTGATCAAAGTGTGGCACATAATGGTGTGTGTTTAACTGTAACCAAAGTGGAAGGTGACAAACATTGGGTTACCGCCATTGATGAAACGTTAAAGAAAACTAGTTTAGGTCATTTGCAAAGGGGTTCTTCGGTTAATCTGGAACGTTGCATGGTGGCCAATGGCCGCTTTGATGGACACATTGTGCAGGGCCATGTTGACCAGACAGCCCTATGTACCCATATACAAGACGTTGATGGTAGCTGGCTTTTTGATTTTGAGTATAGCCAACAGGAAGGCAACGTTACCGTTGAGAAGGGTTCCATTTGCATTAACGGGGTAAGTCTTACTTGTTTTAACTCAAAGGAAAATTCTTTTCGTGTGGCGATCATACCTTATACGTATGAGCACACCACCTTTCATGCGTTGAAAACTGGCGATGCTGTTAACCTTGAGTTTGATATCGTAGGTAAATATGTAAAGCGATTGATGGGTAAATAGCCATTGACTGCTCTTTTAAGATTAGTGATGTATATGAGACTACGTTTATTCATGGGCTTCATTTGCCTGGGCACCGCTTTGATGGCCTGTTCAGACGATACTGATGCTGTAATAACACCACCTATTCAAAAGGAGCTGATTAAGGCTGCGGATGTTTCCTTTTTACCAGAGATTAGATCGACAGGTACAATTTTCTACAATGCGCAACAACAAGCCGCTGATGTTTTGGATATTCTTAAGCAAGCAGGTTGCAATACCATCCGTCTTCGCTTGTGGCATACGCCAACCAGCGCAGCATCCTCATTAGCAGAGGTCAGTACTTTTGCCAGTGAAGCCAAGAGCAAAGGCTTTAAAATCTGGCTTACCCTTCACTATTCCGATACCTGGGCAGATCCGGGCGTGCAGACTAAACCCGCTGCCTGGAGGCAGGCATCGTTCACTGTTTTATCAGACAGTGTTTATCAATACACCCGTAAAGTAGTGAGGATATTATCACCCGATTATATTCAGATTGGTAATGAGATTAACGGAGGTATGCTTTGGCCAGAAGGTGCCATTGCTAATCGGCAGAGTTTTGTGACTTTACTAAAACAAGGTGTGCAGGCAGTGCGTGATACGAAAGCAGATGCAAAAATCATGATTCACTACGCGGGCACAGATGCAGATTGGTTTTACAGCATCTTAAGAAGTCAGGCAGTCTCGTACGATATCATTGCCTTGTCATACTACCCGCGGTGGCATACTAAAATTTTGAATGAATTAAACACTGCACTGTTGAGTTTGAGTGTAGCCAATAATAAAGACATCATATTGGCTGAAACAGCCTATCCATTTACACTTGGTTGGAAAGATTGGACAAACAACCTGATTGGAGAATCAGGTCACCTGCTCACTAACTATCCAGCTACCCCTCAGGGGCAGAAAGATTTTATGTTACAAATCAAAAGCATGATGGTAGAAGCACCAAAAGGTATTGGCTTCGCTTATTGGGCACCTGAATGGATAGCCTATCGTGGTGAGCGTGCTACCAACGGTTCAGCCTGGGAGAATATGGCCTTGTTTGATTTCGACCATAAAGTGCTGCCAGCCATGGATGTATTCAATGATTAAATGGTATTCTTGGCTTTGGCCTCTCTTAGCATTTCAGGATAACCCAATTCTTTGGCCAGAGCATTCACAGCCATGGTGATGCGTTTAATTTTGGTAGGCTCTGTTTTGGCGCTTTCTATCCAGCTGCTAAAATATTTTTGATGTGATGGACTTAATGATTTAAAGTATGTCAGTGCCCTGGGTTCATCTTCAAGGCAGGTGATGAAATCATCTGATAATTTTATTTCAGATTTATCAAGGGCTAATGATACTTGTAATTGAGCACCTTCTTTCTTACCCAAAGCTTTTCGGATATCTGCGTTTAAAGGTATGATAAAGTCACCATTACCCATTGGAATGAGAGCCACTTGCTTGATAGAAAATTTATCAAGCTTACCTTTTACCCGAAAGGATTTTTTAGTGCCCGGACAAATTTGTTCGGCAATATCAGCAGGCACATCAATGTAAGTCCAGCCGGTCTTTTCTCCTTTCTTATCAAATTTTAGTATGGTGGTTTTGTAGTCTACCATCAAGCTTCAAAAAATGAACATGCTTCACGCATACTTCTCTCTAAACTTCTGATGCAGGAAGTGTTGCAATTGATAGCCAGCCCATCCACAAATCAATCCTATCGTACCGCCTACAAGAATATCACCCGGATAATGCACACCTAACTAAATAGGAGTG
>JALHOT010000024.1 GCA_022842845.1 Cyclobacteriaceae bacterium | reverse complement strand
TTATTAAAACTTTATAGTCGTCAGTAGTCATTCGTTTCTAAAAATTGTCGGCTTGGTCTAATCTGTCCACGGAGCCCACCCAATTGGCCACAACATCCATATATCAGTATTGCTGATATATCTGTTTTGGATGAAGGGGCCAGAAAGGTTAATAATTGCCCATCCATCACTAAGTCCCAAAATCGGAATAATTTTAAACATATTAAAATTGAACTTTTAGCTTTTCAATAGGACTCTTAACATCTTTCAGGTAGCGTGTGCTCACATGAGCATAAATTTCTGTGGTTTTTGGTGAGTTGTGCCCCAGCAATACCTGTATGTACCGTAGGTCCGTTCCGTTTTCCAGTAGGTGTGTGGCAAATGAATGACGCAATGTATGGGGGGTAGCGTGTTTCTTAATACCTGCGCGCTCTAAAGCCTGTTTCAGTATATGTGACACACTTTTAGCACTGTATGGGATTCCTGGCCCTCCTTCAAAGAGGTAGACTTTTGGCTGATAAATAAGGTAATATTTCCGGAGCAACTCAAGGGTTGTTTGGGCTAGTACCGTTGTTCGGTCCTTCTTTCCCTTTCCTTCTCTTACAAGAACAAGCTTTCGATCAGATTGGATGTCAGTCAGTTTTAATGCCAAAAGTTCGGATATGCGTAAGCCGCAGCTGTACATGGTTACTAGTACTGCTTTATGCTTGAGGTTCTCAATCGAGTTGAGTGTAAGCATAATCTCTTCCTCACTCATAACCATCGGTAGCTTGCGTTCTTTATTTGGTCTATCTATTTCGTAGAATCGCTGAGGCATATCCAGCACTTGCTCATAATAGAACTTAATGGCATTAATTACTTGATTTTGGTAGGATGCAGATTTACCTGACTTCACAATTCCATGCACATAATCTTTTATGTCCTTTTCATTGATGTCGTTTAAGTTTCGGTCCCGGTAGTGGTAGGTAAAATCAGCAAAGAGGGCACAGTACGTTCGGGCAGTGTTCAAACTGTAGCGCCTGGTTTCCAGTAATTGAATGTATTCCGGAGGACAATAATGCAAATGGTTTTCCTTATTCTCGTTTTTATCCTTCAATTGACTAAAGTCTTCATTTTCCCCATGGGTGTGGATTGGTTTGTTTTTATAGAAGAACTTGTAATTGATCCATGCTACGCCCCTAAAGCGTTCCATTATCACTTTTAGGTTGGTTTCATTATTGAGTATATATCGCATTTTGTATTCATCAGAATACTTCACTTTATCAAGGCTGTTGACTAAAATATCGACCACCCTGGTAGGATAGTACTGTAATCCAATGCATTTGACTCCATCAATCATCAGATTTCGGAGCGTAATAATCGGTAGCTTGTTCATGTTAGGAAGTTTTGAGCAAGAGTAATTAAAGAAGCTATTTTAAACGTGTTAAAACCCGTGTATATTCGTATATATCCGGGTAATAACCCGGCTAGGTGTGCAGTAAATTGGATTTTAGGTTTAGTTATGAATACTCGTCTTTGCCTTATTTGCGGAACGCCCATTAGCGGTCGGGCCGATAAGAAATTTTGTGGAGATCAATGCAGGGCATTGGCTAATAACCAAAATAAAATTGTGTCTCAACGAATTTTATTAAACACTAATCAGGTCCTGCGTAAAAACCGAACCATTTTAAAGACTTTATGCCCCCAGGGTAAGGCCACTGTAAGAAAGGAAGTGCTGGTCGCAATGGGGTATAATTTCGATTGCTTCACTTCTTTATTTGTGACAAGAACCAAGCAAGTGTATTATTTGGTTTACGATTACGGATTTACCCCTATCATGGAAGGGCAAATAGAAAAAGCTTTGATTGTAAGCCGACAAGAATATATGAAAGATTGGAATCCGTGGAAGTCGTTAGCGGCAGGTTAGTATTAAGAGGAAATATTGATTGGTTATGAATAAGCTTTTTGGTAGCTGGTTCAATAAATTGTTTAATGCGAGAATAAATCAATAGTACTGACTTTTTTAAGATGTTTGATGTCGTAAATTTGAATTTTTAGTCGCGAGCATGTTCAATAAAATGTTTACAGCCAGGTTGTGCTTTCTTTTATTAGTGGCAGGGCTTGCCTCGTGCTATTTCGAACCTGATGGGGAATTTTATAAAACTATTGAGAAAAGAAATACTAATGCCATCAGCATTAAGCTTGAAGAAGGAAAGGATACAGTTTACGTCTCTTCGCAAACCTTGTTTAGTTATTCGGTCTCGTCACTTGACTTCCCTTTCGTTAGCTCGGAGGTTTTGGTAAACGATCAAGTGATTTATACAGGTCGGTCTAAAGATGATTACTTTGTTATTGATCCAAACTATTTTAGTCCTGGTTTTTATACTGTTACCATCAAAGCGATTGTTCAAAATGGTAATGGGAGTCTTGCCGATAATCTTGGATTGGATAATGAAGAGATTCTCTTTAAGAAGATTTTTGTTATTGATGGATCTGCCCCGGAGAAACCTTCTTTTATAAAAATGGATACTGCAACTGGTACTGTTTTACTCAATTGGTCTTCTTATACTAAATGGAACTTTGGTTATTATAAAATTATAAAGTATTGCACAAACGATAATTACTACTTTTATCCGTGCAAGACAATATTAATTGATAGTGCGCAAGAAACTGTTTGGGATGATGTGGATTTTGTCGGAGGGTGGGCCCGGTATTCATTAACAGTGGTTGGAGATAATAACAAAGAGAGTACACCAGTTACTCAAGAACTTCGATGGGAACCTACCTTTGATTTTCAAATAGTAAATAACGAACTTAAAGTCCATTGGAGTTCACCAAAATTTTTAAACAACACGGTTGATGTGGTTGTTAGTCATAAAGGAAGGATTACGGGTAAGGCTCTTCTTGACACCACTTATACTTCTTCAGAACTCCCTAGTTTCGGTACATTATATAACGATCTTTCTATTTCTTTTCGACCAGCTGATCAATTAAGATCTTTTACTTTTTCAATTCCTTATTTCTTAGGCGATGGATTTTCTGCTTGGCGTGAACAGCCTGTGTATTTTAATCCATTACATAAACTTTATCATTCATTAGGTTTTTATGATGGGGTCAAATATTCAATTTTAGATGAAGAATTTCAGGTTTTGGCTACTACAAGATCTGAAACGTATGTTCAACAAGCATTATCTGAAAATGGAGCGCATCTGATTACTTTACAATATGAAAATAGTAAGCCGGTTATTTATCAGACCGATGCTAAGTCACTTGAGCTTTCTAATAGGTTACCCATTGTAGGGTCTTTTGAAGATTTTTCAGTTTCGAATACTGGCCTTATCGCTATTCAAACAAGACTTAGTAATTGTGTTATAAGTCTGCCTGCTTATGATACATTGTACAGAAGACAAACTTTTAGCGAGTCATTGGCTATTTCTTCAACAGGAAAATATTTGGTTGATAACGGTAAAATTTTTGAGTTAAAGAATGGACAATATGAACATGTTTCATACGTCAATTTTTATCCCGTGGCTAAAGCTGTATTTTTAGGGAATGATAAATTGTTAGTAGCCGATAGGAACAGACGCTGTGAGGTTTATGATTTAAATACTTTCGCTCAAGTATATTCTTTTCAAACCAATATTCCCTCTTATAGTGCTATTGGCTTTCAGTACGATAGTTCTTCGGATGCCGTATTAATCGGTAATAATTCTGACGGTTATTATTTATTAGATGTGGCGAGCCTTGTGGTGAAGCGACTTCCACATGCAGGGTACAGGCTTACTTTGTGCAATGGCAAAGTATTTACTGAGCTCAATGGTTGGAATGGCACTATTGTTTATGCTGATCTGAAATATTTTAAATGAGGTATCTGATTTTATTTTCATCACTCCTACAAGTGTTGTGTTTGCACAAGGTACTTGCGCAAGATCTTACCCTACATACTGGTGTGTCTTTCGTTAGTATGTCAGATATGAAAAGTTTAAGACAACAAAAGCTAAGTGACTTTAATGTTGATTTTAAAGTGACCGATGATTTCCCTGCCTATTGGCAACATGGTTTTTCAGCCACGTGGCTGATCAATCCTAAATTTAGAACCGGATTTCAATTGTATACAACATCAACAGGTGGAAGAGCTACTTATGCCGATTACTCTGGCAAAGTAGTATTCGATCAATCGCTGAAATTTGTAGGTTTATTACTACAAGGGGAATATGTACTGACAAAAGACAGAAGGTATGAGATAGCTGGCTATACTGCGGTAGGACAAGGAGTCTCGTGGCTAGAGACTTACTATTTCGAAATGATAGCAGAAAACGTAAAACAGGAAAGGGAAAGTTATAGATCGGGTAATAGAGTAGGTGAGTTAGGCTTTGTGGCTAAGTATTTTTTAAATGATTTATTGTTTATCTCAACCAGATGTGGTTTTCAATTAAATATACCCGGAAAGCTTATCGATAGTAATGGCAATAGTCTTTATGTTTATAGTAATGAAGCTACTGCGAACTGGACAGGTTTAAAAATTAACGCTGGAGTTGGCATCAGGCTTGATAACAAAAAGAAGGGTAGTTAAAATTTCAAAGTAAAAACAGTTCTTACATCCGGTTCTGATACTACTGAAATAGAACCATTGTGTAGCTGCATAATTTGACGCGATAGGCTTAAACCAATACCTGAGCCGCTGCGTTTGGTGGTATAGAAGGGAACAAAAATGTTTTCAATAGCTTCCTTTATTATGCCAGGTCCGTTGTCGAGTATGTCAATTTTAATAGCGTTATCCTGCTGATATACTTTTAGTTCGAGCGTGGCATTTGCTGTTTCGTGTAATGCTTCTTTTGCATTTTTAAGCAGGTTGATTAATACCTGCTCAATCATTTCTTCATCAGCCTGTATGCTCAGATAATCCGAAGCGCAGCTTACTTTAAATGCTATGTTGGTTCGTTTTAATTCCTCTTTCATTAAAGTGGCTACTTTATCAACTAGCTCTTTTAATAGCACAGTCTTGAAAACGGGCTTGGGTAAAGAGGTGTATTCACGGTAGGCATCGATGAATTTTATCAAACCTTTGCTTCGGTTTTCAATAGTGGCGAGTCCATCTTTCAGGTCTGTTGTTGTTTCGTCATTGAGTTCAAAATGATCGTCTTTCTTTTTTAAATCATGTTCGAGTATTTCGCGCAAGGTAGAGGTGAGTGACGAAATCGGGGTGATGGAATTCATGATTTCGTGACGCAACACGCGTGTCAGGTTTTGCCAGGCCTCGGCCTCTTGCTTTTGTAGTTCTCCTTGGATGTTTTGCAGGGTGATGAGTTTAATATCAACTCCGCGTATGCGCAGCTCTGTACATTGTATGGTGATTTGTAATTCGTTGCTTTCCTTATACAGTGTACTTTTTCCCGCTTCTACAGCATTGATGCTATAATATAGTCGTGGATTGCTATCGATCAGTTCGCGAATATTTTTGATGGTAGTATTACCGATGTAACGCTTAGCATTGGCATTGATCAATTGTATATTGCCTTCGTGATCGAATGAGAGAATACCGGTTCTCACCTGTTGTACAACGGTATTTAAATATTGCCAGCTTTCTTCCTTCTCCGACCTTGCCTTTCGAAAGGCTTCCATTACATCGTTAATGGCATAGTTTAAGTCTTTAAAACTTTTACCTAGTTTATGATCGGCTGCAAAGCCCGAAATAAAATCTGAATACTTGATTGACTCAAGGAAGCGTGTCAGCTTACGGTTGGTCTGGCTTACAAAACGAAATATTTCAAACAACTGCCCCAGGATGATGAAGCCCATGAGCACGGAGGCAAAAAACATATTATCCCTTGTAACCATGAACATGAATAGCCCCATGCTGATGCCCAGCAAAATGGTTCGGAGTGCTACGCGAGAACGAAAATCTTTCAGCATCGTGGGTATTTCTGTTTACTTAGCGAGAGGTAATTTGTTAATTATGGTTTGTATTACAATGTTATAAGCCATGCTTTTCCAGTCTTCGGTATAGAGAGGATCGTGTAAGCCCCAGTTCGCTGGCGGCTTGGGTAATGTTGCCGTTGTACTTCTTTAGTACTTTCCTGATCAGCAATTTCTCCACTTCATCCAGATTGTATTGTTCAAGACTAAGTTGAGCATTTTCCTCTTTAGGTGAAGCAACATTGAAATTGAAGTCTTCGGGTTGTAAAACACTGGCATTACTTAAAATCACCGCGCGTTCAATGGCGTGCTGTAATTCTCTGATGTTGCCAGGCCAGCTGTGTTTGTGCATGCGCGTAAGGGCAGCATCACTGATTTTGCTGATGTTCTTATTATACTTTTCAGCGTACTGCTTTAAAAAGAAATTGGCCAGTAAGGGGATGTCTTCGAATCGCTCGCGCAGGGATGGTAATTGTATTTCGATGGTATTGATTCTGTACAACAAATCTTGTCGGAAGCGATTTTCCTTCACCATCTCATACAGTGGCATATTGGTGGCGCAGATGAGGCGAATGTCAACAGGTGTTTCTTTATTGGCGCCTACACGACTTACTCTTCGGTTTTGTAATACCGTGAGTAGCTTGGCCTGTAAAGGCATAGAGAGGTTACCAATCTCATCTAAAAACAAAGTGCCTCCGTTGGCAAGCTCAAAGCGACCGGCACGGTCCTCTTTGGCATCGGTAAAGGATCCTTTTTTATGACCGAAGAGCTCACTTTCAAAAAGTGTTTCGGTAATGGAGCCCAGGTCGACACTTACAAAGTTTTGGTTCTGCCGAACTGAGTTTTTGTGGATGGCTCTTGCAATTAATTCTTTGCCGGTTCCGTTTTCGCCCAAGATCAACACGTTAGCATCGGTTTTAGCCACCCTGTCGATGGTGGCAAATATTTTTTGCATGATGCTGCTTTGCCCTATAATATCGCTGTAACGGTGGTTGAGCTCACGGTTAATTTCCTGGTTCTTTACTTTCAGGGTTTCAACTTCATCGCGTGTTTCGCGTAAGCGCATGGCTGCGTACAAGGTGGCGAGTAGCTTTTCATTTTCCCAGGGCTTTAATACAAAATCAGTAGCGCCTGCTTTGATGGCCTTTACAGCCATTTGTACATCACCATAGGCGGTGATGAGCACCACCACAGCAGATGGATCAATTTGGAGGATGCGCTCCAGCCACAAGTAGCCTTCGTGCCCGCTCACCACATCTTTGGTAAAGTTCATGTCGAGTAGAATGACATCGTAATCTTCCTGGCTTAACAGACCAGGTATGGCCTCAGGATTTTTCTCTACATCTACTTGTGCGAAGTGTCGCTTCAAAAACATCTTGGCTGCTTTGAGCAAGTCTTCGTTGTCATCGACTATTAAAATTTTACCGTGTTTGGATTCAGTCATTTTGCTTTTATTAGGAAGTACCCGATCTGTTTTTAGTGATTAGGCTGCTTGTATTTTCAAATCATTGTTTCATGTTGTCCGGAGACGTAAAGGGTGACACAAAGGCCATACCGAAGCACATCAGCCTTCAATACTGCTCAAAAATGCATTTTTACCATCAATTACCTACAAGTTTTTTGTTCGCTATCGGACAGGTACGTTCAGTTGTGAACTTAGGAAGGTATGCTTTTCGGCCTTTTTGATGGTTTTTTAACCGATTATCGCTTGGCACATTTGTTGGCATTAAGGCTTCCAGATTGGAATTGTTATTATCGGGCATTTGCCAGGTTGTCTATCAATCCAAGTACTAACCACCAACATTTTATAATGGACAAGCAGATTAAAAAGAAGACCTGGACACTTAAGCGCATCGCTACTTTTGGCGGTGGCGGATTGCTGATCATTTTTGTTGCCTATCAATTGATTTTTGCCGACAGGCGTTCGAAGCTGAAGATTGAAAAGGATAAGATTACTATAGCCACCGTGAAACGCGGTGTGTTTCAAGAGTTCATTCCGCAAACAGGAACCGTTGAGCCAAGTCGAACGGTATACCTTGATGCCATTGAAGGTGGTAACATTAAGCGTGTGGTAGCCGAGAGCGGTGCCATGCTGAAGAAGGGTGATGTGATCATGGAACTTAGCAATTTAAATCGTGAGTTGAGTGTGTTGCAGCAAGAAGCCCAACTGAATGAAAGTATAACACGACAGCGCGATACGCGCTTGGCCATAACCCGCAATGACCTGGAGCAGCGCCAAACATTGGCTTTGATCGATAATCAATTGGCCATTTTAGCACCGCAGTATAGCCGGCAGAAGCAACTTTTTGAGAAAAAACTCATCTCTAAGCAAGAGTTCGAAAGAACGGAGGCCGATTATAAATACAACGTGGAACGCAGACGCATTACATATGAGGTGTATAAGAATGATTCTCTTGACAGAATTCGTCAGGTGCGCGAGTTGAATTTCCGCGAGCAGAAGATGACTGAAAGCCTGGTGGGTGTTGGCAGAATTTTAGATAACCTTGTAATTCGCGCCCCGATTGATGGACAGTTGTCTCGTCCACAATTGGAAGTAGGGCAGGCGGTTAATCAGGGCCAACGCATCGGGCAGATAGATGTGGTTGGCAGTTATAAAGTAAGTGTGCTGATCGATGAATTGTACTTGCCCAGAATCTCTCAAGGCTTGCATGCAACGACAAGCTTTAATAACGGTGATTATGAACTGGAGATCACCTACATCTATCCGACCATTACAGGCGGACGCTTTCAGGTAGATATGCAATTTGTAGGGTCAACACCTGAGGGTATTCGCAGAGGACAGTCATTGCGTTTGCGCATTGAGTTAGGTCAATCTTCAGAAGAATTGCTCTTACCTGTTGGAGGTTTTTACAAAGATACCGGAGGCAATTGGGTGTATGTATTAGATGGCGATAACAGGGCCGTGAAACGAAACATACGTCTTGGCCGCAAGAATACCGAGAACTTTGAAGTATTAGAAGGCCTGCAACCAGGCGATAAGGTGATTACATCATCGTACGAGAATTTTGGCAATAACGAAGTACTGCTACTGAATTGAGTGTAACCAGTAACAAGGAAATTGCGTCTTAGTATCCATAATGATAAAAACGAGTAGAACTAAAAGTATTGATAAAGCATCTTAAACCAGAAAATCCACCAGCCATGATAAAACTTAAAAACCTTGAAAAAGTCTACCAGACCGAAGAAGTAGAAACCACCGCGCTTAACAACATCAACTTAGAAATTAAAGATGGTGAGTTTGTGGCGATCATGGGGCCTTCTGGTTGTGGTAAATCAACCTTGTTAAATATTTTAGGATTGCTCGATAACCCATCTAGTGGCGAGTACCACTTTGGCGAACATGAAGTAGCCAAATATTCTGAGCGCCAGCGTGCTCAATTACGCAAAGGTTCTATCGGCTTTGTTTTCCAGAGCTTTAACTTAATTGATGAGTTAACCGTGTATGAAAATGTTGAGCTTCCCTTATTATATATGAAGGTACCTGCTGACGAGCGCAAGAAGCGTGTGGAAGAAGTATTAGAGCGTATGAATATTATGCATAGAAGAAATCACTTCCCTCAGCAATTATCAGGTGGACAGCAGCAGCGTGTAGCCATTAGTCGTGCCATTGTTGCCAAGCCTAAAGTGATACTGGCCGATGAACCGACTGGTAACCTTGATTCTACCAATGGAGAGGAAGTGATGAAGCTCTTATCTCAATTGAACGAAGAAGGTACCACCATCATCATGGTTACGCACTCGCCTTACGATGCTAACTATGCACATCGTGTAATCAACTTATTCGATGGTAAGGTGATTACGGAAAATGTGAAGGAACAATTTCATATCTAATTAGAAAGGACTCTCTGTCATCAGAGGCTACTGTTTACGCAGTAGCCTCTTTTTTTTAAGAAAAAATAAGTGAACACTTAACTGTACAAATCCGTACAGGGTATGTATTGTAAGGTGCGGTTTTTCTGTAAGTAAGACACATTCTATTTTGGCATGTATTTAGAGAAGGCTGTAACATCATGCAACCTCTTGCGTACTATACTTGTCCTTAGTCATTATCAATAAACATTGTCATGATTAAAAACTACCTTCTCATCACCCTTAGAAATTTACTGAAGAACAAACTCTTCATCTTTATTAATGTATTTGGTATGGGTGTGGCCATCGCTTGTTGCATTGTGGCTTACTTAAATTGGGAGTACTCTGATAAATGGGATGCCAGTTTTAAAAATACCGATGATATTTACCGGGTTCAGTTTTGGCGCGAGTTTCAGGGCTCCAATGAACGTTATGGCATTATTCCAATGCCATTGGCTGGTTACATCAAGCAAAATGTAAAAGATGTGAAATCGGTAACTCGTTATCATACTACATACAGCGATATAAGGATTGGCGATGAGATCTTTGGAACACAGATGGCTTTTGCAGATTCATCTTTCTTTGAATTTTTTGATTATGAGTTGAAGTATGGCAGTTTCGATAATTTCTACGATCGCAGCCAGATTTTTATAAGCGATGAAACTGCCAGAAAATATTTCAACAAAGAGGATGTAGTGGGTCAGATGCTTACCCAAATCATTTTAGATAAGAATGGTAGCAGAAATCCGAAGGAGTTTATCATCGGTGGTGTGTTTAAGAAGAAGCCTTCTAACAATAGTTTTGGATTTGAGGTCATTACCCTGTTTGATAATTTCTGGGATGTAAATCTAGACCCTGAAATGAGTGAGAACAGCTGGAAGCGCTGGACGGCTGCTTTATTCTTGAAAATTGAAGATCCTTCCCTGGTAAAAGGTGTTACCGCAGCATTGCAAAATTATGTAGCGCCTCAGAACAAAGTCAGAGAAGATTTTAAGATCACTTCTTATTATTTACAACCTTTTGTCGGCATGATGGCCACTAACCGGGCGAACCCGCGCCTTAATAGCGATTGGTTGCAGGGAGGTATACCCAATGAAGCAGTAGTGGTTCCAGCTATCATGTCGGTGATGTTGTTGCTCTTGGCTTGTTTTAATTTCACCAATACATCCATTGCTATTTCAAGCAGACGCTTGAAGGAAATAGGTATTCGCAAAGTGATGGGAGGCTTGCGCACGCAACTCGTTTTTCAATTTTTAGGCGAGAATCTCATTCTCTGTTTTTTGGGTTTAATCGCAGGTTTGTTATTGGCTGAGTGGTTAGTGCCCGCCTATGATTCCTTATGGCCCTGGTTAGAACTTCATTTAAGTTACTCAGAGAATGTTGGCTTCTTGTTGTTTCTCATACTATTATTAGTGATCACTGCTTTAATTGCAGGAAGCTATCCCGCCTTTTATATTACCGCTTTTGAACCGGTTAGCATTTTGAAGGGTAAAGCTAAGTTTGGCGGTACCAATTGGTTTACACGCATATTATTAGGTGGACAATTTGTGATCTCTCTCCTGTCCATCATTATGGGAGTAGCTTTTTATAATAATGGAATCTATCAAAAAAATTACGATCTCGGTTTTGCTACCTCAGGTGTAGTATCTGCCTGGGTGGGCAATGAAGGCGCTTATAATACCTATCGCGATGCAGTAAGCAAACATCCCGATGTAGTGGCTGTGGCCGGTACGCGTCATCATATTGGTAACTCTTACTATAACGATCCTGTTAAATATGAGTCCGTTGAACGCGAGGTCGATATTATGGAAGTGGGAGATGATTACTTTGATGTGATGGATGTGACCCTGCTTACGGGCAGAAAGTTTAACAAGGATTCTGAAACAGACTTAAAAGAATCTGTCATAGTAACAGAAGAATTTATAAAGGAATTTGGCTGGGAAGGTGACGTTATTGGAAAGCGCCTGGTGTGGATGGACACAGTGCAATTGTATGTGGTAGGCGTTGTGAAGAATATTTATAGTCGCGCATTATGGGCGCCCATTGAGCCAATGATGATTCGGTATACATCACCAGACAAATACCAACAACTAGTGGTGAAGGCTGCTCCGGGTAAACTCGCGGAGATTAATGACTTTATGGAAGCCCAGTGGAAAGAAGTCTTTCCTAATTCACTGTATAATGGCCAGCTGATCGATGAGGCCCTGCAAGAGACAAACGACATTAATAAGAATGTAACGACCATGTTTGGCTTTTTAGGATTTTTTGCGGCCCTCATGACAGGCATTGGTTTATATACACTCGTTTCTTTAAATATTGTTAAACGCATGAAGGAAATTGGTGTGCGGAAAGTATTAGGTGCTTCCGTGGGTAACATTGCCGGTGTTATCAATTTTGAGTTTATCATCAATTTATTGGTGGCCACACTAATTGGTGGAAGTCTGGGATACTTCGGTTCCAATGCCCTGATGGATTCAATCTGGGAATATTATCTCGAGCTTAACACTGCATCCTTACTGATTTCAATTAGCATAATGGTAGTCGTAGCGATGCTGGCTGTAGGCTATAAAACAGTTGCTACGGCCATGTTGAATCCAACCAAAACCTTGCGGGATGAATAATGACTAAAAAGTTTCGGCAATCGGTAACCAATAGAATCGTTGAAGCGTCAAAGAGGCATCTATAACCCCCCTCTTAAATTTTACTATATGCTAAAGAATTACATTCTGATCGCTTTGCGTACCATTCGTAAACATCGCACTTTTTCCTTTATCAATATTTTTGGTTTGGCGGTGGCCATGTCCATCTGCATGGGTATTATCATGTTGGTGGCCGATCAAATGATGGTTGACCGGCATAACCCACTGGCGTCAAGAATTTATAGAATAAATTCTTTGCCAATCTTCAGAGAGGATAATAACATGCCTGGCAGCGAGGCGGCCACCACTACACTGCCACTCCGCGATGAATTATTAAATAATTATACAGGTCTAGAAAAAGCTGTGCGTTTAATGCGTGGATTTGGGAACAGTTGGATGGAGTTGGAACCCGGCCATGATATTAATGTACCAGTGAGTGGCTTCTTTGCAGATCCAGAAGTATTAGAAGTATTCAATCACGAATTGTTGTACGGTGATCCGAATACGGCTTTAATTGAACCTTATTCTGTGGTGCTTACCAAGGAAGCTGCAGAGAAATTATTTAGTGTTGAGAACCCGGTGGGCGAATCGTTGAAAGTAGGAACACTGGGTACCTATAAAGTAACCGGTGTCATTAAGAAGACTGACAACAGATCGCATATTGTGGCTGAAGCATTTGCCAGCATTAGTACTGTGAAGAGTTTACAAGCAGCTGATTTGATAGGTGGCGATCTGGACAATTGGCAAAATTTTACCATGGGTTGGGTGTATATCGTATTGCAGGAAGGAAAGACCATTGCAGATATTGAACCGCATTTGGTAAAAGTGCATCAAGATCATTTCTCTAAGTTGCCTGATGGCAAGGGAATTGAGGTAAAATATCTTGCTCAAAATTTACTGGATATCATCCCTGGCAGAATGATTAATAATCCTATTGGTCCTTTTATGCCTTGGTTCCTTGTTTATTTTCTGGCAGGTATTGCAGGCATCGTACTGATCACTTCATGTTTCAACTTCACCAATTTATCAATTGCCCGCTCCTTGACAAGAGCAAGAGAAATAGGCGTGAGAAAGGTAACGGGTGCCATGCGCTGGCAATTGTTTGTCCAGTTTATCAGCGAGTCTGTCGTGATATCGCTGTTTGCCTTGGTTTTTGCCATCGCTATGATTTATATGTTGCGCCCCTTCATCGAAGATTTAGCCTTCGCCAGATTTTTAAAATGGAATTTATCAGCTAACTATATAGTATATGGCATTTTTGTGGTGTTTGCAGTATTGGTGGGGATTATTGCGGGTTTATTTCCGGCAGCTGTTCTTTCAGGTTTTCAGCCTATCAAAGTATTAAAGAATTTTGGCAATACTAAGTTGATGTCGAAGGTGGGCTTGCGCAAAGCTTTGCTGGTGGTGCAATTTTCACTTTCTATGATTTTTATCTTGACAGTAATCGTAGTGTACAATCAAATGAATTTGTTGCTGCATTATGATAATGGCTTTGCCACAGAAAATAAATTGATTGTACCGGCTAATAATACTTCATTAGCTACGCTTAAAACTGAACTTGAAAAGCAAAGCAATATTAAGAGTGTTTCGGCTGTATCGCACGTGCCACTAACAGGCGTAGGCTATGGAGAAAATATTAAACGAGAGATGTCAGATCCTGAGTGGGAAGATCTTAACTACTACTCAGTTGATGAGGATTATGTAGATAATATGGAGCTGGAATTGATTGCCGGAAAGTTTTTTACTGAAGGCAATCATGAGTCAAATAAAAACTTCATAGTACTTAATGAGGAGGCTGTCAAATCATTTGATCTGGGAACACCCCTTGATGCAATAGGCAAGACATTAATATTCAAAACTGATTCTACTGAACGCCAGGTGATTGGGGTAGTGAAGGATTATTTCTATGAGTTCTTTGGCGATCACATCAGACCTATGGCGCTTGTGTATAATCCTGATGAGTATAAACAATTGCAGATCGTTTACCATGGTGATTTTAAAGACGCATCGGCAACTGTAGAGAAAGTATGGGCAGCAAGCAACCCTGGTACAAAAGTCGATATCCGTGATTTTGAAGCCGAGATGGGTGAATTGTATCAAATTATTTTTGGTACGCTTGTGAGGGTATTAGGCTTCATTGCTTTCCTGGCCATTGTTATTTCCTGCCTTGGTTTGTTAGGGATGGCTACCTATACGATTGAAACCAGAAAGAAGGAGATTGCTATCAGGAAGATATTAGGAACTACTGATGGGTCACTGATTTATAATCTTTCTAAAGGGTATATCATGATCCTTCTATTAGCCATTCTGATTTCAGTGCCCGCTGCCTATTTTATCAATACCATGTGGTTGCAGAACCTGGCTTATCATGTAAGTGTAGATTTTGTAACAGTCTCGATTGGAATTGCTATCCTGGTGTTTTTTGGTCTGTTTACAGTTGGCTCACAAACGGTCCAGGCTATTCGGGTAAACCCTGTCGATAATTTGAAAAATGATTAAAGCATCCAAGCAACCTTCTTAATAAATAAAACATCTAGCCAACATCAAACCCAATCGCCATGATTAGAAACTATTTCAAGATTGCCATTCGAAATATCCGGAAACATAAATTCTATTCAGCGATCAATATTTCCGGTTTAGTCATTGGTATAGCCTGTTGTTTGTGGATTTTTGTTTATGTAAAGGATGAACTGAGCTACGATCGCTTTCATGAAAATGCAACCACTATGTACCGCATTGGCTTACATGGTAAAATTGCAGGCCAGGAAATCTACACTACCAACTCATGCTTACCTTTAGGCCCCACCATGCAGGAAGAAATCCCTGGCATTGAGTCAATGACGCGATTGAACCCTTTTGGTCGATCACGCGGGGTGGTCTTTAAGTATGAGGACAAAATATTCTCAGAGTTTAATATTCATTATGCCGATTCCAATTTTTTTCAATTCTTCAGCTTTGATTTAGCAGCTGGCGATAAATTAACAGCTTTAAAAGAACCTAACTCGGTAGTCATTACAGAAGCCTTGGCCACTAAATATTTTAATGGAGATGCTTTGGGTAAGATGATAGTGGTTGGCAATAATAACCGCGCTTATAAAGTTACAGGTGTTGCTAAGGAAGCACCGAGTAATTCGCACATACAGTTTTCAGCACTATTATCATTTTCAACTATTTTGGATGATCCTAATGAAATATGGCCGGGTTGGACAGGAAACTCCCTGCAGACTTATGTAACCATCAATCCAAATACGAAACTAGAAGACGTTAATGCTAAGCTGGAAGATGTGGTAGAAAAATATGTGGGTGTAGAATTGGAGCAAGGGCTTGGTGTAAAATTCGAGGAGTTTAGAAAGCAAGGCGGTATTTATAGTTACGTGGCTTATCCCATGACAGACTCCCACTTGCGCAATAAGTTTCCAGATGACATTGAACCATCCAGTGATATCCGTTATGTCTATATCTTTTCCGGCATCGGTATATTCATTTTGTTACTGGCATGCATCAATTTTATGAACTTGTCAACTGCGCAATCTGCGGGAAGAGCAAAGGAAGTAGGGCTAAGAAAAACCCTGGGTTCGCAAAGAGGACAGATGGTTTGGCAATTTTTATCTGAGTCTTTGATTTATAGTTTAATTGCTGTGATTATATCTATAGTTGTTTGTTATGCGGCCTTACCATATTTTAATCTGCTTTCAGGAAAACAATTGACATTACAAGCACTTACTGATCCGATGTTTTTTGCATCAGCTATTGGATTAATTCTCGTAGTAGGCTTTTTGGCTGGCAGCTATCCTGCTTTATATCTTACTTCGTTTAATGTAGCCGAAGTATTAAAAGGGAAGGTGCGCAGTGGTATGAAGACTAAAGGAGTTCGTAGTTCTCTGGTTGTGTTTCAATTTGCTGTTTCTATTTTTCTGATTATTGCCACCTTGGTGGTGTATAGGCAGTTAGATCACATGCAAAATAAAAACATGGGTCTTGATCAGCGCAATGTATTGGTGTTGAAGAATATGAACCGGCTTAGTACCAAGCGCGTTGCCTTCAAGGATGCTGTCAACAGCTTAAGTGGTATTGAAGGTTCAACGTACGCGAACACTACTTTTCCAGGTGCCAACAACATTAATGTATTCAGAGAAAAGGGCGTTGATGTTGATCATCTCTTAATGAAATATAATGCAGACTGGGATCATGATAAGGTGATGAAATTTACACTGAAAGAAGGTCGCTTTTTGTCAAAAGATTTTGCCTCTGACTCTATGGCATGTGTTGTTAATCAGGCAGCCTTACGCGAATTTGGTTGGACCGAAGCGGTTGGAAAGGAAATTGTGGACTTTAATTTTGAAACACCACAGACCATAAGGGTAGTAGGCGTTGTGGAAGACTTCAATTTTGAATCCTTGAAAAAGCAGGTAATGCCTGTGCTGATTCGTTTATCAGAGCAGTCATCCAATTTATACATTCGCTATCAAGGTTCACCCAAAGAGGCAGTGGCATCGGTAGAAAGTTTATGGAAACAATATGCACCGGGCGATCCTTTCGAGTATGTATTTCTTGATGAAAACTTTGATACACTCTTTAGAGAAGAACAGCGCCTTCGTGATATTTTCACAGTCTTTTCTTGTCTTGCTATCGCCATCGCTAGCCTGGGTTTGTTTGCCCTGGCAGCCTTTACCACAGAACAGCGCACGAAAGAAATAGGCATACGCAAGGCCATGGGGGCCTCTGTAGTTAGCTTATCGCTCTTGCTATCAAAGGAGTTTGTGATTCTGGTTTTAATAGCCCTCATACCTGCCATAGGACTTGGCTGGTATTTGGCCAACTGGTGGTTGGCTGATTTCCCTTACCGTATTGCTTTAAGCCCACTGATTTTTATTGGAAGTGCCTTATTGTCAATTGTAATTGCATGGCTTACTGTAAGTTATCAGTCAATTAAGGCCGCCTCGGCAAAACCGGTTGATTCCCTGCGTTATGAGTAGTATGTTAATTTTATCTTGTAATTATGTTTCGTAATTGAACATTGTATACATTAACAGTTCAATTAGTACATATGACTGCTAAAAATAAACTACAAAAAAAGGAACTAGCCTCAACCCTAAGTGGGGCACTTGTTAAAAGTATTGAGTCAATTGAGCACGCCCGTCTCGGCCGAAAATTGAAGAAGTTGGTAGGTAAGAGCACCAAAAAAATCGCGTCAAGAATTATTGAGCAGATAAAACGTGACGATAAGAGGAAACAGGCAGTTGGCAAGAGCCTCAATGCATTGGAAGGCGCTCTCGGGGGTGAAAAGAAAAAGAAGAAAAAAGCAAAAGCAGAAAAGGCTCCTAAGTAGGAGCCTTTTTTATGCTGTTTTAAATTTCTTTTTGAAGTATTCAAACAGCGTTGTTGCCATCAACAACATCAGCATGTTGTAAAATAAATCATCGAAGGGAATGGTGCCTATGCGTATGCCCAGATTCTCAGCATTGTTATACCACACCACTTCTTCATCAATAAAAGAACCGGTGAGTATACCATTTACTATAGTGAATGGTATCAGTACAAATAGATAAGCGAAATAGAACCTGCCCATGTAAGGCGATTTCCACCATACCTGGTGAATGGTTAAAAAGATGGCCAGCGCAAGGAAGGTTACGGCAGTGTACCAACGATCCAGGTTGAATAAGCCAACTGCTATAAGAAAAATGATTAAGACTAGTGTGATGTGCTTACTAATGTTTTGGAAGTAATCTCTTTTGGAAAGATGCAGGGTAGAGAAGTAAATGAAAATGCAAGCATAGGGGATGAAGAAGAAAAATAACACTTCTTCTAAGGGTAAACTTCCCAGATAGATGCCGGTTAAGTATCGGGCATTAAATCCCCAAATACCCATTTGAGTAAAGATCTCATCCCAAATAATAAATATGAAGGCCGTTATGAAGAGTGCAGGGAAAAGGTATTTCCACTCTTTAGAGAAATTAGCTTTGGGATAAAAACTAAAGAGGAAAGGAAAGGAAATAGATCCAAGGTCGAGGGCCAGGTATAAATAACGTTCGTTCACAGGCTAAGCTCTATTGGGTAGACTGACGATCTTTTTTCAGTTCAAGTTTACTAGTATCGTACTTTTTGGGTGCATACAAAAAGCCGAACGCTTCGCAATCTTCTTTCGAATGTTTGGCGTGGTGTATGTAGTGGGCATGAATCATTCTATTCAAGTAACGCGAACGCTTCTTAGGTCTCCACTTCACTCTTTGGTGTACAATCACATCATGAAATACCATGTAGAACAGGCCATAACATAAAATGCCTACTGCTACCGCAAATAGGTAAGGACTTTTATAAATTGTGGTGGAGATAATGAAAAGTGCAATGGACGGGATGCTAAATACAACAGCGAACCAGTCATTTTTTTCAAGGGCGTGATCATGCACGGTGTGATGAGATTCGTGCCAGGTCCATAAAAAACCATGCATCACATATTTATGGGTAAACCATGCCACTAATTCCCAGAAGAGAAAGGTGCCTATGGCTATGGCTGCGCAAATAACAAGGGTAATCCAACTCATACTATCTTACTTCTTCTCTGAAAAATACTGCTCTAAAATCTTGTAGCGATGATCAAAAATAGCATTTACCTCACGCTCTACAAACACGAGATTAGCAAAGCGACCCAATATACCGAGCGGAACAGCATAATTAACCTCATCGACCATTTCAACGCCACCATTTACCTCTTTAAAGTGGTGCTGGTGGTGCCATAGTGCATAGGGACCAAAACGTTGCTCATCAACAAAATACAATGGTTCTTGCACATGGGTAATTTCGGTTACCCAATGCATGGGTACGAAAGGGATGCCATTGACACGGTAGCGAATGAGCTGACCTGGATACATCTTATCCGTTCCCGATTTATATAGAATATGAAAGCCCATGTGTTTGGGCGTAATTTTTTCAAGGTTGTGAGGTGTAGAAAAGAAATTCCATGCTTCAGTTAGGGAAATAGGGAGCCACTGCGTGCGCTTGAGGTTATAAATTTTCATCAATGCAATAACACCAGGGGCACAAAAATGTTCTAAATAGAGCAGCAACTTACCTGCGCCTGCGTGCTTTGCCTTTGCTGCCACCGCTTGTCATGAAAACGCCTATAGAAAATTCAAGCCCTGTTAAGTCCATGGCAGCTTCCGAAAAATCGAAAGTTTTGGTTTCCAAGCTACTATTGCCACCTGTGTAGGTGCCTTCCATGGCAAAAGCGGCAGAACCTGCCAGATAGTTACATTCCAGCGATACGCCAAATTGTTGCGTGGCATAAACCGTAAGCTCTGCGCCTGCCATCCAACCATAGCCCGGTTGGCTTCTGAAGGAAGCATCTGCATTGGCTACAGCCCAGTTTTCGTAGTTGCGGATGGCCTTGTCTAAATGACCTGTATTTAATTTGTTGGCGAAAGGTAAAAAACCGAAGCCGCCTCCTTTTATTTCAAAAGCCAGGCGCTGACCACGAAGGGCGAGCACAAGTTGTGCCGGTACAAACAATGTAAAGTTCGGACCAATGATGGGATCTTTAGTATTAAGCGGTGTGTCTTTTAGCATTAAACCGGACATGCGGTATAATGAAGCGCCACTTTCTACTGAAATGTAGTTATTGAAATTAAAGCCAACAGCTCTCAATGAAAAGGGACTGATGGGCGTAGAGAAGTAACCGTCTTTCGGCAGGAAGTATGAAAAAGATAAGCCGAAATCCTGCGCCTGTAACAAGGTAGATGACAAAGTAAGTATGATGCTGAGCAATATTTTCTTCATCGTGATAAAATCTTACACTAACGTTTATTGAAATCACTATACAGCTTTTGCTGATAAGCCTTTCCTGAATTTTTATCATGATCGTTACTGTTTTCATCTTTCACAAAAACCTGTGCGGTATTGTCGTAGATCATCAGTTTATCAGGAAGCACCAAACCAAAACCATTGTTAAAAAAGAAGGCAGCATGTGGATTTATCTTGGGGGCGAATAAGTCTTTACTAAAAGTAAAATCTGTAGAGGCAGCATTGAGTTGTGCTAACAAGGTATTGGCAATATCGGTTTGGCTGCCTACCGTGTGTATGATGGTGTCTTTCTTGGTGATGGCACCTCCGATAAGTAATAGTGGAATCCTGAAACGTTCTCTTGATTGTAAAATTTGATTACCTGGTAACCGGTGGCCATGATCGGCAGTAATAATGACTAATGTCTTATCCCAATCATCTCTTTGTTTTAATTTATCGATAAAGGCGCCTACACAACTATCGGTATAGTGGCAAGAATTAAAAAAATGATGATCAAGACTATTGTCTAAAAATTTAGGAGCTGCCGGTACATCGAACGGTTCATGGCTGCTTTGGGTTAACCACACTTTAAAATAGGGGGCTTTGGCAGTATCTAATTCTTGCAGGGCCCTGAGACCAACAAAACCATCGTGCACACCCCATTTGGAATTATTGAGCTCATCATCAAAATCTTCATCTTCGGTAAGGGCATCAAAGCCGGACGCAGTAATGTAAGAACGGAAGTTAGCGAAGTCTGCATCACCTCCGTAAATAAACGAAGTTTTATAGCCAAGGGCTCTCATCTTTCTATTGAGTGAAGGCAGGCTTTGTGTTTTACCCGGAAATTTAATGATTGACGAATTGGGCTGCGCTGGATAAGCACTGAGCACACTGCTCAAACCTTTATCGGTTCGATCTCCGCTGGCATAGAATTGATCGAATAGAATACCTTCTTTGCTTAACTCATTGAATCTTGGCGTAATGCCAGGTGCACCTCCCAGTACTTCAATTACAGAAGCAGTGTAACTTTCGATGATGATTAATATAACGTTAGGTTTATCTACTGCTATGATTTTTGTGGTAGAATCGTTTGCCGGATAGAGTTCCTGGAAATATTGTTCTGTTAAATTTTTGTCGAAGAAGTTTTCAGGATATTCTACTCGTCCACTACTGCTCAAACTCCTGAAGAAATTCCAAACCACATTGATGGCAGCGTGATTCGCATACATTTTACTGGTATGAAAATAGACAAAGCCTGTATTCATGGTGGCTACCGTGAAACTGCCGCGTATGCATATAATCATCGAGGCAGATAGCAATAAAAACAACAGTGCACTTTTTTTTAGACCGGCATTTAAGTTCCTTAAGCCGGGAGCAATCCATCTATTAAAAAGCCAAATAAATACAATAGCCAATATAACGCCCAATGTCAGCACCTTAACAGCTACCCAAACATCCACGCTGCCCACGGCACCACTCCCCATGTAAAACAAAGGTGTATTGTTCATGCGAAAACCCCAATGCCTGTAGAGCTCAACGTCAACAATTACAATAAAAGTCTGAATCAAAAGGGCCAGCATACTTACTGCATAGAGGCTATAATAAATCCATCTTCCTTTTATCAGTAATGATGCGCTTAACAATAAACCGCTGAGCAGCAGCATATAGCCAGTCATGCTTAAATCCATCGAAAGGCCGTACATCAGTGAAAGCATGATTTCAACAAAAGTTAACTGGGCACTGTAATCGTAATTGTAGGCCAGAAAGCAAATACGGATGACAGTCATAAAAATCATCCAATACAGCAGGAGCTTAATAAAAATCCAGAGGCGTTCGCGCATAGGGTTTTAAAAACGCAAAGATAGGCTTAAGTAAACGTTTATCACTGGCTGTTCGCGCATTTGTAAAAGTTCTGTTTGATACAAGAAATATCCTTATCATTACGCAAAACCTATACATCTATGCGCAGACTTATCTATCTCCTGTTGGCTTTGGTCATACTGGCCTCTTGCTCTCAACAAGAAAAGGCGGATATCCTCATTAAAGGCGGTACTATTTATACCGTTGATGAAAAGCAACCCAGTGTGGAAGCTGTGGCTGTAAAAGGCAATAAAATTATAGCCGTGGGTACAGCAGCCGATCTGGAAAAGTTTATTGGTGATAAGACTGATGTTATTGATTTGCAAGGGAGGGTTATGACCCCAGGCTTTATTGAAGGTCATGCCCACATTATGGGGGTTGGTTATAACGAGCTTAACCTCGATTTGATGGATGTGAAGAGTTATGATGAGATGGTGGCACGCGTGCGCGAGGCGGCTGCTAAAGCACAACCTGGCCAGTGGATTTTAGGAAGAGGCTGGCACCAGGATAAATGGGATGTAAAGCCTGAGAAAATGGTGAAAGGCTTTCAAACGCATCAATTGTTAAGCGAGGCATCACCCAACAATCCTGTTTTCTTGCGCCATGCGAGTGGTCATGCCGCTATTGCCAATGCTAAAGCCATGGAGATCGCTGGTGTTAATCAATTGTCGAAGGAGGCACTTAGCCAAACATCGCAAGATGGCGGTGAAATTATCCGTGATGAGTTAGGCAACCCAACAGGCATTTTTAACGAGCGCGCTATGACCCTCATAGCTGCTAAAATTCCTGAGAATACTGCAGAGACGGACAGACAAGCACTTGAGTTAGCGATTAAAGCCTGTTGGAGAAACGGCATTACCAGTTTTCATGATGCGGGCGCAGGTAAAGAAAACCTTGAATTATTCAAAGCTTTTCAGCGCGAAGGAAAATTAGGCGTGAGACTTTATCCGATGCTTACCGGCTTCGATCTTGATTTGGTGTATGAATATTTTAAGAATGGCCCAATCATAGACAGCACACATTTTCTAAGCATCCGTTCGGTAAAATTAAACTGCGATGGAGCCCTTGGTTCACGCGGTGCATGGTTGTTAGAACCGTATACCGATCGCCCTGATTTTTCCGGGATGGCTACATACTCGATGGATACCGTGTTAAAGGTTTCACGCCTGGCGCTTAACAGTGGTTTTCAAGTGTGTGCACATGCTATTGGTGACCGTGCTAATCAGGAAATCTTAAATCGCTTTGAGCAAGCCTTTAAAGAAAATCCTGCGAAGGCAAATAACCATCGTTTCCGGATGGAACACGCACAGCACTTAAATCCTAATGATATTAATCGCTTTGCCGCACTGGGTGTTATACCTGCCATGCAGGCCATCCATATGAGCAGCGACAGACCATGGGCTATTGATCGCCTCGGAGAGAAGCGTATCAAAGAAGGCGCTTATATGTGGCAATCGTTATTGAATTCAGGTGCTAAGATTGTGAATGGTACTGATGCACCGGTTGAGCCATTGGCACCTATCCCTTCTTTCTATGCATCAGTAAGCCGCATGACCCTGAAAGGCGAGCCCGCTGGTGGTTATGAACCTGAACAAAAAATGACAAGAGCGCAAGCCCTTAGATCTTATACTTTAGATGCTGCCTACGGAGAATTTGCTGAACAGGTAAAAGGATCGATTGAAGTAGGCAAGCTGGCCGACTTTACAGTCTTTTCTAAAGACATCATGACTGTTCCTGATATGGAAATATTGACAGCAGAAGTCATGATGACTATCGTTGACGGTAAGGTTGTATACAAGAAATAGTAATCTAAAGATTACTATTTCTTGTCTTTCCTATATAAGCTAGTCAAGCCGAGCACTGGCCCTATGGCAAGTAGCATATACAAATAGGGGAAGGGAAGTTTGCTACCCATGGCATTTGTAAACTCTATACTGATAATAGTAATGAAAAAGCCAATAGAATTGACAATGGTGAGTGAAGCACCTTTATGATGGGCTGGTGCACTAGTGGCAACCAAGCTGGAGAACAAAGGTGAGTCGGCAATCACGACCATGCTCCATACTACTAAGAAGATGATGAATACAACGGTTGAAGACGTGCCAAGTACCAGCGGTGATATAAGGCAGCAAGCTGCCGAAAGAGTCAGGGCATAGGTAGCGATGCGCCTGGCACCAAAACTTTGTGATAGATACCCGGCCGCAATGCACGCTGGCGTTCCGGCTGCTATGATGAAGAAGGAAAGCAATGAGGTGTTGAATGATGTGTTGGGGTGTAAGCTTTGATAAGTATGCAAGATCACGGGCACAAAAGCCCAGAAAGTGTACAGCTCCCACATATGTCCAAAATATCCCAAGGCAGCTGTTCGAAAGGCGGGCATCTTAAATGACTGCACAAAACCATTGAATTGTATTCGCTGTCCTGCTTTGCGGAAGGGGCCATCAGGTACCAGGACTAACATGAGTAGTCCTCCCAACAAGCAAATACTTGAACTAATGTATACAACCGATTGCCACGAGAAGTTTTGTAAGCTGCTCTTCATGAGATGTGGAAGGGCAGTGCCTAATACTAATGCCCCTACCAGATAGCCCAGCGATTTGCCCAGCCCCTGTTCGTAGTAATCGGCTGCAATCTTCATCCCCACAGGATAAATGCCCGCTAAAAAGAAGCCTGTTAAAAACCTGGCTAATAAAAGTTCTTGTTGGTGTAAGCCGGCTAGACTCAAGATCAGGTTAAAGCCTGCTGCCAATAGGGCGCTGAAGAAAAATACTTTTGCAGGTGAGAAGCGGTCAGCTATGGCCAGGAGTGCAAAAACAAAAGTTCCCGCGATAAAGCCAATTTGAATCGCGCTTGTAAGATGAGCCAGGAAGTCAGGACCGGCCTGTAATGATTTACTTAACTCACCAATGATGGCATTGCCTGAAAACCAGACAGCCGTGCAAAAGAATTGTGCAATAACGATGATGGGTAATTTGTTTCGCATCGGACAACAAGAACGGCAATCGCTTTTAAACGAGAAAACTTTTTGAATGCTTGGTCTGGAGTACTTAAAGAGTAGACTTATTTTTTTACTGGAAGTTTTTCCTTTGGGTCGTAGATCACTTCCATCTCTTGCGCATACGCTTCTATACTTTGCGTAAAGCCAATGGCTTGCCTGATGGCATTGACACTATCTGGATTTTCAATAGGCCATATCGCCATTTGCTTATCCGCTCTGAAGTCGGCTGCCTGGGTGCCATAAATTTGTTTTTTACCCTGATACATCAGTAACCTGTCTTCCATCATGGCGCTGTGTAAAGGATTGGCCTCCCCCTTTACCGCGAGGTTTTGTAAGGCCGGAAAATACTTTTCTATCATCGCTTTATCAGCGTGTTGCACCGTAAAGAAAAAGGCTTCTGCCGCGCGTGGTCCAATTTTACTTTGTTCAAGCCAGCCGTATTTTTCGAGAATAATCTTAATGTTTTGTTGATTCTCCTCATCGATGTCCAGCATTCGCTTGATGTAGGGACCGGCCGCAGGTGATTCTAGTCCAATGGAATCCAATAAAATTCTTCTTACTTTCTGATCACGGTCGCGCATTCCCTCCAGCACCAGTCGCAGCGAATCGTAATTATCAACTGCCATTGGCTCTGTTTTTTTTGAGGGGTAACAGGAAGAGCACAAGCAAGCAAGGAGTATTACCATCCATGCTTTTTCTGGTGTTCGTTGCTTCATAATTTACCTGTTAACGATGATAGTCGGGTTGATTTTTTTCAGGCTTTCGATAAAATCCTGTCTGTTTTCAGGAGAAATCAATACGGAGTCAAATTGATTAAAGGCAATTTCCAGCCGATCGAAACTGGTGGCCGGAGAGCTGAGTATACTTGAAGAAGTAGCAATACTTTTAATAGCCTTTATAGGTATATCCTTGCGATACAAAAAGCCACAGCGAACGTGCAAGACATCCTGCTCTATCGTATACCAGGTGTTGAAGATCAGGTAAAGCACAAAAGCTGCCGTCAGCGTGGCTATGATGATGCCGAGTAATGATTTTTGAAACATCATCATCGTCAACATCGAAAGCATGGGAATACCAATAACGATGAGAAACATTTTATCCGGGCGAGAACGGTATTTCTTATTCATACTATGTTACTAATGATTAGCTAACTGCACAATGCATTTAAGGTATGTAAAATTCATATCAATCACTAGCCTGCGACTACAGCTTTTGTGTATAGGGAACAACTTTATTGCGCTACACTGCGGATGTCTCTGTTATCTCCAATAAGTTGCCAGTGTCCCAGGCTGATCGGTATATTACCAATAGCATTAAGCTGATCCATAAAGTCTTTTATGGCGAAGGCTTTGTTTTGTAATTCGAGTTGTCGGGCATATTCGGCCATGGCTTTTTTAACCAGGTGTTTGCCTGTGATGTAGCTGGTGCCGTAGCCAGGCTGTCGCATATACAAATGTTGTTCAAAGAGCAATAAGTCTTTCTCAGTTTTCATCCAGCCTCGCGGGGTATATTCAGCATGAATGCCACCCGCTTCTTCCATGGTCATTTCATTGGCATGCGCATATAACGATCCTAAGCCTCGTGCAGCCCGCTGTGCCGCCATGATGTGTACGATTTCACGCACTTGGGGTTTTTCATCATACAAGCCTGCCTGCATAAAGAGTTCTTCCACTGCTGTGGCAAGTCCTTCGTTTCTTGAATCAAAAATATTGTAGAGCAGCGCTTGCTGTCTTATTTCGCTGTCATGCTTTTCCTTGTCCATGCGGGCGAGTTCAAACCAATGATAGAAGTGTGAGTATAATGGACGGGGATCATGGTGAGCGGTGATCCAAAAGAAGTTGCGTTTTTCTTTGGGTACATAGCTGCCCAGTTGGGCGGCCAGTGCCGGAGCAAAGTAATCCTTCACTGTTACGATTTCTTCTTTCCCTAAAAAGTCTAACAAACTTTTAGCGGAGGCTTCGGCCAGGGCTTGATAAGCCTCTGGGCTTTCTACTGTTTGCAAGGGTGCTAACTTTCTGTTTCTGTGCTCTTCTAATTTTAACGATGACCAGGCATGGGCCAATTCTGTTTTGAGCAGCATCACTTCATCTTCCCAGGTGAGGGGCACCAGGTGTACGTTTTGTAAATACCAGGTGTATGCTTCTTTACCTATGCCGGAAGGTCCGGTTTTGTTTTTGCTTTCTGCTCGTAACCAATCTATAAAGTTGCGGGTAGAGGAGAGGGCCTCTTTCATGGTATTGCTAATGGCTGTGTCTTGCTGAATATCAGTTTGCGTAAGCAAGTTTTCTAATTCCTGTTCTTGTCCCTCTAAATCCCTTATGCCTGCTATCCATAGTTCTCGGGCGTTGCCCGTTAAGTTCTGCTTGGCTTGATCATGGAGTGGCGCAATGGCCCTCAAACTTTGCAAGAGGCTTGTTTTTGCACTATCGCTGAGTGGAAAAGTGTAGGTCCACCATTCAGTTGTCATGTGATGTGTAGGTCCTTCGTGTGCGGGTACATCGCTCCGGTGCATCCAGAGTGATTTATAAAAAGCAGGATCGCGTTCCCAGGGTTTTAAGGTGTGGTAGTTGAAGTCATAGCCATTCATCTCAGCCCACACAATAAACCAATCTACCTGTTGGTGGATAGGCCAGGCGGTGGTATCGAGGGCCATGAGTTTCGCGCGCAATGTTTCGAAGGCAGGCCACCGTTGTTGAAAAGTAGCAACTGTATAATCAGGGGCACCTGCTTTGAGCGGAGGCTTTTCAAAGGCTCTCCAATCGCGAAAGAGTTGTACAAGGTCTTCGTAGCGTTTACTGCTTGTCGTAGTCGTCTGTTTGTCTGTTTGGCAAGACAAGAGTAATGCAACAAGTAGAAGGGATAATAGTATTTTCATATGAAATAATAGGTAAAGCGTGTATAAGTTGCGAATTTTTAAATGAGTAAACACAAAGGATTTCAAAATGAATTTTAATCCAGATCCATTATGAGCAGGGAAGTACTTACAAAATTCAACTATTAAACAGCACCATCAATAACAAAGCAGTAATTATAACCACACCATAGCCTATATACAGGTATCGTCTCAAAGCAGCGCTGCCGGCCCAAATACCTATGCCAAGTTTTACAAGAGTATTGGCCAGTGTTGCTATCAACAAAGCATTGCATGCCGTTGTAAGATCGAGGCCATCCAAGGCCAGCTTGGCCACGGTAATGGTAATAGCATCGATGTCTGATAAACCTGCCAGCGCACTGGAGATGAGCAAGCCCTTATCACCCATGTAGGCATTAGCATAACTCACGATCAGAAGAATAACTGTGTAAATGAGTCCGAAGACGAGAGCGCCTTGTAAGTCGAGCGGTTTACCCTGCCGGATGCTGCCCTCTTGTAAAGGAGATGGCTTGGATTGGAAAAGGAAAAACAAGGTTACGCCTAAGGTGGAAGCAAAAAGTATTAGCAGGTATAAGTAAACAGTATGAAACAAGTTTTGATTAAAAACGAATGTCCAGATGAGGACACGCAACATCATGACAGAGGAAGCCGCCAGGATGGCCATGGCATAATGCCTCTCGTAGTGTTCATTCACCTTGCTCTTCTTGGCGAATACCCAGGTGAGAGCCGTGCTGGAAATGAGTCCCCCCACCAGGCCACTGATCAGAATGCCTTTGTTGGGCCCCAAAAACTTCATCAGCATATAACCAACAAAGCCAAGGCCGGAGGTAAGCAAAATGACCCAACCTATTTCGCGTGGGTTGAGTACTCCAAAAGTATCGAAGGCCCGGTTGGGTAAAAAGGGGAAGACAAGCAATGCTACCACCACAAACCTGATGAAGTCATACAACTCATCAACCGTAATGGCTCCCACAATGCTCTGTAATTTTACTTTAGCCGACAAGAGTACTACCACCAATACCATGATCATCAAACTGATCTCGAGCATGCCTAAAAAAGCAAAGCTGCCTAAGAGAAAAGCAATCAATATGGAGAACTCTGTTGTGGTGCCTATATCGCCTTTGCTGGCTGTTATGTAGTAAGAAATACCCGTGAGCATGATCACGGTCAGCAGCAATCCCGCATACACGATGGGAGAGAGCAGGAAGTGCGCCATGCCTGCCATAAAACCCAGGAGCACAACAAAGATAAAAGTGCGTATACCTGCAAAGCCTTTTACTTTTTCTTGCATGGCAGCATGCTCACGTTCCAGGCCGATGATAAAGCCTATACCCAGGGCCACCAGTGCCCGCATCAGAAAATCACTGTGCGTGAGTTGAAAATTTTGTGTATTGATAATATACTGATCCATACAAGTGCTGCTACTAAAGTACAGTTATTCAAGGGCCTTTGCACAGATAGTCTCAGTGTATTTATCTGTACTGCAACTGATTTTAATCCTGTTTTACCCGCAGGATTAGGCAATACTTTGTACCTGATCTTACCAGCCCTATGAAGACTACCAAAAACCGCACCCTGGCCGAACCCTTTCGCATTAAAATGGTAGAGCCTGTTACCATGACCACCGAAGCGTACCGTGAAGAGGTGTTAAAGCAATGTGCTTACAATCCTTTTCTCTTGCACTCCAAAGATGTGTTTATTGATTTGCTTACCGATAGCGGTACAGGCGCGATGAGTGACCGCCAGTGGGCCGGAATGATGATGGGTGATGAAAGCTATGCCGGTGCGAAAAGCTGGTTGCATTTGGAAAATGTTGTGAAAGAGCTCAGTGGCATGCCCTACATTTTACCTACCCATCAGGGCCGCGCTGCAGAAAGAATTCTTTACAGCATTTTAGGGGGCAAGGGTAAAGTCTTCATCAGTAATACGCATTTTGATACTACCCGTGCCAACATAGAGTTTACTGGGGCCACCGCCATCGATGTGATGCCCCTGGAAGCACGCGATCCAAACATCGATTTACCTTTTAAAGGCAACATCGATACTCAGGCACTTGAAGCGCTTATTGCACAACATGGGGCTAATGCGATTGCAGCGGTGATCATGACGGTTACCAATAACTCGGCAGGCGGGCAGCCGGTCAGTATGCAAAATGTAAAGGAGGTAAGGCGTATTTGCGATCAGCACAAGCTCATGCTGGTCATCGATGGTTGCCGCGTTGCTGAAAATAGCTATTTCATCAAGCAGCGTGAAACTGCATATGCGCATATGACATATGAAGCCATTGCCCAGGAGATGTTGCGCCTGGCTGATGCTTTTGTGATGAGTGCCAAAAAAGATGGACTCGTGAACATGGGTGGTTTACTATGCCTGAAAGATGAGGCATTGAGCATGCAGTGCACCAACCTTTTGATTATTTCAGAAGGTTTTGCGACTTATGGCGGTTTATCCGGTCGCGACATGGAAGCCATGGCCATTGGATTGAAAGAAGTCTTTGATCCGGATTACCTACACTACCGCATCCGCAGTACTGCTTATTTGGGCGAGCACCTCAAAGCCAAAGGCATTCCGGTAGTGTGGCCTATTGGCGGGCATGCGGTGTACATCGATGCCAAAGCCCTCTACCCGCACATACCTGTGCATGAATATCCGGGACAGGTGTTGGTGTGCGATCTCTATACGCTTGGCGGCATACGTTGCGTGGAGGTAGGCAGTGTCATGTTCGGCAAGTACGATGCCGATCACCAACTGATTCCGGCACAAAACGAGTTGGTACGCCTGGCCATACCGCGCAGGGTCTACACGCAAAGTCATGTAGATTATGTGATTGATGTTTTTGACGACATCCTGGAAAGACGCGATCAAAAGCGCGGCTTAAAAATCACTTACGAGCCACCTTTTCTGCGGCACTTTACTGCGCGGTTTGAAAAGTTGTATTAATGATCAAGTCTATAATTCCTTCAATAGAGTAATCAATGACTTATTGATAGATTTTGAAAATTGGTAGACTGATTGTGTAGCTAGATTATCGGGTGCTATTACTCCACTAGTATTATCAGCTAATAATTATTCGTGTGCCTTATATACTATTAGGACTTATGTGTTTGCAGCCTTTGGCGGTAAGAGTGAGGATCAGGTCACTGAAGTTTAACGTAATGATTTAACCATGGATCCAAGGCAAGGGTAAAGCCTCTGTTGCCAACAGCGGAGGTTTTTTTATGCCTTTCACAAAGCAAGCCATCCGTTAATCTTTTTTCCAGATATACCGTACATAGGGTTAATCAGACTGCGCTATTTCCCTGTAACTTGCTTCTCATGAAGTTTTTTTTCACCCTGTTACTTTCCCTGGCCTTCTGCCATGCGCAAGCACAGCAGTACACGCTTAAAAACTATAAGGCCCTCGAAGGCCTGCCGCAGTCGCAGGTAAATATGGTGGTGGAAGATGCCAACGGCTACCTATGGATTGCTACCCACGGTGGTGGCCTTGCCCGTTTCGATGGCCACGCCTTTACGGTTTATACCACCCTCGATGGTTTGCTCAGCAACATCATTACTTTTTTAAAAATCGACAGCAAGCAAAACATCTGGATTGTGCATCCGCGCGGCATCACCAAGTTCGATGGCAAGGTCTTCACCAAATTTCAACAGCCGGGGGATCCTTCTGCTATCAAGCGCATCCGCAGAGTATTTCAGCAGGGCGATTCGCTCTTCTTTATTTCAGTGCCGGGTACCCTTGGTAAAATTTACCGCGACTCCGTGTATTATTGGAACAAGGCTATACAACCGGGTAAAAACATTGCTTATTCACACTTGCTACCCACCCGCGAAACCTTGCTCTACCTTAACGACAGCTCCTTTATACTTTTAAATAAAGACGGCAGAAAGCAATTCAAACATACGCGTTACTTCAATCGTCTCTACGCAATTGTTAATAAGGGTCATGAATCTTATTACCTCACTGATAGCGGTTACTTTAGCCTCCTTTTACCCGAACTCGGTTTTGAGAAGCGAAGCCTGCCCGTACAAAACAGCATACTCTATTATGACTCAGCCAAGCAGGTGTATTGGACACGCCATAAAAACTTTTTGCTGAAAGAATCTTTTACGGAACAAGGTCACAAGATTGATACGGTATTGCGCGAAGAAGGCATCATGCAAATATTACCAGATGCAGAAGGCAACACTTGGATCGCTACCAATGGTAATGGTCTGTATAAATACTTCGTGCAGGATTTCAATCGTTGTGGAGGCCCCAATATGCGTGGCGTCATGGCCATCTTGAAAGATAGTGAAGACAATACCTGGATTGGCACCAGCAACCAGGGCATCATACGCATGCAAGGCGGTAAGGTAAAATATTATCATGATCCTAAGGAGCCTTATAGAAATGTAGTCGTGAGCATTCAGCAAAGCAAGGATGGTATTGTTTGGGTAGCTACGCAATATGGTTTAGGAAAATACTTGCGCGAACAAGATACCTTCCAGTGGTTCACGGCCAATGAAGGCCTGAGTGGCAGCTCGATTTCCAGTATACAATTTGATAAACAAAATAATGTGTGGATTGGTACGCTGGGTGCAGGCCTCAATTACTTCGATGGCAAAACCTTTCGGCACTATGGCGTGCGCGATGGCCTGCTCAGCAACATCATCTTGTCTTCTTATTATGCCCCTCTTTATAAAACCTTATTTATAGGAACCGAGTTTGGTCTTGCTGCTATGCAAAATGATAAGGTTGTTCCTGTACCCTTACCGGAAATAGAAAACACCAACATCAACGCCATTCATCCTTTTCGCGATTCATTGTTATTGCTGGGCACCGGTGGTTCAGGGGTGCTGGTGTATCAACCCCAGACGAATAAGCATTGGCGTCTATCTTCCAAAGAAGGACTCGTATCTGATTTTATTTACTTCGCAGCGGCAGATCCTGCAGACGAAATTTGGATAGGCTCTGAAAAAGGTGTTTCGCGCTTGCGCTTGCGCGATGATTTATCCATCGAAAGCAGTTTGCATTACGACCATAGCAACGGCCTCGAAGGGGTAGAGGCCAACCAGAATGCTTTTCACCTGGGTACGCAAGAGCGGTACTTTGGTATGATTGATGGTTTGTACGATTTCAACGAAAGTTCGCATGCTCAGGTGCATTCCTTTCCGCTTCACTTAACGCGCGTGGCTTTGCTTTTCGGAGAAGATCAGATCAATCGTTATGCGCAAAGCCTGCAAGGCTTTTTTAAAATTCCGGCAGGCTTACGTTTACCGCCTGATCAAAACCATGTCACTTTTACTTTTAACCGGGTGGATAAACGTTTTCCAAATGTCAAGTTTAAGTATCGCCTCGTCAATTACGACAGGACTTGGTCTTCGCCTTCCTCGCAACAAGTAGTGACCTATTCTCACCTGGCACCGGGTCGTTATACCTTCGAAGTAATGGCTACGAATAACCGTGGTAGCTGGGATGCCATGCCACTGCGGTATGAATTTGTTGTGCAAGCTCCCTTCTATCAAACAGCAGTCTTTGTGTTGATGATGGTGATCCTCGTCATAGGTGCCACGCTGTTATTCTTGTATTTACGTGTGCGTTACAAAGTAGGTCGTCTCATGGAAGTGGAGCGCATTCGCACGCGCGAGCAGGAAGCGCTACGCAAAGAAATCGCCCGCGATTTCCACGATGAGATGGGCAATCAATTATCGCGTATCATTAATTATGTGAGCTTACTGCGCTTAAATGGCCAGAGTGGTATGACGCAAAACGACTTGTTCAGCAAAGTGGAGAACTCTGCCAAATATTTGTACAGTGGCACCCGCGATTTTATTTGGTCAATTGATCCGGTAAATGATGAATTATCAAAACTGTTCATACATCTGCGCGACTTTGGTGAAAAGTTATTTGAAGAGAAGTCCATTCACTTCAGAGCCTATAACGAAGTGCCCGAGAAGGTGCTATTGTCTTATGGATTTAGTCGCCAGGCCAACCTTATTTTCAAAGAAGCCATGACGAATGCTTTTAAGTATTCGCAAGCACATAATGTAAAGCTGAGCCTTGAGCAGATAGGTGGGGGTTTTGTGTTGAGTTTTGAAGATGATGGCATCGGTTTTAACATGAGCGACTTGAAAAGCAAGAACGGACTGCAAAATATCAGCGACCGGGCTAACCGCATCAAGAGTGTTTTACGTATAAGCAGTGAACAGGCAAGGGATGGACACACAGGAAGAACAAGTATTGTATTAGCATTTACAGCCGTTAATAAGGAACATTATGGAACAAGAATTTAAAAAGCGCGTGATATTGGTGGAAGATGATGTGGAAATCCGCAACAGCTTCAGCCTCATTGTAAATAGTTCGCCCAAATTCAATGTGGTGAATGGCTATGGAAAAGGAGAGGAGGCTATCAGTCATCTTGGAAAAGACAAACCGGATATCGTGCTTATGGATATTGAGTTGCCGGGTATGAATGGCATACAGGCCACCAAGGTGATTAAAGATAAAATGCCCACCACAGAAATTGTGATGGTGACTGTTTACGAAGACAGTGACCTTGTTTTTGAAGCGCTGAAGGCTGGCGCTTCCGGTTATATTACCAAGAGCGCTAACTATATGGAATTACTGGCGGCCCTCGAAGAAATTACCCGAGGAGGTGCCCCGATGAGCAGCCGCATAGCGCGCATGGTGATTGATAATTTTCATGTAAACCCCAACTCTCCACTTACCAAACGCGAAACAGAAATATTATCGCTGATTGCCGAAGGGAAAACCTATACCCAAATTTCAGAAGAGCTTTTCATTTCTAAAGAAACCTCCAAAACACACATCAAAAACATCTATGCCAAGCTGCAAGTAACCTGTAAGTCGGAGGCCATTGCCAAAGCCAATCAGGAAAAATTGATTTAAGGGATAAATTTCCTCCACATAATTGACCGCTCATAGCAAGCCAGTTGTTCTTTCTGGATCGAATGAATATTTTACAGGAAAGATTAATCTATGAGATTCCTGAACGTTTTCGTTTTGATCCTATTGGCAGGCAGCCTTGCCTTCGCACAAAAGAAGCAGGCTACCAGCACAACACCAGCACCAAGCAATGCCTCCGGTGGATTGGCCACTAAGGTGGCAGGTATGAAAGCCTACGAAGGTTTTGTGCCCTTTTACTACAAAGAAAAAACAGATAAGCTATTTCTCCTCATCAATAAATTCGATACAGAGTTATTGTATGTTGTATCGCTCGCGGCAGGTGTAGGCTCTAATGATATAGGTTTGGATCGCTTGCAATTGGGCGGTGAGCGCATTGTTAAGTTTGAAAGGCGCGGCCCCAAAGTACTCATGACAGAACCTAACTATCGCTATCGCGCGATCAGTAATAATGCAGATGAGCGCAGGGCTGTTGAAGAAGCCTTTGCACAGTCGGTATTATGGGGCTTTAAGGTTGAAGCGGAAGATGGCAATCAGGTCTTGGTAGACGCTACCGATTTCTTTCTGCAAGATGCCCACGATGTGGCCGGTACCTTAAAGAGCACAGGACAAGGTAATTACAGTGTCGATAAATCTCGTTCAGCTTTTTACTTACCTCGCACCAAGAACTTCCCCAAAAATTCTGAAGTTGAAGTAACGCTTACCTTTAGCGGACAACCGGCTGGTGGCTATATACGCAGTGTAACGCCAACGCCTACCAGTGTTACGGTTCGTCAGCATCATTCCTTTGTTGAGTTACCCGATAATCAATACAAGCCAAGGGTTTTTGATCCGCGTGCCGGTTATTTCAGCATGTCATATTACGATTATGCTACCCCCATCGACCAACCTATAGAAAAGCGTTTCATCACACGTCATCGTTTAGAGAAGAAAGATCCGACTGCATCCATGAGCGAAGCGGTAGAACCCATTGTGTATTATTTGGATCGCGGAGCCCCCGAACCTATTCGTTCAGCTTTGCTTGAAGGAGGTCGTTGGTGGAACCAGGCCTTTGAGGCTGCCGGTTATAAAGATGCTTTCAGAGTAGAATTATTGCCCGAAGGGGCAGACCCGATGGATGTGCGTTACAACGTCATCAACTGGATACACCGCTCCACCAGGGGCTGGTCTTATGGCGCCTCCGTGGTAGATCCACGCACTGGTGAAATAATCAAAGGCCAGGTGTCTCTCGGTTCTTTGCGCGTAAGACAGGATTATTTAATCGCTGAAGGCTTATTGGCACCTTATGAAGAAGGGAAGCCTGTATCAAAAGAAATGGAAGCCCTGGCAGTATCCCGCTTGCGTCAATTATCTGCGCACGAAATTGGGCATACCATCGGCTTAGCTCATAGCTACGCTTCCAGTGCAGAAAACCTCGCTTCTGTGATGGACTATCCACACCCATACGCCAGCGTTAACAATGGCAAGATGGATGTGAGTAAAGCCTACGATGATAAGATTGGTGCCTGGGATAAGGTGGCAGTAACCTGGGGCTATCAAGATTTTCCTGATGGCACGGATGAGGCTAAGGCCCTGAATGAGATCATTCAAAAGTCATTACAACAAGGTTTAACCTTTTTATCAGATCAGGATGCAAGACCTTTTGGCAGCGCCCATCCTTACGCTCACCTGTGGGACAATGGTAAAAATCCTGCCGATGAATTAAATCGTGTATTGGAGGTAAGAGCACTTGCCTTGAAAAATTTTGGTGAGCGCAACATCAAGCCAGGTGCGCCCATGGCTACTTTAGAAGAAGTGCTGGTGCCCATGTATTTCTTTCATCGCTATCAAACAGAGGCAGCGGCCAAAATGATTGGTGGACTCAATTACCGATATGCCCTCCGTGGTGACGGGCAATTGGTAACACAAATGATTAGTAAAGAGCAACAGGACAAAGCCCTGGAAGCGCTTTTAAAAACAGTGAGTCCTGCTAACTTATTACTATCAGAAAATATCATCAGCCAAATACCGCCCAGGCCATTAGGCTATAATCGCCACCGTGAGTTGTTGAAGTCAAGAACAGACCTCACCTTCGATCCGATAACAGCGGTAGAAACTGCGGCCGATATGACTTTCTCTTTGTTACTGCATCCTGCAAGAGCAGGCCGCTTGGTAGAGCATCATGCCCGCAATACACAGCAACCCAGTTTGCAAAGTGTATTAGACAAAGTGCTCAATCAAACAGTGTTTGCACCTGAGCAAAGTGGTGCCTTAGGATTAGCACAACAGAGTGTCAATGTCAGTTTTGTTAATCACTTGCTAAAACTGGCAGCGAGTGATGAGCTAAGTGTTACAGCCAATGCCATTGCTTTACAATATGTGCAGAAGATGAGGCTTTACTTACTCACCAAAAACTATGCAGATCCTGTGGGGAAAGCGCACAGTTTGCATTTACAGGATAAGCTGATACAATTCACCACGAAACCTGAAGCCTATAAGCAGCAACAAGCGCCACCGCCACCACCAGGTCAGCCTATTGGCAACGCCATGGCCTGTGATTGGGAGTAGCGTGTCAGAAAATCGTACTGATTGTCATTTTGAGATATAAGTTTTTGACATTTTGAGGGTTACTTAGTAAAAAAATGCCTTGTAGCCCTTTTTAAATGCCTTTTTCTGCAATATGCTGCGTGTAGAAAATCATGTAAGGTTTGCCAATTGATTCCCCCCCTTGTGGCTGATCCCCCCACTACCTTTCGGCATTGTTTGGTTTTATTCATGCGATTGAAATTTAATTTTTTAAGCTTTTTGCTATTCGGGCTGATGGCCAATACCGGGTGGGCTCAAGAAACCTACCTGAACAGACTTGTGCGTATGCCGGAAGACACTGTTAAAGTGCTTTACATTAAAGAGCTGGTAGATAGTTTACGGGAGCGTAGCAGTCGTGAGGCCCTGCAATTGGCGGTAGATGGCAAGTCTATAGCGGAGCGCATAGAATATAAAAGAGGCATCGCTTATATGCTGGAAAGTATAGGTTGGATGCATTATCGCAACAGCGATTTATCAGAAGCGCTGCGCACAACGACCGAGGCTTTGGCTAAGGCTAAAGAAGCCAATGATAAAAGTATAGAAGCAAGTTGCCTCATTAGCATTGCCGCAATCTATTTCGATCAAAAGCAATTTCCGATGGCCATTCAGCACTTCAAAGAGGCTGCGGCCATCAGTAAATCCGTAAATGATGTAAAGACTTACGGGCGTAGCTTGAATAATATTGGTTTCAGTTTAGTGCAACTGAAAGCATACGATTCGGCTTTATATTATTCTAACCTTAGTTACGAGGTAGCCAAGCGTGCGAATGAATTTTATATTCTGGGTTTCTCCTGTCGAAATCTGGGAGAAATCGCCACTGGTGAAAAAAATTATACAAGGGCTATTGCTCATTACCAGGAAGGTTTGTCTTTGGCTGAATCTTCATCTAATAACTATTTAAAAATTTCTATACTGTTTCGACTTGGACAGGTATATATTCTCACACAAAATCCTGACCAAGCTATTCCTGTTCTTAATCAGGCGATTAAGTTAGGTAAGGAGTTTGGTTACCGCGATGAACTGGAGCGTTCTTTAAAACTGATGGCAGATAGTTATATGATGTTGGATGATCCTGCCACTGCTTATACTTTTCAGTCAGAATATATTGTATTGCATGATTCATTAACAGATGTGAGGAGAATAGAGCAGCTGAGTGTGGCGCAAGCCAAGTTTGATCTTGAACTTAAACAGGCTCAAATTGAAGTGCTTACCCGTGATGCAGCCTTGCAGCAGGAATCGTACGAGCAACAACGCCTCTTTACCTACGTATCGATCGGTTGTGCGAGTTTATTGCTCATCTTCATGTTTGTATTGTGGTCGAACAATACAAAGATTAAAGGAGCGAAACGCATTGCCGACTACAGGAATGCAGAAATTAAAAAGCAATCTGCCTTGCTTCGAGAATCCAACGCGACCAAAGACAAGCTATTTTCCATCATCAGTCATGATTTAAGAAGCCCTTTGGGTGGTTTAAAAGGTTTGATGGAATTGATCAGCCGCGAAGGCCTCACACAAGAAGATTTTATCAAGGTTTCTAAAAACCTGCGTAAGAATATTGATTCTGTTTACGATGATCTAGACAATCTCCTCCACTGGGCACAAGCACAACTAAATGGCATTAAATCCAGCAAGGGCTTGTTTAATGTTAGGGATTTAGTATCTGAAAAAATGCACTTATTTGAAGAAGTAGCTCGCAACAAACAGGTGGTATTGCTTAATGCGGTCAGTGGAGACATCTTTATTCATGCCGACATTAACCAGATAGGACTTGTGATTAGAAACTTGCTGGCTAATGCAGTTAAGTTCAGTCACGCCAATGGTCGTATTGAGGTAGTAGCAGTTCAGCGGGGAGGTACGGTTGAAATTGAAGTGAGTGATACGGGAGTAGGCATGAGTAGCGAGGAGGTAAACAGACTTTTCAGAATGGATACGCACTTTAGTAAACGAGGAACCAATAATGAAAAGGGTATTGGCCTTGGTTTATTATTGTCTAAAGAATTTATTGAAGGTAATGGTGGCAAGATTTCAGTGCAAAGTGAATTAGGTAAGGGCACTACTTTTACCATAGTCATGAAGAATCAAAAATCAGGTAGAGAAATCTCTTCCATGATGATGGTATAATATAAAGAATCGGGCAGCCCATTTGACCACCCGATGTTTTCGATTATCCTTTTAACTTCTTCAGCTCTCCTTCATAAGCGGGAAGGTTCTGCTTCTGATTCTCAGGAATGTTTTTAATAGCCAGTTCCCAGAATTTAATAGCATTCTTTTTGTCACCCACGGCTGTGTAACCTCTGGCCAGGCCAACGTTCACGGTAAATTTTTCTTCGGGATGATTTTTAGCATTGAGTTTAAAGACTTCTAAAGCCTTTTCTTTTTTACCGGTATTGAGTAAGGATCTGCCATATTGATGTACATCCTGTACGCTGGCTGTTGGGTGAAGGATGGCTTTACGCATCACTGTTTCAGCTTCTGCCTCTCTGTTGAGTGCGGTTAATAGCTGCGCTTTTGTAGCGAGGGCGTTGAAGTTTTCACGCCCTACGAAACCATCTGTGAGTGCATACTCAGCCCACGCAAGGCCCTGTTCCAGGGCTACTTTATTTTGTACACAAAACTGTGCTGCCTGTACATATGCTTCGTGCGTAAAACCTGTTGTGCTACCCTTGAGGGTTTGGGCAATGGATGCCACGTATAGTTCGTTGGCATTGGGTACATCAATGGCAAAACTTACTCTTTTATTTTCCCACTGCAGGTATGCCGTAGCTGTATTTCTTTTTCTGTTGGTGAATCCGTAAGTAAGCCACTCGGTATATTCGGTCTCTTCAGGTTTTGCTTTTACGCGTATCACATCCTGTGCAGGATCGTAGAAATAACTTCCCCAGCTGTGGATGTCTTTGTTGAGTATCCATGTCCATTCTTTGTCGGCCTGCACTTCAAGAAAGAGTGAGTATGTACCAGCTTCTACTGTTTTTCCGCCTATGCTTACAGCCTGCGAAAAACTAATGGTGGTGTTTTCGTTGGCACCAGCCCGCCAGGGTGCTGCTTTAGAAGTGCCAAAGCCCTGATCGATGTATCCATAATGAACGACAGCTCCCCATATTTTTCCTTTTCTGCTTTCACCATTGGGTGCAGTTACATCGGGACTGCTGTAATGGATGCTTACCTTCACGGGGCCAATCATTTGTGTTACGCTGGCTTGGTAGTTTTCTCCACTGGGCGGTAAGGGTAATTGTGCTTGCGCTGTTAAGCATAGAATACTCAACAGCATAACGCTAATACTTTTTTGCATAATCTTTTGTTTGGTTAATGGTATGTACGATAAGCGCTAAGAAAAGGTCTACCCATTCTTACGGTATTTATAGCCTTAGTAGCCTGTTGCTTTCTGAGGAACAATGATGCGCAAGGATTGACCTTGTACGCTGATCTTAAATTGGTCTGCAAAACCACTGGCCTCCCCATCGACATGGAAGGGTTGTGCTTCGTTTACTTGTATGGTGATTTCCTCGCCTTCCATGGTTTCGCAGTAGGACGATGTATGCACTTGTCCCGCGAATAACTTTGTCATGAAGGGCAGACTAATATGAGGAGGTACTTTTTTGAGTAAAGTTAGATGCAGGCGCTGATCACATACCGAAGCAAGGGGTGCTACTTTGGCATTATTACCGTATTGAGAAGAGTTGGCAATAGCTACCACAAAAGCTTGATGATGACGGGCAACGCCATCTACAGTCATTGAAAGTGAGAATGAGGAGAAACGCAAGTACTCCAGCAGGGTTAGTTTGGCATAACCCAATAAACCTCGCTTACCGTCTTTGCCAAAAAGATTGGCCACATGTCCATCAAAGCCTACTCCCGACACGTTAAGAGATAGTTTATTA
>JALHOT010000023.1 GCA_022842845.1 Cyclobacteriaceae bacterium | reverse complement strand
CATAAGGCACTATCCTGAAATTCTTCCACTCTCCTTCTTTATAGTCGGCCAGAAACATATGATCGGTGTAAATCTTTCCGAAGGGGATATTAGAAAAATCTACTTCTGGTAAACGGCTTTTGGAAACGCGCTGAATGGTAATCTTCTCAGTTGCTATCATGTCGTTTGTAAGAATTTTCGGCAAGATAAGGCATAATTACGAAAGGGGCTAACGATTGTTAGGAATTTCAAAATGAAAATCTACATCCTTGGTTTCCAGGGACTTTCCTCTACGTTTAACTCCTGTGTCATCTTACGGGAGAGCATAAATAGGTAATCAGATAAGCGATTCAAGTATTTAATAACCAAAGAATCGACTGCTTCTTGCGCATTGAGCGCGATGGTCAAACGCTCCGCTCTTCGGCAAACAGTTCTGGCGATGTGGCAGAAGGAAATAGATTGATCACCCCCTGGTAAAACAAAGAAACGCATGGGGGGTAGGGATGCGTCCATCTCATCCATCCTATTCTCCAAAAAGGAAATATCATCTTCTGATAGATGAGGTATTTTGACCTTTTGATTGCCTGGTTCAGTAGCTAGAATAGATCCAATCGTAAAAAGTCGATCCTGCACTTCTAAAAGATCAGCTTTTCGGTTGGTATTCACAGGCTGATCTCTCAATAAACCTATGTAAGAATTGAGTTCATCAACCGTACCATAGGTATCAATGCGTAAATCTGCTTTGGATACACGCGTGCCTCCGAATAAGGAAGTGGTGCCCTGATCGCCCGTTTTTGTATAGATTTTCATCACTTTTCAATTGAAGCGCCAATATCCAAAAAGGATATGAGATTCTTATTGAAACAGCTTAATGAGCCACAGGTTCTCCCCTGTTCACATTTTCGTTCTTTCTATCCCACTCTATTAAACCATCTTTTAATCGAATGATCCGGTGTGCGTAGCGGGCAATATCGTCTTCGTGAGTTACCATGATAATGGTATTACCCTTATCATGAAGCTCCTGAAAAAGATTCATGATGCTGTAGGATGTCTTTGAATCTAAGTTACCGGTTGGCTCATCCGCCAAAATGATAGAAGGATTATTAACCAAAGCGCGGGCAATGGCTACGCGCTGACGCTGACCACCTGACAATTCATTGGGCTTGTGATGCCAACGGTTATCTAGGTCAACGCTCTTGAGTGCTTCCATGGCCATCTCTTCTCTGTCTGATTTATTATACCCAGCGTAAATCAAAGGCAAGGCTACATTTTCTAAGGCAGAAGCCCTTGGCAACAGGTTAAAAGTCTGAAATACGAAACCAATTTCTTTATTGCGAACCATGGCGAGCTCGTTCTCCGTCATATCGCTTACCACCTGATTATTAAGGATATAGGTTCCTCCACTGGGGGTATCCAAGCATCCAACAATATTCATCAAAGTAGATTTTCCAGAACCAGATGGGCCCATAAAAGCTACGTACTCACCTTTGTCAATAGAAATGGAGATATCCTGCAAGGCACGGACAATGTTATCACCCATTTTGTACTCGCGCGAGATGTTCTTGGTTTCGATGATTTTCATGCTGGATATGTAGCGTTAAAGTTTAAAAATTACAGCTATTCACTGGATTTTATTGTTGCATTGACGATTTCTGCTGAATAAATGTTACACAACGGTTAATCACCTTGTCCTCTTTCAGAATTCTGTTGTGCCCCAAACCGCTGGTTTGAAACAATAGGGCTTGTGGATAGGTCTGCTTCATGGCATGAGCATGTGGCATGGTTACCTCAACATCGTCTTCATCGTAAATCAGTAAAAAATGAAAATCTGCAGGGATGTGCTTGACTATTTCCAATGCTGAAAAGTCCTCGAATCGCTTGCCCGTTTTCTTAATGATGAATTCCTTAAACAATCGCCCAATGCGCTCAGAACCCTTCAGGGCCTTGAGGTAAGACTTGATAATCTCATCGGCAATAGTTGGACTGGCTATATTGATCAGCACGCGATTAGGTAGCCCTTGTGCCATAGCATACAAGCTGGCCACCCCACCAAAAGAGTGAGCAATAATAGCTGTGGCTTGTTCGTGCCGATAAACTGTGTCGATTGCTTTTGCAAACTCCATGATTTCTGTTTTACGTCCATCGCTTTTACCATGCGCTGGACCATCGATGGCCACTACCCGAAGCCCCTGACTATTAAATGAATCGATGAATTTTCTAAACTGAGTACCTCTGCCCGCCCAACCATGCACCATCAACACAGCTTGTCCTTTTCCCCAGGCATAGACCTGAATTCCTTTTCCATCAACAGTCAGCTGATATTGTTCTGCCGTTTTTAAAGCTTCTAATTCCTTTTCGGGTGTTTTATAGCGAAAAGGAGTAAAAAAGAGATGTTGAAACCAGCGTGTTGCCAAGGCAGGCGACAGTGCTTCAACTTTCGGAAAAAGCCATTGTATGGCTTGAAGTGCTACCGGCACCTTCGATTTTTTGCCCATTATTTTACGGGTATTTATAAAGTAATATCAAAAGTACGTGTTGTATGTGTAAAAGTTTGAAGATCGTACACACGCTCTTGGAAACGGATACTGTTATCCCTGCCGACCAATACAACTGTTGAAGAGCGTGTACCATAATTCGGGCTCTTGATGAACATAGACGAAAGCATGCGCTCACGCTCCAAGCCTACTCCTGTTTCCGGAAGTAATTCGTCTGCGGCCCGCTCTTCATCATACAAAAAGTTAAAGAGTTCATCAGGGTTTGGATGATCTTGTTTAATTAAATGAGCAAATGATTTTTTCCCTTTCTCGACCTTTGGCCAAGGTGTGTTCAGCAGCGCATTGCTCAAACCATATACACCCGCTGATAATTTTTCAATTCCCTGTTTGTAATTCGATAGATACCACAACTGATCTGCATCACCTACTACCAGATTAAAGCCATTGTAATCCTGAGCTCTTGGGGTTATGTTTTGCAAATAAGTTTCTGGATGATCCTCGGTTAGCAAAAAATCAGAAACCAAGGCACCTCTAGAGGGGGCCACCTCTTTTAAATTTTTCAAATCACGGTAGTTGGTTACCATGGCGATCCTGCCTTGCTTGTTAAGCGCCATCCAGGTACCACTGGCTTCAAGGTCGCGTCCACCTAAAATGTGAGGATGATCAGACCAAAAATCAGCAGCAGCTGTTTTTCTTTGATAAAACTCATCGCGGTTAGCTGCGATAATGAGTTTATATTTTGGGTGACTATTAAGGGACAAAAAAATTAGGCACATAGCTGAATAACTAAAAAATGTGTAATGAAGTTCAAACTACTTCAATGACCACATCGTAATAACAAAAAGTAAAAATCTATAGCAATAAATAACTATTGTTAATGAAGCCAAGAGAGCGGCCGATGATATACAGACACGCCACCATTTGAATTGGTAAAATCGTTTCAGTCCGAAGAAAAGCATATAGCCTATCAAGATTGCAACGATAGGCAGAGCATAGGCATCAAAGTCGAATCGGCTTGTGTCGAACCCAAGAACCTCCGCTATCCGCTGAATCAATACCACCAAAAAAGATAGCAGAATGGTTGGTACAAATAGAATATAAGATGTTAACTCAAACGTAAATATTATATGGTCAGATACGAATAGCTTTTTAGAATAATTAATTAGAAATAATAAAGGAAAAGCAATAGGTACAATCAGAATAAGTAAAATCTTAGCCCAATTGGTTGAAGTAACATTATACTTTTCTTCAAAATCAATATAGTCCATTGACGCTTCTTGTAAATATTCTTGGAAAAATGGTTGAATCAACTCACTATACTCCATGTAATGGAGCTGAGCATAAAGAGTACTATTAAAAGTATTAAACATGGGAAAAAAGAAGTAGATGAAATTGCCTACAAAAAAGAAGGCCACTGGCTTCATATAAGGCTGCCTCTTACCTATAGCAATATCCGCTGACATTTTGCCTGGCTTAAGCAGCATAGTTTTAAAGCTATTCAAAAACTTCCCATCAATAAAGGTGAAGGCATTGAGTAAATTATCGAAAAAGTGTTTTAGCGATCGATCATATGCTTCAATTACTTTTTCACCACATCTATTGCAGTATCTGCCTTGAAATTTGCTTTCACAGGTTAAGCATGTGCGTTCAAGGTTGAAATCAAATTGATCAGGTTTTTTCTTTAAGAATCTCATGGATGGATTAGGTAATTGAAATGCCTATTTAAATAAAATAAACTTAAAACAACTCAATCTGTATCGGTAGCAACTGAAAACTCATTCGGTGGTGTGGTGTTACGCCCAACTTTTGTATACCTGCCCGATGTTGCCCTGTTGGGTAGCCTACATTGCGCTCCCATCCATATCCAGGATATTGCTGCGCCAGGTTTTCCATGAGTTCATCGCGGTAATTTTTCGCTAAAACAGAGGCTGCTGCAATCGACAAAAATTTAGCATCCCCTTTTATAATGCAATGGTGTTGAATTTTTTGGTAGGGTGTAAACCTGTTGCCATCAATCAGTAATAACTCAGGTTTTATGGCTAGCTGATCCAAAGCCAAATGCATGGCTTTGAAGGAAGCTTTTAAAATATTGATCTGATCAATTTCCTGCGGACTTACCTCAGCGATGGCCCAGGCCAGGGCTTCCTGCTTAATGATCGAATCGAGTTGCTTGCGCACACCGGCTGTCAGTTTTTTCGAATCATTTAGCAAGTCATGCTGAAAATTCTTCGGCAGAATAACTGCAGCGGCCACCACCGGCCCCGCCAGGCAACCACGGCCTACCTCATCACACCCTGCTTCTATTTTATCATGACTGTAGGACGATTGGAGCATGCGGCAATTTACGATAAAGCCCTTAACACTGTTTACTCAAGAATGCTATGAGATCAATAATGTTTTAATATTGTAAGAAAACCTATTACACCATGGCAAAACAGTGGCAGAAGATATCGGGTAAAGTTGTGTATGACAATCGATGGATTCGTGTAGAAGAACACCAGGTGATTAACCCCGCAGGCGGCCATGGTATTTATGGAAAAGTACACTTTAAGAATAAAGCGATTGGCATTGTACCGCTTGATCAGGATAATTATACATGGCTGGTAGGTCAAAACAGATATACACTTAATGAGTGGTCATGGGAAATACCTGAAGGAGGCAGTCCTTTGGGAACTGACATCCTGCAATCTGCTCAACGAGAATTAAAAGAAGAAACAGGCTTAGAAGCCAAACTATGGACGAAGCTTATTCGCTTCCATACCTCTAACTCTGTTACAGATGAAGAAGGGCATATTTTTTTAGCTGAAGATCTAACACAAGGCAATAACGAACTGGAAGAAACAGAAGCCGACCTTCAGGTGAAAAAGGTTCACTTAGCAGAAGCGCTGCAAATGATCAATGATGGCACTATAACCGATAGCATGAGTGTGGCCGGCTTGCTGCTCGTGGCCCGGTTAAAAAAGCTATAAGCCTTTAACAAGCTCTTCCATTAAAACTCAAGAAAAGTACTGTATCATTGCCGCTACTTTTGATTGATAAAAGTATATGACCCTGCGAGAACATTTACGTGCGAATATTACGCTGGCATTACCGGTGATGCTCAGTCAGTTAGGGCATGTAACCATGGGGGTCATGGACAATGTGATGATAGGCCGTGTGGGGGCAACTCCCCTGGCTGGTGCTTCGTTAGCCAATGTTATCTTTAATGTATTGATGCTTTTTGGCATTGGAGTCTCTTATGCCATTACACCCTTAATCGCAGAAGCAGATGGCAAACAGGATAAGGATGGCATCGTCTCTGTTTTTCGCCATGGCTTTCTGATCAATGTTGGCCTTAGCTTCATATTGATCCTACTCGTTGTGCTGGGCAAAAATCTACTCTATCAAATCAATCAACCTTTAGAGGCAGTTGAAGAAGCACTGCCCTATTTGAGCATTATTACTTTCTCGCTGCTGCCGATCCTCATCTTTCAGACTTTCAGGCAATTTGCCGATGGTTTATCACTCACCTATTTATCCTTGGTGATCATGATTGCGGCTAACGTATTGAATATCATACTCAACTATGCCTTCATCTATGGAAATTTTGGTTTTGAAGCCATGGGCCTTCAAGGGGCGGGTTATGCCACATTAACATCCAGAATATTCATGGCCATCGCCCTGGCTGTGTATGTATTCTACCATCATCGCCTAAAGGTATATCGTGGCATTTTTAAGATAGGTGCCTATTCTAAAAAGACTTTCAATACACTCTTGAATATAGGCGTCCCTGCCGGTATGCAATTTATCTTTGAAGTAGCCGCTTTCGATTTCAGCGCGGTTATGATGGGTTGGCTGGGCACTAATACCTTAGCAGCCCACCAAATAGCCATCAACCTGGCCACCATCAGTTACATGACTACCAGTGGCTTAGGGGCTGCGGCCGTTATTAGAATTGGTAACTACATTGGGAAAAATGATTACAAAAATGTAAAAGCCTCTGCCTATTCCCTGATCGGTATGGCACTCGTTATCATGCTTATATGGGGCTTTGTTTTTCTTCTCGGGAGGTACTGGTTCCCCTCACTCTACATCAACAATGCTGAGGTGATTCAAATTGCAGGGCCGCTCTTAATCATTGCTGGCTTCTTCCAACTATCTGATGGCATGCAGGTTGTTTGCGCAGGGGCTTTGAGAGGATTACAGGATGTTAAAATTCCATCACTATACATATTCATTTCTTACTGGATCATTGGATTGCCGCTGGGCTATTGCCTTGCCTTTCAATCAGGTATGGGGGCTATGGGTATTTGGCTTGGTTTACTCATTGGACTTACCCTCGTGGCCATAGCGCTCTTTGCGCGACTGCGTAATCTCATGAACAAAAGAGCCATAGAGGCCGAAGGCTAAATAAAAAGTTAGTTGTAACTTGGTAGCAGAACCTTGCCACCATGGATCCTAAACCTGTTCGTCTATCGCAGACTACCATAACTGAACTCATGATTCCCTCCTACGCTAATTTTGGCGGTAAAATACACGGAGGTATTCTTTTGTCATTGATGGATAAGGTAGCCTATGCTACTTCCAGCAAGCATGCTGGCACTTACTGTGTTACCGTTTCTGTGGACAAAGTAGAGTTTCTACAACCTGTCGAGGTTGGTGAATTAGTTTCGCTCCATGCCTCTGTTAACTACGTGGGCCGCTCTTCACTGGTGGTTGGTATCCGGGTGGAGGCACAGAACGTAAAGACAGGCCTTATCAAGCATACCAACTCCAGCTATTTTACCATGGTAGCCAAAGGCGATGACGATAAGCCAGCAATGGTAGCGCCTCTTCTCTTAGAAAATCCCGAGGAGGTTAAGCGTTTCATTGAGGCCATGCGCATGCGTGAAATCAAACAAAAAGTACGGGAGCAGATGGACGATGCCAACTCAGCCATAGACGTTAGCAGAGCCCCCGAATTATTGCGCCATGAACGCTGCATTATAAAATTAAAGTAGGCTCATTTTAAACCCTTATTTATCGGGCTTGTTTTGTATTTTTGATGCCTGTGGATAGAACTACTTCTTATTGGTCAGCCTTAGCGGAGTCCTTCAAATCCTTATCAGGAGGATTGAAACTAACGCTCCGGCATTTTGTAAAATCCAGAAAAAGCCAAACAGTAAAATCCATTGCCTCAGCAGATTATTTCAGCGAGCGCGAAGGTATTGCCACCATTCAATATCCCCATGTTCAATTGCCGGTGCCTGATGTTGGTCGCTATAAGCTCCACAACGAGATTGATGATTGCATTGTTTGCGATAAATGCGCAGTGGTTTGCCCTGTTGATTGTATTACCATCGAACCCATCAAATCTCCTGAAGTAATTGGCAAGACTTCGGACGGAACCAGTAAACGCATTTACGCAGCCAAGTTTGATATAGACATGGCCAAGTGTTGCTTCTGCGGTTTGTGTACAACTGTATGCCCTACAGAATGCCTGACCATGACCAACGAATATGACTTCAGCGTATTTGATCTGAAGGAACACAATTTTGCCTTTGGCGAGATGACCCCTGCCGAAATTGAAGAAAAGAAAAAGTCATGGGATGAACACCAAAAGTTAAAGGCTGCTGCTGCACCACCCCCTGCTAGCCATACAACAACTGAAACAGGAGAGGCCGCAAAACCTGCACCGGTAAAACCTGTCTTCAAACCAAAGATCAAACCACCCAGTCCACCTACTGCATGAGTTTGCTGAACGTTACATTTTATTTCTTTTATGCATTGGTGGCCAGCTCTGCGCTTGCACTGCTGTTCGTAAAAAATATTTTTCATGCGGCCTTAGCCTTGCTAAGTTGCTTGTTGGGTATTGCAGCGCTATTCATTTTAAGCATGGCCGAATTTGCAGGTGTAGCACAAATACTTTTATATGCTGGCGGAGTTGTGATCTTACTCATCTTCGGCATCATGCTTACCAACAAATCAGGCGCACAACCAATTCCAATTAAAAATACAGGTCTGTTCGGAGGCTTACTTGTTGGATCAGGACTCTTCTTCTTGCTTCTGTTTTTTACCAGTAAGGCTTTATTCGTGCTTCCTGCCAATACAAATGCGGGATCAATTGAAAAGATAGGCATAGAGTTGCTTACCGACTATGTTTTACCTTTTGAGATAACCGGCATACTCTTGTTGGCTGTGTTAGCAGGTGCAGCAACCATTGCGGGATATAAAGCTTCAAGGAACTAATGCCGATACAACCACTTTATATACTCAGTGCTTTGCTTCTGTCGATTGGCCTTGTAATTGTCATTGTCAAGCGTAATGCCATCATGGTCTTGATGGGGATTGAACTCATGCTCAACGCGGCCAATATCAACCTGATCGCATTCAATCAAAAAGTGCCAATGTCTGTCGATGGCCAGATCTTTTCTTTGTTTGTGATGATCATCGCGGTGTGTGAAACTGCCGTGGGCCTCGCCATCATTCTGCAAGTGTATCGCCATTACCAAACATCCATTCCAGACGAAGTAAACGAATTGAAAGGATGAAACAGGAATTGATGCTTTCTTTGTTGTTGATCTTGGTGGCCCTGCCATTGTTCTCTGCCTTGCTATCACAACTGATTTCGGAAAAATACAGATGGTTAAACCCGTTATTATCAGGATTGATCTTATTGATCACGACCATCCTGGCAGCGAGTCTTGTATCCACCCACTGGAATCAACCTGAACTGCTCTGGCAGATAAAATGGTTCGAGTTGGGTGCTCACACGATGACAGCTGGTTTTTATATCAACAATACTACACTAGTCATGATGCTAGTGGTGAGTTTTATTTCGCTCATGGTCCATCTCTTCTCTAACGGCTATATGGCAGGTGACCCATTCGAAAAAGGCTACTACACCATGCTTGGCTTCTTTACCTTTTGCATGCTAGGGCTTGTACTCGCGGATAATCTATTGTTACTATTTGTCTTTTGGGAACTGGTTGGCTTCTCTTCTTATACACTCATCGGTCATTGGCGCGAAAAACTGGCGGCTGCCAAAGCAGCTAGCAAAGCCTTTATCATCAATCGCATAGCTGACGTAGGGTTCATTGCTGCGATCATGATTCTTTATAGCCAGACATCCAGTCTGAGTTTAACAGAAGTTACTGCGGTGACTGATACTTTTTGGAGAAATGCTGCGGGCATTTGTTTGCTCATCGGAGTGATGGGTAAATCAGCCCAATTCCCTTTCTTTAATTGGTTGCCAAGTGCCATGGAAGGCCCTACCCCTGTCTCTGCCTTAATCCATGCGGCCACCATGGTGGTAGCGGGTATTTTTCTGCTGATCAGAATGTTTCCTCTGTTTACCGTTGAGGTGCTTGACATCATGGTAATCGTTGGCTGCACTACCGCTTTGCTAGGATCACTTGCAGCTTTACAACAATTCGATATTAAAAAGATTTTAGCTTATTCTACCATTTCACAGCTTGGCTTGATGGTGGCGGCTGTGGGTACAGGTGCTTATGGAGTCGCGCTACTTCATTTATTCACCCATGCATTTTTCAAAGCAGGATTATTTTTGGGAGCCGGTGCAATCATCCATGCACTCCACCGCGCACAACATGCAGCCCACGTGCATTTTGATGTTCAAGATATTCGCCACTTAGGGGGACTAAAAAAAGTCCTGCCTATTACTGCCTTATGCTTTATTATTTGCAGTGCTGCGTTATCGGGTTTTCCTTTATTCTCAGGTTTTCAATCTAAAGATGCCATTCTTGTAAGTCTGTTTGAATGGTCAGGAAATTCGTGGCGCCTTATTTTCGCGTGGAGTGTGGTGATCTCTTCTGCAACTACAATCGTGTATAGTATGCGAATGGTTTGGTTTATCTTTTTTGCTACGCCTCAAAAGACTACCCAGCTCACCGTCAGTGAAGTCCCTTTTTTACTTCGTCTTCCCCTCATCGTATTATCTGTTTGTTCACTATGGTTTGTTGTTTCCTTCCATCCCTTAGAATACAACGGATGGCTAATGGAAGGAATAGTACCTGCGAAGCATAATTTATTCATTACCTGGCTATCCATGATATTGGTACCCAGCGTATCAATTATGGCCTGGTGGTGGTTTAGAAAGCGAACGCTCCAGCCAGTTAATCACATTCTGCAAAATGGTTTTTATCTCGATCATTTAAACGATCTGATCTTGAAAAAGCCGGGGCTGATCGTGGCAAGCAAAACTGAAAAAATTGACAAGCGCTGGATTGATGGTTCTCTGCATGCGCTAGCCTATACCCAGGTTACGATGGCGCACTTATTGGCGTGGTTCGATACATGGATTGTTGATGGAACCGTGAATGGTATCGCCTGGATGGCACGACAAACAGGTGCTTTGGCACGCTCCTTTAGTGGCGGCAAAATCCAGAGCTACATTTTCTGGTCAGTCATTACTCTGATAATTTTTCTATTTTGGATATTGTTTTAATCATATCAATTAGCTGATGCACGCTTACCTGCTTTCTCTCCTACTGCTCATTCCCTTGGTGGGTGCTTTACTGATGCTCGCTACCCCCAATGTACATAGATCATTGTTCAGATGGATAGCCCTGGGAGTAAGTGCCCTTCAGCTGATTGCACTGGTTTTAATCTTAAGTCACTACAACACTTCGCAAGCAGGTTTACAACTTAGCGAACTACGCCCCTGGATTACCCTTGATATGGGAATTTGGGGTATTCTACAATCGAATTACTTTTTAGCTGTCGATGGACTCAGTCTTCCTTTGGTAGCGCTCTCTGTTATTATTATCACAATTGCCATTATCTCTTCCTGGAAAATAGAGAAAAGTCCTAAAGGATATTTTACGCTTCTGCTCATTTTAAATGCTGCTGTCATTGGTACCTTTTGCGCACAAGACTTCCTGCTGTTCTATTTGTTCTTTGAGTTTATGCTGCTCCCCATGTTTTTCCTCATTGGTATTTGGGGCGGAGCTAGAAGAGAATATGCCTCCATTAAATTTTTCCTTTATACCCTACTAGGCTCAATCTTCATTCTTATTGTTATGATTGCCCTGTATCTTTCAACACAAAGTACAGGTGATGCTGAATTAGTGATTCATTCCTTCAGCTTTATCGATATGCAGCAGAGCAGCCATATCATAAGCAATGCTGTACTCGATCCACAAAATAATGTAACGATCCTTGGTATTTCTGCCAGGGTCTGGGCTTTCATGCTACTCTTCATTGGCTTTGGCATTAAATTGCCCATGGTACCGCTGCATACCTGGTTGCCAGATGCGCACGTAGAGGCACCCACTCCTATCTCCGTGCTGTTAGCTGCGCTCTTGTTAAAAATTGGTGGTTACGGATTACTGCGCATTGCTTATCCCATTTTCCCTGATATTGCTTTACAACTCAGCTGGCTGGTGGCCTTGTTTGGTGTGATCGCCATTATTTACGGAGCCCTTGCTGCAATGGCCAGCAAAGATCTGAAAAGACTGATTGCCTATTCATCTGTATCGCATATGGGCTTTGTGCTACTGGGGCTGGCTTCTGTTACGCCAGAGGGTGTGGCTGGTGCTGCCTACCAAATGATTAGTCATGGTTTTATTTCGGCCATGCTATTCTTACTAGTTGGTGTTTTGTATGACCGCACACACGACAGAATGATTCAAAACTACTCAGGGCTTTCCAGCAAAATGCCTGTGTACTTTTCTTTTACCCTGCTCGCCTTCTTTGCCTCTTTGGGCCTTCCTGGCTTATCAGGTTTCATGGCAGAGTTGATGGTGTTTTTAGGCGCTTTCAAATCAGGTAGCACAAACTACTTACTCCACGAGAGTTTTGCCATTATCGCTACCCTTGGTTTGGTATTAGGGGCGGCCTATTACCTTTGGACTTTACAGCGCATGTTCTTTGGTCAATACCATGTCAAGATCAACCTTGACAACCAACTCACAGATGTTGATTTCAGAGAAAAACTTATGCTCTTCCCCCTCGCTATTTTTATTATCGTACTCGGTATTTTTCCACAGCTATTACTCGATTACCTCAATCCCTTTGCTGATGCATTTACCAATACAGTGATCGAGGGCGGAAAAACGATAAAAGTATTATTACAAAAATAAGCATGCAGGGATTGGCCGATAAATTAGAATGGATTCAGCTAAGCATTGCTTATGCATGGCCTGAAATATGGTTGTGCATAAGTGTGGTACTACTACTATTTGCCAGCCTTATTCAATCTAACCAAAACAAATGGATCGATGCCCTGGCCTTGATGGCTTTTTTAATTTCTCTTTTGTTAAGTGCTTTACAATTTGCAGAAAGTAATACCAGCATGGCACTATTCAATGGCATGCTGCGGCTCTCGGATTTTTCTATCTATATCAAAGTTCTGATTGACCTGGCGGCTGTTCTTACTGTATTCATGTCTTACGCACAACAAGAAAAAAAGGGTGAGTATTATGCCTTGATTGCCACCGCGACTTTAGGCGCTCATTTGCTATGCATGAGCAATCATTTCGTAATGGCTTTTATAGCTTTGGAACTGATCTCACTGCCATCGTATGCCCTGGCCGCTTTTGGTTTTCAGAAGAAGAGCATGGAAGCTGCACTCAAGTATTTCTTGTTTGGTTCTGTAGCGTCTGCCATTATGTTATACGGCATGTCATTGTTATATGGCATTACCCTTACGCTTGATTTCACCTCAGCCACATTTCAGCAAGCAGTCTTGTACAATCAATCATACTTTCTCATCATCAGTGTTTGTATGGTGCTCATAGGCTTTCTGTTTAAACTCAGCAGTGCACCTGCGCATCCATGGGCACCTGATGTGTATGAAGCCGCCCCTACGCCTTTGGTGGCTTTCTTCTCGGTAGTGCCTAAGCTGGCCGGGCTCAGCATTTTACTTCGCTTCATGCAAGTGCTTAGCCTTAATGGGGCTGCATCTATCAGGTGGTACATCATTATCGGGCTAGTGGCCATGCTCACACTCACGGTGGGTAATTTTGCAGCACTCTTGCAAAAGAATCCTAAGCGCATGATGGCCTATTCTTCCATCGCGCAAACAGGATTTTTATTAATTGGTGTCATCACACTCTCAGAGCAGGGTCTGCACTTTATGCTCTTCTATGCCACGGTATTTTTGGTCGGCAACTATCTGGTATTCTGGTACATTAGTTTCTTTGAAGACAGATCAATTTCAGCCATTGAACAATACGCAGGCACAGGGAAAAATTACCCTTTTGCCTCCATTATGCTGTTGATAGGCCTGATCTCACTAACTGGTCTCCCACCAACAGCTGGGTTTATGGGCAAACTCTTCATTTTCTCGTCTTTATGGTCTTCGTACGAAAGTTCTGAAGGGATGATGTACTTACTTGTATTTATCGTTGGCCTGCTGAACACAGTCGTTTCACTGTTTTTCTACTTAAAAATTCCTTATCAGGCATTTTTAAAGTCAGAAAGTCAGGTACTTATCATCAAAAAATCACCTCTTATAAATCTTTTAGGTTTTATTTTGGTTATGGTGCTGCTAGGGCTATTCTTCATGCCGTCCGGTTTGATGGGTTGGCTGAATAGAATTACCTTTGCGCTTTGATTCGCTCTACCCATGACTGACGAAATCCTTCACGAATGCGGCATCGCCATGGTGCGCTTGCGTAAGCCCCTTTCCTACTATGTTGAAAAGTACGGCCCAACCTATGCGGTGAACAAAATGTACGTGCTCATGGAAAAGCAGCACAACCGTGGGCAAGATGGAGCGGGTATCGCTAACATTAAAATAGATGTAGAATCAGGACACCGATACATCAGCCGCTATCGTTCTATCAAGCAGCAACCGGTAGCCGACTTATTTAAGAAAATCGGTAAGAAGTTTAGAAAAGCACAGAAAGAAGGCAAGGAGAAATTCAAGGATGAACAATGGCTAAAGGAAAACGTAGCCTTTACAGGTGAACTCTGGCTGGGACACCTTCGCTACGGAACACACGGCCGCAACAGCATAGAAAACGTTCACCCTTTCCTGCGTCAAAATAACTGGAGAAGCCGTAACCTGGTCATGGCCGGTAACTTCAACATGACCAATGTTGATGAACTGTTCGACATCCTGGTAGGCCTGGGCCAGCATCCAAAAGAAAAAGTTGACACCGTAACCGTAATGGAAAAAATCGGGCACTTTTTAGATGAAGAAGTGCAAGGTCTTTTCGAGAAATACAAGAACCAATACTCTAACAAAGAGATTTCTGAAATCATTGAGAATGAGATAGAAATCGCCCGTGTGTTGAGACGAGCCTGCAAAGATTTCGATGGTGGTTATGCCATGGCCGGTATGACTGGTTCAGGTTCTTCTTTTGTCGTGCGCGATCCGAACGGTATTCGTCCGGCTTATTTCTATGCCGATGATGAAGTGGTGGTGGTAGCCTCAGAAAAACCAGCTATCAAAACAGCATTTAATATTGACTATAACCAGATCGAAGAAATAAAGCCCGGGCATGCATTAATCGTTACTAAAAGTGGCGACTATGAACAACATCAGATTATACTGCCAGGTGAAAAAGCATCTTGCAGCTTTGAACGGATTTACTTCTCCCGCGGCAACGATCCGGATATCTATCGTGAGCGTAAGCAACTGGGTAAATTATTAGTGCCACAGGTATTAAAGGCCATCAACTTCGATCTTAAAAATACTGTCTTCTCCTACATTCCCAACACTGCTGAAACAGCCTTTTATGGTATGATGGCCGGTATTGAAGAATACCTGATTCAAAAACAGAAAGAAGTACTGCTCGATGGCAAACCTTCTATAGATGATGCTGATGAAATTCTATCCTTCAGGCCCAGGATTGAGAAAATTGTTATCAAAGATGCCAAACTTCGGACCTTCATCACCAATGACGAACACCGTGATGATCTGGTATCTCATGTATACGATACTACCTACGAAGTTATTCGCAAAGGCATCGATACTTTAGTAGTGATTGACGACTCTATCGTGCGCGGCACCACTTTGGAAAAAAGCATTTTAAAAATGCTCGATCGTTTAGGCCCCAAAAAGATTGTAGTCGTTTCTTCTTGCCCGCAAATTCGTTACCCCGATTGCTATGGTATCGACATGAGCAAAATGGGTGAATTTGTCGCCTTCCGCGCCATGCGCGAATTGCTCAAAGAGCAAAACAAAGATTATATGCTTGGCGAAGTGTACGAACAATGCCAGCGCGCCAGAGGACATGAGCAGAACAAGAACTTTGTTCAACAGTTGTACAATCAGTACAGTGACGAGCAAATCTCAGCCAAGATAACTGACATTGTCCGACCGGCAGGCATGCATGCCGCGTTAGAAGTTGTTTTCCAAACAGTAGACAACCTGCACAAAGCCATTCCCCATCACAAAGGCGATTGGTATTTTACAGGTAACTACCCTACTTCGGGCGGTATGCGAGTGGTCAACAAATCCTTCATTAATTACCTTGATGGCAAGCTGGTAAGAGCCTACTAACCAACGATAGGGTATTTTCTTCCATCCGTAAGTTTTTTGCACTTTACACATTATAATTTTTTTAGATTCGCACATAATCTAAAACAATTGTATAATGAGGAGAAATCTACTATTAATGGGGCTGTTCCTGTTTGGTTTTCTGGCAGGACATGCACAAGAGAGAACCATCTCTGGAAAGGTGAAATCGGCAGAAGATGATACATCTTTGCCAGGGGTGAACGTGATCGTGAAAGGTACTTCTAACGGTACAGTAACCGATGCGGATGGTAACTACAAACTGAGTGTTCCAGCTCAGGCGAATACCCTTGTATTTTCATTTATTGGTCTTCAGACAATGGAAGTTGCCATTGGTGATCGCACAACAGTCGATGTATCCATGGCCATGGATGTTCAACAACTTTCAGAAGTAGTGGTAACCGGTTACGCGACACAGAACCTTCGTGAAATTTCAGGTTCTATTGCCGCGGTGAAAGGTGAAAACATCGGAAGAGTTCCTTTGGCCTCTTTTGATCAGGCCCTGCAAGGCCAGGTGGCGGGTGTACTTATTCAGTCACAATCAGGTCAGCCGGGTGCTCCTGCATCGGTGCTTATCCGTGGTAAGGGTTCATTATTTGGTTCAAACTCTCCTCTTTTCATTTTGGATGGTATTGAAATCACCGCGGGTGACTTCTCTACCCTTAACCAGGCAGACTTTGAAAACATCAGCGTATTGAAGGACGCTTCCGCAACTTCTATCTACGGATCACGCGGTGCAAACGGTGTAGTGGTTATTACCAGTAAAAAAGGTAAGAAAGGAAAGACCAGAATTATTTATGACGCGCAATATGGTTTTTCACAAGCACCTGAAAATAAACTCGCGTTAATGAATTCTGCTGAAAAGCTGGAGTATGAGTTAGCCAATGGTAACCCTTATGGTTGGACAGATGACGATGTAACTGCTCTTTCGGCTATTAATACAGATTGGGCCGATGTATTTTTCCAAACTGGCAAGACGCAAAGCCACACACTAAGCGCCTCTGGTGCCGCTGATAAAACGAACTACTTCATTTCTGGTTCAGTCTTCGATCAGTCTGGTACAGTTGTTAACACAGGCTTGAAAAGATACACTGGTCGTATTAACGTTGAAACCGGTCTTGAGAATTTCACTTTTGGTGTTAACTCTACTTTCGGTTATTCAGATTTCACCAACACCAGTGAAAACAACACAGGTATTGCTACACCGCTTAACGCTATTCGCTGGACTAACCCATACGAAACACCTTACCAGGATGATGGCTCTTATACTCAAATGATCTCTGGTCAGCCTAACGCTTTGCAAGAGTTGTTAGAGAACACCAACTTAAGAGGTCAGATAAAGGCCATTGGTAATGTGTATGTGAATTACAGCGTACCTTTTGTAAAAGGTCTTTCTATCAAAACAAACTGGGGTGGTGATTTCACTTCTAACGAGCGTACTGCCTACACCGATGGTACAACTGCTACTGGTTCTGGAACACCAAGCCAAAAAGGTCAATTGGTGCGTCAATATGGTAAGCGTTTCAGATACACTGGTACAACCTCTATCACCTATACCAAGCAAATTGCAGAAGATCACAACCTGACTGTAAATTTGTTTAACGAAGTGGTGAAGAGCAATTCAAACAGCTTCTTTTTTACAGGTTATGGTCTAGGTGGTCCTTTCGAAAACGAAGCGGGTATTACACCGGGTAACAACACCAATGGTTTCATTCCTGCCGTAGGTGGAAATGCTTCCGATGGATTTAACGGTGAAAGTGTTGACTTTAGAGGTGGCCCAAGCGCTTTGTTGTCTTACTTTACTTCTATTAACTACGGTTTCAAAGAGAAGTATTTCATTACGGTAGGTGCAAGACGTGACGGTTCCTCTCGCTTTGGTGCCAATAATCGTTATGCAAACTTTGGTTCAATCGGTGCGAGCTGGATTGTATCTGATGAAGCATTTATGGCATCTTTGAAGGACAGAATTTTCAATGAATTGAAATTTAAAGCGAGCTATGGTTCATCGGGTAACCAGGCAGGTATTGGAACCTTCCAGGCAAGAGAACTCTACGGCCGTGGAGTTTACAATGGTGTGAGTGGTTTGATCCAAAACCAATTGCCCAACCCTGATTTACGCTGGGAAAAGAAAATAACATTCAACACAGGTATTGAGTTTGCCACATTGAACGGAAGACTGAACGGTACTATTGAATATTACAATTCTGTAACCAGTGACCTGTTCTTAGGAAAACCGCTTTCTTTAACTTCGGGTTTCTCTACCCTAACCTCTAACGTTGGTGAGTTACAAAACAGTGGTGTGGAAGTTTCTCTTGATGCCAACATTATCAAGACTGCTGATTTCCGTTGGAATATCTCTGGTAACTTAACCTACAACAAAAATCAGGTTAACCAATTGTTGGAAGGTCAGACTGAAATCATCAGTGGTTTAACTATCCTAAAGCCAGGCGAAAGCATCAACTCTATTTTCGTAGTTCCTTACGAAGGTGTTAATCCTGATAATGGAAATGCTTTATACCGCAAGCTTGATGGCAGCATCACAGAAGTGTACAACCCTGCTGACCGTGTTATTGTAGGTAGTTATGAAACTCCTTATTTCGGTGGATTTGGCACCTCACTAAGCTATAAAGGTCTTGAGTTCAGCACGCTTTTCAGCTTTGTAATGGGCAACAAAATTTTTAACAACGACCGCAATAACGTGGAGAACCCTGACTACCTATTCGATAACTTGAGCAGAGAATTGTTAACCGAATGGAGACAGGCAGGTGACATCACCAGAATCCCCCGTCCCGATAACCAATTCAGAGCAGGTACTACCCGTTTTGTGGAAGATGGTGATTTCTTGCGCTTAAGAAACGTTATTTTGTCTTACTCTTTGCCAACGAGCATTATCAGCAAGGCGAAGTTGAGCAGCGTAAAAATCTATGCACAAGGACAAAACTTGTTAACCTTTACGAAATTCTTAGGATTCGATCCTGAAATATCAACAGGTAATCTTTCAGGAGCTCAATATCCTGCCTTGAGAACAGTAACCTTTGGTATTAATGTTGGTCTATAAAACAATAGGTGATCATGAAGTTTAAAAAATTATATATAGCTCTTACTATTGGTGCCTTGCTGACAGCTGGCGGGTGCGATAGTGTACTCGATGTAGAGCCCGAGTTTGTAAAGGAAGGCAGCCAGATCTTCAAAACCCTTGAAGAGTATGACTTTGCTTTAACAGGCGCTTATGCCCTGTTCCGCCAAACTGGATACTTTGGTAGCGGTGGTCAAACCACCAGCACTTGGGGTAACCTGCCTGATATGATGGGCGATAACCTGGTGCGTACCAACGAAGACCTGGCTAACTGGCAAACGCAATGCAACTGGACATACACTGCTGATGAGAATGACCTGGAAGTGGCCTGGTTGGCTGCTTATGGTGTTATCTCACAGGCTAACCTGGTGTTGAGAAACCTTGATCAGTTCAGTGCTACTAACCCACAGGCGGTTAACAGAATTAAAGGTCAGGCCCTTGCTATCCGTGGAATGGCTCACTTCGATCTTTTCAGATACTGGGCAGAGAGCTACGATAGAACATCTTCAGCGCTTGGTATTCCCTACATTGAAGTTGTTAATCCTGAAGCCAAGCCTTCAAGATTAACTGTACAGTTATCGTACGACAAGATCTTTGCAGACTTAACGACTGCAGAAACATTGTTGGGTGATGTAGATAGAACTATCAATACTGCCAGTGCAAGATACTACCTTGACCGCACTGCTGTTCGTGCCATCTTGGCCAGGGTTAACCTCTATGCTAAAGATTATGTACAGGCAGAAAACTATGCAACTTTGGTAATCAATGCTATTGGTTTGTCAGACAGAACTGTATTCCCTAACATTTGGAGAGATGCAGCCATGGGCGAAGTAATCTGGTCAGTAGCCTTTAACTTAGGCGAAGGCGTTCCTTCAGCCGGTGTACACATTGCCGGTAACAACAGAAACCGCTTTAAGCCTTCTGCTGCGCTGGAAGCAACTTACGATCAGACAAACGACATCCGTTTCTCATCGTATTTTGCCACCCGTTCTCTAAGCGGTACGCCACGCAGAATCGTTTCTAAGTTTTATGCAAGAAATGCTGCCCCTCCTACTGCCGGTGATAACCTGGTGAACTGGAAGGCTATCAGAAGTGGTGAGATGTTCTTGATCCGTGCTGAAGCGCGTGCTTTACAAGCGGGTAAAGAGTCTCTAGGCATGGATGATTTGAATGCTTTGAGAGCAGCTCGTATTACAGCTTACACGCCTGAAGTTTTAACAGGCCAGGCTTTGCTTGATGCTATTGCCCTCGAGCGCAGAAAAGAATTGGTAGCAGAGGGGCACCGTTGGTTTGATTTAAAGAGAACAACCAAGACCATTTCAAGACCTGTAGGCGATGCTCAACTTGCCAGCACTCCGCTTACATTAGGAGCAAGTGCAAGAGAGTGGAACTGGCCGATCCCTACCACAGAGATCAATTCTAACCCTAACATCCGCACGCAGCAAACAAGCAATTATTAATTAATTCAATAATTGTTTTCATACAAGAGAGGGCTGTCTTTCACAAGACAGCCCTCTTCTTTTTGGATAGTACTACTCAACAATCCTGCACTATTAACATCGCTATGGCAATTAGGAGCTTCCCGTACAGGAGGTGTCTGGCAGTACTATCATTTCTTTAATAGGTTTTTCTCAAAAGCTAAAAGACGCGTTGCTAATTGATTGACCAAAGCAATAGGTTGGACATCGACTGCCGTTATCGATTTTGAATAGTAAGAATGGACTAACCAAATTTCCATTACCTCAGCTGCCCTGATGGTATAGGGGTCAAAGAGTTTATTATCAGAAACCAATAACAAAGAATCTTTATGCTCCTCAAAGCGAAAGACCCTTTTAAAAACTATGCCATCGCTCTTGGTTACTAAAACATAAGGCTTGGCATTTTTAATATCAGCAAGCGATTCTACATACTCGCCAAATACGATGCTACCTGCCTGTATCGGCAACATTGAGTCGCCCTGAATTTCGAAAGCCCGATGCGTACGATTGCCGGATAATACCGGCATGCTGATTTTGGGTAGCTCGCTCACAAACTCAGGATCCTGATAACCGGATAAATAGCCAGCCGCTGCCTTCTGCTGAATCAGCTCTATGTTTTCTTTATCATGCTTGTCAACGGTAATCGCCAAAACTTCTTTTTTAGGAGTCAGCTTCTTTTTGGCATTCGGTGCACTTAAATCCTCCTGTACCAACACATCAAGACTCAGCGAAAACAATTCTGCAATGCTGAGCAAAGTGTGCAAAGGCGGAATCGCACGCTCTTCTTCATAAGCACCTACCACAGGATGCTTCACGCCTAATTGATCGGCCAATTCCTTTTGCGTCCATCCCTGCTGCAGACGCAGATGGCGAAGGTTCTTGTTTACGAATGACATGCCCAAAGGTTAAACTAATATTTTTAGATTACAAATTTGTTTTAAACTATTTATTTTAGTTAATCTTGTGCCATGGATCGAAACATTATACACCTGGATTTAGATGCCTTTTTCGTGGCTGTGGAGTGCAAAAAGGATAGTCGCCTGAAGGGAAAACCCCTTATTGTGGGAGGCAAGAGCCGCAGGGGTGTTGTGGCTGCCTGCAGTTATGAAGCCCGTACTTTTGGGGTGCACTCTGCCATGCCCATGTACCTGGCCATGCAACTGTGCCCAGAAGCGATTGTGATTTCTGGCGATATGGAAGCGTATAGCCAGCTCTCGCATGAAGTAACGGAAATCATTGCCGAAGAATCTCCCCTCTTCGAGAAATCATCTATCGATGAATTTTACATTGATGCCAGCGGCATGGATAAGTTTTTTGGCGCTTATAAATGGGCTGTGGCTTTGAGAAAAAAGATTATTAAAGAAAGCGGCCTTCCCATTTCTTTCGGTATGTCGGCTAATAAGCTCGTGTCGAAAGTGGCTACGGCCGAGTTCAAACCCAACGCAGAAGCACACATTCCTGTTGGAGATGAGCAGCTCTTCCTGGGGCCTTTATCGGTCGATAAATTACCGATGGTAGGAAAGCAAACGGCCAGCTTTTTATATGATATGGGCGTACGCACGGTAGCTACCCTGCGTGAGATGCCCCTGCGATTTTTAGTCAGTGCCTTTGGTAAGAATGGCCAAAGCCTGTGGAACAAAGCACACGGCATAGACGATACACCTGTGGTGCCTTACAGCGAACAGAAATCCATTTCTACAGAATCTACCTTCGAAGAAGATACGATCGATGTAAAGCGATTAAAATCCATCCTGATTGCCATGGTCGAAAAGGTGGCTTTTCAATTACGCGAACAGAAAAAACTCACCTCCTGCATTACCGTAAAAATACGCTATGCCAATTTTGATACGGAGACCAAGCAAATTCATATACCGTATACTTCTTCCGATCACATTATTCTTAAAGTGGTGCAGGAGCTCTTCGATAAACTTTACAACCGCAGGATGTTGATACGCCTGGTGGGCGTAAGGTTGAGTCATTTGGTGCACGGCAATCATCAGATCAACTTGTTTGACGATACGGAAGAAGCCATCAATCTATATGAAGAAATGGATTTCATTAAACACAAGTACGGATCAGAAAAACTCGTACGAGCGACCACCCTCGATGTAAGTAAGCGGGTAAGAATGGAAATGAACATGTTCAACGGAAAGGTTCGCAAGAATCTGGTTCGCTAAGCAATTATCAGATATGACACAAATTGTCAAAACACAAGTATACCTTCGTATCACCATTCAATGACAAGGCTATGAAAATCAATCAAGATACCTTCAGTGAAAAAGCAAAAGAGCTGTTGTTTGTCCTTACCCCTCCCAGCCCGCTGCAGGAAACGGTAAGTCATTTAAAGAAAGATGCAGAAAGTCTGGTGGGCTACCCCTATAAAAGTCGCTATGCCAAAGCCCACATTACCATTGGCTATTGCATCACCGATCAACCCCTGAAACTGATTTGGTCTATAGCCGATAAGGTGCAGTCTGTTTCACCTATTCACGTGCACATCAAAGATTGCCGGCCTCTGCACCATGGCGAGAACAGAAGCATTTGTCTGGACGTTGCCAATAAATCATCTGTATTAAATATTACAGAAAATTTATCGGAACTCACGGAAGCGGTAGAAGCCCCTCACCTTCCTATTGCACATAACCTACCGTACGAAGATTTTGCCAAGGCCTGGCCTTATTTTGCCAACGTGCACTACAGCAATAATTTTGTTTGCGACCACATCACAGTGCTTGAACGTTCGGGCAATCGCTGGATTCCTTACGAGCAGATACCCCTGGCCGGTTAAGAGAATGTTGTACCTATGTACCTCAACTGCCACACGGCCCTCAGTTTTAAATACGGTACGTTACAGGTAGACGATCTGTTTAATGAAGCCCGGAGGTGTGGTGTACATAAACTATTATTAACAGAGATTAATAATACAGCGTCCTACATCGAGATGTTACGATGCTGTGATAAAAATAAAAATCATCAAAATGGACTCAATCAGTTTGGTCAAGAGGCTCACGAACTTAACATCGGAGTTGGCATAGAATTCAGGCAAGACCATGAATTGCTCTACATCGCCCTGGCAAAAAACAATCAAGGCTTTGAAAATATTAACCGGCATCTCTCTCGCTACAATCGCGATGAGATTAAATTATTGAAAAGAGCACCCATACTCGATAATACTTTCATCCTCTACCCTTTCGGTAATTTCGAACCAGAAACACTCCTCCCTCATGAATTTATACTGGTTCGCAAACAACAACTCAACTTGTATGCCCTGCACCCATCGCGAAAGGAGTTTTCACACAAATTTATCTTGCACCACCCTGTGACCTTTCGGCCACCGATTGTTACACACGAAGGCAAAAAGAAAAAAGTAAGCTACAGAGATTATAACGTTCACAGGCTGCTGCGCGCCATCGCTAACAATACTTTGCTTAGTAAACTAATGGAACATGAACAAGCGAACAAAGATGAGTACATGTTGCCTGAAGATGAACTGAGACGACAATTTGCATCATTTCCTGAACTGATAGAGAATGCCCAAAACCTGCTCAATAGTTGCTCGATTGACTTCCATCTGAAAGAGGACAAAAACAAAAAAATCATTACTGGCAATAAGGCCAGTGACTTGCAATATCTCCGGGAAGAAACCCGCAAAGGGTATACACGCATCTACGGCCATAATGATACGATCTGGCATGAGCGCATTGAAAAAGAACTGGGTATTATTGATCGAAAAAATTTCACAGCTTATTATCTGATCAGCTATGACCTGATCACCTTTGCTAAAAGTCAGGGCTACGACTTTGTAGGGCGTGGTAGCGGGGCCAATAGCACAGTGGCCTATTGTCTGGGCATTACCAATGTTGATCCCATCGAGCTTGATCTGTACTTCGAGCGTTTCTTAAATGAAGAAAGAAGTTCTCCTCCTGATTTTGATATTGATTTCTCATGGGACAACCGTGATGCCATCTATGCCTATCTCTTTCAAAAATATGGCGAAGAGCATGTATGCTTGTTAGGAACACACACTACCTATCAAAAGCGGTCGGTACTACGGGAATTAGCAAAAGTATTTGGTTTGCCAAAAGAAGAAATCGACAACATCGTTGAGTTTCCGGCACAGAATAAAAAGCGCGACCAAATCAGGGATCTCATATTTCGCTATGCGGAATACATGAAAGATCTGCCCACCAATATTTCTATTCATGCAGGGGGTGTGTTGATTACAGAAGCACCCATTCATGCCTACACCGCTACCGATCTCCCTCCCAAAGGTTTACCGGTATCGCATTTCGAAATGCACAGTGCCGAAGATTTCGGAATTTTCAAATTCGATATACTTAGTCAACGCGGTTTGGGACACATTAAAGAAACCGCTAAGCACGTAAAGCGAAATCGGGGAATTGATGTTGACATCCATGACTTTAAAAAATTTAAGTCTGATGAAAAGGTGAAAGACCTTTTGAAGAATAGTAAAGCCATGGGTTGCTTTTATGTAGAATCGCCAGCCATGCGTATGTTGCTCGGTAAATTACAATGCTCAGATTACCTCACGCTGGTAGCGGCCAGTTCTATTATTCGTCCGGGCGTGGCCAGTTCGGGTATGATGACTGCCTACATTAAGCGTTATCACATCACGAAAAATGGCGGGCACTACGAGGCCATCCATCCGAAAATGGATGAGCTCATGCGCGAAACCTATGGCGTAATGGTTTACCAGGAAGATGTGATTAAAGTAGCCCATCATTTTGCAGGTCTCACCCTTACGGAAGCAGATGTATTGCGCAGAGGCATGTCGGGTAAGTACAGATCGCGCGAAGAGTTTCAACGGGTACGCGATCGCTTTTTTGAAAGCTGCCAGCAAAGAGGATACGATCAGAAAGTAATTGATCGGGTGTGGTTTGAGATAGAAAGTTTTTCCGGTTATTCGTTTGCCAAAGGACATTCAGCCAGTTATGCCGTAGAAAGTTACCAAAGTTTATTTCTCAAGGCCCACTACCCTTTGGAGTTTATGGTAGGCGTCATCAATAACTTTGGCGGCTTTTACCAAACAGAATTTTACTTTCATGAAGCGCGTATGCATGGTGCCATCATCGAAGCTCCTTGTGTCAACACAAGTGAATACCTCACCACCATCATTGGCATTACAATCTATATAGGCTTTATCCACCTGAAAAGCCTGGAGCAAAAAATTGCCAGGAATATTGCCCTTGAAAGATCCCTGCATGGTAACTACAGCAGTTTGGATAATTTTCTTCAACGCATTAAAGGCATAGGCTTAGAGCAGGTAAGAATACTGATTCGCATTGGAGCCTTTCGGTTTACCAATAAGAGCAAGCAACACTTGCTCTGGGAAGCTATGCTGTATATGAGTCATGCCAAAACACGCAGCAATACCAGCAACGCTTTGTTTAGTACAGAGCCCGAATCTCCATTACTTCCTCCGCTTGCTAGATTAGCGCAAGAAGATGCCTTTGATGAAATTGAGTTGCTCGGATTTCCCCTGCGTGACCCCTTTGATTTACTTCCTGACAAAACATTGGGCAATACCCTGGCGCGCCAATTAGCGGAGCGGGTAAACAAACAAATCAGCATCATAGGATATGTGGTTACCACAAAACCGACAGGAACCAAGAATGGTGAAGCCATGAGCTTTGGCACCTTTTACGATGCTAAGGGAGAAGTATTTGACACGGTGCATTTCCCCGATGTACACAAACGTTATCCATTACGGGGCCGGGGCTTTTACCTGATCAAAGGAAAAGTAACCGAAGATTTTGGTGTCTACATGATTGAAGTGCAGCAAATGGAAAAGCTTGCCATGATCCACAAAAGACCACAGCAGGTTTTTGAAGAAAGTGCATTAGTCGAATCTCCTGCCCGGTAATCGATCTACTGGCCTAATACTTCTTCCAGTTTTTCTTCAAGTGCAGCACCACGCAAATTTTTGGCTACGATTTTACCTTCTTTATCTAACAACAAAGAGTAAGGAATGCCTTGTATGTCGTATAGCTTCGCTGCCTCTGACTGAAAATATTTCAAGTCTGATACATGCGTCCAGGTTAAACCATCTTGTTCAATGGCCTGTAACCAGTCTTCCTTATTGCGATCTAAAGACACACCAAACACCGTAAAGCCTTTGCTCTTAAAGCGATTGAAAGCCTTGACTACATTAGGATTTTCTTTGCGACAAGGACCACACCACTTGGCCCAGAAATCAACCAGCACATATTGGCCTCTCAAAGAACTTAACTTGACTACCTGCCCCTCAGGGTTTGGCAAAGCAATTTCGGGTGCCACCTGTCCGATCGCCAGTTTCTTCAGCTTATCAACTTTATCGATAAAAGTTTTGGCATGATTAAAATTGCCCCACTCTGCTCTGAGCTTCTCAGCCACTGCCATGTATACATCAAAATACTGATCAGCATCCAGGGCATTGTTCTGTAATAAATTAATTACTGCCAGTGAAGGTGCTTGCTCCTTGAGATAAGCAGCTGCTTTATCAGTATTCGTTTTGGCCAGCTTCATATAGGTCTGCTGCAGGGCCAACATCTTATTCTGATCTCCTGCACGCTGTGCTGCCGCAAATTCTTCATTCAGCTTGGCTACTTCAGGCATTGTTTCGGTAGCGCGCAACATGCGTTGTGCCGTAGAAATAATGTCCATATCAGGTGAGCCTACAATTTCGGTAAAGCCTTGGGGACTATTGCCATCCACGTTTACCTCCATGTCATTTCGGTTAACGATCAGGTTTACGACCTGTGCATTATAAAAATTGATGCGGTAATAGCCCGGCTCCGTTAATTTTAAACGCTTCGCAAAGGTGTAATTGCTTTTTAGTTGGATGGTATCCTGCCAAGAAGATGACGCATTGCTCTTTAACTCTTGAATTACGATTTGACCCTGCTGAGGAAAGCCAACCTTGCCACGGATGGTAACATACCAGGCGCCATCGTTATCACTTTCGGTGGTAGCCGAAGAACATGATATCAGCAACACCAAACTGATCACAGCAAACTTTAAAATACTTTTCATAATGCATCCAATTTCTTTGTCAACAATTCACTGGCCAGTTTAGGGTCGGCCTTCCCCTTGCTCCTTTTCATCACCTCCCCCATAAACATGGCCAGAATACCTTTCTTGCCATTTTTATATTCCTCCACCTTGAGCGGATAGATTTTAAGCACCTCTTCCACGATAGGCAACAAAGCTTCTTCATTGCTATCGTGCAGCACATTCAATTGCTGTGCCACTTCTAAAGCAGATACCTTTTCCTTGCCAATCAATGCTGGAAAAACCTGTTGAGAAGCTACAGAAAAACTCAGTTTTCCGCTTTCCACCAAAACTATCAACTCAGCAAGTATAACAGGACGCAGGGGAATTTCCGACACCTTATTTGTTAAGGTTTTCAAATAAGCTTTAACCGGTCCCATCATCCAATTAGAGGCTGCTTTATAATGCTTTGTATGCTGGCAAAGTTCCTCAAAATACAAGGCGATTTCCTTAGTGTCGGTTAGCACCTGTGCATCGTAAAGGGGCAAACCATATTGCTGCACAAATTTCTGCTGCAAGGCTGCCGCCATGGGGGGTAACGATGCCTTGATTGTATTTAGCCACTCGTCCGAAACAATAACCGGGCTGAGGTCAGGATCTGGAAAATAGCGATAATCATTGAGCGCCTCTTTGGTGCGCATGCCATAGGTTTTACCAGTGGCAATATCGAACATGCGCGTTTCAGAAATAATATCAAGACCCTGCTCTATCGCTTCTATCTGCCGCTCTATTTCGAAGTCTATGGCTTTTTGCACATAACGGATAGAGTTCATATTCTTGATCTCCACCTTCTTGCCCAATTGCGTGGCATCCTTCAGCATGATGGAAATATTGGCATCACAGCGCAGTGAGCCTTCTTCCATATTTCCATCACAAATTTCCAGGTAACGAACACGCTGACGCACTTCAGTCAGAAAAGCTGCGGCTTCTTCCGAACTTCGCAGTACAGGTTCTGTAACAATCTCAATCAAGGGCGTACCCGCACGATTCAAATCCACCAGACTAGCCGTTGGGTCCTGATCGTGTATGAGTTTGCCTGCATCTTCTTCAAGGTGAATGCGGTTGAGGGCGATATCCTTTTGTGTCCCATCCTTGAGCGTAATGGGAACATAGCCACCCACACAAACCGGTGTTCTGTCTTGCGTCAGTTGGTAACCTTTCGGCAGATCGGGGTAAAAGTAATTTTTGCGATCAAAGATATTGTACCGCGAAATGGTAGAATGGCAAACCAACCCCATCTTGATGGCATGCTCAAATGCTTGCTTATTCAGCTTAGGTAAAGTACCCGGATGCCCCAGGCTGATCGCGCTTACATGGGTGTTGGGCGCATCGCCAAAAGCAACTGACTCACTACTGAAAATCTTAGATACGGTACTCAGCTGAGCATGGACTTCTAAACCAATAACAACTTTGTATATATCGCTGACCGATGCTTTCAAGGCGTTATGAGTTAGCAGAATAATTCAGAAATTGATAATTCAAATTTTTAAATCCCCCTTTTCTAAAATAGAGTTTTAGCTTTAGCGAGTACCGCATCTAGTCCGGCCAGGTTTTTACCACCAGCCGTAGCAAAGAAAGGCTGACCACCTCCACCACCATCAATCTCTTTCGCCAACTCCTTCACCATATTACCTGCATGATGTGTTTTTGATGCCGCCAGCTTCTCGCCCAGCATCACACATACCTGAGGCTTTCCTTCTACCTCAGCTGCCAGCACCAGCAATAGATCTTCGAACTGGTTGCGCAAAGCATAGGCAACGTTCTTCACCGCATCGGCATTGGGTAAAGATACTTTCTCCACAATAAGTGTCATTGAGCCATGCTTCACTGCTTTGGCTGCTAAGGCATCTTTTACCAGATTGGCTTTTTCCTGATTGAAAACTTCCAATTTCTTTTCCAAGGCTTGCTTCTCTTCTGCCAAGGCTTTGATAGCTGATGAAAGATCTTTAGGGTTTTTCAGCATATCACGAATCTCATCCAGTAAAGACACCTCATTGCGGACATAAGCTTCCGCCTCATCCGCTGTGATGGCCTCAATCCTACGCACGCCAGCCGCTACTGAGCTCTCCGATGTAATTTTGAACAGACCAATATTACCAGTGGCTCTTACGTGTGTACCTCCACATAGTTCTACAGAGTACTTAGGATCGAAAGTAATAACGCGTACGAAGTCACCATACTTCTCCCCAAAGAGTGCCATGGCTCCCAACGCCTTAGCCTGATCGATAGGTACGTTGCGCTTTTCATCGAGTGCAATATTCTCACGTACTTTTTGGTTCACGATGTCTTCCACTTTTCTGATCTCTTCTGGAGTCATGGCAGCGAAGTGCGAAAAATCGAAGCGCAAGATTTTGTCATTGACCAAAGAACCTTTCTGCTCTACATGTTTACCCAATACCTGGCGCAAGGCTGCATGCAATAAGTGAGTAGCAGAGTGATTATTCATACTCTGCCTGCGCTTATCGCGCTGCACTACCGCATGAAAATTGGCAGTTAAACTCTCTGGTAATTTTTCAGCAAAGTGAACAATGAGTTCATTTTCCTTTTTCGTATCGATAATAAATATCTTCTCGTTGGCTGATTCAATAAAGCCGGTATCTCCTACCTGTCCACCACTTTCAGCATAGAAAGGTGTTTTGTTAAAGACTAATTGATAAAGCTCTTTATTCTTTTGCTTGATGATACGGTACTTCACCAGCTTCACATCTTCTTCCAGTGAATCGTAACCGGTAAATTCAGTTTTTACATCCTCACCAATTGCCATCCAATCGCCTGTTTCTTTAGCAGCGGCTGCTTTAGAGCGATCTTTCTGCTTTTTCATTTCGGCTTCGAAACCCTCTTCATTAACAGAAAACCCTCTTTCTCTTGCTATTAATGAGGTTAAGTCAAGTGGAAATCCAAAAGTGTCAAACAATTCAAAAGCGAAAAATCCAGGTACTATTCCTGTGTGAGCAATCTTATTACGAATATCGCGCGTATTCATACTCTCAATCATTTCATCCTTATTCTTAGAAATGATTAATTCTTGGGTGTTGATCCTTTCGCTACTCCCAGGTAATACTTCTTCAAATCTTCTAATTCCCTTTTCCAATGTTCTTAAAAAAGAAGCTTCTTCTTCGAAGATCACCTTGCTCACATATTCTTCCTGAGCCTTCAACTCGCTGAATACATCTTTCAATTGGTTGGCCAATACAGGCACCAACTTGTATAGGAAGGGTTCTTTGAAATTCAGGAAAGTAAAACCGTAACGAACAGCTCTTCTCAAAATTCTTCTGATCACATAACCGGCTCCCGTATTCGAAGGCAACTGTCCATCGCAAATAGCAAAAGATACTGCCCGCACGTGATCGGCCATCACACGCATGGCGATGTCTGTCTTCTCGTCTGCTTTGTATTTTACATGCGCTGCTTCTCCGATAAATGTAATCAGTGGTTGAAATACATCAGTATCGTAATTAGAAGTTTTACCTTGTATAGCCATGCACAAGCGCTCGAAGCCCATGCCGGTGTCTACGTGTTGTGCCGGTAGTTTTTCTAATGAACCATCGGCCTTACGGTTAAATTCCATGAAGACCAGGTTCCAGATTTCAATCACCTGCGGGTGACTGGTATTCACCATGTCCCTTCCCGAAACCTTCTTGATCTCTTCCTCACTGCGTAAATCAATATGAATCTCTGAGCAAGGTCCGCAAGGGCCTGTCTCCCCCATCTCCCAAAAGTTATCTTTCTTATTACCGTGCAGAATTCTGTCTTTGGCAACGTGCTTCTGCCACAAAGCTTCGGCTTCTGTATCTACAGGTAAATTATCGCCCTTATCGCCACCAAACACCGTTACATATAATCGATCCTTCGGCAGCTTATATTCTTCTGTCAACAATTCCCAGGCCCAGTCGATCGCATCGGTTTTGAAGTAATCGCCAAAACTCCAGTTACCCAGCATTTCGAACATGGTATGGTGGTAGGTATCGATACCCACTTCTTCCAAATCATTGTGCTTACCACTTACGCGCAAACATTTTTGTGTATCGGCCACGCGATTGCTCTTTGGGTTGGCATTACCCAGAAAGTAATCTTTGAACTGCACCATGCCCGAATTGGTAAAGAGCAAAGTGGGATCATTTTTCAGCACCAAAGGGGCTGAAGGCACGATTTGATGGCCTTTTTTCTCAAAAAACTCTAGAAACTTCCTGCGTATCGAACCCGAATCCATCATAGAAATATTGTAAGTGTCTCGTTTTTACTATATTAGTCCGTTTTTAGGTAACGGCAAACCGCAAAAATAACCGTAAAGTGGGGAGTTTGAGAGGCTTAGACGCTTTTTTTTGCAGGTAAAGCTGATTTATAAAATGACAAAGTTTAAATACAATCCCAAGACGTGTCGCTACGAGCGCGAAGGTGTAAACCTTTGGCGTATTGGAGGATTGTTTTCTTTACTCCTTACTCTTTCATGCCTACTCTTTATCGGTATTGCTACCCTGCATGGCCTTGTTTGGGAGAGTGAAGAGGAAGCCAAACTAAGAGCCGAGAACCGAGCCCTCAGCCAACACTACGAATTAGTGAAACAACAATTCACTGAGAGCGAACAACAACTAGAACAGATCGAAGAAAAAGACAAAGCCCTGAAGGCCTCTCTGTTCAATAGCATCTTTATAGACACTGATACTAAAAATGATATTCAGCACGCCTCTTTCATCACAGCTACCGATGTTAACAGCCTTCGTAAAAAAATAAAGGAACTGACAGTTTTTACCGAAACCTTAACCACAGACGCCACTTTCAACAGCTTCTATTTTGGCGATAAGTTGTCCGGCAACAGGAAAAAGACACTTTCAAAACTCAGTGTAACGCCCTCTATCATGCCTGTGAATAATGGCAAGCTTATTTCGGGTTTTGGCAAGCGCATTCATCCTTTTCACAAGGGACTTTACGATCATCCCGGCATTGACATTGCAGCACCCCGTGGAACTGAAGTAGTCGCCACTGCTGATGGTTATGTTAGCGATTTGTCGCATAGTAACCTATTGGCTGGCTATGGTAACATGGTAGAGCTGAGTCACAGTGCAAACCTGAGTACCCGTTATGCTCATTTGGAAAGCATTCTTGTTAAACGAGGACAAAAGATTAAAAAAGGACAAGTGATTGGTACTCTGGGGAACAGCGGTGGTTCCATTGCGCCACACTTGCATTATGAAGTATTGAAGAAAGGAAAAGAACAGAACCCAGTTTATTACTTCTTGCAAAACATTGATCCTGCTCAGTACCAGCAATTGCACTCCATTAGTCTCAAACAAAACCAGTCACTCGATTAATGGCACGCTACATCTATAATCAAGAGACTTGCGCCTATGAGCGATACGAATTGAAAGGCACAGCCCTTCGCAACAGAATGGCTGTGCTCTTGACAATCTCTTTCGGGTTTGCCCTTGCTGGCTATGTTACTTTTTTACACTATAGCAAACCCCTTGATTTATTGGAGGTAGAGAGAAAAAATGCTGATTTGAAGACAGCCTGGTTTCACCTCAATTATCGTTTAGGCGAGACTGAAGAAAAATTAAAATTCTTTGCCGAAGAAGATGACCAGAATTACCGCGTCATCCTGGATGCTAATCCGCTTTCTACTATTGAGAGGCAAGCCGGTGTCGGTGGTGCCACCAGAAAAAGCAAGGCATTAGAAGAGCATACCCTTATCTCGAATACTTTCGATCGTGCGTTGAAGCTCAACAATCAGTTAACTGTTCAAAATGAATCTTTTAACGAATTGCAAAAGCTCCTGGATAGAAAATTAAAAGAATGGGCCTCACGCCCTGCCATTCAACCCATCGATAACAAAGACTTACTTCGCCTCCACACAACCTTTGGCATGCGCCTGAACCCTGTGTTGAAAGTTTGGACAGCCCATAAGGGACTTGACTTTACTGCTTCCACAGGAACGCCCATCTACGCCACTGGTGATGGTGTTGTGCAAGATGCTTACTATTCAGATTCCTTCGGAAATGTGGTGTACATCGATCATGGCTTTGAATTTGAAACCCGCTACGCCCACATGGTGCGCTTTATCGTAAGTAAGGGAGAGAAGATTAAGCGCGGCCAGGTAATTGGCTATGTAGGCAATACAGGCAGATCGGCTGGTGAGCATTTGCATTATGAAGTATTGTATAAAGGCAACCAAATCAACCCGATCAATTTCTTCCAGCGCGATTTAAGCAATAAAGAATACCAGAAATTGCTTGAGCTTGCCAAAACAGAAAATAGTTCGCTGGATTACTAAGTATTCAATCCATTTATCTCTTTTATTTGCAGCCTAATTCCTTCGTTCATGAGGCTACTTGTTTTTGCTCTTTGTTTATCTATCTCTTTTTCAGCCTTTTCACAATCAAAAGATACTTTAACCATTATCGGTGTTGGCGATATTATGATGGGGACCAATTACCCGGAAAATAAATTGCCTTCCAATAACGGAGCCTTTTTAATGAAGGATGTGGAACAGGTATTAAAGAGTGCGGATGTTACTTTCGGAAACCTTGAAGGAACGCTGCTCAATGAAGGCGGAACCCCGAAAACCTGTCGCGATCCGAAAGTGTGCTATGCCTTTCGTACACCTGTTAGTTATGTGAATAACCTGGTGAATGCAGGTTTTGATATCATGAGTCTGGCTAACAACCATGCAGGCGATATGGGAGATCTGGGCCGAAAAAGCAGCATGAAGACCTTGGAAGAAGCCGGCATTTTACATGCAGGGCAGCTCAATCAAAAAACCACTGTATTCGAAAAAGATGGCGTAAAGTATGGCATGGTTGCCTTTGCCCCTAACAGCAACTGTGTACCGCTAAACGATCTTGCTGGTGCCAAAGAACTGGTCAAACAACTGGAAGCCTCTGTTGATGTGGTCATCGTTTCATTTCATGGTGGTGCCGAAGGAGCTCAATACCAGCACGTACCCCGCAGCACTGAAATGTTTCATGGCGAAAACCGGGGCGATGTGTACAAATTTGCACATGAACTTATTGACGTGGGTGCGGATGTAATCTTTGGCCACGGACCCCACGTTACCCGTGGTATAGAAGTATATAAAACCCGCTTCATCGCTTATAGCCTTGGCAACTTCTGTACTTACAGAGGTATTAATGTGGCGGGTGTCAATGGATTGGCACCCATTATTAAGGTATACACAAGTAAACAAGGAGCTTTTTTGAAAGGAGAAATTACCCCAACCAACCAAAGCTATGGTGCTGGTGTGCAGATAGATCCGCAAAAAAGGGTTATTAAAGTAATGCAGGAATTAAGCAAAAAAGATTTTCCTGAAAGTCCTGTCCGAATTGCCGAGAATGGTTTAATTACTTATCTTGCCCAATAGCATGGCGTACAAAGAGAAAGAAATAGAAAAACTTTATTACTCTATTGGCGAAGTAGCTGAGATCTTCGGTGTTGCTCCCTCTCTCATTCGTTTTTGGGAAACTGAATTCGATGTTATCAAACCAAAAAAGAACCGCAAGGGTAATCGCCAGTTTACGCGGGAAGACATCGATAACGTACGGACCATTTATCATCTGGTTAAAGAGAAAGGCTTTACCTTGCAAGGTGCCAAAGAAATGTTGCGCAACGATAATCAATCCGTGCGCGATAAGATGGAGCTTCTTGAATCACTCAAAAATGTTAGGGGCTTTTTAATTGAGCTGCGCGAAAAACTTCATTAAGATTTATCACCATCATTCGATCATCACAATTTGAATTAATTCCTTAGCGAATTATAAGATTCTATTATCTTCAAGTTGTGATCGATCAAACTCGTTTGTGCTTATTGGCACTGCACTTCATCCCTGGAGTGGGTGATTATCTTATCCGCCAGTTAATCAGTTATTGTGGTTCTGCCGAGCAAGTGTTCAACACACCCAAAGGCAAACTCTTAAAAATACCCGGGATTGGTGAGGTCACTGCGAAAGCCATTCTTACTCACCAGGCTTTTGGCAGCGCAGAAACAGAACTGCTGAAAGTCGAGAAGATGGGCGCACGCATTCTTTTTTATTTAGACAAAGAATATCCCTCTCGCTTAAAGCAAATACCTGATGCTCCTTCTCTATTGTACATCAAGGGTAATATCGATTTTGAAAATCCTAAATCCATTGGTATTGTAGGCACACGGCAATCAACGCACTATGGAAAGGAATGTGTTGAGCAACTGATCGCTGAGCTGGTGCCGCACCAGGCGATGGTTGTGAGCGGATTAGCCTATGGCATAGACATACAAGCACACAAGCAAGCTGTTAAACAAGGTTTGTCTACCATTGGTGTTATGGGTAGTGGACTGGATATTATCTACCCGGCTAATCACAGAGAAACCGTGCAGGATATGAACGTGAATGGCGGCATTGTTACCGAGAATAAACTCGGCACAAAACCAGACGCGCATAATTTTCCTATGCGTAATCGCATCATCGCTGGCCTCATCGATGCATTGGTAGTAGTAGAAGCAGCCGAGAAAGGTGGTGCCCTTATTACGGCCGAAATTGCCAACAGCTACCATAAAGATGTTTTTGCATTTCCTGGTAATGTTGGTAAAACACATTCAGAAGGTTGCAATGCCCTCATTAAAAGCAATAAGGCTCATCTGATTACCTCTATCAAAGACCTGGAGTACATTATGAACTGGGATGCATCAGGCCCAGCCCCGCAAAAGAAAGAAGCCTTCTCTTTAGAAGGCTTCGACCCTGATGAACAAATTATAGTAAGACTCTTGCTAGAGAAAAATCCATCGGTCATTGATGAGCTGAGCTGGAAAAGTAACTTATCAGTGAGTCAATTAGCTTCCCTTCTTTTAACCCTCGAGTTTAAGGGCATTGTACAATCTTTACCGGGCAAACTTTACAGACTCAAAAATACCTAGTCGTTATTGTTTACCACTTTAGTATTGCATTTCTCTTTTATAATTTCATAGGCGCGTAAGTCGCCCAACTCCCCTGCCTTGCTCAAATCAAGGCAACCATTTTTCATGTCGCCAAAATCCAGTCGCAAAATACCACGCATGTAATAGGCATCTATGCTCTTTGGATTAATTTGAATGATCTTGGAAACATCATTAATGGCATCTTCATACGCCAGCAGCAATTGCTTCGCCTTTCCTCGGTTGAAATAGGCTTCAACATAGTTTTCGTTGACAGTAATAGCCGCAGAGAAATCCTCGATCGCACCGTAGTAATCCTGAAGTTTCATTTTCACATTACCACGGGCAAAAAATGTATCCGCTGATTTTGGATTTGAATCGATGGCCAGGTTATAATCCTTCATAGCTCCATGTAAGTCCTCAAACTTCTCTTTCAAGTTCGCCCTTAGAAAGTATGCGGTGGCATTTTTGCTATCTAGTTCAATGGCTTTATTAAGATTGAGAATTGCCTCCATGTAATCACGCTTATCTATCAGCTCTCTCCCTTTTTGTGTATATTCTTTGGAGGTTTGCGCCATGCTACTAAATGAGGCGAGGAGAATGAATGTCAAAACAAGGTTTTTCATATAGCTAAATTTACTAAAATCCGTTTGAAAGGTCAATGATTGTGCCAATCTCAATGAGATGGGAAGATCTCTACGGCCATCTTCATGGCCTTCGCAAATTCTTCCATGTTTAATCCTGTTTTTACTCCCTTGCTTTCGAGGTATGTTAATATGGTTTCGGTAGCCATATTACCGACTAACTCATCATCGGCCATGGGGCAACCACCAAAGCCTTTGATGGCACCATCGAATCTTTTACAGCCAGATTTGTAAGCCGCATGCACTTTTTCTAAAGCCGTAGCTGGGTTCGAATGCAAATGCACACCTATTTCAACTGAAGGATAAGTCTTTGATAATGATGTGAATAAGTAATTGATATTCTCAGGATTAGAAACACCAATGGTATCTGCCAGTGAGATCACATCCGATCCTAAAGTAACCAGGATATCGACAAACTGGCCAACCAGATCTACTGCGTAAGGATCATTGTATGGATTACCAAAACCCATGCTGACGTAGGTGACAAGCTTCTTCCCTTTTTGCTCACAAATATTTTTTATCTCTGACAATTCATTGAGTGCCTCCGCAATGGACTTGTTGGTGTTCCGCTGTTGAAAGGTTTCGGATATGGACATAGGAAAGCCCAAATAAGAAATGCCTTCGAAAGCCGCAGCTTCCTGCGCTCCTCTGGTATTAGCGACAATGGCCAATAACTTCGTTTGACTATTTTGCCAATCCAACTGAGCATAAACAGCAGCCGTATCGCGCAATTGAGGAATGGCTTTGGGCGAAACAAAACTGCCAAAGTCAATAGAATCAAAACCAACTTTTAACAATTGGTTAATATAGCGGGCCTTATCTTCCGTAGGAATAAAATCGTGAAGGCCTTGCATAGCATCACGGGGACATTCAATTATTTTCATGTAAACTCGGCTGTTTATCAAACATATTATAATTGTTCAACAATACTGTGGTAATTGCCTGTTAGCTCAAAAAATCCATCAATTATCGTACAAATATGCTATTCGACTGCTAAAACTTCGGAAACAAATAGTACACATGTATTAACTTCGATTAAAACTTACTTATGCCTCTCACCGAACTGAATGAACCGCTGGGCTTCAAAAGAGCTCTTCACCTTTTACGCAGATCAACCTTCGGTTTTACTCAACAAAATGTTGCAAACACTTTTGCTAGTCTTACTCCCCAACAAGCAGTAAACTTACTATTTAGGCAGACCCTACCCTTACCTCCACTACCCCTCAATCCGCAAACCAATCAAGACTGGATTGAATCAGGTGTGTACGCCCCAGAACAGATGGATGGTGAGCTGCAAGAAGCATTTAAACGTTGGTTCGTAGGGCAAATGATGGCCAGCGCTGTTCCGGCAACTCAGAAGTTGGCTTACGCAGCCAGAGAGAAAATTGTTTTTTTCCTGCATACACACTTTACAACCATCCAAGAAAAAGTAGGCAATAGCCGTGCCCTCTACTTTCAGAATGCCTTATACAGAATATTTGCCTTGGATGACATGCCGGCACCAACTTTTCCTAACCTACCCACCCCTCCTCCGCCCCTTGAGCTAAACTTCAAGAACTTGTCGGTAAAAGTGAGTGTCGACAATGCGATGATCGCTTTGCTTGACGGGAACCTAAACGTGAAAGGGAGCCCGAATGAAAATTATGCCCGAGAATTATTTGAACTCTATTCAATAGGTCGCGGCTTGGAAGGCACGCTGCCTGAAGCGACTGAACAAGGCGATTACATAGTTTATAAAGAGCAAGATGTGCAGGCTGCCGCACGGGTATTATCTGGTTGGACAACCAACATGGATTTTAATGCCATCACCGAAGCAACGGTTACCCTGGATCCTGAAACACAACTGCCGCGCGGCCGGGTACGAGGCAGCGCACTCGATGCATCTTCGCACGATAATCAGACAAAAGTGTTTAGTAACCGAATGCCAGGTACTATTCAACCTGACCCATTACTATTAAATGCAGGGCGCCCAACGGAAGCAAGTGCTCTTGATGAAATCAAACAACTCATAGACCTTATTTACGCACAACCAGAAACGGCCAAACATATTTGCCGAAAGCTCTACCGCTTTTTTGTGTACCACGAAATAACACCAGCTATTGACAGCACCATTATTGAAGAAATGGCTAGCACTTTTACTTCATCTGGATATAAGCTACAACTTGTTATCGAAAATTTATTGAGAAGCCAACACTTCTATGATGCTGCCCCAGGCGTTGGTGATGATGCCTATGGAGGTATTATTAAGTCGCCCTTAGAATTGGTGATGAATACTGTAGGTTTTTTTGGAAAAACTATTCCTGATCAAAGTACCGACCTGGCTGGATTCTATGCTACAACAGGAGAAATTCTTGCCATGGCAGATAACCAGGGTATGAATTTCTTTCAACCTTTTGATGTCGCGGGTTATGAAGCCTACCATCAATTCCCCATTTATCAACGAAGCTGGATTAACGTTAATTACCTCACCAGGCGCTACGATTTTATTCGCACCATCGTGAACCCTATGTCAAACAGCTTGCTGAAAATTGATGTCTACCAATTTGTAAAAGACAATGTACCTGATAGTATAGCCTCTAATGCAAAAGACCTGGTGATAGAATTATGCAAATACTTCTTGCCAGTAAGCGATAACCTCACCTTCGATGTTAACGCAGACGATACTTCCGGCATCACTGCAGAGCGACTCAATTACTTCTTAAACATTTTCTTATCGGATATCGACCCTGATCCGGAGGCTGCCTGGACACAACGCTGGACCAGTGGTGTCGGCATCAGCACCGTGACGGAGCAGTTACAAAGGCTCTTGAATGCTTTGTTGCAATCTCCTGAATATCAACTTCATTAATCCATTTATATGAAGCGCAGAAACTTCCTTAAAAAGCTACCAGTGGCTGTCAGCATTCCCTTTACGATTGCTAACATTCCATTTAATGTAATGGCAGAAAATGCCCTTACCCGTTTGGCGCGACAAAGCAGCAACGACCGTGTATTGATTATTTTACAAATGCATGGCGGCAATGACGGATTGAATAGTATCATTCCTGTAGATGCTTATGAGCTCTATTATAATGCCCGTCCTAACATTGCCATTCCTGCTAAGAATTCTACCCGCAAAATGATTTTGTTGGATAGCACTCTTCCGCTCGACAGCCAGGTAGCACTCCATCCAGACATGGCCCACATGAAAGCCTTGTACGATCAGGGAAGGATGACGGTAGTACAAGGTGTCTCTTATAAGAATAACAATGGCTCTCATTTTCGGGGTCGCGATATTTCCTTCATGGGCGGAAGCTCCGATGATTACTTTTCGTCTGGATGGTTGGGACGCTATTTGGGTAAAGAGTATGCACCCCTGGCTTACCCAGATGATTTTCCAAATGCAGAAATGCCAGATCCCTTAGCCATTGAAACGGGTAACGATCTATCATTAATTTTCCATCAGGATGGCAACATCCCAACCTCCATTTCTTTGGATAATCCTCAGGGCTTCGCTCAATTAGTTTCTGAGTTGGAGGGCTATCAGGAAGATGTCAACTCTGACCCTCTCGGGATTCCACCAGCTCATCTTACAGGATCTCCTTATTATAAAGAGATGCAGTGGATCTTAGGGCTAGAAAATAAATCTAAGGATTATGCCCAGCGTTTATACGAAGTTTACCTGGCGGGAGGCAGCAGCAGTGTAAGCTACCCGGAGCGTTACCCATTCAATGCACCCAGAGGAAGTATGCGCAACGGATTGTCTGCTCAACTTCAAATGATTGCCAGACTTCTGGCTGGAGGTTGTAAGACAAAAGTCTTTCTGGTGAAGATTGGTGGCTTTGATACACATGCAGACCAGGTAACCAGTTATGACCCAACCATGGGGGTACATGCTGCTTTAATGTACCACATCTCTTCAGCGATGGATGCTTTTCAACGCGACTTGCGCGAGCGCAGTTTAGAAGACAGGGTATTAACCGTTACTACTTCCGAATTTGGCAGACGTGTTTACTCCAATGGCAGCTATGGAACCGACCATGGAACAGGTGGCCCTATTTTTATTTTTGGTAAAGGGGTACAACCAGGAGTGGTTGGCAAAGTACCCGACCTGACTAAAGATAACATTGACATGCAGTACGACTATCGACAGATTTATGCCAATTTGTTAAAAGACTGGATGCTGGTAGATAAGACCGTATTGAGCAATGATATTTTCTTCGGCAATTTTGTGGATGGAACCGTAGAAGGTGTGAGCTATGCTCCGATGCCCCTAGCGAATGATGTTATCACAGGGGCAGAAGGTTTTGTAAGCTCACGCTTTAGTCTGGAAACTTGCTTCCCCAACCCAGCTCATGATGTTGTAACCATTAAGTTCAAGGTTAACCATGCAGATCAGGTGTCTATTGCACTGATCAATTCTATAGGAAAAGAAGTGAAGATACTGGCTAACGGATTCTTTGAGCCAGGCACGCATCAAGTCCAGGCAAATGTGCAAGGATTACCCGCAGGTATGTATATATGTTCCCTTACCTCCGGCTTCTTTAAAGAAGATAAAAAACTCATCATCCGATAAACCCTCCAACCCTCAATCCATGAAGAAACTCTCATGCTTCATCCTTCTACTTGTCTTATTCAGTCAGCAAGTTTTTAGTCAGGCGCGGAATAGTGCCAAGAGAAATCCCACTGGCACCTTGACCGCTAAAACAGCCAATCCATTTTTGAAAAAACAATTTTGGTTAGGCTTTAAAGCGGGCACCAATCTGACACAAGCTAAAGTACAGGAAAGTTATACTGTGATTGTGCCACCCAGCACGGCTATTGTGGAAGACAAGGCTTACAAAAACTTCAATCTCACAGGCAGCCAGGTTTCTTTAGAAGTAACATTCTATACAAAAGGCTTTTCTGTAAGTATTCAACCCACCTATTTACATTCTCG
>JALHOT010000022.1 GCA_022842845.1 Cyclobacteriaceae bacterium | reverse complement strand
GGCCGCAATATTGACGGCTACAAAGGGCTTATTTTTTCTTTTGCTACTGTAGTGTATAGCTTTGGCAATCAGTTCTTTACCTGTTCCTGTTTCACCAGTAATTGAGATGGATATGTTGGTCTTCACCGCTTTTTCCATCAAGTCAAAAACCTTTCTGATGGAGACACTGCTACCGATTATGCTTTTTTCAAAGTCATACTTTTCAGAAATCTCTTTCTTTAAATGCACGATTTCCTTGATCTGTGAGATCTTCTCCCGCGCATTTTTAATAGTGTATAGAAGCCTGTCTTTGGCGTCAGTATCCTTGGGTATATAGTAGTAGGCTCCGGCTTTCATCAGGTCTACTGCTGTACTTATCTTTTCCTGCGCTGATACTATTATTACCTGCGCATCAGGATTTACCTGGAGTATTTCTTGTAAAACCTTCTCACCCGGCATATCGGGCAGAGAGTAATCGAGGGTTACGATAGTGGGGTTTTTATGAAGGTTTTGAAGACATTCTTTACCTGTTGTAAAATACTCAACGTCAAAGTCAGGGTTGAGGCCCAGCACGTATTTTAAGAACTTACTGTAAGCGGGATCGTCTTCTACAACAAAGATCTTAACGGGGTCTTTTTCGTACATCAGGTGGAGGGTTATTTAACTCTTCAAGTAAAACAGTTTTTTTTACAGTTAAAAGTTTAAAAAGAGTCTTTTATTCGTCAACTTTATACAGGCGATTGATATGATACGAGACTTTGACAAACTGAATGATGGAGAAACTGAATTGGTGCTGAAGGCGCCTTTTCTGGTTTGCATTCTAATAGCGGGTGCTGATGGTAAGATAGATCGAAAGGAGATTAAAAGTGCCATCGCCATCGCGGAGAAGAAGCACAAAAAAGCTGGGGTTTTGGAAGCTTTTTTTAAAGAACTTTCACAGGATTTCGAAGACAAACTCAAAATCTTGATTCAGAGTTATCCCTACGAGTCAACTCAGCGAAATCCCCTCATTGTGTCAGAATTGATTGAGCTTAACAGAATTTGGTCAAAACTGCCTGCCAATTTCTCTGCAGAATATTATGACACGCTAAAAGATATTGCAGAAGGTATCGCGTCATCATCGGGCGGTGTTTTGGGTATCAGTGCCATCGATCCTGAAGAAGCCAAGTATATACAGCTCTCGATGATTCAAAAACCAGTTGCTCGTTAATTCATGACTCGATCCTCGTTGCTAGGCAGTGCAGCTATCCCGCTTCGCTTGGTATTTGTCATGTGGTTGGCCTTCCTGCTGGAGATAATGTATAGCATTAGTCTGGGCGGATTAGGTATTGTGCCACGTACTTTTTCTGGTCTTGTGGGTTTACTGTTTGCCCCCATGCTCCATGGCAACTTTTTCCATCTTTTATCCAACACTGCGCCCTTGCTTTTTTTGGGCACCATGCTCTTCTATTTTTATGGTCGTATCGGACAATCAGTTTTTTTGAGATCTTATTTTTGGACCAACCTTTGTGTATGGTTATTTGCCCGACCTGCCAACCACATAGGAGCCAGTGGTGTGGTATATGGTCTTGCCTTTTTTTTGATTTTTTTTGGGATTTTTAGACGAGACTTTATGTCTTTATTAATATCAATCATCACACTACTCATGTACGGAGGAGTTTTTTACGGTATACTGCCCTCAGACCCAACTATTTCCTGGGAGGCTCACTTTGCCGGGGCATTGGTAGGTTTTTACACGGCAATCGATTTTCGAAATAAAAGACGCGTAGGGTAATGGATGCACAGATAAGCAAGATACTGGCAGACTTAAAGGCAAAGAAGTATGCACCTGTTTACTTCCTGCAGGGCGAGGAGACTTACTATATCGATGTCATTTCTGATTTTGTAGAAAAGAATGTCCTCTCAGATTCAGAAAAGGGCTTCAATCAAGTGGTCGTTTATGGTAAGGATGTTACCATGGCCACCATATTAACCCATGCACGCAGGTTTCCCATGATGGCCGAAAGACAAGTAGTTATTGTCAAGGAGGCGCAGGACATTCAGGACATCAATAACGAAACTGGGGGCAAGTTGCTGCTCAATTACCTTCAAAATCCTTCACCAACTACGGTGTTGGTATTTGCGCATAAAAATAAATCTCTCGACAAGCGAAAAGAGCTGGGAAAAAATATTGAGAAGTTGGCCCTGGCGGTTACCACCAAAAAGTTGTACGATAACCAACTTCCTGATTTTGTGAGTGCTTATGCTGCGCAAAAAGGGGTGGCTATTGACGACAGGGCAGTGCAGGTTTTTTGCGAATACATTGGCAATGACTTGAACCGACTTACCAACGAATTTGATAAGTTGATTATAGGAGGTATACCAGCAGGCGGCATCAATGCGGAGCATATTATGATGCAAGTAGGCATCAGTAAAGAGTATAATATCTTTGAATTGCAGCGGGCGGTGGTTAGTCGGAATACGCTTCAGGCCAATCGCATCGTTAATTACTTTGAAAAAAACACAAAGAAGAACCCTGTGATTCCAATTGTAGCTTTTATGTACTCATTTTTCAGCAAGTTGCTGGCAGCATCGCAAGCTCCTGATAAAAGTGATAAAGGCTTGGTAACTGTTTTAAAAATCAGTCCCTATGCTGCCCGTGATTATGTATCGGCCCTCAGGCTTTTCCCACAAGATAAGATTATGCAGAATATTTCGTTTCTACGCGAAGCAGACCTTAAGTTGAAAGGCGTTGATTCAGGCTCGGCAGATGAAGGTCAAATTCTGCGTGAATTAGTTTACAAGCTATTAAGTTAAAGACATAAAGCAATACCATGCAGCAAGCTCACTTGTCACTCAGTACTCACTTCATGAAGCGCTTACATATTTGTTTTTTGATGTGCCTTTTCATTTTTCTGAAGGTTGAGACTTCTGCTCAAAATGCCTATTCAGAAGGATCTGTAGACCGACTTTTCCTAAAAGCCAATGAATTGACAGAACAAGGAAATTATGGGGCCGCCAGAAATGCCTACCGTACTTTTCTGCAACAGGCAAGTGTGAACGACACAAGAAGAGGAGAGGCAGCCTTTGGAGAGGTACATGCCGCCATTCAGTTGGGGCATAAAGATGCAGAGGCCATGGCCCTTGCTTTTATAGACGTTTATAAAACGCATCCACGCACTTCTTCTGCTCAATTACAACTAGCCCAGTATTTCTATAATGCGCAGAAGTATGGTAAGGCTATCAACTATTTTGTAGGGGTAGATTTTGTATCGCTTACAGCGGAACAACAGATGCAGGGTAAATTTCAATTTGCTTACAGCTACTTTAGTGAAAGAAAGCTGTCTGATGCTTTGCTGTATTTTAATCAGGTTAAATTTAGTGAGCATGCCTATACTGCTGCTGCAAACTATTATGCAGGCTTTATAGCATTTTCAGAAGAGAAATATGATGAAGCTCTTGCGGATCTGAAAAAGGCAGAGACCAATGAAGCATATCAGAGTATTGTCCCGTATCTCATTGCCAGTATCTATTACAGAAAAGGTCAGTATGACGACTTGCTGAAGTATGCTGAAAAAGCCATGGGACTAGAGTCTCTGAAAAACAAAAAGGAAGTAACCTTACTGGTGGCCGAAGCCTATTATGCTAAAGGTGATTTTGCAAAAGCAGCTGATTTATATAATCAGTCATTGAATGATAAGTCTTTAGGAGATGCTCCTATCTGGTACAGAGCCGGTATTTGTAATGATAAAGCAGGTAATCAAAACGAAGCCGTTAGACTTTTGGAGCTCGCGGCTAATACAACCGATCCCATTGCTTTTGCGGCTTCTTATCAGTTGGGAATTGTTTACCTGCAGACTGGACAGAAGGCCTATGCCATTAATGCCTTCGACAGAGCTCGTAAATCAACAGATACAAATCTGGCTGAACCTGCACAATTCAATTTCGCCAAAACACTCTATGATCATGAGCAAGCCGACAAGGCCATCGTAGAGTTCGAATACTACCTCGCTCAATTTAAGCATGGGCAATTCAGTAATGAAACGAAAGAGTTACTCGCACAAGCCTATGTCAATGGAAATAATTACAATAAAGCCATTGAATACATCGAGGCTTTACCGACCAAAACGCCAAGCATAGAACAAGCCTATCAGAAAGCTACCTTCTTAAAAGGATCTGAGTTCTTTAATAAAGATCAGTTAGCCGAAGCCCTTCTTTATTTCACAAAATCATTGGCTTATCCTAAAGATGAGAAGTATGTTCAACGTGCTGCTTTTTGGAGTGGCGAAGTGCAATCCATACAAAAGAAGTTTATGGAGGCTGCCGTATTTTACCAAATGAGTATTAAGGCTGGTACTGGCGATTTGCTCCTTTTGCAGCAGGCTTACTATGGATTAGGTTATGCCCAATACAATCAAAAGCAATATGATAGGGCACTCAATAGTTTCAGGGAGTTTATTAACAAATCGAATAGGCAAACGGCCAATTATGCCGATGGTTTATTGCGGTTGGCCGACTGCCATTTTATTGCGCGTAGTTTTGATGAAGCACTATCCTTTTACAATCGCTATAAAGAAGCCAAAGGAAGTGACATGGACTATGCCTACCTGCAGGCCGGTTTAATTTATGGTATGCAACGTAGTTACGAAGCCTCCAGGGCCCAGTTCACGCAGCTTGTTGAAGGCTATCCATCTTCTCCGTTTAGGGCAGAAGCGCTTTATCAGAGAGCTCAGTTCGATATAGAACAAGGAACTTATCAAAAAGCTATTGAAGGGTTGACTCAATTGTTAACGAGCGAAGCCACCTCTGCTTATGTACCTTATGCTTATTCGCGCAGGGCGGCTTCTTATTTTAACCTAAAGGATTATTCAAACACAATCAATGATTATACTACTTTGATAAAGCGCTACCCATCCCATCCAATGGCACAAGAAGTGCTTTTGCCTTTGCAGGAATCTTTGCAAATGACTGGAAGATCAGGCGAGTTTGATGAATCCCTGGCATCTGTAAAAAAGGCCAGCCCTGATAGTAAAGGACTCGAAAATCTAGAGTTTGAGACAGCCAAGAAATTCTACTTTAACGAACAATACGACAGAGCCATCGTGTCCTTGCAAGAATTCACCAAGACCTATCCACAGAGTGTATTATCCCAAGAGGCAAAATATTATGTGGCGGAGTCGTATTACCGCTTGCGCAAATGGCAAGAATCGCTCCCTGTATATACTGAGCTAAAGCAATATTCAACATTTCAGTTTGCGGCCCGGGTCGCAGCCAGATTGGCTGATGTTACATTCAAGCTTGGTAAGTATGAGGATGCCATCGCTAATTATCATTATTACGAACGTTATGCGGTAAGTAAAAAAGATATCTACACGGCACTCTCGGGTATGATGGAATCTTTTTACTTATTGGGGCAGTATGACTCTTCTGATCATTATGCCAGACAAATACTTGAAAGAGCAGCTATCAATACCGCGGCTGAAAATAAATCCTCCTTATACTTAGGCAAATCGGCCATGGCAAAGGGAGATTATGAGCTTGCAGAAGATGAGTTTTTAAACACTTTGAATACAGCCCGCGATGAATTTGGTGCAGAGGCCAAGTACCTGCTGGGCACGATCTTTTTTCTGCGCAAAGATTACAAGCAGAGCATCGAAACCCTGATGAGTCTTAATAAAGATTTTGCCAGTTATGATGCCTGGGTTGGGAAGTCATTCCTGCTGTTGGCAGATAACTTTTGGGCCAAGGAAGATTTATTCCAGGCGAAAGCAACGCTGCAATCTTTAGTTGATAATTTCCCTTTGGAGTCAGTCAAACTGGAGGCCTCCAATAAATTGAAAGATATTGAAAAGAAGGAAGCTTTGTTAGTAGCGAAGGATAGTGTTGAAAATGATAATTAAAATGAAGGCATTGATGAATATGAAATTTAAAGTCATTTTTATTTTGATAGGCCTATCTATGCTTAGCGCAGCCGGAAGAGTCTCGGCTCAAACAACGGGAGAGTTGGAGAATGTTGAAATTGAAATTGTACGCGAACGCAAACTATCCTTGCCAGAAGCAGAACGAAGGTTTTCAAAAATTGCACCACATGCTTCTGAACCTATTTCGCCTCCCATTACCTATAGTTTCAAGCCATTAGAGTTGAAACTACCTCTTGCAAACTTGGCAGTGAGACCCCTAAAATTAAAAAAGGAAAGTGAGACAGAAACCAGGGGAGGGCATTTTAGTGCGGGCTATGGCAATTTTGCGTCACCTTATTTGGAGGGTTACTACACCACTAAACGTAATCCTAAACAATCACTCGGTGTCCATGCGCTATTGGATGTAGCATCAAGAGGGCCAGTTGACAAGACAAATTCTGGTAACGGTGTTTATGGCATATCACTTTTTGGAACTACTTATGGTACGTTAAAAACGGATGCACATTTATCATTTAACCGAACGTTCACACATTTTTATGGTTATCCTGCTGGAACGGTTACAGAATCTGATAATATACGACAACACTTCGATCGCTTTTCAATGGGAGCCTCTCTTGCTAATGGTACCAAAGGTAAGTTGAGCTACGATCTTGACGCAGGTTTTGGTTATCTGCAAGACCGTTTTGAAGCAAAGGAATCTAATGTTGAGTTTAACTTCTCATCTGCCTACGAAGTTGACAAATCCAGGCAATTACGCACCAATGCCTCCTATCAATTATTAAGCAGGCAAGATGTGGCAGTCGAAGCGAAGCCGAGAAGTCTTTTTCAGATGAACATGTTATATACCTTGCATCCAATTGAGAAGTTGACTCTTGATGCTGGCTTTGGCTTTGCGTTGGAAAATGACACCATTGACAAGGATTTTCACTTGTATCCTAAACTCTTCGCCCATTATCAAATAGCCAAGCGTGTCAGTGCAAAGGCATCTTTGACTGGACAAATTCAGGCAGTTTCCTTGCACAGTTTGAGTGATGAAAATCCATGGTTAGCCCCTAATGTATTGATTAACCATACCAATGAAGCATTTGTATTAACCTCAGCCATCGAAGCGGGTATAGGTAAAAATATTAAGACAGAAGTGGGAGGCTCAATTGCTTCTCTTCACAATCTGTATTTTTATAAGAATGATCCAGCGAACGCGGCTCGTTTCAACCTTCAATATGACAAGGGGGCCACTGAGCGAATTAATTTTTACGGAGCGGTGGATCATGCAGTATCTAAAAGGTCTTATGTATCGATTCGTGCCGATTGGTTTGGTTATGTTACAGATACCCTGGCAGCAGCATGGCACAGACCTACCTATAAGGTAACGCTTCTTGGCAATTACAACTTCTTTCAAAAGCTAAAACTGACGGGTAGTTTTACCATGTTGGGTGGTATGAAAGCTTATGATTTTGCTACTTCGGAGGGTATAACTTTAGATCCTGCCCTTGACCTTAAATTGCGTGCTGATTATATGCTGTCAGAGAAATTTCTCGTGTTTGTGCAAGGAGCAAATCTATTGGCGAGCGATTATCAACTTTACTTAAACTATCCTGCCAGAGGACCACACATCAGGCTTGGATTTAGTTGGAGTTTCTGATTTTCGCTTCGGTACTTATGAATTCTTATAATTTCCTTTATTTTTGTATGTTAAGGAATTATAAAATAATAGAGCATGGCCCGTAGAAAGAAAACTACCGAAGAAAAACCAACAGAAGTGGCCTCATCGTCTGATGATAACTTCGGTTTGCCTGACATAGATTATAAACCACTAGATCGCACTGAAGAACCTTCTTCAGTAGATCAAACAACCACTGCACCAGAGCCTGTACAAGAAGAGCAAGTCTCTGCAGCCCCAATCGCTGAAACAACTACCCATACTTCGGGTGGTTACGAATCCACCTATAGCTACGCTGAACCAAAAGAAGAAGGTTCAATAATCCCCAAAATCGCAGGTATAGTAGTAGTTGTACTTTTGGCACTTGGCGCTACCTATTACTTTGCTGTGTATAAGCCTCAAAAGGAAGCAGAACAAAAGGCCTTAGATGAAAAGAACCGAAAGGATGCTGAAGCAAAGGAGCAAGAGCGCTTAGCCGAGCAGCAAAGGCTGGAAGAAGAAAGAAGGAGAGCAGCCGCAGAGGCGGAGGCTAATGCCAGACCAAAAGAGGGAAGTATCACTACACTAACTGAGAGAACCAGTCGTTATTACGTAGTTGCTTCAAGTTCTATAGATGTGGACCTAGTCATGGACTATGCTAAAAAGCTGAGTGCTAAGGGGGTAACATGTAAAATTATTCCTCCTTATGGAAAAGTAAAGTTTTCGCGTCTTACTATTGCCGAAGGTGATACTTATGCGGATGCCCAAAGAACGGCTGATGGCATGAAAGGCGAGTATGGAGACGGCTTGTGGGTAATTAAATATTAATAAAACGTTGAAATCCTGAAAAGGCAATCCAGCGTTTAATGGCTGGATTGCCTTTTTAATTTTACAAAACTTAATTTTTTAGACTTTATCATGCTATTACAAATTACAACCGAGGTTCCTACCTCAGAATCAATTTCTGTACTTGACCTCGCCTTGAAAGGTGGTTGGGTAATGTTGCCATTGGCCCTCATGTGGGTAGCCGCTATTTACTTGTTTGTTGAGCGCTTATTAACAATCAATAAAGCCAATATCGATCCGGAGCCATTCATGAATAAGGTAAAAGAACTGGTGCTTAAAAATGATATTAATGGTGCAAAATTATTGTGTGTGCAAAGCAATACACCGGTTGCCCGCATGATCGAAAAAGGAGTATCTAGAATCGGAAGTCCCTTAAAAAATATTGAAGCATCCATTGAAAATGTTGGTAAGCTTGAAATTTTCAAGTTGGAGAAAAACTTATCTACATTAGCTACCATTTCAGGAGCTGCTCCTATGATTGGGTTTTTAGGTACTGTTATTGGTATGGTACAAGCTTTCATTTCTATTTCTCAGGAAGAAGGCTCTGTTAGCCCCAAGTTATTGTCAAATGGTATTTATGAGGCTATGATAACAACTGTTGGCGGACTTATCGTAGGTATCATGGCCTATTTAGCGTACAATTATCTTGTCACACGGGTTGCCAAGGTTATCCATAAAATGGAGTACACAACACTTGGCTTCATCGATCTCTTACAAGAACCTAGATAGGACTAAACTATGAACTTAGGATCCAAAAATAAGGTAGACGCAAGCTTTAATATGGCGTCAATGACTGACCTCATATTTTTGCTTTTGGTCTTTTTCATGCTCACCTCATCATTTGTTACACCTTCGGGTCTGCCAGTTAGCCTTCCCAGCAGTGCAGCTAGTTCTATTGAGGTGCAGAAAGTATCTGTAACAGTAACTAAGAGTCTGGATTATTTTGTAGACGACAAGAGAGTTACCAAAGCCATGCTTGAGGGTGAGTTGAAGAGTAAACTTGGCGGTCCCAATGGCTCGGTGGTGCTTCACATCGATAAGGATGTACCCTGGGAACATGGTGTCTATGTAGCGGGTATTGCAACATCGTTAGAGGCCAAAGTGGTAGTGGCAACTAAACCCAAGTAAAATGCTTTCGCAAGAAGAAAAGAAGAATAAGCAAATTGCAGCAGTAACCACAGTACTTGTTAATGGACTGCTCCTTCTGTTGCTGCTCTTTGTGGCGGCCTGGCGAGCCCCCAATCCTCCTTTACCCGAGTATGGCATTGAATTGAACTTTGGATTAGACACCCAAGGCGGAGGGGAAGTACAGCCACTGGAGCCCGTTGGTACAGAGCAAGCCCAAAGCGAGGATGAAATAGTTGAGTCACAACCTGAGCAAGAGGTTAACAGTACAGAGCCTGTTGCTACTCAAAGTGAGGTGACGAATAAGTTGGAAAGTCCTGTGGTGGTGAAGGAGAATAAGCAAAAGGTAGAAGAGCCGGTGAAGGAAGTTAAAAAGGAAGAGAAGAAGACGGAACCAGTAAAGACGGAAGAGAAACCTAAAGAGGAGGCAAAAGCAACCTACCCGGCCAAAACAGATACAGAGAAAACCACTGATAAAACTGGAAAACCAGTAAGTCAGGGTGATGACGCAGGCAAGACAGGTGATAAAGGCGACCCTAAAGGGTCTATTGATGCAAATGCTTTATACGGAAAGCAGGGTGGTGGCGATGGCGGTTCAAGCCTTGATTTAGCCGGTTGGAAATGGGACGCGGTGCCCAAACCGAACATCCCTGAAAATGCACCCAGCGGTAAAATTGTTTTTCAAATTAAGGTAAATGAGGACGGGGAGATTACTAAAATAGATGTTATTGAAAATGCCGTTGGACCAGAAGCGGCCCGTATTTGCAGAGCGGAAATTGAAAAGTTGACCTTTTCTAAAACAGGTTCTAACGTGCCTACAGAGTCAATTGGAAGAATTACCTTTGTTGTGAGATCCAAGTAATAATAGATCTAGTTAAAATCAAAGGAGGCTCAAAAGTCTGATCGTCATTTTGACCGAAGGGAGAAATCCCCCTAAAGCGTGATTCTTTAAGCAGGAGATCGCTTCGCTCGCGATGACGCGTTAATTTGACTTTTTGAGCCTCTTTTTTTATTCTCTACAAAGTGTCATTAGGGTTGTAACCATGCTTTACGCAAGGCTAGCTGTTCTGCGGTAGCAGCCTCATCAAATTTCAATAAGTGCTTTCGCGCTCTTTCTACCAGCATGCAAGGAGTTGATAATTCCAACACTTCATTTTTACGTACCACGGTATAGCTAAGCGTTTTACCTTCTCCTAATTTCGCTTGCTGTGCCTGAATGAAAGTGCCAATTTCAGGCCCCAGGTCAGGAATTTTATCACCGTTAATCTTGATCAGGATATCACCCTTCTTAAATCCTAAAGCCTTTCCCTGATCATTCAGTGCATCGACATTACCGATGGCTAAACTTGGTTTACCTTCATGCTGTGCTATGGTTATGGCTTGTTGTTCCAAGCCAAGTGTATAATCCTGACTGACAATCTCTTTTTCATATTGCACACCGGCAAGTGCCAATATTTCCTTTAATGGCAGAGGATCAGCCCCGGCAACATAAGTATTTAAGAATTGCCCAATTTCAGGGTAGGTAAGATTGGCGATTTCAGCAAAGAGTTCCTCATCTTTAAATGATTTATTAACACCATATTTTTTACCCAACTCTGCCACTAAATTTTGCATGCCATACTTTCCATTGGAGAGTTGGCGTAACTTAATATCCAAACAAAGGGAGATCAATGCTCCTTTCTGATACACATTGTAATATTGATCTGCATAACGATCAAGCGCTCCAAGACTTAATTCTGTAAAAGGCAAGTTGTCTTTAAAACCCTCTGCGGTAATCATTTTTTCCTGAATCATTTGAAGGTATTCTTCAGGACTGATCAAACCATATTTTACCTGTACATTGCCGGCAAAGTATTCTGTGAGCCCTTCATATAACCACAAGTGACGCGACATCTTAGGATTATTAAATCCGAACATGCCTATTTCTTCAGAGTGAATGGTAAGGGGGGTAACGATATGAAAGAATTCGTGTGCTGCAAAATCTCTGAGCTGCTGTTTCATCTGCTCTATACTTGCCTCAGGCATGTAATAAACAGAGGAGTAAGAATGTTCCAGCGCTCCGTAAGAGTATACCGGCTGATCAGTAAAGTAAAAGACGAAAGCGTATTTATCTACCGGTAAGGTGCCACCCAGATATTCCTTTTGTGCCATCAGTACCTCGCGTACATTTTCAGCAATTTCTTTGGCGGTTATTTTTTTGTTTGGCGAGTAAGAGCCAATAAGTACCTCTGCATTGCCTACACGAATAATGGCAGTGTCGGGCTTGCTGTACATGATAGGAGAATCTACCAGTCTGTCATAGTTTTCTGTTTGAAACACATCAACTCTTTTGCTGGCAGCATCGTCTTTTTCTTCCTTAGCAATTTTAGTAAGGGGTTCATTGGTCTTTACAGCTATTAAACCTGTAGAGCCATAAAATTGCTCATCTCGGATAACATTCAAGGTAAACTGTGTCTCTTTGTATCCTTCGAGATAGCCAAAGAAACCACTGCTGTTAATCAGAAAGTTTTTGCCTTCTTCAATGTTGGTACCGGCCGGCCAAAATACATCAGGGCCTTTTAGCTTTGTATCGAATGTATCCTCGATCCAGTAACTGATCTTGCTGGCTTTATTGGCATTCTTAATTTTCCAGGAGTTATCATCAACTTTACTTACGGACAGTTTATTGCCCTTTTTGTCAAACACTTCCAGCTTTGAAACAAAGCGGCCATAATCTTCAATAGCATAAGTTCCGGGAATCATTTTAGGGAAGTAAAATATGATTTCAGGCTCCTTTATAGCAGGAGGTATAAGTTCTACATATACCTTATCATCAACTACTTTGGTGAGGTCTACTGTGTAATTGTAGCTATTTTTGGATTGCGCCCACATAACGATGGGCGCCATAAGCATAATCAATAAAAAGAAGGGCTTCTTCATGGATAGGTCGATAAATTATTGTAAATGAAATAACAGAACTCTTTAGTCGCAAATTGAGTTAATAGATTACAATGAAAAAAACATTGATTGTTGGAGCTACCCCGAATACCGGTAGGTATGCTTATTTAGCAGCCGAGATGCTAACAGACTATGCCCATGAATTTGTTCCACTGGGTATTAAAAAAGGGGAAGTTTTAGGCCGACAAATACTCGACATTAAACAAAAGCCAACCATTGACGATATAGACACCATTACGCTGTACATTGGACCTGATCATCAACCTGAATGGTACGACTATTTGCTTGGTCTTAAACCCAAGCGAATTATTTTTAATCCGGGTACCGAGAACAGGACATTTGAACAAATGGCAAAAGCCCGGGGTGTGGAGGTGCTAGAGGCTTGTACCTTGGTGCTGCTTCGCAGTGGTCAGTATTAAGTAACGATAGTTTATTGAAGGTTTATTTTACGTTTGCATCCTTTAAGGCAACATGTACGTTGACACCTTTTTCTTTTAGTAACTCCGTTATTTGCAGCACTTCTTCTGGATTTTCCCATGGGTTATCACCTACAGACAGTAATTGAAGGTATTCCAGGGAAGTAAGTTCAGGTGGTAAACTTCTGAGTTGATTTTTAGAAACATCCAGATTCTCCATACTTTTTAATTGAAGTATGGCAAATGGAAATTCTGTGAAGGCATTATCATTAATGCGCAAGACGTTTAGCTTAGTAAGAGTCTTTATCTGATCAGGCAGGTAGCTTAATTTATTATGATGTAAGTATAGTTCTCGAAGCAAAGACAATTGGCCTATACTTTCAGGAACCGCAGTTAATTCATTAAAGGAGAGATACAGAATTTCAAGATTCTTTAGATTACTGATTGCCTCGTCTATTTTTGTGAGTTTGTTGTAGTATAAATCCACGCCTCTAAGATTTTTCAACTCATAAAAGGCAGGCGGAAGTGATGTAATCTTATTTTGATAGAGCGTTAATTGCTCAAGCTGGCTTAAATTTTTAATGGAAGATGGCAATGAGGCTATCTCATTGTAGTTGCAAAAGAGCTTCTTTAAAGATGTATATTGACCAATGGCATCTGGAAGTACCCTTATATTATTTTTTTGAATGTTTAGTTCTTCAAGTTTTGCTAAGGGACTAAGTTTATCTTGGCTTAATGTTAGCTTGTTCTCAATCAATACCAGCTTTTTCAGATGCTGGTTTCCACTAACATCAGGCATCTGGGTAAGTTGGCAGCGCGTCAGATCAACAAGCTCCAGGTTTTTAAATGCTTTATAGTGAGCGGGTAATACGCCAGCATTATCACTTCTTATATTTAACTCTTTTATACTAGCACTTTTGCTTAGTTTAAGTCGTCCCCGTGCTGGCGTATTGTTCAAGATATTAAGCTCTTTGAGTTTTGTATAACGCTTGAGATGACGTGGCAATTTTTGTATGAGTGTATTTACGAGCTCTAACTCTTCAATGTTTGTGCAGGCCGCGAGCTCTTTTGGAAACTTCCTGCCTTTATAATCATGCAAAGAAAGCCTTGTAATTTTTGTTGCATTAGTGGCATTGACTGATAAATAAGAGGTTGTGCCTTTACTTTGCTCGTACACATATCGGTAACGAATAATCTTGTCAAAAGCCAGCCTGAAAGCATTAGAAAGGCTATCCATTTTAGCTGCATCAGTGACACTAGGTTTAGTGCCTTGTTGTCTTAAATTTTGAAGTGCCTGTTGTAGTTGGTAGTAACTTAACGAATCAGCCTTGGTACCAAAAACAGGAACGCTTTGTTGGGCTTGAAGATTCAGAAAAAGTGTGCAAAGCACCAGGCTTAATAGGCAGGACTTCATATCAACTAAAAGTTTAGGTGAATTAAGGAAAAATTTAGAAAACGACCAAAAAAAAGCCATTTTTTAGGCTTTGGACTTGCGTGTAATGCGGTTTAAATAGCTTAATTTTGAAGGTTTATACATCTACCATGAGCGAAGAAAAGGACAAGAAATCGAGCAATTATTCGGCAAATAATATACAAGTACTTGAAGGCCTTGAGGCGGTGCGTAAAAGACCGGCCATGTATATTGGTGATGTGGGCATTAAGGGCTTGCACCACCTTATTTGGGAGGTGGTGGATAACTCCATTGATGAAGCGCTGGCAGGGCACTGTGATACGGTAAAAGTCACTATCAATGAGGATAATTCAATAACTGTCGAGGATAACGGAAGGGGTATACCAACCGACATGCATGAGAAAGAGAAGCGATCTGCTCTGGAGGTGGTCCTTACAGTGCTCCATGCCGGTGGTAAATTTGATAAGGATACATACAAGGTATCTGGTGGTTTGCATGGTGTGGGGGTTTCTTGCGTAAATGCATTATCTGATATGCTCCACGTAACTGTGTATCGTGAAGGCAAAATTTTTGAACAAGAATATGAGCGTGGTGCCCCAAAGTATCCCGTAAGGATTATTGGTGATTCAGAGAGAAGAGGTACAACAGTACGCTTTCTTCCAGACAAGTCTATATTCCTGATCACAGAGTATAATTATGAAACGGTGGCCACTCGTCTTCGTGAGTTGGCGTTTTTGAATCCTGGTATTAGTATCCATCTCACCGACTTACGCGACAAAGACGAGCATGGTGTAGCCAAGACAAATCATTTCTTTTCAGAAGGTGGTTTGAGAGAGTTTGTTGAGTACATCGATTCAACCCGTGAAAAGCTGATTCCTGAACCAATTTACATCGAGAATAATAAAAGTGAAATCCCTATTCAGGTAGCCCTTAATTATAATACGTCATTTAGCGAAAACCTGGTGTCGTATGTGAATAACATCAACACTCACGAAGGAGGTACCCATGTGGCCGGGTTCAGAAGAGCCCTTACACGTACCCTCAAAGCTTACGCTGATAAGTCAGGTTTACTTGAGAAGGTTAAGATTGATATCAGTGGTGATGATTTTCGCGAGGGCTTAACAGCAGTTATATCTGTGAAGGTGGCCGAGCCACAGTTCGAGGGCCAGACCAAAACCAAGTTGGGTAACTCCGATGCGATGGGAGCAGTCGATCAGGCTGTAGGTGAGGTGCTTAATACTTACCTGGAAGAACATCCGAAAGAAGCCAAACTCATTGTTAGTAAAGTAATTCTGGCAGCTCAGGCCAGACATGCGGCCCGCAAGGCCCGTGAAATGGTGCAACGTAAAAACGTATTATCGGGTACAGGGCTGCCAGGTAAACTGGCAGACTGCTCAGACTCTGATCCAAGCATCTGCGAATTATACCTGGTGGAGGGTGACTCGGCCGGTGGTTCAGCTAAGCAAGGCCGCGATCGTAATTTCCAGGCGATTCTTCCCCTGCGCGGAAAAATCTTAAACGTAGAAAAGGCACAAGAGCATAGAATTTACGACAACGAAGAAATCAAGAATATGATCACGGCTCTTGGAGTAAGCTTCGGCACAGCCGATGATGACAAGGCCCTGAACCTGACGAAACTCCGTTATCACAAGATTGTGATTATGACCGATGCTGACGTAGACGGAAGTCACATCCGCACGCTGATCCTTACTTTCTTTTTCAGATACATGCGCGACCTTTTGGAGAAGGGGTATGTTTACATTGCTCAGCCTCCGCTCTACCTGGTTAAAAAGGGAAGGGAAGAGCGTTACTGCTGGACAGAGGAGGAGCGAGCTGCCATTATCCAGGAACTGGCAGGTGGTAAAGAAGATTCTGTTAACATTCAACGATACAAAGGTTTAGGTGAAATGAATCCTGAACAACTTTGGTCCACCACCATGGATCCGGCCCGTAGAACTTTAAAGCAGGTAAGTATCGAATCGGCCGCTGAAGCAGATCATTTATTTTCAATGTTAATGGGCGATGAAGTTGCTCCTCGCAGAGATTTCATTGAGAAGAATGCGAAATATGCGCGGATCGATATTTAACCGAAAAATATCGATCAGCTAAATAACAGTAACCAAGGATGGTTTATGAGCGATTTTTTGGCACAACACGATAAGCTAACACAGCAAATTGAGCAGAGCAACTATATTAGTCGCGACCTCAGTTGGTTGCAATTTAATTACCGTGTACTTGATCAGGCCAAACATATTGATAGAAGCATTTTCGATCGTTTAAAGTTTCTTTCAATCACCGCATCCAATCTTGATGAGTTCTGTACGATTCGCTTGGGGTCATTGTACAACTACATTGACTATGGTAAAGAGCGGGTCGATTACAGTGGTCTGAGGGAAGAAACCTATAGAAAGTATTTACTAACAGAAGTACAGCGTTATACGAAAGAGCAAAGTGACTATTTTATCAAAAAACTAAAGCCTCTATTTGAAAAAAATGGCTTTGGTATCTGTACCTATCAAAACTTATCGATTGAAAATACCAAGCTGGTAGATGATTATTTCAGGAGTATCATCTTCCCGATGCTAACACCAATGGTATTTGATAATTACCACACCTTCCCGGTGCTGATGAATAATCGATTGCTCTTTGGTGTGGTTACTAAAGCGCCAACAGAAATTCAAAACCCGTTAAGGATTTCATTCATACAGGTTCCTAATAACCTCCCACGTTTTTATGAAATCGAAACTGAGCGCGGCATTCAGTTTGTGCCCGTAGAAGAAATTATTCGGTATAATGTTCATCATCTTTTCAGAAACATTGAAGTTCAAAGTGTCAACCTGTTTCGCATCAATCGCAACGGAGATTTTACCTTAGATGAAACAGATGAAATTGAATCTAACTTTCTTGACGAACTAAGAACCAAGTTGCGTCAACGCAGAACTGGGCGTGTAGTACGCTTAGAGATTCAGGAAGACCCGGATCCCTGGATGTTGCGTTTGCTTAAAATTCAATGGGACATCGATGATTTCAACATTTCGTATACACCAGTCGATAGTCTTATTGATTTCTCTGGCCTAATGCAGATTATAGGGCATAAAGAATTTAAAGGAAAACGTTTCCAAATTCCTGCCCCCATTAAGCCCTTGAATTTCCCTGAGCAAGGCACCAGCGATTTGTTTGACATTTTGAAGGAAAGAGACATCCTTTTGCATCACCCCTACAACTCCATGGATCCGGTCATAGAGTTGGTTGAGAAGGCGGCCGATGATCCACATACCTTGTCGATCAAGATTACTATTTATCGGGTAGCTAAAGAATCAAGAATTACCAACGCCCTGCTAAGAGCTGCAGAAAATGGCAAGCACGTTTCTGTTTTATTCGAAGTAAAGGCCAGGTTCGATGAGGAGAACAATTTAAGAGAGGCGCAGCGGCTTCAAAAGGCAGGTTGCTTTGTAATTTATGGTGTTAACAGTTTGAAGACGCACACCAAGCTGATGTTGATTGTCCGGAAGGATGAAGATGATAAAGTGTATCGCTATGTTCATCTTTCTTCGGGAAACTACAACGAAACAACCTCACGCCTTTATGCTGACGTAGGCCTATTAACTACCAAAGAGGTCTACGCCAACGATGTATCCGAATTCTTTAATGTTATTACAGGGCATTCACAGCCTTCTGCATACCGCAACTTAATCACTTCTCCGCGCGATATGCGTATCCAGTTGTGTAACCTTGTCAGAAAGGAAGCAGAGAATGCTAAGAATGGTCTTGCCGCTGGGATAGTGATTAAATTTAATTCTTTACAGGATAAGGAATTGATTGATGAGTTATATGCTGCTTCCCAAGCTGGCGTTTCTATTAAATTAATTGTTAGGGGGATGTGTTGTTTACGACCCGGACGCAAAGGTTTAAGTGAAAATATCCAGGTAATATCGATAGTGGGAGAGTACCTGGAGCATTCAAGAATCTACTACTTCCACAACGAAGGTGATCCAAAGGTTTACATTGGCAGCGCTGATGCCATGGTGCGTAGTTTCGACAGGCGAATCGAGTCTTTGTTTTTACTTGATGATGAGTTCTTACGCAAGCAAGCTATTAATAACCTGGCGTATAATTTAAAAGATAACGTCAATTCCTATGTAATGAGAGAAGACGGCTCTTATGCAGTAAAAGAATTGAATGGAGAGCCTCCCTTCAATATACATAAAGAGTTTTTCCACGTTACACGCGACATCGTGATGCGCGCCAGGCTTTTCTAACGGTAATCGTAGAACTTAGGACATTGCAGATCTTTATGTATTACATTAATTCTGGCTCTGTAATTAATCATGAATTCATGCGTACCATTAGAAAAGATCGCTAAGTCCGATTGAGTCCAGTCATAAGAGTAAGCAAAGTGGAACTTCTCACTTAACTTGAGATCGATAAAGGTTATAAAAGAATCACCACTTCGAAGAGATACACCAGTGCTTAAGGCATCGTAGAAAATAAAAGCATTGTTGATATCGAGACTTAAGGCCATACCTTCTTGCGTTCGGAGTAAAATTGATGGGTTGATTTTAACATTTTTGCTACCGCCTAAAGGGAAGATGGCACCACTTCTTAAGAAGTAATAACGCCTTTCTTTAATTTCATTGAGCAGTCCTTCAAAAGTTGAGGCCACAGAATTATTAAGAATAAAAGGAACGCTGAAACCGACAAAGAAATTTTTCCTATTATAGTAAATGCCCGTGCCAAAATTAGGCTTGACTTCTCTTAAAAATGCATTGAAAGAAGCGTCATCAGGATTTTGTAAATCCAATTGACTGAAATCGGCTCCTAACATATTAAAGCCTGTTTGTAACCCCATAGCCAAGGTTGACTTTGGAAAACGAATGTTGTAGGAGTACATCAGGTATACGTTGTCGTTTTTATAACTACCTATTTCATCGTGGTTCACCAAAATGCCTACCCCTACTCTTGATTTCCAAACGGAGGAGTGAGCACTGAATGAAACAGTTTTTGGAGCACCCGGAAAATTAACCCATTGGTTGCGATAACTTGAGCTGGCACTAAACTGAACATGGTTGCCCGCGTAAGCCGGATTAATCACCAACTCGTTAAAGTAATACTGCGTAAATACAGGATACTGTTGTGCATATGAAGCAATGCCCACAAGAATCAGTATTAATACGACTAAAAGGTTTTTAAACATGTTCGTAAACTTAATTAACGATTTCTAAATAGCCGGCAATCGGTTTTGAACCATCACCTTTATCGATTACATAGAAGTATGTTCCGTCAGGAAGGTTATTACCCATTGGGCTTACACCTTTATTCGAACGTCCATCAAAATACACATCTATGTTATCATAGCCGGGTGCTTCATACACAAGTGTGCCTGCTCTGTTGAATATCTTTACAAGATTTGTTGGGAAGCTCTCGATACATGCGATGGCGAATAAATCATTTCTACCATCACCATTTCTGGACACACCGTTAAAGGGCCTAATCTCGGTGCCCACAACGACTTCTTTTTCGTTAGGGCAGCCCAATGATGATCTGACCCTTAAAGTATAAACCCCTTCCGGAATGTTCATCAGCACTGGTTCAGTACTGATTAAAGTTCTGCCTTGGAACCATTCAACAGTCGATACACTTAAATCGTTAGTCATGTTAAAGGCTATAAAGCCATTCTCTTCATCACAGGTAGCATTCACTATGCTAAAGTCAAATTCAGGAAGGTCAAGTTCTTCAATAATTTGCCCTGAGGCAGGAGGTGAAATACAACCCGTAATCCTACTGGTGGCGATTACTGTATAAACACCACGGGCAAGGCTATCATATACTTCTCCAGTAAAGTCAGCAGGCATCCTGCTTGTATTTCCATCAGACCAATCGAATATATAGTCGCGTGAATTTCCATTAATTGAGGCGCTCAAGGCACCATTACTAATAGGACTTGCTAAAGTGGCCGTTGGGTCGCATTGAGTTACATTACTAAGTACCGCTACCTGTGGAGCAGGTATAGAAAGTATTCTTTGACTAACGGTAACGCTTCCTTCTCCGCGGCATCCAGTGACTACATGAGTAGCTTGTACTGTATAGGTAATAGCTTCCAGGCCACTCACCTGAATACCAGCATAAAAGGGTGTACCGGCCACGCTATTGCCTACATACCAATCGAATGTAAACTCGGACAAATTTCCCGCGACTGAAACTGAGGCAGAACCATCAGCCTTTGTCAGGTCACAAACAGTTAAAGGGGCTGCCTCAACCGCAGTAACGATAGGATTTGTTCGTCCATCTTCAATGGTAACTGTAATAGGTCCAACTTTACAGAATGCATCACCATTGTCAATCGCTTCAACTGTATAAGTACCGATGGGTAAATTATTCACTTGCTTGCCAGTAAAATCCGGAGTGACTTTTACAACGTTACCAACAGACCAGTTGTAAGTATAATTATTGCTTTCGGGAGTTGTTACTGTAGAGAACACAATACCATTGTTTGTAATACAACTGGTCATTGGCGAAGCAGCGGTGGCACTTAATCCTAAGGGTGCTATATTAAGAGGAAGTGTATAGGTTTCACTTACAACGCACTGATTAGAATTATTTAACACTTGAATCGTGCGGGTGGCATTTGTTTGTCCATTTGGAATTGAAATGCTAGCCAGGGTTGCTGTATTACCTACCACAGCTCCTGCCGTTGAATTTCCGTTATGCCAGGAAATGGTATAGCCGGTAGTGCTATTCCCATTTATGGTGGTGACAAGCTCGCCTAAGATGTTGGTAGGTTGCAAGCATCTTGTTGGAACGGTAAAGTCAGATAGATTCACTACAACAGAACCCATTGTTTGATCTTCCAGTATTACTTCAATTAAATCGTTTGAGCAGTTATTTAAGGTATTAGTAACTGCAACGAAATAAGTTCCTGCATTTTGCCCTGTTAATATATTGCTATTACTAACAGGTGTCATCGCTTCATTAAACCATTCAAAAGTATAATTAGTGAGAGAAACGATTGTACCATTTTCTCTTATTTGATTTACCGCAGCACTTGCATTATTGGTATCACATCGCGTTAAGGCATTAACCGTCAGATCAGCATCAGTGAGGGTAATGATAGGAGGATTGCTCACCACTATAAAAGTAGCGTTCGACCTACATTGTGTAGTATTGTTAATTGCTTGTACTGTGTAAGGGCCAGCATCTAGGTTTAAGGCTGTGTTATTATTGACACCTCCTGTGATTGATACGGGAGGGGACGTAATGGTTGAGCCATCAAACCATGTGAAACTATAACCTGCAGGACTCGCGCCATCGGCTATGGCAACAATTTCTCCATTGGCAGCGATGGGGCCAGCACAATTAGTATTTGCGCTAATGCTTGAAGCCGTTATTACCGGTCCATTATTAAAAGGTTTAACCTGACTTACTACTGGTACAGATTTACAACCGCTTAACAGAGCATTATCTTCTATAGCAACCAAAGTAAAAGTACCAGGTGCTAAGTTAGTAAAGGTATAATTGGCAGTGCCGTCACCATTTAAACTACCGGTTGCCCCATTCACCTGCTGTAGCAGTGTACCGGTATCATCGGCACCACTATACATCCTGATGATATAATCGTTGACATTGAAGCTTACTGGAGGAGGCCCAGGTACAATGGCAGGGGTAGGCTTAAGTTTCACTACTACACTACCGTTATTAGCGGGTGAACAGGTGGTTACATCGTTTACGGTAACAAGGGTTAGAATGTGGGCATCAGCAAATGGGAGTGCAAAAATCTCCTCTGCAGTACAACCGTTTTCTAAGTTTGTGGCCCTAACCCGATAGTTAGCACTTATTAAATTACTGGCTGTTGAGTTTCGGGCTGTTGTCTCTGTAAAGAATGGCACCACACTGGCATTGATGAACCACTCTACGCGAAATCCTGCAGTATTTCCTGCCGCTGTTATTTCTACCCCTAAAATACCGTTGCTTGCATTACAGTCAGTGGGCAATTGTTGCACAGAAGATCTTTGCTGAATATCGATTGTCGGTGTGTTATCAAGTATAGAGGCAGAAATTGGCGCTGTTGTACAAAACTTAGTGTTGTGAGTTGCTTGGACTGTGTAGGTGCCAATGCTGAGGCCTGATAGGGTATTGGTACTTGTGGTAAAGTCGGGAGTGCCGTCCACAACAGCACCTATGTACCATGAGAAAGTATAGTCGCTGGGGGAATCCAGGGTAACACCTACTGTAATGGTGCCATTTGGGGTAATACAGTTGGTAAGATCACCAACAGCCGCCAGCAGCAGACTAGGCGTGGTTACATCTACCACAATGTTCACTTCCTCAGTATCGAAACAACCAGAATTACTATCTGTTGCCTTTACGGTGTATACACCACTGCTGAGATTGGCGATTGTTGAAGTATTAGCAATACGATTGCCAACAATAGTATTTTGGCCTCTGAACCATTCAAAATTATAGCCTGTGGTTAAGCCACCGACATTGGCAGACGCTGCACCATTAGGTCGGCCCGGATCACAGGAAGTAAAATTTGATAATTTATTAACGCTGACTACGGGTGCTGTGGTTTGAGAGATGGTAATCGTAACAGGCGCAGAACTACATTGGCTGTTGTTGTTAGTGACAAGCAATGTATAGCTGCCAGCCACCAGGTTATTATAATCGTTACCTGTAAAGTCAGGAGCGGGTTTAACATTCGTACCGTTGTACCATTTAAAAGTAAAGCCTGTGGTTGCCCCGCTTACAGTAGCTGTCGCACGGCCTGAGTTGGCGGTAGAACAAAGGATATCCGTCTCAGTAATGGTTGGTACTGGAATGGCAGTTTCATCGGGTACAGTCAGTGATTCAACTGCCTGACAACCCGTAATTTTATCGGTGACTAGCACTATATATGTTTGGGCTTTTAAGCCACTGGCAACCTCATTGACTCCGATCTTTGGGAATGTAATATCATTACCTTCAAACCATTCAAATGTAAAGTTGGATGATGGTTCTCCAGTAACAGACGCTTCCAATTCACCATTAGGCAATAAACAGTTTGTATTGGCTTTGTTCAGTTTTATAGTAATGGGAATTGATCTGTCTATTCGGATTACATCGACACTGGCTGTGTCTGATGAACAATTGGCTGTTTTATGAACTGCATAGACCGAAAAAGTGCCATTATCAAGTCCTGAATAGATAGGACCGGTAAAAGCTGGTGGAGCTGTTGCGCTTGCACCGTTTGACCAAAAGAAATTGTAATCAGTAGTGTTTTGGGTTGCCCCAACCGGAACAAAAGCACGGACGGAACCATTATCAGGTGATGTACTGCCAACGCATTTGACATTGTTTTGTACTAGTAAGGCATTAATAATGGCAGGAAGCGGGTTGACATCTATCGATACGATGTTATCATAATTACATTCGAGTATAGATGTGTTAGGAAAAGAAATCGGGGAGGGAACAGTGTTGCCACTATCATTGATCGCAACATACAAAGTGAAATTTGATCCATCACCGTTTACTGTCGCATTGCTTACTGTAAACTGACTACCTGGTGTAAAATTAACGAGGTTAGCTGTAATTGTATTTAAGCGAATTGCCCCTGCTTGTAATGGATTACCTTTATAAAATGTAACAGGTACATTTCCGTTGACGGGCACATCTCCCAGGTTTTCAATAGAAAATGATATTGTAAAATTAGTTGCAGGGCAAGTGGGTGGGTTGACCACCAATGAATTGTTAACATAGCTTAAATCAGGGGAAGCATATTTTGGACACCCCAACGAATTAAGGAAGGGAGACTGATTAAGGAAGGTATTAAGCGGTCTGGTAGGTTGAGGATTAGTTGGATCGCACCCTGTAGCAGAGAAAATAGTTTGCATTTTTTGCTGTCTTCGGGGAATGGTCAAATCATCATTCACGTTTACATTGAAATATGCATTTTGATTCCATAGTCTTCGGGCAGGTACCCAGGGCTCTAAATCAGTTCGGTATACGCGTACGTGTGAATTTTCTGAATAGGAGATATCGCAAAAATTATCTAGTGCAAGTTGATTACTAAAACCACAGGTTACACACAGCTCAGATTGACCATCAGCATCTACATCGGCAACAATGGGGTAGTCGCGCGCAGTTCTGGAAATACAGGGTTGGGAAGTGTAGGTAGAACCATCGGTTCCATTGATGATATAGAGATTTCGTTCATCCCTGTACACAACTTCCGAGCTGCCATCTCCGTTAAAATCAAACATGGTGCAACCCGTGTAGCCTGATGTCTCTTCAGATACAGTCTTCTTCCAAAGCAGATTGAAATTCTCATCAAGCGCATATAGAAATTTACCAGAAACGTAAGCCACATTGAGTCGTCCATTACCATCAGCATCCGCAATATTCAAACGACCCGTTCCTCTGTGCCAGCCATTTTTATAATACTCGCCTGTAGAGAAGCCCGTACCACCCCCGCAGTTTTGAATAGTAAAATTGCCACCAATGGGATCACTGAAAGTTTTGAGTGTGTTATTCGTAACATCCCAGAAAAAAACGGTGGTGTTGGTATTGTTCGCAATGGTAGAACCAGAAGCGATAACATCAAGGTTGCCATCTAAATTATAATCAGCTACACTGGTATGGCTGCCGTCCGGACTTGTTCGAAGGAAGTATTCATTTCTTCGGGAGTGCTCTGTGATAGTTCCTGCGCCAATGTTCACTGTGAAAATTCTCAAACCTGAAATAAGTTCCAGGTTCTCATCTCCAACAATGTCTACTGCCACAGGGCTGCCGTTTACATCGGTGTATGCCAAACTTGAATTAGCAATTTGCGCACCGGTATGCGCATTTAAGATCATGTCGCGGAAATACATTTCAACCTGACCGTCACCATTAAAGTCTGCCAAGGCAAAGAGTCCAGGGTCGCCAGAGAGGGCAGGGGAGCGCCAGAGCTGTGTAGTCAGATCGCAGGAGTAGGCGTAGATGTAGCGCGTACCACTTTGAGTACCAGTAAGGAAAATCTCAGCACAATTATCATTGTCGATGTTGCCAATCACTACTTCTCTGTCGACATTAAATGGTAAAGCCTTATTAGAGTGCTTGATAGTACCATTGGTTCCATTTAATATATATACTCCTTTGCTTGTGCCCTCAATATTGGTAACAACTACCTCGGGAATACCATCTCTGTCTAAATCGCCAATAGACATACGGTTTAAGTGGTTGGTTACCTTATTGGGAGATGCCCAGTCAAGGGTCATTCTGAAAGCTGGGAATTGCGATGGCTTTGCTTCACAAAGAGCATCATTGCCAATGTAAGAGCCATTGCATAGTGTATTACTGGCGCATTGGTTATCAAAGCAATCGATGAACCCATCATTATCATCGTCTACACCATTATTACAGATTTCCTGAGCATAGAGGCTTGTCGCCAGCGAGTTGAACATAACGACAAACAGGAAAGTAAAACGTTTCATAGGGGTAAGTATTAATAGATCAAATATCTATATTCAATGGCAGTGTATTATTTTCTAAAGTCAAGGGTAACCAAGCCTTGTAGGAATAAGCGATAAGTTGCACCAGCGAGCTTTGAGTGTACAAAATTAACGAAAGAAAAAACTTCTTGTCCTTTATTCAGGTAAATAATTGAGCCTGTTTTGTGGTTTTATAAAAGAGGGTAACAGGTAAGGTTTAAACAAGAGAGTATATCTGCACATCCCTTAGATTACACATATTAAGTTATACCGTGTGCTGCGTAAATTGTTCGTAACGGGAACTGAAAAAGCCAGTTGTTACTTTTTCTCTTCAGATTCAACCAACAATACTTTGGCGTCTTTGATCTTTGTAAAGTTTTTCAGGTTTCTCACTTCTTCGTAGGCCTCTGCCGATTTACTAGTCGAGAAAATGTGTACATGATAGCGTTTGTCTTTAGGGTAATAAAAGATATCGGCATTGTACTTGTCAGCAATCATCTTATTCTTGAATACATCGGCAGCTGTAAACTCTGTAAAAGAGCGCACCACCACATAATACATTTTAGTGCTAACTGTAGTTTGTGCCTGAAGCAGTTTCTCAGGATCATCGGCTTGATGCTGGAACCTGGCTTGGTGTTGAGTTGCTTTTGGTGTTATCAGGGCAGAACGTAGTACAGGAGTAGGCCTTTTGAATTTCTTAATCTCACCCAAACGCAGGGAAGCAAAGACCTCATGTGAACCTTGCGAAAAGCCGGCCTCAGGTTGTGAGCCTAATTCATAAGAGTAGCCTATGGATAACTTTTTCATTTGAAATCCTGTACTGGCTATGATGCCATAGTTTTGTCGGAAGCTCCCACCCACCCAAAAACTTTGTGTAAGGTTGAATTTGGTCGCTACTTCAAACTGGCTTTCCTGATAAGCTGCATACCGGTAAAGCAGATAAAACTCTAGCGGTGCAATCATTTCTTTTCCTTTCACACGGGTCTTCATTCCCTTCACCTTTTTGGTCATCATTTTTCCCTGAATTTTCTTTCGGTATCCTAAAGAGGCAATAACATGGTCAAAAGGCTGTGGAGTGATTACTGAAAAGGAAGGATCGAGAAAAGCCGGACCAAAGAGTTGCGGGAGTGCCAATCCTAAGCTGATGCCTGAATTATTTTTATAGTAGAGGCCAAAGCTACCACTTGCTTGAAAATTATTGGGTTGATAAGTAAGAAAAGCCGGATCGCCAGGGTCGGTTGCCTGATTGATGTCAACAGCATTAGTGATGGCACCGGCAGCCATACCAAAATATAGCTGACTGGTTTTATTTAGTGGAATTCCATAGGCGTAGGCTACTGAAACATCGCTGGTGTTGAGCAGACCTCTTTGGAAGGAGCTTACCTTCAGGCCCAAACCATAGCGCCTTTCATTAATCAATGAATTAACAGAGAGTGCAGAAATAACGGGAGCCCCATCAACCCCGAGCCATTGCTGTCGGTGATGTAAGAAGATATTAGACTCTTCGTTGGCAGCGGCTGCCGGATTATATAAAAAAGGGTTAGCATATGCGCCATTGTAAATAGGATAGTTCTGACTCTTGGCGGAGACAGCAATCATCACTAAACAACTTGTAATAATGCTAAGAAGCTTCATTAAACAATCTTAAAATCCATGACCATCAAGGTCATTACAAAAAATGCTTGTCTCAGTCGATAAGCTGTCATTAAAACTAATTCGGCTGCAATAATGGATTAAATATCGTAAAAGCACGAAGTTAATCGTTTTTCGGGTTATTAAGAAGTTGAAATGTAAGTACCTTTGAATGTTTTGTGCATTAAAATAGATGTGACAGCCTTGAAAATTAACGTCTTTCCCATATTGTTAGTATGGATGCTCATCCTTTTCGGGGTGCCTCTCAAGGCGCAGGTATTGGTTGGTCCTGTTGCCGGCCCTCAACTTTCCTGGTCGAATTTTAATGATAAGGATTTAAAGTCTGATTTTTCAACAAGTCCTGTTTTTCGGTACCATGCCGGTGCCAGTGTTTCGCTGCGCGTTCATAAGCGATTCTTTTTAACTACTTCTTTATTGTATTCAAAAAAAGGAAAAGAAATTAAGGGTGAAGTGGATACAAAATTGAAAAATAAGGTCATCTACAATCACATAGATATACCTATTATTTATACAGCTCAGTTTAGAGGCAGTGTTAAAGGAAACAAAGGATTTAAATATTATCTGGGTGGTGGCCCCAATGTTAGCTATTGGTTAGGGGGTAAGGGCACTATTGCATCCACCGACATTGTTGAGAGCGGTGTGTCCTACATTCCCTATACAGTTGTGTTCAAAAAACCTCTAGAAGAAGTGGCCCAAGACGAAATGACGGTGCTCGAACCCAATCGCATACAAATAGGCATCAACCTTGTGGCGGGCGTTGTTTTACAACCTCTTGGCTTTAACGAGATTAATATCATGTTGCGCTACGAGCGAGGTCATAGCTTTTTGGGAAGAAGCAATGGTGTTTTTCCTGCGGCCACTGATTATACAGATATACTGGCATCCCGTAATAGCGGCATCAGGCTAACGCTAGCCTACATGGTCGATTTAAAAACCGATCAACGTAAGAAAGGTAAAAGCACCATTAACAAGAAAAAGCTGTAGGCAATTTTCTAAGGAGCCAATCGGTGCAATTTCCAGTCTTTATCAACTTTTGTAAATTCAATTCTATCATGTAGTCGGCTGGGTCTGCCTTGCCAAAATTCAAACAGCAAAGGATCTATCGCGTAACCACCCCATTGTTGTGGTTTTGGTAACTTTTCTGTCCCTTCAAAACGTTTTTCTATCTCAGCCATTCGGTGTTCCAGAATACTTCTGCTTTTAACAGGTGAACTTTGTGGAGAAACCCAGGCACCCAGTTGCGACCCTCGGGGTCTGCTTTGGAAATAGGCAACCGATTTTTCTTCAGTAATTCTGCTGGTCACGCCTTCAATCCTGATTTGTCGTTCTAACTCTGGCCAAAAGAAAGTGATCGCACAGGCCGGGTTCTCATCAAGGTGTTGTCCCTTTTTACTTTGATAGTTTGTATAAAATAAAAACTTACCATCCTCTACGCCTTTCAACAGTACGATGCGCTGAGATGGCCTGCCATCTGCCGATACAGTAGCCAGGCTCATGGCATTGGGTTCTTTTATTCCAGCATTGATGGCCTCTGTAAGCCATTTTTCGAATTGCTGAATAGGATCGTGTAAGATAGAATCTACATCAAGGCTTGCTTTGGCATATTCTACACGAAAGGCGTGGAGTTCATTCATAATAACACAGTGTGATTAAGGCTTTTCCGAAGGTGAAATTATGCTTAAAAAAATTACTTTATCCATCTATTAGGGGTATTCTGAGTCAATTTTTTCACATCCTTGATGAATACTTGTCGGGGCAGTCAACAATTTTCTAATTTGCATCACCCATGAACTTTGATTTTTTTAAGTATCGCAATAAAATACAACCGGAGAAGGGGCGTTTGTTAATTTCAGAGCCTTTTCTGAACGACCCTAATTTTGAGCGTACAGTCGTCTTGCTTTGCGAACACAATCAGGATGGCTCTTTCGGTTTTATTCTCAATAAGCCATCCATTGTAAAAGTCAGCGATATTATCAGCGATTTGGCTGTGGAAGGCATGGCTTATGTAGGCGGCCCTGTGCAGCAAGATACTCTTCACTACCTGCATCGTTTATCACATTTGCCAGAGGCGAATCGGATTGCAAATTCGGTTTATTGGGGTGGTGATTTTGATGAATTGCAAAGTGGTATTGAGCTTGGAACGATTGTAGAAGCGGATGTTCGGTTTTTCTTGGGCTATAGCGGCTGGGGAGCAGGCCAGCTGGAAGAGGAATTAGACCAGGATAGCTGGATTGTTTGCGATTTTGTAGATGATGAGCTTTTCTTTGACACAGCACCAGATCAGATGTGGAAAAAGGCCCTGAACAATATGGGAGGCAGGTTTACGGTTTATGCCAATTATCCAATTGATCCTAATTTAAATTGAAGGCAGCGCCATTTTTTGTATTTTTACACGCTTTTTAAAGACAATGGAATTGAACGAACATGAAAACGGTACATCGGCCCTTGAAAAGGTGACCGGTGTTTTGCACAGTGAGGCTGATTTAGAGGATAAAGAGGATGTACTCCATCATGCTGATGAGGAGCTAAAGCCCGACTACAGTACTTTCTCTAAAAAACAGCTGGCGGAGCTTGTCAAGGATTTATCGAAAGATGCCAGTCCAATCAAAGCAGAAGCAGTGCTGCGCGAAATCAAGCCATTGTATGATGAAATAGCTGACAAAGAAAAGGCAGAGGCCAAAAAACGCTTTTTGGAAGAAGGCGGCCAGGCTGATGATTTTGAATACAGAGGAGATGAATTTGATATGATGTTTGACGCCAACGCCCGTTTAGTGCGCGACCGCAAGCATCAATTCATGAAACAGCAAGAGGAGCAAAGAAACGAGAACCTGCGCAAGAAGGAGGAAATCCTTGAAAAGATGCGCGAGCTGCTCGATGGTGCTGGCGCCTCCAATCAATATGATGCCTTCCAGGAATTGCAAAAGCAATGGAAGAGCACAGGACCAGTAGCCCCCGCACAGGCCAAGACACTTTGGGCCAATTATCATGCCTTGGTTGATCGTTTTTATGATAACCAGAGCATCTATTTTGAGCTCAAGGAACTCGATCGAAAGAAAAACCTCGAGGCCAAAAATGAGCTCATCAACAAAGCTGAAAAGTTGATGTCAGCCACTTCGCTGCGCGATGCCATCAAAGAATTAAATGAATTACACCACGAATTTAAGCATATAGGCCCCGTTCCTAAAGATGAGAAAGAGGCTGTATGGCAGCGATTTAAACTTGCTTCGGATGCTATTTACGCTAAGCGCGATGAGTTTGTAAAACACCTGCAGGCAGAATTGCATGTAAACCTGGAAAAGAAGTTAAAGATTGCTGAGGAAGTACTCCCTTTTGCAAACTTCAATACTGATCGAATTAAAGAGTGGAATCAAAAGACCCAAGAGATATTGGCGCTGCAAAAAGCCTGGGAGCAGATTGGTGGTATTCCGCGCGCCAAAGCCAAAGAAATCAATAAGAAGTTCTGGAACGCCTTCAAGGCTTTCTTCCATGCCAAGAACACCTTCTTTAAAAAACTTGACGAAGAGCGTGAGGCCAATTTAAAAATCAAGCAAGAATTACTGGCCAAAGCCATACAATTGAAAGAGAGCAGTGACTGGGATAAGGTTGCCAATGAACTGAAGGGCTTGCAACAGCGCTGGAAAGATGTAGGTCCTGTGCCAGAAAAAGTAAGAGAGAAGCTGTTCAAAGAATTTAAAGAAGCTTGTGATTTCTTCTTCGATCAGAAAAGAGGGCAACTGCAAAAAGAAGGCGATGAGCAGTCAGCTAACCTGAAGCGCAAAGAAGCTATTTGCCAGGCCTTAGAAGAAGCGGCTGCCAATGGTACTGCTACACAAGAACTCCTGGAAGATTTACAGGCAAAGTTTTCAGCAGCCGGTTTTGTGCCGCGTAATGCCATGAATGCCATTCGGAACAGGCATGGTGAAGCCGTTGATAAATTTGTAGAAGCCATAGGTGGCTTGTCTGATGTTGAGAAGACCCAGCTTTCTTTAAAAACGCAACTGAATGAATTGAAAGGAGATCCTTTTGCAGACAAAAAGATTCAGCAAAAAGAGCAGAACATCCGCAAGAAGATTGGCAAGGTGGAAAACGATATTGCTTTGTGGAGAAACAACCTTGAATTCTTTGCGCGCTCGAAAAACGCTGATAGTCTGCGCGATGAGGTAAACCAAAAGATCAAAGTAGCCGAAGAAGAGCTTAGCGAACTGAAAAAACAATTAAAATTAATTCGTTCAATCTAAGATTGGGTTTGCAAATTTGATTTCTGTATCTATTTTTGCACTCCGTTTTCGCCTCCTTAGCTCAGCTGGTAGAGCAACTGACTTGTAATCAGTAGGTCGCTGGTTCGATTCCGGCAGGGGGCTCTTAAAAAAGGTTTGCATAGCAAACCTTTTTTTGTTTTAAGGCAATGCTTAAAGCTTTAGTCTTTAGCATTGTGTCCCCTTATAAACATTCAACATTTGAACAATTGTACATGGACTTATCTTCTTTCAACGTCACTACTTATATTATTGCCATCACTGTTCTATTCAGTTGGTTGGCCTTTAGCCGACCAGCGATGGTGCGTAACTTCGTATTGAATCCTTACCTGGTCAATACGCGTCATCAGTACTACCGCTTCATTACCTCCGGCTTGCTGCATGGCGATTTCTACCATCTACTCTGGAATATGTTGTCGCTTTACTTCTTTGGTTCGGTAGTGGAGGTTTATTTTAGTTACATCTTCGGTGAGGCCGGATCGTGGTATTTTATCAGCTTCTATGTTTTAGCAGTGATTGTCTCTGATGTGCCTACGTATTTCAAGCATACCAAACATCCAGGCTATAATTCATTAGGTGCTTCCGGTGGTGTGGCGGCCGTTATTTTTGCCTCCATCATTTTTCAACCGCTGCAGCCCATATGTCTTTATTTCGTTATCTGCATTCCCGGGTTTATACTCGGTATCGCTTACCTGATTTGGTCTTATTACAAGGGCAAGGCTGCGAATGATAATATCAACCATGAGGCCCACCTGTATGGGGCACTTTTTGGCTTATTATTCTGTATCGTTATGTATCCGGGTGCCTTGTTGCTCTTTATTCAGCAACTCAAAGACTGGCGCATGTTTTAATGCCAGCTGGCCAGGCTAAAATCAATCTTCTTTCGTCTTCCTTCTAGTAACCCTTTTTATGGCAAAACATAAAGTATCGCTTAAGCAAGTTTTTAAAACAATTATATGGCCCAGGCGCAAGCTCCTCTTTCTGGGGCTGGTGCTCATTGTTATCAGCCGGGCAGCAGGTTTAGTTCCCCCATGGGCTACCAAGCCTTTTATTGACGATATATTGGTAAAACAGGACATGGGGGCATTACCTCAGTTACTATTACTGGTTACCGGGGCTATACTGATTCAGGCACTTACCTCTTTTTTGCTCACTAAAATATTAAGTGTAGAGGCACAGCACCTCATTTCAGTGTTGCGTTCAAAAGTGCAAAAGCATTTGTTGCGTTTACCTACCAGCTTCTTTGATAATCAAAAATCAGGGGCACTTGTATCGCGGGTAATGAACGATGTGGAGGGTGTACGTAACTTGGTTGGCACCGGTCTGGTGCAGTTAATCGGAGGTATTTTAACTGCCATCATTTCTGTAGGCTTCCTAATCAGCATCAACCCTTGGATGACGCTCTTTATCATTTTACCAATGTCAGTTTTCGGACTCATTACGCTGAAGGCTTTTGCCTACATACGCCCCATCTTCCGGGAGCGGGGTGTGATTACAGCAGAGGTTACCGGCCGCTTAACCGAAACGCTCAATGGTGTAAGGGTTATCAAAGGCTTTAATGCCGAAGCACAGGAGAGCAAGATCTTTGAACAAGGGGTAGAGAAGTTATTTTTAAATGTTAAGAAGAGCCTTACCTCTACCAGCTTTGTTACCAGCTCCGGCACCTTTCTGGTAGGGCTTGCCAGTGTGGGCATTATGGGTTTGAGTGGTTACTTTGATTTATCTCCTGGCGATTTTCTGCAGTTCACCATGTTCATGGTATTTATGATTGCGCCCATCGTGCAGATGAGCAATATAGGCAGCCAGTTAACAGAGGCGTTTGCCGGCCTGGATCGTACAGAGGAATTGATGAACATCAGTCCGGAAGATGATGGCACACGCACTGTGCGTATGGATGCTATCAGGGGTGATATCACTTTCAAGGAGGTGTCTTTTGCCTACGAAGAAGGAAAGGATGTACTCAATGAAATCAGCTTTAATGCTCCATCGGGTTCTGTTACGGCCTTGGTAGGGACTAGTGGTTCTGGTAAAACAACCATTGCCGGACTTGCCGCTTCCTTTCTTAAACCCAAAAGCGGTATGGTTACGGTGGATGGCACAGACTTGAGTCAGGTGGTACTGGAGAGCTATCGCAGCCAGTTAGGGGTTGTATTGCAAGATGATTTTCTCTTTGAAGGCAGCATACGCGAGAACATACTCTTCCCCAGACCGCAGGCCACCGAAGTCCAATTGCAAGCGGCTGTTAAGGCGGCTCATGTGGATGAGTTTACCGATCGCTTTGAAAAAGGATTAGAGACCGTAATCGGTGAAAGAGGGGTTAAGTTATCAGGTGGACAAAGACAGCGCATTGCCATTGCGAGGGCCATCCTGGCCGATCCACGCATTTTGATACTCGATGAAGCTACTTCAAACCTCGATACTGAAAGTGAAGCCCTGATACAGGAAAGCTTGCGGAGCTTAATGAAGGGTCGAACTACTTTTGTGATTGCGCACCGCCTGAGCACGATCCGCCAGGCCGATCAAATACTCGTGATCGAGCAAGGTAATATTGTAGAGCGGGGCAGGCATCAAGAATTGATTGAGAAGAAGGGCCGGTACTTTGAGCTCTATACGTATCAGGCAAGAATTTAAGTTGATTGGCTGATTTGAAAATTTGATGATTTGAAGATCAACATTGATTTGTTCGATGAGCAAATCAGCAGTGTGAATGAACACTACGCATCACACAGTTTCTAATGGCTGGCGATGTGCGATGGAGGCATAGAGTCTGGCGCTGGGGCGTGCAGTTCTTTTCTTGGTGAGCCAGTCACAGTCGTATAGCCCGAATTTGTATGTAGGGCCTAAAGCCCATTCAAAATTGTCCCAGGTCGACCAATAGTAATAACCGTGTATAGGAATGCCTTCTTGAATCAGGTGATGCACGATGCTGAGGTAATCCACAATCGCTTTTTCCCGCTTGCGGTCGTCTGTTGTGCAAATACCGTTTTCAGTAATGATGATAGGCTTTTTGTACTGTTGCCAATAGCGCAAAATGTTTTCGCGCAGGCCTTCCGGATAATACTCCCACATGTCGTCATAGTCGCGGCCACTCTTGATCAGCTTATCAGGGGTGGTGACCATGGTTACCGGTAGGGGGTCGTGGTTGATGCGGGCATAATAGCTCATGCCAAAGAAATCCACCTGTTGGAAATGTTTGGGCACGAACTCCATAAACCAATAGTCTAAGAGCTTGGCTGGCAACTTGCCCACCAGGTTATCTGCCGCAAACACCGCTGTATTATGCGAAATACCCACCGGATGTTGGGGATATCGAGCTTTAATAATCGCATAAGCCTGGTCATGGGCTTTACCCATATTTTTCACCACGCGTATGGCAGTGATGAAGTTCTTTTTGAAAGGAGGAAATTGACCAATGCCCCAACCGAAACTTGCATAGACATTAGGTTCATTGAAGGTATTCCAGTGCGAAACATAGTGACCAAATTCTACCACGAGTTTCTCTACAAAGTCGAGCCAGAGGGCTATGTTGGCCTCTTTCTCCCAGCCGCCTGCGGCACTATACCAGGTAGGATTAGTGAAGTGATGCAAGACCATCATGATGTTTACTTTCCTTTCCCTGAGGGCCTGTAAAAGCTTATGGTACTCCATTACCGCCTGCTTATCAAAAGCGGCCAAGGGAGCCTTCTGAAGCTTACTCCACATCAAACTCATGCGATAAGCAGGGGCTAGTCTGGCAATCAGGTCTGCATCTTCATCAAAGCGCAATTCGTGCTGGGTGGTGTCTTCAAAGCGATGACCATCACGTGATTGAACACCGAGCCAGTCATGGTCCAGGGCTGTTTCTACTTGATAGGCAGAAGTGCTGGTGCCAAAGAGGAAATCTTGCGGGAATACTAATGCCATAACGATAGTGGGTACAAAAATAAAAAAGCGAAAGGTAAACCTCTCGCTTTTTTATGTCGCTTGTGTTAACGCTTACATGCCAGATCCTGAAGAACCTTCGCTGCTACCATTGCCAAACAATGATGCCTGAGGTGCTGGGGCCGGAGCAGGGGCAGGTGCCGGAGCAGGTGCTGCTGCTGGTTTTGCTACTGCTTTCTTCTTAGGAGCAGACTTCTTCTTAGGCGCTGCTTTTTTAGGAGCGGCCTTCTTCGCTGCCTTTTTAGGAGCCGCTTTCTTTACAACTTTCTTAGCAGCCTTCTTCGCTGACTTTTTAGGGGCGGCCTTCTTGGCAGCCTTCTTTACTGATTTTTTAGCAGCTTTTTTCGCCACTTTCTTGGCTGATTTTTTCGCTGCCTTCTTCGCTTTTTTTGCCATAGCTTTAGAGGTGTAGTTATTTGTGTTCAAAAGTTAGCGAAAATATTTTGTACAATAGGCAAGTGTGTTTAGTTTTTTTGAAACTACCTATAGCTATACGTTTCATCGCTTCACAAGCATCTATCGAAAACTCACTCTCTGCACTAGCATTTTTAATGCTCGATCATCAGAAAGCCCACGGTTATAAGTATACTTATGTGAAGCGTCAGGCTCCGGTATCCTGACGCTCATGTTGACCTTTTGCCAAATACCTTTTCAGAAAAACACAAAGCCAGCCTCATTAAAAAAGTTGTCGGCTGGCATAGGCCAACCCTAATCCAACACTTGATAGTTTATTCTCATCGGCTATTTGCGCATGGGGGAAGCGTTCGCGGAAACCCCTTTGTATGGCAGGCACTTCTGTAGATCCTCCTGTTAGAATAACGAGCGTGATGTCCCTGGCTTGCAACTGGGCCTGATGGAGGCAAGCATCAGCTGCCTTGAAAACACTGTCAACAGCAGGGGCTATCGCCTCATCGAGTTGTGATTGCAATAAGCTGATGGCAAAGTCGTCTTCCAGATAAGGTAGCTGGGTGGTCCAGACAGGTAATTGTGTAAGGGCAATTTTAGCCTCCTCAGTAGTACTTAATAGGGCGTGGCCATTCTCTTGTTGCAATACTTTAAGCAGCCTTTGGTATTTCACCTTGTCGTGCGATTCATAGAGTATCTGCTGCACCTGAGCACGCAGTTTAACATTATACACTAAATTCACCCTGCTCCATTCCGCAAGGTCGTGATAAGGTTTACTGGGTACCTCCAGATTTTTTGGCCCGTAGGTACTACCATAGCCCAGGGCAGGCATGATGGCCGCCAGGCTCAGCGCCTTGTCAAAATCATTGCCGCCTATGCGCACCCCGGTGTTGGCCAGAATGTCGTTATGGCGGTCGACTTTGGTCATTAGTGTCTTCGCCAAGCGTATAATAGTGAAGTCTGAAGTACCCCCGCCTATGTCTGCTACGAGGGCCAGCTTCTCTTCCTGCACATTTACTTCGTGTGCAAAGGCCGCTGCAATGGGCTCGAGTTGAAAATGAATATGCTGAAAACCGATTTGCCGGGCAATGCTTTCAAGTTCATGTTGTGCCCTGGCATCAGCAGCAGGATCATGATCAACGAAATGTACCGGTCGGCCCATGACTACATGGCTAAGTTCTCCACCACTTATTTGCTCCGCTTTATTCTTTACGCGCAGAAGCAATGCAGCGATGATGTCTTCGAATTTCATCACCTTGCCATTCACGGCTGTACCACTTTGCATCAGACTGGTTCCTAAAACTCTTTTGAGACTGCGCATGAAGCGTCCTTCTTTGCCTTCGAAGAAGAGGTCTATGGCTTTGCTCCCCAGAAAGGGTGTTTTTGTTTTACGTTCATAGAAGATGGCGCTGGGCATGGTGAATTGTCCTTGCTCGAGGGGAACGAGCGTTATCTTGCCATGGCGGGCAATGCCTATGCTGGTGTTGGAAGTGCCGAAATCAATGCCGCAGCTGGTAGGATGCATAAAATAAAGCTACAATAGTAAGCAGGGTAAGCCCTTGAAGCAAAAAACGATCTTTGCAAATGCAGGTATGTGGATGCACTTAAGTTATATGCTGCTTAACCTTGGCAGCATAGATAGGTAAAACGTAGCATACCTCAAGAAATACGGCCAAGTAATTCAAGCAGAAAGGTATGATGAAAAGAATGATGCATTAAAAACTCTTTTCTTCTTAAGAGAGTTCTTTTAGTTTCAGAAGCAGTCCACCGTTAATTGATTGATACTTGTTTAAGTATTGGCTTGTGTATTTTTCGAGAATCAACTTTGATGTGTTCTTTTTCAACCCGTAAGTTCTCTTCCTGTAAACGTAATTTTTCTTGTGCGACTGTTAAAGCTTCTTGTTCACTTTTCAATCTCTCTTCCAAAAGCTTAAAGTGTTGCAATTGATGATGACTCTCCTGGTTTTTGATTTTGCTGAGCATCACAGAAGCCATGTGCTCACATATCCTTTCAATAAAGGCGATTTTATAGTCTTCTAGTTTTTCGAAAGAGGCCAACTCCAACGTACCAATCACCTCTTCTTGATATTGCAAGGGGAAAATGCACACGAAACGTGGCAGAGCTTCTCCTAGACCAGAAGTGATCTTAACATAATCGGGCGGCACCTCTGTAAGCAGAATGGTACTTCTTTCCTGCACGCACTGCCCGGCAAGGCCTTCAGTAATGCCAATTCTATCTTCAAGGAATTTCTTTTTACCATAAGCATAAGTGGCAAATCTTTGCAGAACTTTTTCACCGTCTTTTGTGCTGATAATATAGATGGCGCCCTGGTTAGCAGGTAGATAATGGATAAGCATTTGCAGCATTTGATCACCAGTTAGTTCAAGACTATCTGCATTACGCTTTAGGATCTCATTGAGTTTGGCCAGACCTTCATTTGTCCAGCTTTGTATGGCTTGTTGTGCCTGGGCCTGGGTCAATTCTTCTCGCATTTTCAGTAAGGATTGTGCTAACACATCCTTTTGAAATTTAGGTGGATATTCACTCCTCAATTCGCCATGCCCCAAGGCTGTGGCAAAATCAGAAGCTGCCTGCATGCGCTCTACTAATTGGTTAAGGGCCAGTTTGGTTTGTCCGATTTCTTCTTGCGAACTCACGGACAGTGCTTTAGGATAAATACCTTCAGATAATTGCTGTAAGGACGTCTTTAAGTCTTTGATGGCACGTGTGATCAAATCCGAATAGACGAATGATAAAACGATGGCCAGCGCTAATTGAATAACAAATACAGTAATCAATAGTGTCGCTGCCGCATTGTTAAAATTCTTATTCGCTCCTTTTACGGATGTGCGGAGTTCGGCTACCATGGTTTGCAGCGCTGCCAAGTCTTGATTGATCGAATCCTTTAATCCACTTTCTTCCGTTAAACCCAGGTCTGTTTCAACAGCTACAATGGCTTTAAACTTATGAAGGTAGGTATTCAGGTCTTTAATCAATTGGATTTTAATGTCACCTGGCGGGCTTTGATCTATGCTTTTTACCAACAATTCATGTCTTGCTATGAATTCGTTTAAGTACTTAAGGTCTTTTCTCAAGAAGAAGTCCTTTTCATGTCTGCGGAGCATGAGCATGTCTGCTTTGCTGTAGGGAAAATTACTTTGTTCAACATGGTGAATGACTTCGCGCAGTGAACCCTCCAAACCATAATCTTTGAAGCCTCTTTCCTTTAGTTTAACGACAATAGCTTTGAAGGTTTGATTCAGTTGAGCATTCAATTCCTGAATACGCTTTATTTGTGAGGTTAATGTCTGGTCAGGTAACTCAAGCTGTGCTTGTTGTATGCTTTCATTGTGTTCCAGAAATTTACTGATATAATGACTATTGCTCTCCTGATGAAACTTTTTGTCTTTGTATCCTTCAAAAATAAAGTAACGGGCGGCTCCGTCCATTTCAAGTAAGTGCATTCGTATAGCATCTATGTCTTCACTGGCCTGCTGGTACCGTGTTTGTTTATCGTCAATAAAAAAGAAGATGAGTACCAAGGCAATGCTGAGTAGGAGAATGGAGGAGAAAGCGAGCAGTAATTTGACTCTGATCTTAAGATCTTTAAAGAATTGTATCATGCCGGGGATTAATAAGTTTCAAAGTTACTAGTGGTAAGAAAGGCTTGTGTGCAGGGTGTATTATGATTAGATTAATTTTACCAGAAGTGTATGGCTTCATATGCTGTGTATTAGCGAGTAACTACGCGGAAATTCACATCATCAATTAACAAAGACATAATACCCACAAAAAGTAGGCGCAATGCGTAGCTGGTATTTTTGCGCCATGATGCAGCATTTTTTCAGGCTCAGCTCTATCTCGAAGCGACTGTTTTTTTCATTTGGTATTATGTTACTATGCCTGTTGCTTGTGGGTGCATTCGCTGTTTTCTTTCAAAGCAAGATCAACACAATACATTCCATTAATGCTTCTATCGATCAACAGAGAATCTTAATGGTCATCCTGAGCGAGCAAGACCTTGATTTTCTGCGTTTTGAAACGGTGAATGAGGACTTTTTTTTAACTGATTCCAGCGGCTTACTCGATATGAGAAAGAAAGTAGTGGATAGTCTGATCAGGCAATACACCAGTCTGCAAAAGGCTATGCTGGACCATGAGCTTTGTTCAAAGGAGCACTTCGCTGCTGTTGAAAAAATATTTGGTGCCTACCAAAATACCTTTGACAGTCTTTCCGCACAAATCAGGTTGCGAGGATTTAAGGATCATGGTGTAGAGGGGAGCATGCGTAATTATGCCCATGAACTCGAAAATAAAAACGCAAGAATTCCACTGGAGCAGCTTTTGATGCTTCGCAGACATGAAAAGGATTTTTTTCTGCGTAAGGAAGCCAGGTATATTACACAGTTTAACAATCTGGCTGATAGAATTGCTGCGCAGTTACCTGCAGAGCATCCCAATAGCCTTACGCTGGCAAAGTATCAGGAGCAGTTTAATGCCTTGGTACAAATGGATTATGCCATTGGTATCAGGCCCGATCTGGGTATGTTGGGCCGTTTGAATACTCACACGGAAGCTCTTTCGCGAGAGCTATTGGTACTCAACGACATGCTTAAGGCCAGGACTGATACCATGGTAAAAAACATTACCTGGCTCTTTGGCGGTATAGTACTGTTGACTTTACTCGCTTCTGTTTTGTCGATATACTATACATCCATTATGCTGGCCAGGCCCATCAAAAAACTAACGGGCACCATGACGAAGTTTATTGTGAAGGAAGGTTTAAATGAAAATGAGTGGGAAGAGGAAATGGATACTTACGAAGTGAATCAATTGACGCAATCTTTTATAACAATGAGCAGAAAGTTGAAAAATCAGTTTATGGAAATTGAACGAGCAGCCTCTTTAACAGAAAGTCAAAACAAAGAGCTGAAGAAGTTAAATGAAGAATTAGATCGCTTTATTTATAGTGCAGCCCATGATTTAAAATCTCCCTTAGCTTCTTTACTGGGTCTGATTCATCTGGCGAAGATGGAGATTAACCAGGCAGAACATGCTCATTACTTTGATAAGATGAATCACACAGTGAACAAACTAGATAGTTTCATCAGGGACATTACTGATTATGCCAAGAATAAAAGACAAAGACTGAAGATTGAGGAGGTAGACCTAGCCCTGATCATTTCAAATATACTGGCTGATTTGCAGTACTTGCCGCAAGCGCACCGCATTGAACCATTGTTACGGATAAAGGGAAGTGGCTTGCATACCGATAGAACCCGTTTAGAGATTATTTTAAAGAACTTGTTTTCGAATGCTTACCGATACTATGATAAGCATAAAAAAAATAATTACTTATTCATTGAAGCCATTATTGATGAAAACGCATTGCGCTTCGAAATCAAAGACAATGGAATTGGCATAGGGCAGGAGCACCTTTCTCATATTTTTGATATGTTTTACCGGGCAGTAGATAGTGCTCACGGCACTGGTATAGGTTTATTCCTTGTGAAAGAAAGCGTTAAGATGTGTGAGGGAACGATACGGGTGGAGTCTTCCTTGGGTCAGTGGACAAGATTCAATATGGTTTTGCCTAACCATGCAAAGCAAGAGAAATCAGAGAAGCAGGTGGAAGTACATCAGGAGGCAATAGTCTTTGGTTAGCAGGGTAATTTCTAATAAATAGAATGTTCTTATTGAATTTACTTAAGATTTGAAGGATAGACCTAACAAGCGTCTTATTTCCCAATACGATATTTCAAAAAAAGGCTTAAGATTGACTGTTAAGCACATACCAAATAAGGCAACAACTGGGCAACGAGAATGCCTTAAGCTTCATCAATCAACAGCAAACGCAAGCTGATTTGGAATTTTTTCACTCTTGGAGAGTGCCCTTTCTTCTTGTTCCTCGCTACTGTATTCATTTGCTTGTAGTGTTTTACATAGAGTAAAAATGTTTGTAGTAAGGCGTGGCAAGGCCCTCTTTTAACATCACTTGATTAAGTCTTACCACATTTAGTTTTCAACTCGGTTTGGTTGTCTGACTTTAGTCAGTCGCAAAATTGATTGAGTAATGCAAGGACTAGGTGCAGCGCCAATTTGGGATAGAAAATTTATTTTTATTAATCATTTTTTAGATTTAAATTCCAAAACACAAGCGATCGAAATAACAAAAGTTTAAACCTTTGGTGGTACAAGGTATACAATAAGCGAAGCGATGAGCTTAAACGAACAGAAACAGACAGAGGAGCAATTGCGCCCGAGCGAGCAATTTGCTAGGAGTATTTTGAATTCGTCCATTGAGGGCATTATCATCACAGACAGCGACCAACTCATTTTACATTTCAATCCGCCTGCAGAGAAAATGTTTGGATATTCAGCTATTCAAGTCCTTGGCAAATCGCTTGATATTTTGATACCATCCACCAGCCGTGGGGCACTTAAAAAAGACGTTCAGGATTTCCCAAAATCTAATGTAAGCCACAGGGCTATTCATGGCGCTCTGGATGTAATGGCTTTGCATGCTAATGGCAAAGAATTTCCTGTGGAGGTATCCATTTCTCAATTTGAAGTAAATGGTAAGAAAGCATTTGCGGCTAGTGTGCGAGATATTACGATGCGCAAGCAGGCAGAAGATCACGTACGTTTTCAAGCCCATATCTTGAAGAGTATCGACCAGGCGGTGATTGTCACCACTCCGGCCGGCATCGTCACCTATGTGAATCAATTTGCAGAGACCTTGTATGGCTGGACGGCCACAGACGCCATTGAGAAGAGTATAATGGAGCTGACTGTTCCACAAACCTCTTCAGCCCAAGCGCAAGAAATTATGGCATCCTTGCGTGAGGGACGAAACTGGCAGGGAGAATTTGTGGCGCAACGCAAAGATGGAAGCGTCATTATGGTGCAAGTGGTGAATACCCCCATCATGGATGAAAATGGCAACATCTCTGCCATCGCAGGCATCTCTTCAGACATTACCACACACAAAGCGGTGGAAGTAGCGCTGCGAGAGAGCGAGGCCAGATTACTTGTAGCGCAGGCAGTGGCAAAAGTGGGCAGTTGGGAAACCGATCTGTCAACCTTAGAGGTGATATGGTCCAATCAGACCTACGAGATTTTCGACCTTGACCCGAAAACATTTCATAGTTCTCATCAGGCATTTTTAGAATTCGTTCATCCACAGGATCGTGCAATAGTAGATGATGCGTTTAAAACCTCATTTAATAATGACGTTTACAATACCATTGAACATCGGATTATCACCGCCAAAGGTGTTACAAAATATGTGGAAGAACGCTGGAAAATTTTTCGTGACGATCAAAAACAACCGTTGCGGGCAGTCGGCATATGTCAGGATATTACTGAACGCAAGGAAGCAGAAGAAAAATATAAAAGGAACAATCAATTATTAGAAGCTTCTCAGGCCATTGCAAAAGTTGGTGGTTGGGAATTGGATTTAACCAACAACCACCTTTTCTGGACAGCGGAAACGTATCGCATTCATGATACCAGTCCTGAAGAATTTAACCCTACTGTGGATGCCGGTGTAGGTTATTTTTTACCCGAATCAAAAAGACAAATCAGTGAGGCGTTGGAACTTGCTGTGACAAAAGGTGTGGGTTATGATTTATACCTTGAAACCTACACCACCAAAGGAAGGAAGATAAATGTAAGAACAACCTGTGAGGTTACGCTTGTCAATGGAAAGCCAATAAAATTAACAGGAATCTTTCAAGACATTACCGAACAGAAGCAGGCGGAGTTAGAATTGCATACAATGGGCCAACGAAACCATTTGGCAACCTTAGTTTCAGGGGTTGGCATATGGGAGTGGAACATAAATAACAATCGTGTAAAATGGGATAAACAGATGTTTAACCTTTATGGGATGGTTCCTACAGAAGATGATTTTCTTGACTTCAGCCAAATTAGTGCACTAGTACTACAAGAGGAATTACCCGAGCAGGAATCCATTTTGCAGGAAACGATTAAGCTACGTGGCAGCAGTGTGCGTGAATTCCATATAAGACGGGTCAATGATGGGCAAGTACGTCTCATTAAGGCGGTGGACACGGTGCATACAAACAAAGAAGGGAATGTTGAATATCTATTGGGAACCAATGTGGACATTACCGAACTGAAGCAGGCGGAGTTAGAACTCCAAGCCACCAAACAGAAACTCGAGAGCATCTTTGGAGAAATGGAAGATGTGGTTTGGTCTATGTCATACCCCGCCTTAGAAACTTTGTTCGTTACCCCATCGGTTGAACAACTTTACGGTTATCCCATACAGGAATGGATGGCGAAAGGCAGCACACTTTATCAGAGGGTAATTCACCCAGAGGATAGAGAATTAATTTCACAAATGTTTGAACGTCTCGAAAAAAATCACAAAGTAGAACAGTCCTACAGAGTAATTACTGCAGGCAGAATTACTAAATGGGTAAACAGCAAAATACGAGTAATAAAAGACCAAAATGGCAGCCCTATTAGATTAGATGGACAAGTAGAAGACATCACCGATCGTAAACAGTCTGAATTTGCTTTACAAGAAAGTGAGAAAAAATTCAGAGGATTGTTTGAAAATCTAATTGATGAGGTACACCTATGGAAGATTATCAAAAACAAAAGCGGAAAAATTTCGGGATGGCAATTAGTAGATGTTAATCCGTCAGCTTTAAAATCATGGGACAAATCTATCAATGACGTAATCGGCAAAACAGCCAATGAAATATTTGGAGCCGATGCACACGACCAATTTATGCCCATTGTAGAGGAAATATTTAAAACCCACAAACCCTACCATTGGGAAAACTACTTTGCTCCCACAGACCAGTATTTATACATGGAGAGCATTCCTTTTGGCGACTACTTTATTTCAACGGGTAAAGATATTACCGAACAGAAAAAAATACAAAATGAAAAAGAAACCTCTAATGCGCGCCTGAGCATTGCTAAAGAGGCTGCACAAATTGGGATTTGGGAGTTTTTCTTAGAAGATCAAAAATTGATTTGGGATGATAAAATGTTTGACCTATTCAATGTTTCTAAAAGCACCTTTTCAGGCACATATGAGGCATGGCGTTCTATTGTACACCCAGACGACCTTGAGAGAAGCGAACAAGAATTGCAAAACGCAATCACTTCTGGCCAAAGTTTTAATAGCGAATTCCGAATAATATGGCAAGATAAATCCATCCATCACATCAAAGGTATGGCAGAGTCTGTTCGTGATACGAATGGCAAACCGTACAAAATGATTGGTGTTAATTATGACATAACAGAGCAAAAGGAGGCTCAGAATGAAATAGAGAGATCTAACGCGCGCCTAAGCATTGCTACACAGTCTGCACATATTGGTATCTGGGAGTTTATTATTGAGGAAGATATTCTCATTTGGGAGGATGAAACACTTAAATTATTTGGCCTTACAAGAGAATCCTTTTCTGGCAATTATGAGGGCTGGAAATCTACGGTACACCCTGATGACGTTGATGAAGCCGAACAAAAAATAAGAGAGGCTATCGCCAATAAAACAATTCTGAATATGGAATTCAGAACAATATGGCCAGATAGAACCATCCGTTATATCGGGGCTTTTGGGAAAACAATCCTTGACAATTCCGGAAAGGTCATCAAATTGGTTGGTACAAATTATGATGTAACAGACCGTGTACAAAAAGAAATAGAATTAATTCAAGCCAAAGAAAAAGCAGAAAAAAGCGAAAACAATCTTAAAGCAAGCGAACGAAGGCTACTTGCCATTATTGATACCGAGCCCGAGTGTGTGAAGCTAGTAGCACCCAATGGTAAGTTGTTAGAAATGAATACTGTTGGACTTAATATGCTTGAAGCTAGCTCGGTGGAGGAAATTAACCAAATTGGTCTAATGTCATTTATCCTTCCATCTCATCAGGATGAGTTCCGCCAATTTCACGAAAGTGTGATCAGAGGCGAAAGTGGTATGCTTCAATTCGAAGTAGCCGGGCTGAAGGGTACTAAAAGATGGTTGGAGTCTCACGCCAAACCGCTTATTCTTGAGAATGATTCTGTTCCGGTGCTTTTGGCAGTGACACGCGATGTTACGATGCGCGTACAAATGGAGCAAGAACTTAAAAAACAAAATGAAGAATTAATCGAAGCCAAAGAAAAAGCAGAAGAAAGCGACCGCCTAAAAACTGCCTTTCTGGCCAACATGAGCCATGAAATAAGGACACCGATGAACGGCATTTTGGGCTTTGCCAACCTGCTGCAAAAGCAAGACATTACACCTCAAAAAGAAAAAGAGTATCTGGCGCTGATTCAGCAAAGCGGAACCCGCATGCTCAATATCATCAATGACATCATCAGCATATCTAAAATAGAATCAGGTGAAATTTCTATAACACTTTCATCCACCAACATCAACGAGAAGTTGGAATTTATCAAGTCATTTTTTGAGCCCGAAGCCTCCGCAAAAGGAATTCAGATTGTAGTAACAAGCCTATTACCCGCCCAAAATGCTGTTATTATAACCGACAAAGAGAAGGTGTACGGCACACTTACAAACCTGGTTAAGAATGCCATTAAGTTCACCAGTGCGGGTACGATTGAATTGGGCAGCCGTGAAAAACCTGAACAAGCAGAGCTTGAGTTTTTTGTAAAAGATATGGGCATCGGCATACCACACGACCAGTTAGATTTTATTTTTGAACGTTTCAGGCAAGTGAATGAATCAACCACACGCGACTATGAAGGGGCAGGCCTGGGTTTGGCCATTTCAAAAGCGCAGGTAGAAAAACTAGGTGGAAAAATGTGGGTGGAAAGTGAGGTGGGGAAAGGTTCATCTTTTTACTTTACCATTCCCTGTCAACGTGATGTGCCCGGCACACAGTTACAAGCAGCAGAGCCTGGCTCATCTAAAAATAGAGAGCAAAGCCACAAGGGAATTAAAATAGTGTTAGCCGAAGATGATTTTATTTCGGCAACCTTTTTAAAAGCGGTATTGAACATAAATGGCAATGAAATTCTGCATGCCACTACTGGCACCGAAGTAGTAGAAATTATGCGCAACAACCCTGACACGGATGTGGTGTTGATGGACCTTAGTATGCCTGAACTAAACGGGTATGAAGCCACCTCACAAATAAGGCAATTCAACAAAACAGCAGTTATTATTGTACAATCGGGTTATACTTTTGAAGAGAATATTAAACAAGCCTTGGAGGCTGGATGTACCGACTACATCGCTAAACCCGTGGACGAAAACGTGCTCTTAAGGATGATTGAGAAGCATGTAAGGAAGTAGTGTTCAAACGCCTACAATAGGCCGTTAATTTTTATCTTATTTGGTGGTAGTTTAAGAGTGCTTGGTATTTGGATTGCCTGGAATGGTTACTTCCCGATACAAAAATTATAGTTCCCTTTATTATCAAGCACTTACAGAGATTGGGCAACAAATAGACAACAAAGGTGACTAAAACAAGTGCAAGAGTAGAACAAAGAAAAGAAAAAATGTTG
>JALHOT010000021.1 GCA_022842845.1 Cyclobacteriaceae bacterium | reverse complement strand
ATGCACACCAAGGTCAGCAAAACTATAGTGTAATCAGGCAGCAAGTCACTGTACTTGGTTTTTTCTCAAAAAAGCATAAAGGAATTTTTACACATCATGATTCAAATATGCATATGCACCTGCTAACATCAGATCATACAATGATGGGGCACGTAGATCAGATCAGCTGGGCGCCAGGGAAAATAAAATTGTTATTATCTGGATCCTAATCGTTTTCGATATACAAGTAGCATTGGGAATCATGAAGTAATAATCGGGTACTTTAATCCAGCACCTATATACTATTTTGTATGAGTGAAGAAGTCCTATACCTTTTACTTTCTTTCATATTCTTTGCCCTGCTGCATAGTTTAATGGCGGCTACTTACCTAAAGGGATTTTTTACCAGGTGGTGTGGATTGAACTGTTACAATAAGTACTATCGCTTAGTGTATACAATACTCAGTATGGTAAGTATTGTGCCCGTCATTTACTTTCTTTTTACCGATTCTTCCCTTATATGGTCAGCACCTGCCTGGTTAGCATTTGTACTTTATTTTATCAAGGGGTTGGCAAGTATAGGATTTCTTTATTCCATTTGGCAAATCGATGGTTTGCATTTTTTGGGTATTCGCCAATTGAAGGTACAACACGGCAGGCAGGCGATTCAACTATCTGATGCTTTGGTGACCACTGGTGTATTTGGTTTGTGTCGTCATCCACTTTATTTCTTTAGCATGCTTTTTCTTTGGGCGAGTCCCACTATGTACTGGCATGCCCTTGTTTTTACTATACTTACCTCTGTTTATTTTGTCATAGGTTCTTATTGGGAAGAGGCCAAAATGTTGCAACAATTTGGTACACCATATAGGCGATATCAGCAACAAGTACCTCGTTTTATTCCATCCTTTTTTATTAGACGATACTTTGTATGAATGTAGAAGTACTTTCTAGAATACAGTTTGCTTTTACAGTATCCTTTCATTACATCTATCCGCCATTAAGTATAGGTCTTGGTTTAATCATGGTGTTGATGGAAGGACAATACCTGCGTACAGGCAATAAGCTCTACGAGCAGATGGCGCGCTTCTATACAAAGATATTTGCCCTTACTTTTGGTATCGGAGTGGCTACTGGCATTGTCATGGAGTTTGAGTTTGGTACCAACTGGGCAACATACTCAAAATTTGTTGGCGATGTATTTGGGAGTGCATTAGCGGCCGAAGGTATTTTTGCCTTTGCTTTGGAATCGGGATTTTTAGGAGTATTGCTTTTTGGTTGGAATAAGGTAGGGCCTAAAACTCATTTCTTTGCCAGCTTCATGGTATTGTTAGGATCTATGTTTTCTGCTATTTGGATTGTGGTGGCTAATTCATGGCAACAAACACCCAGTGGTTATCATGTTGTAGGGGAGGGCATACATGCGAGGGCAGAGATCACTGATTTCTGGGCCATGGTATTGAATCCGTCATCGGTAGATCGCGTTATGCACGTGTGGATAGGGTCTTTTCTGGCTGGTGCTTTTTTAGTCATGAGCATCAGCGCCTGGTATCTTTTACACGGTAAACATCTTGAATTTGCAAAAAGATCTTTTACCATAGCATTAAGCGTAGCTTCTATAGCTTCTTTATCTCAACTCTTTACAGGGCACCGATCTGCAGATATTGTAGCCAAACACCAACCTGCCAAGCTCGCAGCTATGGAAGGTCACTTTGATAGTCTTGCTGTAGCCGATATGTACTTGTTTGGCTGGGTAGATAAGGAAGCAGAAAAAGTGTATGGTATAAAAATCCCAAAGGGTCTTACTTTTCTGGTGCACCAGGATTTTACCACTCCCATCAGAGGACTTCGTAGTTACCCAGAGCAAGATAGACCGGGCATGGTCAATTTTGTTTTTCAAACCTATCATGCCATGGTGGCGATTGGTATGTTTCTGATTATTTGGTCTTTGTATTTACTATGGCTGTGGTGGCGAAAACAATTATTTGATAAGCGTTGGGTGTTGTGGGTTAGTGTATGGGCTGTGTTGTTGCCGCAACTCGCTAATCAGTTAGGTTGGTATGCTGCAGAGACAGGCAGACAACCATGGGTGGTGTACGGACTTTTACGTACGTCAGACGCACTATCAAAAATGGTGACAGCCAACCAAGTGTTATTTTCCTTAATCCTGTTCACTTTGGTTTATGCGGTATTGTTCGCACTGTTTATCTATATGCTGAATAAGAAAATCAAGCAGGGACCTTCACATACCGCTGCGGATATACAACACAGTCCTCATCAACAAGATATTGCCAATCTATTGTAAAGCCTATGGGAACATTCCTTGGTATCGATTATCCTACCTGGTGGTTTTTAGTGATCGGAGGTGTGTTTACCGGTTATGCTATTCTCGATGGTTTTGATTTAGGGGCAGGTTCACTCCATTTATTTTTTAAACAGGAAAAAGACAGACGAATTGCCTTAAATGCAATCGGCCCGGTGTGGGATGGTAATGAAGTGTGGTTAGTAATAGGCGGGGGTGCCCTGTTCGCTGGTTTCCCTCCGGTATATGCCACTTTGTTTTCTGCCTTTTATATTCCCATCATGTTGTTCTTAGTGCTTCTCATTTTCAGGGCGGTTTCGATAGAATTCAGAAGTAAAGAACCCATGTTATGGTGGCGTAAGATGTGGGATATTTCTTATGCCATCTCCAGCAGTTTAATAGCTATAATATTAGGCATTGTCTTAGGCAATGTTTTACTGGGCTTACCCCTTGATAGTGAAGGTAATTTTATAGGTAGCTGGGTACAATTATTAAACCCTTATTCTATAATGCTGGGCATCACAACCCTGGCATTATTTTCTATGCACGGGGCCATTTACCTGGTCATGAAAACTGAAGATAAGCTTTACGATCGCCTGACTAGAATGGTAAGGAGAACCACCATTTTTTTTGTGGTAAGCATCATTATGCTTAGTTTCTATACGCTGCTCTATATCCCTCGCTTGAGCGAGCATATCAAACAAGATCCCTGGTTATTTCCGCTACCAGTAGCCATGGTGTTGGCTGTTGCCAATATTACCAGACAGATTAGTAAAAAGAACTACATGTGGGCATTTCTATCCTCAGCTTTTTCGATGAGTATGCTATTGGTTATTGTGGCTGTTGAGCTTTATCCTACATTATTGTATTCAACCCTTGATCCAGCTTACAGTCTTTCGATTTACAATGCCAGTGCATCCGAGAAGTCATTAAGCATTTTGCTGTTGGTCGCAGGTATTGGTGTTCCTTTGGTATTGGCCTATACCACTTTTGTCTTTTGGACTTTTAAGGGCAAAGTAAAACTTGATGAGATGAGTTACTAAAAAAAATAGGGGCCTCCGATTGCTCAGAAACCCCACCTAAATACAATAACACCCCAGCTGTTATTGCTTAGAAAAAATAAACTTCCAACTTCCTGCAGGGCTATTCATCCGACCTTTGCTGTAACCTGTACCACTAAAGTTAAACTCGAGTGTGAGTTGTTTGTCAACAAGCGTATAATTCACCACTAATTCATGAATGCTGCCAGCATCTCTGATAATTTGTGATGGTATGTTGGCTCCGAATGTCCAGCTGCCACCTGAGGGCCATGGACTGAGCGCAGGCCGGCCCAAAGTGGCGTAGGCAAAAGTGCTTGCCAGGGTGGAACCAGATAGTGTTAGACTGAAATCTTCATAACCACTCATCATCACACCATCTTTCGTAACTGACATGGTGTTCCAGGTAGAAGATAGTTTTGACAGCGCTATGCTTTCTTCGCTAGGCTTATCTTCTTTGCATGCTGAGAGTACAATAAGTACTCCCAGCATCAGTGTAAGATTATATATTTTACGCATAAGTTATTCTTTAATGATTCTACGAACACTCTTACCATTTTCGCTCTTCACTTCGATCAGGTACATACCTTTAGGAAGATGACTTAGGTCTAGTTCAAGCGTTGCGTTTGATCTGACCTGTTCACGTAATTCCAGTGCCTGTCCGATTCCATTGTACAGTACTACGTTGTACGATTCTCCCACTTCGCCATTCATGATCACCTTTACTTTTCCGGTAGTTGGGTTAGGGTAAGGGAGCATGCTAAAGTTCTGATCCAGCTCCTCCAATCCTAAAGTAGCATCTACTTTCACAGGTAAGACCACAGTGTTAACAGCGCCATTTACATCGGTAAGTGTAAAACTTAGATTTGTTTCACCTATACCGGTTGTCTTCACAATGAATTTATCCGTAGAGGAGAACACTTGAGCAATATTTTTATCAGCGCTTAAGACAGAATAAGTAAAGGCATCTCCATCTGCATCACTGAAGTATTGCTTCAATTCGTACTCAAGCATATTTTCAGGTGTATGGAATGTGAAGATATCCCGTTCTCCAATGAAGCCAGGTGCTTGATTGGTGTGTAGAACCTGAACTGATATTGTCATCTCACTAATAGCATTGTGCTCATCTGTTGCAATGAAGGTATAAGCGTAGTTCCCTTCATCTCCAAAAGCAGGGCTCAAGGTTATTGTTAGCAAACCGTTAGTAAAAGTATGAGTGAGTTTGCTATAGCTTTTGGCAGGTGCTACTGTAAAGCTGTTGGCCTCTGCATCTACTACACTAATAGTAATTGTTTTAGCATTATTTTCAGCAATTACCATATCCGTTGGTGCATTTACAAACTGAGGTGCTTCGTTAACATGTAAACTTACCGGGACACGCACAACTGGTTTTGCCGGGTCGTTAGATGTAAAGACAATGTCTGCTACTTGTTCGCCACGTGTGGCATAAGCACCTTCAATAAGAATAGATACTTCTCCTGACGCGCCCATAGCCATAGAACCAACAGGCTCAGAAGTTATGCTTAGCCAGGTGAAGTTGCCTGCGCTTTCTTCGGCCGCATACATTAACCAACCAGCGGTTTCAAAAGTTGGTACCTCCTGTACATTATACCATAAACCTTCTGAGAAATAGTAGTAACGACCCGGTACTGTTTCTTGATCAGTAACAATGCCTTGCGGACGTTGTATACCTAAAGGATAAGTAATGATTACATAGAAGTCTTCATTAGGATAAATTCCAGCAGGTTTATCCAATTCAATAGCGTACCACTGAGCATCACCACCATTTCCACTAATCTCCAGGCTTCCTTCTGCAAGCAAGTTAGAAGAAGCGATATCGGTTCCACCGGCACGCACTTCTACCGAAACCACTGTTGAAGCAAGTGATTCAATAGTAAAGAATGATTCAACATGAGACATGTTAAAGCCTTCAGGACCTGCATTGTAGCGAGTAGCCAAGGTAAAGGGAGCAGCGCCACCAGTACCAGCAAAAATAGTAGTGGATTCACTCTCGGTATAATTAATTGTTCTGTTATACGTATTCGCATTTCTGCCTACAGCACTTACAGCAACAGTTTGTTGTGAGGGAACAACACTTTGGTTAATGCTTGTGGCAACTGCCTCATGTTGAGTAGTACTTACTGTAGAACGCCCAAAATCGATACTGATATTGTATTCTAAATCAGACCTACCATCAGTATTGTTGAAGGCAATCTGTTTTGTAAATGTTTCAGTAAGGGTGTTCATGCTTACTTCAATAGGAGTAGTATCTACCTGTATCGCGGCAGGTTCATAGCCTGTGCCGGTAAGCACAAAACGTATCTCTCCTATATTGGTAGTTAAGATCACTTCGTCAGCAAAGTCACCCGCCAATGAAGGGAAGAAGGCAGCTCTTACCTTTAAAGCCTCACCTGGTTTAATTCGATACACTGGAGTTTCCCATGCCCATGGTGACCAAATGTTAGAGATCAATGTCCACTCAGGGGCAAACCATCCGTCTACCAGCAGCATCAAGCCAAGGTTTGAACCATCGGCCATTGCACCATAACTAATCTCCAGCGTAGCCGCACCTTCGTTTTTGAGTTCAAACTCTTCGGTGTAGGTAAGTGGAGACCATCCATCTGTCCCTATGAGTTTTCTGCCAAACTTTACTGAATCAGGGGTTGATAAAGTAGCCTCGCCAGTAACGGTTAGTTCAATTGGTTTTTCAAGCTGTTCTTGATTAGGTACGTTTGTCTGTATTTTCAAAGACTGGTTGTACTGTCCACCATAGATATTGGTTGCATCCAGGTTGATGTTACCAGCTAAAGCAGAGCCTGGTGTTATGGTGTAGCGTTTTGTAGGTACAACAATGTAGGCCAAACCATCCTCGTGCAACAGCGGTTGGTAAGCTGAAATTGAAATGCCTTCTGTGCTGCTCCGTTGTAATCCAACTACTGATGCTTGTGATGTAAGATCTACGCCACCCTCTTCAGTTTTGTATTGGAATTTCATAACTCCGTTTTTGTAGAAAATCATCTGAGCGGAAACAGGATCGCCCATGCCTCCAAAGTTGTTTGTGAAGTAACTCCAGGTGATGATGAATTTGTCTTCATACGCCTGGTAGAAGATTCCAATGTCTTCTTTAGGGTATAAGTAATCCGAGAAGGTACTGAAGGTCCAGTAAGGCATAATGCATGGTCCAGTAACATTCGCTGTTGGTATATTATCTGTAAAGAAGTTGAATTCAGGATCTTCACCGAAGGATATAATACCGTTGTCTCCTATTTTGAATGAATTATAGGTTTGGCCATAGAATTCAATAGGGAAAGGCAAAGTTAAATCTCTCCAATAAGTACCTGCCCAATCATCAACATCAATGAATGGTAAGTGTTGACCGGTTTTACGTATATCAATCCATTGATAGTAATCACCATTATTGTGTTTCTCTACTGCATATCCAAAATCCTGCACGGTAGAAGAAGGTAAGGTGCTTGTGGTAAATGATAACCATTGAGAACCAACAGCAGCAAACTCAAGATTAGCAAGTCCGGTGTTCTCTACAGTAAATGGTCGGGAAGTTTTCTCTCCGTAAGCAACTGTTTCCTGTAAAAGAGACAGGTCTACATTAATTGCCGGGGCATCTACAACGGTAGCTGTAACATAAACTGTGTCATGGGTGCCGTCAGCATAGTTAATTGATAACCAATCTTCCAATGAAGCGAGTGTGCCAGTAGGAACCTCAATTGAATAGTTTTTGTAAAGGCCTGGCTTGATGGTGGTAGGCTGATCGCCAGTGAATGTAAAGTCACCATTAACAAAAGCAATGCTGCTTACATCAACACTAGCTGTGCCCGGATTTTTAATGGTAAAGCCTTTTGCTTTTATGGCACCTTGAAAAACATTTCCAAAATGCACTGTGTCTATTGAAACAACAGGCATGGCAACACCACCTTGCGTTACTTCCAGATCTATCAAAGCATACGTTTCAGGAGATGAAGGAACGTTACTAATAAAATTGATGTAACGTTTGGTGTTTCCTTCAACCAGACTGGCTGTATTCAACTCTATGTTTACCACTGTTGAAGCTCCTGGCATTAAAATCCCAGAGCCGTTTTCAATACTGCTGATAATATTTGGACCTGGATAATCAAATCCTAAAGCAAGCCCGCTGTAAAGGTCAACCTGGTTGTTGTAGTTTTGAATAAGTACGCCATCTTGTTGTGCCAGGTCTTCAATGAATATATTCAAATAACCTTTATTGGCTTCCGATAAATTGATTTCATCATAGAAGAAACGAATGTCTCCATTGGCATAAAGAACCATTTGGGCTGTGATGGTTTCTCCTACATTGTAACCATCCCATACATCATCAAACTGAATGATGAAGCGATCAGCCTCTCTCTTATAATAAATTTCTCCACTTACCAGATAGCTTAAATAAGAACCAATAGGCGTGATGATCCCTTTAGGTGAAAAGCCATTGCCCGGAAACTGCGGAGGATTTATAGGGTTAACACTTTTATCAAAGGTGGTGAATCCTTTTTGCGCAATGTATATTTTTGTTTGATTTTCTCCGTAATAAGGAAACTCAAAACCTAGATCTACTTCATGGTACGTGTAAGTATCAATTAGAAAATCGGTGATGTTCGTGCCAGTAGCAGCAATATCCTGAAAATCGAAAGTAATAGGTTCCGTTTCAGATACATAATTGCTTCGAACTTTATAGCCATAGTTATGATAATCTGATGGCCAGTTTTCACTGATTCCTTTTTCATCAAAACCAGGTATGAAATACTTGAGTGGATAAGCACCAGTATTTTCTACTGTTAGCTGGGAAGAGACTACATCGCCAATGGTAATGTTATTGATTGTTTGTGTAGTTGGGCTTACCAGTATTTCTGCTGTTTCTGCACCAACTCCAAAAAGCGCTATTTGGTATGTTTGTGAACCATTGGTAAAGGTTAACAAGTCATTAGTGTTACCAGGAGCGGTAGGCTTAAATTTAATTTTCAGAATTACCTGCTCTTGCGCTTTGATTTGCCATGGTGCATACCCATCAATTTCGAAAGAAGAACCACCAAAGGTGAAATCAGGACTATTAAAATTCCCATATCCTCTGTTATCAAGCTCAAGTTCCAGTGTTTTTTCTTCTCCTACAAAAACACTTCCGAAATCAGCGATATCGATGTGTTTAATATCAGGTAAATGACCGCTAACAGTTAAGTTAACAGGTACACGTAATTCGCGTTGATTGGCGTCATTTGAGGCAATCACCAGGTTGGCGCTGTAATCTCCATTGACCAGACTTGATGCATTGGCCGTTAGGGTGGTAAGTATTTCTTCATTACCGGCTACATCACCCGAACCAGGCGCTAGCGTTATATAAGTGCCGAGGTGTGCGTTATAGCTGGCAGCTTTCATTGACCATGCGAAATCATCGCTTTCCAGAGCATCTTCGAGTGCTTGCCAGGTATTGCCTACATTAAATGAAATGAAACAGTTTCGTGATGCACTTTGATCAGCTTCAAATCCTATACCGAGCGGAAAAAGATTGCCGGCAGGCACATGGAAGGCCACCCAGAATGTTTCACCAGACTCAAAGTAAAGTTGTTCATTAAGGTTTATGTTGGCGGTTGCCTCAGCGGGGCTGTAGTTATTATGCTCTTGTGCATACACAAGGTTGGCTTTGCTTGGAGTAGTGCCTTTGTACACCTCTACAATAACAGGGCCTTTGGCAGGGTCATGCTTCAAATACATACTCACTTGGGTAAGGTTGAAACCTTCAGCCTCGGTAACAGTAAATTTAGCAGCTGCTGAATTGGGCAGTGATGTATCGGTTTCACCTACAATATTGGTTGGCCAATAGGAAAGTGTTTTCTCTATTGGGGTGAAGGCAGTGGTAATAGCTTGATTGCTCTTTAACACTGACTGTTTATTTGATACACTTTGTGTTCTGATGACGCCACTTCCTTTTTTGGTAGGAACGATTGGGTAGTTCAAGGAAGAAGCATTGAAAGCAAGTGCTGTACTTTTGTGTCTTGTAAAATGACTCCAACGCAAAATACCTTCAGCACCATTGATGATGGTAAGAGGGTGAGTTGTACTTGTTTCGATACTTGCATCAATGGTTAGATTAATGTTTTGACTGTTGGCATCAACCGATATTGAAGGCCCGGAGTTGGTAGTGGCAGACACTGCGTTGGAGAATACCGACACATTACCCCAACGATCAATAGAAGTAATCATGAAGTGGTAAGTGGTAAGACCTAACAAGCCTGCTACTTCGTAAGTAACTTTGCTTCCAGCCACTTCTATGTTTTTAATGACAACTTTTGTAGCCGAAGCAAGATTGCCTGCTGTAATAGATTGCGTGTGGAAATACAAATTGAATTCAGTGGGCTTACCATCATCCTCATCGGCAGGTACTGACCAATGCAATGTTGCAAACTCCTGAGCAATGCCGGCAATAGTAAGGTTACTGATGGCTGCAGGTGCTTTACCCATATCGTTTTGAATAGCCAGAGAGGCATCGATGGCTCCAGTACCTAGTTGGCCCAGGTAGTTTAGGTTGTAAGTATCGATGTTTACAGTACCAGTCAGCAGTTTATTCCAAACCGCACTATTAGTAAGTTGTTGCGTTCTGTTGGCTAATACCAATGCAGCAATACCCGACACATGAGGGCAAGCCATAGAGGTTCCTTCTAAGTAAGCATATTGATTTTTAGGAATCGTGCTAAGTACGCCATTCTTATTGCCGTATTCTATATCACCACCCGGAGCAGAGAGTTCAATCCATGCACCGAAGTTGGAGTATCCTGCTTTTTTCCACTCAGGTCCCAACGATGCTACCGCCATTGTTTTTTCATAATAACCAGGGTACCATGCACCATCGTAATTTGAGTTTCCTGCTGCAAAAATTACTATGCCTCCCTTCATAGGGCTGCCCTGGTAATCACCTGCTTCTTCAATAAAATAATCGATAGCATCTAAAACGGATTGTTCGAAACCGCCAGGGTTAGAATAACCCCAACTGTTTTGAGATATGACTGCACCATTGTTGGCAGCGTAGACATAAGATTTTTCGATAGAGCCTCCGCCCATGATTTGAAGTGACATGATTTTGACACCATTACCACTTCCGTTACCACCAGCGACTCCGGCCACTCCTTTACCGTTATTATTTACAGCGGCAATGGTACCAGCCACGTGTGTTCCGTGGTACTGGGCATCAATGCTACCATTTCTTTTATCGAAGTTGTAGCCATTGATATCATCCACATAACCATTCCCGTCATCATCAATACCTGCTTGTCCATTTTGTTCAAGCGTATTTATCCAGATGTTGGCTCTAAGGTCTTCATGCTTTACATCAACACCTTCATCGTGTACGGAAACAATAATGTTGCTAGCGCCTGTTGTTGCAGTCCAGGCTTGGAAAAGATTGATGTCAGCGCCCGCATACCCTGTTTGACCTGTGTTATTGTAATGCCATTGATCTTTCAGCAAGGGATCGTTAAACGGCATAGTGGATGAAATGCCAGGTGTGTTTGAATAAGCTTTTACCTGATAGGGTGCCAGTTTTTTCTCACGATCCACTTCTGCAATGGCCACTTCTTTTAATTGTTGATATTGAGTTGCTACCAGCTTAGGATCAAGGTTCTCGTCAACTTCAACTACATACCATAAATGTAGTCCGTGCTTACGTAATTTATTTTCATTGGCTGGATCATAGGGGAAAAGTCGGTACATATTGCTTGCACCAGTATTTTTTGAGACAGCATCAAAGCTGCTGATGCCGGTTGATAAATGACCGCTTCTTGCATTTACAGTAATGGTTGAAAGCGTAGTAGTCATGGTAGGGGCAAACTTTACCTTGACAACACCCTTTCGGTAGCCGTTGGAGTACTGAAGCTGTGCACTTGCGTACAAGGCGCACAAACTGAGTAATCCGGCTACCATAACCCTTCTGAAAACAGTTCGTAGAGAATGATTCATAGAATTTGGTTTAGGTTAGTAGTTATTTAAAATGTGGATTGGTTAACATTTTCATTAAAGTCATTAGCGTCATCATCAGACTTATCCATCTACTCTTTTTCATGACTATTCACTCTTACTTTTTGGTGTTTTCTTCTTCTTCTGGTTAAGGGCATTTTTCTGGTTCATAGCCTCCAATAGCCTTAAGAATGCTTCATTCTCTTCCTTCCGCTTTCTGATCATTAGATCAATAAATTCTTCGCTTTTACTATTTTCTTCCATAGAGATGTTGGCCTTTTCAGATGATGACCAAAGGAAGTTTTGAATAAATGGCTCTACAAGAAATCAACCATGGAATAAATACTACAGGCAGGCATTGTGCCTTAGAATTTACACTCTGTAAGAAACAAAGGCCATAACAATACACTACAGGATGTAATAAGATCCTGTTATTCAGTTATTTAAATCGAAGGTAGTTTTGAACTAAAAGAAAGCTACTGAAAGATCTATAGGCTATAAATTGGCCAAATGGGTAACCAGATTTGAACTAGTATTGGTAAGATTAAGTTTTTTTCTGAGCCTTGAACGGGCTACTTCAACACTCTTGATGCTTTGCTGCGTTATGGCCGCAATTTCTTTTGAACTCATATTGAGTCTTAAAAAGGCACACAATTTTTCATCAGCCGGAGATAAATCCGGATAAAGCTTTCTGAGGGTGGAGTAGAACTCACTATGCACCTGATTAAAGCGTAACTCAAATTCTTTCCAGCTATCGTTATCACCTTCTCTTTGAAGGTCAATGATAATGTCCTGAATGATTTTCTTGTTCTCGCTGCTGGTATTTCGCTGTAAAGGCAGCAATCGCTCAGCCACACTGTTGATCAACTCATTTTTGCGCACCAAGTACATAACATTGGTGGTGAGTTCCTTATTTTTTATTTCGATATCCTGTGCCAGGTTTTTGCGCTTTAACTCTGTTTGTCTGGCTTTGGTTCTGATGAATAGCGTAAGCAACACGGCCACCACCAACAACGATGATAAAATCACAATGGTGGTGAGGTAACGAAATCGCGACTGTTCAGATTTCAGTTCTCTGGCCTTCTCTGCTTTTTCAAAATCGTATTGCAGTTGCAATTTTGTGATTTCGCTGGTGGCTTGCTGATTTTGTATGCTATCAGTTATTTTTTTATGAAACTGATGAGCCACTAGCGCTTCTCTATAGCGCCCCATGGTATTTTCCAATTGCCAATGACAATCGCTGGCATGTTTGAGCACATCTAAAGAACCAATTTCTTTCCCAATTTCAAGTGCACGTAATACATGCGCCCTGCTTTTTTCATATTGTTTGGTTTGAAGAAAGAAATCTGATAAAAAAATGAGAGACCTTGCTACCTCCCCAGAATCACCCAATTCCTCTCTTACTTTTAATCCTTTTTCTAAGTAGCTGATGGCTTTTTCAGGCTGCTTCAAATCATTCAGGTAAAGTTTACCAATGTTATTAAGTACTTTACCTTGTGTGGTTTTATCTCTTATAGATTGCGAGGTTGCTGTAAGCGCTAAAGCTTTTTCGTAGTACTGGAGTGCAGAAACCGGATCTGCTTTGCTTTGATAGATGTTAGCGATATTGTTATACAAGGATGGTAATACTTCACTTTTTCGCTTATTTGTACCGTACTGATTAATTAAATTTTGCGATTTAAAGTAGTACTCAAGTGCCTTGTCAAATTCCTGCAGTCGATCAAAGGTAGCTCCCAGGTTATTGTTGATAGAAGCGAGTCCATCCTTATCATCAACAGATTCATAATACTTTAATGCCTCAAAAAAGTGGGTAGCTGCACTTTTGTAATCACCTTTAAATATGCAGATGTTACCAATAGCAACATCACCCCTTGCAATATGCTTTTTCCAATCATTTTCCACCGCCAGTTCTCTTGCCTGGCGAACAAGGGAAAGGGATTTTTCATAGTCAATACCGTTGTAGAGTTCGGCAATGGCCATGAGGGTTTTATATCGAATGGTATCTTGTTTGGCAGTATTCAGAATACCTTGAAGACTGTCCAACTTAATGACGTCTTGAGCTCTTGGTTGACCTGATATACCCAGGTACACTAATAGAAAGGCAATCAGCCAAACAATTTGGGGTTGTTTCTTGTTGACTCTACTACTTTTCATACCATGGCAACTTAATCTAAATATGCCTATCAAACAAAGGTGTTGTAACGCTCAAATTAACAGGACTAAGACGTATTTTTGTAATCGATTATTCTTCAGCATGAAATTTAAAGGCATACTCCTTATTATTCTTAGCTCATGGCTCCTTGTTAGTTGCCTTGAATCTACCGAAACTAAGTTACAGCGCTTTTTGCTGAAAGGTAACGAAGCCTTAATCAAAGGTAACAGTCAACAGGCTTTGTATTACTTTGAACAATCTCTCAAGCTCGACTCCTGCTTTGTGGATGCTTTGAATAATAGTGGCACCATCTATTTTAATCAAAATCGATTTCCGCAGGCGCTCGACTATTATTCTGCCGTAGTTAATTGCCAACCAGATTACCTGCCCGTTTATTTTAACAGGGCTAATACTTACTATGAACTCAAAGAATATTTCAGTGCTTTACAGGATTTGAATAAAGTGAGGTCAGTAAAGCCTGATACTTTTCCTTTACACTTTACAGAGGGCCTGATCTATACCAAACTGCGCAGTTTTGATAAAGCAAAAAAAAGTTTCGAGAAGGCTTTTCGCGCTTCATCAGATAATGTAGAGGTAATGGTAAATCTGGCAACGGTTGCTTACTATCAACAGCGATATGATAGTGCAAAACATTTATTGGAAGTATCTATTCAAAAAGATGATTCCATTATAAATGCTTATAATACCCTGGCACTTGTTGAATTAGCTTTAAACAACAGAGCCGATGCCATGTCGGCCCTTAATACTGCCCTATCGCTTGATAAAGATGATGCCTATGCACTTAATAACAGAGGCTACATTCATCTATTGGAAGGAAATTTAGATGAGGCATTGACGGATATTAATCAAAGTATTTTTCTAGATCCCAATAATGCCTGGGCGTATCGCAACAAAGGAATTTATTATTTGAAACTAAAGGACTACGAAAATGCTTTACGATTATTACAACAATCGCAACGCATGGACGACTTTGTAGAGGGTTTAGATCTGTACCTCATAGAAGCTCAAAAGGGTTTAGCTGGCAAATGAAACTAGAAAAGCTTGTAACCTATTTACAACAAAGGCTGAAGGAACCTTTGCCGGCAGCCATTGCCCATGAACCGCTGCGCGCCAGGCCCAGCGGTTCCTTGATTCCTGATTTTACACACAAAATTCCACCAAAGCCCGGCAGCGTGCTTATTCTCTTATATGAAGAGGAAGGTCTTATTAAATTCCCATTAATTAAAAGGCCAGAATACCTGGGGGCGCATAGTGGTCAGGTAAGTTTACCAGGAGGAAAAGCTGAACCAGGTGAGACTTTGATCGAAACAGCTTTGCGCGAAGGTGAGGAAGAGATTGGTGTGATTCGAGCAGAAATAGAAGTGATCGGGGCTTTGAGCGAGTTTTTTGTAATGCCCAGTAATTTTATGGTAACGCCTGTTGTGGCTTTCGCCTCCAGGCAACCTCAATTTGTCGCTGATCAGCACGAAGTAGAAAGTATCCTAAAAGGTGATCTCAAGGCTTTGCTCCAAGAAAGTGCTATCCGAGAAAAGGAAATTCTAGCTGCTGGCCGTTATAAAATGTTGGCCCCTCATTTTGAGGTTGAAAATCAGATTGTGTGGGGGGCTACGGCAATGATTATCAATGAGTTACGATTTATTTTACAAGAAGTTGAATTTCCTCATTCTTAATTTGGAATAATTCTAAACAGGCTCTATACTTGCAGCATATTTAGAATTAGTCTAACTAAGAATTATGAGAAAACTTACTTTTGTACTCACTATCATCATGGCAGGTTTATCTACTGCCTGCGAATCAGAAAAAGATCCGCTTATCATTCCAAGCGAATACAATGGAGTAGATTTTATAACAAACGCCAGCACTGAACTAGCAGTGACGAACCAACTCATTGCTTTGGTTAACGAGACTAAAAAAGCACGTGTTTCAGGAACGATCGTTAATAATGCAACACTGCTTGAATTATACAATGCGGGCAACCCAACAATCAAATCTTTAAACACAGCATATTATGCTGGAAGATTAGAGGGAACGAATGGTTTTTTTAACGAATTGAGCAAGGCTAGTGGTACTACGTATACACCAGGTACACCTGTAGCACAAGGTGGTGTTTACGGAGGTTATTTATTCGATGAAAACGGACTTGAATTAGAGCAACTCATAGAAAAGGGACAGTTTGGTTCTTTACTCTACCATCATGCCATAAACTTATTAAGTGGACCGTTAGATAATAGTACTTCCGATAAAGTATTAGCCATCTTTGGCGCTAATCCATCTTTTCCAAGCAGCAGTGATGCAACAAAGCATACTCAACCAGATAAATTAGCAGCAGTTTATGCTGCCCGAAGAGATAAAAATGATGGAAATGGTTTTTACACACAATTGAAAAATGACTTTATCAAATTGCAGGCTGCTGTAAAGGCTGGTAATGAATATGAAGTTGAACAACAGCAGGCAGCGGAATCCATCAAAGAAACGTGGGAAAAAGTGAATGCAGCAACGATCATTAACTATTGCCATGCTGTGATATCAATTATGAGTGCTACCTCTCCAACCGTGGTACAAAAAGCTAATGCATTGCATGCTTATGGCGAGGCTGTTGGCTTTACGCATGGATGGCGTACAATACCGCAACAACATAAAATAATTACTGATGCTGAGATTGATGAAATATTGGTTCTATTAAATGCACCATACAATGCAACACCAACGTCTTATTTGTTTATCACAGATCCCGTTAACCAATTACCAAAGCTGCAACAGGTAATTACTAAGCTTAAAGGAATTTACGGATTTACTGATCAACAGATCGAGGATTTTAAGAAAAACTGGGTAAGCGAACAACAAAGATAATTATTCGTTATTGTATTGAGCATGTAGATGTAACCTTCAAGACTGCTTAAAAAAAGTTTGGTATCAAGTGAGTCAAAGTTGATTTTTGGATATGAAGAATAGATTCATTGTATTGGTATTTGCATTTGGATTAGTTGCTTGTAATGGAAGTGAAAATGTTGGTGATTCTTTTAACAGAACATTATTGCTTACAGAGATAGCAGATAATCTTATTATTCCATCTTATCAACAGTTGGATAATTCTTCCGCCAAACTCGAATCGTCACTTAGAAATTTTACCAATAATCCCACCATTGAAACTCTCATACTAGCGCAGCAAGACTGGGTTGTTTTGTACACAGATTGGCAATGGGCAACTGCCTTTAACTTTGGACCCGCTGGTGAGGACGGTTTGGAAAAAAGTCTGACTGAAGAAATTGGAACGTTTCCGGTAAGCGAAACAAAAGTGGAGGGGATACTCCAAAGTGGCACATTTAATCTTAATGACTTCAACCGGGATGCCAGAGGTATTTTTGCCTTAGAATATTTATTATTCAGAGTAGATAATAATCAGCAGGCACTTGTAGCATCAATGGCAAGTGAGAATAGAAAGAAATTCTCATTGGCACTACTTCAAAACATAAGATCAAAAGTGCAATCTGTACTTTCCGAATGGGGAGGGGTGTACAAGCCTGCTTTTATTGCTTTTTTTTGTACCGATGCTGGCTCTTCAACCTCAGAGTTGTATAACGAATTTGTAAAAAGTTTTGAGGCATTAAAGAACTTTAAAGTTACACTTCCTTTAGGATTGAGAGCAGGGCAGACACAATCAGAACCTGCAAAGGTAGAGGCCTACTATAGCGGCAGATCTTTATTAGGTATCCAGCAACATTGGATGGCCATGAAATCGATTTGGTATGGCACAAGTAGACATGGCGAAGCGGGAGTAGGTTTCTATGAATACCTGGAAAATGTTTCAGGTGGGAAGGAGTTGATAAAAGCAACTGAGCAACAAATGACGATGGTCGACAATACTATTATCAATTTACCCAATCTACCAAGTTTCTCTCAACAAATTACTACAAACAAGCAATCACTTGATATTTTGAGTATTGAATTGCAAAAACAAACAAGATATTTCAAAAGTGATCTGTCATCACTTTTGGGGATTGCAATTACTTTTGCAAGCGGTGATGGTGATTAATTATGCGGCTAGCAAAATTAGATACACCAGTACTTGTTTACCCTTTAGTTACATTCAGGATTCTATTCGGATTGGTAATGCTACTCAGTACCATTCGATTTATATCCCTTGGTTGGATTGACGACCATTACATAGATCCAATCATACATTTTACTTATTATGGTTTTTCTTGGATTAAGGTGGGGCCACCTTGGCTCATGTATACACTACATGCCTTGATGCTCTTTGCTGCATTAGGTATTATGCTTGGTGCTTTTTATCGACTATCGGCAATCGTATTTTTTCTTTCGTTTACTTACGTAGAACTAATCGATATTACATATTACCTAAACCATTATTACTTTGTTAGTTGGGTTTCCCTCTTGTTAATTCTCCTTCCTGCCAATCGGTACTTTTCTTACGATGTTTGGCGAAAGAGCGTACCTTCTGAGAATTTTACTCCTTGGTGGACCATAGCGGTGCTGCAATTCATGATTGCGCTGGTTTATACCTTTGCCGGCCTTGCTAAGATTAATGATCATTGGCTTATGGAAGCGATGCCATTAAAAATATGGTTGCCTGCCCATCATCACTTACCTGTCGTTGGAAACTTACTAAGTCAAGAATGGATTGCTTATGCTTTCAGCTGGGCTGGTATGTTATTCGATTGTTCCGTTTTTTTTCTTTTGTTATATAAGCCAACAAGAATTTTTGCCTGGATTACGTTAGTTTTCTTTCATGCTATTACAGGCGTTTTATTTCAGATTGGCGTTTTTCCTGTCGTTATGATCAGTGCAAGCCTGATCTTTTTTTCTCCTGAATGGCATCACAAGCTTTTATTGAGTATTCAGAAGTTAATCGGATATGTTGGTAACTCTACTGTCTTTAACCATTCGTATACTACACCCACTTTTGTTAAAGTGGTTTTGATCTGTTTTGTTGTTTTTCATCTGCTTTTTCCGTGGAGATACATCCTATACCCTGGCAATATTTTTTGGACCGAAGAGGGGTACAGATTTTCATGGAGAGTAATGTTGATGGAAAAGGCAGGTACAGCAACATTCTATGTTAAAGATTCGCTTACAAATAGGGAAGGAGTAGTTGATAATTCGGAATTCCTGAATAGTCATCAGGAAAAACAGATGGCTATGCAACCAGATATGATACTCCAATATGCGAAATTTCTGAGAGCCGAATTTATCAAGCGTGGTCTGAATGATCCATTGGTAAGAGCAGAAGTGTATGTAACATTGAATGGGGCCCCTAGCAGGCTCTTGATTGATCCAACAGTAAATATTGCCGCATTGGAAGATACTTGGAAAACTAAAAACTGGATAATGCCTTAATAGCTACAAATGCGTGTTACTTTTTTGATATTATTTTTTTTATTTTCTACTCACCTTTTTTGTTATGGTCAAGTGGGGCGCATTCAAGGTACAGTAACCCATGCAGAATCTCTTACAGCATTGGCGGGTGTAAGTATCGTACTTCGCGATCAAAATATTTCTGTTGAGTCTGATGTTAATGGATTTTTTCAAATACCCATGTTACCCTACGGAAAATACACTTTGATCGTATTTCTGGAGGATATGGCATCAATACAACAAATTGTTATTGTGGATAAATCAGTGGTGGCGTTATCATTTCAACTTGAGCCGCTTACCACAACATTAACTGAGGTAGCAATTAAAGGAGAAAGGACCAAAGTACTTGGTTTAGATAGATTGAATACTATCCATGATTTTGGTATTTATGAAGGAAAAAAAAATGAAGTAATACAAATTAACGATCTGACAGCTAACCTTGCTACTAATAATACTCGACAGGTTTTTGGAAAGATTACTGGTCTGAATATTTGGGAAAGTGATGGTGCTGGATTACAATTAGGTATTGGCGGTCGTGGTCTCAGCCCCAACCGATCCTCGAATTTCTCCACGCGCCAAAACGGTTATGATATCAGCGCAGATGTACTTGGTTATCCAGAAAGTTACTATACACCACCCATTGAAGCATTAGAAAGAATTGAAGTAGTAAGGGGAGCTGCCTCGTTACAATATGGAACGCAATTTGGCGGGCTGGTCAATTTTATTTTTAAGAAGGGAAATGAAGAGAAGAAGTTTGAGTGGACAAGTCGTAATACCTTAGGCTCTTGGGCTTTTATCAATAGCTTTAATTCTGTTGGCGGCACTATAGGAAAGGGTAAATTGAACTATTATGCATACGCCCAAATTAAGAAGGGAGATGGCTACCGGGAAAATGCTGGCTTTGATTATTACAATGCCTATGCTTCACTTATTTATACACCCTTTGAAAGGCTTAATATACAGTTTGACATCACAAAAATGTATTACCTGGCACAACAACCAGGTGGATTAACTGACAGGCAGTTTTCTCAAAATCCTAGTCAGTCATTTAGAAATAGAAATTGGTTTGAAGTTGATTGGAATTTAATAGCACTGAAGTCAACATATAAAATCTCTTCAAGCACAGAACTAAACTACAGGCTTTATACCTTAATGGCTCAACGTCAGGCCCTCGGTAATCTTGAACGTATTAATGTGTTGGATTTTGGTGAGAACAGATCTCTTATCAATGGTGAGTTCAATAATATTGGGCATGAACTTAGGCTATTGCATCGTTATCAGCTTGGTAAATCGACCAGCGCTTTATTAGGTGGTATACGTTTGTATGAAGGTACAACTGTAGCAAAACAAGGAGATGCTAATGCTGAGGCTGGTCCTGATTTTTACTTTCTAAACCCTGGTAATGTTGAAAATTCTGATTATCAGTTCCCCAATAGAAATTATGCTGCCTTCGTTGAAAATGTTTTTAATTTATCTGATAAATGGAGTGTTACACCAGGCTTGCGCTTTGAACATATTCGAACCAGATCACAAGGGTATTATAAACAAAGAGTATTGGACGCTGCTGGGAATATTGTGGTAGAAAATAAGGTAGCCGATAGTTCACTTCGGGAGAGAAATTTTGTGATTGCAGGGCTTGGCGTAAGTTTTAAACCGTCCTCGACTACCGAGTGGTACGCAAATTTTTCACAGAACTATAGGGCCATCAATTTTTCTGATCTTCGTATAGTTAATCCTAATCTTGTAGTCGATCCCAATATACGTGATGAGTACGGCTACACAGCAGATATTGGTTCACGCAAACAGTGGAAGTATGTTTCTGCAGAGGCTACTTTATTTTATATGCGTTATAATGGAAAAATTGGCCAAGTTTTAAGATCTGACCAACCCCCACTTTTCAACGATTATCGCTTTAGGGGTAATATTTCTGATGCACAGACTATTGGTGTAGAGTCTTTTGCGGAGGTTAAGTTGGCTGAAATGTTCAATTTTAAAATGCTTAAATGGACAGCTTTTCTGAATACAACAGTGTTGAATGCACGTTATATTAATAGTCAGGAAAGCGCTATAGCTAATAAGAAAGTAGAGCTAGTGCCACCGGTAATTCTAAGAATGGGGTCGCAGGCACTTATAAAGTCTTTTTCTTTTAGTCTACAGAGTTCTTGGGTGGACAAGCATTATTCAGATGCGACAAATGCTCAAAGATCTTCCACAGCAGTAGAAGGAGCTATTCCATCTTACGTAGTAATGGATTTTTCTTGTGCTTACAAATATTCGAAATGGACAATTGAAGTAAGCTGTAACAATTTATTAAATCAATCTTACTTTACAAGAAGAGCTGATGCCTATCCAGGGCCAGGTATCATACCTTCCGATGGCAGATCTTTCTATACTACCCTTCAGCTTAAATTATAAAATTCTTTAAAAGACAAGGATTATATCAAAGTGTATAAGGCAGAAATTGCGTCACGTCTCCCTTGTACTTATGCACTTCGCGAATGATAGATGAGTTAATCCAGGCAAATTCCGGTGAAGTAATAAGGAATACTGATTCCAGCTCACCATACAATTTACGGTTGATTTGAGCAATGCTGTTTTCGTATTCGAAATCTGTAGTGTTGCGCAAACCTCTTAATAAATATTTAGCGTCATGCTTTCTGGCAAACTCAGCAGTTAGCTCTGCATATGTTTCTACTTTGATAGATGAATATTGGCTGAAGGTTTCCTGGATCTTTTCCACCATCAGCTTTACATCAAAATAGCGATTACTCTTGGCACTGTTGTAGCCAATAGCTATGATGATCTCATCAAAGATGTGGAGACCACGCAAAACAATATCTTCATGACCTTTGGTAAATGGATCAAAGGACCCCGGGAAGAGAGCAATTCTTTTCATGCACTATGTTTACTGACCCAGCAATTGTACACTATACAGATCGAAGAAGTTGTGTTCTTGTAACTCGTCAAACAAATAGCCAAACTTTAATGTCTCAGACCTGTTGCCAAAACTTACATTTTGGATGAATTTATAGAACTCATGATAGTGAGGCGAGTTTTTGCCTATGTATCCCCATAGTATAACTTCACTCGTGCGCTGATCCATTTTCAAGGACTTCATCACCAACATAATGTAGCGCACATAGTCCTGAAACTGACCGATGACAAATTGGTTGTAATACACCAGCTTGCCTTTATTACAAGCAATGATGTGTAATTTGAATCGATCGATATAGACGTAAAGCGGATTGTTCTTATGCTTGCCGGAAGCTGCAATAACACCTTCAATCAAGGCTGCAGACTGGTGTAAAATGATAGGCTTACGGTTCGGATATAAGCCATTTAGCCACTCTAATAAATTGGTGTGTACCGCAAAGACAGTGACTGTATCTTGATTAAAATGCTGTGCTTTTAGCACAGTTTCAGTAAGTTCATCAACCTGTGCATTGAAGAGGAGATACTCTCGCATAGATTCCTCGTTAAACAAGGCAGCAGGTACCTGAACAAATTTCTGGGTCTTAAAGGAAACTTTGATGTTTCTCCAAAAGCCCGCACTTAAAACGCCATGCGCTTCAAAAATTTCCTTTAGGGTATCCAGTAATGCACTGGGAGAAGTGATTTCCGGTAATACGTAATCTTCAAGTAAAAGTACTCTGTTGTCCTCAGAGATCACAAGCACTTGAAAATCACGTACTCCGATATGGAGGATCAGTTGGTATTGGTGAAGGGCCTCTTCATCAAACCGATCATCTTTAATTTTTTTGAGTAACCTATAATTTTCTTTTCTTACCTGCACTTTATTCCCAGTTTCCGGCTGTGCTTACATCAGTACGTGAGCCAAAACGAAGGGGTTTTCTGTTCTTCGCTTCATTGCTTTCTTTGCGTTCAGGATTGGTTGGTGCAGGGTCCTTCACTTCAATGACAGAAACCTTCACGCCATTCCTGTCTTTCACTTGAGCGAAAATATCAAAAGTTTTACCTCCTGAACCAGGAACGATAGAAAGGCTCTTAATGTCAACATCAGGGTTTAACACGTAATTCCAGAAGCTGATCAACAGATCTCCTTTTGAAACCCTGTCACCTGGCTTGAGTGGAGAAACAGCACTAATGTTACCAGCTTCCATGAATGGGTATTCGTCTGATTTCTCATTACCATCCTTCTTCATGCGGTAAGATTTTGCGCCTTTCACTACTACATCGCCCTCTTTAACATAGATTTCGCGAAGCTCTCCATTGTCGGCTGCTGTTACAGTATAGTTTTTCTTGAATATCTTGTCTTTAGCAGAGATAGAGCCAATCGTATCAATTTTCACAATAACTTCTTCAACCCCATAACCTTTTGGGATAATGGTTTCTTTCTTTTCTATAATGGGTACGGAGCCATTTTCGATGAAGTTAATCAACGTATCCCAGCTGCTTGTATATTTACCATACTGCTCCAGGTATACTTTTTCAGCTTCCCTAATAATGCTCAGTTTATCAATGATTTGTGCTTCGGTATTGGCTATTGCCTCACGTTCTTTAATAGTAGTGTCAATGCTGTTGTAGAGATAGTAAGCCAGAAAAATGCTGATGGCCAGTAGAACAAAAGCTATAATTTTGGTGAGGTTCATGGTAAACGGTTTAAGCTACAAGTATAGGAATTTTCGGGCCTAAATTACAATAATCTGATATATCCACGCAGTTTTCTTAGGTCTGATGGTGTAGAAGCATGATTAAAAATACCGTGGCGTTGGTTGGGCGGTAAAGCGAGGATGTCCTCGTATGATTTATACCCTAGTTGGTTAATAAGCTGAATACTTGTTTCCGGATCGTGGCCAGGGGTTAAACTTCCTGAAAGCTGACGGACCTCAAAAAAAAGTTCGATGGCATGAAAAGGGGGACGGATTAATTCAGCTGTGAAAAGAAAATCTCCTACAAACACGCTTAATCCGGTCTCCTCCAAGAATTCCTGCTTTAGGGCCTCCATGGCATCTACGCCAAAATCGATACCGCCCCCGGGGGTGGCCCAAAAATGGGCTGGGCCAAGATGCTGATGGTCTATTAACAACAGCTTATCATCCTCCCAGCAGAGCCCGCAAACTCGCACCCTTACTTTATGGCCGTATACCTGTTCAATTTCCTTATGCATCCGTTGGTTACTTCCTGGTTTCGAGAAACATCAACCCATATTGAACTTTAATGGTCAAAAAACCGTATTTCTGGCAGCAATATTGTTTAATGAAAGTTTAAATTTGAATAAATTTTTGAGTCTATGAAGAAAATATTGATGATCGCTGTATTGCTGGTTTCTGCCAGTGCAGTATTTGGACAAGCCGCTACCACAAAACAAAATGGCCCCGTTATTACTTGGGATAAGAATGCGCATGATTTTGGAAACATTGTGCAGGGCGATGTGGTGGAGCATACCTTTAAATTCACCAATACAGGTACCGAGCCTTTGATTATTACAAACGTACAGGTGAGCTGTGGTTGTACCACGCCTAAAGGTTGGCCCAGAGATCCAGTGATGCCAGGTGGTTCAGGTGAGCTTACGGTTGCTTTTAATAGCACAGGCAAAATGGGCGCACAAACCAAACCAGTTATTATTATTTCTAACGCAGTAAATGATACTAAACTTACTTTCAACACTGTGGTGCTTGACAAGAAGCCACAGTAATTTTATTCAAACTTCAAGAAAAACCTTGTGGCATGCCACAAGGTTTTTTTATGCCTTGTCCGATTTTAAAAAGGTTATTATTACGCTAGCCCAGGCTGCAATTAAAAATGTGCCGCCTATTGGGGTTATGAGTACCAATGCTGTAGAATTAGTGAGCGACAAGAAATATAAACTCCCGCTAAAGAGAAAAATTCCAACTAAAAAAAGCAGAGCACTTCTACCGTGTTGGCGACTTTTATCTAGCCCTAAAAACAACAGCACCAACGCATGGTACATTTGATAGCGAACACCCAATTCAAAAGTGTCGGATCGGCCATATTGGCTCAGGAGGTCTTTCAAGGCATGGGCACCAAAGGCCCCTAAGGCCACGCTGAGCAAACCCAGGCTCCCTGCTGCGACCAATAGTTGTTTTGAATTCATGGATTCGTATAATTTCTATTTCCAAAAATAGCAGAACCGACCCGTACCATAGTGCTGCCTTCCTCCATAGCAATGGTGTAGTCACCGCTCATGCCCATAGATAATTCCAGCATTACCATATTCATGGGTAAAGACATGTGCTTTAATTCTTCGAAGAGCTCTTTAAGTGATCTGAATTCAGCCCTTACTTGCTCTTGATTGTCAGTAAAGGTGGCCATGCCCATTAACCCTATGATGCGGACATTGTTTAAGGATACTACCGCTTCGCTTTCGATCAGTGATCTTACCTCATCGGCTGAAAAGCCAAATTTTGTCTCTTCCTGGGCGATGTGTATTTGCAGCAGACAATCAATAATGCGGTTATTTTTTTTGGCTTGTTTATCAACTTCTTGCAAAAGTTTGAGGCTATCGATCGAGTGGATGAGGTGGACGAAAGGAGCAATATATTTTACCTTATTGCTTTGCAAATGGCCAATTAAATGCCATTGAATATCTTTTGGCAAAACCTCGTATTTGGTCGCTAGCTCCTGCACCTTATTTTCACCAAATACCCGCTGTCCACATTGGTAGGCCTCCAATACCTTTTCTGCCGGGTGAGTTTTACTGACGGCAATCAGGGTGCAACCTTTTGTGACCGTTTTAAGTATTTCCTCTAAATTTTGTTTGATAATCATGTATTTTTAGCAACTCAAAAGTACAGCGTAAACTTCATTTAACGATGGCCATACTGGGAACCTTATTGAAAAAAGGAATTCGCCTGCGCGAAATGCTTGAGGAGGAATACACCTCCCCAGGGGATTTGCAAAAAAAAGAGCTTAAGGAGTTGTTAATGACAGCCAGCGGCACTGAGTTCGGCAAGCATTATCATTTTCCATCAATACTCAAGTCTTTTAGAAAAGGAGGTCACGAATATTACCGCCAATATAAAAACGCTGTGCCGTTGCATACCTACAATAAGATGTACAGTGATTGGTGGAAACTGTCACTTCGTGGAGAGAAAGACATTACCTGGCCGGGTCGTGTTAAATATTTTGCACTGAGTTCAGGCACTTCAGAGGCCTCGTCCAAGTATATCCCTGTTACCAAGGATATGACGAAGGCCATTCAAAAAACCAGTGTGCGCCAAATCCTGACATTATCCAAATACGATCTTCCACCCCATGTTTTTACTTCCGGCATTATGATGCTTGGTGGCAGTACCCATCTTAACAAAAGAGGAAGTGTATTTGAGGGAGATTTAAGTGGTATACAAGCAGCTCGTTTGCCATTTTGGTTTCAGCATTTTTATAAGCCTGGAAAAAAAATTGCCAAGAACAGAAATTGGGATGCCAAACTCGATGAGATTGCTGCCAATGCCAAAGATTGGGATATCGGTATCATCGTAGGGGTACCCGCATGGTTACAAATTTTAATGGAGAAAATTATCGACTACCACAAGGTTAAAACAATACATGATGTTTGGCCCAATCTATTGGTATATGTACATGGTGGTGTGTCATTCGATCCTTACCGGAAGGGATTTGAAAAACTACTGGGAAGACCTATTCATTATATCGAAACTTACCTGGCCTCTGAAGGTTTTATCGCTTTTCAGGCTTACCCCAACAGGCGTTCGATGCGGCTGGTTTTAAATAATGGAATCTTCTACGAGTTTATCCCTTTTGAATCAAAAAATTTCGATGCCAATGGAGATGTACTGCCCGAAGCAGAAACATTAATGATTGATGAGGTGGAGGAAGGTAAAGAGTATGCCATTCTGCTATCGACCTGTGCAGGAGCATGGCGATACTTAATAGGCGATACAATTAAATTTGTTTCAAAAGAAGAAGCAGAGATTGTTATTACCGGCAGGACAAAGCACTTCTTAAGTTTATGTGGAGAACACTTATCAGTGGATAACATGAATAAAGCCATTGAATTGGTGGCGAATGAATTGAACGTGGCTATCCCTGAGTTTACGGTGGCTGGTATACCGCACGATAATTTATTCGCACACCATTGGTATGTTGGTACCGACAATCAAGTAGATGCAAAATTACTGAAGGAAAAAATTGACGGCCATTTAAAAGAACTTAATGATGATTATGCGGTAGAAAGAAGTGCAGCATTGAAGGATATTCATGTTGAAGTATTGCCTTTGAAAACCTTCTATGCCTGGATGGAATCAAAAGGAAAAGTGGGGGGGCAAAACAAATTTCCGCGTGTTATGAAGAGTACCCAGTTAGCGGACTGGCAGTCGTTTATCCAACCGCATAGCAATGGAAATCGTTCTTAATGGGGTGATTTCCGGAGTGGTGCTGGCATTTCTGATTGGACCAGTGTTTTTCACTATTCTGCAAACAAGTATTGAACGTGGCTTTGTGAGTGGGGCATGGGTAGCTGCAGGTGTTTCCCTGAGCGATGCCTTGTACATTTTAATTTCTTACCTCGGTCTTTACCAGTTTTTCGAAAATGAAACCTCACGTTTGTATTTGTCTTATGTAGGTGGTGGTATCCTTTTTGTTTTCGGATTTTACTACCTGTTTATTAAGAGTAGAAAGTTGCAGGAATTTCATCCGGAACATATCAAGTACAGAAGCCCCCTTCGTTTAATAGCAAAAGGCTTTTTAATAAACGGTTTAAGTCCGATGGTTTTAATTTTCTGGATTGGTACTGTAGGGCTTGCCACTACTGAGTTTGGGTATGTAGAAGGCTGGCAGGTGGGCACTTACTTCTCGGCTATTGTGGCTACTGTTTTTGCTACAGACTTACTGAAAGCGAAATTAGCAGATAGACTTCGTTTGGTTATGACCAGGCAAACCATCAGAAGATTGAACATCGTGCTGGGTATTGTACTCCTGATTTTTGGTGCCCGCTTAATTATCTATGCAGATAAAATCGCTTGATTAATCCTGCAGGATATTGCTCATAAAGCTCGACTTCAAGGCGAGCCAAAGCAAAAAGAATAATATCCCCCACATCAAATAATTATAGTAATAGTCAGTGGTGTCTTTGAAGCGGGTTTCTTTAATCTCGGCTTTTTCGAAGGCATCTATTTGTGCAAATACTGTAGACAGGGCTTCATTATCTGTAACCCTGAAAAACTGACCGCCACCGATATCGGCAATTTTCCGCATGGTGGTTTCATCAACGGTGTTTTCCACCATGTTAGGGCGGCCAAAAAAATCTTTACCAAAAGGTACCATACCCTCTTTGCCTACAATAATGGTATAAATTTTAATGCCATAAGCTGCAGCCAATTCAGCCGCAGTGATGGGGTCAATATTGCCTGCGGTGTTATCACCATCGCTGATGAGTATGGCTACTTTAGATTTTGATTCTGATTCGCGCATGCGATTAGTCACTACGCCCAAAGCACTTCCGATAGCAGTGCCTCGGTTTTCAATCATGTCGAAGTTGATTTCATCAAAGTAGTTCTTGAGTAATTCATAATCGGTGGTAAGTGGGGCAAGAGAAAAAGCATCTCCAGAGAATACAACAATCCCTATTCTGTCTTGTTTTCTTCCGCTTACAAAGTTATGTGCCACTTCCTTGGCGGCTGCCAAACGATTAGGGGTGAAATCTTCAATCTGCATGGATTGCGAAATATCCAAGGCTAGCATAATGTCAATACCTTCGGTAAATTGTTCCACTTTCTCATTTGTTTTTTGTGGCCTTGCCAAGGCTACTAATAAGAAAACCATCATGATCATAAAAATCACTTCGGGTACCAGACGCAGCCATGCCAGTGCTGTGCTGTGTAAATCTTTTTGAGCAAGGGCTATGGGTAATTTTTGATTAAAACGGAAGCGGATCAACCACCTTATGACAAAGAGCAGCAGGATACCGGGGATTGCATATAGCACCAGTGCTTGCTCCCAGGTAAAGGAAGAAAGTGTTGAAGGTGAAAACCAGGTGAGCGAATACCAGGGATCTATTGTGTTCAAATCATCCATGTTTTACCTGCGCTAGTTTTTGTTCAAAAGTGCTGATAGCATGTTCCTTTAAGAAAGTAATGGGCGCCTCTACTTGTCGGTTATTGCCATAAATGGCTGCGTCAACAAGGCGAAGTTGATTTCCCAGCGCAACATCATTGAGTAGCACTGCTGTTTCTTTGGCTGTTAATTTTGTATAAGGCTTGGTGTCCAGTAACTCCATGTATTTTTTCCAGTACAACAACAACTGTTCTGCTTGATGCGTAGAAAAACTTTGCTGCAGCTGTTGACTATAGTTGGAGTATCGATCTATAAATGTTTGATGATCCTTGATCAAGCGCTTCACGGCAAAGTGTTTGCGAATTTTCTTTCCAAATAATATCCAGATACTTATTGACAGGATGATAAGACCACCCCCCAAGTATAAAAGTAGTGGATAGTTTAATAGCCAGGCGACAGGTTCATAAGCAGTATTACTAATCAACGGTAGATTTTCTGCTTTGACCGTGTCAGGCGGGGCAGGATTAACCAATTCTTTCAGTAATACACTATCCTTGGGAGAGAGGTAGGTAGTACAATCTTGTTGATGCAATAAGAAGACCGGGAGTTGGAGCTTTTGAACACGCTCTATTTCAAAAGTACTGAGCACATAAACGGTGCTGTCGTAACTAAGGCTATCTTTTGTTTGTGTGGTGAAGTACCGCTTTCTAATGTATTCGAAAGGTGTGTAATTAAAGCTTGAGTCAGGAAAGATGAGCTGTTGCTTCTTTGGGTAGGTGGCGGTGAGGTAAAAAGCAGCTTCATCACCAATGATAACACTATCGGGCACAAAGCCAGCCCTTACTGTTACCTGACTCCAAGAGGGCAGCGTGACTAGACAAATCAGGAAAACCAGAAGATAGCGAAAGTACATAGGAAAAGCACTCATGATTAAACTTTCATTGTTCGGTTACGTACTTTAAACAGGCGAAGCAATTTGGGCACATAATCTTCTGAAGTGCTGAGTGAGATAAAATTGATTTGGTGTTTGCGCGAGAATTTTGCCAGCTCTTCTTTTCTGTTTTCTACCTGATGGGATATTTTTTGACGAAAGTCTCCGAAAGAAGTATTGATCCATAAAGTCTTGCCGCTTTCTTTATCCTGTACCGGAATAATGCCCAGCTTTGGCAGACTGGTTTCGCGGGCATCACTTACGTGAATCAGCACCAGATCATGCCTGTTGGCAAGAGCTTTTAAGTCGTGAAAATAATCTCCGCTATCAATAAAGTCAGAGATCATAATGATCACACTTCTTCTTTTAATGATATTGACGGCAAAAGAAATGGCTTTGCCAAGGTTGGTGGTTTTAGATTTGGGTTGCAGCTTGGTTAAGGCCGATATGATTTCATATGCCTGACTGTTGCCTTTGGTCGGCTTGAGGTACAATTCATTTTTATCAGAAAAGCAGATGAGTCCCACGTGGCTTGATTCTTTGGTTGCTGCCAGTGACAGAACACCGCATATTTCTTTGCCTATATCGCTCTTGGTCCGTCCTTCGTTGCCTATGTTTTGCGAGGCACTTACATCCAGAATAAAGAAAACGGTTTGCTCTTTGTCTTCTCTGAAGGTCTTGACAAAAAGCCCATGCCCCTTGGCCGACACATTCCAGTCAATACTCCTGATGTCATCTCCATATTGGTAGGGCCGTACATCGTCAAACTCCAGGCCCGAGCCCTTAAAGATTGAATGGAAATCGCCCATCATATGGCTATTGATTGCCTTGCGGATCTGGATTTCGTACCTCCTTAACTTTTTTAACAGCTCTTTCATCTGCAATCAGGCAGTATATTTGCTTCTGTGTTGGGCAACTTAACCAATTGAAGGTTAAAGAAACAAAAATAAGTAATTGCCCCTATTTAAACGGTTTTTATGATACGACAGTACTTTTCTTTCTTTCAAGGGCTTTTTTGCCTGTTGGTTGCTTTTTTTGCTTTTGCTTGTACCCAGGAGAGAAAACCAGAAAATGTTTTAAACGAGCAGGAAATGATTAGGGTCCTAATACAGTTGTATGAAAATGAAGAGCGGATCAACCGACTTAATTTGAGGCGCGATTCTGCTGAAAAGGTTTTTGAAATAGCCCGCCCCATCATTTTTGAGCGCATAGGTGTAAACGATACAGTATTTAAAGCCTCTATGGATTATTATGTATCGCAGCCTCTTGTCCTTGACAAAATCTATGCTGTTGTTGTTGATTCACTCAATTTACGTGAGCAAAAGCTTACAGTAACACAACCTCAACAATGATTTACCCCGATAATCTTGAAGTTAAATTAGGGTTTGACCAGATCAGGCAAAGACTGAATAAGTATTGTCTTTCGGCATCAGGAGAGCGGTTGGTGGCTTCTATGAAGTTTAGTAGTAATGCTACCTTTATTGCACTTCAGTTAAAGCAAACGTCAGAATTCAAATCCATTGAGGAGCGCTCCCTGGATTTTCCTTCCCGCCATTTTGTTGATCCGGAAAACTGGTTTGGTAAAGCAGCCATCGAAGGTAATTTTTTAGATGAACGCGACTTTCTTGATTTGTCAAACTCGCTCACAAGTATACAGGCTTGTAAATCTTTTCTTACTAAATATCAGGAAGAGTTTCCTGAGCTTTTTAGGCTTTCGGCACCTGTGATGAGTACGCAGGAATTACAGAAGGAAATCGTAAGCAAAATCGATGATGCCGCACAAGTAAAGGATAATGCCAGCGTTGAGCTGCAGGCTATTCGCAGAAAGTTGCGTGATGAGCAGGCTCGGTTGAGAAAGATTGCTGATCAGATTTTCAGACAGGCTGTGCAAGAGAAGTGGGTACCAGAAGGGGCTTTACCGACCATTAGAGATGGGCGCGTGGTGATCCCGATTTTGGCAGAGCATAAGCGCAAGTTGAAAGGTTTCATCCAGGATGAATCGGCTACCGGCCAAACTGTGTTTATGGAGCCGGCAGAAATGCTGGATACCAATAATGAAATTCGAGATCTCGAACATGCAGAGAGAAGAGAAGTGGTGCGCATTTTAACAGCCTTAACTTCTCGTGTACGTATCGATTTGCCTGTTTTAAAAACGGCCTATGCTTTTCAGGCTACTATAGATTTTATAAGAGCTAAAGCTAAACTGGCGCGGGACTTAGATGCTGTCATGCCGGTTTTGGATAATAAACCTGAAATTGATTGGTATCAAGCCAAGCACCCCATTTTGATGCTAAGTTTCAAAGGCAAAAGAGAGGTGGTACCTTTGACCATACGCCTTAATGAGCATAACAAAGTTTTGTTGGTTTCGGGGCCTAATGCCGGAGGTAAATCTGTCTGTCTTAAAACAGTAGGTCTCCTGCAGTACATGGTTCAGTGCGGTTTACTTATTCCACTCGCTGATTACTCAAAGGTTGGCATATTTAAAGATATACTCTTAGACATTGGCGATCAGCAGTCGCTTGAAAATGATTTAAGCACCTATAGTAGTCACCTGAAGAACATGAATGTTTTCTTACAGCAAGCCAACGAGCATTCTTTGGTTTTGCTGGATGAACTTGGCTCAGGTACTGATCCAAATTTTGGAGGAGCTATTGCGCAGGCCATACTGGCTTCGCTGCTCGAAAAAAAAGTGTGGGGCCTCGCTACCACGCATTATTATAATTTAAAGTTGTTCGCAGATCAGGCTGCAGGCATACAGAATGCTGCTATGCGTTTTGATGAGGAACAATTACAACCGCTTTATCAACTGGAAATAGGAAAGCCAGGCAGTTCTTTTGCATTAGAGATTGCCAGGAAGACAGGGCTTTCGCCTAAGACGCTGCAAGAAGCAGAGAAACTGGTAGGCACAGATTTGGCCGGCTTCGAAAAATTATCGCGCGCCTTAGAACTGGAAAGAAAAGAGCATGAGGAGAAAACTAAGCAAGTAGAAAAACTTCAAGTTGAATTGCAGGAGACATTAGCAAAATACCAGCGTTTGTCTACCGAGTTGGAGAGTAAGAAAAAGGATATTATTGGTAAGGCCAAGGAAGAGGCCATGTCTTTGTTAAAGACAACCAACCGAGAGATCGAAAAAACCATCAGGCACATTCGTGAGAACAAGGCCGAGAAAAAAGAGACCATAAAAGTGAGGAAGTCCTTGCAGGATCTATCACACAATGTAGCCAAGGGCTTACCACAAGCACCGGTGCCAAAGGCCGAAAGAATTGAAGAAGGAGATAGGGTGAGAATTATCGGACAGATGGGGAGCGGTTTGATTTTATCTCTTCAAGGTAAAAATGCTTTAGTACAATTCGGAGAATTAAAGACAACCGTAAGCCTAAGTAAGCTTGAGAAGGTCGAGGGAGCAGTTCAAAAAGAACTGGCGACAAAACTTCGCAGTGCCGGCATTAACTTATATGAGAAGCAAGCAGCCTTTAATCCAAGTTTAGATGTAAGGGGTAAGCGTGTGGAAGAGCTCATGCCTGTATTGGAGTCTTTCATGGATTCGGCCATTCTCTTAGGCCACGGAGAGTTGAGGATTTTGCACGGCAAAGGAGAGGGAGTACTTCGAAAAGTGATTCGGGACAAGCTCAAACAATATAAGCAGGTAGCATCTTTTAAAGATGAGCATGCCGATAGAGGCGGAGATGGGATCACCATTGTCGTATTGAAATAAAAAAAGCTCCGAGAGGAGCTTTTTTTATTTGAACTTAGGTTAAGGATTAATTCGTAGTAAACACAAATTCCCAATTTCCTTCCACTTCATTGGTACGAGAGCCGGCCCATCCTGGTCCGGTTACATTGAAGGTAAGGGTTAAAGTTTTTGCATCAGCAGAAAGTGCGTAGTTCATTTGAAGATCGTCTGTACCCGGATCTCTGATCACAACCGTTTTGGCACCTTCACCTTCAGCAAAAGACCAAGAACCACTGGCAGGCCATGGACTTGGGTTGGGTCTGGTACCGTTAACTGTGTATTGATAAGGCCCTTCTGGTGAGTTGTTATTGAAAGTCCCTGCCAATACTAAAGTAATCGTGCTAAAATCATCACGGGTTACGTTGTCAAGCTTGGCAGATTGGATAGTCCAGGTTTTAGCAAATTTGGCAAGTTGGATTTTCTCAAATGGGTCTGGATCTTTTCCGGGTTTGCAGCTAACAACGAGCATGGCAGCTACCAGAACCAGAAGCAGGGGATTAATTCTTAAAAACTTCATGTGGATCATTAATATTAGTCAAAAATAAGGAAAATGTCGGTTTATAAAAGGCTTTATAGTTATAGGCTATAAATTGATTATGCCCCAAACAAGTAACCCCTATGATTTATAGTTGCTGAGTTTGATCTTCTCATGGCTATTTTCATATTCCCTTGGGTCATTAGAGGCAATAAAAACAACGGTATCCTTTAATTGTTGCAATTGATTTTCATACCATTTGATGGCTTTTTCATCCAGGTTGGTGAAGGGTTCGTCCAAAAAGATGAAACTGGCCTGGGTATAAATGGCCAGCCCCAGTTTCAGCCGCTGCCGCATGCCTGATGAAAAGTGACCAATCAATTTATCTTTTGCATGATCAAGTTCAAAAATGCGGGCCAGGTCTTTTGTGGCAAAGCCTGCTCTGGGTTTTCTCATTTTGAAATGAAAAGCAAGCATTTCTACTAAAGTAAATTCTTCGATTAAGTCGAGGTAAGGGGTAGCGATGCTCACAGATTGGTATATGTCCTCCATCGCCATCGGATGGCCATTGATCTGGTATTGAACGATTCCTGCACTGGCAGGGACTTGGCCCCATAATACCTGGAGTAGTGTTGATTTACCAGACCCGTTAGGACCTATAATCGCGTAGGTATTGCCAGCGATAAATTGATGGCTCAGGTCACGAAAAATCCATTCGCGGTTAAAACGCTTCCCAAGTTGTTGCGCCTCTAAGTAAGTAGTCGGATTCCCCAAATTTATTGGCAATTAATTGCCGTAGCCTTTCATGATGCCCCGTTCTGATTCTTTAATGAAGTTCAGAATTAAATTTCTCTCCTCACTTTCGGGTAATTCTGCCTCGATCATCTCTATAGCTTTAGAATTATTCAAGCCGCGCATAAAGATGTAGCGGTAGATCTCCTGAATCTCATTGATTTTATCTGTGCTAAAGCCTCTGCGTTTTAAGCCAACCGCATTAATGCCTGCATAGGTAAGTGGCTCGCGCGCAGCTTTAGTAAAAGGAGGAATGTCCTTGCGCACCAATGAACCACCGGAGACCATCACATGGGCTCCCACCTTTACAAATTGGTGCAATGCGCTGGCACCACCAATAATGGCCCAGTCTTCAATGGTTACGTGCCCTGCTACCTGTACGGTGTTGACAAGGATACAGTTATTGCCAATAATGCAGTCGTGGGCGACATGCACGTAGGCCATCAATAAGCAGTTTTTACCGATGGCCGTTTTCATCTTATCAGTTGTGCCGCGGCTAATCGTTACGTATTCACGGATGACGGTATTGTCGCCAATAAAGGTCTGGGTTTGTTCGCCTGCAAACTTCAAATCTTGCGGAATGGAAGATACAGAAGCTCCCGGGTAAATTTTAACATTCTTTCCTATGCGCGATCCATCCCAGATAACAGCACCGGGACCAATCCAGGTGCCATCATCAATGACTACATCTTTTTGTACAGTCGCGAACGGTTCAATGACTACGTTTTTACCGATCCTGGCTTCAGGATGAACGTTGGCTAAAGGATATTGGCTCATGAATTTTTACGGACAATGCTGGCGGTCATGGTTCCTTCACAAACTAGGGTGTTGCCTACATAACCGCGGCCGGTCATCTTAGCAATACCTCTTTTGATAGGGGCGAGAAGATCACACTGAATAACGAGGGTGTCTCCAGGTAATACCATTTTTCTGAAACGGAAACTTTCTATACCTAAAAAATAGGTCCAGTAATTTTCAGGATCTGGAACTGTGTTTAAAACCAAAATGCCACCAATCTGCGCCATGGCTTCTACTTGCAGCACACCCGGCATCACTGGGTTGCCGGGAAAGTGACCTTGGAAAAAGGGCTCATTCATGGTAACATTCTTTACTCCGGCAACGCTTTCGTTATCGAGGTAAATGATTTTGTCGATTAACAAGAATGGATATCGATGTGGCAGGGTTGCCGCTATCTTATTAATATCCATAACCGGAGGTAAGTTGGGATTGTATTTAGGGCGTCCCTGCTTATCAGCCTCAGCCATGGCCTTTTTTAACTTTTTCGCAAAGGCCACATTGGCGGCATGGCCTGGGCGTGCAGCTAATACCTGCGCTTTGAGTGGTCTTCCGGCTAATGCCAGATCGCCTACTACATCCAGCAGTTTGTGGCGTGCCGGTTCATTTTTATAACGTAGTTCAACATTATTCAAAATACCTTCATGCTTTACTTCAACTTTCGGTTTGCCGAGCATTTCGGCAATATTGGCGAGTTCGTCTTCGCGCACAATTCTATCAACAATAACAATAGCATTGTTCAAGTCACCACCGCGGATCAGGTTGTTTTTATAGAGCATTTCAAGCTCATGCAAGAAACAGAAAGTGCGGCATGAAGCAATTTCTGTTTCGAACTGGCGGATGTCAGTGATAGAAGCATGTTGGCTCCCCAATACGGGTGAGTTGTAATCAACCATCACGGTTACTCTGTAATCATCTAAGGGTAAGGCAGCTATTTCTACATTTCTGGCGGCTTCTCTATAAAAGAGAGGTTCCTGCACATCGAAGAAATCACGTAAAGCATTCTGCTCTTCGGTACCAGCTTCCTTTAATTTATTAACAAACTCGATGGAGCTCCCATCCATAATGGGGCATTCAGGGCCATCAAGCTGTATAAGAACATTGTCTATTTCCAATCCTACCAGCGCGGCCAAGGTATGCTCGATAGTGCTCACACGACCACCACTTTGTTCGATGGTAGTACCCCTGGAAACGTCTACCACATTGTCGCAATCCGCGTCAATAATGGGGGATCCCGGTAGGTCAATTCTTTGAAATTTGATGCCGTGGTTAGGTTTTGCCGGTACGAAAGTCATTTTCGTAGGGGCTCCTGTGTGAAGGCCTACACCTGAAAGGGTTACCGACTTCTGAATAGTCTGTTGTTTGATATTAAGCATGGTTTGGTTCCTGCAAAGTCGACAAAGTTAACCCGATTTATCGGGATATTCCAAAAATGACTTTTATGCCTAATTCAAACGATTTCAGTGGCTTTGCCCGTTGGCTTTGTAAGCATGTACCTTTTCCTCTAGTTCTCGGAGGCGCTGGTTCAATTCAGGTAATTTTTTGAAAACAGCATAAGATTTATAGTAATCTTTTACATCATAAGCCGGTGACCCCATGATTTTCTCTCCTTCTTCTTCTACCGATTTGGAAATGCCCGCCTGTGCTCCGATGCCTGTTTTATTAGCAATAACTAAATGCCCGGCAATACCTACCTGGCCAGCAATAATGCAGTTTTCACCTACTTTGGTAGAACCAGAAACGCCTGATTGCGCGGCCATAACGGTATTCTTACCAATTTCTACGTTATGGGCAATTTGAATGAGGTTATCGAGTTTTACGCCTTTGCGGATAATAGTAGAGTCACCAAAAAGAGTGGCACAGTCTATTACAGTATTCGCACCAATCACAACATTATCTTCCAGGATAACATTGCCCAATTGTGGGATGGTTTTATAAGTACCATCGGGTTGCGGGGCAAAACCGAAACCATCGCTTCCTACCACACTTCCTGCGTGAATAACGCAGTTACTGCCCACTTTTGAATCAGCGTATAATTTCGCACCTGCATGCAAGATGGTGTTATTGCCAATCACACAATTATCGCCCACAAAAGTGTTGGGGTGAATTTTAACATTGTCACCAATTTTTACATTGCTGCCAATGTAAGAGAAGGCTCCACGGTACACATTACTGCCACAAGTACTGCCACTGCCTATGTAACAAGGTTCTTCTACACCCACTTTTTGGAAGCTGATCATTTTGTGATACTCTTCCAGCAAGGCTGTAAAACTGGAATAAGGGTCATCCACCAGGATGAGGGTTGTTTCAAGCTCTTTCTTGGGGGAGAAATCTTTTTTTACAATCACAGCAGAGGCCTGTGTGCTGTAGATGTATTGTTCGTATTTGGGGTTCGATAGAAAAGCAATTTGGCCTGGCTTAGCATCCTGAATCTTGGCCAGCATATTGATTTTTGCTTGTCCGTTACCTTTTATCTGACCGCCAAGCATGGCGGCAATTTGCTGTATGGTAAATTCCATAGTTTATTAAAGCATCCGTTAATAGTATTCGTTATAGTTATTTGTGTGTTATGGATGCATTAGCAGCCGGCTCTGGATAACAGGTAACAGATAACTATTAGGGTATCTTACAAAGATACATTTTTGGGCCAGCACAAATAGTTTTTTTTCACGCTTTTAGAAAGTGCCTGGATGCTGGGTAAATCCGATGCTTTGGCGATATCTACTACTTCTCCGCTTTTCATCAAAATATTGATTTTTTGGCCTTCAGTATAGGCCTCGTTACTCACTGATCCATAAGAAAACAAATAAGGGGTCTCTGCCCTTAATACCTTAAAATGGCTAGAGATCGCATCTTTCACCGAATTGATGTCTTCTTTTTTGATGGCTGCATTGCTAAACTTGATGGTAAAGAGTTTGCGCTCCACAAGCATTTTGGATAGACTGGCCAAGATCTTGTCAGTATCATTTTGCCAGAATTTAATGGCGCCCCAGATGTCGTTATCGTCAAGGTTACCGAAGTGTTTTAACAGTTTCGGATTTGCTTTGAAGTCATCGAAGCTGGCGGGTTTCTCCAAAAAGATTTTGAGTGATGTGCTGGCCGCAATGGGTTGGCCTGATTGCGCCAGATACTTGGCGCGGTGTATGAGGTTGACCAGCATCCGCTCCACCGCTACAGAGGTTTTATGAAGGTATACCTGCCAATACATCAGTCGCCTGGCGGTAATGAAGTTTTCAATACTGTAAATTCCCTTCTCTTCTACCACTAACTCATTTTGGTACACAGTGAGCATGGCGATAATGCGATCAACACCAATGGTGCCTTCTTCTACCCCTGTGAAAAAGCAATCGCGTTTCAGGTAATCTAATCTGTCCATATCAAGCTGACTGGATACCAACTGGTGAAAGAATTTTCTTTTATAGCTATTCCTGAAAATCTTTAAAGTAAGGTCGAGGGCACCTCCAAACTCTTTGTTGAGTTGATTCATGAAAAGGTAAGAAAGGCTTTCGTGTTTGATGCCTGGTAAAAGTGTTTCTTCAAGGGCATGAGAAAAGGGGCCATGCCCCATGTCGTGTAAGAGTACAGCCAGTTGGGCGGCTTCCATTTCCTCTTCACTGATTTCTATCTTTTTATAGCGAAGATTCTCCAGCGCCCTGCCCATCAGGTGCATGGCACCCAACGCATGCTGAAAACGGGTATGCATGGCGCCAGGATACACCAGGTTGGCCAGGCCCAATTGCCTGATGTGCCTGAGTCTTTGAAAATAAGGGTGCTGGATGATATCGTAAATCAACTCACTCTGTATGTGAATAAAGCCATATACGGGGTCGTTTATTATCTTTTTCTTATTCACTTCGCGTTGGAATTTGTAACTTGTAGAAAAACGTTTTCATGCAAAGATATACGATCCTGTGGGCAGATGATGAGATTGATTTACTAAAGCCTCACATCCTTTTCTTGGAGCAGAGGGGCTACGACATAACACCGGTTAATAATGGTACAGATGCAGTTGAGCTTTGCGAAGATAAAAACTTTGACGTTGTTTTCTTAGATGAGAATATGCCCGGCTTGTCGGGCCTCGAGGCTTTGAGTCAAATAAAAAACCTCAAGCCCAATCTGCCTGTGGTGATGATCACCAAAAATGAAGAGGAGCAGATTATGGAGGAGGCGATTGGGTCTAAGATTGCCGATTATCTCATTAAGCCTTTAAATCCCAGTCAGATTTTACTTTCCGTTAAGAAAATATTGGATAACAAAAGGCTTGTCATTGAAAAAACCAACCTGAACTATCAGCAGGACTTTCAGCGCATCAGCATGTCATTTCAGGGAGATCTTAACCACGATGAGTGGGCGGAGGTCTACAAGAAGTTAGTCTTTTGGGAACTGGAGATGGACCAAAATGATAACCAGGACATGTCGGAGGTTTTAACCATGCAAAAGACCGAAGCCAATGCCAATTTCTGTAAGTATGTAGTGCGCAATTATGAGAAGTGGCTAAACGATGCTAATGCACCTAAACCTTTGCTATCTCACCAGGTGCTCAAGCGCAAAGTTTTCCCAATCCTTGGCAAGGAGCCTGTCTTTCTTTTTTTAATTGATAACCTTCGCTTTGATCAGTGGAAGGTACTTGAGCCGATCATTAATGAATACTTCAGTATAGAATCTGAAGAAAGCTATTATTCTATACTTCCTACCACCACCGCCTATGCCCGCAATGCTATTTTTTCAGGTATGATGCCCTCTGAAATGGCTAAATCACAGCCCGATATTTGGGTGGGCGAAGATGATGAAGAAGGGAAGAATAATCATGAACATGATTTTTTAGACAAGCAACTGCGAAGGAATAATATAAACATTAAGCACTCGTATCATAAAATCAAAAACCTGGAGGAGGGGCGTGATTTGGCTGATACTGTAAATAATCTTTTTAAAAATGATTTCAATGTCATCGTCTATAATTTTGTAGACATGCTTTCGCATGCGCGTACAGACATGGCGATGATTCGTGAATTGGCACCAGATGAATCGGCCTACCGGTCTATCACAAAATCCTGGTTCATGCACTCTCCACTGCTGGAAATTTTAAAAAAGGTGGCTGAGAAAAAAGTAAAAGTGATCATCACTACCGATCATGGTACGATACGGGTTAAAAAGCCCTTTAAAATTATTGGCGATCGTAACGTGAATAGTAACCTGCGCTATAAGCAGGGAAAAAACCTCGGTTACGAGGGCGATAAGGTAATGGTGGCCAGTAAGCCTGAACGTTTATTCTTGCCAAAACTTAATGTGTCTACCTCCTATGTTTTTGCTGTTGAAGATCAGTTTTTTGCTTATCCAAACAATTACAATTACTACGTCAATTTTTATAAAGATACTTTTCAACATGGTGGCGTGAGCTTGGAAGAAATGATCATTCCTTTAATTTTCTTAACTTCGAAAAATGCGAGTGAGTGAAGAGACTTTGGTGAAGGATGATGTACACCTGAGCCAGCTTTCTGAGGTGGCAGCCCAATTTATCGATAGAGCAGGCCATGAGCAAATATGGCTGATTGAAGGAGAGATGGGGGCAGGAAAAACAACTTTTATTAAGGCATTGTGTTTGCAGTTGGGGGTTATCGATTCTATGAGCAGTCCTACTTTTTCAATTGTAAATGAATACCTGACATCAGGTAGTAAGCATGTTTTTCATTTTGATTTCTACAGACTAAAAAGTGAGCGAGAGGCTATCGATATCGGCATTGAAGATTACTTTTATTCAGGAGCTTATTGTTTTATTGAGTGGAGCGAAAGAGTTAAAAATTTGATACCTGAGCGACATGTACTTGTTGCTATACACCCCAAGACACAAAATACCAGAACCTTATCTTTAAGTATCCATGGCCGATAAGAAAAGCGGATTTGAAGCATTGGCGAAGTCAGCCATTTCAACGCAAGAACAACTCATGCCAGTGAAGAGTGGTAATCATTCCTTCTTTATTGGCTTGCCCAAAGAGGTTTCTTTACAAGAAAACAGAATTAGCCTGACACCGGATGCTGTTGCATTGCTAGTCAACAACGGGCATGAGGTTTGGGTAGAGTCAAAGGCCGGATTGGGCTCAAAGTTTACCGACAAGCAATTCAGTGATGCCGGGGCGAAAATTATGTACTCACCTCAAGAAGTTTACAAGGCGGAAGTGATCCTCAAAATTGAACCACCTACGTTGGAAGAAATTGAGATGATGCGGCCGGGGCAAGCATTGATATCTGCTCTTCAATTAGGTCATTTAAAACCCGACACGATACAGGCTTTGCTCAAAAAGCGTGTTACAGCCCTGGCCTATGAGTTTATTGAAGATAAGGTAGGTGGCATGCCCATCATCCGGGCGATGAGTGAGATTGCCGGTAGTTCTGTGATGTTAATTGCTTCTGAGTATTTAAGTACTGCCAATAATGGACGAGGCATTATTTTGGGAGGAATTACTGGGGTGCCTCCCACAAAGGTGGTTATTATCGGAGCGGGCACGGTTGGGGAGTATGCTGCGCGTGCTGCACTGGGACTAGGAGCAGATGTACAGATATTTGATAATCATTTGTATAAGCTTAGAAGAATTAAGCAATTGCTCGGACAGCAGATTTATACTTCCACCATCGATACGTTAACACTCAGCGATACACTTAAAAATGCAGATGTACTCATTGGTGCTTTACGTGCAGAGAAGGGCAGGACAAGGCATGTAGTTAGTGAAGAGATGGTAAGCAGTATGAAGGCAGACTCCATCATTATTGATGTGAGTATAGATCAGGGTGGTTGTATAGCTACTTCAGAGATTACTACACTTGGTAAACCCATCTTTAAAAAACATGATGTGATACACTACTGTGTACCCAACATTGCCTCGCGTGTGGCCCACACGGCCGCAACCGCCTTAAGTAATATTTTTACGCCAACTATCCTTCGTGCTGCAGAAGAGGGTGGAGTGGAAAAGATGATTTTTTCTCATAAGGGATTTATGAAGGGTGTATACACTTATGCCGGTGGCCTCACCAATGAGTCGCTGGCGAGAAAGTTTGGCATTAAGTTTAAGAATATTGAACTTTTAATAGCCGCTCGCTTCTAGGATTTCATTTTATCAAAATTTCATCTGTAAAAATATAGGCGTCTCCGGAAAAAGGATAGCCTAAATGCCACTCCGGTAACTTCCCGAAATTATAAGCAATTACTTTTACGTATCGACTTTTTACTTTTTTTAGTGTCGCGCTTATATCCTGCGTTTGTATGGTGTAATCATCAGCTTTTACTTGGTTGGCCACCTCAGCTACTTTCTTAAAATTTTGTCCATCATCTGAAATATAAAATTCAACTTTTGTTGGCATCAATATCCAGGCCCTTGTGTCTTGCAAAAAGCCTACACCTATTTCTTTGATGTTCTGAGAAGTGCCAAGATCCACGATGGCTTCAAAGTTTTGGTTTTGGTATCCCTGCCATTCTCCTTTGCGCCAATTAACATTTCCCCTAATCCCATCGATAATTCCCTCATCTCCACCGGCTGCATACTGAGCACTGTACTTAGCATTTATTACCACTTTTCTATTAGGTGGCATTTTGTAAAAATCACCTTGAATGGAACCACTCTCTTTCCCGTCTTCATTCACTGCGATTGCTTTAATTGATGTTGTTTGTGTAATTTCTATTGGTTTAGTATAGCGTGTAGCTTGCTTGCTTGGCATGGATCCATCTGTTGTATAATAGATGCGGCAATCAGGGGAGGCACTTAGTTTGATTTCCATCTTGTCTTTAAAACTTTTACTACCTGCCTGAATAACTGGAAGGCTTACCCAAGTGATTGTTTCAACGGAAGTGGAAGGCATGTCTTTCTGCGTTTTACCAAAGGTGGGCGATATTTGGTTACTCATAATGAAATCTATTGCCCCGCCCATGGCCATATCGTTGTACTGTAAAAAGCTCTTGGCATAAGGCTTATTATTCAAGACTGCCTTTCCAATGTAATTGGTGCCAAGGCTCACATCACTTCTATTAATGCTAAAGGTGTTACCATTTTCGAAATGGATGATGCTTTTATCAAAGAGCGGATAGCCGATGGCGAAATCTGGTTGACCAGGACTTACCTGGTAGATGCCCAGACTACTTAACACAAACCAGGCACTCATTTGCCCGCAATCTTCATTGCCCGATAGACCATCAGGAGCATTATGATAAAGGTCATCAAGTATTTGTTTGATGCGCTGTTGTGTTTTTTCTGGTTTGCCAATGTAATTGTACAAATACGCCATATGATGACTCGGTTCATTGCCGTGCGCATACTGGCCAATCAATCCTGTAATGTCAGCCTGATCTCTTCCTGTCGTTTTACTTGATGCTGTAAAAAGTTGATCGAGCAATTGCTCAAATCTTTTACTGCCTCCCAGCTGGTTAATATGGCCACTGATATCGTGTGGGACAAAAAATGAATACTGCCAGGCATTGGCTTCTGTAAAATGATTGTTGACTTCTCTTGGTTCGAAGGGTGTTAACCAACCACCATTTTTGCGAGGTCTCATTAAGCCGCTTTCTGGATCAAGGGTGTTTTTGTAATTGAGTGAGCGTTGTAGAAAATGTTGATAGGTATCCATTTTTCCCAGTTGTTTGGCAAACTGGGCGATGCACCAGTCATCATAGGCATACTCTAGTGTTTTTGAGACCGACTCGTGTTCATCATCAATGCTGATGACACCATTAGCCATATAGGCAGGTAAGCCTAAATGTTGCCAGGTAGCACTCTTTACCATGGCATCTAATGCCAGCTCCTGATTAAAGTCGGTGATGCCTTTACTTGCTGCGTCAGCAATAACACTTACGCTGTGATATCCAATCATGCAGTCTGTTTCGTTACTAGCCAGTTCCCAAACAGGCAATCGTCCTCCTTGCTCATACATCTGTAGAAAGGAGTGAATGAAACTTCTCGTTCGCTCGCGATCGATAATGGTTAGGAGTGGGTGAAGGGCGCGAAAAGTATCCCATAAAGAAAATACCGAGTAATGAGTATAACCTTCGGCAGTGTAAATTTTCTTATCCATGCCTCGGTAGCGACCATCAACATCACTGATGGTGTTTGGATGAATCATACAATGATAAAGAGCACTGTAAAATTTAATCAGGTTGTTTTTGTTTGTACTTTCTACTTCAATTTTGCTTAATTCCTGATTCCAGATGGCTTGGGCATTTTCTTTAACAGTTTTAAAGCTCCAATGCATCATTTCGGCTTCCATATTTTTTTGAGCGCCATCAGGACCAACAGAAGACAAGGCCACTTTAACTAGGATTGGTTTACCATTGCTTTTAAAACGCAGGTTTATTTTGGAGGCTGGATCAGCGATGGATCGAATGCTGTTGATTGTTCCTGCTCCATCGGCTACCGTAAAATCTTCGAAGGCTTGCGAAAACTCCATCACAAAGGCAATGTATTGATCAGTGGCCCAGGCAGTACTTTTTCGATAACCCACTATTCTGGAATTGCTTTGAATAACAACAAGGGCATCCGTGCACAGATCCCGGTGCATTAAGTCGAGTATTAAGTTGGCACTGTCTGTTTTAGGGAAAGTATATTGGTGTATTCCCACACGTGTACTGCTACTTAACTCAACCTTAACCTTATTATCAAGGACAACACTATAATATCCTGCTTCTGCTTTTTCATTTTGATGTTTAAAACCCTGAGAATAAGTTTTGGGTGTGTATTTTGCCTTGCCGAGGGTAGGCATGAGCATGATATCACCATAATCGCTGATACCGGTACCACTCAAGTGCGTGTGTGAAAAACCATAGATGATACTGTCCGAGTAGTGATAACCTGAGCAACCATCCCAACTACCATCAATCCGTGTATCAGGTGATAACTGTACCATACCAAAAGGAACGGTAACACCGGGAAAAGTATGACCATGACCACCTGTGCCTATGAATGGGTTTACATATTGTACCCAGTTTTTCTGTGCCACCAGTGTATTTGTACATAGCAGTCCAATTAACAAGGTAGCTATTCTCATATGGCTTGTCTTAATGATGGTAGGTGTCATACAAAGTCTTTATTTGTAGGCGCTGTTTTACTTTTCTGTCAGAAATGTTTGCGTTAAAGTTAACGCGAATAGATTCTCCCGCTGGTAAATCGAAAAAGTTGTTCTGAAAATCCACACCCAGCCCGGCCGCCAGGTAGATATTCTTAGCCATTGTGCCTTCATTTTTGATGATTACTGTCTTTTCTTTTTTATTAATATGTGTTTTTAAATTGACAGGTTGCAATGCTAAATTTTTGACTTCCGTGAAGTAAAAATAATTACGCTCGATCACCAGGTTTTGCTCATCCAGAATAGTAATGATCAATACAAGGTCAGCTGGGTTTTGTTGCACCTCAGCGGAATCAAGTTGCCATGCAATGATACTTGTGTTGCTGGAAGAGGAGTGTGTTATGGTCTTCTTAAGTATTTCCTTACCCGATAAAGTTTGTAGGTTCACTTCTATAAATTGTTTTTTAGCTTCATCATTGATGATATAGATGTTATACTTGCTGTTTTCCAAGATTACAGATGATATGGTTGTAGCAAAGGCTCGCGTAATAACATGGTGAGAGGCTTTAGGAGTCTTTGTATAATCGATGCTACTCCAGGAAGTTACAGGCCAGCAATCGTTTAATTGCCAATAGAGACTTCCCATGCAAAAGGGCTGATGTCTTCGGTGGGCTTCAATAGCAGTCTTCATGCCTTCGGCTTGGAGTAACTGTGATACATAAAGATAATCATCAAAAGTGGCAGGTACTTGATACGACTGTTTTAAATAATGGTCTATCGTCTCAAAACCGGTAGGATGTTTTTGATGATGTCTTACTACCGGAGATTGCAGGCTTAATGTCTTCTCTTGTGTAATGCTTGTATAGGCTTGCTTTGAAGGCATGCTTTGAAAGCCATATTCGCTCATGAACCTGCCAACCTTTTCGTTGTATATCGAGAACGGCTGCATGCCCCACCAAACACCCCAGTAATGACTATCGCCTTCGGTTAAACTTTTTTGTCGGCCCCAACCATGCTGTGGAGAGGAGGGCCAGTAGGTGCTTTGTGAGTTATACTGCTTAACAACTGATGGAAGTACTGATTCAAAGAGCAATAGATAGTCATGCCATATTTTGCTGGAATCTTCTTTAGAATAGGCATACTGCTTTTGCCAGCCCCAATTGTACCAACCTTCGCTCACTTCATTGTTACCACACCACAAGGCAAGACTTGCATGATTACGCAATCGTTTCACCTGTTGTATTGCTTCTTCTTTTACATTTTTTATAAAAGCTGTATCTCCCGGGTACATAGCGCAAGCGAACATAAAGTCTTGCCATACTAATATGCCTGCACGGTCGCAGGCTTTGTAGAATGCCTCGTCCGCATACACACCACCGCCCCATACGCGCAGCATATTCATGTTGGCTTCCTTGGCTTTTAGCACAAGTCTTTGGTAGTCATCATTGGTTACGCGTGGCAGGAAGTTGTCGGGGGGAATGTAGTTGGCTCCTTTGCTGAAAATCGCCCGACCATTTAGTTTAAAGTAGAAACTTTTACCCAGGCTGTCTGCTTCCTGGATCAATTCAATTGTTCTTAAACCTACCTCTTCCTGGTAAACTTGCTTTTGTTTGTTGGTCAGATCCTCAATTTCAATACTGAGTTGATAGAGATAAGCTTCCCCATGTCCATTACACCACCATATTTTTGGATTGTTGAATTGAAGCTGTGTTTGGATGAGCGTGTCTTTACGTAAATCGTGGATGGAAGTCCCTAGCAAGGTGCCTATTGCTTCATCACGGACCGAAATTTTAATGCGTGTAGCCGCATGCACCGACATATCGCTTTGTAGTACTGCGGTGGCTTCATGATCCGTTATAGTGCTAGTATAGAAGTGATGTTGGATAGCAGTCGTATTTCCGGTTTCAATAAGTAAGCTTACAGGTTTCCAGATGCCACATGTGACGAAACG
>JALHOT010000020.1 GCA_022842845.1 Cyclobacteriaceae bacterium | reverse complement strand
CATCTTACGGAAATAGCATTAACCAAAATGCTTTTGGTAACATTAATATAGATGCTTTTGGAAACATAGGTTCAGTCTATAACAATGCATACAGAGCGGCCCCGATTATTACAAGTCGGATAGATGGCCGCTATGGTAATACCTCTGCTTATCAAAATGTGGGTAATCCATTGCTTGATATCAATAACAATAGCATAAGAGTAAAAGAGAACAGATTGCAGGGATCAACTTTCCTGGCCTTTAAGCCTCTTGAATGGTTAACACTTCGATCATCATTGGGAGCTGATTGGCGTAACTCACTTAATCGTGGTTACTATTATCAGTTTAATGCCGATGAAAATACTTTTCTGATTGCCGGAGGCAATCAACTGCGTGCTCAAAGTTCACTAGTTGTGCAAAACTCCCAAGCCTTTCGTTGGGTGTGGGATAATATGGCGACCATCAGCAAGCAGATTGGTGAGCATGACTTTACCTTGTTAACTGGTATCACTGCTGAGAAGCTGAATTTCACTTTCTTATCAGCTAACAGAAACGATGTACCAGCCGATCCTGATCTATGGTACATAGGAGTAGGCGATGCGAACTCCTCTCAAAATAATGGAGGTGGAGATGCCTGGGCACGTAACTCGTATTTATCAAGATTGAATTACGCCTATAATGAAAAGTATTTGTTAACGGCAACAATCAGGGTCGATGGTAGTTCGCGTTTGCCTGAGCAAAATAGGTGGCAAACTTTCCCATCATTTGGTGTAGGTTGGTTATTGAACAGAGAAGGCTTCATGCAGAATCAAAATCTATTTGATGTATTGAAATTGCGCGGATCCTATGGAAGGGTGGGCAATGATCAGATACCAACCAATGCCTTTACCCAAACTGTTTCATTGAACAGACCCTATCCTTTTAATGGCAGTGCTGAGTCAGCAACCAATGGTGCACAAATCAATCAAATCATTGACCCTAATATTAACTGGGAGATAACAGAAGAATATGATTTCGCGCTTGAGTTTGGCTTATTTCAATCAAAGTTAACAGGTGAGTTCAATTACTACGATAAGAAAGTAGCCAATGCTTTAATAAACGTACCTATTCCCAGAACCGTAGGCGATGCTGATGGAGTAATTCTGACCAACGCAGCCACTATTCAAAATAGAGGTTTAGAGGTATTACTTAATTGGAAAGAGCGTGTTAATGAAAAAATGAGTTACTCTATTGGTGGTAACGTAACATTTAACGATAACAAAGTATTGGCATTGAATGGTGGCCGTTCCATTCGTGGTGGTTTTATTGGTGCTGCACAAGGTTTCACCACGCTTACTGATAATGGTCTGCCTGTAGGCAGTTTTTATGTATTAAATCCCATCGGAGTATTTAACACCACGGCAGAAATCAATAGCTATACCGATAATGATGGAAATCCAATACAACCTACGGCCAAGCCTGGTGATTTTAAATATGAAGATGTAAACCAGGATGGAGTTATTGATGATGATGACCGTGTTTTTGCTGGCTCCTATCAGCCAGTGGCTTATTTTGGTATTAATGCTTCTGTGAACTACGGAAATTGGGACTTCAGTCTCGACCTGTATGGCAATGTTGGCAACGAGGTGTATAACGGTAAAAAAGCAGTGAGAGTAGAAGGTAGGGATAATGTGGAGAAGTCAGTTGTATATGATCGTTGGACTGCTGCAAACCGGTCACAAACAGAGCCTGGTGCGAACACTGGCAATCAATTAGCATCCAGTTACTTTGTGGAGTCAGGTTCTTTTATTCGAATTAACAATCTTACCGTTGGATACACTTTCCCGAAAGCAATCCTTGATAAAGTTCGGGTATCAAGCTGCCGCGCCTTTATTACTTCACAAAATCTTTTTACGCTAAAGAAGTATAGTGGCTTTACACCAGAGCTTCCGGGCGACCCGATCAGCTCTGGTATTGAATTAAGTGCTTACCCTACCACGCGCACAGTAGCACTGGGTTTAAATGTTGGATTTTAATGATTAAGCATAAATGAAAGACATGACTAATCAAAAACGCTTCAATTCAAAAAAGGTATTAGCCATTGGGCTCATATTTGTGCTGATCGGTTGCAGTGAAAATTTCCTGGATATTAAAGTACAAGGCGGTGTAACTACAGAAACAGATCCAAAGCTGGCAGAAAAGCTGGTAACCGGTGTTTACAATAGCTTATTGCAAGGCGATGCTTTTGGCAACGGAGATGTTCACGGATGGGGTTTTATTTCTGTAACCAATATTATCTCTGATGATGCAGAAAAAGGTAGCACCCCTAGTGACCAGGCTGTACCTATTGGAGATATTGACAACTTTACATTAACGCCTACCAATCGATTTGTTGAGACCCTATGGAGTGGGCACTACAATAGTATTGGAGCTGCTAATCAGGCATTAAAAGCATTAAAGGTAGCGGCCATTGATGAGACAGAGCGAAAAAAGCTGATGGGAGAAGTTCGTTTCATCAGAGGATATGTTTATTTCAACCTGGTCAGAATGTTTGGTGGTGTGCCATTGGTTTTGCGCGTTCCTGTTGATGCTAACGATGCCAATAACGATGTGACCTTTCAATCAAGAGCTCCTATAGCTGTTGTTTACGATAGCATAAAACGAGATCTGCAATACGCTGTAAATAACCTGCAGTTAAAAAGCCAGAGCAAGCTAGGTCATATCAATAAAGGCACAGCACAGGCCATGCTAGCCAAAGTTCATATGTACAGAGGTGAATGGCAAAAGGTTTATGAATTAACCAACGAAGTAATTCAGTCAGGCCAGTATCGTCTGGTGGATGACTACGCTACTATTTGGCGACAAGTAGGCGATAATAATGAAGAATCCATATTTGAAATCCAGACAGGTGAATTCAATAACGAGAATTTGGATATCGATAATTATATAGTAAGTCAGGGCCCACGCGTAGGTGGTATGGGGGGCTGGGATGATTTAGGTTATGGATTTAACAATCCTTCCGCCAGCTTGTTGAGCGCTTATGAGCCAAATGATTTAAGAAAAGGCGCAACCATTATAGCCATCGATAATTCTGGTACACATGTAGGTACTGTGCTTTGGGATGGTTTCAGAATACCGAGTTCAGACTCAGTTCAAAACTTGTTTTATAATTACAAGGCTTATACCAGCAGAACGCAGGAGAAGTTTGCAAGACCTGAGTCCAAAAACCGTCCTAAGAACATCCGCATTCTTCGCTATGCAGATGTGCTGTTGATGAATGCTGAGGCTGCATTGAATACTGGTCAGGGTGACCCAGGTGCAAGGGTAAATGCCATTCGTTCAAGAGCAGGTCTCTCTCCTAAATCAGGTGTAACCATTGCCGATGTTTGGCAAGAACGTCATATAGAGTTTGCCATGGAGCATGATAGGTTTTGGGATATTGTTCGACAGGGTAGGGCAGCGCAAGTAATGATTGCTGCAGGTAAGACTAATTTTGTGGCAGGTAAGCATGAATTACTTCCCATTCCTAATTCTCAAATTGTATTAAGTGGAGGATTACTTACTCAGAATAATTATTAATGATTTGTGAAATCAATGTGCAGAGCATCGCCTTAATAAAAGACTTTATCAATTAAATAATAGCAAACAACAATTAACTTAAACAAACTAAAAATGAAGAAGATCAATTATTTTTTACTTTCAGCACTTGCACTGGGAAGTGCTGTAGTGTTTTCTTGCGATGATGAGGAGTCACTTCCGCCAATTGACGGCTACAACAATTCGAACGAAGTGGCATCAGAAAACTTAAAAGCTCACTGGACTTTTGATGATACTAACAGTGAAAGATTGTCCAGCACAGCGCCTTCGAATACATTTGGAACTGTAGGATTTACAGAAGGGCAAATTGGTAAGGCCTTGAAGCTTACAAAAGGGGTTTTAGTATATCCATCTATTGCTAATATTAACACTGCAAACGCGCTAAATAACTTTACAGTGAGTATGTGGGTGAATGTAAAAGGCAATAAGCGTACACCAGATGAAGGTTTTACTGCTTTCTTCGGTCTAATCCCAACAGGAGTAACTGATATTTGGGGTGATGTAATGGCTTGCGCTGAAACAGGAAGACATTTACCTACTTCAGATACTTTACAGTTAAAAAACCTTCTGAACACTCACCCAGCTGGTGGTGGTAATAGCTTACAGGATAACATAGCTTTGAAAAACGGTGACGTGGGTTCCTTTTTCAAGGGAGCTAACCGATGGGCACATTATGTAATGGTTTGGAATGCAACTACCAAAAATTTCCATATTTATGGTGATGCTGTCGATGTAGGTGCTTTTACAAATCGCGGTACTACACCAGTATTAACAATGGCAGTTCCTGTTAAGCCTGTGTTTGGTAGCCTTGCTTCCAGCAATATTGGTTTTACAGGTGCTCCGGCTCAACAAAGCTGGAATCCTTGGGCAAATGCATCTATTGATGACGTGCGTGTTTACAATACGGCTTTATCAACTGCTGAAATCACTGCTTTATTTAATTTAGGAAAAGCTGGTCGCTAATATTCTTGTTATTAGGGGAGGAAGATATCTTCTTCCCCTTTTTCTTTAATAAATGAAACTGCGAATTCTTTTAAGTCAATTATTTTTTTTGTCACTACTCATTGGGTGTGACGACAAAGAACCTGGTTCTCCAGCGGCTAAAAACTTTACCTTGCTTAAGTTCTTTGTCAACAGTACTGAGTCAGGTGCCTCGTTATCCAATGTTTCCAGAGAGGCAACCTTTACTTTTCTTTTCTCAGAGCCAATTGATTTGGCTTCAGCAAAGGAGCAAATTGTTTTGAAGAATGCGCTAGAGACTATTCCTACTTCTATTTCATTAAGCCGAGGCGATAGTGCGGTGGTCGTTAAACCTGTTGGCAAGCTTTCTGCCATAAGCCTTCACCGTTTCTTTATTGATGCCTCCCTACGATCAAAAAACAAAATCGATTTTGGTAGTTATGTAGAGTATAGAATTACAACAGAGGTTGATCAAGCAGATAAGTTTTCGAGAATTGATGATGAAGAACTACTCACCCTTGTTCAACAAAAAACATTTAAATACTTCTATGATTTCGCACACCCGGCCAGTGGTATGGCTCGTGAGCGAAACACTTCTGGTGATGTGGTGACGAGTGGTGGTTCTGGTTTTGGTATTATGGCCCTTATTGTGGGCATAGAAAGAAATTTTATAAGCAGACAGCAAGGTATTGAGAGAATCAACAAGATTGTTTCATTCCTGGAAAAAGCTGATCGCTTTCGAGGCGCATGGGCCCATTGGATGAATGGGAATTCAGGAAAAGTAGTTCCATTCAGTACTAAAGACAATGGAGGTGACCTCGTGGAAACCTCTTTTTTAGTGCAAGGGCTTATTACATTCCGGCAATACCTGCAACCTACCGATACTGCAGGAAATAACTTAATAAATCGTATTACAGAGTTGTATTATGATGTTGAGTGGGATTGGTACCGTAAGAATAATGAAGAGGTTCTGTATTGGCACTGGTCACCCAATTACAATTGGGAAATGAATTTTCCCATGTATGGTTATTTTGAACAACAGATCACTTATTTTCTTGCCGCTGCGTCACCAACGCATAGCATTCCCAAAAGTGTTTATACCAATGGCTTTGCCCGTAATGGTGCAATCGTTAAGAACAATACATTTTATAATATTAAACTACCCATTGAAAGCCCCAGTCCACTTTTCTGGGTTCACTATTCTTATTTAGGTCTTGATCCTCATTTCTCTGATGGCTTTGCCAATTACTGGGAGCAAAATGTAAAAGCTACTCTAATAAATCAAGCACATTGTATTGTTAATCCAAGGAAGTATGTGGGCTATAGCGACTCATGTTGGGGGTTAACCAGCAGTGATAATCAAAATGGTTATAGTGCTCATTACCCAGCTAATGACCTGGGGGTGATAGCGCCAACAGCAGCACTTTCATCTTTTCCATACACTCCAGAAGAGTCCATGAAAGCCCTGCACTATTTTTACTATATCCTGGGCGATAAACTTTGGGGTGATTATGGTTTTTATGATTCGTTTAATTTAACGCAGGCATGGTTTGCCAATTCATATCTCGCTATTGATCAGGGACCTATTATTGTGATGATTGAAAATCACAGAACAGGACTTCTTTGGAATCTATTCATGTCTGCACCCGAGGTGCAGGCCGGCTTTACTAAACTTGGCTTTACTAAGACTTCAAATTAATTTTTGTGATGATGACACGTTCGGCTATTAAATCAATTCTGGATACTTTATCCTGGCTGGCTTTGGGTTCAATCATATTCTGGATGGGGCTTACTTCCTGTTCAAATCCTAAGCAGGAAAATAGTTTGGAGGCAAAGGTTGATTCAGTTATGCAACTGATGACCTTAGAGGAAAAAATTGGTCAACTCAATCTTCCATCAGCCGGTGATTTTGTTACCGGTCAAGCCAGTAATGCTGATATAGCCAAGAAAATTGAGCAAGGCATGGTTGGTGGCCTTTTTAATATTAAATCAGTAGCAAAAATTAGAGAGATTCAAAAAATAGCTGTTGAGAAAAGTAGATTAAAGATTCCTTTAATTTTTGGTATGGATGTTATTCATGGATACCAAACTGCTTTTCCTATTCCATTAGCCATAAGTTGCACCTGGGATATGGAACTAATTGAGCGTACAGCGCGTGTAGCAGCCACTGAAGCAAGCGCTGATGGTATCAACTGGACATTTTCTCCCATGGTAGATATCTCTCGCGATCCACGCTGGGGCCGTGTGGCGGAAGGTAGTGGAGAGGATCCATATCTTGGTTACAAAATTGCTAAAGCCATGGTTCGTGGTTATCAGGGCAATGATTTGACAGCGCCCAATACGATTATGGCTTGCGTAAAACATTTTGCCTTATACGGTGCTGCAGAAGCGGGGAGGGACTATAATACCACCGACATGAGTGAGATGCGTATGTTCAATGATTATTTGTTGCCATACAAGGGAGCTGTAGAAGCAGGTGTGGGGAGTGTTATGACTTCCTTTAATGATATCAATGGTGTTCCAGCCTCTGCTAATAAATGGCTAACCACGGATGTTCTGCGTAAACAATGGGGCTTCGATGGATTTGTTGTAACGGATTATACCTCTATAAATGAAATGGTAGCTCACGGTATTGGCGATTTACAAACAGTTACGGCAAGATCTCTAAAGGCTGGTGTAGACATGGATATGGTTGGTGAAGGTATGTTGACCACTTTAAAGAAATCAATGGAGGAAGGAAGAGTTTCTCTGCGAGATATTGATGAAGCTTGTAAGCGAGTGCTTACAGCTAAATTTAAACTTGGACTCTTCGATGACCCTTTTAGGTATTGCAATGAAGCAAGACAGGGTGAAATCTTTACAGAGGAGAATCGCAAATTTGCCAGAGAAGTTGCTGCCAAAAGTATTGTTTTACTAAAGAACGAAAATAGTTTATTACCCTTAAAAAAGCAGAGTTCTATTGCTTTGATTGGCCCTTTAGCAGATGCAAAAGAAAATATGGTGGGAACCTGGGCGGTTGCCACTGATTTCAATAAGGCAGTTTCGTTAAGGGCTGGATTGCAACAAGCAATGGGTGAGGGTACTAAACTTTTTTATGCGAAAGGATCAAACCTGACAAGAGATAAGCAATTAGAAGAACGCACCACCATGTTTGGTAAAACGCTTCACCGAGATGAAAGAACCGAAACAGAATTGTTACAAGAGGCATTACGCATCGCTTCTAAAGCAGATGTGATTGTTGCTGCTCTGGGAGAATCTGCCGAGATGAGTGGTGAATCATCTAGCCGCACGAATCTTGATCTGCCAGAAACACAAAAAGATTTGCTAAAGGCACTTTTAAAAACAGGTAAGCCTGTAGTTTTGGTATTATTTAATGGACGCCCCTTATCAATTACCTGGGAGCAAGAAAACGTTCCTGCCATTGTCAATGTATGGTTCGGAGGAACAGAGGCCGGTAATGCTATAGCCGATGTGCTATTCGGTGATGTTAACCCCTCAGGTAAATTAACAGCCACCTTTCCACAGAATGTAGGACAAGTTCCTATTTACTACGCGCAAAAGACTACAGGAAGGCCATTAGCAGAAGGCAAATGGTTCGAAAAGTTTAAATCAAACTATCTGGATGTTAGCAACGAAGCTCTCTATCCATTTGGATACGGATTGAGCTATACTAGTTTCTCCTATGGAAAGGTTAATTTATCAAAGGCCGAAATGACAAGCCAGGATTCAGTAAAAGCAACTTGTATTGTTACAAATACAGGAAGTCGCGAAGGAGAGGAGATTGTACAGATGTATATTCAGGATGTAGTAGGAAGCGTAACCAGACCGGTGCGCGAGTTAAAGGGCTTTGACAAAATAGCTTTAAAGCCAGGTGAGTCGAAGGAGGTTTCTTTTTTAATTAGTGTCGAAGACCTTTCTTTCTACAACGACCAGCTTGTATTTGCTGCTGAGCCGGGTGATTTTAAAATTTATATTGGCCCAGACTCGCGAACGCAGAACAGTGCCAAGTTTGTTCTTCGCTAGAGCTTTGGTAAAAGCCACAGGAGCCCTATGCTGAGTAAAAATGATAGATAGAATATTACCGGGGGAATAGCTTTTTCTGTCTTCTGTAATGTGCTATCATGGTTTGCAGAAGGACTGCTGAAGGCGTGCGTTTGTTGACTTTTTTTTGCAGATCTTAATGCCTGCCATTCATACTCTTCTGATACAAAAAATTTCAGACTTTGATCATCGGGAAGATCTATAGATTGCCATCCGGTCTTTTGAGGCCAAATTTTTCCATACCAAAGGCCATCCACATAGATATCTTCTACCAAAGGCACTCTATTTCCTTCATACATCACATAAGGTGTATCCTCGTTTGTCCATAGCCTGAATGACAAAGGGCGGTTTTGCAGGTAGGGAAAGTCACTAATCATTTCAATGCTACTTGAAGTAACTTCTTTACGGGCTGTCTGGCGAATCAATGGATTCCATATTGAACTGTAGGCCAGTGAATCACCTTCTAACCTTACTCTATACGTTTCTTGAAGCAATTGAACAGCAATTTTACCTCGTCCATTTGTCTGGAAGGCTGATAGTTTTTCTTTACCGTGGATAAGTACTGGAATTGTTTTTCTATTAGGGTTTAATTTCAAAGTGCTTTTCTTTAGAACATAGCGCTTGGCTACGCTTGGAAAATAAAGATGCACTGTATCATCAGAAGCTTGCAAAAAATCATAATGCCAGCTTCTATGTTTGAAAGCCTTTTTACTAAGGTCAGTATTGATTAGTACGATAACCCCCAAACCCTCATTAACAGATTCAAAAATATTCTCCAATTCATTCTTTTCTAGTTTTTCTAAAGTGCTTGATTCGATAAGCAAAAGATCTTTTGATGATAAGGCTGATTTATTGATTCTGTCAATATGCTTATACTGATTGTTAAGATTTTCGTAAATGAAGTTGTTCTTTGATGTCTGCGTTCTTACCTGCAGGCTATGACCCTGCTCTGCCAGCATATGCTTGAGTTGCCGTATTTCAAATGAGGGATTAGTTTGCAGGATCAAAATCTCCAGTTTTTCAAATTCGTCAATATAGAAGGGTATTCGATTGTCGCTAGTAGCCCCATTGTTAATGGTTCTGATCGTAAAATACGATGATTGATCTTGTTTCATTTTTCCATGAAGTAAGAAAGGATGTATGCCTTCTTTCTGAATTTTGACAGAATCCATAATACCAGCGGGACCTATGAGCTGTATTGATACAGACTCGCTGCTGTGAACAGTTCCCTTAATACTGAAAGTATCTCCCACGCTTATTTTACTTGGCAAATCCAATTGAGTAATATCAAAAACTTGCCCTGTTTGTATAAATGTAAAGTTACGGTGCTTTAATAAGGCAAGATGGATTTCGTCTAAACCTTCACCAATGATGTATGAAATCTTTCCGTCTAAATTAATCAAGTCAGATCTATTTTCGATTACTCTTTCATTCTTAAAGCGATTGCTTTCTCCAAGGCTAATGAGCTGATGTGATGGGTTTTTGGAGAGAATACTGTCTACTACCTTTTTGTCAAAATGATTAGTGAGTAAAATGTAACGATCCTGGCTAGTGCTGGAAAAATAGTGAGGCTTCAGTATAATGAGTAACAAGGCAAGCATGGCCATGATTACCAGGGTCAGGCGTAGAGCTTTAAAGGATAATCTTCTGTTCCACTCCAAATATAGAAATAACAATAATAGCGGGATCCAAACGGCAAATAGGGCCAAAGTAGAAATGACTGGATTAAAGTGGATGATTGAATCAATCATTGTCTTGTATTTGATCAAGTGCTTGAAGGAGTAATTTATCCATAGCAAGGAGTGTTGTTTCCTGCTTATGGGCTTTCGTCATATTATCGGGGAGCACAAGCCATAACTCCTTTTGTGCTTTTAGGATGATCGCTTTTGTTTCATCTTTTTTCAGGTCACTCTTTATTAATAGTGATAATATCCTGATGCATTCAAGGTATTTGAGTGGTTCATCTTCAGACAGCATAACCAAATGTCTACGGGCATTTTGCAACATTATTACTTCATTGGAAGTAAACTGTAACTTCTCTGAATCTATTCGTTGAAGCATACTTAATACTTCCTGAATTTCAATAAACATATTGTTGGTTAAAAATTGAGCATTAGATATAGGATTTCTAATCTCAGACAAGTCAGCAGAGTATCTTTTGTCTTCTTTAATAGGCGGTGGGTCAAAGCCTGTTCTATGTACATAAATTCTCGAATCATTACTGATCTCCTTTAGCAGATTGAGAATTTTATATTGGTAGGGCAGTGATTTAGCAGGTTCGAATAAACGTAATTGTAGTTCAGCGTCCCACATCAAGGTCAGGGCGGCCCTCAATTTGGCCTTGACAGATTGTATGTAGAATGTTGCTTCTTCTTCCTCATCATGGGCATGAATAAAAGCTTCTAAAGGACTTTCAGACTCACCTTCTTTATGTTGATGCTTATCTTCTTGGTGGCTATCTACAAGATTATGTTCATTTTCTGAATCATGCACATGACCAAATTCTTTAGTCACATCCTGCTCCTCAGAATGTTCTACATCCTCTTCTGAAACCTGGGGCCCAATACCGGAAACAAATTCCTCACCCATAAATTCACTATACCGAAGTCGAAGAACTTTTTGATCATAGCCCAATTCATTGCTTGTAGCCTTGAAAGTTTCTTTACTTATGGTGGACTTATTTTTCAAAAGCTTTTCAGTATCAATGATAATCTGACGCTGACTGCGAAAATATTCGGGCATTAAATCCACTCCAAGTCCCTCATCTATGCTGCTTTCATATTGTGTTGTGTCCTCTAATGAAATGAAATAGGTTTCTGTTCTATTTACATTAGGTGTACTTTGTTTGTTATCGATTGCCACTACATAGAAGTAGAGTTCATCCCCTGGTTCAAGGCCAAGTTTATCAAGATCCAGTGTGGTCTTAGCCAGGCTTTCTTTTTTGCTAAATAGGGTGGGGCTATTAAATCTTATTCTTTCCTCTCTGAATTTCACAGATTCTCCGCTTCCTTTGCTGACGGTGGCAATAATGTGAGCATCGCTTATCAAGTAATCATCTTTTATGGTAGCGTCAACTTCAATTAAATGAGAACCTTCCCATGATAGTTCCGTGAACTGCTCCAGGTTTGTGATATTGATGCTAGGCTCTTCATCCCTAATCAGCTGAATGGTGTACAGATCTGTTTGAGTCAAGCTATCATCCTTCCAGGCTATTTGATAGTATAAATCTCGTTTTGGGGTTATCAGAATACTGAATGATTTTTTGCCTATTGGGTTCAGTCTTATGCTGTCCTTTCCGAATAAAATAAGCATAGGATCTATTACGCGCTCCTTGTAGGTTATAGTCAGTTTAACTTGACTCCCTTCTGGGATGCTTAAGTTTTTGATGCTTTCCGTTGATCTTTTGATTCCTGTATAGAGTGGGGGGGTAATGATGATTTCAGCTATCTCAATTCCGTTGACTATGGCTTGATCTGTTTTTACGTTAACATCAAAATCATCACTATACAGATAGTTTTCTTTTAGGCCGGTGCTTGATGAATTCTTTACTAAAACAACGGAACTCAAAAGGCATAAGATCATCAGCCAACTTAACCCTTTTAGCTGATGAGGTACTTTGATATGGTGTATATTAAGAGATAGTTTGCTTAGAAGCTTTTCACGCTGCAATTGCTGAAGCGCGTTAATCTGCTGGTCATCTTCAATGAGTACTAAGTCTAAGCTATTTTGGAGAAAGCTATAGTGTTGATGTAAATAGGTGATAATGGTGTTTGTATCGATGCCCCATATGCGATGTTGGTATACGCTAATGGTTACTATTAAAGCAAAAGCAATAATGGATATTGTATTAATTAGAATCGTGTTTCCTGTAATATGATGAGCTATTCCATAGATTAAACCAGCTAAGCCAATAGCAGGGAGAATGCTTTCCAGCACACGGAATAGCATAAATCTACAGGCAAAGCGTTTGATCCAATATCGTGCTTCTAACACATTCATTGTTGGCGTAAATAGGATAGGGTACGTTCTAACATTAACAGCGCAGCAAAGACCAACAGTAGGTAGTCGGCCGAAGGTGAATGAGCGTTTACTAACATGTTGTTCGTGTTTTCTTTACTTGACCGAGGCCATGCCAGAGAGTCTGCCATCATCCTGCGGTCTAATTGACTAACTCTTTCAGTTTCTGTTTTATTATTTAATAGGATGCTGGCAAGCAGGGCAGGCAAGTGCGTATCAATGGCTACTTCGGTATTCAGGCGTGAGGTAAGCCTCCATCGATTTGATCTGTCTGGTTCAATTATGTTGTTAGTGTGCTTTGGATGGTAATAGAGTAATTGACTGCTTAGCGATGGCGGTTGAGCGTACTTTAGCCAGATGACCCAATCGGCTTTACCTGCTTCAGCTAAAGAGGTATTGCTGTTAAGGGATATATCGATGCCATATGTACTTTCAACAACGTTCAGGCTGGCTTCTATAATCTGTGCATCAAATAAGAAATCAGCGTCCGCCAGTAAACTAATTTTTATGATTTTTCGTGGATTGACCTTTGCTGTATCATTATAAGCTCTTCCAGCTAAAATCTTCCTTTCGAATGAAGTATAATCAGCCTCTGTATGACCATAAATCACAGATACACTGTCTTTATTCATTAGTTGCGCATTCACTAAAAAATCAAATGGTTTTTGTGTTAGAGTGATCCACCGAATGTGATCGGGTAAAGGAATGGCTTGCCCAGCGAACTTCTTGTATTGGTTATGGCTGATAACAATACCTTCCTTTATTTGTTCAGTTCTCAGGTCTTCAACCAGTGTGTAATTGTCAATATCGGAGCTTGTATTCACCGCGTTCTCAACCGGAAAGGACTTCTCAAAAGATCGTAACTCATAGCCGTCATTTATCAAGCTATCTATAAGTTTTTGAATAGGTTGATCGGTTTGTAAATTGGGTTCTATCAGTAGCCACTTCTTTTCAATCGCTTTTTGATCATAAAAGCTTATACCAGCAAGCCAAAGCACTAATACGCCAATAAGCAAGCAGCGGATTAATAGCAGTATATATTCATTGAGTTTTAAACCTCTGAATTTTTTTGAAGGAGTTTCTTCCAGGTGACGAAGGCTTCCAATGCTGATTACCTTACCTTCCTTCTGACTGAGTAGATGTATCGCAATAGGGATAGTGATTCCCCATAATGCCCATAGCCAGGATGGATTGAGAAACTGAATCATCGCTGTAGTTTTTTGCGGATGGTTAGAAAATTTCTTAAGACAGTTTCAATGGGGTCAGCCATATTGGTGGCATAGTAAGAAATTTGTTTCTCAAGCATCCACGTTTTAGATTGACTTAGCCAATTTTCCATTTTGGCAGTATAGGCTTCTTTCTGTTCTTGTGTATTTACTTTCGTTCTTTTTTTGGTTTCGATATCTTCGAAGGTAAAGGAGCCTTCGTAGTTTAACTGCCTTTCTTTCGCACCAATCAGATGAAAAACGATTACTTCATTTCTCGAGGTTTTTAATCGTTGGATAAATTCAAGTACATCAGCATTTTCATCATATAAGTCAGTGATAAATATGATCAGCTCCTTGCCATGATGATCGAATAGCTGATCTACTTGAGCAGATTGATTCCATTTTCCTGCTGCTTTGATGTTAATCAGTTGATGTAGAAATCGAATAAATTGTGGTTGTTCAAATCGGGGCTGGAGAATTTGAATCATAGCCTCATTGACTACAGCCAGGCCAATGGTATCACTTTGTTTTCTGGCCAGAAATGCCAGCGCTGCCGTCATTATTTTGGCATATTGAAGCTTACTAGTGTTTTGTTCAGCATAAGTCATGGACAGACTAGCGTCAATAATGAATTTGACCGTAATAGAAGTTTCTATTTCCGATTGCTTAATATAGTACCGCTCAGTTCTGGCAAAGGTTTTCCAATCTAATTGTCTTAAGTCATCACCGGCCTGATAGTTTTTATATTGGCTAAACTCCTGCCCGACACCGATCGCCTGACTTTTATTACTACCACTCATAAAGCCTTCCACTACTATGCGTGCCACCAATTCAAGACCATTAACGGTGTTAAGTATTTCAGGCTTCAGTAATGACTTGAGGCGGGCATCCACGGTATTAGTGCTTCAGTGTATAGTGTTCAAGTAAATGTTGTGTTACCCTATCTGAGGCGATACCCTCAGCTTCTGCCTTAAAGTTCATAAGGATACGGTGCCTTAAAACCGGATAGGCTACCTGTTGGATATCTTCATTGGTAACGGCATAACGTCCATGAATCAACGCCCTGGCCTTTGCTGTTAAGATCATTGCCTGTCCAGCCCGGGGGCCGGCTCCCCATCTTACCCACTCTTTTACAAAATTATTTTGACTTTCCTGCGGGCGGGTGCTACGCACCATATTTCCAACCAGCGCGATTAGATCCTGACTGATATGTACTTCACGCACAAAATTTTGAAGAGCAATGATGTCTTGTCCACTCATTACACTATTTACCTTTTCTTTTTTGCCACCGGTTGTACTACTCAAAATCGATAGCTCTTCTTCCAAGGTAGGATAGCTAACCTTGATAAATAGTAAAAAACGATCGAGCTGTGCTTCGGGTAGCGGGAAGGTTCCAGCTTGTTCGATTGGATTTTGTGTAGCAAGAATAAAAAATGGGCGATCTAGTGGATAGGTTACTCCGGCATAAGTGACTTCAAATTCCTGCATCGCCTCTAATAGAGCTGCTTGCGTTTTGGGCGATGTTCTATTGATTTCATCTGCCAGGATAATGTTAGAAAAGATCGGACCTTTATTAAACTTGAAGAAACGTTTACCCGTGGTATGATCTTCTTCCAACACCTCGGTTCCAATAATATCGGAAGGCATTAAGTCAGGCGTGAATTGAATTCTTCTGAAGTTCAAATCGATAGCATCCGAAAGTGTTCGGATCATCAATGTTTTGGCAAGACCGGGCACACCTTCGAGTAAGCCATGGCCCCCGGCAAGAAAAGTAATGAGCAACTGGTCTATAATTTCCTCCTGACCAACGATTACTTTTTTAATTTCCTTCTTGAGTAAAGCAAGTTTTTTTACTAAATCTTCAACTCTTCTTTCAGTGGATTGCAAATCTTCTGTCATACTTAAGCCAATCAGGCTGTTAATGCATACATAATAATATTAATACTGAATCGAGTGTTGTCGATTCTGTAAAATCTTTTATTTCTAAAGTCGTAGTCCCACTCGCAACCATAATCTTTGTTGCTATAAAGAACTCCGATTTTGTTTTTAATTTCAATAGCTTTCAGATAATCATGCACAATATCATCGCCCCATCCATTGAGCTCTTGTGCTGTAGTAGGAGGGCCTTCAAATTTGAAAAATGATGAATAGATTGGATGGTTATTAGCAATTTTTTTCAAAGAACCACCCCCGAAAATCTGCTCCATTTGGTTTTCGAAGGATTTGGCAAATAAACCATCAATATCGTGGTTACAATCGTCAACAAAAACAAAACCGCCATTGCGTATGTACTTTTCAAAATTCTCTTTTTCCTGAGCAGTAAACTCAACAAGCTTGTGACCACTTAAATAACAAAAAGGGCATCGAAAAATTTCAGTACTGCTGAGTGGGATGATGTTCTCTTTTGTATCAACGCTGAGTGATGTGTACTCTACCAGGGAGTTTAGGACGTTAGAAGGCATGCGCTGGTCTACATCCCAATCTCCTGATTCATATTGTAATCTGGTAAAGAAGAACTTATTGGAAGGATACATGGAGCAAGTTCGAAAATTCAATGCTTATAGTCTTATGCAATGAACTGATAGTATTTGTTGAGGTTTCTCGTATAGTTAAGAGTGCTGTATAGAAAAGCAATCCCCGGAAACCCCGGGGATTGCAGATGTTCTGATAAATTTAAACAGCATCCGATAAGCTGGTAAAAGTAAAGTCCCGAATTTTCATGTAAGGGATTAAGTTTCCGCCAACTCTCACTTGCTTACCTAATGTTTCAAGGTTGTTAAGCATAATCACAGGGCTTTCGTTGAAACGGAAATTCTTAACTGGATGCTTAATCTTTCCATTCTCTATATAAAATGTACTGTCACGGGTGAGGCCTGTATACAGTTGCGTTTGCGGATCAACCGATCTGATGTACCAGAAACGTGTTACTAAAATTCCCTTCTTTGTGTCTTTAATCATTTCATCAAGGGATGCATTTCCGCCTTCAAATATGATGTTACCAGGAAAGGGTACAGGGGCAACATTTTTCTGAGCAGCCCAGTATCTGTCATAAAACAGATTGCTCACCACACCATTTTTTATAATGTCGAGTCTTTGTCTGGCTTGTCCATCGCCAGTCCAGGGTGTAGCGGGTACTTCTGTATTAAAAGGATCGGAGTAGATGTTAACCCTTTCATCCAGTAGTTTTTCACCGAGCTTGGTGCCACCGCCTTTTTTAGATAAGAAACTTCTCCCTTCGTCTGCCTGACGGGCGCCCATGGCAAAAAACATATTACCTAGTAGTTCAGCAGAAGCTGCAGGTTCTAAAATCACAGTGTATTTGCCAGGTTCAATCGCTTTTGCATTTCTTGAGCCAAGGGCCTTCTCAATAGCAATTTTAGAAGCTTCGGCCGTATCGAGTTTGCTAACATCATTAAAATCGCGGGTAACCCAACCAGAACCAGTACCATCATTGCTGCGCATGGTTACCGTGAAATCTACATTAGTAGATTGGTTATAGATGAACATGCCTTTGGTATTCATCATGGCATTAAAGCTATGATTGTGTTCCAAAAAGCCAGCAGCCGTAACATCTTTAGCTGCCGCTGGATTGATACTGTTGGCGGCCGCTTGTGCTCTGTATTCGGGGCTAATTTTAGCGGTTGATTCTGAGTATGTCTTGGATTCACCGCCATATTGTTGCGGTGGGAGCGGCTCCATGAATTCCGGATTTTCAGGGGCAAGTTTTGCCAACTCTTCGGCACGCTTAACCACTTTTTCCAATGAGGCATTGTCAAACTCATTGACACTGGCTACGCCCGACTTTTTGCCGTAATAGGCCTGCACGGTTAGCGTCACATCGCTGTTTTCTCCTGCAGTGGATACTGTATTGCGTGCGTAGCGGATATTGCCATTGTTATTGCCGTTGAGGTTAGCGATGAGCCCGTCTGCTTTTGAAAAAGCAATTACCTTTTCAAGTATTTGTTTAGATTCTTCTTTTGATATGATTGCCATGATGCTTTTACAAATTTGTGTGTAGCTTATTAAATGGTTCTGCCGGTATTGATTACGTTAATACCATTGAAACGCGTAGTGGCACTGCCGTGCGATACGGCACTCACCTGAGAGGGTTGCCCCTTACCATCGAAGAAGGAACCGAATAATCTGTAATCGGATGCATCACAAATCTTGGTACAGCTATTCCAAAACTCTTGTGTATTGGATTGGTAAGCTACATCATTCAACATACCAGCTACCTGACCATTTTTAATTTCGTAAAATACTGTTCCGCCAAACTGGAAGTTATAACGCTGCTGGTCAATAGAGTAGGAGCCACGTCCTGCAATGTAAATACCCTTTTCTACATCTTTGATCATCTGTTGTACAGCGTATGGATCTTTTCCTGGTGCTAATGAAACATTAGGCATACGTTGGAATTGTACATCATTCCAGCTCTGAGAGTAGCAACAACCATGTGATTCGTTTTGACCGATGATATGAACCTGATCACGAATGGCCTGATAGTTTACCAGCACCCCATCTTTGATCAAATCCCATTGCTTGCATTGTACGCCTTCATCGTCATATCCTACAGCACCCAATGAACCTACCTGCGTTTTGTCTGCAAAAATGTTTACCAGCTTGCTTCCGTAATTAAAGTTCCCCGACTTCAGTTTATCAAGCGTAGCGAAGCTAGTGCCTGCGTAATTGGCCTCATATCCTAATACTCGGTCAAGTTCAAGTGGGTGCCCCACTGATTCATGTATCGTTAAACCGAGGTGATTAGGTTCCAGCACTAAATCGTATTTACCGGGTTCCACCGATTTGGCTGAGAGCATTTCTTTTGCTTGTCTTGCGGCCAGACCAGCATCCTCAATCATGTCGTAGCTGTTTTTGTACAGCGGCATTTCACTGATGATGCCAGGTAATTTGTCTTCCGATTTTGGGATCATGTATTCGTATCCCATACCCATTGGGGCACTCATGGCCTGTCTGGTTTTAAACTTACCAGCCGCCTTATCAATGGCTGTTACATTGAAGGTGGGCCATATGCGGTGAATATCCTGATCGATGTAGTTACCTTCTGACGAAGCAAAATATTTTTGCTCGTTTACCATGAAGAGGTTAGAGTTTACAAAGCTGGCGCCATTCTTCTGTGCTTCAGCATTAGCTCTTAGCAAAAGGTCTACCTTTTCGGAAACAGGAATTTCGAAGGCGTTCTTTTGTATAGGTGTTTTCCAACTCACTTCGCCATGCGATTTGTTAGGTGCCAGTTTAACTGGTTCTGTTTGAAATTTAGAATTTGCTTTGGCAATAGCTACCGCTTGACTGGTTGCCTGGCGAATGCCTGCTTCCGTTACATCGTTGGTAGAGGCAAAGCCCCAGGTACCATTAACGATAACCCTCACACCCACTCCAAATGATTCTGTGTTGGTGATGTTCTGCACTTTATTTTCGCGTGTTGCTAAAAACTGGTTGAGATATCGACCAATGCGCACATCGGTGTATGAAGCGCCACTGCTTTTTGCTGCATTCAAGGCTGCGTCTGCAAGTTGTTTCTTTTGAAGGGTGCTGAGTGGTGACTCTAATAGGGCTTCAATGGATACAGGATTACTGTTACCCAGCAGTCCGAGGGGCAGCATCATACCACCGATACCAAGGCCTGCTAATTGTACAAAGTCTCTTCTTTTCAAAGCTATTTAATTTAGGGTGAATGATAGTGGTTTAAACAGGAAGTTAGTAAGAAAGCCGTAGGCAGGATAGGATGCCTTTCAAATTTTATATGAGTGGCAATAATGAATGGTTTTGTTATATTTTGATAATTTTCAACTTCATTTGGCAATCCCAGTATGCTTATATTTACATCCTAATCATCGTTGAATAGTATAATATTAACATAAATATGGAATTGGTATTGAAGCGATTTGCTCCGTCCTTATTGGTAATCAGTTTGTTACTACTTTTATCTTGTAATGATACAGAGGTCGGGGATACGCAGTTGATCAAAGAAGTCGAAGCAATTGATAAGTTTCTTGAGCAAAATACAAGCGATTATATAGCAGCCGATCAGTCAGGTATAAGAATAGCCATTAGTAAGTTTGGACAGCTACCACCGGTTCATAAAGGCCAGAAAATCAGGGCTACTGTTCGAGGGAAAGTGCTCAACGGAAGCGGATATTTTACCCAGCTATCCTTTAATTCTTTATTGGACAGCATTGGTGGAGAAGGTCTTAATTATGCCATTTCTGTATTAATGGTTGGGAGTGAAGCAACAATTTACATTCCCTCAAAGTATGCTTTTGGCTCCAGCGGTACAACTAATGTGCCTCCCAATACCACTGTTGTATATGAAGTGTCCTTGAATAGTATCACAAGGACCAGCCTTGAACAAAGCCAATTTGTGACTGATACTACTGCCATTAGAAGGCATATCGTTGAGAACAGGATCACTGACTTAATTCTTCATCCAAGTGGCATTTGGTATAAAATTACTTCACAGGGTACAGGCGAAAGCCCAAAAGTGTACGATGTTATCAATTTTAGTTATAAGGGTACCTTATTAACAACTAGCGTTGTCTTTGATGAAGGATCACTCAATAATACAAGCTCTTTTGGCCTTATCGATGGTCTTAAAGTCGGCATCCCCTTAATGAACAAAGGTTCTAGAGCTGTTTTCTATATCCCTTCAGGTTTGGGCTATGGACCGACAGGCTCCGGGTCAAGGATACCAGCCAATGCTAATCTTGTATTCGAAATAGGGGGGCTGACATTCCAATAATTCTTCAATACCCCATATTTCCGAGTTGCGATTTATATGGGGTTTTATCATTTTTATAAAAAATACCCCCTTTGAAGTCATTTTTACTTTTCGTTGCCTTTACAGTATCATGGCAACTATCGGCCCAGTCTGTTTTAGATCTAAAACTTTCTTCTCTTCAGAAAACTGATCAAGACATTGTTTCCTTACTGAAGGAAATTGAAAATAGTCAATCAGTAAAATTTTATTTTATTCCTGAGTGGTTCAGTGGCATTGAATTTACTCCCAATAGCGATTCATTAGTTTTGCGTGAGCTACTGTATTCTGGATTATTGAATTCTGACATTAGTTTTTTTGAATTAAATCCTAATACCATTGTATTTGTTAAAGATCCAACCCAGGCGCTGCGACACTTGAATAATTTAAAAGGAGTTCAGCGTATACAACAAAATATAGATAAGGCAACCTTTGGATTATCAGTTAAAAACGGAAAGGCGGAAGCTGTACTTCGTGGAAAAGTGCTTGATAATAAGTCGAAAGAACCTCTTGTAGGTGTATCTATTTCAGTGGATAATGCAGCCTATGGAACGACCACTGATCCTGACGGTTTCTTTAAGCTGACGTTGCCAGTTGGTGCACATCTGGTAAAGTGCAGCTATGTTAATTATGATGATAAATATTTTGATCTCGAAATTTATGAAGATGGAGAGGTTAACTGGTTCATCGAAGAAAGACCTACTTTATTAGATGAAATAGTTATCCAAGATCGGGCTGCACGCGAAATAACAACTAGTACCATTGGTGTAGCCCAACTGGATATGAAGGAAATGAAACGCGCCCCTGCACTTTTGGGTGAGGTCGATTTAATTAAAGCAATACAAGTATTGCCTGGCGTTACAAGTGTTGGAGAGGCTGCTTCTGGTTTTAACGTCAGAGGGGGTAGTGTTGACCAAAATCTTATTTTGTACGATGGCCTGCCAGTTTTCAATTCTTCACACGTCTTTGGTTTCTTTTCAGCATTTAATTCGGAAGCAGTAAGAGATGTTACGTTTTATAGGGGCGGTATACCAGCAGATTTTGGAGGAAGAATTTCTTCAGTTTTAGATATTAGATCTAAAGAAGGTAGCTATGAGAAGTGGAACGCTAGTGGTGGTATTGGTATAATTTCCAGTAATCTGTTAGTCAACGGCCCCATCAAGAAAGACAAAACAGCCATAGCGATGTCTTTACGCTCTACCTATTCAGATTGGTTGATTAATTCGGTCAGAAGTAATTATGTTAACTTAGAAAACAGCACTGTTAAATTCTATGATGGATCCTTTAAGTTGACTCATAAATTCAGCGACAAATCCAAGCTTACCTTATCAGCGTATTCAAGTCACGATGAATTTAAACTTCAAGGTGACTCTATTTTTAGCTGGGATAGCCAATTGGCTTCTGTGCGCTGGGATAAAGAAATAAACTCTAATTTGTCAGCCGTATTGGTACTAGGTGCTGGAAATTATAGATATGATGTTGTCGATGAGGATCCAAACCGCGGATTTAACCTCAGTTATTCAATCCTATACCCTTCGATTAAAGGAGAACTACACTATAAGTGGAATAAACATAAAGGTACAGTCGGTGCTCATGGAACACTTTATAATTTTAATCCAGGTCTTTTAGAGCCTTCAGGACCAGCGTCAAATGCCATTCGCATTGCCATGGATAAGCAATTTTCAAGAGAGTCTGCATTATATCTTACAGATCAATTTCAGGTCAATAATAAGCTATTCGTGGATATAGGATTAAGGGCTTCATTTTTTCAATCTATGGGGCCTGGATCCTTAACATTATATGAGTCGGGTAAGCCCAGAGAAACGTTAAGTATTACAGATACCATTAGTTTTTCACGAAATGAAACAATTAAGTCATTCTTTAATCCTGAGCCTCGTGTCGGTTTACGGTATGAAATAAGCCCTGAAACCTCTTTGAAATTTGGATATAACCGTATGGTGCAATATCTGCATTTGGTTACCAACACTACTGCAGTGACACCTGTTGATATATGGCAACCAAGCGGTTATTACTTTAAGCCACAAATTGCAGATCAAGTATCATTTGGGTTATTCACACAATTCAAGGATAAGCTTTACGAGTCTTTTGTTGAAGTTTATTATAAGAAAGTAGATAATGTACTCGATTTCAAAGATGGTGCTGAGCTTATTCTGAATAGCCAAATTGAAACTGATTTATTGCAAGGTAGTGCAAAAGCATATGGAGCAGAATTTCAAATTACAAAAGTAAAAGGTCGACTTGAAGGTTCATTTAGCTATACTTATTCTAAATCCCTTAGAACAATAAGTGGTAATTCAGATGAAGAAACAATTAATGGTGGTAGAGAGTATGATTCAAATTTTGATCAACCGCATGTAGTTAATCTTAATTGGAAGTACAATATCACAAAGCGATATTTTTTTACTGGTGGATTTACTTACCGAACAGGGCGACCAATAACACTTCCTCTAACTGCCTTTGCTATAGAAAATTACACTGTAACTACATTCTCTGACCGAAATGAATATAGGGTGCCAGACTATCATCGATTGGACGTTGGTCTGGTTATTGAGGGCAACCATAAAAGAAAGAAATTCTGGGATGGTACATGGACAATATCCGTTTATAATATTTACGCGAGAAAAAATCCATACTCTGTGTTTTTTAAAGAAGTAAGACCAGGTATTTTACGACCTTATCGTTTAGCTATAATAGGAACGGCACTTCCTTCAATCTCTTACAGTTTTAAGATCTAATCAATGAAAAAGTATCTTTTCTATTTTTTACTATCACTAAACTTAATAGTTGGTTCATGTGTGGACCGAATCAACTTTGATGTTGAAATTGGCTCAACCTTTCCCATTGCAGTAGATGGCCATATAACTGACGAGCCCGGCCCTTATGAGATAAGAATTACTAAAGCTTTTGACTTAGAGTCTAAACAATCTTTAAAGACTCCAATCAATGTAAGGTCTTTGTTAATCAAAGATAGTGAAGGGAATATCGAACAATTGGCGAGAATTGCTGATGGTGTTTACCAAACAAGAGCGGATGGAATAAGAGGGCAGGTGGGCAGAGCATATACAATAAGGCTTGAGTTGTTAGATGGAAGAATTTATGAATCGTTACCTGATACAATGTATGCCACAGGAACGGTAAATCAGGTGTATCACCAATTCAAGGAAGAAAAAGATATGAATGGTGCAAGCAAATACAGCTTTGATGTTTTTTTTAATGCATCCCGTGCATCAGAGTCTAATGCTTATTTTTTGTGGAAATTCGTCACGACCTATCAGGTTGACACAAATCCTGAGCTTTTTGAGGTCTCTTGTGGCGAAGCAAAATGTCCTCGCCCGCTCCCTTGTAGTTCTTACATTTTAGTAAATGGTTTACTTTTTTATGCCAAAGATTGTGAATGCTGCACCTGCTGGGTAAAGTCATTTAACGATTTGCCAATATTAAGTGATAATCGTTTTGTTAGTAATGGGGTGTTTTCGAATGTGAAAGCTGGGAATGTTCCAATGAATCAATGGACTTTTATGCATAAGGTTCATGCAGAGGTACAACAGTTTAGCTTGTCCAGGAGAGCATTTAATTTTTGGAAAGCAGTTAAAGATCAAAAGGAGTCTGTCACTAGTCTCTTTCAGCCCGTTAGTGGTAAAATAGCGAGTAATTTTGTTCAGGTTTCAGGAGAGAGCGGCCCTATTGAAGGGTTATTTTATGCAAGTGCGGTAAGTAAAGGTTCTGTATATATTAAAAGAAATGACGTCAAGCCACAAAGTTTAATTCCACCACAAAATAATCCATTTAAGGACGCCTGTTCAAATCTTTTTCCTTACTCTACCACTGTCAAGCCTTCTTACTGGATTGACTGATAAGCATTAGAATGTCATGAAGCATGTTCAATATATCCTAAAGGTTTCTGTTGGTTTACTGGTGGTGGCGATGTTGCTTTCTAGTCGGCCGGTAGATTGGACGGAAATAATCAGAATTAAGTTTAACCAGTATTATTCAAATCATCGAACGAGTAAACTCCACCTTAGTTTTAATCAGCCGTTTTATGCTGTTGGTGATACTATTTTTTTTAGCGCCTTGCACTTAAATGAAAATAATCAAAGGATTTTAAGTAATGAGATTGCAACCTTAGACCTCCTTGATTTTGCTGGGAAGTTAAGACAGAGAATTCTGTTTAAGATTAAACAGGGATTCGATACTAACCAATTAGTTATACCAGATTCAATTGTTCCAGGTCTTTACACTTTGGTGTGCTACACGGATGATTTAAAGGAAGAAGGTCTTGGTTTGTGTTATCGGAAAGACATTAACATTGTAGGGCCTGGTTCTTCTTCGGCTTCACCTATTAGTTCAACAGTTCAACTATTTGCTGAGGGGGGCAAACTTATTAGCAATGTTGATAATAATTTAACTGTCTTGGCAAAGTCTAAGCCCGGCAATCTTTATTTAATTGATCAACATCATGTGGCTGATACCCATAGAATCTCCATCAATAAGGCCGGCATTGGACGTATTCAATTAAGGCCTTTAAAGAATTCTGTTTACAGAATTTGGGGAAATGATTTAAAGCCAATGCCAATCGAGCATCAACCCATAGTTGATGATGGCATTGCTATTCAGTTAACTAAATCAATTAAATCTTCCTTTGAGTTTTTACTTGAAGTAAATCAGCAATCTTCCTTAGTAGGAAAAAAGCTGGCAGCCGTAGTTACGTCAATGGGTAAAATTGTTCTTGTTAGACAGATCCTTTTCGATGCTAGTGGTAAAAAGGCACTTAGTTTTAATCTCACAGAAAATTTTCATCAACTACACCAGCTACATTTAATAGATGATACCGGTAATTTGATTGCCCAACGTGTTTTTATTCCTGAGTCAAAATTAAGCATGCTGCTTTCTGTTAACCAAGATTCTGTTTTACATCACAGAAAATTATACTCGTTTCCTGTCAGCTTAAAGGATTATAATGAAAATCTGTTGAGATCAGCTATGTCGATTACAATTTTTCAATCTGATTTGTTTGGAAGACATAGTAAAAATGGATCTGGCGTAAATTTGATAGATATACCCGGTGCTCAACTTTGGTTTGAAGATGTTGCAAATCCGAGTAACGAACAAATAAATGATTTTTTAGTGTCCACATCTTGGAATAGAATTGATTGGTCAAAAATTTTCGAAGAAAATGGAAAGGACCGAGTCCATCCTGTAAAAGAAAAGCCCCTTTTTAGGGCAAAGGTTGTTAGATCTTCCGATGGAAGTGAGGCTCCTGACTCATTACTTGTATTAGCATTTCTTCAAAAGAACGTTTTGGGATTTGAGGCATACACAAAGAATGGAACTATTGAAGTGCCTTTTACCTTTGATGTCTGGGAAAATGATGACTTATTCGTTACGACTCTTTACAAAGGTAAAAACGCTGATAATGACTTTATGATAATTCCTCAAGTTGATTCTCTTAGTAGTTATGTATCAAAATCAAGGGTTTCTTCAAACAAAGAGAGCACCGAAAATATTTATGGTAAGTACCAATACTATAAGAATATGACAGATAAGTCTTTTTCATTTTATCACAATGATCGCTCAAAGTCAGTAGAATCTTCACAGTCTGTAAATGATAGACTAATAGAAGAATTTCGTGGTATTGATTACTCGGTTAGAGTTGATGATTACCTTATCTTTCAAACAGTAGAAGAGCTACTTAGAGAAATTATGCCCTTCGTAAAGGCAAAGAATAAGAACGATAGCTATGTTGTCAGGATTTCCTATCGACATGAGACAAACTCTAAGACATTTAAAGGTGATCCTTTGTATGTTATCGATGGAGTAATGACTAAAAACACTTCACTTTTTATGAGCTTACAACCTGAAGATATTGTCAGTTTAAGTTTAATCAATAGCCCCAATAAGCTTTCTGCGTTGGGGAAGTTCGGTGAGAATGGGATACTTTTTATTGAAACTAAAAATGCTAGATACGATAAGACCAGCCTTAACAAAAATCATTTTCAGGTTATTGGCTTAAGTCCGGCCATCAATAAGAGTATAGGGGCAGGATCATTGTTGCCTAAGGATTTTCCTGATTTGCGAGCTAATTTGTATTGGAATGGTTTTTTAAGTACAAATACTAGTAGTATAAATACCGTTACATTTGGTGCCAGTGATGATATTGGTCCTATGAAAATGCTTATTGATGGAATTACGGAATCAGGCATTCCTTTTTATTTTGAACATCATTTTAAGGTCATATATAAAAAGTAATAGTTCATTAATGAAGGATTTTAAAAAATATTATCAATTAAACGCCACGCCTGATCAGGTTTACCTGGCATTAACGACAGAGACTACTATTATGCTTTGGACAGGCGATCAGGCAGAAATGGAACCAGTGCCTGACACAGAATTCTCTTTGTGGGATGGTGCTATTGTTGGTAAGAATGTGGAGTTCGAAAAAGATAGAAAGATTGTACAACAGTGGTACTTTGGTGAAGACGGAGAAGTGTCATTAGTAACGATTAAGCTCCATGCAGAAGGAGATAAGGCCACATCCGTAGAAGTGCGTCACACCAATATTCCAGATGAAGCCTACGAGGATATAGTAGACGGATGGAATAATATCTACATGGCCTCTCTTCAAGATTTTTATAATTGATTTGTTCAAAACTGTACAAACCTTTGTTCACTTTTGACAATAACCTGTAAGTACATCCTTTAAATTCAAGCCCTGTTCAATATTTGACTCTGGTCTCATTATTGTTTGACTGAATTACACAGCAAGCAATCATGAGAATATTTTTAACCCTTATCCTTTGGTGTATTTTGTTGGTTTTGTGTTGGCCTGTTGCCATACTGCTATTGTTCCTTTTCCCCCTATTTTGGCTTATTACTTTACCCTTCAGAATAGTAGGCTTTACAATAGAGTGGCTGTTAAAGCTCGTTGGCGCTTTATTACTTTTTCCCTTTTCGCTCTTAAGATCTACTAAATAGAAAAAGGCGGTTACAAACCGCCCTTTCTATTCAATTATGATGCCGTTGATCAGATATTTTCTACCTCATTGATAATTACCTTCTCCATCACATCTCCCTGACGAATTTGGTCAATCACGTCCAAGCCTTCATAAACTTTTCCAAAAACAGTATGGTTTCTGTCTAAGTGAGCAGTGTTTTGGCGGCTGTGGCATATGAAAAACTGTGATCCACCCGTGTTGCGCCCTGCATGTGCCATAGATAAAACTCCGCGGTCATGGTATTGGTTGTTGCCTGTAAGTTCACATTTAATCGAGTAACCTGGGCCTCCGTTTCCGATGCCATTAGGGCAACCTCCTTGAATAACAAAATTTGGTATTACCCTGTGAAAGGTTAAACCATCGTAAAAATTATGCTCTGCCAGATCAATGAAGTTTTTAACGGTTAATGGTGCATCTTCTTCGAAGAACTGAATCTTCATGATGCCCTTTTTTGTATGAATTTCGGCTACTTTCATGTGATGTAATTTCACGCAAATTAAGACTAGTCTGCAAAGCGGAAAAATAATTCAACAAAAAAAGCCTGACGAATTTCGTCAGGCTTCTAGCATAGCTGGGGACTATTGGCTAGTACAAATATTCTAGGGCTACAACATCAAAAGAGCCAAATTCTCCGTCTTCTGTTGATCCAAAGCATGAAAGCATAATGGAATTGGCGTCAAAGCCTGTAGGCGTACCAGGGATATGAATGGCACCAACACCACCATCTCCTTCATTACCACCACTGCCGCAAGATAGAGAGCGGTTAAAATAATCGGTATGGCGCAAGCCTAAGCAGTGGCCAATTTCATGCGTCATTACGTGTTCCACCACATCGGTGCTGTAGGTACTAGTGCCTGAAAGAATCTGTACCCACTTGTAAGGAAGGCCTCCGCTTGGGAAACCAGCGGAACCACCAGCACCGCCACTGACTCTGTAAACTACAATTTCTGCAGCAGCAGTATTGGTGCCAAAGCTTAAAGTAAACTCAAGGCCAATGTTGAGCGCATTGAAGTTAGCTACAGCATTTTGCAAAGCTGTGCGCATTTTGGTATCCAGGGCATTGCTGCCGCTTGTATAGCCCAAAACACGGATCGTGCGAGGTGAACTTACCAGATTCGTTGTTCTGTATTGCTCACCAACAGCACCTACGTGATGCACATGGCTCTTACTCATGGCATCAATGTCTGATTGTGATAAAAACATATCCTTTTCCAAGATATAACCGCTGGTGAACTCTCCGGTAATTGGATTTCTTCCGGAATGGCGCTGGACATCGCTCACATCAAATCCCAGATCCTTAAGCTGTGCTTTCACATCAGCAGATATTTCGAAACTCTCAGTTTGTAACTGCGTTTCTGTACAGGAGATAATAAAGGCGCTGAAGAGTACTGCCGCCATCGCCCATGCGGTTTTTCTTAAACTTGTCATAAATAATTAGGTTTAGGTTTATATATTTCGAAATTACTCATAGGATATCTGTTTAATGTTCAAGCGTAATGAAATGTGCCTTCTTGAAATAGTGCGGGTATTGACTAAGCAGTTAGTGGCCCGTTGTACAGTGCCGCTGAGCTCTTTCTATTTATCTCTTTTGTTCATGGCTCCTTATCCTTTTTATGCACAATTGAGCGCCCAGAACCCGATTATTGAACAGCAGGCTTCAACATTTATTGAACATAGTATTGAGTCATCTTCATTAATATCTGATAGTCTCTTCTATGTTGTAACATTTAATGAGCCTACTGCAGCCAAAAAGTATTTGGAAAATAAAACCTTAATTCTCAGGTATGTTGGTCATCGCACCATTATAACGCAGGGTGTACATGTAAAGAATTTATCAAAGACAGCTTTGATCCATAAAGCCAATGACTTATGGAAGTTATCTGACTTGCTCAGATTTTATGATTCAACTAATGACCATGCACAAACTTATACCTTAAAGTTAAGGTATGCATTGCATGGTAGCGAACTAAAGTCCATTTTGGGCCATATAAAAATTTCCCATGTAAGAAATACTACTGTATTGGTGCAATGTAGCTATGAAGATGTGTTGACGCATATACTTCCGTTAACAGCAGTAAAGTATATCGGTTTAGAATCCAGGACAGCCAAGCCAGAGAGCAAGGTATTGGATTTGAATCTTGCGCCTAATAACATCAGCTTTGTTCAACACCAATGGCCATCTTTGAAAGGGCAGGGGCTCAAGGTTTCTATTAAAGAAGACGCTTTTGATACTACTGATATTGATTTAGAGGGTCGTTACATTTCTTCTAATCTCATATCACCTGTGCGAGATATTCATGCTACCGAAATGGCTACCATAGTAGGAGGTGAGGGGAACTCTTTTATAACAGGCAAAGGTGTAGCGCCTGAAGTCATGCTTACTTCGTCAAGCTTTGCTGTGCTTGAACCTGATCCCCTCGAAGCTTATTCAACGATGGGAATTTCAGTTCAGAACCATTCCTATGGTACGCAAATTGAAAACTTCTATGGTTCCTTGGCAGAAGATTTTGATCAGAGTGTATATAGTTTGCCAACCTTAGTACACGTGTTCTCCTCTGGTAATGATGGTGCTGCAACTTCTACCAATGGACCTTATACTGGTATAGGTAATTACGCTAACCTTACTGGTAATTTTAAGATGTCAAAAAATACCTTGTCGGTTGGGTCGGTTGATACAGTAGGCAGAACAATTTCTTTTTCCTCACGCGGGCCCGCTTATGACGGACGAATTAAACCGGAATTAGTGGCTTACAGTATGGCTGGCTCCTCTAATTCAGCTGCATTGGTGTCTGGTGTTGCTGCCTTAATACAACAGTCTTACCGCGATCGATTCGGTATTGTACCAGAAGCATCACTTGTGAAGGCTTTGTTAATTAACGGTGCTCAAGATGCCGGACCCGCAGGGATAGATTTTATTACTGGTTATGGAAATGTTGATGCCTGGTCTAGTTTAAAAGCATTGAACGAAAATCATTTCATTCGTGGTGAACTGACGGGACAGCAGCAGCTAAGCTTTCAGATTGAAGTTCCTGCAGATGCACAAAACCTGAAAGCGACATTGGTATGGACAGATGTACCGGCTGCTGCTAATGCTGCAAGTGCTTTGGTAAACGACCTTGACTTGAGCATGACAAACTCTGAGAATACTATTATTTTACCCTGGGTACTAAACTCAACTGCACAACTATCATCCCTTCAGGAACCTGCTCAGCGAGGCGTTGATCATGTAAATAATACAGAACAGATTTCTTTAGCAAACCCAGTGGCAGGCACTTATACCTTTAACGTAAAGGCTCATGCCATCTCACAAGGAGCTCAATCATTCTATATTGTGTATTCATGGGATATCAAAGAAGTATTTCAATGGCTATATCCCACTGGCAGCGATCACATGCCCTATAATGGTGAAACAGATAGCTATTTTCAATGGCACAGCACCAAGAGTGAAACCACTGGTAGTTTAGAGATTACTTATGATAAAGGGCTTTCGTGGAATTTGATAAAGAGTGATGTTGACCTGCTGAAAAAGTTACTCAGATGGAAGCCCCCGGTAGTGTATGGACCCGCACAGGTACGCATGGAAGTTAATGGCAGCTACTATTATTCTGATGTGTTTACTTTGTCGAGGCCTATTGTACCAACGATAGGCTTTAACTGTCAAGATTCTGTCATGTTGAATTGGAGAACCATTGCAGCTGCCCAATCATACAAAGTTAGAAACTATGCAAACTCTTCGATGGAGGATTTTGTAATAACTACAGATACAAGTCTGATTGTTACTAAAGCTGATCTTCAAAGTAAGCTTTTCTCAGTGCAGCCTATTTTAGAAGATGCAAAGCCGGGTATTCAAGGGTATGCCACTGACTTTGAGTTACAGGGTGTAACGTGTTACCTTTCTTCATTTTACCTGGAGCTGCAAAGTAATGTTGGTATTAAGCTTAACGCTGCGCTAGGAACAGTCTATGGCCTTTCCAGTATAAACTTTCAAAGATTAGAGGATGATGTATTCGTTACTTTAGCGCTTATACAAAATCCGGTTTCTACTGATCTTTTTTATTTGGATACAAGTCCGCAGCAGGGCTTGAATACTTATCGAATTGTATTAAGATTTATCAATGGAGAAATCATTGAGAGTGATTTGGTAAGTGAGTACTTCCTGACAGATATCCCGTTTCTGTTATTTCCCAATCCAATTAGTGCTGGAGATGACTTGCAAGTAATAGCCAAACAATTTGAGAGCACAGGGCAAAATTTTACATTATTTAATCCGAATGGAGCGGTGATATTAACACAAATACTGAACTCAGATCGGGAGAGTATCACAATACCCAATCTCCCTGCAGGGATATACTTGTATAGCATTGCTACCGAAGAAGGTTTTACCAGAGGAAAAATTATTATCCATCCATAGTATGGAATCATTGGCTTTATTAAAGCAGGCTGTTGATGCGATTCAACCTTTATCAGATAGAGAGTGGACTGACTTTTCATCCATTTGGAAAAACTATGATGTAAAGCGCAAAGAATTAATCAGCTCAGCAGGAGAGAAGGAAAATTATTTGTATTTCGTTACGGAAGGTGTTCAAAGGGTTTTCTTTTTGGATGGTGATAAAGAATCAACACTGGTATTAACCTATGCGCCATCTTTTGGGGGTGTTATGGATTCATTCTTATTACAAATTCCTTCTAGATATTACTACGAATCGCTCACGCCATCTTCCTTTTTGCGGACTGATTATAACTCCTTTAGCTCCTTATTAGCAAAGCATCCTGTTCTTTCCGATTTTGTCAGAAAGGGAATTACTCATTCTTTTGCTGGTCTGCTGGAGAGAATGGTGGAATTACAGTGTTTCTCCTCTGAAGAAAAATTCAGGAAACTTCTCCAGCGAAGTCCTCATATTTTAAAGCTGGTTCCTCATAAGTACCTGGCCAATTACCTGGGCATAGACCCTACTAATTTTAGTAAATTGATCAATACTGTACGTATTTGAAATCTTGGTATTTACCAAGACAGGGCCAAATCCTAAGTGCTTGCTTTGTGTCAACATTTAAATACTACAAAATGAAGACACACACAATTTACACAGTATTGGCCAAGGGCTTTATGCTATTATCGGCCTTTAGCTTGGCTTATGTAGCATTGCTAGCCATTAAAAGCCCTCAGGCTGTTATGGATCTGGTTCAGGTAAAACTCGGCAACAACGATGCCCTGAGCTCTATAAGAGGAGTTTACGGTGGTGTAGGAATTACCCTGGTCATTGCTATACTATACTTAACTTTTTTTTGTCTACAGCAAGGGGTTCAATTTATTACACTCTTCTGGGGCTCTTATGCCAGTTCAAGATTAATAACAATCTTGGCAGATGGAGCCCTGGGTGATTTTGGTAACACCTGGTTCATGATTGAAAGTATTTTTTGTTTCGTTGGAATTGCCCTCATCATATTTGGTAGAAGAGTGATAAATTTCCAGCATGGCTGATCAGGTAGATTATCTCTTTCGCTTAGAGAGCATGTTAGAGGCTCAATTAACAGAGACAGTCGCTGTCTTTCAAAACCTTTCTGATGAAAGATTGCTTCAACCATCATCTTCAGGTGGTTGGAGCATAGCCGAATGTTTTGAACATCTTAACAGTTATGCGGCCTATTATCATCCAAAGGTTTGGAAGGCTTTGGATAAGTTATCTGTATCCGAGACACCGGTAAAATTCAGAAACACCTGGATAGGATTATACTTTATCAGAATGATGAGCACCGATGGATCACGGGTAAGGTATAGAGCCATCAAACAACATAAACCAGTTGCGATCAACGATCCACACGAAGTCGTGAGTCGATTTATTCAATTTCAAGAGGAGCTATTGAAAGTGGTTAAGGCTTCAAAGAACAAACCCATGGCAAAAGGAAAAGTAGCCACATCCTTATCGCGCTTGATCAAGCTGAATATTGGGGATACGCTTGAATTTTTATTAGTCCATAACCAAAGGCATATTCAGCAAGCTTCCAGGAATCTTTGGGGATAGTGCTATTGACTTCCCCACGGAGCTGCGGGAATGCTGCTTTGCTGACTTAGATCAAAAGAAACGGTTATAATTCTCTCGCTATTCAATCGCCTGAGATTATACGTGAAAATTTTATCTTGAAAACTCATCCACCATACGTTAGAAGCTGCGTTTGGTAAAAGGCTTGCCGTTTCAGCGTCAGCCGGAAATATCTGTAAACTTGCAGAGCCTTCGTTAGTGGCTAAACCTCCATATTGAGTAATTTTATCCTCGCTTCCATCTTCGTGCCTGTGATCATGTTTTAATTGAATTCTGTTATCTACTCTTGTAAGTACCCAGGTACGGGATCTGTCATCGCCAACAACAAAAGGTATTCTAATAACAGAATCGCTGCAACTCCGCACATGCATCACTAATACTTTGTCTTTGAAGGTGCCACTCTCTGGGCTTTCGGATACGGTGCCGCGATAAGCTTTGCCACAATGCTTTTGTAATTCCTTCCAGAATAGATCAGCACCTGATTGACTTTGTGATTTTACTTTTAGACTTAGTAAAAGAAGCAGCAGACTAAGGCATAATACTTTCATGAATAGCAATTAGATTTTTAATAAGGTAGTGTTAATAGAGAACATGAGCAATCACTGACGAATATCAATCTCCGGTATGATGCTTATCATGGCATTAAGGTTCTATTTCAATGTATATTAGTTATGTAAATAAAAAAAGGAGGTATTTATGTCACTCATGAAAAAAACTGACTGGCCATCCTTTATGAATGGCTCGCTGTTATCGGACTTTTTCGATAACGATCGCTTTTTCGATGCTGATTGGTTAAGAAAACAATCAGTTCCCGCTGTCAATGTAAAAGAAACTGAAAAGGATTTTGAAATTGACATGGCTGCACCTGGTTTGACAAAGAAGGATTTTGAAATATCTGTTGATCATGGGGTTTTGACAATCTCATCAGAAAAGAAGGAGGAAAAAGAAGAAATGGACAAAACCTACACTCGTAAAGAGTATAGCTATTCATCTTTCAGCAGATCATTTACATTACCTGAAAATGTAAATGAAGAAGATGTAAAAGCTTATTACGAAGATGGTGTTTTAAAACTACACATTGCCAAAAAAGCGATGGGTACAACCAAACCCAAAAAGGCTATTGAGGTTCGTTAACTGGGGAGAAGCGACCCGTAGCACAAGCCTCCGGTTATCCGGAGGCTTCTTTATTTATGGGAATGGATGCTACGAAAGAGGATTATCGGCACCCACGGTGATTTCTTCCCAAGTGTCAAAATCCTTCTTTAACAGATCAAGTTTAATGCGCGCACTTTTGAGGGCGCCTTTGCCTAAGAGTAGACGATAAGGCGGATTCTCTGTCTCAACAACTTTAATCATGGCCTCAGCTGCTTTAACAGGATCGCCAGGTTGGTTACCGCTGTAGCCGCGTATGCTATCCTTATTGGCACCTGCCGTAGACGCGTAATCATCAATCACAATTTTGCTTGTATTAGCAGAGCGTCCTGCCCAATCAGTACGGAAACCACTAGGGGAGATAACGGTTACTTTTATGCCCAAGGGAGCTGTTTCTTTTGAAAGCGATTCAGAAAAACCATCAACCGCAAATTTGGTAGCGTTATAATAGCCTACAGCAGGGTAGCCTACTAAACCAGCAATCGAGGCAATGTTGAGAATGTGACCGCTGCGCTGCTTGCGCATGATAGGCAGCACGGCCTTGGACATATTGGCCAGACCAAAGAAATTGATTTCAAACATTCTGCGCACCTCATCATCTTCACTCTCTTCGATGGCTCCGAAATAGCCAATGCCGGCATTGTTGACCAATACATCGATTTGACCGAAATGGGCAAAGGCTTTATCAACTGCCTCTTGAATTTGACTAGGTTGTGTTACATCGAGCGGCAAAGCCAAAGCCTGACTTGGATAAGGGCCTACAATGTCCTGAATATCTTGAAGCTTACGTGCTGTTACAACTGCCTTATAGCCTTTTGCTAATACTAATTTTGAAAGCTCACGGCCGAATCCGGTCGAGCAGCCTGTAATGAACCACACTTTAGTCATCTTGATATTGTTTTAAAGAGTAATCACCAGACAAAATCTCCTGGCAAATTGTTCAAAGGCAATGCGAAAAACAGGAAAGATTATTTAGCAGATCTTTCAATCTCGCGTAGGTTTTCCATCTTCTTGTTGCGCAAGAAACCACCTATATCTTCAAAGTGTTCCTTCACGCGCTTGTTGCCAAACTCAAATACTTTATTGGCGAGCCCATCCAGAAAATCGCGATCATGCGACACCAGAATGAGGGTGCCATCAAAAGCTTTGAGGGCATCTTTTAAAATGTCTTTAGTCTTAATATCCAGGTGGTTAGTAGGTTCATCGAGAATCAATAGATTAACAGGTTGCAACAAGAGCTTGATCATCGCCAAACGCGTACGTTCACCTCCGGAAAGCATTTTTACTTTCTTATCGATCGCATCTCCCCCAAACATAAATGCGCCCAGGATGTCCTTCATCTTGGTTCTGATTTCGCCCACTGCTATCTGATCGATGGTTTCAAAAACAGTCAACTCACCGTCCAGTAAAGCTGCCTGGTTTTGGGCAAAGTAGCCTATCATAGAGCCATGGCCAAGCTGACATTTTCCATCAAATGGAATTTCGTTCATAATGGCCTTGATTAGCGTGGATTTACCTTCGCCATTCTTACCGACAAAGGCTATTTTCTCGCCTCGTGCAATGGTGAGCGATACATCATTGAGCACTGTGTGATCTCCATATTTTTTGGTAAACTCAGTAACAATTACCGGGTAATTACCAGAGCGGGGAGCAGGGGGGAACTTGAGGTTAAGGGCAGATGTATCAATCTCGTCTACTTCTATCGGAACAATCTTCTCCAGCATTTTAACCCGCGACTGCACCTGAAGGGTTTTAGAATAGGTGCCTTTAAATCGTTCGATGAAAGCAGTAATGTCTGCAATTTCTTTTTGCTGATCGTCAAATTGCTTTTGTTGTTGTTCGCGTCTCTCTTTGCGGAGTTGCAGGTAATGGGTGTAATTGGTTTTGTAATCGTAAATCCGCCCCATGGTTACTTCTATGGTGCGGTTAGTTAGATTATCCACGAAGGCTTTATCGTGTGAGATGACAATAACGGCTTTTGCATTATTTTTCAGGAAGTCTTCAAGCCACTGTACAGATTCGATGTCCAGGTGATTGGTGGGCTCATCCAGCAGGATTAAATCAGGCTTTTGCAACAGGATTTTGGCTAGCTCGATGCGCATGCGCCACCCACCGCTAAACTCAGTGGTAGGTCGGTTAAAATCACTCCGCAAAAAGCCAAGTCCCATTAAGGTCTTTTCAACTTCTGCATCGTAATTAATTTCTTCAATGGAGTAGTATTTCTCGCTCAGCTCCGATACCTGTTCTATGATTTTGGCGTACTCATCTGATTCGTAGTCAGTACGGGTTTCTAACTGCGAATTGAGTTCATCCATCTGCTGCTTCATGCTGTGAATTTTGGAGAAGGCTTTGCCGGCCTCTTCAAATACAGTGGCATTATCTTCGGTTAGTAAATGCTGTGGGAGGTAAGCAATGATGGCATCTTTAGGAGCCGAAACTTTTCCTCGTGTTGGCTTATTAACGCCAGCGATTATTTTGAGCAGCGTGGATTTACCAGCACCATTTTTACCCATGAGGGCAATGCGGTCGTTTTCATTAATATTGAAGGTGATATCGCTGAAAAGAACGGTACCGCTAAACTCTACACTCACTGCGTCTACTGAAATCATGATAATCCAAAATAAGGGCGCAAAGATAAAAGTATTTGGGTAGTTCCGGAAATCAATTTCAAAAACAAGGGTGGCCTTTAAAGGCAAGGGGTATTTTCTTTTGCTATTGGATGGTAAGTTTGGTAAGATTTACTTGCAAGCTTGATTTTAAAAGTTGATGCAATAATTTCATGAAACTGGTAAAGAAAAAGCAGCTAAGACTTTGGCAATTGGAGCATTTCGGCAGTGGGGATGCTATCGATCATTTTGTGACGGAGCGTCATTCCTTCAGCGATGAGGAAGAATTTAATATCAGCTTCTCTACTTCACCAGATCCCGCAGTGGTACGAAAGCATAGAGCCTTATTGGCAGAGGCCATGGGGGTTTCGGAGGATCGCTTGTTCTTACCAAAGCAGGTGCATGCAGATCATATAGTCCGCGTAAATGCTATGACGAGTCATGATTTAGTAGCCGATACAGATGCACTCATTACCAATGACCCTACGGTATGTATAGGGGTGATGTCAGCAGATTGTGTGCCTATCTTGTTGTATGATAAACTACATGGAGCTGTAGGTGCCGTGCATGCTGGTTGGAAGGGAACAGTTTTACATATTCTGCAAAAGACTCTCCATAGAATGCGTGAGGAATTTGGCACGGAAGGTAAGGATGTGATGGCAGCGATAGGACCATCGGTTTGCCAGGCTTCCTATGAAGTGGGGGACGAAGTGATTCAGTCAGTCAAACAGAGTTTTACCAACGCAGCTGAGCTGCTTGCACCGCTGGAAAATGGAAAGGCCAAGCTGGATTTGTGGAGAGCCAACTATGTGCAGTTACGCCATTTCGGTGTGCAGCCTGAACATATCGACATAGCAAATACCTGCACGGTTATTAAGAACCAAAATTTTTTCTCCGCCCGCAAAGGTGACAGCGGCCGTTTTGCCGCAGGCATCAAACTACTGCAGCCTTCAGTACTTGATCACTAGGTTTTGTTACTCCCAAAGCTTTTCGAATAGCAGGTGCTACTACCGTACCAAAAAGTTCAATAGATCGCAGCATATTGGCATGAGGCATGGGCCCCATCATCTGCGCTAAAAAGCGTGTATGGCCGAACAATTCATGCTCGTATAGTATTTTATCGATAACCTGCTGAGGACTGCCCACCAGCAAAGAGCCTTTCGGGTTTCTCATCTGCTCATAATGTTCTCTTTCCATAGGGGGCCAGCCTCGTTCCGCACCAATGCGCGTCATCACTGCTGCATAGGCAGGGTAGAATTCATCGGCTGCTTTTTGCGATGAGTCAGCAATATAAGTGTGGGAGTTGATACTTACCTGAGCAGGAGAAGTAAAACCAGCTTGTGTTCTTATATCACGATAGTACTTGATATGAGGCGCAAACTGATTGGGATTGCCGCCAATGATGGCTAATGCTAATGGGATGTTAAGCGTAGCCGCCCTGGCTATCGATTCCGGTGTGCCGCCAATAGCAATCCAAATAGGTAGTTTTTCTTGTTGAGGTCTTGGATATACGCCTAAGTTATCGACAGAGGCTCTGTGCTTGCCCTTCCATGTAATTCGCTCATGCTCGTTTAGCTTGAGCAGCATGTCAAGTTTTTCGGCAAAGAGTGTATCGTAATCTTTTAGGTCGTAACCAAAAAGGGGAAAGGATTCGATAAAAGATCCTCGCCCTGCAATAATCTCTGCCCTGCCTTTTGATAACAGATCCAGGGTTGCAAATTGCTGAAATACCCTGACAGGGTCTTCAGAGCTGAGGACAGTAACAGCACTTGATAGTTTAATTTGTTTTGTGCGCATGCTTGCTGCTGCGAGGGCTACCGGAGGGGCAGAGATCAGATAATCAGCACGATGATGTTCACCAAGGGCAAAAACATCTAACCCAACTTGGTCTGCTAATTCAAATTCTTCTAACAGGTTTTGCATCCTTTCTGTGCCAGTCATTAATTGGCCAGTGATAGGGTCTTTACCCATTTCGACAAAGCTGTATAAACCTAACTCCATAGTTTTTATTAAAAGAACATTAAAAACACTGATGGCGCAAGAAAGTTCCCGGGCTTGTATATCTGCCTCATAGCTTTTTTTACCTTTGGTATATGAGTGAATTACAGCTGGCAGGCATCGATAAAAAAAATGGAGTCAATCACATTTTGAGAAAGGTATCCTTTAAAACGGGTCAATATAAACGTGTTGTTATTGCTGGTGAAACCGGCTCAGGAAAAAGTACTTTACTAAAAATAATTGCAGGTCTTGAGCAAAGTGACAAGGGATCGGTAATGTTTGATGGAGAAAGGATTAAAGGACCTAATGAAACGCTCGTTGCAGGGCACCCGAAGATAGCCTACCTATCTCAATTGTTTGAATTACCTAAATTTCTACGGGTAGAGCAAGTGCTGGATTACGCTAACAAGCTTACCGAGCGAGAGGCAACTAAGCTATTTAAGCTTTGCGAAATCAATCATTTAACAGGTCGAAAAACTGATGAACTTTCCGGAGGAGAGAGACAGAGAGTGGCATTGGCCCGTCAGTTAATAAGTTCTCCGAAGTTATTATTGCTGGATGAACCCTATTCAAATTTAGATATCATACACAAGAATAGCCTCAGAAAGGTTATCGATGACATTGTGAAGGCCACTGATATTACTTGTCTACTCGTATCGCATGATCCTTTAGACATATTACCCTGGGCAGAGCAAGTCCTTGTATTGCAGAAGGGTATGCTATTACAAAGTGGTACTGCCGAGCAAGTGTATAAAAGACCTGTAAATGAATATGTAGCCGCTTTATTGGGTAAGTACAATAAGTTATCTCCCCATTTGAAGCGAAAGTTTAAACTTGGTAGTCAAAAGGAACTCACTTACCTGCGCCCAGAATGTTTGCTCGTACACAAAAGACCAGTCAGTCATTGCATGGAAGCTGAAGTAGAGAAGATTATGTTTTGTGGTAGTTACCAGGAACTCTATTTAAATACAGGAAGTGATTTACTTGTGGCTTATGTGAAAGAGTATGCCGGTAAAACGGGAGATCGCATATTTGTTTCCGTCAAAATTTAAGGTGTCTCTAAATCATTAGTATGCATAAGGTTAATTTTTTAGTGTTGCCCATATTATGGCTATTCATAAGTACTCATTCATTATATGCACAAAATTCTTTGCCGTTTAGCTGGTTGGAGGGTACATGGGTTATTCAGAATAACCATGGAAAGATAGTCGAAAGCTGGAAGCGATTAAGTGATAGTACCTTAGTAGGACGAAGTGTAATGGTTAAGAATCTTTCCGATACTACTTTGCTTGAAAGTTTGCAGGTAAGTTTTCTTAAGGGTAATTGGTATTACCGATCTTCTGTTGAAGGTCAAAACAATAACACGGCCGTCAATTTTCAAATGGTTTTCTTACAAGGAGAAGAATTCATTGTTGAAAATGTGCAACATGACTTCCCGACCAGAATTGCTTATAGAAGAGTAGGAAATTATCTATATGCCAGTATAGAGGGTAGGAAGGGAAACAAAATTGATAAACGCAATTTTGACTATGTCAGGGTGGACTAAGTAAAATTTACCTGAATCAATGATAGATAAGCGAAGTCAAAAAGAATTCTCTTCGTATATCAACAAGGAAATCTAGAAAGATTCAAAAGATTTATTTTGTGCTTTTTGCTTATTCAATAAAGCAATGTTTTTCCAGATAAAGGCTATCAATAGGCTTGCTAATAAAATCATTTTCTTTATTATATAGTGCTGTCGATGGAGGCTAGCAACTTGCTAGCGCTTAAGTAGTTTTGATCTGGATAATAGATGAATAGACAAGTTTTATTAGCCAGTGTTTTAATAATCTCCTGATGCTCCTCTACAGGCACTGCAGGGCATCCCTGGCTGCGACCTAGGCGACCGACACGTTTGATAAAGGCTTCACTAACATATTCTGCTGCATGCATCACGATGGATCGCTTTTCTGCATTATCATTAATGCCCGCCTCTGCACCATGTAATTTAAGGGATATACCGTGCTTACCTATATAGGTGCCTCCGGTAACATAGAACCCTAGACTACTTTGATTGGATTGGGGTGTGTTGGAGAAATATTGAGCATACTCATCACCCGTATTTCGTCCATGGGCAACAAGTGTGTGTTTAAGTACTTTACTATTTTTTAGGTCAATGATCCAAAGCCTTTTTTTGTTGGCTGATTTACTAAAATCAATAAGGGTAATAATCTCTTTATCCGATAATTTTTGCAATGCCTTAAGCTTTTGATAACCTGCCAGGGCCTGGTTAAAGATCTCGAATGCTGGTTTTTCGTAGCCACCAAAGTCAAGTGATTCATAAAGAGTTAAGGAAGATTTTTCATTGAACAATAAGTCTGGATTGCCAAAAGCTTTCCCTGGTAGATAGTTAAGCAAATTGAGCATAAGTATCCACTGAATCACAACGAGTTTCTGCATATGATTTGTTCTTGCCGGAATGACAATTGAACAGTAAAAATGGTTCCTGATTTTTAAATTTTTTCTTTACCGATGTCATAAACCTTATAGTTAATCTTGTGTAAGATTATTTTTTTCAATAGGGAACTATTTTATCGAAGGGCCTTTGCCAGGTAAATACACTGATAATGATCAGTTACGTTGATGTCTGCCATCATAGGAACTTGTAGATATATTGAGGATGTTCCTACTGATTTCGATATGCGTAGTTTAAATTTCCTGAATCGACTTTTACATTTTTTTTGGCTTTTTGCGCTACCAATTTTATTCTTCACAGGATGTAAAAGTGCAATAGTTCTACCATTAAAGGTTGAGGAGCCTGTGGCTGTAATGGAAGAAAGTCATCCTGTACTCCATTTGCTTTCTGTTGACTCTTCCCATGCTGTTTATCAGAAATTGTATGCGGGGAGTACCATTTATGAATTCTACAAAAAGAGGGGTTTTGTGTCTTTATGGTTGAATCAAGGAAATACTTCCCAATTGGTAGACTCAATCTTTCAGCTAATTGAGAATTCCCGCTACTATGGCTTACTACCCAATGAATACCATTGGCCAGAGCTTCATCAAATAAAAGAAGCTGCTTATAGCGATGGCATACTTCTTAGGCGGGAAGTTTTATTGTTGGATGCTTTTTTACGATTTAACATGGATGTACGCCACGGTCGATTACAAAATCCTACTAAAAGTGAAGCTGATACAATAAGCTTAGCCTTACTCGATTCTATAGCATCAGGTGTTAGCCTTCAAAATTTAGTTAATCATCAGGAGCCGGATATTCAATATTATCGAGATCTAAAAAAGGCGATGCGGTTCGTACTGGACTCATTACCTGCAAGCTCTAGAAAATTTTTGCTAGAGGGCTTCAGTTCCGATTCGATAGTTGGATTTCGGGAGGTGAAGGCTATTGAGATTAATATGGAGCGCTTGCGTAGAGAGCGTACAGAATGGGATAGGCGCTATATCTTGATAAACATTCCAGCTTATACCTTACAGGTCATTGTCCAAGATACCCTTAGTTTTCAATCGCGTGTCATTGTAGGTGATCCTGAACATCGCACACCCGAATTAAGCAGTGTCATTGAGTGTTTTACCCTTTACCCGTATTGGTACGTTCCAAGGAAGATATCTGTTGAGGAGTACTTACCTATTTTACAGCGGGATCCTTCATTTATTACGCGGAATAATTTTGATGTATTAAATAGAAGGGGTGAAGTCTTATCGCCAGATAGTGTTCCTTGGCCTACTTTCCACCAAGACTATTTTCCAGTTTCCTTAAGGCAAAGGGAGGGTACTGAAAATTCCTTAGGCTTGGTAAAGTTTATATTTGATAATCCGTATGCGGTGTACTTGCACGATACGAATGCGAAGCGTAGCTTCTCCTATAGAATAAGAGCTCTGAGCCATGGATGTGTACGTGTAGAGAGAGCCATGGATTTAGCACATTATTTATACTTAGGAAGGAATGGGGTTAGGTCCAGAACCATCGAAAGATATGTTGATCAAAAGAAGCGCACCACAATTAATCTAAGTCAACCGATACCTTTATATATACGCTATTATACCTGTGAGTTCCTTCATAATCAGTTACACATATATCCAGATGTTTACCAGGTAGATCAAAGGTTGATCAGCGATTTTTACAGAATTCAAAGATCCAAATAGGCATTACTGCTTGATCCTTTTCAAAGTTGACATAAATCATCTTTTCTGCTGACTGGTGGCAGTTCCTGTTCTGGCACTTACTTCTACATTTCCTGCGTAAACAAAGTGCTATGAAAAGCCAACCCAACCACATCAATACAGATGGCAATTCTGCTGTTGCCAACATTGCCTATGCCTTTAGTGAAGTAGCAGCCATCTATCCCATTACGCCCTCTTCGGATATGGGAGAAAAGGCAGATGCCTGGAGTGCTGAAGGAAGAAAAAATATTTTTGGAGAGACTGTGGATGTTGTTCAGATGCAATCTGAAGCGGGTGCTGCGGGTGCTATCCATGGCGCGCTTACAGGAGGAGCGATGGCCACCACCTTTACGGCTTCACAAGGGCTGATGCTGATGATACCAAACATGTTTAAAATAGCTGGAGAGATGATTCCGACTGTCTTTCATGTATCGGCACGTTCACTCGCCTGTCAGGCGCTTTCTATTTTTGGAGATCACTCTGATGTAATGGCAACACGCGGAACAGGCTTCGCGATGTTAGCATCAGGCAATGTGCAGGAAGCACAAGACCTGGCCGTAGTATCACACCTTGCTACGCTAGAGGCACAAATTCCGTTTCTCCATTTTTTCGATGGCTTTAGAACCTCTCACTCGATTCAAAAAATTGTTCCCATCGAATATGAAACCTTGAAAGGCCTGCTCGACATGAAATATGTTGAAGCATTTCGCAAACAAGGATTACGCCCCGAAGAGCCTATGTGCAAAGTAGGGGCACAAAATCCGGATGTGTATTTTCAAGGACGAGAAACTGTTAATAAGTATTATGATGCTTGCCCGGGTATCATTAAGAAGTATATGGAAGCCGTGGGTAAGGCTACAGATCGTTACTATAAGCTATATGAGTATGTGGGCGATCCGAAAGCCACAAAGATTCTGATTTCGATGGGGTCTTCTATAGATACGATTGAAGAGACCATTAATTACTTGACAAAAAAGGGAGAGAAGGTAGGCGCAGTAAAAGTGAGATTGTATCGTCCTTTTGCATTGGAAGATTTTTTGGAGGTGATTCCACAAAGTGTCAAAAAGATAGCAGTACTCGATCGCACGAAAGAACCGGGTGCCTTGGGGGAACCTCTTTTTCTGGATGTAGTGGCTGCTCTGCGCACACGCCCGGAGATACAGATTATTGGAGGTAGGTATGGACTATCCTCAAAAGAGTTTACACCTTCTATGGTAAAAGCCGTATTCGACCATCTCGATGCCAATGGCTGGCACGGATTTACCGTTGGCATCAACGATGACGTTACACACAAGTCTATTACCGTAAAAGAAGAAATTGATACAGAACAGGATGGCATTGTACGTTGCAAGTTCTGGGGTTACGGTTCGGATGGAACGGTGAGTGCCAACAAAAATTCCATTAAGATTATTGGTGAGAGTACAGACTTATATGTTCAGGGGTATTTCCAATACGACTCTAATAAATCAGGTGGGTATACGGTATCGCACTTACGGTTTGGTAAGAAACCGATTCAATCCGAATACTTATTAAACAAAGTCGATTTTGTTGCCTTGCACCGTCCACAATACATCGGGCAGTATGATATCCTGGAAGGAATCACGGAAGGAGGTACCTTCTTAATCAACAGTAGTCAGAAGCCTGAAAACATTTTCCGGCTTTTTACCCGCGACATGCAAGAAACCATTTGGAAGAAGAAGGTAAAAGTATTTGCCATCGATGCTTCTAAAATTGCGAAGAGTGTTGGCTTAGGCGGAAGAATAAATTCTGTCATGCAGACAGCTTTCTTTAAAGTATCGGGGGTAGTACCGGAAGCAGAAGCCATCAGCCTTATTAAGAAGTATGTAGAGAAACAGTTTGCCCGTAAGGGGCCTGAAATTGTAGAAATGAATTGGAAGGCCATCGATGTTACTTGTGCGGAAGTTGTGGCTGTACCGATTCCAGCAGAAGCTGATAAGTATGCAGAAATCACGGAGTTAGTGCCAGCAGGTTCGGGTGAATTCGCGGACTTCATCATGGATCCTATTCTTCGTTTGAAAGGGGATACCATACCTGTTTCCCGCATGCCACTGAACGGGGCGGTGCCAACTGGAACTAAGAAGTTGGAGTATAGAGGTGTACCGGGTAATCCGGCTACCTGGATTGGTAAACTACCTTTTGTGCAGGAGCCTAACATTACAGAACCCTACATCGAATACGCACCTAGTTGCTCCGGTTGTGGTGAAGTACCCTACATTCACTTAGTAACACAACTCTTTGGCGACCGTATGCTGATTGCCAACGCTACAGGATGTACGTCAATTTACGGAGGTACTTTTCCCTCTATACCTTACACAAAAGATAGCAAAGGAAAAGGACCTGCCTGGGCCAACTCGCTCTTTGAAGACAATGCTGAATTTGGGTTTGGTATGCGCTTAGCCGTTAATGCCAACCGCAAACAACTTAATACCAATGCACAAGCACTGTTGAAGATGCTTGCTGTCGGGCCTCTCAAAGAAGGCCTTGAAAAGGCTTTGATGCACTTTGATGAGGTAACCCGCGAAGCCAGAGATCACGCAGACATGCTGAAAGGATTATTAAAAGAAGAACGCAATAAAAAGATGTTGGCGAAAGAAGCGCAGGCCTTACTGGATAAGGTGATTGAGCTGCAGGATTACTTTGTCGATAAGAGCGTTTGGATTTTCGGAGGTGATGGCTGGGCCTACGACATTGGCTTTGGCGGGCTCGATCATGTGATGGCCTCTAATAGAAATGTAAATATTTTGGTGATGGATACAGAGGTGTACTCCAATACCGGTGGCCAGGCCTCTAAATCAACCCCTAGAGGGGCAGTGGCGAAATTTGCCTCAGATGGCAAGAAGTTAAGTAAGAAGAATTTGGGCTTAATGATGACTACTTACAGTAATGCCTATGTGGCAGTTGTAAATATGGGCATGGACCGCGAGGTAACAGCCAAGGCTTTTGTGGAAGCGGAAAAGCACAACGGACCCTCCATTATTATCGCCTACTCACCTTGTATTGCGCATGGCTATGACATGCGCTTGGCGAAGAAGCAATCCGAGAAAGCCGTGAAGAGTGGCTACTGGCCCATGTATCGCTTCAATCCTGATCTTCGGGCAGAGGGTCAGAATCCATTTACCTGGGATGTACCCGCAACAGAAGATGTGGTCAGCTTCAAGAACTACCTGGAAGAAGAAATTCGATACAAGACCTTGAATCTCTCTCATCCTGAGGAAGCACACCGCTTGGAAGCGCTGGCCGTTAAGGATAATGAACAACGATTAAAAGATATTCAACACCTGTCTGAAGTTAAATCCTAATCAGTAAAACTATGGTAGACTTAACAACAAGATATTGCGGCCTTACGCTCAGGAATCCAATAGTGATTGGTGCCAGCAACATTGTAACAGACATTGATAATCTCATTAAACTTGAAAAGGCGGGGGCTGCTGCCATCGTCTATAAGTCCTTGTTTGAAGAGCAGATTCAACTTGAATCACTTAACATGGAGCAATCGCACGAAGATTTCAGCAATTGGGATGCGGAGCATGATAGTTTTTTTCCAAAGCTTAAACATGGTGGCCCCGCTGAACACTTGCTGCGACTGCGACAGGCACGTAATGCGATTAGCATTCCCTTAATTGGTAGTCTCAATTGCGTTTACCATGATACATGGGTCGAGTATGCAAAAAAAATGGCCGATACTGGGATAGATGCGCTTGAATTGAATTTTTACACAAGCGAGGTAGGCTTTGAAACTGATGCCTTGCGCCTGGTTTCTGATCAAGTAGATATATTGAAAGAAGTTAGTAAAGCCATTAGTATTCCAGTGGTTGTGAAATTGAGTCCTTACTACACAAATCCACTAGCAGTAATTTCTAAAATGGATAAAGCGGGTGCTAAAGGTTTTGTCCTTTTTAACAGGCTTTTTCAACCAGACATTGACATTGATAAAGAGCTCCATTTTTACCCTTATAATTTTAGCTCAGAGAACGATAATCGGCTGGCGCTTCGCTATGCAGGCTTACTCTATAATCAAATTGATGCCAGTATCATTAGCAATACGGGCATTATGAATGGCCATGATATTATTAAGATGATTTTGGCCGGAGCAGATGCTGTTCAAGTGGTGAGTGCTATCTATAAAAGGGGAATACCCTATATAGAAACCATGCTTAAGGAAATAGAAAAATGGATGGAGAAGAAGAGTTATCGATCACTCGATAACTTCAGGGGTAAGCTTTCTAAAGAAGATATGATTGATCCTTATGCCTATAAACGTGCTCAGTACGTTGATATCTTAATGAGATCAGAAATTTTCATGCAGTATCATCCTAAACATGGGGAAGGTGGTGAGTTTACCGATTTAGGAAAGCATTGGGAATAGGACTTTAATAAATAATTTAAATACATAACTATGGCAAAGATTGGAATTTTTTACGGCTCTACGGAAGGTAATACCGAACGTGTAGTAACTACGATACAGGCACAATTGGGTGGCGAACCAATAGTGTCTTTGCACAATGTAAACTCAGCAACAGCCGATGATATGCAACCCTATCAATACCTGATTTTAGCATGCCCTACCTGGGAAATCGGGCAGTTGCAGGAGGACTGGGAGTCTTTTGTAGATGAATTGGAAAGTGTAGATTTTAATGGGAAGAAAATTGCTTATGTTGGATTAGGTGATGCAGATGGTTATCCTGATACCTTTATTGATGCGCCCGGTATTATCCATGATAGAATCAAAGACAAAGGGGCAGTTGTCGTTGGGATGTGGCCAACAGAAGGCTATAACTTCGAAGCATCAAAGAGTGTAGTTGATGGTAAATTCCTTGGATTGGTCATTGATGAAGAGAATCAAAAAGATTTAACAGCCGGCCGAATCGAAAAATGGGTTGGTATGATTAAACCAGAGTTTGCTTAACCAATCCTGTAATGGGTGACATACGTTTTAAGAAACCCACCTTTCCGGTGAGTCGTGCATTGAGAAATTACTTAATCGCGACTCACCGCGAAATGGATGTGCCCATTACCTATCAGGATCTTTCTCACTATACAAGTTCCATGACTTTATATGATAAACGTGGTAACGATACTTTGTGGGAAACCATCATCTATGCCGAGTCTGACCGACAATTCATCCATGAGGCGCTTCGTAAAGTTTATGCACAACTAAAGGTTGGAGGCGATACGAACATTATTGAACATCTTTATATTGATCGAGTGGATTATTGTCTCTACGCCAATACCCATCCATTCCGTATCCGCATTGTCAACAGGCTAAATGACCTGTTTGATTATTTCTATGTAAAGCGTGCCGATGCCTCGCGTGTGTATGGCATGGAACTCGAGCACCTTTTGTCCCCCAACAAGATCAATTTCCTCACCAAAGGCGATACGTTCATTGAAGAACACATCCAAGGCATACCCGGTGATACCTTTATCAGTAAGTACTTGCATAAATGCGATTGTGATCCCGAGCATGCCTGTTCTAATGCGAAGGAATGTTTTGTTCCGATCCTCATGGACATGCGTACAGGCATGACCAACTACAATCCGCTTCGCATTGCGAAAGAATTTGTCAAGTTTAATGAGCGCAGTCTCGTTCAGTTACTGGGAGATATGAGGCGGGATAACTTTGTAGTAGAAATTATTCCGGATTTTGATGAAATGCATTTTCGCTTACGCGCCATCGACTTCGACCAGGAATGTTACGAGGGAAGCCATACCATCTACATGCCACAGTTCTTTAAAGAGAATAATCCTATCATCAATTTGGGCTTGCGCAATATGTCTCCCATATTGGAACTTCAATATCAGAAAGAAGAGCGCAACCGACTTTCCAGCCGAGTAAAGGCAGCCGGCACTCAACTCAATACGTTATTGGAGGCCATGGTTCAGGAAGAGTTATCCACTTCCGAACACATTCATCAATTAAGGCAAGAGCTTTCAGACTTATATGAAGACGAAGCCTTCCTACAATGTAACACCATGGGAGAAATACTACGCACCAGTTTGCTGATGTTGGAAAAATATCCTGTTCGCAAGCGTATCAAAGTAAAACCTGCCGTACACTAATTTTTGTATACACATTCTCATAAGTCATTTTTTCTGATACTTACCAGGTAGCTACATGAGTGATTGGATGTAGTTGTATAGTGAGCTCATAAAGCCGATCACCGCCACACCCATTAAACAAAGTGCAAAGGCTGCCTTTTCATAGAGCGTGGTATGGAGGGTTGGGATGGGCGTATCGTTGGTATTGATAAACATGGCCTTTACCACCAGCAAGTAATAATACAGGGATAGTGTTGCATTGAGTACAGCAATAAACACAAGTATGTATAGGCCTGAAGAAGCTGCCGCAGTAAAGAGGAAGAATTTACCAAAGAAGCCCGCCACGGGAGGTATACCTGCCAGCGAGAAGAGGGAGACAAGCATAATAAGGCTTAGACCGGGATTGGTTTTATAAAAGCCATTGAAGTCATCCATATTTTCCTTACTGGTTGTATTGCTCACGATAGCTAAGACACCAAAGATAGCCAGGTTAGACACTGCATAGATCAACATAAAGTAAACAAGCGTAGTCATACCCAGACTGCCTCCATTCATAAAGCCAAGCATCATAAAACCTGCTTGTGTAATGGAAGAGAAGGCAAGAAAACGTTTCATATTCTTTTGCCTCAAGGCAAATAGGTTACCAACCACCATCGTAGTGATGGCAAGTATGTTCAGTGCCAATGACCAGGTAGCATTTTGAGTGGCAAAGACGCGGTAGAGTACAAGCATCAAGGTAAAGAGTGCGGCCCCCTTAGACACAACCGAGAAGTAGGAGGTAACCGATAAGGGTGCGCCTTCATACACATCGGCTGTCCATAAGTGAAATGGTACTAAGGATAATTTAAATGCTAAGCCTGCAATAAAGAAAATGAGGGCCAAGACAGAAAGATAACTGCTGTCACTGAGTACAGATAGTTCAGTGAAATAGAAGGTCCCGTATACACCATAGATCATTGATAATCCGAAGAGCAGCACAGCCGATGAAACGGCTGAAGACATGAGTAGCTTAACACCGGCCTCTGCGGAGCGCCTGAGTTGTTTATCAAAAGCAGCTAATAGCGTTAAGGGTAGTGTGGCTAATTCCAATCCAAGGTACAGCATGAGAAAATTACCAGCAGCAATCATGAAGTACATACCCATCAAGGTAGAGAAGAGCGATAGGTAGAAAGCACCAATTTTGGTTTGGTTATCGGGTTTTTGTAACCAGGAAGAAGATTGCAGAAGAATGATGAGGGTAGAAATGCTTAATATGTTTTTCAGCAAAGTTCGCAAGTCATCACTTACATACATGCCTCCGAAAAGACTGGCCGGTTCGCCCGGAAGAAAGCCAAGTAGGGTAAAGAGTAAAAAGGAAAAGAGGGTAACATGAATGATGCTTTTTCTTTTTTCATCTTCTGATAAATCACCAATCAATTGAATAAGGATCAATACGGTAAGAAGTATTTCCTGGCGGAGTATGTAAAGGGTGTCCCAGTTCATAAGATTAGTTCGTAAGGGTTTGTAAAATAGCTGTCAAAGGTTCGCGAATCAGGTTAGAAAGCCAGAGAGGTGCCATACCAATGGCAGCGATGGCGATCACAAGCGTTACACCACCTACTTTCTCAAACCAGGTAGCATCCTGCAGGTGTAAGTAATGATCGTTTTTTAAAGGGCCGAGTAACAACGTTCCCACCACCCGTAAAATGTATACAGCAGTGATAACAATGGAGGAGATCGCCACAATCGTGGCAATTCTGTGGAAGGTATCGCTGTGCTGGAAAGCACCTACAAAGATGGTCATCTCTGCCACGAAGCCACTGAGGCCAGGGAGTCCGAGGGAAGCCAAGCCTGCAATTACATACAATACGGATAAGAATGGAATCACTTTCATCAAGCCACCCATCTCATGGATCATGCGTGTGTGAGTGCGGCCGTAAATCATACCAATCAAAGCGAAGAACAGAGCTGTCATTAACCCGTGTGAGATCATTTGCAGAATGGCACCGGTGGTAGCGGTTTCATTCATCATCAATAAGGCAAAAAGCACCAAGCCACAGTGACTCACAGACGAGTAGGCATTTATATACTTTAAGTCTTTTTGCCAGATGGCACCAAAAGCCCCATATACTACGCTGATGCTGGTCAGGATGATAAAGATCCATGCCAGCTCGTGAGCTGCTTCCGGCATTAAATACATGGCTACCCGAAAAGCACCGTAGCCACCTAACTTCATCAACACACCTGCGTGTAGCATGGAGACAGCTGTCGGTGCTGAAGCGTGGCCATCGGGTGACCAGGTATGGAAAGGGAAGAGAGCACCCAATACACCGAAACCAATAAAGGTAAAGGGAAAGAAAAAGAGTTGTGCTGATAAGGGAATGCCGACACGCTTAATCTCCAGTAAATCGAAGGTGAGTTGGCCTCCTTCCGGAGCAGAGTTAAAATAGATGCCTAACATCCCAACGAGCAAGAGTGCAGAACCACCCATCAACATCAGTGTGAGCTTCATAGCAGAGTATTCCTTAGGACCAGTACCCCAGATACCAATGAGTAAATACATGGGTATTACGGCCACTTCATAGAAGAGGAACATTGTAAATAAGTCGATGGAGATGAAGAAACCATACACGCCAGTGGCTAATAGAATGAGGGATATGAAAAATTCCTTCTGTAAATTCTCCACCTGCCAGCTTACAAAAATTCCCGCAAAGGTGACAATGGAGGTTAAGAGAATCATGGCCATGGAGATGCCGTCAATACCAAACTTCCATTGTATGTTGAAGGACTCGTACCACATCGTACTAGAGACAAAGAGCATGGGATCGGTGTTGCCTGCTCCCCGCTGCTGATAAAACCAATACAATAAGACAAATGAAAAGAGCAATTGGGCACTCATGCCAATGGCTGATATAACGCGCACCCATTTTAGATCCGTGACGATCACAATACCCGCCATGGTGAGGATGGGTATGAAGAGTAGCAGGAGTAGAGGATTCATGTCTTTACTAGTTTAAATACAAGAGTAGAAAAGCAAGCAATAACACTCCGGATGTAAAAAACCAGATGTACCATTGTATATGTCCGGATTGCATTTTATTGATGACGTTCGATCCGTATACCGTAGCCTCTCCAATGAAATTCATGGTTCCGTCTACGATCTGTCTATCAAACCAGGCTACGGGTCGGGAGATGAAATTGAAAATCAGTTGATGGGTGATGAATAGGTAGAGTTCATCGATGTAAAATTTATGATAGACGAGCGAATACATACCCTTCATACTATGCGTCATCTTTTCTGGAAGTATGTTTGGTTTCAGGTAAAACAGTGCAGCCACACCTATTCCAACAAAAGCTATCAATACAGAAGGAATGGCAATCATCCAGTGCAAGGCTGTGTGAAAAGCCTTACCATCGCTGGTTACTAACTCATGGAAAGGAACGAAGCCTGCCAACACAGAAGCAATGGCCAGAAAGAGTAAAGGAAAAGTCATCAAAGCAGGAGATTCATGGGGCGTGTGGTGGAAGTGTGGAGTACGATTCCAGAAAATGTTGAAATACAAACGGAACATGTAGAAGGCCGTAATCCCTGCCACCAGCCACTGCACAGCGAAAATGATTTTGTTGTGTTCGAAAGCAGCTACCAGAATTTCATCCTTGCTAAAGAATCCTGATAAAGGAGGAATGCCGGCAATCGTCAAACAAGCAATTAAGAAAGTGATATGCGTGATGGGCATGAACTTGCGCAAGCCACCCATGTCTGTCATTAAATTGCTATGCACGGCATGGATCACAGATCCAGCGCCAAGAAAGAGCAGGGCCTTGAAGAAAGCATGGGTGAAGAGATGAAAGAGAGCAGCCATATAGCCTAAACCCTCTTCGCCACCATAACCAGAAACACCCAGGGCTACCATCATGTACCCAATTTGAGAAAGGGTAGAGAAGGCCAACACCCGCTTAATATCGAGTTGAGTACACGCAATGATCGCTGCGAAAAGGGAAGTGAAACTTCCCACATAGGCAATCACCTCCAGTGAATCGGGTGAGGAGAGTGCATACACAGGAAAGAGACGGGCTACTAAATAAACACCCGCTACCACCATGGTCGCAGCATGTATCAAGGCAGAGACAGGGGTAGGACCTTCCATGGCATCGGGCAACCAAATGTGTAAGGGGAACATGGCTGATTTACCTGCACCCCCCATGAAGATGAGCAACATGGCCCAGGTCGTTACCGACATACCTAGAAAAATCGCAGTTGGAGGATTCGAGATGGCAACGCCATCCATACTGGTAAGCGTAGTAAAATCAAAAGTATGGGTGTAGAAGGAAAGTAGCAGAATCCCCAGCAAGAAACCGAGATCTGCAAAGCGGGTAACAATGAAAGCTTTTTTGGAGGCAGCCACAGCTGAAGGACGTTCGTAGTAGAAACCAATTAACAGGTAAGAAGATACCCCCACTAACTCCCAGAAAATATACATCTGAAAAATATTGGTGGCTACCACCAGTCCTAACATGGAAAACGTGAAGAGTGAGAGAAATGCATAGTAGCGCTGAAATCCCTTTTCGCCCTTCATGTATCCAAGGCTGTAGATATGTACCATTAAGGATACCGTGGTAATCACTACCAACATCATCACAGAGAGAGGATCTAAGAGAATACCCAGTTGAATCTGCAAGGAGTCAGTGAAGCTTAACCAAAGAACATTAAAGGCTTTGATGGCTGTATACCCACTTTCTCCATTTCCCTGCGTGAAGTAGCTGAAGGCTGTATAGTAGGAAAGGAGTGTGATGATTAATAAATTAAGGGTGCCCAGTGTCCCTGCTACCATGGGTTTTAATCGATCGTGGAACAAGCCCAGTAGCGCAAAACCAGCCAGCGGGAGAAGTACAATCAGGAGTGTAAAGGAATAGTCCATGGTCTTAGTATTTCAGTTCGTCTACATCGTCCACATTTACCGTTGAAAATTTCCGGTAGATGTTTATAATCAGCGCGATGGCAATAGCAGCTTCGGCAGCTGCAATCGCCATTACAATCAAGGCAAAGAAGTGACCTTCGAGGCGGTGTGGATACAAGTAGTGATTGAAGGCTACAAAATTGATGTTGACCGCATTCAGCATCAGCTCAATGCCCATCAACATGGTAATCAGGTTTCTGCGTATGAGTACGCCCACTAATCCAATGAAGAAAAGCAAGGTGCTTAACACAATCATGTAGTGAAGTGGTATTTCCGCTTGTAAGTTCATGTGCGTGATCGTTTAGCGATGAAGATAATACCCACCAGTGCTGCTAATAATAAGATGCTGATGACCTCAAAGGGTAATACATATCCCTGATCACCTGTGCTCAGCAAAGAAAGTCCGATGTTTCGCATGTTCACTTCCAGGGCAGGTGCTTCGGAAGGTGTAAACACATAGGGCAAAATGGTGTATAGCGAAATACCAATACCGAAAAGTGCTGTGAGCGAGGCGGCCACTAGTTGCATGAGTTTAGGTGCATCCAATTTGCTGTTGATCTGACTGGTTAACAGAATGGAGAAGATGATCAGCACGACAATTCCTCCTGCGTATAACATCAATTGTACGGCAGCGAGAAACTGAAAGTTCATCATGTAGAACAATCCGGCAATGGCCACTAATACAAAGAGCAAGTAGATGGCTGCGCGTAGTATCCTTCTGTCAAATACCGAAAGTAAGGAGAAGAGTATCGTAGAGAAGGCAAGAATGTAGAATATAATTTTGGGGCCGGTCATACAGTGGGGGCGTTGGGTTCTTTTGTTTCCGCTTGTTTCTCAACCACTTTGGAGCCTGGCTGATTGAGCTGCTTGATTAGATTGTTT
>JALHOT010000019.1 GCA_022842845.1 Cyclobacteriaceae bacterium | reverse complement strand
TGGCCTGCCAATTACTACAGAAGTGGCAACAGCGGCTCATGTAGAAGCTTGTTTAAAAGCGGGAGTAGACATTCTGTGGATTGGTGCCAGAACCACGGTTAATCCATTCTCTGTTCAGGAAATTGCAGATTCATTAAAGGGTGTAGATATCCCTGTGATGGTAAAAAATCCAGTCAACCCAGATCTTGAACTATGGATTGGCGCGTTGGAGCGATTGAATAAAGCAGGCATTACAAAAATGGCAGCTATCCATCGTGGCTTTTCATCGTTCGAAAAAGGCCCTTTTAGAAACGCACCTATGTGGGAATTACCGATAGAGTTGAAAACACGCATTCCTGCTTTAGACATCATTTGTGATCCAAGCCACATTACAGGTGCACGCGATTTAATTTCTTTCGTATCGCAAAAAGCACTTGACCTCGACATGGCGGGTTTGATGATTGAGAGCCACATTACCCCTGACGCGGCATGGAGTGATGCCAAGCAACAAGTAACACCTTCGGTATTAAGTAAGCTGCTGGATGGATTGATTGTCAGAACTGCTTCATCTGAAAATGTAAGTTTTAAAGATACACTCGGTGCATTGCGTGAACAGATCGATCAGTTAGATGATGAGATCATGCATAAATTATCTGCCCGTATGAAAATTTCAGAAAAGATTGGCCAATACAAAAAGGAAAATGGGGTAACCATTTTACAGGTAAGTCGCTGGGAGGAAATTATTCATACGCGTGTGGCTATGGGACTTGCTATGGGAATGAGTGCAGATTTTTCAAAAGATTTTTTAAAATTGATTCATCAAGAATCTATTCAAATTCAAACACAGGTGATGAATAGTAACGCCTTACAAGCAAAAGAGGCCTAACGGCTGAAATAGCTTGAAGGCACGAACAATAAAAGCAGTGAAAAATTGCTTCAATGGTTATTTGCTAGGTTGATTTTCTTTGGTTAAGGGCGATATATTACCATGGGTTTTCTCTTGGTATTAGGTCGCTTTTTACCCTTTTGTTGATTACTTTTACGAACCCCTATTTGTTTCTGAAGCAGATACCTATAACAAGGTATTTTAAGTTCGAGAAGTTTTAGCAATTTTGTATATCCCCTATTTTATGCGGTGTTGGTTTATTGCCCTCTTTTTCCTGATTGCTACCCCGTTAAAGGCTCAAACATGGCGGGGCATGTTTACGTCTGCACAAGCTGCCTACGATCAGGGCAATATTGAGGAAGCTTTAAAGGAGGGAAATGATTGCCTTGAAGCGTATAAAAAAGAAGATGGCTCTGCCTCTGAAAATTACGCAGCTATATTGCGCTTGTTGGGGAATACTTATTTTTCAGGGGGTGACTTCAGTACAGGACTTGTATTTATTCAACAAGAACTCATCATCCGGGAAGGGAAGCAAGACCTTACTTATGCGAGCGCATTAGAGAATGCTGCACAATTTAAAACAGCATTAGGCGAGTACGCGGAAGCCAATACCCTGTTGCAAAAAGCCCGGAGCATTTTAGAGATGTTTCATAAAGCAAATGAACCTCCGCTCTTACTCAATCAACTTGCTATTGCTTCGGCACTTTATCTTTCAGGGGAATCATTACAAGCACAGTCGTATTTCAAATCAGCTTTTGCTCAGGTGGTTGACGAAACGATTGACCCTGAAGAATTAGTAAGCAGTCGTTACTATTATGGTCTATCAAGTATTGACAATAATATGCTTGTTGAGGCGGAAGAAAGCTTTTCCTGGCTAAAAAAATATTATGAGGAATTAGGAGAAACGGGCACACTGGACTACCAAGAAGCGCTGTTCAATCTGGCTCAGGTAAAAAGTAAGCAGGAGCAATGGCCTGCCGCAGAAGTTTTACTACAGGCTGCACAAAAATATTGTGAGGATAACAATCAAACTAAAGAAGAGCTTTACGCTAAAGTTATCAATGCCAGAGCACTCTGTTTACAGAAATTGGGAAAGTCTCAAGAAGCCAGCGCCTTATTCACTATCCTGAGCAGCATTTCTTCAGGACTTTCATCAGCAGTGGCTACATCTAATAAAGCAGCTTTGGCGCAACAACAAGGCGATCTTCCAAGAGCAGAAAAACTTTACCGTGAATCGCTTCAAGCCTTTGATAAAACCAATGAAAGAGATTTGCCGGCATTTGCGGAAACATCGCAGAATCTGGCAGTATTATTTACAGAGATGGGCCGATTAGATGATGCGATTATTTTATTGGACGAAGCAATGATTTCAATAAGAAATCTTAACAACCCCCTTTCAAACCGATTGGGCATTTCTATTCTCAACAAAAAGGGTGTTGCCTTTCTGAGAGCTGCCAAGTACGAGGAGTCATTAAAGGCCTATCAACAAGCTGCGGCTCAATCTAAACAAGGATCAGCTGAATGGATAGTAGCCAGCAATGGTATTGCTGTGGTTTATCTTCAATCAGGTAACTTAGTCAAAGCTGACTCTGTCGTTCAAGGCATTTTTGCTTCTTACGATGCAGGTATAAAAGAAGACATGATCTTTGCTTCGGTGCTTAACAACTACGCTGCTTTAAAGCAAGTAGAGGGGCAGTTACTATCTTCCCGTGATTTGTTGAATCAGGCCGCTGTGATTACTAAAAGAAATGCAGGGGCAGTGAATCTTTCCTATGCAACAGCGCTTGAGAATTTAGCCTTTGTCAATCTTCAGATGGGAGAATTGCGTTTGGCGAAGGAAGAAATTGATTCAGTGCTGCTGATTACAAGCCGTATACTTGGAGATAATTCTGAAGAGTATGCATCGGCCTTAATTAATTTAGGCAGGTACTATCAATATGCTGGAGAGTTCTCGAAGGCAGAGCCTCAGTTTAAAAAGGCCATCGCAATACTAGAGAAATCCAGCACTGGCACCCAGGCTGAAAAGATCAGGGCCACCAATGGTCTGGCTACTTTTTACCTGACCATGGGTAATTATGATGAGGCCGAGCCGCTTTATGAGAAATCAAAAAAAATAATTGAAAGCCAGTTTGGTGGTAAACACAGCGAGTATTCAACCACTCTTCAAAACCTGGCAACCTTATACCAACTTCAGGAAAAATTGCCGGAAGCAGAATCTTTGCTGCTGCGTTCACTTGATCTGGACAGGAGTACTTATGGTGAGAACCATCCGCAATTTGCCATAAGCCTGCAAAATCTGGCAACTGTTTATCAAAAACAAGGCAGATTTGCTAAGGCGCAACCTCTGCTGGAGCAAGTGTTAAAGATTACTGAAAACTCAGTGGGAAAGGATCATCCATCTTATTCGATAACCTTGAGTAATCTGGCTGCCTTATACCAGGATACACGACAACCTGAAAAGGCTGAAGCAGCATGGCGCGAGAGTGTGGCATTGCGCAAAAGGATTTTAGGAGAAGACCATCCAGACTATGCAAGGTCTCTCTATGGACTGGCAACAATAGAATTTGCAAAAGGTGAATATGAAGAAGCAAAATCTCTTTATGAAAAAGTGGTGGCCAAGTATTTAGAGCAAATCAGAGAAAACTTCCCCTCTATGAGTGAAAAGGAAAAGGGTGCCTTTTATGCTAAAATTAAGCCGGTGTTCGATACCTATCAGGACTTCTGTGTTCAGTATTACGCAAGGAACAGTCATAAGCCGGAGGCTGCGATGGTGTTAAAGGAATTGTATGATATTCAGTTATCTACTAAGGCCATTCTCCTAAACGCCACCAACAAGGTAAGGTCAAGAATTTTAAGTAGCGGAGATGCTGCACTCGTCACTTCTTTTCAGGAGTGGATAAGCCTGAAAGAAGAGATTGTGCGTTACTATACATTGTCGGAGGAAGAGCGGAAGGCCCAGCCTGTAGACATAGCTCAATTACAACAGAAAGCAAACGATTTAGAGAAGTCCCTCTCAGAAAGATCAGAATTATTTAAATCCCAATTCGACCAGGAATTTGTAAAAACAGAGCAAGTTAGTGCAGCCCTGAAAGATCATGAAGCGGCAGTAGAAATTATCCGCATTAAACGCAAACTTGAAAGAGATTCTGTTTATTATGTTGGCTTGGTGTTAAAACCTAATCAAGCAATCCCTTCACTGGTTATTTGGAATTATGGCTCCAAGTTAGAAACACGATTGTATCGCTATCATCGAAATACCATTAAATATAAATTCAACGATACACTTTCTTACAAACACTTTTGGGGGCCTTTATCTGGAGTACTTGCAGATGTGCAACACGTATACGTAAGTAGTGATGGCATTTTTAACAAGGTAAATCTCAATACGCTGCATAATCCCAAAAACAACCGTTGGGTGCTGGATGATTACTCTATAGGATTAGTGAGTAACACCAGCGAGATATACACAGGTAGTCAGCAACTGCCAAGTACGACTAAAGGAGCGTTCTTGTTTGGAGCTGTTGATTTTAACAGCAATGGAACAAGTACGGTTGGTGCAACGCGTTCACTAGCGCGCACCTATGGTTTTACTGATAATGAGATTCCGAATTTACCGGCCACAGAGAAAGAAGTAGATGAGATTAATACTTTGTTGGCTCAACAGCAATGGAATGCCAGAAGCTTTAAGGTGAAGGAAGCAAGCGAAGAGAATTTGAAAGAACTGGATAATCCCAAGCTAATACACATTGCCACCCACGGTTATTTTATGAGTGATATTGATATGGATGATCGTGAGGGTGACGAAGCTACCTTTTTTAATAATCCATTACTGAGATCAGGTATTTTATTGGCAGGCGCAGCACAGCGCAGAGAATCAGCAAGCATTGAAAGTGGCGAGGACGGGGCTCTTTCTGCCTATGAAGCCATGAATCTGTATTTGGATAATACAGACCTGGTGGTGCTTTCTGCTTGCGAAACAGGATTGGGTGAAGTCCGTAATGGTGAGGGTGTTTATGGTTTGCAGCGTTCTTTTCTGGTAGCAGGCTCAAAGGCTGTGATGATGAGTTTGTGGCAGGTAGATGATGTGGCTACGCAGGAGTTAATGGTAAAATTTTACTCATTATGGTTAAGCACCAATAATCAGCAAGAAGCCTTTAGACAAGCACAAATAGCGATGAAAGAAAAATATAGTGAACCTTATTTTTGGGGCGCTTTTGTTATGATTGGTAAGTAGACGAATGTATGAACAAGCAAGTATTTTTATTCTTAATTAGTCAATTCGCTTTCTGGAGTTTATCCGCACAAGTAACGACAACGTTGCCTCCTTCCGATTCCTCAGCATATTATGCCAACACGAAGAGGCCAGCCATAAGTCAGGAAACGGTACGCGAATTTGCACCCTCCATTACTGCCGATGGAAAAAAGATTTTTTTTGAGGCGAATGTACAAGGCAGCAAATACAGATTGTATGAATCCTATAGACTTCCCAACGGTAGTTGGGGAAGTGCCATTGATGTAAAGGATATTAACAGCAAAGTAGATTCAACAGATTTAATAGGCGGACCTAGCATTAGCTTTGACGGAAACGTACTATACTTTTTCAGGTCTGTAGGTTTTAGTGGCAACCACGATATCTTTTATTCTATCAGACAAAAGGATGGGTGGAGCGAACCCGTAGCATTGGATCCGATTATTAATTCAGATGGTTACGAAGCTTTTCCATCGATAAGTGCCGATGGATCTACGCTCTATTTTGTGCGTGAAAATAAGACGGGGCCTACAAGCAAGGATTTAAGAAAACAAGATGCTATTTTTTGTACATCCATATACAGATCGATCAGAAATACAGATGGTACCTGGGGTAAACCTGAGCGATTACCTTTTCCGATCAATCAAGATTGCGAGAAAGCTCCTCGTATCATGGCTGATGGCAAGACCCTGATTTTTTCATCTAACCGGCCCGGAGGCAATGGAGACTTTGATCTTTATCAGTCTCAACTCACCAACTTAGGCACTTGGACAGTGCCCGTGCCGCTTAATTTTGTGAACACATCACAGAGTGACCAGTTGCCTTGCATTTCTGCCCAGGGCGATAAAATGTTTTACACCTATAATGATCAAGACATTTACTCTGTTGACATACCTTATAAGCTTAGGCAGTTTATGAACAATATCCTTCAGGGCAGTGTGTTGGATATGGATACAAAGAATGGAATAGGTGTGGATATAGTCATTACCGATGCGCTGACCTCTGAAGTTGTTTCTACATTAAAGAATAACGAGGAGGATGGAAAGTACACTATCGTCTTACCCGTAGGCCGAAGCTTTAATATTGAATTTAAAAAAGATGGCTACTCAAGCTACCTGCACTCACTAGATCTTCGGAAGGAGAAGAGCTATAAAGAGAACACCCTGGATATCGAATTATTTAAAACGGTTAAACTGGCACTCCATGTTAATGACAAGGAAATATTTGAACCCATCGGTGCCGAGATTAAGATCAGAAGAAAGGGCGAGTCTGCTTTTTTGAGCGATGCTTATAATAATCCTAAAACCGGAATTCTTAGTACTGAATTACCTATAGGGTATTCTTATGAACTTATTGTTTCCTCTAAGGATTTTAAAGGAGCGATTCTTGATTTCGATACTAAAGGTTTAGTAATCTATAGAAATTTTGAAAAGTACATGGAGCTGGTTCCAGAGAAGAAAGAGGTGCTTATAAATGTGGCAGACATTGCCAATAATACCAAAGTAAAATCTAAAGTTGTATTGCGAAATAAGAACCGTGATGAGGTCATTGAAGTGACGGGTAATCAGATGGTCTCTTTGCGTGCGGGCGACAGGTATGAGGTGGAGGTGACCAGCGATGCGGGTTATGCCTTTGAGTCTGGTACGCTGGACATGGCCATGGGGGGAGCGAAGGGACTTGAGTTTAAACTTCAGAAACTTGAAGCAGAAGCTAAGCTAACACTCAAGGATATCAACTTTGAATCAAACTCGGCCCAGCTTTCGGATGTTTCTTATACAGAACTGAATCGTGTAGTAAAACTCTTGAATGAAAATCCAACGTTGAAGGTAGAGGTGGCAGCGCATACCGATGATGTGGGTTCTGATGTTTACAATGCTGTTTTATCTAAGAAAAGAGCCCAAAGTGTTGCAGATTACTTAATGCAAAATAAGATATCCCCTGATCGCTATACCAGCCAGGGCTATGGTGAGAAAATGCCAAAACTCCCTAATACCTCTGATGAGAACAGAGCGTTGAACAGACGTGTGGAATTAAAAATCATTAGTATTTAAGCGATGAAGAAGAGTATTGTTTTTTTATTGATAGGACTTTGTTTTTCGGTACAGGCACAACGCGTCAAGTATAAAGATTTATTCCCAACGCTTGTAGATCTTAGTGCCTCAGAGCAGCTATCAGCCTTACGCGACCATATTAGTTACGACCTTGATAACCCTAATGCAAATTTTCGATTGGCTTTATTGCATGAGCGAAACTACAGAATGGCGGATCCGCTCACCAATTTTGAAAATGTAATGGCCAATGCCCAGGAGTCGGCAGTGCGTTATATTAAATCCAGGCAACTGGTAACAGAATCTGAAGTACGAGGCAATAATGAATATTATGCGCCTATATTCGGACAGCTGGATGCCAAAGGTAAACTTTATGCGCCATTCCCATTAGTGCAATCCAAGATGCAGCGAGGGTATGATTCTGCAATACTTATTCAACAGAAATTACCGGCTATCTATTCAGCATTTACAAAAAGTGTAAATCAATATGACAAGGCAGTTAAACTTTTCGCCAAGATCAATACAGATTATATAAGTGAAGAGGATATTTATATGTTCTATTCAAGTGATTTTGAAAGAGAAATGGATGATTTGGCAAGCTTCTATGATTCATCGATTTTTTATTTTAAACAATACCAAGCATTGATAGCAGAGTACCCGCTCGCAAAATATAAACAACAGTCTGTTGTGAAGGAGATCAAGACCTATAGGCTCGATGGGCTGATCAACAAAATGAACTTTTTGGATAACAATGTAATTTTTTGGAACTACCGACAGTGGACGGAGCGTATACGCGCCACCTACCAGTCTGAGATTCTAACAATGCAATCACAACTGACAGCTAACGAGAGAAAGCTGACAGAAGCTTTATCTTCTCTTGCATCCGGGGGAAGTACTCAAATGATAAAGCTTGATAAAGAGCTTATTTATAAGTTGAATAATTATGATAAAAATTCGCTAGCACTTGCACTGTTGCGCTATAAATCTTTTAAGCAAGATTGGTTAGTAAAAGAGAAGGCTATTGCCACGGATACAACACTTAAGCAAAAACTGGAGTTGTATAGCATTCTGATTCAGCAAAACAGGGTGGCAGATAGTCTTTATCGAGACGTTAAAACAAGCATTACGGCCGATAACGTGCTAAAACACAAGAAGTTTCTTGCTGAAAACTACAATGGTAGTGCAGGTCTCGATAAATATGCTAATGAAGAATCGGCCAAAATAGAAACTTCCCTTTCAGATTACCAATCAAAGCTAAAGCAAGACTTGCTCACCTCTGTTCAAAAGCAAGAGTCAAGCATTAATAAGTTTGTAAAGATTGGAGCAGCATCAATACCACTATTTACAATAGACAGCATTCCATTAACACTCGACAACAGTACATGGGTAACACAACAGAAGCTTTCAAGTCCGGATGGTAGTATCTATTTATTAGGTGTTGGTAAGCCCGATAAAAAGAATAATAATCTGCATGCCTTTATTGCCAAAGTTAATCCCGATGGCAAAGCAGCGTGGATGCAAAATTATTCCTTCTCGGTAGACAGTGCAGTTGTGGACGCCAATAACAGTATTAGGGCTGCTGTTTTGACGCAAGAAGGTTGTGCTTTCGTTGTGGTGTCAAAGCACCTGACCAGACCTGACATGGTTAATACCTTCTTGTATCTTACAGAAAAGAAGGAAGAGAAGTTGAAGAAGCGTTTAAAGGAGAATTCTTTCTTGCGTGATTTATTGTACGTGGAAGAAAGTAATTCTTTTGTTTTGTCTTTTAAAGGACTGGAGGAAAGTCAAAATTTTGCAAATGAGGAAACACTCTCGGTGCAAACCATCAATGTGTTGGGCGATTTAGTCTGGCGAAGAGACATTACTTTAGCAGGTTCCATTGAAAGATTATTACAAGTGAGAGATGGTTTCATTATTGCCGGAAACTTTACATTATTGCGGGATCAAGCCGGAAAGGAAATTAGAACCAGGGTGGCTGCCGGACAAGCGAACCCTTATTTAATTAAGTTAGGCAGCAGAGGGGATGTTCAAAAAGTATTGCCGCTTACCTCAGGCAAATCTATTTACCTTGATGAGGTGGTGAAAGTAAATGATGGCTCTATTAACTTATTGACTTACGAACATGCCTTTACCGAAGCCAAACCTGCTTCTTTGACACTTGAAGGGTTGAAGCACACCATGGTTAACTATGAGCTAAAGGTTATTCTTTCATCTCTTTAGTACATGCTACCAGTATTTGTTCAGTTTGCTTTACATCAATAAGGCCAGCTTTGTGTGACCAGGTATTGTAGATATAGGTGCTGATTTCGGCAATCTCTAATGGAGTAAGGTTTGGCACACCAGGCATTTTCTGATTGTAGATTTTACCATTTACCGTAATTTCACCTTGTGATCCGTTTTTGATCAGGCAAATCACAGCGGGCAAGTTTTGATCCATATAATCCGAGCTGTCAAGAGGAGGGTAAACAAGACCAAGGCCTTTTCCATTTTTCTGATGACAATTACTGCAGTGTTGGAGGTACAATCTCTCTCCCTGAATATAGTATTGTGTAAACTTAGTAGATGATTGGCTATTGTTTGCTGCATCTTTACTACCACACGCCACTAGTAAAAAACAAAGTGTTATTCCTAATAGGAGAGCTAACTTCATATTGATTTACTGAGCTGATTTTTTGCCAGCATACTCTCTTTCCAGTTTTCTCACATCTTGAATAAGAAGATTAACCTCTGCCTCAACCGTGCCATCGTATTTTCCGCGAATGCGTTGTTCTTTATCAATCAATAAGAATGCACCACTGTGGATAAACCCATCCGGTTCACTGTTGTCTTCCATGGCTGTGGCGAAGTAGCTAGTCTGAGCAATTTTATAAATAGAATCCTGAACACCGGTAACAAAATGCCACTTATTACTTGACACACCCAGACGTTGGGCAAAATCTTTTAGGAGAGCAACGGTATCATACTCCGGATCGATGGTGTGTGAAAGTATCAGAACCTCAGGGTCATTTTTGAGCGAATCATACACCCTTAACATTTGGGTTTTCATGATAGGGCAAATAGTTCGGCATGAGGTAAAGAAAAAGTCGGCTATATAAATTTTACCTTTAAAGGTAGCATTGTTAACGATGGCACTATCCTGATTGATGAATTCAAAAGGTGCAATGGTATGGAAGAGGGTATCGCCATTGATGACTTCTCTTTCTCCGAAAACAGGTAAGGGCTTTTCTATTTTTTGAGAACAACTCAACAGCGCAATAGCTGCGATGATTATTAGTAACCCTTTGCTTCTGATAATTTCAATTCTCTCCTTCATATCAGTTTCTGTATTTTTTATAGATCTGCATGCCTGCAACTATTAATAGCGTAATAATAATCAGGCCGGCAAGCCCCCAAACCATACTAAGCGCACTTTTAAGTACAATCAGAAAAACAATGCTTATGAGGAAGAGCGTTGCCACTTCATTCCAAAAGCGCAGTTGAGTTGAGCTGTATTTTAGTTGACCCTGTTTCAGTTGATTGAAAATAATCTGTAATGAAAAATGATAAAGATAGAGCAAGCCCACTAAGCCTAATTTTAGGTGCATGAAGCTTAGCGCTAGCCAACTGGGCTGGCTAATGAGTAATGATGTACCCATCGCTAATGTTAAAATCGCAGAGGGCCAGGTAATACCAAACCAAAGTCTACTGGCCATCAGTGAAAAATTCTTTAAAAGTATGCTCTTCTCAGGCTCTGTTTTGTCATATGCTTCGCGCATATAAATGAGGAGCCGCGGCATGTAGAATAAACCTGCAAACCAGGTAACGATAAAGATGATGTGGACGGCCTTGAGATAAAGGAATGTCATGGATGTAATGTGATCAAATCTCCTTCTTGCACAAAGGTATGATCTACCGCCAGAAGATTTTGTCCAAAATAGATTTTATTATTAAACTTTCGGTAAGTGCTGAGCGTGCGTAAGGGTTCATCGCTTTTTTGGGCAGTTTGCTGGTCTACCGTAATGAGTACGCAGCGACTGCATGGTTTTACGCCTAAAAATTTGTTGTTGCCTATGCTAAACGACTTCCAATGATCTTCTTCAAAGGCTCCTCCTCCACTAAATACAAAGTTAGGTCTAAACCGGTTCATAGGTACCTGAGTTTCCAGCTTGTTATTTAAATCATCAAGCGAAGCCTGACCTATGATGAGAAAAGGGTATCCATCGGCAAGACTCACATTTTCTGTAGTTGAATATTTTCTGTCAACCGCTCTCTCATTGCCTTCCGGAAAGAATACAAGCTTACATTCAATGCCTAACATGTTGGTAAACCAGGTAGTGCTGGTGGGGCTTACTTCAAAGGCTTGCACGGTGTCATCCCAAATCACAACTGGAAATGTTGATTCACTTTTTTGCGGATTTAAGGAAATGGTATGAGACGACTTATTTTTAGTGTGTATGATGGTCACCTTGTCGTCATGGATAGATAATTTTAACAAGGCCATCTGTGGGTAAACACGCTGCGTCAAGAATTTACCTTGATTGTCCACCAACATCCAACGCCTGTCAAGCGCAAGGCCTTTTTCAAGTACTTGGGCTTGTTTTAAGCGAATGCCACCCAGTGATTTAATGGGGTAAATCCAGATTTCAGTCAGTCTTAACTCCTGCATTGAAAAATCCTTTAAATTTATTGCTAACATACGCAAAACCTCCATGCCAATGGCAAATACCCAGGCGCTCTGGTACTTCGAAAGTGTTAATCTTTATAACATACTCTGTCCGCATAAGATCAAGGGCATGGGTGAAAAGCACGAGTTTCGTTCCTTTAAGCGCGATCAGGTTATCTATAGACCTGATGAGCCATCCGAATACATTTACATGGTAGCCAATGGAAGGGTGAAAATTTGCCATTATCTGGAGGATGGTAAGGAAGTAGTCAAAGCAATTTTAACAAAAGGCGAAATCTTTGGCGAGCTGGCCTTGGCGGGTGAGGACAAACGTACAGACTTTGCGCAAGCCATGGACAGTGATACAACCATTTGTCCGATGAGTATTGATGATTTAAAGGCTTTGATGTGGGAAGACAAAGAGCTGAGTTTTCGATTATTAAAGCTTGTTGGCTTGCGACTCGTACGCATGGAACGTAAATTGGAGTTGTTGGTTTTTAAAGATGCTCGCACGCGTATTATAGAATTTCTGCGGGATGCAGCTTCTTGGAAGGGTAAGAAGGTTGGCTTTGAGACGATGATTCCCACAAAATTGACACATAAAGATATTGCTGCCCTCACAGGCACTTCTCGTCAAACGGTTACTACTATTTTGAACGAACTGAAAGATCAGAACCTGATCTATTTTGATAGGAAAAAGATACTCATTCGAGATCTTGAAAAACTCGCCTGAGAGGGATTTTGCCCTCGCGCTTCAGGTTGTTTTTTCTACACCTAAGTTGATTTTCCACACAACTCGCTTGTATTATGCCAACAAATGCTGATTGCACCACGTAACTTAGTGTAAAAAAGGAAGCATGATGCCTGTTCGTTCAATTCTTGTACCAACCAATCGTAAGGTTGGTGCCTCTCATTTTGCTAGCCAAACAAAGCGCTGTGTTACTATATGGCTGGCATTGGCTTCATGGCTTACCTTAGAAAGTTGCGGACCTGCAGAGCGAGAGGTTTCTCCATCTCGGAAACCTTTGGTAGAAGCTGTCTATGCTTCCGGTTTTCTAAAAACAGTAGATGAGTACGCAGTGTTGGCTGAGGGAGAGGGCCACGTACAGGAAAAGCTGGTGAGTGATGGTGCATTGGTTAAAAAGGGTGATCCCATTTATATATTGAGCGCCCAGCAACCTGATGCCCGATACCAAATAGCCAGGCAAAACTATGAATTGGCCAGGCGCAATAATCAAGAGTCTTCATCGGTTTTGCAGGAGCTTAACTTCACTTTACAAAGCCTTCAATCAAAAAAGAGCTTTGACTCTATAAATTTTATCAGATATCAAAACCTATGGAATAGCCAGGCAACAACAAGGGTGAACTATGATAAGGCAAAGCTTGCTTATGAAAACACCACGCATGAATACAAGGCAGCTAAGAATAGGTTTGATAAGGTAAAAAGCGATTTGCAACTGGCTTTTGATAATGCAAGGCAACAATTACTCATAGCCGCTGACGATGCCGGCCGGCAAGTGATAACAAGTAAAATGGAGGGAAGATTACTGGCCGCTAAAAAGGAAGTTGGTGAGTTAGTAAGAAGAGGTGAGCAAATTGCTTTGATAGGAAAATCGGACGCTTACTATTTACAACTAAACGTAGATGAGCAGGATATCAGTAAACTTCAGCTGGGGCAGAAAGTTATCTTTACCACAGATGCTTTACATGATTCAGTTTTCGTTGGCAGGGTTTCGAAGATATACTCTTTGGTAGACACGCGTCAGCAATCATTAAGAGTAGATGTCGCTATACCAACATCATTTCCAATTTCTTTTTCCGGCTTAGCGGCCGAAGCAAACATTATTATTCGGGAGAATGAGCAGGCCTTGGTATTACCTAAAAGTGCTCTTCTGCCAGGCGACTCAATATGGGTAAATAAAGAGGGTGTGCGTACCAAGATCAAAATAGAAAGAGGAATTGAAACGCTGGATGAAGTGGAAGTGACCAGCGGTGTAGATAGTGCTACCCGAGTATTAATTGTAGAGTAAGATGGAATCTTTACTACTATCCGCACAGATTGCCTGGGTACATCTGGTGAGTAAACCTAAGCAAACGCTTATAGCCATGCTGGGTGTTACTTTCGGTATAGGTATGTTCATTGCCATGGTGAGTATGATGACCGGCCTGAATGATTTGACAGAGCAACTCGCCATGACTTCGTCACCTGATATTCGTATCTATCACGACATAACAACCGAAAGAGTTTCTATTGCTGAAAAATTAAACCCAGGTGGAATTACCTATGTCCACCATCAGAAGCCAAAAAATGAATCGATTAAAGTAAGAGGCGCCCTGAAAATGGCAGAGAGTATTCGTCAACATCCAGAAGTAAAAGGGGCGTCTGTATTACTCAACTCACAGGTGTTTTATAACTATGGTCCGGTACAACTCAATGGAACTATTGCGGGGGTTGATATCCTCGAGGAAGATAAGCTCTTCGATTTAAAAAGTAAGATGAAAGAAGGTCGCATTGAAAATTTAATTACTAATCAAGATGGTATTTTAATGGGTACCGGACTTGCCAAAAAGTTAAACGTGCGCGCGGGCGATCGTGTAGTGATTACCACTCCGCAAGGCTTTACCAAAACTTTAAAAATAGTGGGGCTTTTTCAGATGGGCATAGGAGCTGTTGATAACGTAAAAAGCTATGCCAGTTTAGGTATGGTACAAACCATTTTGGAGAAGGAGAAGAGCTACATCACAGACATCAATGTTAAATTGTTTGATTTTAAACGGGCCAAGGCGATTGCGCCATCATTACAACAAGCTTTTGGATATAAAGCAGAGGATTGGGAGACGGCCAATGCTACTATGTTGCTGGGTGTTATCATCCGTAACATACTTACCTATTCTGTGGCTATTACTTTGTTAGTGGTAGCGGGTTTTGGTATATACAACATACTGAGCATCACAATTCATAATAAGCTAAAGGACATTGCTATTTTAAAGGCTATGGGTTTTGCCGGAAAGGATGTAAAGCAAATCTTTATGATCCAGTCATTGGTGATTGGTTTCATTGGAAGTGTAATGGGATTGATCATAGGCTTTGTATTATCACTGTTGATATCCAAGGCGCCTTTCGATGGTGGAGATTTTTTAAGCATCGATCATTTACCTGTCAACTTTAGTTCAACATATTATTTTATCGGCATAGTATTTGGAATACTCACCACTGCATTGGCAGGCTACCTTCCCTCCAGAAAGGCAGCACATGTAGATCCCATTGAAATTTTGAGAGGTTAGTGAATTGAATCAACATGAGTGTATTAAGAGCACATAAACTGAGCAAATATTTTTACGAGCCTGAAAAATTTCAGGTGCTTAAAGATGTTGACCTGACTGTTGAGCGTGGACAATTTATGGCACTTGTGGGCAAGTCTGGTTGTGGAAAGTCTACGCTCATGTATATTTTATCAACCATGGACACGCAGTACCAAGGAGAATTAGAAATAGCCGGAACAAGATTAACAGATCAAGATCAGAATTTTCTCGCGGCCTTTCGCAATAAGCATATAGGCTTTGTTTTTCAGTTTCACTACCTCTTGCCCGAGTTTACTGTTTTGCAAAATGTGATGCTCCCTGCCTTGAAGTTGGGGAATAAAGGCAAAGAAGAGGTTGAAGCCAACGCCATGGAGAAATTAAATATGCTTGGTATGAAAGAACATGCCACTAAACTTTCATCTAAGTTGTCAGGAGGGCAACAGCAACGCGTGGCCATTGCAAGGGCTTTGATTAATAACCCTGATATTATTATGGGCGATGAACCAACCGGCAATTTAGATTCTTATAACTCAGACCTGGTTTTTGAAATATTTCAGGAACTTACCCATACTTATCAACAGACAATTATAGCCGTTACCCATGATGCATCATTCGCTAAAAGATCTGATCGGGTGGTTGAAATGAGTGATGGAAAAATTATTAACGGATTTTAAGTAAAAATAGACTAAACCATAGTGGTAAACGACCGTATAAGTGTCATAAAGAAAAGTTATAAGTATGGAGAATAATATCAATCTTAGCAACGGTATGCATCCCTATCTTTTGCAGTTTAACTATGCTTTAGTGAATTTTTCAAAATTTGTGGAGGAGGAACGTTTAGAGAAGCGAAAAAAAAGAAAGCGTCAAGACACCAGAAGACTAGTCTAATGAATAATAAACGCATTGCAATCGTTGGAGGAGGAATTTGTGGCCTAAGCCTGGCCATAGCCCTTCACCGGAAAGGGATTCAAGCTAAGGTTTTCGAATCGGTACCTGAAATGAAATTTTTGGGTGCAGGACTGGCCTTGGCAGGCAATGCAATTCAGGCTTTTGATTCCATAGGACTAAAGGAGGATGTGCTAAAGGCGGGAAAAATCCTTAAGATTTTAAACATCAAAGATCAGCAAGGTAAAGTACTAAGTTCTACGGATGCTGAAGAGGTGAGCCGCAAGTTGGGTGTAGTCAACAATTTTGCAGTGCATCGTGCAGATTTGCATAAGGTATTACTTCAACACTTACCCAAAGATTTATTTGTGTTAGATAAAGAAGTTAAAGACTTTTTAAACCATGATCAAGGTGTATTACTTAGCTTCTCTGATGGTACACAGTATGATGCTGACTACGTAATTGCTTGTGATGGCATCCGTTCGGTGTTTAGAAGAAAATTAATCAGTAGTAGCACTCCTCGCTATGCAGGCTATACATGCTGGAGAGGTGTTATTGATCAAATCCCTGCAGGCATTAATGAATATGAGACCTCAGAAACATGGGGCAATGGTAAGCGTTTTGGTATTGTTCCTCTTACACATAATCGACTTTATTGGTTTGCTACCATTAACGCCAGTCAAAATAATGAACAACTAAAACGATATAGGGCTGAAGACCTGTTGCGCGAGTTTAGTGATTTCCACGCTCCCATTCCTCAAATATTAAAACATACCAAAAATGACCAACTTATATGGTCAGATATTAATGACATAGCTCCCGTTAAAAAATATTCTTTTGGCAGAATTTTACTCATGGGAGATGCCGCTCATCCAACAACCCCTAACCTGGGTCAGGGAGCCTGTATGGCCATTGAAGATGCCGCTGTTCTTGCAATACTCTTGGACAAATTTGAAGACACAGCAGAAGCATTCAAAGTATTTGAAGAGAAGCGCATGAAGCGAATCACTAAAATCGTTAATGATTCATGGAGCATCGGTAAGGTAGCGCAATGGCAAAATCCGGTTCTGACAAAATTGAGAAATGCAGCCATTCGACTTACGCCTCAGAGCCTTGCAGAAAGGCAAATAATGTTTTTAAATGATATCACCTTTTCATAGCGGCTGCAATTTTTAACCTGAAGGGTATGCTTGGGTATCGAAGAAGAGAATATTTTTATTGGTCATATGGGGTCATATTACTTCTTTCGGCAGTTGCATTTGTTGTGCGCCTTTCACAACTCGATCAATTTACATTACAAGAGCATATAGCGATCTATGCTGTTTCACTCTTCATGGTTATTTTTATTTGGGAGGCGCTCCGAAATATTAATAATTATCTTAACAAAAGCTTGCCATTTAAGGCAAGCGCTTTTATTAAAAGGCGAATTGTAATCCAGTTAGCAGCGGGAGCATTTGTAGGGCTCCTGGTAAGATTTCTGATCTATTATTTCGGTGAGCCTTTATTGCCTTTCAAATTGGATGAGATGTTTTGGGCTGCTACATGGGTGATATATATAATTTTCCCTAGTCTCATCAATTTGGGATTTATATCCTACCACTTTATTCTCCGCTGGCGTGACTCTGAAATTCAAAACGAGCGATTGGCACGTGAGAAGTCGCAGGTTCAGTTTGATAATTTAAAGAATCAATTAAATCCGCATTTCCTTTTCAATGCATTAACTTCTCTGAATTCGCTGATCATGGAAAATCAGCAGTTGGCTTCGGCCTTTGTTCAGCAATTATCGAAAGTGTATCGTTATGTGCTACAAAACAAAGATCAAAGTGCCGTTACTGTACTAACAGAGGTAAATTTTATCAAGCACTATATCGCGCTGTTGCAAACTAGATTTCAGCAAGGCCTTCAGATTAGCATACAATTGAGTGCTGAGGCGGAAGAACATAAAATTGTACCTGTTACCTTGCAGATTTTAATTGAAAATGCCATCAAGCATAACATTGTCTCATCAGACACACCACTAAAAATTGAAATTTACAGTTCGGGTAATTACCTTGTTGTAAGCAACAATCTTCAGGTGCGTAGCCATGTAGAATCATCGAACAAACAAGGATTGGAGAATATGAAATCATTATATGCCTTCCTTACTTCGCAGCCTGTATTAATTGAGCAAACTGAGAATAGGTATTCAGTGAAAATTCCCTTGCTATAAACTTCAGCCACTGAATCAGTATTTTATGATGAGGATACTAATTATTGAAGATGAACCGCTGGTTGCTAAAGATTTGGAAAGACTTTTAGGTCAATTACAACCGGATGTTAACATTGTAGGCGTGCTGTCAAGTATTGTTTCCGGTCGTAAATGGTTTGCTCAGCATCCCATCCCTGACCTTATCTTTTCCGACATCCGATTGGCTGATGGTGTCAGCTTTGAGCTTTTCGAGTCTCTTAAAATTAACTGCCCGGTAATTTTTACAACGGCTTATGATGAGTATGCCTTGCGCGCTTTTAAGCTTAATAGTATCGACTATCTGCTCAAGCCTATCGATGTGAATGAATTAAGCAATGCTTTAAATAAGTTTAAAAACATCAAAGACAGTAGAGCGCTGGAAGGTCAGTTACATTCTCTGTTAGCTAAGTGGAAAGACCAACCGGAAAAACGCTACAAGGAAAGATTCCTAACACTACACAGAAATGCTATGGTGCCCATTAATGAAAGTGAAATTGCGTACTTTCATAAGCAGGAGTTAATCCATGTACATACAATAAGTGGGGAAAAATATATTGCCGAGCACCAAACCCTGGATGAAATTGAGAGCCTTGTGAACCCTGCAGTGTTTTTTAGGGTGAACAGGCAATACTTGGTGCATATTCAATCAGTAGGAAAAATTAAGACTACCCATAAGGGCTTAACTTTAGAGCTGAAGGCAAATACACCAGTTGAGGTAGATATTAGCAGAGAGAAGGCAGCTGCCTTTAAAGAGTGGGTTGCTTAACTTATTTTTCCCAATAAGCTTTTACAGCTTCCTTCCAGGCAGTCCCATGCTTTAAATAGAGGGCAGCATTGATCAGCATAGTATTTTTTTCAGGATCCATTCTTTCGCCAACGCTGATTAAGGCATCATAAAATTGCTGAGGGTTTTGCCTGGCAAGTTCAAGCAATTGTTCTTCCATGCTGCCGGCTGCCAGTGCTGGTGTGCTGGGTTCTGTTTGTTTCAGTTTTTCACTTAATGAAGAAGGCGTTACAATGGAGGAAGCTTCTTGTTTTAAGAACTGATCCAAATCGTTAAGCGGATTTTTTTTCATACATCATTAAGTTTTTCTTGCAATCAATTTTTTAAATAGAATCGTTTTATAAATTCTTTAAGATTTCCTTCATCACTGGCATATATTCTTTTTCAGCGTGCAGCGTACTGAAATTTACATAAGCATTTTTTTGAGGAACCATTACCTCTAGTACTCTAGCGTTTACTTTACTGAGCGTTTCCTGCACGGTTTTGAGTCTTGTAAAACTATGGATACGGTTGGGAAGCACTAGTATCTTTAAATCTGTATTAATGTTTTTAGCAGGCATTAAATCGGTTACGGTTTGGTAAGTTACCAGTAAATCGTTTTGAGTAAGGCTCGTAGGTACAATTACAGCATTGCTCACTAAACATAATTTTTTAATGCCTTCATCAGTAGTTTTACCGGCACTGTCTACAATAATGTAATCATAGCGCTGGTTGGTTTTCACCGCTTGTAGTTCATCGGCAACATTATTATCCTGCGATCCAACAATATCAAAAATGCTTACACCGCTTTCCCTGGCTACTTCCATTTTGCGCAGCGTATTGAGTGTATAGTTTGTATCGGTTTCCACCAACATTACTTTATTGCCAGCCGCATGCAAGGAGGTGGCCAGGTTGATGGCGTTGGTGGTTTTGCCGGTGCCGCCCTTGCGGCTGATGAAGGAAATGATCTTGGTCATACTATAAAATTAAAAACCCGAAGCTTATTTCTAAACTTCGGGCCTTTTTTAAATACTTCTGTTAAAATCAAATTTCTCCAGGTAATCGGCTACTCTCCTCACTAAGCTACCCCCCAGGGCTCCATCCACTACTCTGTGATCATATGAGTGTGATAGGAACATTTTGTGACGAATAGCGATACTGTCGCCATAAGGAGTCTCGATCACGGCAGGCTTCTTCTGCACAGCGCCAAGGGCCATAATGGCTACCTGCGGTTGCATGATGATGGGGGTGCCCATCACATTGCCGAAAGAACCCACGTTTGATACGGTAAAGGTACCACCACTCAAATCATCTGGCTTCAATTTATTTTCACGGGCACGCTTAGCCAGGTCGTTTACGATCTTGGCTAAGCCCATGAGGTTGTACTGGTCTGCATTTTTGATCACCGGCACAATCAAATTACCACTTGGTAAGGCTACAGCCATACCAATGTTAATGTCCTTTTTCTTAATGATGCGGTCACCATCCACTTGTACGTTGATCATTGGATAATCCTTGATGGCCTGTACAATGGCTTCGATAAATATAGGGGTAAAGGTCAGCGCATCGCCTTCGCGCTTCTGAAAGTCGTTCTTCCATTTATTTCTCCAGTAAACAATGCTGGTAACGTCTGCTTCCACAAAGGAGGTAACATGGGGAGAGGTGCGCTTGCTGTCCACCATCCGTTCTGCAATCATCTTGCGCATACGATCCATTTCAATGATCTCATCGCCTGCGTTAATGCTGGCTGGAACCAAAGGGGCTGATGGTGCTGCTGAGACACTGCTTGGTTTGCTGCTTGGTGAAACTACAGGTTGAGGAGCAGGAGCCGTTTGTTGAACAGTTTGTCCCAGTTTGCGATTGGCCATATAGGCCATAATATCTTTTTTAGTCACGCGGCCTTCCTGGCCGGTTCCCGGAATGGTTTCTAATTCGGCTACAGCAACACCTTCTTCTTTGGCAATGCTTTTAACCAACGGTGAGTAAAAACGAGAGGCTGACTTAAAATCGCCAACATGTGCCGCACCATTGCCATTAGCCATAACAGGCGCTGCTTCTTTGGCGGGGCTTCCATTAGTTGTTGTTTCAGCTTTTGGCGCTGCTGGGGCAGCCGAACCTTCACCACCGGTTGAAATGATGGCTATGGCGCTTCCTACTTTTACCACTTCACCTTCTTTGGCTAATATTTGCTGTAAAATGCCTGCATGGGTAGAGGGTACTTCGGTGTCAACCTTGTCGGTGGCTACTTCCAGTACACTTTCGTCTTGCTCAATCTTATCCCCTGGCTTTTTCATCCAGGTTAAGATTGTGGCTTCCATAATGCTTTCGCCCATCTTGGGCATGATCAGTTCTACATTTGCCATCGGTTCAAACGATTGAATTGGGTCAGCAAGTTAATAGTTTTTGATGTGGATTTACACCTTTCATCAATTCAAAAGGCTTTTTGCAAAAGACCCGAAAATTCTTGGCAGAGTCGGCTCTGCAGTAAAATTATGTTGCAGTTTTTTGGGTATTTCCAGTTGATTCTTTGATTCCGATGCGGATCAAATTGAGGACGGCCATCGAAGAAAGCTGAATATTGAGATGCCTTTCCTTCGCTAACTGAAGCTTTTTGGTAATTACCCGCTTCCCATCGGCCAGTGCTATCCAAACGGTGCCCACTGGTTTTTCGGGCGTGGCACCCCCAGGGCCGGCAATGCCGCTGGTGGCAACGCCTATGCTGGTTTTAAACTTTTCACGGACCAAAGTAGCCATTTCTATAATGGTTTGTTCGCTTACCGCCCCATACTGTTGAAGGGTTTCTTCTTTTACCCCAAGCTGCGACATTTTGATGTCGTATGAGTAGGGTACAATGCTACCTTGAAAATATTCTGAGCTACCCGGCACACTGGTAATCATGTGTGAAACATTGCCACCGGTGCAACTTTCGGCTATTGATAAAGTCATGTTGCGCTCACGCAACATATTACCTATAACTACTTCTATGGGTGTTTCTCCATAGCCATAGATGTATTGACCAATCAAGGCTTGCAATGCAGTGGCTTGCTTCTCCGCTTCTTCTTCTAAAACACTAAGCGAATCACCGAAGCAGGTAAGACGCAACTTTACTTCTCCTAAGCTTGGCAGGTAGGCAAGCTTTACATGACTAGGTAGTGCATTTTCCCAGCCCTTTATTTTATCAGCCAGAAAAGACTCGCCCTGCCCAATGGTGCGAATGATTTTATGATAGATAACCGGCAGCGTGAATTTGTTTTTGAGTCGGGGAATAACTTGTTCCTCCATCATTCTCTTCATTTCATGCGGCACACCGGGCATGGACATAAATACTTTGTTGTCTTTATTAAACCACATGCCTGGTGCCGTACCAACAGGGTTGGTAATTTTTTCACAAGCTGTGGGCAGGGCTGCCTGTAGTCTGTTGAGTTCTGTAAGCTCTCTGCCCCGGCTTTTAAAGAACTCAGTAACTTCTGCAAGAGCCTCTTCGTGTACAGCCAAACCACAATTGAAATAGGTAGCCAGGCAAGGTTTTGTAAGATCATCGTTGGTGGGGCCTAAGCCACCAGTAATAAGAATGATGTCCGCTCTTTCTTCTGCTTCTTTGAATGCCTGAAGGATTTCTGCCTCTGAATCGGCCACTGATGTCTTGCGAACAACCTTTACCCCAATGTTGGTGAGGGCCACACTCATCCATTGAGAATTGGTATCAATGATCTGTCCGTATAAAATCTCATCACCTATGGTGAGTAGTTCTGCCCTTACTTGTTTCATGTTTGCTATTTCTATGTAAAAGTGATTCCATTCCTGAATTGTTCAAAATTATTTTTCACGTAAGCGTTTTTGTTCAAAGCCAGGCCATCATGAATCAGATTTCATCAAAATCCTTTTTTGTTACATTTATATAAATTCAATAGCTATGAAAATTGCTGCACTGGAAAGACAAAGGAATATTTATCTCGAAGGCTTTAGAGGGGAAAAACCATTAGTGCCGATTGATATGAAAGCATTAGAGCAGGCTGCACAAAAATGCATGAGTACGCAGGCCTTTGCTTACATCGCTGGCGGTGCAGGTATTGAATCAACCCTTCAAAGAAATCGTGCGGTATTTGATAACTACGCGATTATCCCACGCATGTTAAAAAATGTAGGTGACAGATCGTTAGAAATTAACTTATTCAATAAAGCATTGCCTTCACCTTTTCTGCTCTCTCCCATTGGGGTTTTGGAAATGGTAAATAAGGAGGCAGACAAGGCAGTGGCCCGTGCCGCCTCCTCTTTGGGTATTCCTTATATATTTTCTAATCAGGCATCAGTGCCTATGGAAGTTTGTGCCGATGCCATGGGTAATTCACCAAGGTGGTTTCAGTTGTATTGGAGTAAGTCCAAGGATTTAGTTACAAGCTTTGTGCAGCGTGCTGAAAAGAGTGGCTGCGAGGCTATTGTCGTAACATTGGACACAACCATGCTAGGGTGGCGTACCCGCGATTTGTCATTGGCTTATCTGCCTTTTTTAGAAGGTAAGGGTATTGCACAGTATACTTCAGATCCAGTCTTCCAAAAATTAATGGATGAGGCAGTAGCGCCTGCCCGGCAAGGCAGCATAACCTGGCAAACATTACGAGGCCTGATTCAGTTGGTGAACAACTATCCGGGTACTGGTTTTTTAAGAAAGCTACGATCAGGAAGGCCTCTTAAGGCAGTTCAAACTTTTACTAATACTTATACCAATCCTTATACAACCTGGGAAGATTTGGCTTACTTAAGATCTGTAACAAAACTCCCTATTATTTTGAAAGGTATTCTTCATCCAGCAGACGCACAAAAAGCCCTCGACTATGGTGTTGATGGTCTTATCGTTTCAAACCATGGCGGTCGCCAGGTGGATGGTTCGGTAAGTACCCTTGAAATGTTGCCTGCCATTACAAAAGTCATCAACAAAAGAATACCAGTTCTCTTAGACAGTGGCATTCGTGGGGGAGCCGATGCTTTTAAAGCCATAGCCTTGGGGGCAGATGCTGTCTGTATAGGCAGGCCCTACGTTTACGCACTCGCTCTTGCGGGCGAGGCGGGTGTTCGTGAATTATTGCTCAACATTCTGGCCGATTTTGAGCTGACCATGGGCTTAAGTGGCTGTAAATCAGTAAATGAAATCAACACAGATTGCTTGTTGAACGGTGGGGAGAAATAGTCTTTTCTTCTTTAACTTGCCCGTCAATTCAAACGTATGAAACAAGCAATTTTGGCCCTTTCGCTCATTTTGGGTTCTTGTACCACTGCTCAGATTTCTCAAGCCCTGGGCGAGGTAAACAAATCGGTTACAGGCGAAAAACCCCTAACCACAGCAGAAGTGGGGCAAGGTTTAAAGGAGGCTTTGATTAATGGTATTACCAAAGGATCTGACAGGGTGTCTCAAGTAGATGGCTATTTTAAAAACCCTGAAATCAAAATACCATTTCCACCAGATGTAAAAAAGGTAGAAGACAAGTTAAGACAGATAGGGCTGGGTAATGATGTAGATAAATTTATTATGACGCTTAACCACGGGGCTGAAGAAGCTGCGAAAGAAGCAAAGCCGATCTTTATTGACGCCATCAAACAAATGACCATTGAAGATGCCTGGGGAATTTTGAAAGGGGAGGAAAACGCTGCCACTAATTATTTGCAGCGCACAACCTCTACTCAGCTGAAAAGTAAATTCAAGCCTGTTATCCAAACTTCGCTCGATAAAGTAGGAGCCGCTAAATACTACAGCGACCTGGTAAACACTTACAATAAAATTCCGTTTGTTGACAAGGTGAACCCCGACTTGAATGAGTACGCTACAGATCTGGCGATGAAAGGCCTGTTCATGCAGATTGCCAAGGAGGAAAAAAATATTAGACAAGATCCGGTGGCCCGTACCACTGATTTGTTAAAGCGAGTGTTTTCACAGACAAAATAAAATTATAAAAACGAAACAAAGCATATGACTTTATACAGCAAACACCAACAGACTTTAGACAAAGCGATAAGTGCTTTACACAACCGTACCTTCTACGCTGCATTTCCTGAGCATCCGGCCCCGGCCATTTATGGTGAAACGGCCGATGCAGATGGACAAGCTAAATTCAAAGCTGCCCTCGGTAAGAAGTTTGAAGAATTAAAACAAAGCAATCCGGAAGGATGGGCTGGACAGGAGGAATCGCCCTACCTCCAAGACAAACTGAATATTTCATATCCAAGCTATTCAGCCTTAACGCTCATTGAAAAATCTAAAGGAGCATTTCATGCCTGGAGAAAGATAAGTGTAGAAGACCGTGCCGGTATTTTAATGGAATCATTAGAGCGCATGAAGGCGCGATTCTTTGAAATAGCTTACGCAACCATGCACACTACTGGTCAAGGGTATATGATGGCCTTTCAGGCCTCGGGTCCCCACGCAGCTGACAGAGCTTTGGAAGCTATTGCTGCCGGTTATGAAGAGTTGCAGCGTTTCCCTAAAACAGCACTGTGGGATAAACCCATGGGCAAGTTCAACATTCAGTTAACCAAAGAGTGGAGAGCTGTACCTAAAGGCGTTTCTGTCGTAATTGGTTGTTCAACCTTTCCCACATGGAATACGGTTCCTGGTATGTATGCAAGTTTAATTACAGGAAACCCTGTTGTTATTAAGCCGCACCCAGGAGCTATTTTACCAATAGCCATCGTTGTAGCAGAACTTCAGAAAGTATTGGTAGAGAATAACCTTGATCCCACTATCTGTCAGCTTGGTGTTGATACTTTTGATAAGATGATTACAAAGGAATTGGCAGAGCACAAAGATGTTAAGCTGATTGACTTCACCGGCAACTCTGTTTTCGGTTCTTACCTGGAAGGTTTACATGGCAAGGCGGTGTTTACAGAGAAGACAGGTGTTAACTCTGTCATTCTGGATTCAGTGGATGATGCGGATAAAGTAGCAGCGAATCTTGCTTTCTCCCTTTCCTTGTACAGCGGCCAAATGTGTACAGCGCCTCAAAATTTCTACATACCCGAAAGTGGTATCAAAACACCAGCCGGCATACTTTCCTTCGATGACTTTGCCAAAAAACTGGCCGATAATATCAACGGACTGGTAGACAACCCTAAGGCAGGCCCCTTTGTGTTAGGAGCGGTACAAAATAAGAAAACAAGTGAGCGCGTTGCTGAAGCAGATAAATTGGGTGGCAAAGTAATTTTGGCATCAAGAACATTCGAAAACCCAATGTTCAAAACTGCCAGGGTGGCAACCCCGGCTCTATTGGAAGTTGATGCTTCCAAGAAGGAAGTTTTTAGTAAGGAATTATTTGGACCTATAGCCTTGTTGATCAAGACTAAAGACACCGATCAATCAATTGCCTTGGCACAGGAGATGGCCATGAATCATGGTGCTATATCTTGTGGTGCTTATACTACTGATGCTGCCGTTCGCGAAAAGATTGCTGATGAAATGGCCCTGGCGGCCACACCTGTTTCTTTTAATTTAACAGGTGGTATTTACATGAATCAAAACGCTGCTTTCAGCGATTACCACGTAACAGGTGGCAATCCTTCAGGCAATGCATCTTTTACCAATCCGGAATTTATCAATAAAAGATTTACCTGGGTTGGTCATCGTGAGCCAGTAAAGGCTTAGGTTTAAAAGATCATTAAATAAAAAAAAGGTCAGTCTGTGCAAGGCTGACCTTTTTTGATGAATGGGATTGGAGTTGCCGTGATTATGATGAGATTTGCATCGCCCTTTCCCTTATCATATATAATCTGTCCATGATTGAGAAAGCCGATACTACTTCTGATTTAGAACATCAAAAAGCACAATTGCTGGCTTTTGAAAGAGAGCTTAATGAAAGAACTGAAGAGATAGAAGCGCAGAAGGAAGAGCTTACTGCCGCTATTGAAGAATTGGTAAAGAAGAACAATTACCTGAATGAAACCCTGGCTGAATTGCAAGAGCGTAATCAGGAGTTAGATCAGTTGGTATACAGAGCTTCTCATGATTTCAAAACACCCGTTACTTCCACGCTTGGCATTGTACATCTGCTTAAGATGGAGCCTATGTCGCCTGTATTGAAAGAATATGTGCATCGCATTGAACTTTCCATGCAACAGATGAACGACCTGTTAAAATCATTGTCTCTCTTTACGCAGGCTTCGTTGGATGAGGTATACTACGAGAAAATCTCAGTCACTGCTTTGGTACAAAATGCCAAACAAGGGCTACAATATCTTCAAGGCTTTGGTGATGTTACTTTTACACTTGACATAGACAGTGAATTAGTCATTAAAACTGATCCAATTTTATTAAGCGAAGCCTTAAAGGCTCTGTTGACCAATGCCATTATTTTCAGAAGGGATGAAAAACCACGGATAAGCATTAAGGGGAATATTTTTGATAAAAGCCTGAAAATCGAAATTGTTGATAATGGAGAAGGAATGACAGAGGAGGTTCAGCAGAGAGCTTTCGAAATTTTTTACAGGGGCTCCGAAAAATCTAAAGGAACCGGTCTTGGCTTGTACATGGTAAAAAAAATAGCGAACAGATTAGGGGGAGAGGTAACCCTGGAGCCATTACCAGCAGGGCTCAAGGTTGTGCTCAGCATACCGGCTGGTCACCCTTAGCAATCAGTTTCTTTAAGTTGTCCAATTCTTTTTCCAGCTTTTGAACATACGAGAGTGTGTCGCTGAGCATGAGCCTTTGAGAATCGTGACGCTCGTTCAGGAAATTGATTTCTTCTTCCAGGGCTTTTGTTTTTTGGCAGAACTCTTTTTGCAAAGCCTCAAGCTTTTCCTGATGTTCCGTTTCGAGGGATTTGCGCTTCAGTGCTTCGCTTACTTTTACCTGCGCTAATGCTGCCAGGTGCTCTTCTTCCAGGGCCGCAATTTTTTGTTCATAGTCACTTTGAAGCGAAAGAATCTTTTCCCTTAAAATATCTTCACACACTTTTCGTGTTACCTCGTCCATACTGGGGTTCAGGATATTATTTTTCTATGGCCTCTTTAATCGAATCCGAATATTGGATATCCATCAGTGTGTACTTACCATTCGGGAATATGGATTTTATTTTCTCGCGGCCGATTTTTACACTTTGCTTAAAGACTTCATCATTCGGTAAAATTTTACGATGGGTCTTAAGACCAAAGTCATACATCTTCTCTTTCCACTCAACGAAGTACCACTCCATAGAAGGCTGGTGAAAGACAGTTAATTTTCTTTTGTCGAAGATGAGTTTATTGATAGGTTGTTGCTTGATACTTTCACCTATGTAATTAAAAATTGCTTTAAATTCCTCAATAGGAATATAAGATGTTGTAGCCTCTACCACCATTATGCCAGGCTCCTCTGTAACACGCAAGATGTTGGCATGTTTGAAGGCTTTCTCTCTAATCAATTCTGTATTTAATGTAGTCATGCTATCTAAAACCAAGGGTAGACCAAATGGTTCGCTTGATATAGGTTTAATCGCATAACAGAGAGAAATCTTGTCCTAGATTAAGGTCCGATGGCTATCGTGGTAAAAAAAACAAAAAGGCCGGTGAAACACCGGCCTTCTTATATTAATTGGATTCTGTCTCTTACTTAGCAGTAGTTGTTCCGCCCTTGCCTGAACCAGAAATAGATTGACGCATTTCTGTATCAGCTTGCACGTTTTGCATTTTATAATAATCCATCACACCTAAGTTGCCATTGATAAAAGCTGCGGCAATTGATTTGGGAATTTCTGCCTCGGCTTCAATTACTTTCGCACGGGCTTCCTGGGCTTTGGCTTTCATTTCCTGTTCTACTGCAACCGCCATGGCTCTACGCTCTTCAGCTTTAGCTTCTGCCACTTTCAAGTCGGCACTCGCCTGGTCTATCTGTAGCTTTGCCCCAATGTTTGCTCCCACATCTACGTCAGCAATATCAATAGATAGAATCTGGAAGGCAGTGCCTGAATCCAAACCTCTTGATAAAACGAGTTTTGAAATCTTATCAGGATTTTCGAGCACTTCTTTGTGTGATTTAGCTGAACCGATAGAGGTTACGATACCCTCACCAACACGTGCCAGAATGGTCTCTTCACCGGCACCACCAATTAATTGAGAAATGGAGGCGCGCACTGTAACACGAGCAATCGCAATAACTTGAATACCATCGGCAGCAACAGCAGCTACCTTAGGGGTTGTGATCACTTTTGGATTAACGGAAATCTGCACCGCTTCAAACACATCGCGACCTGCCAAATCAATGGCAGTGGCTTGCTTAAAATCCATCACGATATTGGCTTTTTCGGCAGAGATTAGTGCGCGAATTACCTTAGGCACATTTCCACCTGCTAAATAGTGGGTTTCCAAATCAGTGGAGGTTACTTGTAAACCTGCCTTAGTAGCCGTGATGAGAGAGTCTACCACCACATGAGGCGGCACTTTTCGAATACGCATGAAGACAAGTTCAAAAAGCCCGACTTTAACGCCTGAAAAACGGGCGGTAATCCACAGGCTTATGGGGAAGAAATAGAGGAATACGAAGAAGAAGACGATCCCTCCAAAAACAAAAAACAGTAATGCTAAATCCATAGGGTTATTAGTTTATACTTTGCTCAAATGTTAATCAAAATAAATTGAGGTCGAAGTTACGCTATTTGCTCTACAATAATCCGGGCTGCGCTAACTTCTTTTATCCGAACACGACTACCTGTTTCTATATAGCCCTCCTGCGAAGTTACTTCTACGGCCCTGCCTCCAAACTCTGCTTTCCCCACGGGCCTGAGGGCCGATAAACAAATGCCTTCAGTGCCTACAAGGAAGCTTTCTAGAAAACCTTCGTTGTTTTTGCTGTTGATACTGGTTTTGAGGGCGAGTTTATCCCACGAGTTACTTCTAAAGGCATAATAAATCAGGATACCAAAAACGGTGAATGTTGAGATCAGGGTATAAAAGCCAATGGTACTGCCAAATTCCCAATAACTGAAGCCAATGCCGGCAATAGCCAAAACAACTCCGGCTATGCCTACCACGGTGGTGCCAGGTATAAAGATAACCTCAACAATAACCAGGATTATCCCTGCAAGAATTAATAACGCTACCAGTAATGACATAGCATGTAAATTTAAAGATAGACCTAGAAATCTGAGATATAGTAAGGCTGATTAATGTTGACCAGCCTAATGGTTAATCAAATGGAACATGTACATGCTTTTCGGCATGATAGGAGGAGCGAACCAGCGGACCTGATTCTACATATTTCAGCCCGCGTTTCAATCCTTCTTCTTTATACATCGCAAAAGTATCCGGATGTATGTATTCCGCTACTTCGAGGTGCATTTTGGTTGGCTGCAGATACTGTCCTAAAGTTAAAATCATTAAACCATTGGTCACTAAGTCGTCCATCGCTTTGAAAACCTCCTCTTTGGTTTCGCCAACGCCTAACATAATGCCAGACTTGGTGCGCTTGCCCGCTTCGCGAATGCGTTTGATTTCTTCAAGACTGCGTTCGTATTTGGCTTGTGGTCTCACGCGTCTGTACATGCGTTCCACCGTTTCCATGTTATGGCTCACCACCTCTTGTCCTCCCTCAATCATTCGGTAAAGGGCATCCCAGTTGCCTTTAACATCCGGGATCAAGGTTTCGATGGTGGTTTCTGGTGATAATTTTTTTGTTTCAACTACGGTATGGTACCATACTTCAGCCCCGCGATCTTTCAATTCATCGCGGTTTACGGAAGTGATGACCGCATGTTTAACACCCATTAATTTGATCGCCTCAGCAACACGCTGAGGTTCAGCAGTATCATATTCGGTAGGGCGGCCGGTGGCCACTGCACAAAAGGTGCAACTCCTGGTGCAAACATTACCTAAAATCATGAAAGTAGCTGTGCCAGCCCCCCAACATTCACCCATATTTGGGCAATTGCCGCTTTCGCAAATGGTATGCAGCTTGTGGCCATCTACAATTTTGCGAACATTCGCATATTCTGGCCCCACCGGAAGCTTTACGCGTAACCAGTCTGGCTTTCTTTTGCGGTTTTCAGGAGCGATAACAGGCAGTTCGATCATGCTTAACTAATGATAATTGTTAGGATCTGACGGTGGCGAAGAAGCCCTCATCAGATCATATTAACTAATTATTTACCAATAAGTTCCTTGTATTGAGCAGCAGAAAGTAAATCAGCTGCCGATCCTTTGATCTCTACTTTCACCATCCAGCCTGCGCCATATGGATCTTCGTTTACTTTCTCTGGATTTCCTTCCAATGCTGCGTTTACCTCAAGCACTTTGCCGGCAATCGGCATATAAAGGTCAGAAACGGTCTTTACGGCTTCTACCGTTCCAAACACATCTCCGTGGCTAATCTCCTGACCAACGGTGTTAATATCAACATAAACGATATCGCCCAATTCGCCTTGCGCAAAATCGGTAATACCTACTGTGGCAGTGTTGCCTTCAATTTTAACCCACTCGTGGTCTTTGGTGTACTGGAGTCCGTCAGGAATTTTCATGATACTTAAGTTTGATCCGCCAAAATTAAGGACAATTGATGATTGACAACCCTCTTCGGCCAATTAATTACTGAGCCAAATTAAATCTTATTTGGGCTCCAAAACGCGAAGTTGACCTGCGGAAAGCATTAGAAACCTTAGGATCGTTTACTGTGCGCTCAAAATACATCTGCACCTGCAGCTTTTGATTAACCGCATAGCTGATATTGGGCCTGAGCTGAAAGTTAATGTTGCCGCTGGTAAAGAGATTCTCTTCGTCAATTTTGCGTTGCAGCGTGCGGGTGTCTGATACCGTCAGGTTCATGCGGAAGGTTACATCATTTTTGAGCACCAATGTTCTACCTTGCGACCGGAAGGGCAGCTTTAAATTATTCTTGGTATAGCCCAGCTCCATGGCTACATCTTTGGCAATGGCTTCTGTTACCTGTGCATTAGATACGTTCAGGGCCAGGTCGCGCTTGGTTTTATACTCAACCCTGGCCGACACACGGCTCTTGGTGCGCATGTTAATTCCAATCAGAGGGGAGAACTGTTCTGACATCGTAACGCCTGTGATCACGTAAACAGGTATAAGATCCCCCTGTTCATTTAGCTGACTGCCGTAAAAACCATTATTGTATTCAGTAATGGGTCTGCTGAGTCCATTGAAGCCAGCGTCATTATAACGTTGAGAGTTGATGTACTCAGTAACGGCATAAGATGACTGATAAGCATGAGATATAGTAATAGACTGAAAAATATTACTAAAGAATTTGATTTTGTTTAAGCCTGTATAATCGATGCGCCAGTTGGGTAGAGGCGTTTGCGGAAATGGCGATAAACCCATGGTATTGATATCCTTACCGGTATACGCTGCGATAAAAGCAGGAATGAGAACATCCTGTGAAGTAGTGTCATATTCTTCACGGCCCGTAATGGCCGCAAATTTACTTCTGGTTGCTATCAGATTTTTTTCGAATTGTTGAAATACTTCCGATACTGTTTCTCCATTGCTCTTATAGAACGAGGTGTTGATCATAATGGTAGAAATTCTGTAGCTGCCCCTGCGTGTTGGGCTTAAGGATTCGTAACCGTTAGAGGCATCTTCATAGCGATAGATCTCAGTATAGGTTTCTGAATTTTCACGTCTTGCATCAAGTTGAATTTTGAAATCAGCAGCTGGTTCTATGCTGGCACGGCCACTCAGGTTAGTGCTCTTGGTTTGGGTGAAAAAATTAGACATGGATGTAGAGGTGGTTAGCCATCCATTCCTGCCGGCAACCTTTCTAATATCAGGATCTTGATCGCCCAGCACAAAACCCCAGCCCGGTGATTTAAAGGCCTCGTCCATGCCAAAAAATTTAGGGCTGTTGGCGAAGCCGGGCAATATGGTGCCTTCGTTCTGAGTATAAGTTCCGTTAATCGATCTCACCGACATCAAGGTTCGGGCAATACCTGTCAACAACTTGGAGGGTTTAGGCAAGGTATCTGCCGGATCTGGTTTTGCTTTCGCTTGTGCATTCTTAGGCTTGGCCGGTGGTGGTGTATTTAATCTTTTTAAGAAAGCAACTTTGTTGTAAAGTTTCACAAGATCTACTTTACCACTTAACTGTTGTTCGCGACTATTCTGTAAAGTGTTTTTAAAGTCAAGACTGTCGGCAATGTCTTGCTCACCAGGGCGCACCAAAGCATCTGGTTTGTTGATAGGGCCCGCCCGCCAACTGTAGTTAACGCTGTGTCTATATTCTGCACCAAGCCAGTCTGTAAATGGTAGTTTGTCTAGGGGTAAAACATAATTGGCAGTAATACTTTGATCAAAGTTTTTCATTCGACCAAGTTTTTTAAGATTGGTCGTTACAGAGTCACGGTATTCCTGAGCAGTTACTTCTCTATCTAATACCTGTGAGTAGCCACCGGTTGGGTCGGTGTCGAATTCATCGATAATAGCATTGGCTCGGGCGCTATAATCGAGGCTTAAACCCTTACTTAAGTTCCAACGCATGTTGTAGGCGCGGTTAAAGGTGAAATACTTCAGGTAGTTGGGTGATGATTCAAAGCCATCATTCCTATAAATGATTTTACTGAAGGATCTATCCAGGTCGGCTCTGAAACTTAAACTAGAAGGTAAGAGACTGAAATTAAAATCTTTAATAAGTTTAAGGTAGGGAGATGACAAGGCCTTAGCATTCTTAAAGGGCTCTATACCAGTTGCCTTAGGAGAGAAAGTATAGGCTACTCCTCCCTTATACATGCGCTGAGTACTTTCTTTGAGCGTAAAACTTTTTCTGGAGGCCTCTGCATAAGCATAGCTAAAAGAGAAGTTTTCAATATCATAAATATGCGATTTGGCATCTTTCTTCACTTTTGTTTTTCGAACATTGGTAAAGTTTAAGCCTCTTCGTTCTTCTACATCTCTGATGGTGTTCAGGTAGGCATCACGCTCTGCTTCTGTTTCGTAAGAAGCCAGGGCCGCTTGTATTTTTAAGTCTGGGTTGGCCGGATCGTACTGGGGCTTAATAGTGGTGTTCTGGTAACTCACTAGCATGGGGATTTTTATTCCGTGATTGCCTGGTAAAAGTTTATCAGCATTAACGGTAGCGGTAAGGTCGTAGGCGGTACGCTCTTCGCGTGCACGTTCACTTATTTTGGAGCTAATACTTCCAAAGCCAAAAGTATTGTAGCGCAATGTTCCGCTAACAGTAGCAAAATCTGCGAGCTTAGCAGTAAGGGCTGTGTTTAAAGCATAACCTGCTTGTCGGTTGAAATCACTAAGTCGAAGTTCGTTGGCCCACAAACAAATTTGGTAGCTCCGTTGGTCTACTGTCTGCGGGTTGCGAACACCTATGAGGATGGATCGGACGCCTGCCAGATCGGGACGACCAAAGATGCGGATAAGATGTTTGCCAACCTGCTTAGGTCCATTGAGTGGATAGGATTGAGAGAGCGAAAAATTATTTCTGTCTCGTTCTACTTTGAGCGCATAGAGTTCGTCAAGGGCAATGTCAATTTCGTTTTCTTCCGGCCATACACCTCGAGGATCACGATCCAGCGGATTGCTGATTTTAAGCGGTATCGCGATCTCATAATAGTTTTGATCCGGGTCATTGCCCAAGCGCAGGAAAGCATAAAGCTCTCCATCAGTTGCGTTACTATTGGCATGGATAAACATTTTTACTCTTCCATAATTGAAAAAGTCCATTTCCACATTTTTATAGATTGCACGGGCATCAGAATCCTTCAATTCATCCATACACATTTGTATAGACTGCTCATTTAACTGACGGTTAATGGGTGAGGTGATATCGCGATCACGAATAACACCTGGTGGCACTACATAGGGTGATTTCTTATCGTCACCAGCAGAGTTCTCTTCGATGTTTACTGTAGATACAGTAAAGTCTTCTACAGCAGGTTCGGGTGTTTCCACTAAACCACCTTCAAGCAAAGAAGCTTCATAACGTCTCCAGCGGCTGCCGACCATGCGGAATTTAGCCATGCGCAAGACAACAGGCTCTTCAAAATCGGTAAGGATTAAACGTGCGTAACGTATGGATTTAAACCCGCTGATCTCACCATATTTGCTTTCAGGTTGGCGTACCGGTATGCGAAAAAGATACCAGGTAACAAGTTCATCTTCATTGCCTGTGCCGGTTGCTAACCTTGTAATTTTATCGACAATATAACCTCTGCCAATATCAAGTTGGCCGGGGCGTAGATCGAGGGTGTATTGATAATATTCCTCAAGTTCGTTAAGGGTGTTATCGGCATTTAAGTCTTCGTTATCCGGCAGGTTTGTGCTTGATGGTGTTACGGCATCATTGCCTGTGATGATAGGGGAGTTGCCATCAAGACCGTTGAAGTTTTTATAACGTTCAAAAAGTTTAGCATTGGCATTGTCATAATCGTTGCCCAGAAAATACTTAAAGTCGTCAGCGGATGGATCTTGTTCAATCTTTGTACGCACATCAGGATTAAGAGAGCTCGGCAACTGATTGATATATGAATCAGCAAATACGGAGCGCTCCACTGTGTTGGGGGAACCATCCCAACCAACATCCTGATTGGTACGCGAAGCGGGTTCGTTATCAAAGGCGTTCACAACAAATTGCTTGGAGGTAACATAGCCCCAGTTATTTTTAGAGGCCTCTCCACTCTCTACACCATTGGCTGGCAATCCCTGTTCAAAGGCATGCTTGCCATCGCGTTGTACATCTTCCGAGATACTGCCTAGTTGTAGAATCAACTTTCCGCCAGTCTCGTTGAATTTATTGAGGCGGCCGTCAATCACTCTTCCATTGTCAGTTTTGATGAATGGATCGAGCATCCACATTTCTATATATTCTATATTGGCTTTATCAAAATCCACTTCAGTTCTGAAGGCAGTGGTAATACCGGCCCAGTTGCTTTTCGGATTGCGCAACAGGCCTTCATTGGTAAGGTCTGGATTGTAATTGTAGGGGCCTCGTTCTTGTGGGTAGTAAGCTAAGTCGAAAATCTGTTCAAAGAAATTGCCTTGCTGTGCCTGAAAGCCTGCAAAGATTTCATTTGGCCCTACGGAACGTATGTAATGATTTTGTAAATCCTTATCGGTAATATTTTCTGGCTTAAACCTGCCCACGTTTCTGTAGAACTGATTATCGATTTGGTACCAGGCTAACTTGGCACGTTTAAATCCAGCCCTGATGTCATCGGTGGCTCCTGCACTTGGGTCGTATTCAGATTCAAATGTTTCAGGGGTTGCGGCAAGCCTCCAGCCTAAAGGACTCATAAGTGTGTAGGGCGTAGCGGAGTTTTCAAAATCATCGATGTAACTGGCGCCTTCACCATCAGTTCTGTTGGAAGTTCCGGGCAGAAGTTGCGCGAACTCACCTGTGAAAGTAAAAGAGGATTGTTCTTTGGTTTGTATGATGGGTAAGGCATCAACCATTTTAGTAAGCATGCGGCTGTTCTTGCGCATGCTAAGGTCAAGTCCATATTGAACATTGCGCGCTGGCTCTGTGCCTATCTGGTTACGGGTTAGCTGTTGTCTTTCGTTGTAATAAAGCAAGGTGCCACCGATGTTAACATCTTCGCTTAATCGATAGTCTAATCTTGTACCCACCAGCGTTCTGGTTTGGAAGGAGAAGGGATCGTTTTGTTCGTACTGAACACTGATGTTTTTTCCTGAGTTAAGAATAGATGCATTGAGTATGGTAACTCGTCCGAAAGTGTAATCCACTTGATAGTCGATGCCTTCTTGCAGGGGCATTCCTCCTGCATAGACGCGTACTGAACCTTGAGAAACACCAAATCCGGGGATCATAATTTCTTGAGCAGACCCTGCATTATAACGCCCCACTAAAAAGAATTTATTCTTCGTAGTAATGAGTTCTGCTTCCGCTTTGGTAGTTCGGTAAAGCGTATCGAAAGCATATTTAGCAATTAGAAAGTCTTCGTTATTCTCGCCTTTAAAGGCATCGCGCAGAGCCTGACTGAATGGCTCCAGGTATGGAAAAATGATTAAGCCTTCTTTAGATACGATCGTAAGATTCTCAACATAATCAAAATTACCATCGCGTTGCGGATCACCGGAAGGGTTTAATCGGTCAAGTCCTAAAATTTCGATGAGCTGGCGGTTGCGTACGCGAGAGCCTTCTTGTAATTGTGGGTTGTCAATACCGGTGCGGTCATCTCTGTAAATGGCGCGTAGTTCAAAACCTTCTCTGCTCAGCTGGTTAACATTCAGCGAATAAATATTCCGCATCATTAATTCCCAGGTAGGAATAATACGGTTCTGCCCATCGCGGATAGCAATTTTTCGCGGGCGAAGTAATTTTAGGAAAATCGATTCATCATCTTTTAGATTCGAGTAATCTTCCGATAACTCTCCTACTTTATAAACGACACCATTATAGCTGTACTCATAGGCTACGGCCAGAGCCTCATCGTTTTGCAACCTACGGGTTAAGCTGATGTAGCCTAGTTGAGGGTGGAAGGTAAATTCTGTGGGGGCCAACTTTCTGGCCACATTCATTTTTTCGTAGTCAAGTCCATTGCTGTTATAACCAGTAGGCTTGTTAACCGAAAAAAGGTTGTCCAGGGTATTGGCAATTTCATCTGAATTACGTGAAGGTATACCAAGTACTTGTGCGAATAAATTGTTGGCATCATTAGAATTGGGTGAGGTGCTGTTGTTGGTGCTAACAGCTGAATTATAAATTCTTCTTCCTTCTGCCAAATCCATCAAACCAATAACATTGCGTTGGGTTTGGGTGTCATTATTTCTGTTTAAAACATATACTTCAATACGCGTAATGTTTACACCAGAGATAATATTTGGTGGGGTGGCCAGCCAGCGTGTGTAATTATCTCGGAAGAAATGGCCTAAGAAAAAGTGTCTGTTCTCGTCATAACCAGAAGCTATTAATTGAAAGGGGCGGCCTTGCCCATTGCTTCCACCAGGAATATCAATAGAAGATACTTTGCCTCTTTGAGTGGAGGCGACTGTGGTGGCAGTAAGTTTGCCAAATTGCATTTGTGCTTTTATACCAAAAAGATTTTGAGCCCCCTGTATCAGGGTGTTGTTCAAGGGCAGACTCACATTGCCAAGCTCCAACTTCTTGAGAATATCTTCTTTATAACCTGTGTACTCTACTTTAAAATTATTCTGGAAGTCGAATGAGTTTTGGTTATCGAAATTGGCGGTAACGGCAAGTTTCTCACCCACCTTACCAGTAACGTTCATGCTGATTTGTTGATCAAATACAAATCCGCCATTACGTTGCTGCCGGATAGGGATGGCCGGGTTATTAATTTTTTGAAATTCTCCACCAAAATCAAGCGTCACAAAGCCGCGAGGTATTAATTCAACATAACTGCTTCCAAAGAGTCTATCGAGCACAGGGCTTACGTACAGTTTAGGGACGAACCCTTTACCAGCTACCTCACTCTCACCACTGGCTGCTTTACTTTGCGACTTCCAATAATTTTTAAGTTGTTGCTGTTCCTGGAAGCGTTTAAATTCCTTGAAGCTCATCGTAGTGATAGGCCGGTAATTTATGGTTCCAATCTTTTCGTAGATGGTATAGTTGAGCCCGGTGTCAATCTCCACATCAATGGACTTGAGTGAAGGGTCTTTTAGAAATAAGGGGGACTCGTTGGCCGGACTAGAAAAAGGGTCTCCATAGCGGTCTGAAAACCTGAAAATGGGTTGGCGTTTGGAGCGCGTAGTATCTTGCCGTATGCGTTGCGCACGCGCATTAAATGACTGGCCAAACATTAACAAAAGGGTGGCCGAGTATATGAAATAAGTAGTGCGAATCGTGAACGACAAACGTTTAAGCGTTTTTCAAAGCCTGTTTAACCAAATCTTCCAAAGTAAGGCTATTTCCTGATTTTTTCAGGATGGCATCCACACTTTTCTCTGCTGCCGGTTTAGGTATGCCAAGCGTAACCAAGGCTGATAACGCCTGTTGTTTCATGGTATTGTGCAGGCCAAAGGGTGATGTGCTACTTTCCTCTGGAACTTCACGTTTTAATTTGTCTTTTAATTCAACGATGAGGCGTTGAGCTGTTTTTCCACCAATACCTTTTACCTTTTGCAAAGTGGCTAAATCTTCCCGTGCAATGGCCGTTTTTAATTCCTCAACTTCCATATACGAAAGCATAACGATGGCCGTGCTTGGGCCAACACCATTAACCGATATGAGGTGGAGGAATAGTTTTTTCTCAGCCTCTGTTCCAAAACCAAATAGCACATGGGCATCTTCCCTGATGCTGAGGTGTGTATGTAGGAATACATTTTCCTGATCTTTAAGAGCGGAAGCCGTTTGCAAGGAGATATTGACCAAGTAACCGACACCATTTACATCGATAATAACATAGGAGGGTTCTTTGTGGGCAAGACGGCCTTTAAGAAATGCAATCATGGGAACAACACTTTAAGTAAGTGAGCAAACGACAGATTAAAAAATAAAAAGTCTGTACTGTAAGAAGTACAGACTTTTGTTCAGCGTAAGAAAAAATTAGCTCTTGCTTGCTTTCTTAGCTTTCTTCTCAGCTCTTTTTTCTTTCAACGACTTCTTAGGCTCTTTTTTAGCCTCTTTGCGTTTGTCTTCTCCTTTTGCCATAGTGTTAATAAATTATGTACTAATATAAAAAATGTTGCCAAAGTTATGCAAGGTGTTTGCTTACTTCTTCCCAATTGACCACACTCCACCAGTTGCTCACATATTCATTTCTTTTATTCTGATACTTCAGGTAGTAGGCATGTTCCCACACATCTAAGGCCAATAGTGGTTTGCCTTTAAAATCACTAACATCCATCAAGGGATTATCCTGATTGGGCGTAGAGCCGATGAGCAATTTGGAATCTTTCAAAACCAACCAAGCCCAGCCTGAGCCAAATCGTGTCATAGCAGCTTGGGTAAATTGTTCTTTGAATTTTTCAAAAGAACCAAAACCGGCATTGATGGCCTCTCCTAATTTTCCACCAGGGGCCACTGCTGTTGCAGAGGGTTTCATAACGCTCCAGAAGAAATTGTGATTCCAGGCACCCCCTCCGTTATTTCTGGCTTTGCTTGAATACTTTGATACGCTGACAAAGAATTCAAGGGGAGAAGTTGCTGCTATCTTCTCTGCCGCAATGGCTTCATTCACATTTTTGATGTAAGCAGCATGGTGTTTGGAGTAGTGTATCTCCATGGTTTGTGCATCAATGTAAGGCTCTAGCGAATCGTATCCATAACCGAGTGCATCTTGTGAAAATTGAAATGCTTGTGGTGTATTGATAGCACTGGCAGCAGGGGCACAAGCAATTACGCTTTCAGTGAGTAAGGGTGCTCCGATGGCTGTTAGTAAACTTGCTTTGGCTGTGTTGGCAATGAACTTTCTCCTCGTTGTTTTCATAGTCTGCGGTTTGCCTGTTCAATGAATGGAATCAAGTAAAATTAGTTAAAAATTTTTAGCTTGCAGGGTTAAATCATACAAATATGGAGCCTATCCTATACGCTGAAATTCCTTCACTTGACTTAGCAGATTTTTATGATGGTGATGCTGAGAAAAAGAAAAAGTTTGTGGCTGACTTGGGTGCAGCCTATAACAACATAGGGTTTGTGGCCATTAAGAATCACTACTTGACAGATGAATTATCAGACAAGTTGTATGCCTCTATTAAAAAATTCTTTGCCTTCTCAGATGAGGTAAAACAACAATATGAAATTGCCGGTTTAGCTGGCCAGCGCGGCTATATTGGCAAAGGCAAAGAGCATGCGAAAGGTCGTAATACAGGTGATTTGAAAGAATTTTACCACGTAGGTCAGGAAGTGCTCGATAATGACCCCATCAAAAATGAATATCCCGACAATGTTTGGCCTGCAGAAATACCTGAGTTTAAGGAGATAAGCCTGGAGGTTTACAAAAGATTGGAAAAAACAGGCGTACATATGCTCAGGGCAATTGCGCTTTACCTTGGGCTGCCTGAAGATTATTTTGATGCCAAAGTTAAACATGGCAATAGTATACTGCGTGCTATCCATTACTATCCTATTACTAACCCAGACGAAGTGCCTGAAGATGCGGTCCGCGCAGCAGAGCATGGCGATATAAATTTGATTACTTTACTGATGGGAGCCAGTGCAGATGGATTGCAAGTGTTACGTAATGATGGTAAGTGGATTCCCATCACGGCTTTACCAGAGCAGTTGGTGGTAAATGTGGGCGATATGCTTGAAAGACTTACTAATAAGAAGTTGAAATCTACTATTCACCGTGTGGTAAATCCACCGCGTGATCAAATGAATAAGCCTCGCTACTCCATTCCTTTCTTTATGCACCCCAGGAGTGAGATGAGTCTGGCAGCATTGCCGAGTTGTGTAGATGCGCAGCATCCAAAATTGTGGGAAGATATTTCAGCGGGGGCGTTTTTGGATCAGCGGTTGGCAGAAATAGGTTTGAAGAAGAAATAAGTAATACCGTGATCAGGCGGGTTCGTTTCTTCATCTTTTTAAAAGATGTGTTTTGGCTGGCTCTCACAACATTTGGAGGACCTCACGCACACCTTGCTCATTTTCAACGCATACTAGTAGATAAACGCAAGTATGTAGATGAACACGAACTCATGGAGTTGAATTCACTCTGTCAAATACTGCCAGGCCCAAGCTCTACGCAAACCCTTACCGCTATTGGGTATCGTGTAGGTGGACCGAGTCTGGCTTACCTTACGCTGCTGGTATGGATTTTACCCTCTGTTATCGTAATGACAGCAGCCGGTATTTTGTTATCGAGCATACAAGAGAAAAATCTTTCACTGGAATTTACGCGATTCATACAACCTATGGCTGTTGGTTTTGTGAGTTATGCCGCATATACGATAAGTTTAAAAACGGTTTACTCAAAAACAGGTTTTGCCCTGATGTTAGGGGCTGCTATTGCTTCTTATTTCTTCCAAACACCTTACGTTTTTCCGATCATCTTATTAATTGCCGGAGCAATTAGTGCTTTGAAATACAGGAAGCATCCAAAGCGTGAGAAGGATCAGGTGAAAATTGAATGGTCGAATTTTATTTTGTGGGCTGGGGTATTAATAGTGGCAGCGGTAGTTGGTCGCATTACAGGCCTATTGCCTGTACGCCTTTTCGAGAACTTTTATCGTAACGGCAGCCTGATCTTTGGTGGCGGGCAGGTGCTCATTCCTTTAATGTATACTGAGTTTGTTGAGTTTAAGAAGTACCTGACCTCAGATGAGTTTCTTTCCGGATATGCCTTTGTGCAGTCGCTGCCCGGTCCTGTGTTTGGCTTCAGCGCTTTTATAGGCGCATTGAGTATGAGAGAGTACGGCCTGCTGGGAGAGATCTTAGGAGGTTTTGTTTCGTCCATTGCTATTTTTCTGCCCGGCACTTTTTTGATCTTCTTTGTTATACGTTTCTGGGATGCACTGAAAAAGTACAGAGGTGTTCGTGCCTCACTGGAGGGTATTACTGCGGCCAGTGCTGGCCTGGTGGCTTCTGCTGCGATTATACTTTTTCAACCATTGGATAATACCTTTATGAATTTCTCCTTCACCATAGGAACTTTCTGCTTGCTGGCTTTCACAAAAATACCATCTCCCATTATTATCGTTATTGGTTTGATATTAGGCTTTGTATTTAAGTAATCATTAAGCCTCTGGCAAGTCGCTGGTTGCTTGTAGTGATTTGATGAGCGCGTCTTATAAATATTGGTCAAAGGCTGCCAATAAAAAGCCCCTCTTGGAAACCAAGAGGGGCTTTCGTTTATATAGGAATTACTTATTATCCTAGTTTGAAAGTAATAGGCAACACCATACGTTGCTTTACCGCTTTACCGCGTTGCTTTCCAGGTGTCCATGAAGGTGATGCTTGGATAATGCGAACGGCTTCTTCATCGCAACCAGCACCAATACCCTTAATAGCCACTACATCAGATATAGAGCCATCTTTATTGATCACAAACTGCACGAATACTTTACCCTCAGTACCCATACGTCTTGCTTGTGCAGGATACTTCAACTTTTTACCAACATACTCATAGAAAGCCTGCATGCCACCTTTAGGAGTTGCGGTTTCTTCTACGACTGTAAATATTTCATCTACTTCTTCTTTAGGTTCTTCAACAGGAGCAATGGTAATCTCTTCCACTTTCGTGTCTTCGGTTACTTCCACATCGAATTCTACCTTGATTTCTTCCTCAATTTCCTCTTCATCGGGCACTTCTACGATTTGAGGCTGCTGGATTTTTGGTGGTGGTGGTGGTGGCTGATCGGTAGGAGGTACTTCCAGAATCTCCTCCATGTTATTGGACTTAGGTCCTAAATCTTTCACCCCTGTATCATCGTATTTACGATACTCGAAAGCCATTACGGCAATCAATAAGCTCGTAGTAAGACCGATGTTGAAGAAAAGCCAGGTTTTATTGGTCAAGTCGGCTTTTTCCGTCTTTTTAGCTTCCATAGGTTTGGTACGTTTTACAATAGAATGCCAAATATAGAAAAAGGTCACAACCCCAAATCAAAAATTTTATGAAACTATCTTCTTCTTCCGTAAAAGAGTGTCAGGAAGAGGGTAGGGTAGGCTGCATACTGTTTGGCGTCAGTCATGAGCTCGATTTTTCGGGTGTAGGCATCTAGCAGAAAGCCAACCTCAAAGCCCGTTACCTGATCTTTGATGGTGCCAAGCTCGAAATTTACAGCGGCCTTCAGGTTGCCACCAAGGGCCAAACTTGATTCGCCAATACCTTGAAATAGTCTGCCTGGACCGAGAATATCATCAACAGCGATAGATTTATTGTATTGTGCATATTGCGGATAATTCAGTATTTCCGTTTGATATTCAACATAATACGGGGCTACAATACCGATGGATGGACCGGCAGCAAAAACAGCCTTTATTTCAACACCCTGTTGTGGAGCTTTTTTAAACAGAATTAAGTCGCGACCATATTGAAGACGCAGGGCATACAAATAATTTCTTTTGCCGAAAATGAAAAGATTACCAGAAAAGGTGGCGTTTTCGCGTACCTCTTGCGGGTGTTTTACGTTCATGAGCTCTACTCCGAAGGTCTCCAGAATGCGGTCATTGCTCAGCTTTCTGGCTTTCTTAAAGACCAAACCACCGATCAGGCCACCAGAGGTATTTTTATTTACGCCCCAGGTGAATTCTGACTGATATTCATAACTGTCTTGTGTTTGCGCCACAGCACCAAAGGATAAAATCAGCAGAGACAATATTATTACGTGGCGCATCCTTATTTTTGAGTCTAGTAAAACTACATTCCTAAACGTTATTTTCAAACCTATAGTTTACATGACTACTGCCACTACCCTTTATTTGGGCTCCTTGCGAACCGAAGCCACCCATACACGATCTGGTCAAAAAATTATTACTGATGCCCCGGTAGATAATAATGGTAAGGGTGAAGCTTTTAGCCCTACAGATATGGTTTCAGCAGCCTTAAGCAGTTGTATGATGACCTTGATGGGTATGCTGGCGGAAAGAGAAAATATTGATTTGACTGGGTTAAAGGCAGAGGTGGTCAAGATTATGGCCGCTAACCCAAGAAAAATAGCGGAAATTCAAGTGACGTTTTCACACCCCGCTTTGGTTGCCACTGATATACAAAAAGAGAAATTAAGACGCGCTGCGCTTACCTGCCCGGTAGCATTGAGCTTATCGGATTCGGTAAAGCAAACGATTACTTTTAATTTTTAGCAAAAGGCAGCAAGGATTTATAATCGATCCCGAAATGGGAGTTGTGGTAAACTACTTCTCCTTTTTTGATAACAAGCACCTGAGGTGATTCGTGCTCAACCTTAAAGTCCTCGGCAAGCTCATTTGAAATGGAGCGGAAGGAGATGATATCTAAATAGTAAGGCTGCACTCCCTGCATTTCGTCTTCTTTCCAGTTGCGTTCAAGTCTGTCAAGGCTGGCACGACTAATGGAACAACGCGTGCTGTGTTTGAATATCAAAACGGTTTTATCGTTTGATTCTTCTTTAATGCTTTTTAGTTGCTGAGGCTCTTCAAGACGATTCCATTTCATAGTAGTACGAATTACTGATGAAAAGCATTTTAATGAAAAGATAGTTCCCCCAATTTATTTTTTTGTAGAGGCCTGAGCCTTCACCGCGGAGAATGTATAGGCAATTGCTTCCATTTCACGTATCAATTCGCGTTGAGGCTTTCCGGGACTGTAAACAAAACCTTCCATATAGTACAAATGCTTATCCGCTTCATTCACGAAGCTAAAGCTGATGAAGGGGCCTCCCATAGTTTTGTTGTTAGTTCTCCATAAGCCACGAATTTCCATACCAAAGGCTCCATTGAAGTTCACCTGTTTTGCTTTGACAGGATTGAAAGGAATGCTTCTTTCAGTAGTGATATAACTCTGCGGCATTTCAGGGTCTTCAAAAATGTATTGGCGGCAGATGCTTTCGCGCCAGGCTAAAAGACTGTCTGGTAAAAGTTGGTATTCACTTTCATAAGGTTTACGGGCAATAAAAAAGTTCTTATCAATTTCAGTCTCTGGGGATCTAAACCATACAAAGTCTTTTTCTTTTTGTGCCTGCTGGAAACCGGCCGGGAAATGAAGGCTGATTTGATAATCCTTTTTTAAAGAGGCAGTCAGGTTTTTGGTGGCCACTGTTTTGTTGATGCTGGTCATCATCCGCTGCTTTTCTACATTGTTAAAGAAGTCTTGTATCAACTTTCCATCTCTTTTTAAATGGTGAATTAATTCCTGCGTGGTGTTACCAAACAGGTACATCACCTCTTGCCCTCTGGAGTACTCATTCTTTTGATTAACCAGGTAGAAGCTTGTGTCACTTTTGATGTTATTGATGGTTGATTCAGACAGATTATCGGTAATAGCACGTGTACCTGCGCCAGCTTGATCAAGCGCAAAAACATAGACTAGATTTCTGATCTGGGTGAGCAGTTTAATTTTTTTGCTTGGGTGTACCCAGATGACTTTAAACATGGACTCGCTGCGGGGCAGGCCATCCACTTCAGGCGAGAATATTTTTCTCACTTCTTCACCAAGTTCACTTTTCCATTGAAGCGAATCCATCAGGATAAGTACATCTCCGGATTTGCCAGTGGCAGCGGGTAAATTTTGAGCCCTTTGTTCTGGGGTAGTGGTGCAGGCATGAACAAGCAAGGCAAAAAACAGAATGATGGAAATGCGCAGCATAAATGATTTTTTGATCATAACGGTTTTAGGTGTCAATAGTCACAGTAAATGTGGCTTGCTTTAAATGCCGACAACAAGCTTTTGCCCTGGTTGTATTTTTGAATCAGTAAGCTTGTTAAGTTCTTTTAGCTTTTGAATGGTAAGCCCCTGAAATTTTTGAGAGATGCTCCAAAGTGAATCACCTGGTCTTACCGTATAGGTTTTTGAGTCGGGCAGGGCCTGAGTCGTGCTTGATGCGGGAGAAGCGCTGGCCTTGGCATAGGCATTGGGTTTCAGCCAGATGTTAAGTCTTTGTCCCACTCTGATGGTATTGCTGCTTAAGTTGTTCCACTTTTTGAGGTCAGCCACTTTTACATTGTGTCGTATCGCGATGCTGCCCAGTACATCTCCTGATCTTACTTTATACACAATTTTATCTTTACCATAGGTACTACCCGGAGCGTTTTTAGCCAGTAACTCCAATTCTTTCTTCCCAACCCTGGAGGCTGAATCTAAAAAGAAGGATTTGTTGCTTGCCAACATATTCATGGTTTGTAGTGGCAAGTGCAGGGTGTAGGGCTTATTAAGATCGGGTAAGGCATTGTGTTGTATGGATGGGTTAAGTTTGATGATATCATCCATGCATGTTTCTGTGAGCTTGGCTAAGGTTGGCAAGTGCAAATACTTTTTTACTTGCAGGGTATCGCTTAAAGGAAATGCTTCTTGTTCATGCATTTGAAAATTATGCTCACTTAAATGATTCATCGTGTAGGTGATGGCTACAAATTGAGGGACATAAGAGCGTGTTTCGCGGGGCACATATGGATAGATATCCCAAAAGCTTTTTTTATACCCAGCCTTGCGAATGGCACGTTTTACATTTCCTGGGCCACTGTTATAAGCGGCCAAGGCGAGTTCCCAATCACCAAACATGCCATAAAGTTGTTTGAGATAAAGGCATGCAGCCTTGGTGGATTTTTCAGGGTCCATGCGCTCATCTATATACCAGTCGATGTGCAGGCCAAAGTAGCGACCCGTGGCTGACATAAATTGCCATAAACCTACTGCCCTGGCTCTTGAGATGGCTCTTGGGTTCAGTCCTGACTCTATAATGGATAAGTATTTTAATTCATCGGGCAGGTTATAAGCTGCCAGGTATTTTTCAAACAGAGGAAAATACAGATTCATGCGCTGAATCATCATGCGTGTATACTCGCGGTCTTTTACTGTGAAGTAATTGATGAAGCCATGAATCTTATCGTTGTAGCGAAGAGGGATGTCTTTCTCGATACAAGAAAGTCGATCTGCAATTACCAGCGGATCATCATCGCCAGGAATATATTCCCAGTCGGCAGGTAATGAAAAGTAATTGATCTGGACAGAGTCTTCCTTAAAAAGAATCTCAGCTTCGGCTTCGATTACTTCTAATGAATCAGCCACCAAAACTGAATCAGGTAATACCTGGGCTCTTAATGAAGTGGCGAGAAGCAAAAAAATCAAACAACCAAAAATCTTACGCATGCTCCTTCAGTTTTAATAACACATCAGCGAAGGCCAATAACTTACCTTCCTCAAAATCATCAGCCAGCACCTGTAATCCTATGGGCAAAGCCTGGCGGTCTATACCGCAAGGTACGGATATCCCCGGAATGCCTGCAACATTAGCATGAACGCTGTAAATATCGGCCAAGTACATTTCGAGTGGGTTACTTGTATTTTTTCCTAAAGGAAAAGCGGTAGTGGGTGTGGTGGGCATGAGCAGCACATCGTATTTTGTAAACAGGGCCTTGGTTTGCTCACGAATAAGTCTTCTTACTTTTTGTGCCTTGGCGTAGTAGGCATCGTAATAGCTCGCACTCAGTACATAAGTGCCAAGAAGAATTCGCCTCTTTACTTCCTGGCCAAATCCTTCGGATCTCGACAGCCTATAAAGACTGGTAAGGTCTTTTGCGTCTTTACTTCGGTGCCCAAAGCGAACCCCATCATAGCGGGACAGGTTAGCGCTGGCTTCGGCAGTGGATAAAATGTAGTAGGTGGGCAGGCTATATTCCATGAAGGGTAAACTAACCGCCTCTACTATATGTCCTGCTGCTTGCAAGGCTGCTATATGATCAAGCATGTTTTGCTTGATTTCTGCCTGTAAGGCTGGATTGTGGATGGTTTCGGGTAGGTAAGCGACTTTAAATTTTTGCTCATCATTTAAAGCCTTCACATAATCGGGCACAACTTGTTGCGAAACGGTACTGTCATACTCATCGGCACCGGCAATAAAGGATAAAACCAAGGCCACATCCTCAACACATTTGCCAAAAAGGCCAACGCAATCAAACGAAGAACCAAAGGCCACCAGGCCATGTCGTGAAATGCGTGAGTAGGTAGGTTTGAGACCAATGATACCACAAAAAGCTGCGGGCTGTCTTACCGATCCTCCGGTATCGGAGCCTAAAGAAATATGACACATATCTGCCATCACAGCCACAGCCGATCCTCCTGAGGAGCCTCCGGGCACACGCTCAGGGTTGAGGGCATGGCGCACTGGGCCAAAAGCAGAATTTTCATTGGAAGAGCCCATGCCGAATTCATCACAATTTTGTCGGCCAATGATGATAGCGTCTTCGTCAATCAGGCGTTGTACTGCCGTAGCGGTGTAGAGTGAATGAAAGCCATTGAGTATTTTACTGGCAGCTTGCAGCGGATGATTTTGATAGGCCAGTACATCTTTAATGCCCACCACCAAACCTGCCAATTTACCAGCCTTGCCTTCTTTTATTTTAAGATCAATGACTTGAGCCTGTGCCAGGGCTTCCTGATCATAAACACTTAAAAACGCATTCAGGTGTTTATGTTTTTCAATGTTGAACAGGAAATGTTGTACAATGTCTGTACAAGAAATCGCGCCATGCAGGAGATCTTCTTGCATGGCGCGAAAGCAAGCATAATTTTTCAATGCTGTAGCTGTATTTGGTATTAGTCTTTCATGTCGATACGACCTGCTTCGCGGGTTGAATCGATGTTGCGTTTAGCATCTCTGCCAGCATCCTTTATGTCGTTCTCCACACCACCCACGGCATCTTTAAATTCGCGGATACCTTTTCCAAGACCTTTTGCAAATTCAGGGATTTTCTTTGCGCCAAACAGAAGCAGCACCACGCCAAAAATCAAAAGCGCCTCAGTACCACCAATTCCGAATAATAGGATAGCTTCCATGATTGATAATTTTAGAGGACAAAGATAGGCAAAAACCGACAAAGCCAAGGGCAAATCTGCAAAGGGCTCAGAATGGCCTAAGGCGCTAAAAATCTGCTTTGAATGGATATTTTCAGCTTAATTTCTTAACCAGGCTTGTGGATCCAGGGGGGTGGTATTTTTTCTAATCTGGAAACGTAGTTCAGGTACCCCATCTTTGTTGGCAATGACGGTGCCGAGCTCCTGGCTGGTTTTAACGCTTTGTCCGTTTTTAACCTGCACATCCTTTAAGCCAGAGTAAACGGTAAAATATCCCCCATGCTTTACCATGACAATGGTACCCAGGCCACCAACAAAAGCCACCATGCTGACGGTGCCATCGAATATGCATTTGACTTTTTCACCTTGCTTGGTTTGAATATTAATGCCATCATTTTTCACGACAATGCCTTTTAATATGGGGTGCATGTGGGTGCCGAAGGGATCTGATACAAAGCCTTGTGTGGGCCACGAGAATTTGTTTTTGTTTTCTTCGAAAGAAGCGGAGAGAGCTACCGATGCCTCCGGAGCCACTACTGTTTTATTTCTGGCAGCTCTCGCTTTGGCTTCACGCGCTTCGCGCTCTGCTTTTTCGATTTCAGCTTTAATGATGTCGGCAATCATTTTGTCGAGTTTGGCAATGGCATTTTTAGTCTCGTTCAAATCAGACTTTAATTTCTTCTCTTGCTTCTCAAGATTCTTAACAAGATTTTTTTGCTTGCCCTTCAGGTCGCTGAGTTGTTGATTTTCGGCAAGCTCTTCTGTGAGCAAAGCATTTTTCTCGTTTCGTTTGGCCTCTGTTGTTTTTACCTGAGATGCTAATTGATCTTGTGTTTTTACAATCTGGTCAGCTTGTAATTTTCTCAGTTCTGAGTACTGTTTCATGTAGCGCAGGCGCATTACCAATTGATCGAAGGAGGAGGCGGAAAATAAAAAGGTGAGGCGGGTGGCACTGTTGTTGGCCTTTTGTGCAGCAAAGAGCATGGTAGCATATTCTTTGCGCATGTGCTTCAAATCTTCTTCGAGGGCAGCTATAATGCCGTTGTCTTCTCCGATTTCTTTGTTGAGCAATTCAGTTTCCTTGCGAATGGACTGAATCAGGTTTTCTTGCTCCGTAATTCTTTGGTTGAGTGCAGATAACTCACCCAGGGTGTTTTTTTTCTGATTGCTGGTTTCGGTAAGTATTTTCTCTACCTCCTTTATTTTTTGAAGGTTCTTTTGCTTTTCAGCCTGCAGCTGATTTTTGTTTTTTTGCCCGGAAGCAGAAAAACTAAAGACGACAAGTAAAAGAAAGAAAAGATACTTACCTGCGGTCATATTTTTTTGGAATATTGAAAGGAAACCTCAGTTCGCGGTCGCCCACTTCGGCCTTATTGTATTCAAAAATAATGGTTGTGTTTAATAAACCGGAAGCTGCTTTATAAAATAATGAGATGGTTCCATTATAAGGAAACAGCTTATCACCAACCGGTTGAAAATTAGAGTAGTTGATATTAAGTGTATTGTTGCTGTCTGATTCTTTCAATTCGATTTTCTCAACTTTTAGAGAGGCAGCATTCACAAAGTTGACAACATCCACTGTACCCGTTTTTTGCCTTAGCAAATACATAGATGACATTTCGTCCACCACATCTTCTTCGCTCCGTTTGATGATGGGGTTTCCTAAGAGGCTGGCTTGAATCACATCGTAGTTGATGGGGAAATTGAATTTTTTAGAAAGCTCATTATAATCGAATACATAATATTCTTTGTCAACATTAGAGACTATGGTGATGGAGTCTTTATTGATTAAAGCTTTACCACCCTGTACCCCAATCACTGAAAAAGTCATCCAGATGACGCTGTCTTTCCTGACACGAATGTTTGCTTTTACTTCGCGCTCTTTGTTGGCATCACGCAATACCATGCGAGCTTTTCCGTGAAAGTATTCGAAGTCAATGCTTTCAATTTTCAATTCTTTCTTAGCGGTAGTGCCAACATTACCAACACTTCTTCTACTGCAAGAGGATATAATCAGTACACTGGCTAACAGTAGCACTGCATGGAGTTTATTCATAGATCTTTCGGTTGGCTATCTTCTTATTAAGCTTTTCATTGTTGGCGTTAAGCCCTTTGGCTTTTTCCCATTGTAGCACGGCATTGTCAACCTCTCCTAACTTATAAAGTATGTCTCCGTAATGTTCTAAATGAGTAGCATTGGCTTTGCCACTGCTAAGGGCCCGCTCGATTACGCGTTTTGCCTCTTTGTACTTTTCGCGTTGAAATAAGACCCACGCATAAGTATCCAGGTAAGTAGCTTCCCCAGGATGGTTCTTTACAAGCTGTTCTGCCATTTTTTCGGCCTTTTCTAAATTTTGCTTGCGTACTGCCAGGTAAAAGCTGTAGTTATTGAGGACAGCATCATTATTAGGATTGTAGGCCAGGGCTTCTTCATACGCATTGTCTGATTTAACGAAATCCTTCAAAGCGTTATAGGCATCACCCAGCATGCTGTTTAGATCGCTTATAAAAGCCTGATTACTTTGAGAGAGTCTCTTGGCTTGCTCAAGTGAGGCAACCGCTTCTGAGAATTGTCTTTTACGAAACTTGGCATAGCCCCTGAAATAGTGAATCATACCTTGGTTGGGATAATACTCAAGTGCTTGATCGGCATGTTGCGCCAAAGCATCAAACTGCTCTTGCTGTGCTTCGATGTACAAAAGATTTTGCCAGACCTCGATATTGACTTCACCCAACTTCACTGCCTTTTGATAAGCCTCTTTCGCCTTTTGCTGGTTGCCGGCTGTTAAATATAAATCGCCACCTAAAATGTAGAGTTGCGATTCGTCAGGATGTTTGGCAGCTAGTTTTTCGTACAGCGTAAAAGCTAGTTTTTCTGTGTCGTCTTTTTTAGCACCGATTCCTTTAGCTTCATTGATTTCAGCATTCAGGGTGGCAATGATCAGGGCCTTGCTGCCAAATTCTATGGCATCATCATCAAATACTTTCAAAAGCAGCACCCCAGCTTCGGCATAACGCTTGGTTTCGCGGTACAGGCCGGCCAACATCATTTGTGCTTCGCTGATATCTTCCGGAGCATGGTGAATGAAGTCTTCAAGGTATTGAATGGAAACTTCTTTCAGTCCTCGCTGGGAGAATAGTTCTGCCAGACTCATGGCGTATCTGCCTTCTTCCGGGTTGAGCTTCAATAGTTTACTCGCTTCATTTTTGGCTTCATCAATTTTGTTAAGCTCGAGGTATAACCTTGTTTTTTGAATGGCCGACATTTCGTTCACGCCTACACTTTGTTCAGCTCTGTCGTACACCTTGATGGCTTTCTCAATTTCATTGGCAAATTGATAGGTGGCTCCCAGCTCAAACAAGAATTCATCTGACTCCGGCACTTCTTTAATCAATTGCTCATAGGCTTCTGCCGCTTTATCAAAACGTGAAAGTCCATTGTAGATATTGGCTGCAAGCAAATAGAAGTATTTGTTCTTTTTTTCAAGTCGCAAAGCCTGATCAATGCTGATAGCAGCTCTTTGTAAATCTTCTTCTTTGTTGCCGCGGTTGAATACATCCGCTATTTTGAAGTGGATGGTGGCATTGTCGGGAGTCAATTCAACAGCTTTTTGGTAAAAGACCAAAGCCTTAGCATAATCTTCTAAAATGAAATATTTCTGTCCTTCTGTAAAATAGAATTCTGCTTCACGCTCCCGAGATGCACTACTCATGCTTTCCTCGTCAGCCTTTTTCCGTTTTTGCGCCCCTGCTGGCAAAACCAGGCAAAGGCCCAAAAGCAGCAGCAGTATTCGTATTGAGTTCGGTGCAGACATCAATGCTTGTTTAATGTATCTATGGCAGACTTAACGAAAATCCGGACAAAGTGATTTCAAAAGTAAGGAAAATTAATAAAAGGAGCGGGGCTTGCAGGTCACGTACTTTGGAGCAGGTAAGCTTTTTCCACCTTATACACAATTCCAATAAAAATCAGGAGTATGGCCGTGTGGAAGCAGAGCGCGAGCAGGGTATTTTCAATAACGATGGCATTGATCACATACACCAACGCGAAAGAGAGGGTGATGTAAACCAGGCCAGACCTAACATGGTAAGGGATGGGGTAAAAACGCTGCCCCCAGGCAAAGCAGCAAACCGTCATCACGAAATAACATAAGAAGGCCGCAATGCTGCTGCCCATGAAGCCAGCCAGCGGAATAAGAAAATAATTGCCAGCTACGGTAACCACCACACCAATCAAGGTGATGATCGTGCCATAGTATGTTTTATCACTGAGTTTAAACCATACGCTTAAGTTGTAATAAACACCCAGAAATAAATAAGCCAGCAGCAGTATAGGTACAATTTCCAAACCAGACCAAAACTCTTTGCCAATAAAGTATTTGAGCACATCCAAATTGATGCTCACCGCCAGCAATACAATACAACAAGCGATGATGAAGAAGTGATTGATTTTGGCAAAGAGTGCCGATGAGTTTTTATCGGAAGCAGTGGAAAAGAAAAAGGGCTCTGCTGCATAACGGAAGGCCTGAATGCCGAGGTTCATAAATACCGCGAACTTGTAGCAGGCACCGAACACACCCATCGCTTCTGCTTTGGTCTGGTTATCGTAGTAGCCATCAGGCAGCCACCAGTCCAGCATGGTTCGTGAAAACATTTCGTTGATCATACCAGCTACTCCTGTTAGCATAACAGGGTAAGCATAAGCAAAAATTTGAGGCGATAAGCTTTTGTCCCAGGCGGGCCGCCAGCTAACCAGTGTTTTAATAAAAACAAAAATGAATAAGGCGTTGGCCAGCAGGTTGGCCAGGATAACATAACCTACACCGATACTGCCATCGTAGGCGATTTTTAAAAAGTAATAGTTGAGCCCGATCAGCAACAACACGTTGAGGATTTTGATACTAGCGAAGTGCAAGGCTTTTTTCTCCAGACGCAAACGGGCGAATGGGATGGCTACCAGCGCATCGATTAACATGATCAGCGTAAGCCATACAATAAACTCCGGGTGATGAGGAATGCCTACAGCCGTAGCAATACTTTGAGCGAAAACAATAAAGACAATAGATAGTAAGGCACTGATGCCGATCACCACACTTTGGGTGAGGTTAAAGATGCGCTTGATGTCAGCGTGGGCTTTGGTGGCAAAACGGAAGAAGGCAGTTTCCATGCCAAACATATACACAATGTTGATCACCGCCACAAAAGCAAAGAGTTTAGTAATGACCCCATACTCTGCTTTGCTAAACATGTTGATGGTATGCAGGGGTACCAACAAAAAGTTTAAGACCCTGGGGAGTATGCTACCCAGGCCATACAGCATCGTTTCGCCCGCAAGTTTTTTGAGTTGGCTCAAATTCGTTATTGGTTGTTCGTTGTTGGTTGTTCTTTAGGGGTGTCATCCGAATGACCAGTAACGAACCGCTAACAACGATGGTTGTACTTACTGGCCTGTAAAATTGGGTGCACGTTTTTCCATGAAAGCAGAGGTGCCTTCTACAAAATCCTTTGTGGTAAATAAATGCGCAAAGCTGGCCGCCTCTGCCTGATAGCCAGCCTTTTCAAAACCAAATCCGGCATTTACGCTCTTAATCAATTCACTGATAGCCAAAGGGGCCTTTTGGGCAATTTTTGAAAGCATTTTGGTAGCCATGTCCAGGCCTTCTTGCTTGGTTGCCACCACATGGTTAACCAGTCCTAATTCTTTGGCTTCTTTGGCCGGAAGCATATCGCCCGTCATGGCGAGTTCAAGGGCTTTGGGTCTGCCCACTAATTGAGTAAGGCGTTGCGTACCACCATAGCCAGGGATGAGTCCCAAATTGACTTCAGGTAGTCCGAATTTGGCATTTTCGGTAGCAATGCGCATGTGGCAAGCCATGGCCAATTCGCAGCCACCGCCCAGGGCAAAACCATTGACAAGGGCCAGTACAGGCTTTGGAAAATCTTCGATGGACTTAAATAATTGATGGCCCTTTTGCGAAAGCACCAATGCTTCTTCTTGAGATAGAGCAGAAAGCTCTTTAATGTCTGCACCCGCCACAAAAGCCTTTTCACCTTCCCCGGTTACTATGATGCCACGAATGGCATTATTATGGCGGTTAGTATTGAAAAATTCGGCTAGTTCCTCCAGCACTTCTTTGTTGAGCGCGTTGAGGGCCTGAGGGCGGTTGATGGTGATGGTGGTGATGTTGCCGGCTTGCTGAATATGAAGGTTCATAGAATTGAGCTAATTTTGAGGTCAAATTGAGTATAAATGTTTGTAAAAGTGAAAATATTCCTGAATCTTCTTTTGTTATTATTTCTGGGCAATGTATTCATAAGCCAGGCTCAAACAACAAGAACATCAACCACTGCTGGTAGTTTATGGTTTGATGCAGGCGCTGGTTGGAGTGCTGGGGTGCCTGATGCCAGTGATGCTGTTACTTTTAACAATAACGCAAAGGCAACTATTCAGAATGCACAGTCTTCAACAATTGCCTCTGTAACAACAGGTAATGGTGCAGTTATTACGATCAACTCTGGGGGCTCATTAACCATATTGGGGAATATGACAACCACCAATAATACCATTATTAATGTGGCAGGTACATTGACCATAAATGGTAGTTTAACAGTTAACAATAACCTTACCTGGAATATAACTGGTACAGTAATTATTCTTGGGGATGTAACGTTAGCAAACAATGCTTCTTTGACTGTGGCTAATACAGGAAGTATGGATGTTGGGGGAGACTTTGTAGGTGGAACTAACACTAACCTTGTAGTGGATGGCTCAGTGAATGTAGATGGTACTATTACGGTAGGAAATGGGTCTACGGCTACTGGTACGGGTACTGTAAGTTCAAGCGGCTGTACTGATGGAACGTCCTCATTTTGTAATCAAGGACCATTGCCAGTTGAATTGCTAAGTTGGTCAGTCAAAAAATCATTCGATGGCGTTTGTGAGTTATCCTGGTCCACCGCCTCACAACTCAACTTCAGTCATTTTGAAGTAGAGCATTCGGCCAATGCACAAGAGTGGCAGATACTCACTTCTATTCAAGGAGAAGGCACTACTAATGAATTGAAGAACTACAACTACACACACACCATGCCACTGGATGGCAGAAATTATTACCGATTGCGCATGGTGGACCTGGATGAAACTTTCGAGTACTCTGAAATAATCACGGTGCAGGTAATAGCCAAACAAGCCTTTACCCTCTCGCCTAACCCGGCTAAAGGTGGTCTTGTTCGCTATGCCCTTAATTTTACTCCTGCACCTGGCGATGCATTAGTGGTGTATGATCTCATGGGTGGCCAGGTGACATCAGTTTTGGTAAGTTCTTTTACGGGTGAGTTCTCATTGCCAACTTCTTTATCGAAGGGCACCTACCTGGTGCGTTACCAGGGGCAAAGCGCTAACCATGTACTGCGCTTGTATGTAGACTAAACAAAGTATCTTTACTATTATCTTAAAGGGTGGCCATGTGCTACCCTTCATTGTTTGGGTAAATGCTTAGAAGAACAACTTCGCTCTTAAAAGCCTTGTTTAGTCCTGGCATCAAGTATTGATCTGCCTGGAGTCTTCAAGAATACTGTTGGGCAGGCACTACTACTTTGAGCAAGTGCCGCATCAAGCGCAGAAAAGACGATGTCATTGACGGAGTGCGCGAGGGATGGCTGAGTACAGGCGAAGGATGCTTGAGGGAGGCCGATGTTTTGTTCGGGGCGCGCGGTGTGGGCTGAGGGGAGACGATGTCATTGACGGAGTGCGCGAGGGATGGCTGAGTACAGGCGAAGGATGCTTGCGGGAGGCCGATGTTTTTTTCGGGGCGCGTGGTGTGGGCTGAGGGGAGACGATGTTATTGACGGGATGAGCGAGGGATGGCTGAGTACAGGCGAAGGATGCTTGCAGGAGGCCGATGTTTTGTTCGGGAACACGGTGTGCGCTTGGGGGAGGTGATGATATAAGATACATTAGACTCGTCAGTTATAGGGGGATGGGCAGAAAATGAAGAATTATCCGTAAATTTTCTTTCAGGTAAGTTTGTGCCATTACAAGCTATGAACAATACTAAAATATTTAAAATGTCTTTTGCCAGTGTGTATCCACACTATGTAAACAAGGCAGAGAAAAAAGGGAGGACCAAACAAGAAGTAGATACTGTTATAGGCTGGCTAACCGGTTACACACAAGAGTCCTTGCAGGCCGCGATTGATACTAAAATTGATTTCGAAAACTTTTTTGCGCAGGCTCCCTGCTTGCATCCCAATGCTTCCAAAATTACTGGTGTAATTTGTGGCTATCGTGTTGAAGAAATTGAAGACAAGCTCATGCAAAAAATCCGCTATATGGATAAACTCATTGATGAGCTTGCGAAGGGACGACCGATGGAGAAGATTTTGAGGAAATAACTGTGTGAGGGTATTCCAGGCTTTACTATTTGGAATGTAATAATGAAGTAATCACAAATAGCCTCACAGCTTAAAGCACATCGCCAACGGTGTTGTGGTTTGCTTTTCCTGATATATCGGGATGTTCTTTGATAGATTGCAGACAGTCGAACGCATAATACACATGCACTGGGGTAAGTTGTGATTTGCTTTCAGATTGTGTTCTTTGATAGATTGCAGACAGTTGAACGCTATCACCATCTCTTGAACCTAACGTTGTGATTTGCTTTCAGATTGTGTTCTTTGATAGATTGCAGACAGTGCTGCACCAGCAATTGCTTGCGGGCTTGTAGTTGTGATTTGCTTTCAGATTGTGTTCTTTGATAGATTGCAGACAGTTGCTTACTGTCATCGTCCTGTGCGCTGACTGTTGTGATTTGCTTTCAGATTGTGTTCTTTGATAGATTGCAGACAGTTCCGCAAAAGTTGGGAGTTGATAACGGGGAGTTGTGATTTGCTTTCAGATTGTGTTCTTTGATAGATTGCAGACAGTTGGCACCGGAGGCATATTGTACAGCGCTGGGTTGTGATTTGCTTTCAGATTGTGTTCTTTGATAGATTGCAGACAGTCGCAGGTGGCAGCAACACAGCCACCGCTGTGTTGTGATTTGCTTTCAGATTGTGTTCTTTGATAGATTGCAGACAGTGACCAGGATGGCTTACCATGCACTATGTATGTTGTGATTTGCTTTCAGATTGTGTTCTTTGATAGATTGCAGACAGTTCAAAGGTAGATCAGGCCATCTCTGTAATTGTTGTGATTTGCTTTCAGATTGTGTTCTTTGATAGATTGCAGACAGTAAACCAATATGAGATACATTTACCCACTTTGTTGTGATTTGCTTTCAGATTGTGTTCTTTGATAGATTGCAGACAGTTAGGAGTAATACGAAACATAACACCACCAGTTGTGATTTGCTTTCAGATTGTGTTCTTTGATAGATTGCAGACAGTGATGGACTTTCATTAACAGCCATAGTTGATGTTGTGATTTGCTTTCAGATTGTGTTCTTTGATAGATTGCAGACAGTAAAAGTCATTGACTTGTATCATCAAAATTAGTTGTGATTTGCTTTCAGATTGTGTTCTTTGATAGATTGCAGACAGTAGTATGAGTAACATTCAAAGACAGTACATGTTGTGATTTGCTTTCAGATTGTGTTCTTTGATAGATTGCAGACAGTCAATGGTGGTGACTTGGTAAGAAAGACCAAGTTGTGATTTGCTTTCAGATTGTGTTCTTTGATAGATTGCAGACAGTTTTGAGATATGAAATGATACTGGACTGCCTGTTGTGATTTGCTTTCAGATTGTGTTCTTTGATAGATTGCAGACAGTGGTAAATGCCACCATAGTCAATACTGTTTAGTTGTGATTTGCTTTCAGATTGTGTTCTTTGATAGATTGCAGACAGTAAGGCGAGTATATCAAACGCAGTGGCCGGCGTTGTGATTTGCTTTCAGATTGTGTTCTTTGATAGATTGCAGACAGTATGGCCACGACTGCAATAGTTTACCCTGGAGTTGTGATTTGCTTTCAGATTGTGTTCTTTGATAGATTGCAGACAGTAAAAGTACCAGGCAGCGTGATGATAAATATGTTGTGATTTGCTTTCAGATTGTGTTCTTTGATAGATTGCAGACAGTATCTCAAGTACACGGCCGTCACACAGAGTAGTTGTGATTTGCTTTCAGATTGTGTT
>JALHOT010000018.1 GCA_022842845.1 Cyclobacteriaceae bacterium | reverse complement strand
GATCAGGTATTCTTCAGCAGGCACATGCATTTTGTCGCCATACATCAATTCAGACTCCATAAATATCACAGGGTCATTATCGCGAATGGCAGTCTTCATTAAGCCCTTAGCATCATATGGATTAGCAGGTACCACCACCTTTAATCCGGGGGTGTTAGCGTACCAATTCTCAAAGTTCTGTGAGTGTTGTGCACCCAGCTGGCCGGCATTGCCGGTAGGGCCACGGAACACAATAGGCACATTGATCTGTCCTCCAGACATCGACAGCATTTTAGCAGCTGAGCTGATGATGGGGTCTATAGCAACCAGGGAGAAATTGAAGGTCATGAATTCGATAATAGGGCGGAGGCCATTCATGGCTGCGCCTACCCCGATACCGGCAAAGCCCAGTTCGGCAATAGGGGTATCAATTACCCGGTCCGGACCAAACTCATCTAACATGCCCTGGCTTACTTTGTAAGCACCGTTGTATTCAGCCACTTCTTCTCCCATTAAAAATACGCTTGGATCTCTGCGCATTTCTTCACTCATGGCTTCCCGAAGGGCTTCTCTAAACTGAATTTCTCTCATAGCTTTTAAGAAAGTGTGTAAAAATAGTATGGCCAGACCGAGTATGAAAGCCCGCAGGGCTTTTTAAACAAATAAAAAACCCTTCCGTTTTGGCGGAAGGGCTTTTTTATCCAATGATGATTGTTGATTACTTCAAAGCATTGCGGAACGCTTCGGTAGCTGCGTACTTAGAGAATTCAAGGTCAGATAGAGCAGCCTGCTTCAAAGAAGCATCGATGCGCACCGCAGCGATCAGGCTTTCTACTACCTTATCGGCATTGCCTAAGCGAGCATGTGCTACGGCAGCACCATAGTGAGCAATAGCCAGGTTGCTGTTTTTGCTGGTAGCTTCACCGAATGAAGTTACTGCGTTCTGGTAATCCTTATTTAATACTTGTGCAAGACCTTTGTTGAAGGCATTGTCTGCATTATCAGTAGCTGATGTTGTAGAGCGAACGGCTTCAGCATATTGTGCTTTTACAATTTCAGCGGCACCTTTTACGCCATTCACACCACGGCTGTTGTCTGATGACAAACGCTTGCCAAGAGCAGCAGTAGCATGGTTGTAAGAAGCGTAAGCATTGCCTAACATCATATGTACAGAAGCTAAGTTAGCGTGTACTTCGCCAGTAGCATTGATTTTGGCAGCAATGTCTAATTGAGCCTTAGCCTTGTTAGCCAATTCAGTAGCTTTTGCAGGGTTTTCGATAGCCTGAGCAATGTACACAGCGCCTAAGTTATTGTGCGCATTCCAGTTGGTACCTTTCTTGGTAGCAGCTTCGTAGATAGCAGCTTTCTCATCCAAAGAAGGAGTGAGGGTAGCAGCATACATCATTTCTTCGAAAGAAAGTGTGTCAGCAGATACTGAACCACCAGCCACTTGCTTAGCCAATACTGATATTTCTGCATCTGTCTTCTTGTCCTTTACAGTTAAGATCTCAGTCTTAGCAGCACGCAAGCCAGGGTACACATCCTTGAAAACCTTCTTATAAGAAGCAAGTTTCTTCAATTCTTTCTCCTGTGATTCGAAATCAGCACCGTTGTTAACAATGTTCAAGAAAGCTGACTTTTCTTCTGAGGAAATACCCTCATAAGTAGACAAAGCCTTTTTGAATTCAGCCCAATCTTCAACAACTGGCTTCAAGATGAATTTTATTTCGTCTGCAACGTTTTTGTAGTCGTATTTCTTCATTTGAGCGCGGTAGTATTTTTCAATAGCCGCGGCACGCTCTTCAGACAATTTCTTGTTGATACGCTCAGCACCTTCTGGTGAGTGAGTACCAGTGATAGTCACAGTACGGGTAATATTTTTAGCAGCAATGAATGCATCTAACTGCTTTCCTTTTTCAGCTTTAGTTTCTGAACCACGCAATACTGACTTGCCTTGTTCGAAAATGAAATCAGGAATAACAACAGGGATAATTTCTTCTGCATTGTTATAACCATGTTCAGCGAAAGCTGCGTGGAACACAGGCTTCACTAACTTAGAAGTAGTGATCAAGCCGGTAGCTACCTGCATGCGAGGAGTTGCTTTTGATTTACCTTTAGCAGAAGCGACACCCTCAATTTCCATCACACCAGTCTTCATAGCAGGCTGGTAAGGGAATGAGAAAGATTTAGTTGCTCTTGGCTGTTCTGTGCCTGCGTTAGGATAATCTTCTGCTTTGATTTCGATAGGGCTGATAGCCAGTTCCTGATCGTTGTATTTGTAGAAAGGATTAATCGTGTAAGCAGTTCCTTTCTTCAACATCTTAACAGGAAGGTTTGCTGCCATGTCGAAAGCGACAGTATCCTTATGAACTTCCAGGGGATTAGGAGTAACAGTCAATTGTTGCTCTTTTGCTTTTTTAATCATTTGAGGCAGCGTACAGCCTCCAATGGTTAAAGTAGCCAAGATGAGTAGTGAGTAAACTAATTTTCTCATTGGAATACGTTTTTAGTTAGTTTTAGAGTTGTATTACTACTTTGATGTAATTTTTGTGCAATAATAGTCAAAAAAATGTGATTTGGGCTAAATTTGAGAATCTCTGATTTCATAACTTTGTTACCGAATCTCTGTTTTTCCGATAAAGAGCAGTTTTTGAAGTTAAAACATAGATAAAGCTTTATGAAAGGTTTCGTAGAACATTTGCAATTTTTGTGGGAGAGTTATGCCTTCGGAGTCTGTCATCGGTTAGGTGAAAAATTGGGCGTAGCTACCTGGAGCATAAGGCTATTCTTTATTTATGCCTCTTTCATTGCTTACGGCTCACCTATCATTATATACCTAGCCCTGGCTTTTATCATGAATTTCAGGAAATACCAGCGCAAAAGAAGTCCTATTTGGGATTTTTAATCAAAGCTGAGGCTTGCGTTTACGGATAAAGTAATCCCCAATAACCAGGCCTGGGTACATTGCGCTTATCTTTGGGTATGCTCCCGAACGTTTGTTCACATGCTTATTAAAGGTCATGATGAAATCGCCCAAGGCGCGTAATACGGCACCGGCATGGTCTAACTGACCTTGGACTACAAAGCGAAGAGCAGCTACGAGGTCCAGGGCCATGCGCAAAGGAAGCTTCCATCCTAAAGATGACCAGGGCAGGTTCTTCACCATCAATGCCAATCCATTTCTAAAATTCAAATAGGTTTTGCGGGGATTGATTTTCGAAAGGGTGCCACCGCCCACATGATACACGGTAGAATTACCTGCATAATAAATGGTATAACCACTTCTCTTCATCCGCCAGCACAGATCGATTTCTTCCATGTGCGCAAAGAAGTCTTCGTCCAAGCCGCCCAGCTTATGATAAACTTCGCTCCGCACCAGCATGCAAGCGCCTGTTGCCCAGAAGATTTCACGGTCATCGTTATACTGACCTTCATCCATTTCTACAGCATCGAATATACGGCCACGACAAAAGGGATAAGCAAGTAGATCAATAAAGCCACCGCCTGCACCGGCATATTCAAAATGACTGCGCTGATGATAAGCCCTGATTTTAGGTTGTACTGCTCCGATGCGCCCATTGCTTTCCATCAAAGCAAGCATAGGCTCCAGCCAATGGGCCGTCACTTCTACATCTGAGTTGAGCAAAACATAATAGTCGGCTTCAACTTGCTTCAAGGCGCGGTTATAGCCTCCGCAAAAACCATAGTTCTGCTCGAGTTGTAGGAGGCGTACTGTCGGGAATTGCTGACGCAGGATGGATACTGATGTATCGGTCGAGGCATTATCGGCTACTACAATCGCTGTCCCCTGGCTGTATTGCAGCACGAAAGGCAGAAACTGTTGAAGAAATTTTTCTCCGTTGTAGTTAAGGATAACAACTGCGACTCTGCTCAAGGTTAAAAGTTAAAGCTTCTAAGATTTTAAGGGAGTGTTGGAAACTTAAGCGCCCATTAAGCTGCCAAGATCCATGCCCGGTATGTTGGGCAATAGACCTTCTGTGCTTTTCTTCAAAGCTTCTTTGGCCTGGATTTCAGCTTCATCACTGGCTTTGTTTACAGCGGCTATGACTAAGTCTTGAACAATGCTTTTGTCCTCTGCTTTGAGTAAAGAAGGGTCTATGGTTAATGAGATGAGCTGTCGTTTGCCATTAACAGTGGCCTGCACCATACCGGCACCAGATTCTCCATGGGCACGAATGTGTACCAGATTGTCCTGCGCTTCTTTCATACGGGCTTGCACTTCTTTCATCTTGCCCATCATCTTCATCATGTCGAACATAGCTATAAGGTTTAATTAAACACGGGCACGAAAATACGGGAAAGGAATGAATTACTTTTTACGCATCAGCACAACTGCCCCCGATTGGGTAAAACTTCTGCCGGCAAAGTCTTGAATGGTCGATACAAAAGCATAGGTGCCATCGGGTTGATCTACACCTCTGAAGGTACCATCCCAGCCATTGTCAATATCATTGGAGGTGAAAACCAACTCGCCCCAGCGATTAAAGATTTTCATTTCGAAGGAAGAAACATATTGCCCGAAAACTTTAAAGATTTCATTCTCGCCTGGTCCTTGTCCATCGGGTGTAAAGGCTCTGGGATAAAAGAGGTTGGGTTTCTTAATGACTTCCAAACGGTTAGAGGTAGCCGGCCCAAGGCCACCGTCAGCAGCCACTACAAAAATTCTGTAGTATACTACCTGGTTAAATAAGTCGGTTTCGCTATCGGTGAAGTTGGTAACATTGCCAAGGGTATAGGCGCGCAGCAATCCTCCAGTCTTGGAATATTTCTCTAAGCGGTAAGTGGTAATACCATTGGCCCAACCCTGGTAGGCATTCCAGTTCAGGCTGACAATGTTATCGGCCGAAACGCTGGCCTGGATAACGACAGGGCAGGCTTCCGGACTTACATCACTTACGTTCTTACAGGCATCATCATATAAAATTTCATAGCAGGCAGCCTCAGTCGTACTGTAGTTTGTATCGGTAAAAGGACTTTGCACATCCTTTCCTAAGAAGGAATAAGCACCACCATTGTTATTTTTTAAAATTGAATATTCTATAGCTTCTGCAGCATCCTGCCAATAAAGCTCCAGTTCTTCATTGTCGTTGATGCTGGCAGTAATATCGCTGATTCTTGGTGGCTTTTGGGCCGAGAAACTGGTAACACATTTTTGCAGGGAAGTAACCGTAACACCCCCAGTATAATTGGCGGTCAATTGGTAGCAATGCTCCTGGTTACAAATGCTTTCGGTATCATCAATGGTGCTGAGGCTGGCAGCAATGCTACCAAAGTAACTCGCTTGCGCATCTCGCCTAACACTATAGCTGTTTACATTCACATTGTTGTTTGTCCATTGCAGGCGGTTGAAACCATCCTGGGCGCTCACATTCAGGCGCATGGTGCAAATAACAGGGGTGGAGACCGCTATGCTGTTGGTACAGGCATCCATGGCATTGATACGGAAGCAATAATAAGCGGCCTCCTGGTCAAGGTTATTAAGCGTATCGCGGTTGTCCTCGTAAGCAAACTTAAGTGCCTGAAAAGTATTGATGTTGTTGGTAGCAATATCGATGCGGCTATTGGTATTCACCGGCAGGGTATAGCGCAGGTCGGCCTGTGTAGGATTGATGGCAGACAATGAAGTAAAGGCAGGCGCTGTGAGGTTAACTTGTGCGGTAAAATTCTTTTGCACGCTCACGCAATTGTTGGCGGCATTTAAGTTTCTGCCCTGCACACTAATGCTTTGCGCACCAGCAACAGGAAATACATGGTTGTCACGGGCCAGGCTGCCAGAAGGTACCAGTACAGAAGCACCATCGCTGTAACTGATGAAGTATTGGTTGTAATGTGTATCGTTTACTTTTACCTGTACACCATTGCCGCTGCAGGCAAAAAGATCGAAATCAGGATCTCTATTCGCGACTACCTCAATTTGTATATCGTCCACATCGGCTGCAGAGCATTGGTTGCTGTAACAAACCCGCAGGCTGTAGGTACCCGGGGTGTTATAGGTAAAAGTAGCAGGGGAAGTATTCCGGTTATCTGGCCCCGCTGTGAATCCATCGCCTAAGAAATCGATCACACAAGGATTGGTACCGCAGCCACCGGGTAATAAGGTTTCAAAAGTAACGGTGAATGGTGCACAGCCTTTTCTTTCGTTTACACGGAATTTACCCTGGCGGCTGGTATAGGGTTGCGCATAGGCCTGCGCCAGTATCATGAAACTAATCAAAAACAGTGCTATTCCCCTCATGCCTTCAGGTCAAAGTGCTTTAAAAAGTTTTCGGCTTTGATCATGTCAGTATGCAATAAGCGATCTTCCTGTATAAACGGTACATCCTTTCTAAAAGTATCCACGAATTTCTGCAAGTAAGCAGACGTATGCAAAGGCTTTCTGAATTCAATGGCCTGTGCAGCGGTGAGCAATTCTATTGCCAGCACTGAGTAAAGGTTATTGATGACTTTATGCACTTTGGTTGCGGCATTGGCGCCCATGCTTACATGGTCTTCTTGTCCGTTGGATGAAACAATAGAATCCACCGAAGCAGGGCTGCATAATTGCTTGTTCTGACTTACAATGGAGGCCGCTGTATATTGGGGTATCATCATGCCAGAATTAATACCGGGATTGGCCACTAGGTAATTGGGTAAGTCACGCGATCCGGAAATTAACTGATACGTTCTGCGCTCCGAAATATTACCCAACTCAGCCACGGCAATGGCCAGAAAATCAAGAGCAAGGGCCAAAGGCTGTCCGTGAAAATTGCCTCCGGAGAGAATCGCATCGGCTTCGGGGAAGATATTGGGGTTATCGGTTACGCTATTGGCTTCTTTCAGCATCACACTGCTCACATAAGCAATGGTATCGGCACTGGCGCCATGCACTTGCGGGATGCAACGGAAAGAGTAGGGGTCTTGTACGTGTTTCTTGTTTTGCTTGATGATTTCACTGTCTTTCAACAGGTTCCGTATAGTGGCCGCCACCTGTACCTGACCTGTATGCGCACGTACGGCATGAATTTTTTCATCGAAGGCTTCTATGCGCCCGTCAAAGGCATCCAGGGAAAGGGCTCCTATAATATTCGCAAGATCTAAAATTCTTTGGGCCTGTAAGCTGCTCCATAAACCATAGGCCAGCATAAACTGGGTGCCATTCAAGAGGGCCAATCCTTCTTTAGATTGAAGATGCAAAGGTGCCCAGTTGAATTGCTTATTCAAATCGGCAGCCTGGTAGCGTGTATGTTTGTAATAGGCTTCCCCCTTGTTGAGCAAGGGTAAACACAAATGGGCAAGTGGGGCCAGATCGCCAGAGGCGCCAAGCGAGCCCATCTCGTACACTACCGGGTACACTTCGTGGTTGAAAAAATCGACCAGTCGCTGCACCGTACTTACCTGCACGCCTGAATGACCATAAGCTAGGGACTGCACCTTTAAAAAAAGCATCAGGCGAACAATCTCTTGGGGCACTTCCGCCCCTGTACCGCAAGCGTGCGACTTCACCAGATTTTCCTGCAGCTTTTCAAGCTGGTCGGCAGAGATGTTTTTATTGTACAGAGAGCCAAAGCCTGTGTTGATGCCATAAATAGGCGCGGAGGATTTTTTCAGCTTTTCATCGAGGTAAGTTCTGCACCGTTGAATCTTAGCGATCACCTCGGGTGGCAATGATAGCTGCGTAGCCTCAAAGGCAATGCTCGCCAGGGTATCAAGCGTAAGGGTTTCGGTACTAATGGTGTGGTGGTTAGCCGACATGGTGAAGGATGGTTTATAAAATTTTTTACCGCTTATGCTTATGAGCTCAGTTCTTCAATCATCCACTGCTTAGGTTATCGCAGTGTATGGTTTGACGCTTACTGAGCCTTGAGTGCTTGTATGATCGCTTCCAGCTTCATTTTTTCCTGCGTGCCTGCTTCCATATTTTTGAAAGCCAGCAAGCCATTGTTGCGTTCTTCTTCGCCAATAACGATCGTAAAAGGAATCATCTTTTTATTGGCATAGTCCAGTTGCTTCTTCAGCTTGCTTTCATCCGGATACAACTCTGTGGCAATGCCTGCTGATCGCAGTTGCGTAAGTGTTTTTAAGCCATAGCGCATGCTTTCGGCATCGAGGTGGCAGATTAAAACAGTAGAGGAGCGCTGCGTTGCTTTCGGGAAGAGTTGTAGTTCTTCCATCACATCGTAAATACGATCCACGCCAAATGAAATACCCACACCCGAAAGACTTTCTTTGTCACCAAAGCTCTGGGTTAAATTATCATAACGCCCACCGCCACTCACGCTGCCAATGGCTACGTTGTTGATTTTTACTTCAAAGATGCAGCCTGTGTAGTAACTCAGTCCGCGTGCCAGGGATATGTCAAACTCCAGATGACTTTGATCACTGCCGGCTTCTTGTAACAAAGTAAAAACACTTTGTAAATCAGCTAAGCCTTGTTGCCCATTGGTGGATTGGAAAAGTTTGCGCAGGGTTTCCAGCTTTGCTTCGTTGCTGCCAGCGGTACTTAAAATGGTGAAGAGTAAATCGATTTTATCAGGGGCAAAGCCGGCTTCAGACAATTCTTTGCTCACACCCTCGCGTCCGATTTTATCGAGCTTATCAATGGCCACATACAAAGCTGTTTCTTTTCCGGTGGCTTCAATCGTATCCGCTATTCCTTTTAGGACGCCACGGTGATTAATCTTGATGGTAAAATCCTGAATACCCAATCCCTTCATCACCTCTCGGATCATCATCACAATTTCTGCTTCGCAGAGGAGGGAAGTAGTGCCTACCACATCGGCATCGCATTGGTAAAATTCGCGGTAGCGGCCCTTCTGCGGCCGGTCAGCACGCCATACGGGTTGCATTTGATAACGCTTAAAAGGAAAAGCAATCTCATGGCGGTTCATCACCACATAGCGCGCGAAGGGAACGGTGAGGTCGTAGCGGAGGCCTTTTTCGGCAATAGCTGAAGTAAGCTGCTTCGAGTTTCGGGCTTCCAGCTTCGAGCTGTCAACGTCTTTAAGAAAGTCACCTGAATTCAAAATCTTAAACAATAACTGATCTCCCTCTTCTCCGTACTTACCCGTCAGTACCGAAAGGTTCTCCATAGATGGCGTTTCCAGGGGCTGGAAGCCGTATTTCTGGTACACAGCACGGATGGTGTTGAAGATAAACTGGCGTTTTCCCATGGCCATAGGGCCAAAATCGCGGGTTCCTTTGGGAATAGATGGTTTTTCCATAGTCAAGAAGGGGGCAAATTACTGAATAGGGCTAAATTTTCGGGAAATTCAGCACCAATTATTTGATAATTCGCAAGCACTTATTACTTTTGCGCTCCTTTTAAACATATTTGTCATGGCTGTAACCCGACTGAAGAGAAAGAACCGCAAAGATAAATCAATATCTGCCGTAAGACGCCAGTCTTTGAAGAACCAAGGCTTTAAGCCGGTGATCAAGAATGTAGATATCGAAGAGATCAAAGAAGAATTCAAGAAGAAGGCTTAATCGCCCTCTTTCATAACGATAAAAAGGCCCTGCTTATCCAAGCAGGGCTTTTTGTTTTTAACCAGGGGAGCGTTAACCGGTTTACCAGGTGTTGGTTTAATTTTGGGAGGTGCTAACTTCACTTTGTCAGGTACTGGCTCAAGGTTTTCAGGCGTTTACTTCACTTCTTAAGGTGATCATTCAAGTTTCAAAGAAGCTTACTTCTTCTAATCATTTGATAGCGACTAAGAAACTTTATGACACCGCCTACTTAAGTGTGTAAATGGCGACTAAGAAACTGGACAAAGGGTTTATATTTTGTATCTGTCTAGAAATATTGTCATAAACTGGTTTAGGTACCGCTTGAGAAAGAGGCTTGAGTGATCTTGAAAGAAGACTAATCGATTTTTGACCAAACCTGAAAGTTGGTCAAAATATCTTTTGAACATATAATTTAATATGCTTAAGCACGTTGTAATACCTGCACTCGTATCATGTAGGCTTCTAATCGGGTAATGATTATGCGAACAACACTAAAGATTCAAATTGTATTAGTTATTACAATGATTAGCCTCAAAGGCATGGCCCAATCTCTTGTGGCTACTAGCAATAAAAAACTGCAATACACTGGTGTTGTAAGCATAGGAAGGTCAAGTTTTATCTGCAAAGGTTATACTTCTCCTCCAGACTATGCTTCGGCTGAAGTAAGAATAGGGTTGGGCCTTTCAAAGCAAGTAGGCAAGTATTTTGAATTAAAATCAGGGATGTATTTTGGATTGAAATTCAAAAGAGAGTCCTACATTTATGGTTCAGGTAATAATACTTACTTCAACGAGCCGGACTTAAACTTTAGTCTAAATAAAACAGTAAGTAGTAGAAACCATTTGGTTACTGATATTCCTCTTGTTTTACAATTCAATCCGCCTAAAACTAAACTGGGTCTTAAGGCTGGGCTTTATGGTCGCTTTTGGGCGCCCTATAATGCCAGTGTCGATGTTCTTACGGGTCGGCCCGAAGTGGGTATCTTAGGAGGATTATCACATCAGTTGACCAAGCGAACGAGTTTGGGTGTGGAATTGTACCGTGGGTTGACAAGAATTTATTCAGGATCATATTCTACTACAGTTTATAGTGCTTGGAATCAATTTGCACAGCTATCCTTTGCATATGCTTTTTGATTTGTTAAGATCATTGATTATTTAAAGCCTTAATTTTTGTCCTGCCGGGGCATTGTAATTCCCCATTTTCCCTCTATTTTGTTTCACAATTCTCAACAACAATGGGCGATTTAAATGCTTGGTGGGCAGGTCTTAGTTTTTCTTTAAAGTTCTACTGGATTCTGGCTGTACCCTTTACACTCTTTTTCCTCTTACAATTACTATTATCCTTTTTTGGCGGAGGCGATGTGCCAGATGACACGCCCGATGCAGAGGTTGAAGCAGATACGGGTATAGGCTTTCAGTTCTTTACCCTCAAAAACCTGATCGCTTTCTTCACCATCTTTTCTTGGACGGGCATTGCCTGTATAGACATGGGCATATCAGAAAGCACAGCTGCCATCATTGCTTTTGTGGCAGGCCTCGCCATGATGCTCATCATGGCTTCGCTCTTTTACTTTCTGGCTAAGGCCAGTGGTGATGGCACCATGAAATTCGAAAAAGCCATTGGTAAAAGTGGACAGGTGTATTTAACCATTGCCGCCAAACGCGGAGGCCTGGGCCAAGTGCAAATCAAAGTACAGGGTACCTTGCGCACCCTGGATGCCCTTACTGATGATGAAGACAACATTGCTACCGGTAGTATGGTGGTAGTGAAAGCAATAGTCAACGAAAATGTATTATTAGTCACCTCTAAATAGACCCCTATGAGTTTTTATGCACTTCCGGTTTTAGCCCTGGCGGTATTCTTTGTTTTTATTGTGCTCGTTACCTTCTTCCGCAGGTACAAGCGTTGTCCTTCCGACCGCATTTTGGTTGTATATGGTAAAGTAGGCGGAGGCGATTCTGCCAAGTGTATACACGGTGGCGCTGCCTTTATCTGGCCTGTTTTCCAGGATTATGCCTTCATGGATCTTACGCCTATCTCTATCGAAGTAAACCTGACCAATGCCCTCAGTAAGCAAAACATTCGCGTGGATGTGCCTTCTAAATTCACCGTGGGTATTTCCACCGAAACCGGTGTGATGGAAAATGCAGCTGAGCGCTTGCTGGGTTTGCAGCGCAACGATGTACACTCCCTGGCGCACGATATCATTGTAGGACAGATGCGTTTGGTAGTGGCCATGATGGACATTGAAGAGATTAATACCAACCGTGATAAATTCTTATTGAATGTATCGCACAATGTAGAGGTGGAGTTGAAGAAGATCGGTTTGAAGCTGATCAACGTAAACATCACCGATATTAAAGATGAAAGTGGTTACATCGCAGCCCTGGGTAAGGAAGCGGCAGCAAAGGCGATCAACGAAGCTAAGATCCGCGTGGCAGAACAGGAACGTCTGGGAGATATCGGTAAAACAGAAGCAGAGAAAGAACGTGATATTAAAGTAGCAGAAATGCAACGCGATCGCGATACCAATGTTGCGAACTCGGTAAAAGACAGAGAAGTATTGATTGCAGCCGCCAAACGCGATGAACAAATTGGTAAGGTAGAAGCGGAAAGAGATACCCGTATTAAAACAGCCGATGCCAATGCTTTGGCTGTAACGGGTGAAAACCAGTCGAAGATCGCGATAGCCAGCTCAGATGCTGAACGCAGGGAGCGTGAAGCGGAAGCTTTGAAGAAAGCCATTGCTGCCGAAAAAGTACAAGCTGCGAAGGCATTGGAAGAAGCCTACCTGGCAGAACAAAAAGCAGAAGAGGCCCGTGCCGACCGCGAACGCGCTTCGCAAAATGCCAACATTGTAGTAGCGGCCGAAATTCAGAAACAAAAGGCCATCATCGAAGCGCAGGCTGAAGCCGAGCGCATACGCGAACGAGCGAAAGGTGAGGCAGATGCTGTGTTGTTACAGAGACAAGCAGAAGCGCAAGGTATTTATGAAATCTTAACCAAGCAGGCTGAAGGTCTTCGCCAGATTGTGGGTGCCGCGGGCAATAGCTCGAAAGATGCAGCCATGCTTATCATTGCGGATAAATTGCCGGAGTTGGTGAAGTTGCAGGCCGAAGCCATTAAGAATATTCAAATTGATAAGATTACTGTGTGGGATGGTGGCAACAGCAAAGATGGTAAGTCTTCAACGGCTAACTTCATTTCAGGCATGTACCAATCAGTACCGCCTTTGCAGGAAGTATTTAAAATGGCAGGCCTTGAATTGCCTTCCTATCTGGGTAAAGAAGGTAAGGAAACTACAGAGGCCTCTGAAGCCCCTGCAACGCCTACCAAACCAGAAACAGGAGCGCCTAAGAAATAGCGATGGCTTTGCATTTAGTGAATTGGAATGTGAATGGAATTCGTTCCATTATTAAAAAGGATTTTGCCAAAGACATCAAGGCTTTAAATCCGGATGTATTGTGTTTGCAGGAGCATAAGGCCACCGTGGCAGATGTGAAGGCTGTGCTGGAGATTTTTCCTGAGTATAAATCCTATGTGAACGATTCGAAGGCACGCAAAGGATATTCGGGCACAGCCATCATCACCAAGCAAGAGCCGCTCACCATCAGCTACGATATGGGTGTGGAGGAACACGACCAGGAGGGTAGGGTAGTGACGGCAGAGTATGATACTTTTATCTTGGTAACCGTTTACACCCCTAATTCCGGAGAAGGCTTAAAGCGTTTGGAATACAGGCAAACCTGGGATGATGCTTTTCGCGATTACGTCAGTTGGCTCAACAAACGCAAGCCTGTGATTATCTGTGGTGATTTGAATGTGGCGCATCAAGCCATTGATATAGCGCGGCCTAAGCAGAACTACAATAAATCGGCTGGTTACACCCAGCAAGAGATTGATAGTTTTACTGCCTTATTAAATGCTGGTTTTGTCGATACCTTCCGGCACTTACATCCGGAAGAAGTTAAGTACACCTATTGGAACTACCTCTTTAATGCGCGTGCCAACAACACGGGCTGGCGTATCGATTATTTTTTGGTGAGCGAAAGACTGATGCCCAAAGTACAAGAAGCCTTGATTTATAATGAGCTGATGGGTTCAGATCATTGTCCGGTAGGCATTAAGTTGGAACTGTAATCGGCCTGCTGTTTTACTTCTACCCAGGTATGATCGGCCAGTAACTTAACCGTACTCACAAAGCGCTTGAAAGGCATAGGTTTTCTTCCCCATTCATTGGGTGCGATCATGCTGAGCAAGTGCCCTTCTTCTTTGCTTTCGTATAGATAATAACTCTGTCCGATTACAGGTGCAAAGTTTAATTTGGCCTCGTATATCAACATCGACAATTCTTTGCGGGTAACGATCTCTTTGGCTTGCAAAGCCAGAAGCTCGATTTGTTTGCGTATCTGCTCCAACTGCATGTTGGTTTGCTCTTCCATGGCGCTGAGGGCTTTATGGCGGATGATGCCTTCTTCATTTTGCTTCACTACCGCTCCCGCAGCAGAGGAAGCGTAAGGTAAGACACTGAATTGCTTGTGATAAATCTCGGCATTGGTGAGCACTTTATCAGGATGCTGATAATTGCTTTGGGTCACTTTCAATAAACCACTGGGCATGATTTCGTGGCGGATGCACAAGTGCTCTTTTTCATCTTGCAGAAAGAGTACTTCGAAGGTTAGCGAGTTAAGGATGGAGAGCTTCAGACGGTTGGCCATGGGATTATCTTCCAGGGTATGGAAGAGCCCATCTCCGGGTACACTGTATTCGGCAGTAAAGGCCTGATCCTCCAGCGTAACCCAGTTCATAGCAATGAACAGACTGCTATGCTCGGCACGCCATTGCATTTTATAATTACCCGATTTAGGTCTTTGACCAAATTCGTACGTGCCCTTTTCAGGGAAGAGTTGCCAACTAGAGAGGAAATTGTACAGATCGACCATGTGCTGAATTAACGCAGATCAGGGTAATTTGTTAAGCGGACATTTAAACCTTGAAATTTCAAAAGGCAGCAAGCGTATCCACTAATAACTCGTATTGTTCTTTTGAATGAGCAGGAAAATTAGCAAAACGTAATTGATTCTCTTTGCTTTTGCCATACCCTTCACCGGGGGCTAGTCCTTTGGCTTGCAGCGCGGTTCTTATCGCAGCAGTGTGCGATCCTGTATTGGCTACAATGACGGTTTTAGATTGCCAATGCACGTCCTGCACCAGGGGCTTGATCTGCGCATGGTCTTGCAAGGTATTGTAGAGGATGGCAGCTTTATAGTCTGTTTCTCTTCTTAAGGTAAGGATGCCTCGCCTTAGAAAATCGCCAACAATTTTCCCCAACAAGTAAATGCCTAACACATTGGGTGTTTCAGGTGTCTGATGCTTTTTGGCAAAGGCATGCAGGGTGCTTAAGTTATGGTAAGTACCTGTTTGATAGCCTTGGGCTTGAAGTGTTTCAGCCTTTGCTAAACATGCTTCGTTGACTATCCACACGCCTAAACCGGCTGGCATACCAAAGGCCTTTTGCACTGAGAAGAAAACGGAATCGACTTTGGTGTAATCAAATTGCGGGTAGGGTAAAGAAGATACCGCATCGACCACCACCAGCGCATCTGGGTTGTTATCTTTTAAGCTGTGTATGGCATTGACAGGCCAGGATACACCTGTGCTGGTTTCATTATGGGTGACAGCAATAAGTTCTGTATCCTTTGGTATACTAAAATCAGAAAAGCTTTCTCCCTCAGCGGCTTCCCGCAACAAGGCTTGCTTCCCTAATTGCTGTGCGATTTCGTGGTAGCGTTTGGAGAAAGCACCATTCACAAAATGAAAACTCTTTTCAGCTACAAGGTTTTGTATACTGCGTTCCCATACTTCTGTGGCAGAAGAGGTGAAAACAATGCTGTGTGTATCAGGTATACCCAAGAGACTACGCAAGCCTTCAGTAGATTCCTGATAAATCATTTCAAAATCTTTACTCCTGTGCGATAAGGAAAGCACATTCTCACGCAAGGCTTTTTTCAGGTGATCGGCTACGGTAAAGTAAAGTTGCGAGGGTCCTGGCGTCAGGTTGATCATAAGCTTTCTGTCGTCAGTTCAAAGCTCTCCTTCGTAGAATCAAGAATCTTGGTGTGTTCACACTTCAGGATGCGGGTTGGAAATTTTTTAATCAGGCGATAGTCGTGCGTGGCCATTAATACAGCCGTACCACTTTTATTGATATCCTGAAATAGCTTCAGAATGCCATCTGATACTTCCGGATCCAGGTTACCGGTAGGTTCATCAGCAATCAACATCAAAGGTTCGTTGAGTAAAGCACGGGCAATCACGACACGTTGCTGCTCTCCACCAGAAAGTTGGTGCGGCATTTTCTTTTCGACAGAGCCTAAGCCTACCTGCATCAACACCTCCGATAAACGGTTTTTGATTTTAGCAGATTCTTTCCAGCCAGTCGCCTTCATCACGAAAGTAAGGTTTTCACCTACGGTTCTGTCGTTAAAGAGTTGAAAGTCCTGAAAGATGATGCCCAGCTTTCTTCTGAGCAATGGCACCTGCGAAGCCTTGATGCCCCGAATGTTGAATCCGGCTACACTCATATCGCCCAGGCGCAAAGGCAGATCGGCATACAGGGTTTTGAGTAAAGATGATTTACCAGAACCGGTGCGACCTACCAAAAAAACAAACTCACCCTTATCGATCGTAAGGTTTACATTGCCCAATACAGTGTTGTGCTCCTGAAATATGGTAGCCTCTTGAATGCGAACGATGGGATCAGATGAAAACATGCCTAAGGGTAAAATGTATAAGCACAACAGTGGTACCTGCCCCTTATTGTGCTTAAGGTTAATTTATCCGTTTACCTTTTTATGGTCTGCTAAGAACTTGGCCAGGCCTGAATCTGTCAGAGGATGGTTCAATAAACCAGTGATAACATTTAAAGGACAGGTCACTACATCGGCACCAATTTCTGCACACTTAATTAAGTGCATGGTATGGCGTACAGAAGCTGCAAGGATTTCGGTATCAAAACCATAGTTGTCATAGATCACGCGTACCTGTGCGATGAATTCCAGACCATCCTGAGAGATATCGTCCAAACGACCTACAAAAGGAGAAAGGTAGCTTGCTCCGGCCTTGGCGGCTAAAATGGCCTGACCAGGAGAGAATACTAAAGTACAATTGGTGCGGATGCCTTCGCTGGAGAATTTCTTGATGGCTTTAATGCCGTCTTTGATCATCGGGATCTTCACCACAATCTTATCATCGATCTTAGCCAGCTCTTTTCCTTCTTTAATCATGCCTTCAAAGTCAGTAGCAATCACTTCGGCACTTACATTATTATCAACAATGTCGCAGATGGCTTTGTAATGGGCACGTACATTGGCATCGCCTTTAATGCCTTCTTTGGCCATTAAGGATGGATTAGTGGTTACGCCATCAAGTACCCCTAAATCGTAGGCTTCACGGATTTCGTTCAGGTTGGCGGTATCAATAAAGAATTTCATGGTATGGTGGTAGTGGTTACAGTGAGCTGTAAAGTTAACTGAAACTGTCTACTAGATGGTAAGGAGAGCGGAGATTTTGTAGGATGCCTGAAAATAGGCAAGGAGAGAAATAAAAAGTGCAAGCCAACATCGCACCGCTACAACCGCCTACCCTTGCTACCTTCCGGTCCTGGGGGAGTTCAGCAGGAGCTGGTCGTGCCGACTTGCGATGCAAAGGTACAAAGCAATTGTCAATTAGCAATTTTAATATGGGCCTTTGAGGATTTGTTTTTTTAAGCCTTGCTCCTTGACATCACTTAGCTAAACCACTGGCATAGAGGTTGAACTCAAGGGCAGTGCAGGCACTGAAGCCATCCGCTTCCAGGTCTTCAAAAATGGCTTCATCAAATTCAAGATCGCGAAGTTCAACTTCACCTGTTTCGGGCACCATAATTTCGGTGCCTTTAAATTGGATTGGATTTACCTTTACCAATATCTTGAAACCCTCTAATTGCTTTTTGAAGTATTGATGAACAATGTTGTTGGATTTTGCCATTTATATTTAAGGTATGGACCGATTGAATTTGCCTGAGAACCTTGCGTCTGAACGCCTGCTATTACAGCGGCTAAGGTACGAAGATGCAGAAGAAATTTTCTATGCCTTTGCGAGTAAAGCCGAAGCCACCCGCTTTGTATCCTGGCCAAGACATGAGTATGTAAAAGAAACCAGGGCATACTTAAAGTATGCACATGACGCCTGGAATAAAGGTCTGGATTATTCTTATTCCATCAGGTTAAAGCTAACCGGACAATTAATTGGTTCTTATGGACTTATCAATGAAAGGGGTAGAATACAATTTGGTTATATCTTAAGTCCTTCCCATTGGGGTAATGGCTATGCAAGCGAGGCTTGCGCCCTGGTTACAGAAACGCTAAAGAGCATGTCAGGTATTTACCGCATCGGCTCCTTCGTTGATTGTGAGCATCCTGCTTCAGCCAGAGTTCTCGAGAAGAATGGCTATGTAAGAGAGGCTACATTACAAAGATGGATACGTTTTCCCAACCAGGATAATGCAGTCAAAGACTGCTGGGTTTATGTATTGCCTCAGTAATTAATCCTGAAATGCAGGCCTTATCAATAGAAAAGGCCTTTGTAATAAAGGCTTTTAAATCAGGAGCTTATATTAATGACTCAAATCGATACTTCGGCAAAAGTCTTCTCCTGTTCAAAAACAGGCAGGTTGATCTTCTCCACCAATTTAGCTTCAAGCAATGAGGCCCAGGCGTGCAAGTAAACAATCACATCGGCCTTCTTATTGTGGCTAAGGTTCCGTTGCTCCAAGGGAAGTGTGCGTAGAACTGTTCCATCAGAAAGCCTTTCTAAATGCTTTAAATCATCGGCATCAAAACCAAAGGCGATGAGTTCGCTGATCAAATCATCGAAAGGTAAACCACTGGTGGGGCAGTAGTCGTTCAGTTGTTCTGTCCAGTCACCGTATCTTTGCATGGCCCTTGCGTGGATCTCTTCTTTTTTAAACTGGGTAATTTCTTGTGCCAGAAAGCCGCAATTGCAGGCCCCCATATGTCCCCATTGGTAATGCTTGGTGCTAGCTAATGTATTGGCCGTTTTCCTTAATGCTTCTATAATTTCTACCGATGGTCTTGCCATAACAATCTGTTTTAAGCTTTAACAGTTTTAAGGCTATGAAGTTACAGGAATAGCGCTATATCTTTAAGCTTTTACTGTCATCCCTTATGAAAAAGATTCATTGCTTCTTAAGCTTAATTTGTTTTTTACTGGTGTCCTGTGGTGCTGAAAAGGAAAGTCAGCTACAGGAAGGTGTTGGCATCGTTTTGTCCAACATGGATACGACTGTCAGTCCTGGAGATGACTTCTTTAAATATGTCAATGGTGGATGGTTGGCTAAGAGTACCATACCGGCCGATCAAGGATCGTGGGGCAGTTTTGCAGAATTGCGTGAAGCGAATCAACAAGTGTTGCTGGATATTTTAAAGAAAGCGGCTACTGATACCCAATACCCCGAAGGCTCGGATCAGCGGAAGGCAGCCGATTTCTATGCAGTCGGCATGGATTCTCTGTTGGCAGAAAAGGCGGGTGTCAGTGTATTGAAGCCTTATCTAGAGAAAATTGAATTGATTAAGAATAAGTCGCAGATTCAGAGCTATTTAACTGATGATTTATTGACAGGCAGTGAGGCTTTTTTTGGCATTTTTATTCTCTCAGATTTACAGAATAGTGATAAAGTAGTGCCTTACCTTGGGGCCGGTGGCTTGGGTTTACCGGAGAGAGATTACTACCTGAAGACGGATGCCAAATCCAAAGAAACCAGGGAGCGATATGTCCAACATATTAAAAAACTCTTTGTGCTCGCTGGTGAAACAGAAAGCCTGGCGGCACGCAATGCTACGCTAGTGTTGGCACTCGAAACCCAGATGGCTAAAGCCATGCTCAGCAAGGAAGCGAGTCGCGATCCCTACAATTTATACCATCCTAAGGCTGTTGATGAGTTATATAAATTGACGCCCTCGGTCGATTGGAAAAACTACTTCAACACTTTAAATATTAAGGCTGATACAGTTACTGTAACCGAGCCTGCCTACATGACCGCCTATGAACAAATCGTTAGCACTTATAGAATAGACGATATCAAAACTTATCTGAAGGCCAGCCTTTTGCGTAAAGCGGCTCCTTTACTTAACAATGCTTTTGTAGAAGAGTCTTTTGACTTTAACAGGCGATACCTGGCAGGTGTACAACAGATAAGGCCCCGTTGGAAAAGGGTATTGGACATGACCAATGGTGTCTTGGGTGATGCTATAGGACAATTATATGTAGAGACAGCTTTTCCTCCTGAAGCGAAACAAAAGGCACAATTGATGGTGGAAAATATCAAGTTAGCCTTCGTGGACAGAATCAAGCAACTGGATTGGATGACTGACTCTACTAAAATGATGGCATTGCAAAAGTTAAGTGGCATGACGGTCAAGATTGGTTATCCGGATACTTTCAGAGATTATGTAGGCATGCCGGTGAGTAAAGATCCTGAAACGGCCTCCTACTTTCAGAATGTAATGAATGCCAGATCATATGAAACAAAGCGTGAATTTGCGAAGCTGGGCAAGCCGGTCGACAAATCTGAATGGCAGATGACACCCCAAACCATCAATGCCTATTACAATCCCTTATTTAATGAGATCGTATTTCCGGCCGGTATTCTTCAACCACCTTTTTATGATTATCGTGCCGATGAAGCAGTTAACTATGGGGGAATTGGGGCAGTAATAGGGCATGAGATATCGCATGGCTTTGATGACCAGGGTGCTAAGTTTGATGTCGCTGGTAATTTGAAAAACTGGTTTCAGGAGAATGACTATGCAAACTTTCAAAACAAAGGCAAAGCTTTGGTCAATCAGTTTGATCAGTATCAGCCACTGCCAGGTGTGTTTGTACAAGGCCAGTTTACCTTAGGCGAAAACATTGGTGACTTAGGTGGGGTTACGGCTGCTTATGAAGGCTTACAACGATTTTTGCGGGAGAATCCTCAACAGCATCCGGGTAAGATCGATGGCTTCACACCTGAACAGCGCTTTTTCATTTCCTGGGCCACTATCTGGCGTGTCAAGTACCGCGATGAAACCTTACGCACCCAGGTGCTTACGGATCCGCATGCCCCAGGAATGTATAGGGCCAATGGGCCATTAACGAACTTGCCTTACTTCTACGAAGCTTTTGGCATCAAGCCTGGCGACAAGATGTACAGAGCGGAGGCAGAGCGCGTGAAGATTTGGTAACATTGCCTTTGATTGTAAGAAAAATCACATGTAGGAAATTAAATACCTGATTTTGCTAATTCAAATTGCGTTTGTATTATTGCCCCCGTATTCATAACAACCCTATGGGAAGAGGAGATAAAAAAACAGCAAAAGGTAAAAGAACGATAGGTTCTTTCGGTAATTCAAGAAGCAAAGACGCTATTAAGGCAAGATTAAAGCGTACAGCTTCTAAAAAAACTGCTGACGCACCCGCTGCACCAGCAAAAGCAAAAAAAGTTGCGCGTAAAAAAGCAGAATAACTACTCACATGATTCAAATCGTAAACATAGCATGGTGGTGGCATAGATCGAACTCCGATCGGTGCACGGCTATGTCTTGATGTTTACAAATAAATAATTTGTAGAGGCCTGTTCCGATCAACGGAACAGGCCTTTTTATTTTATACCCATGCTGAACAATGAAAAAGTTTACGCTTAAGACCAAGGAAAGAAAGCTGCTGGCAGATACCCTCACCCCGGTGAATATATACCTGAAACTGCGCGATGTCTTTGCTGGCAGTATTCTCCTCGAAAGCTCTGATTACCATGGTGATGAGAATAGTTTATCCTTTATCTGCAGCGACCCGATAGCTTCTTTTCAGGTGGATGATGACCAGGTAGAAATCCGTTTACCCGATGGTAGTCGTGACTTAAGAAAAACCGATGCTTTACTAGATCAGCTACATGCTTTCACCCAGGCTTTTGTTTCAGATAAGCAGCTGAGCAGTCGCCATAATCCATCCGGTCTTTTTGGTTATACCACCTTTGATGCTATTCGTTTCTTTGAATCAGTGACTATCACGAAAACTGAAAAGGGAATACCGGATATCCTGTATAAGCTTTATCGCTACGTAATCGTTGTCGATCATTTTTCAAATGAACTTACTTTATTTCACCACAGCGTTGAAGGTGAATCAAATCCATCAGACGAAAGCGCGTTGGATCGTTTGCAGCAGATCATTTACAGCAATAAAGTAGCTACCTATTCTTTCTCTCAGGAGAGTGAGGAGTCATCGAATGTGACTGATGATGAATTTTTAAGGATGGTGGAACAAGCCAAGCAACATTGCTACCGCGGAGATGTTTTTCAACTGGTACTCTCCAGAAGATTTACCTCTCGCTTTCGGGGTGATGAGTTTAATGTGTACCGTGCCTTGCACTCCATTAACCCATCGCCCTATTTATTCTACTTTGATTACGGCAGCTTTCGTCTTCTGGGTTCATCCCCTGAAGCGCAGATACAGATTGCCAATCAGAAATCCTATATCTATCCCATTGCCGGTACCTTTCGCAGAACTGGCAACGATCAGGAAGATTTGGCCCTGGCTGAAAAACTAAAAATGGATGAGAAAGAAAATGCTGAGCATGTGATGCTGGTTGATTTGGCCAGAAACGATATGAGCCGCCATGCGGAGGAGGTTAAGGTAGAGGTATTCAAAGAAGTGCAGTTTTACTCTCATGTTATTCACCTGGTGTCGAAGGTGAGTGGTGTGCTGAGAGCAGGAAGCTCCGCACTTCAGGTAGCGGTTGATACTTTTCCTGCAGGCACCTTGTCGGGTGCACCTAAGCACAAAGCCATTACACTCATTAATCAGTATGAAAATGTTAACCGGAGCTTTTATGGGGGCGCCATTGGCTTCATCGGATTTAACGGAAGCTTCAATCATGCCATCATGATCCGTACATTTTTGAGCAAGCAAAATCAACTTACTTACCAGGCGGGGGCAGGTATTGTTGCTAAATCAGATGCCCATAGTGAATTGCAAGAAGTAAACAATAAACTAAGTGCTTTAAGAAAGGCCATTACTATGGCCACCACCATTTAAGTCTAAGCATTATGAAAATATTAGTACTCGATAACTACGATTCATTTACCTACAACCTGGTTCATATCATCCGGGCTTTGGGACATCAACCAGCCATCTTTCGCAATGATGCCATTAGCCTTGAGGCTGTAGGGGATTACGATAAAATACTTTTATCACCGGGTCCTGGTATTCCGGATGAAGCTGGTATTATGAAAGCGGTGATTAAGACTTATGCATCAACCAAAAGTATTTTAGGTGTATGCCTCGGACATCAAGGCATAGCAGAGGTATTTGGCGCACAACTTTTTAACATCCCTAAAGTATTGCATGGGGTAACATCCATGTCTACAATTACCGATAAGGATGATTATCTGTTTAAAGATTTGTCCGACACTTTCCAATCAACGCATTACCATTCATGGGCAGTGAAAACTGATAGCATTCCGGCTCACTTAAAAGTAAGTGCTGTGAATGAAGAAGGGCTGATCATGGCTTTGTACCACAGTTTATATGATGTGCGTGGCGTACAGTTTCATCCTGAGTCTATCATGACACCTGATGGTCCTCGTATGATTCAAAATTGGATAAACCACTAAACTCCCTTATGAAAAAGATACTTAATGAGTTAATTGATCATCAGGCATTGGATAAGGCAACGGCCAGGCAGGTGTTGATCGACATGGCTTCGGGTCATTATAACCCAAGCCAAATCGCCTCTTTCATTACAGTTTATATGATGCGTAGCATCACTGTAGCAGAGTTGGAGGGCTTTAGAGATGCGATGTTGGAGTTATGTATTCCTGTGGATTTTGAGGAGCCTGTCATGGATCTGTGTGGTACTGGAGGCGATGGAAAAAATACTTTCAATATTTCAACACTCTCTAGTTTTGTAGTGGCAGCTGCCGGACAGCCTGTGGCCAAACATGGCAACTATGGTGTCTCCTCGGTGAGTGGTTCTTCTAATATTCTGGAATATTTTGGATTTAAGTTTTCTAACGATAGGGACTTATTAAAAAGAAGTGTAGCTGAAACCAATATTTGTTTCATGCATGCCCCTTTGTTTCATCCGGCTTTGAAGAATGTGGCACCGATACGAAAAGAGTTGGGTGTCAAAACTTTCTTTAATATGCTAGGGCCGATGATTAACCCCGCCTTTCCATCACGGCAGTTAGTGGGCGTGTTTAACCTGGAGTTGGCAAGACAATATGCGTACATCTATCAAAAAACGAATAAGGATTTTTTGATTGTCCACGCCCTGGATGGCTACGATGAAGTTTCTTTAACAGGTGCCTTTAAGTTTTATAATAATGAAGGGGAGCATCAGTTAGAGCCTGAAGCCTTAGGCTTTAATAGATTAAGGCAAGAAGAGATCAGTGGCGGTGTTACCGTTCCTGAGGCTGCTCAAATTTTTACCAGTATTCTGTCAGGTAAAGGAACACAAGCACAAAATGAAGTTGTATTGGCCAATGCAGGGCTTGCTTTATTTGCCGCCAATCGCGAAAGGGGTTTGGCTGCTTGTATAGAAGATGCCCGCGAGGCTTTATTAAGTGGCAAAGCCATGAAAACATTTGATCGTTTAATCAGTTTACAAAACAAACTTGCGTAATGAATATTTTAGAAAAGATCGTTAGTGTTAAACACAAGGAAGTTGAGGAGCGCAAATCATTGTATCCGGTAAAGCTGTTGGAAAGTTCTCTTTATTTCTCATCACCCACTGTTTCTATGAAAAAATACTTATTGCGGGAAGATAAGTCGGGTATTATTGCTGAGATCAAACGGAAGTCACCTTCAAAAGGTGATATCAATCCCTATGTATCCATCGAAAGAACTTCGATAGGTTACATGCAGGCAGGTGCCTCGGCTTTATCGGTACTCACCGATAAGGATTTCTTTGGAGGCAGTTCAGACGATTTACGCGTAGCACGCAAGTTTAATTTTTGTCCTATTCTGCGCAAAGATTTTATCATTGATGAATATCAGGTTATTGAGGCCAAGTCGATAGGAGCCGATGTGATTTTATTGATCGCTGCGATTTTAACACCACAACAAATTAAACAACTAACAACGCTGGCCTTTTCATTGGGTATGGAGGTATTGCTTGAGGTACATGACGAGCAAGAATTACAGGCTAACCTTGATTCAGGTATTGCCTTGATAGGCGTGAACAACCGAGACCTGAAGACATTTGAGGTAAGCATCGACACCTCTAAGCGCCTGAGTGCCCTCATGCCAAAAGAAGTAGTGCCTGTTTCGGAAAGTGGTATAGACCAACCTGCTTTAATTAAGGAACTGAAATCCTATGGTTACAAAGGTTTTCTGATAGGAGAGACCTTCATGAAAAGCAGCAGGCCTGAGTTGGTAGCCAAAGATTTTATTGCACAATTATAATGGCAATTCAACTAAAGGTTTGTGGTATGCGTGATCCCGTTAATTGTCGGGAGGTATCAGCCTTATCACCGGATTGGATGGGGTTTATATTTTATGAAAAATCTCCCCGCTTTGTTGGAGAGAACTTTGTCATGCCCGCGCTCTTATCTGAGCAAACAAAAAGAGTAGGAGTCTTTGTAAACGAAAGCCCTGAGAGAATATCTCAATTGTCTCGATTACATTCATTGGATTATGTGCAGTTGCATGGTGATGAAAATGTTGAGCTGGTGAAAAGACTCAAAGATGCCAACATCCACATCATCAAGGCGTTCAGAATAGACAAAGATTTTGACTTTACCTCACTCACCAAGTATGCTCCTTCTGTCAAATACTTTTTATTTGATACCAAAGGACAGCAATATGGTGGCAACGGTTATCGCTTCGATTGGTCATTGCTTGAGCAGTATGAGGGATCCGTGCCTTTTTTATTAAGCGGAGGCATTAGCCTTGAACATGCAGAAGCCATTCAAAAATTTCAGCATCCTAATTTTTTAGGAATAGATATCAATAGTGGCGTTGAGCTTAGTCCAGGGCTAAAGGATATTGACAAAATTAAAAGTATGATAAAGACACTAAACGAAATATCATGAAGTACAGGGTATCAGATGAAGGTTATTATGGAAATTTTGGTGGCGCTTATATTCCTGAGATGTTGCACCCAAACGTAGAAGAGTTGCGTGAGCGTTATCTCGACATTATATCAACTCCTTCTTTTCAAAAATCTTTTCATGACTTATTGAAAGACTTTGTAGGAAGACCAACACCTTTGTTTCTCGCCAAACGATTGTCAGCCCAGTATGGCGCCAGCATTTATTTGAAGCGGGAAGATTTATGTCACACCGGTGCCCATAAGGTAAACAATACCATTGGGCAAATACTGGTGGCAAGGGCTCTTGGCAAGAACAAGATCATTGCAGAAACTGGTGCCGGTCAACATGGCGTGGCTACCGCTACTGTTTGCGCATTAATGGGTATGGACTGTATTGTGTACATGGGCAAACATGACATGGAAAGGCAGAAGCCTAATGTAGAGCGTATGCGTATTTTAGGTGCAAAGGTGGTTCCGGCACTGAGTGGCAGCATGACCTTGAAAGATGCTACGAATGAAGCGATGCGTCACTGGATTAACAACCCTACCGATACACATTATATTATTGGTTCTGTAGTAGGCCCACATCCTTATCCAGATATGGTGGCCAGGTTTCAATCTGTGATCAGTCAGGAAATTAAGGCGCAGTTAACTACAGAAATTGGCAACCCCTATCCTGATTATGTAATTGCCTGCGTAGGTGGTGGCAGTAATGCAGCCGGTGCCTTTTATCATTTTATTGAAGAAGAGCAAGTGACCTTGATAGGTGCAGAGGCAGCTGGTAAAGGTGTTGACTCAGGAGAATCAGCTGCGACAACCGTTTTAGGAAAGCCAGGTGTTTTGCATGGCAGCAAAACTTTGCTCATGCAAACAGAGGATGGACAGGTGATAGAACCTTATTCTATTTCTGCAGGGCTTGATTATCCAGGTATTGGCCCCATGCATGCCCATTTGTTTGAAACGGAACGTGCGCAGTTTTTGAGTATTACCGATGAAGAGGCCATGCAGGCAGGCATTGCCTTAAGTCGCTTGGAAGGCATTATACCCGCCATAGAAACAGCGCATGCTTTGGCAGCGCTTGATAAGATAAGTTTTGATAAAGATGATGTAGTCGTGATCAATTTATCCGGAAGGGGTGATAAAGATTTAGATACGTATATCAAGTGGGGAAAATATTAATCAGTGACAAATGAAAAACAGATTGATTTCACTCTTTGAAAAGAAGAGCCATAAGATACTTTCCATCTTTTATACGGCTGGTTTTCCCGGTAAGCATGACACCATTCGCATTGCCAAAATACTGGAAGAGGCAGGGGCTGATATTATTGAGATAGGTATTCCCTTTTCAGACCCTGTGGCAGATGGACCTACCATACAAGCGAGTAATAAAGTAGCCTTGGATGCAGGCATGACTTTGCCTTTATTGCTCGAGCAAGTAAAGGAGATCAGAAAGCAAGTGAAGCTGCCCATCGTACTCATGGGCTATTTGAATCCGGTAATGCAATATGGCGTAGAACGTTTTATTAAAGATGCTAAAGCAGCAGGTGCTGATGGTTTGATTTTGCCGGACCTTCCTGTCAATGAGTTTCAAAAGTTTTATCAAAAGTCAATGGAAGAAGTTGGCCTTTGCATGTCTTTTTTGATTTCACCGACTACTTCCGAAGAGCGTATCCGTATGATTGATTCACTGTCATCGGGTTTTGTATATGCCGTTTCAGCATCGAGTACAACGGGTACTAAAGGCAGTTTTAATCCTGATCAAATAGCTTACTTTGAAAGGTTAGCCGCACTTCAAATGAAAAATCCTCATCTTATTGGTTTTGGCATTCATGATCACTCAACTTTTACTCAAGCTTGCCAGTATGCACCTGGCGCAATAATAGGCAGCGCATTTATTGCCATGCTTGAAAAGTCTGCAGATTTAGAAAAGGACATTCACACTTTTGTTACAAGCCTTAAAAAGGAAAAATAGTTTATGATTATTCAGTTTAATAGTGCGATTTCAGCGCCAGAAAAAGAACAGATTGCTCAGGCAGTTGCCAAGCTTGGCTACAAAACAACTGAAGTAACCACCCAGGGTAATCATTACCTGGTTGGCATTGGCAAGCAAGAATTTGATTTGCGTACCCTTGGTCATATGCCAGGCATCAAAGATATTCATCGCGTATCAGATGATTATAAATTGGTTTCCCGGAAGTGGAAGGTGGGGAGATCTCAAATGGATCTAGGTGATGGCGTGACTATCGGAGAGGGCAAACTGGCGATTATGGCAGGCCCTTGTTCCATAGAAAGTGAGCAGCAGGTAGCGCTTACCCTTCAACATTTAAAAGATAATGATGTGCGCATCATGCGCGGAGGCGTGTTCAAACCGCGCAGTTCACCCTATGCTTTTAGAGGGATGGGCGTTGATGGGTTGAAGCTATGGTACAAGCAAGCAAAGGAAGCCGGTATTAAGATTGTTACTGAGGTCATGCAGGTCAGCCAGATAGCTGAGATGTATGATTACGTAGACGTGTTTCAGGTGGGTGCCAGAAATACACAAAACTTTAACCTCTTGGATGAGTTAGGTAAAGTAGACAAAGCAGTGATGATCAAGCGCGGCATATCAGGTACTATTGAGGAGTTATTGTATTCAGCTGAATATGTATTCTCTGCTGGTAATGAAAAATTGATTTTGTGCGAGCGTGGTATTCGTACTTATGAAAAGGCCAGCCGCAACACCATGGATATTAATGCGATTCCTATACTCAAGGAAAAAACACACTTACCAGTAGTGGCAGATCCTTCTCATGGTATTGGTATTCGTGAGTTTGTTGAGCCTGTAGCCTTGGCAGCGGTGATGGCAGGAGCAGATGGAATAATTTATGAAACGCATCAGCAACCCGAAAAAGCAGCGAGTGACGGACAGCAGACATTAGATTTTGCAGAGTCAGCTTTGTTGATACAAAAGTTGAAGAAAGCCTATGAGTTTTTACATGCACTTTAATAGGTACGATATTATTGAATAACAATTATCTATGGAATTGATTATATACGGTATAAAGAGTTGCGATACAGTAAAGAAGGCAACAACTTGGCTTGATAAGAAAAAGATCAAGTATGTTTTTCACGATTATAAGAAGGAGGGCATCTCGGAGGCCAAACTGAAAAAGTGGAGTAAGCAGGTAGGGTGGGAATTGCTCTTAAATAAAAAGGGCACCACCTGGAAAAAGCTCTCTGAGGAGGAGCAGGCAAAAGTTACGAATGAAAAGGCAGCGCTTGCTGTACTCAAAGAATACACCAGCATGATTAAGCGACCTTTACTTGAAGCTGATGGCCAAGTGCTAGCAGTAGGCTTCGATGAAGAGGTTTTTAAAAAGTTGTTTCAGTAAGATAACTTAAGCAAATCCTAACTTTTGACGAACGCGTGCCAGCACTTCTTGCGCGATTACACGTGCTTTATCTTCTCCCTGCGCTAGTTTCTTGTTCAGTTCTGGTAAATTGCTCATATAGAAATTAAAGGCTTCGCGCTCTTGAGCATATTTGCTTAAGAGTAATTCAAAGAGTTCTTGCTTGGCATGACCATAGCCATAATGGCCAGCCAGGTATTTAGCACGCATGGCTTCACTTTGATCAGCATTTGCTACAAGGCTATAGATGGCAAAAACATTATCGGTGTCAGGATTTTTAGGAGCTTCCATAGGGGTACTGTCAGTGACAATAGACATCACCTGCTTGCGTAATTCCTTTTCGGGTAAAAAGATGTCTATGATATTTCCATAGGACTTGCTCATTTTTTGTCCGTCTGTACCGGGTATGGTCATTACACTTTCCTCAATCCTTGCTTCAGGCACTACGAAGGTTTCCCCATATTGATTATTAAAGGCAGTGGCCAGGTCGCGCGCCATTTCCAGATGTTGTTTTTGGTCTTTTCCTACCGGCACTAAGTTGGCATTATACAAAATGATATCAGCCGTCATCAGCACAGGGTATGTAAACAATCCTGCATTAACATCAGCCAGTTTCTCAGATTTGTCTTTGAATGAATGCGCATTCGCCAGCATAGGAAAGGGCGTCATGCAGTTTAAATACCATGTAAGTTCACATACTTCCGGAATGCGCGATTGCCGGTACAAAAGGTTTTTCTCAATATCAAAGCCAAAGGCCAACCACGCAGCAGCAACGGCATTGACATTATTGATGCGCGTAGTGGCATCTTTAATGGAGGTCATTGAATGTAAGTCGGCAATAAAGAAAAAAGATTCATTGCCTGCTTGCTGAGATAATTTAATGGCGGGGATAATTGCTCCCAACAAATTGCCTAAGTGTGGGCGTCCACTGCTTTGTATACCCGTTAAAATTCTTGCCATAATGCACAAATATAAAGGCAAAAGCCCTGAATCATGATCACTTCTATTGGTAATTTTCTCCGAAATTCAGCGTTACTTTGATGCTTGGTGAAATGTTGATTTTATCAGCTTATTTTCCTTATTAATGATCATTATGAAAAGAGTTTTTATAGCGGCCTTCATTCTCATTTATACTTCGTCAAGTCTTTTGGCCCAGCGAAAGGAAACGCTTCGTTTTGAGGAAATGGTTTTTGATTTTGGTAATGTGCAAGAAGTAGCAGGCCCTGTTACACACAACTTTCAGTTTGAGAATGTAAGTGGCCGGCCTGTTAAAATACTGGGGGTCAAGCCATCGTGTGGTTGTACAACACCCGATTGGACGAAAGATGTAGTGGCACCAGGGGCAAAGGGTTTTGTTGCTGCTAAGTTCGATCCAAAATCAAGACCTGGCTTTTTTAACAAAACGCTTGCAGTTACCACAGATGGTCAAGCTGAGACAGTGGTACTAACGATCAAAGGCAATGTAGTGCTCGAAAATAATTACAGCACATTTAGAGAGACTAAGGGTAATTGGAGGCTGGTCAGTACAGGCTTTAACATGGGAAAGGTTTTTTTGAAGGATGAGTATGTGTGGAAAGAATTTGAAGTAGTAAATGGTGGTGATGCTCCTATAACCGTCAATGGTTTACCGATTGCTCCCAAGCATGTCAAAATAGATCTTTCTTTTACAACGCTAAAGGAAGGAGAGAAGGGAACGATCCGTGTTGGATACAACGGATTGCAGAGAAATGCCTATGGTTTTCAAAGCGACAACATAGAGTTTATAACCAACGATAAAGAGTTGCCTCGCAAATCTTTTTCTGTCTACGCTACCCTAGAGGAGTTTTTTCCACCATTAACCAAAGAGGAACTTGCCAAATCCCCTCGTCTGGCTTTGTCAGAATCCATTATCGATTTGGGTCGCTTTGCTGCTGGTAACACTGTTGAGCGAAAGATTTCTTTAATCAATAATGGCAGGCAAGAGTTGAAGATACGTTACATTCAAAGTAACTGTCAGTGTTTGACTACCGAATTGGAAAAGCAGACAATTGTGCCAGGAAAGGCTCAGTCATTAACGATACGTTTTAATGGTGAGCAACGAAAGGGTACTCAACAAAAATTCATTACGATCTATAGCAACGATCCAATAAACCCGGTGCAAAGAGTTTCCATCGGAGCTTACATCGAGTATTAGCCGTAATTTAGGTAATCCAGTGAAGGGTCTGATCTTTTACCGGGTTGACAAATTCTGTTTTATTTTGTTGAGATAGATCCCATTGCCGTTTTAGTTCATGATACCAACGCGCTTGCATATCAGGTTCACCTAACAGCATTAAAGTAGGTTTTGTTTCTAATCCTCTTTTTAATTTGTTGAATACCCCTAAGTCTTGGTGAATGAACTGCTTACCCAATTGGCGAAGCGGCCACCATAAGTACTTAACGGCAGGGATAGTGGTATAGAAAATATGGTTTAGCTCCGTAGCATTTTCGTTAATAGGAGTAAGGCAGGTAATGGAAACAATCTCGTGCTTGCCAACTTTAATGTGTTCAAATCGGTTACCCGGTAATTGAAAATCAATTTCAGTAGAGCTTTCTCCTAATATGCTATACCCTTTGGAGTTAGAAGAGGGTTTGTGTCTCACCATCTTAAAACCTTTTTCAGATGGAGCAAATTCTTTGGTTTTAAGTTTTAATTTTTTAGCTGAACGCCAGTACCAAGATTGATGCACAAAAGTAACGTGGGCAGGGTCGATTAAACCAATCACTGCGTGATCAATGTCAGTTGGCATCGTTACCTTTTCTACAAAGAGAAATTGCTTTTCATTAGGAATAAGTAAGTTGGGCAGGCTACTGTTTGCATCCTGAAGTTGAAGTTTATTTTGGGGGATATAAATCCAAATCGTGCCATTAACTTCTTTACAAGGATATTCAAAGACCTTGATCTTTTTGGTATCAAAAGCTTTATCAGCCAAGGCTGGTATATTGGTGCAGTTTCCCGAGCAATCAAATTCCCAACCATGATAACAGCATTGAATGCGGTTGTCTTTGTACCAACCCTCTGATAAGGGCACGCCTCTATGCGGGCAGTTATCGCGGAGGGCGAAGGGTTCACCATTTTCATTTCTGCCAAAGGCAATACGCTCTCCTGCTATCTCTTTTGCAGTGAGCTTTCCGGATTTTAGAAAGGAACCATGCATGGCAAAATACCAGAGGTTCTTTAATATCAATGATTGAGTCATATCAGCAAGCACTCAAAAATAAGCATTTGTGGCGTACAGTGCTCACAACTTACTTAGCATGTGCCGAAACGATAAATGATGGTGCGGCTGTAGGTTTGTCCAGCCTCAAGAATAATGGAGGGAAAATGTGGATGGTTAAGCGCATCCGGGAAATGTTGGGGTTCCAAACAGAAGGCAGTACGTCTAGCATAAGGAATGCCTGTTTTTCCTATATCAGTACCATCCATAAAGTTACCAGTATACAATTGGATACCAGGGGCATTGGTGTGCACCTCCATACAGCGGCCATTCATGGGTTCTTCAACCCTGGCTGCTACCGTTAAGGCTTGCGTGGCTGGATTTTCCTGAGTGATGATATAGTTATGATCATACCCGTTGCCAAAAGTTAACTGTTCATCTGCCGCATTGATGTCTTGCCCTATGCGTTTCAATTTTTTGAAATCAAAATAACTGCCAAGTACTGGGCGAATTTCACCTGTTGGTATTTGATGGGCAGTCAGTGGTGTAAAATAGTCTGCATTGATTTGTAGGCGATGGTCCAAAATATCTCCATTGCCTTCGCCTGCTAAATTAAAAAAGCAGTGATGACTCATGTTGATAGCTGTGGTGGCATCGCTGCTGGCCTTCATTTCGATAATCAAATCAAAATCTTTTACCGTGTAGCTGACTTCGGCAGTAACGTTACCTGGATAGTCCTCTTCTCCGGCAGGGCTTTTATACTGGAGATGCATAGTATCTGGCTTTTTAGCCACGACCTGCCACTGTGCGGCATGAAAGCCCTGAGGACCACCGTGCAAATGGTTAGGTGGATTATTAATGCTTAACTGATAAGATTTGCCTGCTAGATTGAGCTTGCCTTCTTTGATACGATTGGCCACACGACCAATAATAGCTCCGTAAAATGGATTGCCCTTAGTAAGGTCTTGCGGGCTTAGCACTACATCAGCGATATTTCCATTATGATCAGGTGTAAGCAGCGATGTGATGCGTCCACCAAGTGCTACTGCGGAGACCTTAATTTTTCCTGAATCGATCCAAAAAGTTTCCATACAATGCCTTTAAATGAAAAAGCCCCTTGCGGGGCTTTACATGTGTTTCGTAAAATGTTATTGAGCTGAGTCTGCAGGAGCCTCTACTGGAATAGTATTTGAGTTATCTACAGGCTGCTGAGCAGGTGCTTGTTCACCGGCAGCATCCAAAATTTCGTTAGAGCTTCTTACACTTGGAGTAGTAAAATTAGTGGCCAAGGCTAAAACCATGATGAGGGCAACTAATACCCAAGTAGCTTTTTCAAGAAAATCGCCTGTCTTTTTTACACCAAACATGTTGCTGGCTCCTGAACCTCCAAACTGGCTGGTGAGGCCACCGCCTTTAGAATTTTGGGCTAAAACAACAATTACAAGCAGAAAAGCCAGAAAAATGATAAATCCAATGATAAGTGTGTACATGATTACTTCTTAAGTTCTTCAATTTGAGCCGCAAAGTAAGCCTTTTTTTGTGGAAATTTCCAAATTAGCTTTTTGAGCACTTCAATAGCCTTTTCTTTCTTGCCCTGCCTGATTAATATACCTACCAGGGTTTCGGAAATGATCTGATCTCCAAACTCTCCTTGCTTGTAGGATGCGAGGTCACCTTGAGGAGCCGAAGCGGCACGGTCTCTCAGGCTACTAATACTTGGCTGTGCTTTGATAAACTGGTCGATGAGTTGAATTTGTTCCTTCTGTTTGGAGCTTTCAGGTTTGAGTTTGCGTTTGGTTGCTTCAATTTCCTGAAGAATATCATCGTTTAGCGTTTCTTTTTTTGGCTGTAGGCTTTTTTTTTGATGCTTTGGTTTGAGCTTTTTTTTAGCAGGGACTGCTTTAGCAGTTTTTGCCAGGGTTTTCTTTGCCTTAAGTTTCACTTTTTTAGATGACTTAACCACCCTAGCGGTATTCACAGGACCTTTACCAGCTTTTGATTTTACAGGCTCCTTTGTCTTTGATTTTGCCTTCTTGATTTCACGCGTTTGTACTTTGGTACTGGCGGTCTTTTGTTGACCTGCATTATTTCTTTTGGTTTGCTCATCATAAAGCATTTCAAAATTATGCTTCAGTTCATGGAGCCTCTCCAGGTCATGGACAACCTCATCGGCATAATCATGATACTCTTCATCTGAGGAGTGACCATCAGTATTAACAGCATTATCCGAAGTAGTATTTGTTTCTAATTCTCCCGTCATGATCAGTTTAAGCACATGGCGGTCGGCACTGTACACAGCTGCCAGCTGCAATTCTTCTTGATGAGCAGGAAGACTATGATCTTTACTTAAACGGGCAGCCAGTGAATGTAGAATTTGGCTGTAAGGATACTCTTTCTCCAACAGAATAACTTGTTCAGCCTCCTTTTGGGTGCTCTTGGTATAGCGATGGAGTAGTTCCTTAAATTCTGATTTGGTCATCCCTCAGGTTTGGATCAGTCGTCTAAAATAGTTCAATTTTTACCAATTGGCAACCGAGGCATTGAAGATATCGAGAATAATCTGATCCAATATCTTATTAATGACCACCTCGCTTATCGCATCTGGGGCGATATCATTATCTACGTTTTCGTAGAAGGAAAATGTTTTATCCCGAAAGGAGGTAGCATCGTCTGTTGTATTGGTATAAGTAACCTTTATAGTAATAGTTAGCCGGCTAAGCGCAGCAGCATCTCTTTGATTGGGATTGGCTGCAGCAGTAGGGGCGACATCGGTAATCCTAAAATCAGTAATAACACCTTCCATAAGAAGTTCTCCATTTTGCTGTACAATGGCCATGGAGGTGTTTTGCAGCATATAGTCTTTCAATTTATTGGTAAAGGTCTGCCCTATGTTGGCCGGGCCCAGATCAGTATTGTTATAAAACTCGCTTATAGAAATGCTGCTGGCGCTGATGGAAACTCCAGAGAAAGAGTATACACCACAAGAAGTGGTGTATAAACTTAGTAGAATAGTAAGAAAGAATATAACAGTAAATTTGGGGCTTCTTAAAAAGGTACAATTCATAGTTCTACTCTTCAAGTTCGTACTGTTTGATTTTTCTATATAAAGTTCTTTCAGAGATACCCAAATCACGTGCCGCATATTTGCGTCTATTGTTGTTTTTACGCAAGGCACGCATAATGAGTTCCTTTTCTTTTTTCTCTATCGATAGCGTATCCTCTTCTGTCTCATGACTGATGTCATGGGTCTCTTCGTCTACTTCAGGCGTAGGGGCCACTGTATTGCCATTGTTAGGGTAGTTAAGCACCAATGGCTCGTTGTTGCTAACCACGGCAGGGATACTTTCCTCAATACCATCAAAAAGATGGGAGTGTTCTTTCATTAACTGCCCAGCCTTGCCTTGATTATTATATAAATCAAGCACCAACTTCTTTAAGTCAAGTACGTCCTTCTTCATATCGAAGAGTACTTTATAGAGGATGTCACGCTCTGAAAAGTTCTCTTTATCAACGGCATCTCTATATACTGCAGGCAAGTTTGTTTCCCGGGGTATGTATTGCAGAAGTCTTTCCGCATTAATTTCTTTATCATCTGTTGAGAGTACGCTGATTTGCTCCACCAGATTTTTTAATTGACGAATATTACCCGGAAACCGATACTTGAGCAATACCTCTTTCGCATCGGCTGTCAGGATAATGGGTTTCACCTTATATTTCTCTGCGAAATCACCAGCAAACTTTCTAAACAATAGTTCTATGTCAGTTCCTCTTTCTCTTAAAGGCGGTACATAGATAGGAACGGTGCTCAATCGATAATAAAGATCTTCTCTAAACTTACCATCTTCCACTTTGCGCATCAGGTTCACATTGGTGGCCGCTACAACACGCACATCAGTTTTTTGTACTTTTGAAGAACCTACTTTTATAAATTCTCCATTTTCCAAAACACGGAGCAATCGAGCCTGTGTAGCGAGGGGCATTTCACCAATTTCATCTAAGAAAATGGTGCCTCCATTGGTAACTTCAAAATAACCTTTCCGTGATTCGTGGGCCCCTGTAAAGGATCCTTTCTCATGGCCGAATAACTCAGAGTCGATGGTTCCTTCCGGAATGGATCCACAGTTAATGGCAATGAACTGGCCGTGCTTGCGCGCACTCAGGTGGTGTATAATTTTTGAGAACGATTCTTTTCCACTACCGCTTTCTCCGGTTATCAAAACCGACATATCTGTCGGAGCCACTTGCATGGCTACACGCACGGCATTGTTGAGCAATGTAGAATTGCCGATGATGCTGAAGCGTTGTTTTACACTAACTATTTCTGAATCTGTAATGGTCATTTTTTGTTTTTTAGCGTTAAGCCTCAGGGCTCACTACCTTACCAATTAAAGTGCCGCCTGTACATTCTGTTACCAATACCTGTACGTAATCTCCTTTTTTGTGATTTCCCTTAGGGAAAACAATTACTTTATTGGTAGTGTTCCTGCCTTGTAAGTCGTTAACTGACTTTTTCGAAAAGCCTTCGATTAATACAGTATGAACTTTACCAACGTCACGCAGGTTGCTTTGTAAAGAGTGTTCACGCTGCTTTTTAATGATTTCGTCCAGGCGTCTGGTTTTAATCGATAGGTCTATATCGTCTTTAAACTTTTTCTCTGCCAGTGTACCCGGGCGCTCAGAATAGTAGAACATATATGAGAAATCATACTGCACCGTATCCATGAGAGAGAGGGTTTCCTGATGATCTTCTTCTGTCTCGCTGCAAAAACCAGCAATCATGTCGGACGTAATGCCACATTCATTGCCCAGAATTTCTTTAATCCTGCCTACTCTGCCCAGATACCATTCGCGCGTATAACCACGATTCATCATTTCCAAAATGCGAGAGCTTCCGCTTTGCACGGGTAGGTGTATATTCTTGCAAATATTTTCATAGCTAGCCATGGTGTGCAACACCTCATCGGTAATGTCTTTGGGGTGTGAGGTAGAGAAACGGATGCGCAATTTCGGACTCACTTGTGCCACCATTTCCAGTAAGTTGGCAAAAGTTACCGTGTTAGTAATGCCTTTCTTTTCCAACCAGGCTTTATTGTTTTCCTCTGGACTCCATTTATAGGAGTCTACATTTTGGCCAAGTAGCGTAACTTCTCTAAAGCCTCTATCGAATAAATTCTGTGCTTCAGCAATAATTGATTCCGGATCGCGGCTACGCTCACGACCACGTGTAAAAGGCACGACACAAAAAGTGCACATATTGTCGCAACCCCGCATGATGGAGATGAAGGCGGTTACTCCGTTACTATTCAAGCGTACAGGGGTGATGTCTGCATACGTCTCATCTCTCGATAAGAATGTATTGATCGCGCGGTCTCCTTCGTCCACCTGGCTAATCAACTTAGGCAAATCGCGGTAGGCATCTGGGCCTGCCACCAGGTCGACAAGTTTTTCCTCTTCTAACAATTTGGTTTTCAGGCGTTCGGCCATGCAGCCAAGGACGCCAACCAAGAGTTCGGGCCTGTGTTTCTTTAGCCCATTAATATGCATGAGTCTATGCCTTACCGTTTGCTCGGCCTTCTCGCGAATAGAACAGGTGTTTAGAAAAACGACATCAGCCTTCTCTATGTCGGAGGTGGTGTCAAAACCTTCTTTATTCAGAATAGAAGCTACGATTTCGCTATCAGAATAATTCATCTGACAGCCATAACTTTCGATATATAACTTGCGCCCCTTACCGGTGTGCTGGTCAGTTGTTGTTTTCACTGTTTCGCAGGCCTCGGTAGTGTTTTGATCTAAAATATTCAGGTCTGTTACTAAATTCTCCATGTCTTAACCCTATCCAAGACGCAAAAATAAGCCTTTTATTGCATTCTTAGTGACATATTGGCAGAATCAAGCTCAATTTTTCAATTTATAAATTCAAAATTGGGCTAATCTCTTCTTATCATTAATCTTGAACTTTAATCCTTTAATTAAACTCCTTTATGGCCGTTATTAAATCAGTCAGAGGCTTTACGCCCAGCTTTGGTAAGAATTGCTTCTTCGCAGATGGTGCAGTAATAGTAGGGGATGTTACAATGGGTGATAATTGTACCGTTTGGTTCAACGCGGTGGTAAGGGGCGATGTCCATTCCATTACCATCGGTAACAACACCAATATCCAAGATGGTGCTGTTATCCATTGCACTTACCAAAAGGCAAAAACCGTTATTGGAAACAATGTATCGATAGCACATAAGGCCATCGCTCATGGTTGTACCATCGAAGACAACGTATTGGTAGGTATGGGGGCGATTATTATGGATGATGCAGTAATCGGTGCTGGTTCTGTCATTGCCGCAGGCGCCATTATACTACCTAAAACCATTGTAGAGCCCGGAAGTATTTACGCAGGAATTCCTGCCAAAAAAGTTAAGGATGTCGGTCCTGAAATGCAGGAAGTGATAGCCAGAACAGCTAAAAACTATCCCATGTATGCTGAGTGGTTTAAAGAATGATTTTCTTTTGAATTAATGCAGGGATTTTTTAGATTGAGAGAGATAAGTATTGCATGCCCGTGAAAGAAAACAGAGGATTTTTAGCTGAGGAAATTAATCAATACAAAGCCGAAATGAAGGCTTTGGGTAAGACTTTCTTATTCGATGATGAAGATGATCGTACTGAAGAGTATGCACATTTCTTTTTCATTGGTAAGCATGAAGGCAAGGAGGTAATCTATGATGCGGTCTTATATACGCTGCGCATGCAACACGAAGGAGAACTCTTCGAAATAGCGGAGCACCGGGCTGCCCAACAGTTTCCGGCTTACAAGAAGATCAATTATGAAGAAGATGAAAATGGTAATTTGGAACCATTAGATGATTTGGAAGAAGAGATAGGCCTTTTCATGGCCGAAGTAATTATGGAACTAGAGGAAGACGGTGCTGTTAAAGTAAAGGAGCACGTTGATAAAGACCTTAATGTAGACTTTGGTATAGCCCTCGACATCGGACTTCATGTAGAAGAAGTGACCGATGAAACCGTTGAAATTTTTATACGAGATTTTAATGAAGGAACGCTAAGACTCGACCCAACCATTTATACTTTTCAGATGAAGGAATCAGTATAGGTATTGCTTATTTGATTAAGATTTTGCCTGTAAGAACGGGCAAAAGAACCCGCTCTAATAATCACCAACCGTTTCCTCCAATTGCGCTAAGGCTTTCTTTAGTTCCTCGTCATTTGGAGCAACCCCATGCCACTTGTGTGATCCCATCATGTAGTCAACCCCAAAACCCATTTCTGTGCGCATCAGGTTGAGTACAGGCTTTCCTTTTTTGGCCATGCTGTGTGCTTTCTCCATGCCCTTTACCACTTCTTCCAGCTCGTTGCCATTAAATTCGTTAACAGCCCATCCAAAAGCTTCCCACTTTGCCTTAAGATCTAGCAAACTGAGTACCTCATTAACAGATCCATCTATCTGCTGACCATTATAATCGATTGTCGCGATGATATTATCAATCTTATTGTGGGCCGCATACATGGCTGCTTCCCACACTTGACCTTCTTGTTGTTCGCCATCACCCATCAGTACATACACATAGCGATCATCACCATTGAGTCTTTTGCTTTGCGCTGCTCCGAGGGCTACCGAAAGTCCTTGGCCTAAAGACCCTGAAGCTACTCGTATACCAGGCAGGTGCTCGTGTGTAGCTGGGTGGCCTTGCAGACGTGTGTTCAAAAATCTAAAGGTGGATAGTTCCTTTACATCAAAATAGCCGGCTCTTGACAGCGTAGCATACCAAACCGGGGAAATATGACCATTAGAAACGAAGAAGAGATCTTCTCCCTGTCCATTCATGTTGAAGCTTTTGTCATGCTTCATAAAATGGAAATACAGCGCTACAAAGTATTCAACGCAACCTAAGGAACCTCCGGGGTGGCCTGATTGGCAGGCATGCACCATGCGAACGATATCTCTTCTGATCTGAGAGGAAAGCTTCTTAAGGGTTGTTAAATCGGTTGTGGCCATATTGCTGAATTATTGGCGCGAAGATGTGGGAAAAATGTAGGATTTCATATAAAAAAATGCAGCATGGAACGTGCCCAGGCTGCATTTTTTGAAGTTATAGCAATCGTAAATACCTATTTCTTCTTGGCTGCCTTTTTCGCAGCCTTCTTCGCCAATTTCTTGACAGGTGCCGCTTCCTTTTTAGCTACTGCTTTCTTGGCAATTTTTACGGCTGGTTCACCTGCGGTGCCAAGTATTTGGGCAGCATGATCTTTGGAGACTACCTTTTCGATTACCTCCTGGATAAAACCTTTTTCATCAATGAGGTAGGTAACCCGTGCAGTTCCCATATAGCTTTTGCCATACATCGATTTTTCAACCCAGGTGCCGTAAGCTTCGTGTAATTTTCTGTCAGTATCCGCTAATAGTGTGAAAGGCAATTTCTCTTTGGTAATAAACTTCTGGTGCGATTTTTCTGAATCCGTGCTAACGCCCAGAACCTGATAGCCGGCTTTTTGAAGGGCGGTGTAATTATCGCGAAGGTTACAAGCTTCCACGGTGCAGGTAGGGGTAGCGTCTTTTGGATAGAAATAGAGTACTACCTTTTTGCCTTTAAATTCAGTAAGCTTAACAAGCTTACCGCTTTGATCTTTAACCGAAAAATCAGGTGCCTTGGTACCAACTTTTAAAAATGACATAATCTAAGGGATTATCTGTTTATAGGTTTCAACATTGCCGGCTCTGTCTTTCACAATAAGAACAAGCTCGCCTTTCAGTATTTCATTTTTATTAAGACGCTCTGATTTTATTGTTCCGCTTTTGCCGTCAAGATGCATTAACAGCCATTTGCCATTTATGTTTACTTCGTATTTATCAATACCCGAAAGGTTGTCCTTGATCTTAAAAATTACCCTTGTATTGGTAATGCTTATGGGTTTGATGTTAGGGGGAATTGTATCCTGCGCTAGTTGGAAGGTGCCAAAGTCGCGCGTATTGAATTTGATTCTTCCATTAATGAGGCTGCCCCCGATATAAGCCAAGTCATTACCACTTTTTTTATACACTGCCCAGGACTCATTCCAAACACTGGCTTTATCGCACTTCCACGAAATGCTGATGAACTTGTGTAATGGGGTTAGCGGGTCGCCAATAGAAATATATTCGGTAGCATCCTGGTATTTATTATTCTTAACTGTCAAATACAGTGTGTCATACAAACTTCCTTTTGGGAAGAAAATTTCGGCATCATCACTGTAGTATGTATAAGCAGTAGCGGAAGGCACCATTGCTTTGAAATAGGTGGTGTACTGCTCGGTTGCAAGTTTAACAGAGTCAGGTAACTTCTTTGTTAAATCAACGAGATAAGTAGAAGAGTATTTGCCACCATAGGTTGGTTCAAGCGTATCAATGCTGTTTTTATAGTATAGCAAAGCCATGCTTTTCTCTGCAATAGGTCTATCAGCAGTCAACACAAGCGTGTTATCTAATATTTCTTTTCGTAAGGAAGGTTTTGATGTATTGTCTAGCAAAAGTTCTTTAGCCGGCAAGCTGCCCTTCAGTTTGAACTGAAGACTGGAGCTATTATTAAAAATGTCCTTGTAGATTATCTTGATCGATTTCTCATCTCCTTCCTTCACTGTTATTTTTCCACTGTTCACAGCATTCGGGTAGAAGGGGAGTGAATTACCATCGTCTACATATAGTTTATAAAATTTGTTATTGCTACCACGCAGGCTTCTGAAACTGATGAGGGCGTTAATGGCCCGACCTTCAGTTAGGTCAAGTTTTTCTATACTTTGCTTGAAGATCAATTGCTCATCTTCAAAAACCTCGATGAAATTGACACCACCAAAGAAAGGACTGCCTGCTGCTAACTTATCTTTGGCAATCAACTCTATTCCGATGCTTCCGTAGGCAAGAATGGGGAAGGGAAGAAAAAAATCATTGCCGTTTCTTTGTACATAGAATTCTTGTCTTCCGAATCGGTCATTAATTCTTGCATTGATGTTCAAAGTTTTCAAGGCAAGCTTTTCAGTGTAAGGCGTAGCATTGTCAATTACTTCTGGGAAGTTGAAGGAAAGCGGATCCAGCGCCAGGTTGTTTTTATCGCGGATGTCAAAATGCAAGTGCGGTCCGCTGGAAGATCCTGTGTTTCCTGAAAGAGCAATGGTGTCTCCCTTGGCAACAGGAAATTGGTTTTGGCGGAAGTATAAATCTATTTCAAAGGTTTTGCGTCTATATTGTTCCTGTAAAACATACTGCTCTAACTTGCCTTTGAAGCTGTCCAGGTGGGCGTATACAGATGTATTTCCATCAGGGTGTGTAACGTATAGTACGTTGCCATAACCACCCGGACTCATAGCAGCTCTTGAAATGTATCCATCCTTTACAGCCAGCACGGCAAAACCAATCTGGTTATTAGTCCTGATATCTATACCGGTATGGAAATGGTTTGACCTTAATTCACCCAGTGTTCCGGCAAGCGAAGCCGTTTGTCCGGGTTGAATAGGAAACAGATAGCGGTCGACAGATTGTGCATAAGTTTTTTGAAAACACAATACAACTATCACGATAAATACCAGACCCTTCATGTACACAAACATTATCGCAGCCTATTTGCTGCACAATAAAAAAATTACTTCACCTCAAATTCTAACAGTATTTCCCCTTCAATAGCAGCGCTCAGTTTATTGCCTATACTTATCGGGCCAACGCCTTTTGGTGTACCGGTAAAGATAAGATCACCTGTGCGAAGGGTAAAGAATTTTGAAAGGTATGCAATAATGTAGTCGAAGTTGAAGAGCATGAGACTGGTATTGCCTTGTTGTTTGGTATGGCCGTCAACGCTCAGGCTGAAGTTGATGTCTTGCAGGTTTTTAAAATCAGCTACAGGAATAAATTTGTCTGAAATCGGGGCTGATCCATTGAAGCCTTTGGCAATGTCCCATGGCAATCCTTTCTCTTTTGCTTTTTGCTGCAAATCACGGGCGGTAAAATCAACACCAATGCCAATAGCATCATAGTATTTGTTGGCAAATTTTTCCTGAATGTTTTTGCCTTCCTTACAAACACGTAATACAAGCTCTACTTCGTAATGGATGTCTTTAGAAAAATCAGGGTAGTAAAACGGAGCGTTGTTTTTTAGAATAGCCGTATCTGGTTTTGTGAAAATAACAGGTTCGTCTGGTCTTTCATTATTTAATTCCTTAATATGCTCTGCATAGTTGCGGCCGATGGCAAATATTCTCATATGATCAAATTTCTACACTTAAAACTCAAATCTATTAAACAAAAAATGAATAGAGTTGTATTTTTACACAAATCCCACACCTATGTTTAGAAAGGTAGTTTTTCTTTTTGCAGCGGGTACGCTGTGTTATGCTTGCGCAACGGTGCCTGTCACGGGGCGATCTCAGCTGAGCTTGGTATCCAATAGCGAAATCATTCCTATGGCTGCCCAGCAATATGATGAAGTAATCAAAAAAGGCCCTCTTTCTTCCAACCGAGAACAAACTGAAATGGTGAAGAGGGTTGGGCTTAAAATTCAAAAAGCGGTTGAACAGTACATGGCCGAAAAAGGTGCGAGTGCTGAGTTGGAGGGATTTGCCTGGGAGTTCAACTTAATAGATGATCCTCAAACAGTTAACGCCTGGTGTATGCCGGGTGGTAAGGTAGCTTTCTATACGGCTATTATGCCAATTTGTAAAGATGAAAACGGAGTGGCGGTAGTGATGGGTCATGAGGTGGCTCATGCCATCGCCAACCACGGTCGCGAACGCATGAGCACAGGTCTAGTACAACAATTTGGCCTGAGTACATTGGGAGCAGCCATGGGGCAAAATCCGGGTTTAACCAAGCAAGTCTTTGCTCAGGCCATGGGTTATGGTTCTCAGTTGGGGATGTTAAGCTTTTCGCGTAAACACGAGTCAGAGGCAGATAAAATTGGACTGATCTTTATGGCCATGGCAGGCTATGATCCGCAAGAAGCACCTAAATTTTGGGAGCGGATGTCAGCCGGCAGTGGTGGGCAGAAACCGCCAGAGTGGTTATCAACTCACCCTTCGGATGATACACGCATACGCGACTTAAATGCCGCCATGCCCGAAGCACTGAAGTATTACAAGAAGAATTAAATTATTCATCGCCAATCCGATAATGGAATTGGCGATGACTTAAAAACTGATCTATAATGGCTACTGAAATAGAACACTTCCGCAACCTGGTATCTTTGTCAGCTGCTGATGGTAAAATTGAAGAAAGTGAGCGTGTTGCCCTTTCTAAAATAGCTTACGAGCGAGGCATACCACTGGATAGAATGAATGTTATGTTGAATCGGGCCAACGAATATATTTATCTGATACCTCAAAATCTTGTTGATCGCGAAAAACAATTACAGGAGATGATCGATTTCGCTACTGTCGATGGTGAATTTGCCAAGTCTGAGCTGGATTTGATCATAACAGTAGCCGAGAAGCTCGGCTTTAAAAAGGAAGAGCTTAATCAATACCTAAAAAATGCAGGTTCAAAAAATCCTTGATTTATAGAGCATTTAAACCAACACCCACTGTTTGGTTAGTGGTTTCATCAATGAGGATGAAAGAGCCATTAGCCTTGTTTACCCGATAAGGGTCAATGGGTAGTGGCTTAGCAGTCCTGAGGATCACCCTGGCGATATCATTCATTCCTAAAGTCTCTCTTGATTCAATTTTCCTTTGGAAAATAGGGTCTACTACGTACTGAATATGGGTTACCTTTGCCTTGGTACGTGAAGTACCATGCTGGAGTAAATAGGTCTTGTTAGTTAGCAAAGGCTGTTGATGAAGCCAGCAAACATCTGATTTAAATTCGGAGATTACTTTTGGCACCTCATCGCTCTTGACTAGCATATCCCCTCTGCTGATATCCAGGTCATCTTCCAAGGTTAGGGTAAAAGATTGTCCAGCCACGGCTTCTTGCAATTCATGGGTGTATTGTAAAAGCTTATTTATCCTTGTGCTACGGCCGGATGGGAGGACTGTTACGGGATCCCCCACAGCCAGGCGACCGCTCAATAATCTTCCTGCATAGCCCCGAAAATCATGAAATCGCTCGTTTCTGGGGCGTATTACATACTGGATGGGTAAGCGTGATTCTTTTTTAGAAACAGGTTCAACTGCTTGGATGTGCTCAAGTATGTGAAGTAGAGAGTGACCCGTGTACCAAGGTGTTTGTAGAGAAAGACTAGTCAGATTATCACCCAATAAAGAGCTGATCGGAATAAAAATCAATTGAGGTTTAAATCCATCCACTGATGTTGCCAAATTCTCAAAGTCTGCCTGAATGTTGTTGAATATCTTTTCTGAGAATGCAACTAAATCCATTTTGTTAATGCATACCACCACAGTTGGGACGCATAAAAGACTGGCAATCAGAAAATGTCTATAGGTTTGCTCAACAATGCCATGCCTCGCGTCAATGAGAATTAATGAAACATTGGCTTTCGAAGCACCTGTAATCATGTTTCGGGTATACTCAACATGACCAGGGGTATCGGCAATGATAAATTTTCTTTTAGGCGTATTAAAATAGATATGTGCAACATCGATTGTGATGCCTTGCTCTCTTTCAGCAATTAGCCCATCAGTAAGTAGCGATAAATCCAGAAAGCCAATCCCTTTGCGTTGGCTAGCCTTCTCCAGCGCTTCTAATTTATCCTTGGTAATTGAATTGGTTTCAAATAAAAGTCGCCCAATTAAAGTGCTTTTCCCATCATCCACACTTCCTGCAGTTGCTATCCGTAGTACATCCATCTTGTTGTAGTTATGCTTGATTCATCAGAAGTAACCATTTGTTTTTCTTTGTTCCATGGCTGCCTCGCTTCGTTTATCGTCTAGGCGTGTACCTCTTTCAGAAACAGTCGCGGCAATAATTTCTTCAATAATTTCTTCGATGGTCGATGCCGAAGAGGGGAGAGCTGCCGTGCAACTCATATCTCCAACGGTTCTAAATCTAACCTGCCTAGGGATTAATTTTTCTTTTGAATCTTTATAGACAAAATCCGCATAAGGCCAGAGTACGCCATCTCGCTCCAATACAGCTCTTTCGTGGGCAAAATAAATGGAGGGTAGTGGCAATTCTTCTTCACGTATATAATTCCAAACATCCAGCTCTGTCCAATTTGAAATCGGGAATACACGTACATTTTCACCCGGTTGTATTCTACCATTAAGAAAGTCAAATAATTCTGGCCTTTGATTTTTAGAATCCCATTGTCCGAAGTCATTTCTAACAGAGAATATCCTTTCTTTAGCGCGGGCCTTTTCTTCATCTCTTCTGGCTCCGCCAAGGCATGCATCAAATTTGTGTTCCTCAATGATTCTGAGAAGCGTAACTGTTTGTAAGGCATTTCTGCTGGCAAATTTACCTTGTTCTTCTGTCACTCGTCCTGCATTAATATCATCTTGTACAGAGCCAATGATCAAATCAGCACCAACATTTTCAACTAACCAATCTCTGTACAGAATCGTTTCTTCAAAATTGTGACCTGTGTCGATGTGTACTAATGGAAAGGGAATTTTTCCTGGGTAAAAAGCTTTTTGAGCGAGTCTTACCAAAGTGATTGAATCTTTACCGCCTGAAAATAAGATAGCAGGTCTTTCGAATTGAGCAGCGGCTTCTCTAATGATGTAGATAGCTTCATCTTCTAACTCTCTAGGAAATTCTTTTAGATATTCATTCATAACTATGGCTGTATCAAATTGTAACTTTTGTTGGGTGCAGGCCACATTCTTTCGCGCTGCCTTCCCACCACCATCGTCCTGCCCTGGCATGTTCACCGGGTAGAATGGCTCTGGTGCATGGTGCACAACCGATACTGGCAAATCCTTTTTTGTGAAGCGTGTTAGTAGGAACTTTGTATTGTGTCAGGTATTCTTGTACATCCTCATCAGACCAATCTAATAAAGGATTGCATTTGATAATGTTGAGGTTTTCATCCCACTCAACCTTTGCCATGTTTTGTCTGTTTTCAGATTGAGCACTTCGCAGGCCTGTTATCCAAAGCTTATAAGGTTTGAGAATTTTTTTTAATGGTTCTATTTTCCGGATACGGCAACACTCTTTTCGGTTTGCCAGTGATTCGTAAAAGCCATTAATACCATATACATTGACAAGGTTTTGTACCTGCAGGCTGTCAGGGAGGATCACCTCTATTTTCAGTTTGAATTGCTTTTGGGTAAGGTCCAAAAGTTCATAAGTTTCATTGAATAAGCGACCAGTATCAAGCGTGAAAACATGAATGGGGAGCTGATGGATCGCAATCATATGGGTAATGATTTGATCTTCTTCTCCGAAGGCTGTTGAAAATACAGATTCCTTACAATGGAGAGCAAGCCATTGCAAGGCCTCTGCAGTGGAGAGGGTCTCCAGTTGTTTTTCAATTTGATTCTGTAATATCATAGGTTTAGACTTTGGTGGTTACCCGAACCCTAACTTTTTCCCAAGCACGCTCATGGATGTAGTAGAGCAATACTTTAGAGAACACTTCTACTGAGGCAATAGAAAAGGCTAACTCCCACTTCCCTGTGATGAGATAAGAAATAATCCATGTATCGATGGTTCCGACAATTCGCCATGAAACTGCTTTTGTTGCGCTGATCCAGCGTGCGGCTTCGGCACTATTATGTTTGGTTCGAAGATTGATCCAATAATCAAGTAGCATAGCGCAAAGTAAATAAATATTTATAATCTATAGAATAAGTAGATTAATAAATTGGTCAAAATAAAAGCCCCGAAGGGCCTGTTATTTTTTATTGAAGCTTCTAAGCTTTATCTCAGTTAGCTTTCTTTTGGTGTCTAAGGCAAAATCGCCATTCATCATCCAGTCGTAATAGGAGGGCTCTTCTTTAAGAACGGTGGTCACTGGCTTACCCTTATGCTTGCCAAAGTTGAAGACCTCTTCTCCCTTTGTATTTCTGACCATGCGTCCTGCCAGATCAACCATTTCGGCTCCAGTCAGTTTATGCAGGGTTTCCATGTCGTTTCGTATTTCACCAACTTTTTTACCTAATCCATCGGTCACATCAAGGCCATTGTAACGCTCTATCTGTGCCAGCAAAACCTTCATGGAAGCTTCAGTATCAGCTTCTGCAGAATGGGCATCCGCCATGTCTTCTTCGATATAAAATTTGTAAGCAGCCGAAAGCGTTCTTTTCTCCATTAAGTGGAAAATGCGTTGAGAATCGATAATCTTTTTTCTGCTATAGTCAAACTCAACCCCTGCACGCAGAAACTCTTCAACGAGCACTGGAATGTCGAACTTAAGAATATTAAAACCAGCCAGGTCGCAACCTTCTAAAAACTTAGCATAATCTTTTGCTACTTCTTTAAAGGTAGGTTTGTCAGCCACATCACTGTCTTTAATACCGTGAATGGTTGTTGATTCCGGAGATATGGGTATTGTAGGGTTTAGTAAATTGCTTTTGCGCTGAACCTCTCCACCTGGCATCAGTTTGATGACAGCAATTTCAATGATTCGGTCTTGTGTTATGTTGATGCCCGTTGTTTCCAAGTCAAAAAAGCACAGCGGGTTCTTCAAGTTTAATTTCATAATTCGGGAGTAGGCGGTCAGATAAGTTCAGCAGCTAATTGAGGGATATCTAAACCACCAAAATTGCCGGAAGTCATCATCAATAAATTTTTATTTTGGTATGATTGGCTTTGGAGGAATTGCTGTAGATCGCCTGCATTAGTGAATACCTGCAGTGTTGTATTGTTAAATGCCTTTCTTAATTCTGTTTCCGTAATTTCAGGAAAACCTTTTGCTTTTACTTTCTCAGGATTGAAATAGACGGCAGCTACATTGGCATGTTTGAGGCTGTCTTTATACTGAGGTAGAAAGTTTTTATGCAAACTGCTGTATGTGTGTAATTCAAGGCAAGCAATTACTTCCCTGTCATCGTAAAGCTCTTTTACAGCTTTTACGGTTGCTTTTACTTTTGAGGGTGCATGGGCAAAGTCCTTGAATATGGTACATCCATGCACTTCTTTTACTTTTTGCAGACGACCTGATGCTCCTTCGAAACTGGTAACAGCCTCAAAAAACATTTCTGCACTTATACCAACTTTCTTCAAAGTCTCTTTCGCGGCACTAATGTTTTGTAAATTATGGCTTCCAAAAATTTTAATGGGGTAGCGTTCTTTACCATTGGTTAAGTAAGCTTGATGATTCTCTTCTGCATGTGAATGACCTTTATAAGGAATGGCTAAAACATCGTGTCTTTCTTTTTTGCCGATCATCATGGCCATAGAATCTTGCTCGCAATAAATGAGCATGCCACCCTTCGGAGTTTGGTCTCCGAAAAGATCAAACTGCTTCACATAATCATCTTCAGTAGGGAAAACGTTGGCATGATCCCAGGCGATACCTGTTATAACGCCTATGTGATGCTGGTAACGCAAAAACTTTGGCGTTGGATCGAGGGCAGAAGATAAATACTCGTCTCCTTCAATCACGATGATGGGCGAATCTGAAAGTTTTACTGTATTGCTTATGCCATTTACGCGGGCACCAATAACATAATCGAACTTTCTTTTATGATAATTGAGAACGTGCGTGATTAAAGCAGTTGTAGTTGTTTTTCCATGGCTTCCGGCAATTACAATTCGTTGCTTATCACGGGATTGCTCGAAAATATATTCCGGAAAAGAGTAAATTTTTAAACCAAGTTCTTGGGCCTTCAGCAATTCAGGGTTATCCTTTTTTGCATGCATTCCCAAAATCACCGCATCATAGGAACGGTCAAGGATAGAAGGATTCCAGCCATCATAAGCTGGTAAAAGATTTTTTTCTTTGAGATACGACCGTGAGGGTTCATAAATCTCATCATCAGAACCTGTTATAGTATGACCAGCTTCTTTCAGTGCTACTGCGAGGTTGTGCATAACACTACCACCTATAGCTATAAAGTGTATCTTTTGCAGTTTGCCTGCCATTGTAGAAATTTTGTGGCTAAAATAAGTAAGACTTGTCCTCACTCCACAGGTCTAATTCATGTCAAAGCTGCGTGATTCACATGACGCTGACAATTAGTGACGGGAAAAACCATACTTATAAACATTTCCACATGGATGCTTTGTGCAGAACTTGTCTACTGAGTAACTATGTAGCGTTGTACGTTTGTCTCCCCAAAAATTAATTAAAGAACGTACAACAACCACTTGTATGGAGCGATCAGCACTGAGGATAGGTAACAAGTCAAACAAGTTAGTACCGAGAGATATCTCTGAAAGCTTAGGCAAATTGCCGCCTCAGGCGCTTGATCTGGAAGAAGCAGTACTCGGAGCGCTCATGCTCGAGAAGAACGCACTCAATGCGGTTGTTGAGTTTTTAAAGCCTGAGCATTTTTATGCAGAGGCTCATAAAGAAATTTATTCAGCCATTGTTGAGCTGTTTAAAAACACTGAGCCGGTTGATATGCGCACAGTGGTAAACCAATTGCGTAAGTCTGGTAAAATTGATGCGGTAGGTGGCGCTTACTACATTGCCGAGCTAACCTCTAAAGTAAGCTCAGCAGCCAATATTGAATATCATGCACGCGTGATAATTGAGATGGCCATCAAGCGCACCTTGATCACCGTAGCGTCTCAGATTCATGCAGATGCTTACGAGGATACAACGGATGTGTTTGAACTCCTCGATAAAACGGAGCAAGCTGTTTTCGAGATCTCTGATTCAAACCTTCGTAAGAATTACGATAACATGAAGAACCTCATGTATCGGGCTATTCAGGAGTTACAAAAACTTAAAGAACATAAAGACGGTCTTACTGGAGTACCGAGTGGTTTTACAGCCCTCGATCGCATGACCTCAGGATGGCAACGTTCTGATTTAGTGATCATTGCCGCCCGACCAGGTATGGGTAAGACGGCTTTTGTGGTGTCTGCTTTGCGTAATGCTGCGGTTGACTTTAAAATGCCCGTAGCTATTTTCTCATTAGAAATGGCTTCCATTCAGCTTGTCAATCGTATGATTTCTGCTGAAGCGGAATTAGAAGGTGAAAAGATTAAGAAAGGACAATTGGCTGATTTTGAGTGGCAACAGTTAGTTCATAAAACCAATAAGCTTTCTTCGGCTCCTATCTTCATCGATGATACACCTGCCTTATCGGTGCTTGAATTGCGCGCTAAGTGCAGACGTTTAAAAGCTGAGCACAATGTACAACTCATTATTATAGACTACCTGCAGCTGATGAAGGGAGACCAGGGTGGTAACCGCGAACAAGAAATCGCTTCCATCTCTCGTGCCCTTAAGGGAATAGCCAAAGAATTGAATGTGCCGGTTTTAGCACTTTCGCAGTTAAGTCGTGGGGTTGAAACCAGGGGAGGAGATAAGCGTCCGCAGCTTTCCGATTTGCGTGAATCGGGTTCTATCGAACAGGATGCGGATATTGTCATGTTCTTGTATCGCCCTGAGTATTACAAAATTGAAGTAGATGAAGATAACATGCCAACGCAAGGTATGGGCGAGGTGATCATTGCTAAGCACAGAAATGGTTCTACCGGAACAGTGAAGCTGAAATTCATTGGTAAATACACCAAGTTCGCTGACTTTGATGCCCCATCAAGCGATAGTCCCTTCGAAGGCTTCCGTAAATTTGAAAGTCGTTTGAATACGGGTGATACTCAAGCACCTCCAAGACCGGCACCGCCTTCCTTGGATGATGAAGACGCTCCTTTCTAGGATTCATCAAATTAGATATTATCGAGTAGCGACCGCAGCTCATTCAAAGCTTTGCGGTCGTTTTGCTTTTGCGCCAGGGCTATGCCCTTCTCCAAAATCTTTTCGCCTTCTTCTAGTTTGCCTAACTCAATGCTCAGTAAGCCAGCCTGATAATAGCTTGGGAGGTATTCCGAATGCTTATTCATGACATCCAATAATATAGACAGGGCCTCAGCACGCTGTGTGTGCAGGTACTCCAGGGCCAGCGCATACGGATAAAATGGATCGGCCGGATCCTCTAAAACTAGCTTTTTGAGCATTTCAATCCTTTGCGTATTCATAAATTTTGTAGGCGTGCATACTATTTTTCCAATTTTATAAATTATCTTGAGGCCTCTTACGAAAAGGAGTTTTCAACTAATTGATAGTGAGCACGATGAAGATTTTAGTTTGCATTTCGCACGTTCCTGACACCACGTCAAAAATCAATTTTACCGACAACAATACAAAATTTGACAGTAATGGTGTGCAGTTCATTATTGGCCCATACGATGATTATGCGCTGGCGCGCGCCATTGAAATTAAGGAGGCCAACGCGGGTACCACTGTGACTGTTCTCAATGTAGGTCCAGCTGATACTGAGCCCACTATTCGCAAAGCATTAGCCATCGGGGCTGATGATGCGGTTCGCGTCAATGCAGAACCATCAGACTCATTTTTTGTAGCTATGCAAATTGCAGAGCATGCCAAGTCAAAGGGCTATGATCTTATATTAATGGGGCGTGAGTCTATCGATTTTAACGGTGGTGTTGTTCACAGCATTGTGGGTGAGTTATTGGGCATCCCTTCGTTATCACCCGTTATGAAATTGGAGTTAGAAGGCACAAAGGCTAAACTGGCTCGTGAAATTGAAGGAGGTAAGGAGTTGTTGGAAGTAAATTTACCATTTGTTGCTGGCTGTCAAGAGCCTATCGCAGAATGGAAAATTCCAAATATGCGTGGTATCATGTCTGCGCGCACTAAGCCATTGCAAGTAATAGAACCCATGGCAGTAGATAGCGGAGTTAGTTTGCAAAAGTTTGAATTACCACCAGCGAAAGGGGCGGTAAAGATGATTTCTTCTGATAACGTAGGCGAGTTAGTGAGCCTGTTGAAGAACGAAGCAAAAGTGCTATAGTGATTAATTTGAGTTAGAACACAATCAACGATTGACGATATGAACATTCTGGTATTTGTAGAAAGTGCTGAAGGTAAAATCAAAAAAACATCTTTAGAAGCAGTGGCTTATGCCCATGGCATGGGGGGCAAGGTAGCGGCTCTGGCATTAGGCACGGTAGACGCGGCTGATCTGGCTGCGCTTGGAAAATTTGGTGCTGCAAAGGTACTGCATGCCGCTGATGCGCGCTTAAATGATGGCGTTATTCAAGCCTATAGCAGTGTTATTGTGCAAGCGATGCAGGCAGAAAATGCAGATGTTCTGGTATTAGCCAATTCATCGTTGGGTACACCTGTAGCCGCGCGTGTAGCTACTAAGTTAGGAGCAAGCATTGCCACTAACGTAACAGAGTTGCCAGAAACTGCTGCGGGCTTTGTTGTCAAGAAAAGTATTTATACAGGCAAGGCTTTCTCAAAGATTGAGATGAAGAATGCCAAGAAGGTAATAGCCATTAAGAAGAACGCAGCTGAGGTTAAAGAAGTTGGTGCTGATGTAGCCCCGGAATCCTTTACCCCTCAATTGGCAGATGCAGACTTTGCAGCCAAAATTACTGCAACTGAAAAAGCTACTGGTGAGATTCTCTTGCCAGAGGCCAACATTGTAGTATCTGGAGGTCGTGGAATGAAGGGCCCCGAACACTGGGGCCCCATTGAGGAACTGGCCAAAGTATTGGGTGCTGCTACAGGTTGTAGCAAACCTGTTTCAGATATAGGCTGGAGACCACACCATGAGCATGTGGGCCAAACTGGTGTTAAGGTTAGTCCACAGTTGTACATAGCCGTAGGTATCTCCGGAGCTATCCAGCATCTGGCGGGTGTTAATTCATCTAAATGTATTGTGGTGATTAACAAAGATGCAGATGCACCATTCTTTAAAGCAGCCGATTACGGTATTGTTGGTGACGCGTTTGATGTGTTACCCAAGCTAATTGAAGCGGTAAAGGCGGCTAAGTAGGTTGATGTGAATTAGTTATATTTTTCAATGGTTTTTTTGACCTAGAATTAACTATTTGCAGATAACTATTAACTTACCGGTGTGAATAAACTGAAGTTAGAAATACTGGGCTTGTCCTCCAGTCAGTCGCAGACTGGCTCTTTCGCCCTTGTATTAGGAGAGGTGGAGGGCAACCGAAGATTGCCAATCATTATCGGCATGTTTGAGGCGCAGGCCATTGCTATTGAAATTGAGAAAATAGCGCCTAACCGTCCGATGACGCACGACTTGTTCAAAGCTTTTGCTAACAATTTTCACTTTACCATAGAAGAGATCATTATTTCAGATCTTAAGGAAGGAGTATTCTTTGCTAAAATAGTTTGCACAGATGGTCTTAAAAAGATGGAAGTTGACGCACGTCCTTCTGATGCCATTGCTATCGGTTTACGTTTTGATTCTCCCATCTATACCTATGAGAATATCTTAGCGGAAGCAGGTATTGTGTTAACTGATGAAGCCGATGATGAGCCTGAAGTAAAGCCTGAACCGAAACCTAAAACTAAGAAGGCAGAGGTAGTAAAAGCCAAAGATGATTACAAGAACCTATCTGTCGATAAGCTTAACGATCTCTTGAAAGAAGCGATTGAAAAAGAAGACTATGAAAAGGCCGCGAAAATCCGCGATGAGTTAAGTAAAAGGAACTAACCTGACTGTGAGTTAACGACATCACAGAGATTAAATCAAAGACACATGGATTATTTGCGCGGCCTGCTTGGCATTGGTATTATCGTAGCGATCGCCTGGTTCTTTTCTGCCAGTAGAAAGAATATTGATTGGCGCCTGGTAATCAGTGGTTTACTGTTACAAATAGTCATTGCAGTTTTAGTATTGAAAGTAGCGGTCGTGCGCGATGGTTTTGAAAGCGTAGGCAGCGGCTTTGTTAAGTTTCTAAACTTCGGCCTTGATGGGGCTGCCTTTCTTTTTGGTGATTTAGCCAGAAACAGCGATGCCGTTGCAGGTACGCGCCACAACCTTGGTTTTCTTTTTGCTTTTCAGGCCTTGCCTGTATTGATATTCTTCTCTGCCGTAACATCCGGGCTCTATTACTTAGGTATACTCCAAAAAATTGTACATGTCTTTGCCTGGATTATGGCCAAAACCATGCGCCTCTCAGGAGCAGAAAGCCTCTCTGCTGCAGGGAATATTTTCATGGGGCAGACGGAAGCTCCCTTATTGGTAAAACCTTTTATAGGTAAAATGACCAGCTCCGAACTGCATTGCCTTATGACTGGAGGCATGGCTACTATTGCAGGAAGTGTGATGGGGGCATACATTACTTTCTTGGGAGGAGCTGATCCTGAACAGGCGACTAAATTTGCCACCTATTTGTTATGTGCATCGATCATGAATGCCCCCGCTGCCATAGTCATGGCTAAAGTCTTTATGCCTGAAACAGAGCCGGAGAAAATTGACCGTACACTAAAAGTTAATAAGGAAAGTATCGGATCAAATATTGTAGACGCCCTGGCTACAGGTGCCAGCGATGGACTAAAATTAGCCCTTAACGTAGGGGCTATGCTATTGGCTTTCATTGCCGTCATCTTTGCCTTAAACTGGATGTTGGTAGATGGCATTGGTAGTTGGACGGGTCTCAATGAATGGGTGGTAGCGAGTACCCAGGGCGCCTTTGATGGATTCTCACTACAATATATTTTCGGTCAGGTATTTAGGGTTTTTGCTTTTATCATGGGGGTAGACTGGTCGGAATCTGTGCAGGTAGGAAGTTTACTGGGGCAAAAAATGGTTATCAATGAATTTGTAGCCTATTTGAGTCTCTCAGACATGAAGGCTTCAGGGGTGTTGAGCGATAAAGCCATCATTATTGCCACCTATGCCCTATGTGGATTCGCTAACTTCAGTTCAATAGCCATCCAAATTGGCGGAATTGGGGGTATGGCACCGCAAAGACAAGGTGATTTGTCGAAATTAGGCCCACGCGCCTTGATTGCTGCTTCCCTTGCTACCATGATGAGTGGAACCATAGCAGGTGCACTTTTTGCTTAATCTGTGTTAACTTTGCACTGTGTTTAGAAAGGGCTTTCACTATTGGCGCTGGTTCAAGCGTGTAACCATATACGCTGCTGTATTCTTGATTCTATTTATTGCCATCTGCAATATTTGGCTGGTTTTATCGACCCAAAAACAAGTTTACGGCACAGCTGAAGTAGCCCCGCATCGTTCTGTAGCCCTTGTTTTGGGGACAAGTCGTAAATTATCAGATGGACGTGCCAACCCTTACTTCGAGAACAGGATGCAGACTACTTACGACCTGTACAAAACAGGGAAGGTAGATTACATCATTGTGAGCGGTGATAACAGAAGCCGCTATTATAATGAGCCGCTAGAAATGAGGAAAGCCCTGATTGCCAAGGGTGTACCTTCCGGCATTATTACCCTTGATTATGCTGGCTTGCGCACTCTCGATTCCATCGTTCGTTGCAAAGAGATTTTTGGCCAGGAAAGTATTGTCATTATTACCCAATCATTTCACAGCTACCGGTCACTTTTTATCAGTAATTACTATGAAATGGATGCTATTGTAGTGGTAGCGGATGAGCCGGGTGTCTGGCAGTCACTTCAAGTGCTTACACGTGAGGTGCTGGCAAGGCCTTTGGCCATTTTAGATCTCTATTTATTTAACACATCGCCTCGTTTTTTAGGGGAGAAGGAAGAACTAAATCGCCTGTAACACGTAAGTAAGCAGGTACTAAATACCTACTTTTGAGTTTTGGATAGTTGTGAAGTCGTTTACAAAAAACCTTTTTCTGTTTTGCTTACTCGTTGTTATTACTACGCTTCAAGCGCAGGAAACCATCGTGAAAGGAAAGGTGACTGATGCCAATTCTGGCGATCCCATCCCCTTTGTTAATGTCTTGTTTAAAGGTACTTCAATAGGCACCACAACCGATTTTGACGGCAACTTCCTGCTAAAAACCAGCAACCCAACTGATACCATTCTGGCCTCTTATATTGGTTACAAACCCAGAGTTAAGTCCATTACAAAAGGTATTGTACAAACGATCAATTTTCAATTAGAGGAAGATGTCACGAACCTCCAGGAAGTGGTAGTACTGGCAGGTGAGAACCCTGCTTTTGAAATCTTACGGCAAGTGGTTCGTAACAAGAAAGACAATGATAAACGCAAACTCACTGCCTATGAATACGATACCTACACCAAAATAGAAGTGGATGTAGACAACATGTCGGAGAAGTTTCGGGAGCGGAAGCTGATTCAAAAGATTACACAGGTGCTCGACAGTGTGGAGCGTATAGCTGGTGAAGACGGCAAGCCTATACTACCCATCTTCATCACAGAAAGTGTTTCCAAACTATACTACCGTGATAACCCAAACTCAAAATTTGAGAAGATTCTGCACTCAAAAATCAATGGCTTGGGTGTAGAAGATGGCACCACGGTTACGCAGTTGGTGGGCTCTTCCTTTCAAGAGTATAACTTCTATCAGAATTGGCTCAACATACTCGAGAAGGAGTTTGTTTCCCCAATAGCTGATGGTTGGAGGCTCTATTACGACTATGACTTGGTAGATTCTACTTATGTGGGTGAGCACTTCTGTTATCGGCTCGACTTCTTCCCAAGGTCGCCACAGGAACTGGCCTTTACCGGCAGTATGTGGATAGCTAAAAAGAATTACGCCTTGAAGCAAATTGATGTGAGCATTAGTAAAGGGGCTAACATCAATTTTATTGAGAAGATACGCATACAACAAGAACTTGAACCTACTCAGGACGGTGCCTGGTTGCCGGTTAAAAACAGAGTGTTGATCGATGTCAGTGAGCTTAACAGTAACAGTGCAGGCATGCTTGCCAAGTTCTATACATCTAATAAAAACTTCCTTGTTAATAAGCCTTACGACTTATCGTTTTATGAACGCCCCATTCTGTTGGATGAGAGAGCCAGAATCAATCAGAATGATGAGAACGTATGGGATACATTAAGGCATGAGGCTCTGTCAGAAACAGAACGCAATGTGTACAAGATGATTGATACGCTGCGTAATATTCCCGTTATCAGAACCTATACTGATATAGTTAAAATAGTTGTTGATGGTTATGTAGGCATTGGTAAAAAAATTGAGATTGGTCCTTATCCGGATCTGCTTTCTTATAATAACATTGAAGGCGTGCGCATTATGCCGGGTTTCAGAACTACCTATGCCTTTAATAAGAAATGGACTTTTGGAGCACAGCTAGGGTATGGTTTTTTGGATGAGAAGTATAAGTACTCCTTATATGCCCGACAAGTTTTGTCTACGAGAAGATGGACAACCTGGAGCATACGCACACGAAGGGATTTAGGACGGCTCGGCTTTGATGATGAAGCAGTAGGAGGGAATGCTTTGTTACTGGCCTCACAGCGCTGGGGTTTTTTCAGAAGGGGCTTTTATTTTGACGAGACAAGACTGAATTTTCAGCGCGAGTTATTCAAGGGCTTTAACCAAAAGATATCTGTGAGGTATGCCACTTTCGATCCTGCCTTTAACTTCGGATATTATGTAAACCCAAATGATATTGCTAATTCTCCTATACAATCTCAGTACGCAACATCTGAGGTAATATTGGAGTCCCGCTACGCCAGAGATGAGTTATTCTTGCAAGACGACAACCAGCGGGTAAGCATGGGTACTGTGCGATGGCCAATCCTCATGCTTCGTTATACAAGAGGTATTAAGGATATTGCTGGTAGCGACTTTGACTACAACAAGCTACGCTTTTCATTTGAGAAAGGAACGAGACTTGGTATTCTGGGCACAGGTACGTTAAGGGCTTCAGCGGAATACATATTTGAACCACTGCCTTATACCTTATTAGGATTGCATCTGGGTAATCAAACACCTATTTATACACCACTTACCTTCAACCTAATGGATTTTGGAGAGTTTGCCAGTGATAGATACATCACCGCCCAATACAATCACCATTTTGAAGGATTATTGCTTAACCGAATGCCACTGCTCAGAAAGTTAAAATGGCGACTGGTAGGCACCGCTAACATGGTGTATGGTAGCATGAGTCAGGCAAGCCAAAATTTGATAGTTCAGTCGGTCGATCCAAATAATGAGATCCTTCCTCCAGGACAGTTATCCCTTAGAAAGCCTTACCTGGAGCTGGGGTATGGTGTCGAGAACATCTTTAAGTTTTTCAGGATAGATTTTATCCATCGCCTTTCATATCTGGATAAGGCCGATGTTCGCAAGTTCGGGGTATTTGGCACGGTGCAACTTACCCTGTAAAGCATTCTTGTTAGGCATTTATTCATGATGGAATAAGCCCTATATTTGTCATTCATTTTTTCGACAAGTATGAGTGTTAGAATTACCCTGCCCGATGGCAGCGTGCGTGAGTACCCACAATCAGTAAAGGGTATTGAGATCGCCCAAAGTATAAGTGAAGGCTTAGCCAGAGTTTCATTAGCCATTGAAGTGAATGGCGAAATCCGTGATTTATCAAGACCTATAACGGAAGATGCTTCTATTAAAATTTTGACCTGGAATGATACAGGTGGTAAAGCTACTTTCTGGCACTCATCAGCCCACTTATTTGCAGAAGCTTTAGAGGCATTGTACCCTGGTACTAAGTTTGGTATTGGCCCGGCTATTGAAAATGGTTTTTACTACGATGTAGATTTAGGAGGCAAGGCTTTTGCAGAAGATGATCTGGCTAAGATTGAAGCAAAAATGCTTGAGTTGGCCAAGAAGTCAAATGCCTACGAGCGCAGAGAAGTCAGTAAGGCAGAAGCCATCGATTATTTTACCAAGAAAGGTGATGAATATAAGCTGGAGTTGATTAACGATCTGGCAGACGGAACAATTACCTTCTACACACAAGGTAATTTTACAGACTTATGTCGTGGTCCACACATCCCCAATACAGGTTTTGTCAAGGCAGCCAAAATTCTTAACGTAGCCGGTGCCTATTGGCGCGGCAATGAGAATAATAAAATGCTGACGCGTGTGTATGGCATCACTTTCCCCAAGGCAAAGGAACTTGAAGAGTTTTTGCATTTACAGGAAGAAGCCAAGAAGCGTGATCACCGTAAACTGGGAAAAGAGTTAGAATTGTTCACCTTCTCTGAAAAGAGATCGGAAGAC
>JALHOT010000017.1 GCA_022842845.1 Cyclobacteriaceae bacterium | reverse complement strand
AAAAATTGTCCTTTCTTCGCACAGAATTTGCCTGTGGCACAATATCTGACAAGACAGCAGCATATCATTAAAATTTCAACCTAATTATTCAGTACGTATATGTCAAAAATTAACTTCAAACCCAACGAAGACAGAGTGCTTGTAGAAGCAGCTCCTGCAGAAGAAAAGACCTCTTCTGGCATTATCATTCCCGACACGGCTAAAGAGAAGCCTCAGAAAGGAAAAGTTATAGCCGTTGGCGATGGCTTAAAAGACAAACCTGTAACCGTGAAAGTTGGCGACAACATCCTGTACGGTAAGTATGCAGGCACAGAAATTACCATTGAAGGTAAAGAATACCTTATCATGCGTAACTCTGACATTTTCGGTACTATTTAATTCACTCAAACAATCATTACAATGGCTAAAGAAATTACATTCGATACTTCTGCACGTGACAGACTGAAAAAAGGCGTTGACAAATTAGCAGATGCAGTTAAAGTTACCCTTGGTCCTAAAGGCCGTAACGTTATCCTGGATAAGAAATTCGGTGCTCCTACAGTGACCAAAGACGGTGTGTCTGTAGCAAAAGAAATCGAGTTGAAGGATCCAATCGAAAACATGGGTGCACAATTAGTAAAGGAAGTTGCCTCTAAGACTGCTGATGCAGCCGGTGATGGTACTACTACTGCTACTGTATTGGCACAATCTATTTATGCACACGGCATTAAGAACGTAGCTGCTGGTGCTAACCCGATGGATTTGAAGCGTGGTATCGACAAGGCAGTTCATGCAGTTGTTGAAAACCTGAAGAAGCAAAGCAAGAAGATTAAAGATTCAAGCGAAATTCAGCAGGTAGCTACCATCTCTGCTAACAGCGATGAAACTATCGGTAAAATGATTGCTGATGCCATGGAGAAAGTGGGTAAAGACGGTGTGATCACTGTTGAAGAAGCGAAAGGAACTGAAACTGAAGTGAAGACTGTGGAAGGTATGCAGTTTGACCGCGGTTACTTATCTCCTTACTTCGTAACCAACGCGGAGAAAATGGAAGCTGAATTAGACAGTCCTTTCATTTTGATCTACGATAAGAAAATCAGCAGCATGAAGGAGTTATTGCCTGTACTTGAGCAAACAGCTCAGACTGGTAAGCCGCTGGTGATCATTGCTGAAGAAGTTGAAGGTGAAGCTTTGGCTACTTTAGTGGTAAACAAAATCCGTGGCGCCCTCCGTGTTGCCGCTGTAAAGGCCCCTGGCTTTGGCGATCGCAGAAAAGCTATGTTGGAAGACATTGCCATCTTAACCGGTGGACAGGTGATCAGCGAAGAGCGTGGTTTCAAATTAGATAACACAACGCTTGACATGCTTGGCCGTGCAGAGAAAATAAACATCGATAAAGACAATACGACTATCGTAAATGGCGCTGGTAAAAAAGCTGATATCACAGGTCGTGTAGCGCAGATCAAAGCTCAGATCGAGACGACAACCTCTGATTACGATAAAGAAAAACTACAGGAGCGTTTAGCGAAATTGTCTGGTGGCGTGGCCATCTTGTACATCGGTGCCGCTACTGAAGTTGAAATGAAAGAGAAGAAGGACCGTGTAGATGATGCATTGCACGCAACACGTGCTGCCGTACAAGAAGGTATCGTTGCCGGTGGTGGTGTAGCCTACATTCGTGCTATCGAGTCTTTAAAAGACCTGACAACACTTGGTCTTGACAACGAAGATCAGGGCACCGGTGTAAACATTGTACGCCTGGCGCTTGAGTCACCTTTAAGAACCATTGCTGAAAATGCCGGTCAGGAAGCTTCAGTGATCGTGAACAAGGTAAAAGAAGGCAAGAAAGACTACGGATACAATGCCCGTGAGAACAAGTTTGAGAACTTCTTTGAAGCAGGTATTATCGATCCAACTAAAGTATCACGCTTAGCGCTTGAAAACGCAGCCTCTATCTCTGGCTTATTGTTGACAACCGAAGCCGTGGTGTCTGAAATTCCTGAAGAACATCCTGCGCCTGCTATGCCTCAGGGCGGTGGCATGGGCGGTATGATGTAATCCATCATTGACTCGTAACCTAAAGAAGGCTTCCTCGCAAGGGGAAGCCTTCTTGTTTAGGGGCCCAGCCTGATTCTATATGATCCCACAGCCTGGTTCACATTCAATTTTTTTTTGAAAAAAAGTGTGGGAATTTTGCGTTGCTGTTTGCAAATAAAAAGGCTAAAACTATCTTTGCACTCCCATTTAGCACGGTCCGTTCGTCTAGGGGTTAGGACACCAGATTTTCATTCTGGTAACACGGGTTCGATTCCCGTACGGACTACAAGCCATAGTGCGAAACCCTTGTAATTCAATGAGTTGCAAGGGTTTTTTGTTTTCTATATACCATAACCCAACCTAAAAGCAATTATCCTCCTTATTCTTGTAGACAAATTGGCCTTTTGTAATAGCATATTAAGGGCGATTCGTTGTCGCAGAGGATACAACACGATCGGATGTAATCAATTTACTTGGCAGTTCTTTCCGTTCGTAGCAGGCTGAATTTTTAAGGAAAGCTAAGTGGTACAAAATGCTACGAAATAGCTTGCAACTCATCTTTTGTAAACCTATGCATGCCTTTTCTCCCTTCTGGTTTTACATTTTGTTGACACATAAAATGGTAAGAATCCCAAAAGCATCAGTTTAAAATATCTTTATCGCTTAAGTCTACCAGAAGTTAAGTCTGATTGACCGAATACCAACGCTTCAATAATTTTTCATTTGATAGCCTCAATAGTAACGCTTACTACAGAACCTTCCCTCCTTTTAACTTCTATCTTCATTTTTGAATTTTCATTCCGAAGCTCACCATTTAATGCATCGCACAAGCTTAGGTCATGCACAGGCCAATCATTTACCGAAATGATCTCATCACCCACAGAAATCATCCGCTCTAATTCTTTTGCCCATATTTTACCTACACACAACTTGTTATCCATAAAAGTTGGACTGATTTGAAATTGTCTGTTCTCAAATGAAGCATTCTCTTCAAATTTATTAAAATAAAATTTCTTCTCTTTGTAATCCAGCGTCAGCAAACCATAGTCCAATACTGCTGAACCTATTCTTGAATTGTTATTATTACTTGTTTCAGAAATTATATTATAGAAGCGCGCAGTATTAAGCTGAATATAAGGAATACGGAGCAGAGAAGTTTTTTCCTTGTTAGCCACTCCGTACAAACCTACTTGATTAGAACCTTCTGCTTCATGAATCAAGGTAAAGTCTTTCGCTCTACTAAATTTCTTAACCTTTTCTTGGGACATTGAGTAGAAAACATCAGACCCTGAATCGAACATAACATATTCTGATATCTTTTTTCCGATGTTGAACTTTAAAAAAGGTGAAGCCTGCCCATCCAACAACATTTCGCTGCCAGTCAGCTCATCTTTAAATAGCTTTGATATGTCATCGGTAATACTGATTACCTGATTACGGGAATCAAATTGCACCACTGAGTTTCGTAGAATATTACTGCCCAAAAATCCATCCAACTTGAGGCAATCCAGAATTGGATTATTATTCAAAACAATGGCTGGTATTCCGGTCGCTAGTACGCCATTAAAACTCAGACTATCGATGCTTACAAAAAATAATGAGTCTGACTTTTGATTGATGTCGCTAATCAATTGTTTAGTCAGGATGGCGGGACTTAGTTCATCAAATAATTGCTGCGAAATAGCCAGGGGCGCACCCGTGTCCAGAAGAAACCTTCGTTTTTTATTCTTCAGCACGACCTCAACAATAATCTTACCATTTATATTTTGGTATGGCAGCTCAATGGTGTATTCTGTAAGAACAAAACCTCCTGCCTTAAAATCAAAAGGTTGTGCTTGTACTGCTAAAACAAGAAATAACACTATAACTGTTAGGATAGCTTGCTTTTTCATGATGCAAAATATAAGTTAAATCTACTTGTTTTAAAAACAAACTTAAAGTACAAGAACAAAGCTGGAATCACTTTGATCTAAATACAGTAACAAAGTATCTTCGTCAGCTTCACAAGCTTCTTATTTTCCGGGGACGCTCCAAGTATCCTGGTTCATTGACCTCTGATATACCAATCCCTCTTGATATTTTCCAACAACGGGCCAAACATCCTTCCCAAGTCGTCTTTTATATTGCAAACCGTTTTCAATTCTACGTACCAATTTCCAATTGTTTTTACCAGGTTGTAATTGGAGGATAGAGTCACCTGAACATTTGCCTGTTAAACGCCACTTCTCTTTACCTGAACCTTTTTCGAATACTTCGTTTTGTACCCTAAATGTTGAAACCGTTAGAAACAAGAGTAATAGTAATATTATTTGGTTCATTGTTATCTTATTTGAAGTGAATGATGCCAGTTTTTCAATTCCACTAATTTTTCATGCCATGCAATGCCGGCCCCTCTATCCATCATATTAGGTATTTCTTTGATAGCCTTATCAACCGTAGATAAAACACTCGCTGTATCGTTATAGAGGCCCTGTATAGCTGCTTCAGTTAACAAAACTTGTGCTTTTGGTATAATAGCAGATGGTTCATATTGTTTCCAATACAGCTCGGCCTGAGCAAGATCCTTTCGTGCATAGGCATAAAAGAATGCTGCATCTAGGAATACGCTGCCCCGTACTCCCTTAGGAATACTTTCCAATTCTGCCAGATAATTCTTTAGGTATACTTCTGCTTCATCATACCTACCTTCATCAAAGGCAAAATGGTACACATAGTAGAGGACATACACTTTCATATGACTATCTAGCTTATTAGCCAGTATCAATGCTTCATTGATTTCTTCTTTGTTCAGCAATCTAGGCCGTATTCCACCGGCTGCACTCGAAATGGTTTTCATCAATAAAGTTTCAAAGCGCGCTGTATCGCCACCTCGTAAAAAATGCCAGGCGCGTGCTCCATCGGTATAGAATCCGCCTGTGTGCAAAGGTATTATGGTTAAAATAAAAATTAGGAGCGATAGAAAACTCATCAGTGTGAACAGCATTATGATTACATCCAACCATAAGCTATTATGTACATTAATTGTCGCGATCGTCATTTTGGCACCAAAAGCAATGGCAGCAAACATTAAACTTGCCGCAGGACCAACCAGCGCATAAATCGAATAGCGTTTAGGAAGATTTTCTGTAGTAGATGGCAAACAGATAACCATTCCTCCGGATACATTGAGATTTTTATTCCACTTAAATTTCCATCCACGTTCTTCTTTATCCCACATAAAGGGACCTACCATATACATCCTAAATTCAAAGTTTACCAACGAGCCTGCAAGTGCATGTCCTGCTTCATGAATGCCTATAACCAAGAAGAAAATCGGTAAAATGAAAATAATAAATACTATTACCTGACTGGCACTTGCCATATGGGCTGCTTCCATTCCAAATTTTGCGGCAAGGAATCCCACACCGCCTCCCAAAACCATCAGAACAACTGTGGAAATTGTCTTTCTCAACTTTTTCTTATCCATTACTGCTATTTTTATGTGTCTTACAATCTTCTGTAACATTTATTTATGTTTACCTACTTTAAGATCCAACTGTTGATATCAGTAATAAGCTGCCATCATCCTCCTTAAACTCATTAAAAATACTCTGAAACATTACCATGCCTAAAGTAGCGAGTAACAGAAGGCGCTCAGCATCAAGTAATGCAAAGCCTAGATTAAAAACAGTCTCAGATCTCCCGTTATCAGTAGCTACATGGTAACTAAGTATTTCTGTACTACCTTCTAAAAACTGAAGCGTTAATGTGTTTTTGTATTTGTAATCAATTGTATACTGGGTGCCATCAGAAAATTTTATAGTGCCTTTGCTGCCCCAGAAATTATGTGACACTGATAACAACTCTTGACTGTTTTTATAAACCGTATAGCGTTGATTCCAAAAACCAGCGCGTTTCACTTCATAGACTTCATGGTTCAACCAAAATAGGGTATTGCTGTTGAGTTCAAACTGAAGTTTCACCATCTCTTCAGTGGGCGATGAGAGAAAGTACGCATCGCCCGTTTTATTCCATGTTAACTTATTCATATTACTTTTTGATTTTATCAATAGCATTTTTAGGATGTATGAGCAACAAGCCCTTTCCTTCCGGGTCAGGTGTAGAAGTACTCTTGATGATACTGATCATTTCTGTCGGAGATAATTTCGGATTTATGGCCAGCATTTTTGCTGTTAAGTTCGCCACCTGTGGAGAGGCCATGGACGTTCCGCTGAATTTCATGCGGTCGCCTCCAGGCACATGGCTTTCAATTTCGTAGCCATTGGCGTAGAAGTCTACGCTTTTACCTTCTGTAGTAAATGAAGTACGCTTGCCTTCATCATTTACTGCTCCTACGGTAATTACGTTGGGTAAGTCAATACCAGCAGGGATATAATCTGCAAAGTTTGCATCATTATTTTCGTTACCGCTTCCACATATGAAAAGAATTTCCGGGGCAGATGCAAAGGCATCACGCAATGCTTTACGCTCTGCTTCAAACCACTTTTTAGCGATCGCTTTTCTTTCTTCCTCATCTTTACCCACACCATACATGGCGAGTACAGCTTCATACGCTGCAGAATTGTAGCGCCAACTCATGTTTACGACCCGAACATTATTTTGCTTGAAGTAAGTCACAGCCTTGGTGAACATTGATGCCATGTTCGACTGTGTGTCATCCGTATACAGGCGTGGTTTTACTTTTGTATCGTATGTTATGCGTGAGAAAAGAATCTTAGCAGATGGATTGCCACTTACTGCAATACCAGCCACATGTGTACCGTGCGCATACGTGCTATACCAGCTCAAATCTTCCTGAAACGGAACACCCTCTTCGGGTTTTAATGCAACTACCTTTTGTTGAAATTCAGCGCCTTCGCTCGATTGGATGCCATTCTGCAAATCCATCGCTCCTTTCATCCAGCGTTGAAGGTCTTTCACTTCATATGTTAATTTCCGCTTTTCAATCAGTGGACCAGTGGTTGGCTTGTTATCAATATCGAAAGCAATACCATTTACGTCATCGATAAAACCATTCCTATCATCATCTTTATTATTGCCTTCGATTTCTTTCTTATTTACCCACATAGAATTTCCATAAGGAATAGGGTCTACTCCAGTATCCCAAACGGCAATGATTATCTCATTCTTACTTTCCTTTTCATTTAAATTGATGTTTCGGTCTTTCCAATAGTCAACTTTTACAATTTCATTCACTTCATCCTTATTTTTTGAAAGCCAGTTTTCAAGTACCTCAAGTGACTGATCTTTTAATGGCAAGCGCATATCCAAAGAAAAGCGTGTTAAAATAATACTCGTTACAACGTTCTCTGGTACTTTACCTTTTCCATTATCGATAAATGGTTGAAGTTGTGTTTCTAATCCGACCAAGGAGCGTTCAGGATTGAGAAGTGTGAGGCTCAATTTTGTTTGGTCCACATATTTTTTTGCATATTTCTTGTCAACTGCATTAAGTAAATTGGTGAAGGCCACTTTATAAGCTTGCTTAAATTCATCAGTTGATGTTGAATTCGTTTGTTTAAATGCCTGAATATAGGCTGTAGTAAAAAGACCGAGGGTAGCGCGATCTTCCTCTTTATCCTGAAGGCTCTTTACCAATACGGTATTTTCTAAAACTTTGTCAAAATCTCTGCGGCTGAAATCAATCAACATCAAAACTGAATAATAACCCGTGAGGGTAGATTTGTCCTGAATGTCGTACTTGTTTAAATCATCCTCAGCATTAGCATAAATCTGATCTGCTATCGTACGAATCAGCGCGTCATTGTTATAAATGTCTTTTACATTGCCCGACAGATCAATGGTTCTTCTTGGCAGTTCATCAGCACGCGTAATTTTAATCTTTTGGGCCGCAGTCGGTGTGTTCATTCCGATCATGATCCAAATGATCATCCGGAACATGAAGTTTTTGATATTTAATTTCATAGTATTCCTTTTATTTGATTTATGCTTCAAATGTATTTCGAAGCGTAGCTGCCTCGTTAAAGGAATACATGAGTGCAGATTGAAACGGACGAATGCAGAAAAATGTGCAGCTGGAAAGTGAAGCTTAGCCCAGGAAGAATAGTCAGTTTAAGGGGTTAAAAAAAGCTATATTTCAGCACTATGCGCTTGTCCTTAAATTTCTGCGTTCATCATAGCATTGCATTATTTTTATGCTGAATTAAGCATCTTTACAAGACAAGCATGACTACACCACGGACCGAAACTCGACTTTACTGGCTGCTAACCCTTTTTGGATGGCTGAGCATGGTGGGTATTGAGGTTACAAACTACACCTTTTTTATTGTACAGAAATTTGATTGGGGATTTATCTTCTTATTTGGCTATGGAGCCATTCTGGGATTAATCGTCACCCACTTGTTTAGATTTGTAATCAGAAAGCTGAATGTTTTCGATTGGCGCCCTAGAAATATATGGATGCTGGCTTTTGCCTCAAGCCTCCTCATGTCAGTTTTAATAAACCTTCTTTTTTACTTACCAAACATAATTCAAGACCCGGCAGGCGCCAGTGAAATATTTTCTTTCATTGGTCTCCTAAGCGGTACGATTAATTGGATGCGATATGTAGGGGTATGGGTAATTCTTTACTTTATGTACCATATTTTGGAACGTGCCCGCAAAATTGAAAAGGAGAAACTGAAGTCAGAAACTGTTGCACGCATTGCCGAATTGGAACTACTAAAAACACAACTAAATCCACATTTTCTATTTAACGCCCTCAACTCCATTAAAGCATTAGTATCGATTGATCAGGAAAAAAGTAAAGATGCCATTGTTAAATTAAGTGAGTTATTGCGCTTCACCCTTAACTACGGAAACCAATCTCTTATTCCCTTTCACGATGAAATAGAAGAGGTCAAGAAGTATTTAGCTTTAGAACAAATTCGATTTGGAAATCGCTTGCAGGTGCAATACCTCATAGATGACAGCACCCTACATAAGCTAATACCTCCAGCCAGCATTTTAACTTTGGCAGAAAATGCCATCAAACATGGTGTTGCAAAGCAGTCGGGTGAATGTGTCTTAAAGGTAAATGCAAACTTAAAGGCTTCTGGCTGGTTTATTGAAATAACTAATCCTGGTAGAATAACCATGAGCGAACAGTTGGGACTTGGTTTACAAAACATTAAAAGACGATTGCACTATCTTTTTGGTGAACGGGCTTCATTTCAGCTTTCAGAAAATAATGGAGAAGTAAGCGGGCGAATAGAAATAATTGAGCCATGAGCATCAAGACAATTATAGTGGACGATGAACCGCTGGCTGTTGCCGAACTTCAAAGCATGTTGAAAAACCATGAAGACATTGAGGTGGTGGCTGTAAGTTATGACGCCCAAGAAGCGCTTGCTAAAATACAAGAATTGAATCCTCAGCTTATCTTTCTGGATATTAACATGCCGGGTAAGACAGGGTTTGATCTATTAAGTGAACTGGATGAAGCCCCGGAGGTGATTTTTGTAACCGCGTATGACCAGTTTGCTATTAAGGCTTTTGATGTCAACGCGTTGGATTATATTTTAAAACCAGTGAATCCTGATCGCTTAGCCGAAGCGATTAACAGAGTAAAGCGGAAATTCAGTGAATCAAAAACGAGTGAGGAAAAACTGACCATTCAAAAACGTATTTTCATTAAAGATGGAGAGCAGTGCTTCTTTGTTCCTCTATCAGAAATTTATTTTATTGAAAGCGTGGGTAACTATACCCGTGTATATTACCAGGACAAAAAACCACTGCTGCATAAATCACTTAATTACCTGGAAGAAAAGTTACCAAGCGAATTCTTCTTCCGCGCCAGTCGTCAACAGATGTTTAATATTTCTTTCGTGAAAAACATCATACCATACTTTAGCAATACACTACAGGTCGAATTGCAGGGAGGTATCAAAATCGATTTAAGTCAGCGACAAAGTGTGAAGTTCAAGGATAAAATGGGCATTTGATGGGAAATCCTCTTTTACATTAACAACCAACGCAATGGATTAAGCCAGGTCAAAGCTAGTCATCAACCGTATTACTATTAAAGCGCCTGGTAAGTTTGAAAGCTTTTGCATCAGAAACACGATCTGACCAGCTGGCATTGGGATTGCGAATCTCTCCTTCCATCATATTGGGAGTATAAACAAAATGATAGGTTTCACCATTTGATAGACTGACTTCAAATTGTATATCACCGGAAGGCAAGCTTGCCTTCTTATCAATCGTTGCCCAGCTGCAAAGCAAAGAAACAGAGCCCGTAAGGTTGAGCCTATCGGCATAATCAAATCCATTGGCTGATAAGAAAGGCTCCGGTATGGGCATCTCAGCCCCCGGCAAGTATTCATTCTTGGCCTCACTCAAACCAAACTCGCATTTCAGCGGTTGATTGTTTACAGGATCGTATTCTAAAATCATGTAGGGCTTACCAGTTACCTTATGGGTTCTGGCATCGTTAATATCCAACGTGTAATAGAAATTAGTGATGTCACCCTTCCAGAAAGAATAGCGATCTGGCGCTTGTACTTCCTCTTCTTCACAACCGAGGCTTATCATGATTATGACAAACATTGCGGCATGCAATAGCCTCACATATAGCGTTTTCATAACTATTGATCGTTTATAAGTCTTGTGAATTATGTTTTGATAGCATGTAAAAACTACAAAACACCTCTTGATTTGTAAATGATGAACCCCATGTTGGCAGATGATCTTCAGCAGGACAAGATTAAAACCTCAAAGACCTGTTAAATACATATATGGACAGGCTCTGTATTTTTTCTTTTGAACCTTTAAACCTTTTATCCCAAAAACAATCTAAATTTCAAAACAATACATCCACCACTTGGAAGACCAGGACTTACTCAGTAAGATCAAAGATCCGGGAACCCGGAATTATGGCTTTAATATGCTGGTACGTACCTACCAAAGGCGAGTGTATGCGCATGTACGAAAAATGGTAATTGACCATGATGATGCGGATGATCTCACACAAGAAGTCTTCATAAAAATTCACAAACACATCGATTCATTCAGAGAAGATGCCCAGCTTTTCACCTGGATTTACCGCATTGCCACCAATGAATGTCTCAGCTTTCTGCAAAAGAAAAAGAGGCGTTTCTTTTTGCCGATAGGCGATGTAGTGGGCGAACTCAATGCCAAACTTGACATGCAGCCAGGACTTAGCGGAGATGAAATACAGATGAAACTACAAAAAGCCTTGCTTCAACTTCCTGATAAACAGCGCCTCGTGTTCAATATGAAATATTTTGATGATCTGTCTTACGAACAAATGGCTGAAATCACCCAAACCAGCGTAGGTGCCCTAAAAGCCAGTTATCACCATGCCGTAAAAAAGATTGAAGATATTATAAGCCACTGATTAAACCCTGGAGCTACTTTATAGTCAAAGTCTTAAGAAAATGAAAAAACTAGACGAAATCCCCAAGAAAGACCCCTTTACAACACCAGAGGGCTATTTTGAGCGATTACCAGCCCAAATCAGCGCCCGCTTGGAACAAAAGCCAGGGTTATTCGAAAGACCCGTATTTCGTTATTCCTGGCAATTGGCGCTACCTGTATTGATCTTGGCGATTGCCGGCATCTGGTGGCTAAACAATAGCGAGGATGACAGCAAGTCAGAAATGCTACTGGCCCAAATTGAAACCATAGAATTGATGGATTATCTGGCCGATGCGGATGCGTTGAGTTATGAGGATTTTATAGAAGAGATGAATCCTAATGGTGCTGAAGCAGATAGCCTGGAGCAATCTGTTTTTAAATTATCTATGCCTGATGGTGATCTGGACGAATTATTAAATGATATTGACATTAACAGCTTATAATATGAAGAAGCTTTTCATACTCTCTACCCTACTTTCTTTGCTAACGCTCAGCGCTTTTGCACAAGAAGAGGAAATACCGGCCAGTCCTGATCCGGCAGCACGCGAAAAAATTAATGCGGCCCGGGTAGCCTACATCACCGAGCGCCTGGCCTTAACCCCCGCTGAGGCAGAGAAATTCTGGCCGCTGTACCGCGAGTTTACCGAGAAGCAACGCGAACTCAGGCATCAGTTTAATCAGGCACGTAAGCAAGGCAAACCAGCGGATGAACTCTTGGACCTTGAATACAAATTAAAGCAGCAAAACCTCGATCTTGAAAAAGATTATTCAGGCAAAATCCGGCAAACCATTTCTCCTGAAAAGCTAATGAATTTACGAAGAGCAGAAGAAGATTTTCGGAAACTGGTTTTGCAACAGGTACAACAACGCCAAATGCAACAGCAGCGAAGGGATATACAAAGGGATCGAATTCAACAAAAACAACAGCAACGGAATAACTAATCATTGGAGAGCAGTTTATACTGCATGAAAAGGTTCAGGTTTATACTCTTTTCCTTACTATTGTCAACGTCTTATGCCTTGCCCGCACAAGAAGTTGATTCTTTATTACTGGGCGATGAGCTCGACTTCCTCATTGCAGGAGATTCACTAGCTGTGCTTTCCTTTATTGACAGCTTGCTAAATGCCAGCCCAGCTAACCAATCGCAGTTGGCATTAAGGCTTGGCTACAATAGCAACGTAGTAGCTGCAGGCAGAACCCTGGGTATTCAGAATTTTGGCCTGGCCGCTGGTATCTCTTATTACCATAAAACAGGACTCTTTGCTGATGTTACAGGGCTTTGGAGTCAGGATTTTGATCCATCTTATTATCTGACTATTGCTACGGCAGGCTACTCCCCTATCTTCTCTAAATACTTTTCGGCCATGCTTACCTACGATCGTTACTTTTATAACAGTGCTGAAAGTGATGCCTATGTACCTTACAAAAATGCTGTCTCACTCAATACCAATTTTGATTATCAATGGTTGAGCGCTGGCCTGGGCTATGCTTACTATTTTGGCGATAAGCGTGTTCAAAGAATTACTCCATCCATCGGAGCCCAGTTTGAAATCAAGCGGCAAGCAAAAATTAAACGGATTGCCTTTTTACCCACAATTTATGCCTTGTGGGGCGATGAACTCTTTTACGAAACGGAGGTACTGATTCCACGCACACGCCAAGAAGCCATCAACAATTTTCGCCTTTATGGAAGGATGTTCCCGACCATCATTACTGAGAAAAGAGAGTTTGGGATCATGAACTACTCCTTAACACTGCCTGTCAGCATTTCTATAGGCAAAACCAATGTATTACTTACCTATGTGTACAGTATTCCCAAAGCCTTGCCCAGTGAAACACTGACTTTTGGCGAAAGCAGTTTTATAACAGCCTCTTTTACCTGGATACCGACCTCTAAGTCGCGTAAAAGCGCTTGGCAATAAGCCCATCTTTCGATATACTTACGCACTATAAACGACTATTAGCATGCATTACAGGTCTATCATCACCCTTTGCCTTCTCGGTGTATTTACAGTTAGTTATGGTCAGGATTATCGCTGGCAACAACGTGCAGAGTATAGCATGGATGTAAAACTAGATGTGTCTACCCATAAAGTTAATGGCACTCAAAAACTTGTTTACTACAACAACTCAAAAGACACACTCACCAAAGTATACTATCACCTCTTTTTTAATGCCTTCCAGCCTGGTAGCATGATGGATGTACGCTCACGCAACATCGTTGACCCGGATGCACGTGTGGCTGATCGTATCGTTAAGTTAAACGATAAAGAGATCGGCTACCAGCACATTGAATCGCTTAAACAGGATGGTAAAGACCTTACCTGGAATATTGAGGGCACTGTAATGGAAGTGCCTTTGGCAAAACCCTTGTTGCCAAACACAAAAACTACCTTCGATATGAAATTCGAATCGCAGGTCCCCATTCAAATAAGACGTTCTGGACGCGACAGTAAAGAAGGCATTGCCTATTCAATGACACAATGGTACCCAAAGATAGCAGAGTATGATTTTAAAGGCTGGCACGCTTATCAATATGTAGCGCGCGAATTCCAGGGTGTTTGGGGTGACTTCGATGTAAAGATTACCATCGATCCTCGTTTCGTTATTGGTGGTACAGGTATTTTACAAAATCCTGAAAAAATAGGCCATGGCTATGAAACTGCCGGCACAAAAGTAAACAGACCTGCTGGCGATCTTACCTGGCACTTTGTGGCCAAGAATGTGATCGATTTTGCCTTTGCAGCCGATCCTGATTATACACACGACATTGCCAAAGTACCCAACGGCCCTACCCTTCACTTCTTTTATCAAAAAGGAGACAAAACCAGTAACTGGAATGAACTACAAAATTACAGCGTCAAGCATTTTGAGTTCATGAACAAGACTTTCGGAAAATATCCTTACGAAAGCTACTCGATCATACAGGGAGGTGATGGGGGTATGGAGTACCCGATGTGTACTTTGATTACAGGAGAAAGAAGTCTTGGCAGCCTGGTGGGTGTAATGGCCCACGAAGTATCCCACAGCTGGTATCAAGGCGTTTTGGCTTCTAACGAGGCATTATATCCTTGGATGGACGAAGGCTTTACCGATTTCTCTTCCAATGAATCGATGAATTATATGTTCAACATGGACATGAGCAAAGCACACGATGGAAGCTACAACAGTTATTTCGCTTTGGTGAGAAGTGGTTTACAAGAGCCGATCAGTCAGCACTCAGATCATTACAATACCAACAGGGCTTACGGCACGGCCGCCTACTCAATGGGCACTGTTTTTCTTCATCAGCTTAAGTATGTAATGGGTGAGGAAACCTTTTACAAAGCCATGCGCAGGTATTACAATACCTGGAAGTTTAAGCATCCGGAGCCTACTGATTTTATCCGCGTAATGGAAAAGACAAGCGGCTTACAATTAGGATGGTATTTAAGCTACTGGACAAATACCACAAAGCGTATTGACTATAGCGTTAAACACCTTGTTGAAAAAGAAGGCGAAACACTTATTACCCTCGAAAGAATAGGTGATTTCCCCATGCCTATTGATCTAATGATTACCTATAAAGACGGTAGTAAAGAAATGCTCTACATTCCTACTAATGAAACGTTAGGAAAAAAAGCCAATGAAAACCCGAATATTAAAAGAACTGATGCGGAAGCATGGCCTTGGGTTTACCCTACCTATACAGCAACATTGGCAAGGAAGGCAGAGGAAATCACTTCTGTAGAAATTGATCCTTCCCTGCGCATGGCAGATGTTGACAGGAAGAACAATAAACTGGAAGTTGCCAAACTGAAGGCCTTTGAGGATCCAACAAAGTAATCAACGAGTCGACTAGTTAAAACAGTGTCACCAGCATTTTTATACACAAATGCTGGTGACATTTTTTTAGGCTGATGGTATGTTTAATACAAACTGATTGTCGTGCTGTTGCTCAATGATATGCTTACCTATCTTCTTTATAAGATTATTCATATAGGCCTCTACCGATAATTCCACCAGGTATATTTCTGAGCCCCAAATAGTGTGTAATAAGGTATCTGCACTAATGCTTTTACCGGGGTTTTGTAAGAAGAAAAACAGCAATTCAAACTCGGGCTTATTCAATGAGACTTCGCGCTTCCCAATTTTAACAGAAGACTTGTATCGGTTTAGTTTTATAGGACCTAAGGCCAACTTGGGTATTCTCTTCCTGATCACAAATTGCTTGGTAAGCACATTGCTCACTTTATGCGTAAGCGCTCTCAGGCCTACCACCTTCTCAATGAAATCATCGCCTCCGGTGTCTAAGGCTGCCTGCATATAATAACTTTCCGATCGTGCCGTTAGAAAGAATATATAGGTGTTTTCAAAACCATCAAGTCCTCTCAATTGCCTGCACAACTCTATACCATTGGGCGCTGGCATCATGATATCAAGGATAATTAAATCCGGGCGAAACTCCTTTGCAAGGCTTAGTGTTTTTTGACTATCCGATAAAGTTTTTACTTTAAATCCCTCCTTCTCTAAGTTATAGGCTAGTAAATCGAGAATATCCTGATCATCATCTACTACCATCACCCGGAAGACCTTCTTATCACTCATAACCAATGCTTTTAAGAAAGGTAATCTCCCTGCATCAACAGAAAATGAAGCAGTAGTTATGGTTCTGTGAAGAAATTCTCTGATACTTTTAAAGCTGCTTTCCTAATAGAATCGCTTCAGCCACAGCCTGCTCAGTGATGTCAGGATAGTGAATGTCAATTAACTCCTTTGATTCTATCCAATCTGCAATTTGCTCAAGTCTTTTCTTCTTAACATTCTTAAGCACCGGCACGCCCAGTTGTTTTAATGCTGCAGCATTGTAATGTTGTTCATACTGGTTTTTCATGGGCACCACCATTAACTTTTTGTGTAGATAAAGTGCTTCTGCTGGTGTCTCAAATCCTGCACCGCACAGGATGCCTTGAGCAGAAGTCATGCTAGCCTCAAACTCCTCTTTATTAACCGGATAAACCGACAGTTTACCAATGTGATAAGTTTTCTTAGTATGCTTTGAAAAGATATGCCAACGCACATGAGGTAACTTCGACAGAATGGTTACCAATTTACGATCATCGTAAGCGGGTAAATAAACCGTGTAATGATCGCGTTGTGTATTGTTGGCCAGACGTACGCCTGAACGAATTACAGGGGTGTAGATATGTTTATCGAAAGCGGTAAAATGAAAGCCAATATGAGCTGGCGTTGGAGCGTAGTGCTTCAGGATCCAATCACCCACAGGATCATAATGCTTAGGCTTGGGTACTTTTGGAGAAAGGAGTGCAGACTGATGGCTCAGCGAAACACAGGGTATACCTTTTCTTCGACAGGCCCAGGCCGTGATGGGTTCAAAATCATTCACAATCAAATCATACTTCTCCACAGGGAAGTCTTTAATCTCTTTAAAGACATCGCGTGAACTATTTTTTTTAAATGTCTTAATCAAATCAACCCCACCTCCCTTACCGAAATAAAAACTGAGTCCTTTTGATTTATACTTAATTGGGAAGGGTAACTTAATATCGGCCTGAGCACCGCTTACGAATAAATCAAGCTTACCATGTTTGCTTAGGGCTGGCACCACATCTTCAGCCCGGGCTAAATGCCCGTTGCCAGTGCCTTGTATAGCGTATAGTATTTTCACTTGCGCACCGTTAAGAATTCATTGACAAGATCACGGAATATCTCATCATTATCCAGTTTATCACGCAGTCTTTTCGCAAGCTTAACGCCCTTGGCACGCTCGTCTTCAAAATAGCGGTAGATACTCCATTGCTCACCATCAAACTCAAGAGCCGTGAGGTTTTCCACCCAATCGCCAGAGTTCAAGTAGAGCACTTCTCCTTTTTCTGTTTTGATGTGCCTGATTTCCGGTTGATGAATATGACCGCAGATAACATAGTCATAGCCGTTTTCTATGGCTATATCTGCAGCTGTTGTTTCGAAATTATTGATAAACTTGACGGCACTCTTTACACTGTCTTTCACCTTTTTTGATAGCGATATTTTTTCACGCCTCAGGTGTTTTAAGAACCAGTTAACTACAGCATTTAACACAATAAGTGTATCGTAACCGATGGCTCCGAGCTTAGCCAACCATTTTGAATACTGCATGGTAACGTCAAACACATCACCATGAAAGATCCATGCTTGCTTATCGTTTAACTTTAACACTACCTTATTATCGATAACAAAGGAACCTAGTTTAAAGCCAGCGAATTTGCGCAACATCTCATCATGATTACCTGTGAGATAAATGATTTTGGTATTCTTTGCCAATAAGCCTGTGATATGCTTTACAACCTGCATATGTGACTTCGGCCAATAGCGTTTACTGAATTGCCACATATCAATGATATCACCATTGAGGATAAGCTTTTTGGGCTTGATGGTTTTTAAGTATTGGAGCAGTTCTTCGGCATGGCAACCGTAAGTCCCCAGGTGTATGTCAGACAGTACTACAATTTCTACTTCGCGTTTTTTACGTTTCTTAGCCATGCGTATATAAAATGATTCCCCGAGGCCTACACCTAAGGGAACCATTACCTAAACCTTGAAGAAGTAATGCTCAAATGTAAGCCGTACTTATTACCTGGGTTTGGTGCCCTTATTATCAAATTGTTATGAAAAGGCAGCCCCATACTATTGGCGCTCCTAATTTTCTGAAAGATGAGAAGAGCTATTAAGCCGTTACTTTTGCTCAGCCTTTTGACCATGCTTGTCATTCTTCTCAAGCACTTTGGCTATCCAAGCAAGAATTAAAGCAGACACGATAAAAACCAGGTGTATGGCTATCTCATAGTTTAGATCTTCAAATCCTTTACCTCTTTCTGATTCTGAATGAATATCGATAAAAGTCTTAAGCAAATGCACACCCGAAATAGAGGCCAGAGATGTTGCTAATTTTACCTTTAAGCGGTCTGCATCCAAATGATCAATCCAATGTGGACGATCTTCCTGCTCATCAAAATCAATCTTACTGGTGAAGATCGAATAGCCACCGATGATCACGATCACCAGCAGGTTCATCACCATAGAAATATCTATTAAACCAAGGATGGCCAACATAGCCTCAACCTCGGTGATCTCGTTAATGGTTAAGGCAAGCTTAGCCAGCTCTTCCAAAAACTTATAAACATAAAGCAGGGAGCCAATGATGAGGCCCAGGTAAATAGGTGCCTGTAACCAACGGGAAAAGAAAATAAAAAATTCAATGGTGTTTTCAACAGCCTTGTTGAAGGTCTTAAATGCGCTCATGAAAAGAGGTTTAGGATTTCAGCCGTCAAAAATAATGCAATTTCTGAAAGCCACCAGCTATTTAATAGGATAGCAAGTCACTTAACGCTGACCTAACTTTCTCTGCATTGGGCAACATCATCTTCTCTAGCTCTACGTTCAGCGGAATAGCCGGCAGGTTGGCCGCGCCCAGGGTCCAAACAGGTGCATCCAGATGCTGAAAACATTCTTTCGAGATACGGCCTGCCAACGACTCAGCAAAGGAATTTAGCAGAGGCTCCTCAGTCAATACAAAAGCACGACTGTGTCTGATGACAGCCTCTCGAATGCTTGTCCAGTCAATGGGATTGAGGGTACGTAAATCAATAATCTCCACTCTTCCTTCAAAAGCCTTGGCGGCCTCTTTGGCCCAATAGACCCCCATTCCATAGGTGATGATGACACAGGACTCTCCATCAGCTATTCTTTGCTCATGCGCTGTTTGTACTACATTGGCCTTCCCCAGTGGAATGATATACGACTCATCAGGCTCTGGTGTTTTGGCTTCGAGTGTTCCCGGCACCTTTGACCAATACAGTCCTTTGTGCTCCAACATTACCACCGGGTTGGGATCATAGAAAGCAGCCTTCATCAGTCCCTTCATATCTGCTGCGTTGGATGGATAAACGATCTTGATACCCCTTATGGTTAGCAATGTACTCTCCACACTGCCACTGTGGTATGGGCCACCACCTCCATACGCCCCGATGGGCACACGGATAACAGATTGAATTGGGAATTTACCTTTCGATAAATAACAGCTCTTGGATAATTCCTCCACCAGCTGATTAATGCCAGGCCATATATAATCGGCAAATTGTATTTCTACAATAGGCTTGGCTCCTACCGCAGACATGCCAGCCGTTGAACCTACAATATAGGCTTCTTGAATGGGTGTATTGAAGACTCTTTCATCACCATACTTTTGAGCAAGCGTTGCGGCTTCTCTGAAAACACCCCCCAGCCTTCTGCCTACATCCTGGCCATAAAACAAGGCCACCGGATGTTTCTTTAAAATTTCTTCGACCGCATGCAAGGCAGCATCCACCATCACTACCTTCTCAGCTCCTTTCGGTGCACGCTGGCCTTGTTCTTCTGTTACAGGGGTGAGCGCAAACTCATGACTATCGAAATCATTCGGATCAGGGTCAGGTGCTGCCACAGCCTTGAGGTAGTCAGCTGCCACTATAGAAGCTGCCTCTTGTTTTAGTTGCAATAATTGTTCTTCAGTCTCACCTTTCTCGAGCAGGTAAGCGTGTAGTTTTTCGAGTGGATCAAATTTTTGGTGTTGTTCCAAATCTTCTCTGTACCACTCTTTGCGTACACCTGAAGTATGATGACCTAACAAAGGACATTTAGCATGCACTAAAATTGGCGCCCGCTTCTTGCGTACATAATCTATGGCCTTCTTCATGCCCAGGTAAGAGTCTTCAAAATCAGAACCATCTACCGCCATGCGCTCCAGCCCTTTAAAGCCTTCTGCATACTCATAGGCATCCATGGCACGCATCTCTTTGCCTGTGGCTGAAATGCCCCAGTCATTATCCTGCACCAGGTATATGATAGGCAGCTTCTTCAATACAGCCATCTGAAAAGCCTCTGCCACTTCTCCTTCGGTTACCGATCCATCGCCTAAAGAACAAAGGGTTACCGGTGCTTCTTCGGCCTTTAACAAACCCTGCGAAGCCAGGTAAGCAACCCCATGGGCCATGCCTGTGGCAGGAATGGCCTGCATACCAGTAGCGGATGATTGATGAGGTATAAGCGGAAAGCCCTCACGCTTGAGTGATGGGTGCCCGTAGTAGGTTCTACCACCTGAAAAAGGGTCATCGCGTTTAGCCATGAGTTGCAACATTAACTCATAAGGCTGTAGCCCCATGCCTAAGAGCATGGATTCATCGCGATAGTATAAAGAGGCATAGTCATAAGGCATTAATTGCATACCTGCCGCCAATTGTATGGCCTCATGCCCGCGGGAAGTGCTATGCACGTATTTGCTACACACCTCACGGTTTTCATCATAGGTTTCGGCTAGGCGTTTGGCCGTATGCATGAGTTGATAGGCCTTTAAAAGAGTGTTGCGATCTATGGGAGATTTAAGAACTCGGGTTTTCACTTTCGACTGGGGTGCTTCCATCACGTTTTCTTAGACATTTAGCGGGCTAAAGATAAAGAAAATGGTGCATTCAATCGATTGAGTTTCTTTTTTGGTGATGGGCGGTAGTACTTGAAAAAACTCACCGCTGTACCTTAGCTTTAACCTAATCCTGAAACGTCATGCGTATTCTCTTTCTGCTTTTATTAGCAAGTGCTGCCATTGCACAACCATCTTACTATTACCCTAGTGCTCAGCAATTTAATGCAGCCATTCCCAGTCCTGAAAAATTCCTGGGCTACCCCGTTGGTTCTCACCATACCCGGCATGACAAGGTCGTAGAATACTTTAAAGAACTTGACCGTTTATCAGATAGAATGACGCTGGAAGAAATTGGCTATACCTATGAGCATCGTGTGCAGATAACGGCTAAAATTACCTCTCCGCAAAACCATAGTCGCCTGGAAGAAATAAGAAAGAAAAACTTGGCCAGGCCCTTTACGGATGACGATACCAGCACGCCACTGGTCATTCACCTTGGATACAATGTGCATGGCAATGAACCATCGAGCACAGAGGCCGCTATGTTAACAGCCTATTATTTAGTAGCCAACGAAGAGGAGGAAACGCGTCAATGGTTGAATGACATGGTTATTTTACTTGACCCGGTTTATAATCCTGATGGTCGCGACCGCCATACGCATTGGGCCAATATGCACAAGGCTACTCCCCTTGTTACCGATCCAAATGACCGTGAACATAATGAAGTGTGGCCAGGAGGGCGCACCAATCATTACTGGTTCGACTTAAACCGCGATTGGTTTCTGGGGGTACACCCAGAGAGCAGAAACAGGATGGCTTTCTTCCACCAATGGAGACCTTATGTGATGACCGACCATCATGAAATGGGCACCAATTCAACCTTCTATTTTGACCCAGGTAAGAATAGCAGCAATAACCCTATTGTACCTAGTCAGCTATATGATGTGTTGTATCCCAAGTTTGGAGAATACTTCAGCAAAGCCATGAACAGCATTGGCTCCCTGTATTTTACCAAGGAAGCCTTTGATAAACTTTATCCAGGTTATGGCTCCAGCTATGTCAACTTTTATGGAGGTGCCGGTTTCTTGTTTGAGCAGGCCAGTTCACGCGGGCATGCACAAAACACCTCTACTATTCCCCTCACCTTTGGTTTTACCATTCGCAATCAGTTTACCGCCTCGTTGGCCACTGTGCGTGCTTCTTTGGCTGAGAAAGACCTGCTTCTTAAACTGCGCAGGGATTTTTATAAAACTACTGCTGCGCAGGCTAAGGCTAATCCTATCAAGGCCTATGTGGTAGGTGATCACAAAGACATCAATCGTACACAGGCCTTTGTAAACCTTGCCCTTTTGCATGAGGTAGATGTCTATGAATTACCCAATAACCTGACATTGGGCAGCAATAAATTCGAGAAAGGCAAAGCCTACATCATTCCCACAGAACAAACAAATTATCTGCTGGTACGGTCGCTTTTCGAAAAGCAAATTACCTACACCGACAGCCTGTTTTATGATGCTTCCACCTGGTCAGTGGTACATGCCTACAACTTGCCCTATGAAGAAAGTAAAACTGCTTTGGCGAGAGGAGAAAAAGTGACAAAAGCACTTAGCTATAATCCTACAAGTGTTGTAAAAAGTGATTATGCCTATGCCATAGATCTGACAGACTATAATGCGCACAAAGCTTTATGGATGTTGCATGAAAAAGGTGTATTCGTGAAAACGGCTTTCAAGCCTTTTGCCATACCGGTAAATGGGCAAGTGAGAACTTTTGGTTATGGCACACTACTTATCGCTGTACAAAACCAAAAATTAAATGCAGAAACCTTACACGCAATCCTTTCTGAAGTGAGTAAGTCCTGCGCCATTGATGTTCATAGTTTTAATAGCGGCTACAGTCAAGCAGGCATTGATTTAGGATCAGGTAATTTTCAAACCACCCGACAACCCAAAGCGATGATGCTGGTTGGCAATGGTGTTTCTGGTTATGAAGCCGGAGAAGTATGGCACTTGTTGGATCAAAGAATCAATATGCCCATTAGTAAAGTGGATGTTACTAATTTTTCGCGGGTGAACTTAGGGGAATACAATACCTTGGTAATGGTTGGCGGCACCTATAACTTAGATAAAGCAAGCACTGACAAGGTAAGAAACTGGGTGCAAAACGGGGGGACATTGATTACACTAAAAACAGCCACGGAATGGGCCATCAAACAAAACCTTGTAAAAGAGAAACTCATACAACAAGACACCACCAAAACCACCAGACGTTTTGATTTTGGATCAGCGCAGGAAATTGAAGGTGCGCGACAATTGGGTGGTTCTATTTTTCAGGTCGATTTAGACATCACTCATCCTATAGGTTTTGGTTTTACTAACAGAAAGGTATCGCTATACAGAAATGGCAGAACTTATTTGCAAGCAAGCAAAAACCCTTATGCTACTGTGGCTCAATACACTGCTAAGCCACTGATTGGTGGTTATTTACATAAAACACAGTTACCTAAAATTGCCAATTCAGCGGCCATTGTTGCCAGTGGACTTGGTGCCGGGCGTGTCATTTTATTTACTGATAATCCAAACTTCAGGGCTTATTGGCTGGGTACTAACAAGCTATTCTTAAATGCATTATTTTTCGGGTCCATTACTTCAGTGCCCTCTGCAGAAGGCGCTGAACTTGAAACTGAAAAAGACTAATGCTGAACAAAGAAACAATACGCGACTGGTTTATCTCTTTACAACAATCGATCTGCGAACAACTAGAAGAAGCTGACGGGCGCGGAAAATTTATAAGCGATGCCTGGGACAGACCGGGCGGTGGCGGAGGTGTGTCGCGCATTATCACCAACGGACAAGTTATCGAGAAGGGAGGCGTGAATTTTTCTGCTGTGTGGGGTAAAGCGCCAGAGCACACCTTGAAAATGCTAAAGCTGAACGAGAGCAGTGCAGATTTCTTTGCTACTGGTGTTTCAATTGTTATTCATCCACATAGCCCCAAGGTACCTATCATCCATATGAATGTGCGCTATTTCGAAATGAGCACCGGACAGTATTGGTTTGGGGGCGGCATTGACCTTACACCTCACTATGTAGTGAAGGAAGACGCTGCTTATTTTCATCAGCAATTAAAAAAAGCATGCGATCAGCATCATCCCTCCTATTACCCGGAGTTTAAAAAATGGGCTGATGATTATTTCTTCATCAAACACAGGCAGGAAACCCGTGGCGTGGGCGGCATTTTCTTTGATTACTTAAAAGAAGACGAAGGAATTAGCAAAGAAGATCGCTTCAAATTTGTTCAAGCGGTTGGCCAATCTTTTGCCCCAATCTACACACACTTCATGCGCAAGAACAAGGACTTACTGTATGGCGAAAAAGAAAAACAGTGGCAATACCTGAGGCGCGGACGCTATGTTGAATTTAATCTGGTTTGGGACAGGGGCACCAAATTTGGCCTAGAAACAGACGGCAGAACGGAATCAATTCTCATGAGTTTGCCTCCGCAAGCCAACTGGCAGTACAGTCATCAGCCTCAGCCAGGATCGGATGAGGCTACGACACTAGAGCTACTGAAAAAGGATATTAATTGGATATCATAAGGGAAGCAGTTATCTTTCTTTATTGATTACCTATGAGTTTGTGGAATAGCCTAAGTTATTGGGGCGTAGACACTACGCAATCTTCAAGCAAAAAAAGAACAATACTACTCAGTAACAGGGTCTGCCTGCTTATTTCGCTATTCACTGCTTTTCTAACAACGGTCTCCTACTCTTTCTTTGATTTAATTCCCGCTACAAAACTGGGTTTCCTTTTTACCTTTTTGTTTTTAGCGCCTATTTTCCTTAACAAGTTTGGCTTTATCAACATCAGTCGGATGATTTTGGCGGTGGCCTTAAGTGTTGGCTCACTCGTTATTTCAGTAGCTGATAAATTCAATTATCGACTTCTGGAGGAAATGCAATATTTTGAGTTCAGGCTCACCCTTCTGACTACCACCATCATACCCTTTATTTTATTTGACCTCAAAGAAAGGAAATTATGGATTGGAGCTCTTATCATCAACCTGCTCTGCATCGTTTTATATGACCCCATCCATGAGTACTACGGTGTTGGTTATTATGATTTAGGTTTCATCGGACCTAACTACTACTTCGTTAACTTTATTGTAGCGGCTACTTACATGGTGATTGCCGCCAGCACCTACTTCCTTAAATATAGTTTCGAAAAATCAGAGCAAGAGAATGTAGATCTGATTAATCAACTTTCTTCTAAACAAGATGAATTGATTCTTGCCAAAAACACCATAGATAAACAAAGGGCTTTGTTGGAAGTAGAAAATCAAACATTGAATAGCAACCTGATCAAGACGAATGCGGCCCTTACGGAAATGAATCAAGAGCTAATTAGTCATAACAATAACCTGCAACAATTTTCTTATACGGTTAGTCATAATCTACGTGGCCCCGTAGCCAGTATTAAAGGACTTTTTAGTTTGGTTAAACCAGCCGAACTTGGTGAAAGCAACAAAGAACTCTACAACCACTTTGGTGATTCCATCATTGCCCTGGAACAAACCATAAAAGACCTTAGTTACATTATTGAGATAAAGAACGATGTTTCCAGCATTCGTGAAAATGTATCCCTACTCAACGAACTCACACAGATAAAGACCTTATTACAAAGAGAAATTCAAGAGCAGCAAGTAACCATTACGCATGAATTTGGCGTTTGGGAAATACAAAGCATTAAGGCAATGGTACACAGTATTCTCTATAATTTGATCAGTAACGCGATCAAGTATCGATCTTATGAAAGACCACTTGTTATTACCTTGCGTTCGCAGCGTTTAGCCAACACGATACAAATTCAGGTACAGGATAATGGCCTGGGAATTGATCTTGATCAACATAAAGAAAAACTATTTGGTCTATATAAGCGCTTTCACACCCACACCGAAGGCAAGGGCCTTGGTTTATTTTTGGTGAAACTACAAGCAGAAATGCTTGGTGGAAGAGTGAGCGTGCAAAGTAAGCAAGGGATTGGCACAACCTTTACTGTCAGTCTTGTAGAGAATCCTTCATAACGGTTTCATATAATTCCTGAACTTGCTGAACCACTACACCAGAAGCGTAATGTGATTCTACGAACAATCTGATCTTCATCCGATCAAACTCATGAAATGAACTTCGCATGTACTCAATAGCCTCACGCAAAGCCTTGATGTCTTCAACAGGAATCAATAATCCATTCTCGCTATTCACAAAACCTTCAGGCCCTCCACACTTGGTGGAGATAACAGGCAGGCCTGAGGCCATAGCTTCAAGTAGCGAAACATTAAAAGTTTCATAGCGACTACTGCAGATAAACAGATGCAATTGCTGGTAGAATGCAGGAGTAGCCTCTGGATTGATGAAGCCATAAAAGGTACATTTCTCATGCAGGCCTAGATCCTTGGCCATACCTTTATAATGTTCCAACAAAGCACCCGCACCGCCAATATGGAGATGACAATCGCCATCTACTTGCGCAAAAGCTTTTAACAGTATATCAAGCCCTTTAACAGGCGTGTTCAATCCTCCTAAAAATCCAATATTAAATGTTGTGTTTTGAGAATTTGCAGCAACCTTGAACCTGTTAACATCAATCATGTTAGGGATTACCTGTACTGGCCTCTGTATATCAACAGTAATTTGATTGGCTAACCATTGACTCACCGCAGTGATTCTATTAGCCCGTTTCATCCCCCACTGTGTGCAGAAACGATGCCAAAGACTTCTGTAATTATTGATAAGCTTGGTATGCTCTGTATGAACATAGGGAATGTTCAATGATTTGCTCACTAAATAGCCCAATACAGAACCCGGATAACCAATAAAAGAATGCAAGATTGAAATCTTCTCTTCTTTGAATAAGTGCCTAGCCTGCCACCAAGCCACAAGCAATTGAACTAACTGATTAACAAAAGGCAAAGAACGCGCAATCACTAAACGATACTCATGGAGGTTTCCCTCCTCTGAGTGTATTATCCTGAATTTAAAAAGGTGAAAGCTACTATAGTCTACTTTCACCGATAAGACATATACTTGATGCTGTCTTGCCAAAGCTTGTGCGAGTGTTTTAATAAAAACACCAGAATGGGGCTGCTGTTGATCTGGGTACCAGGGAGTAATGAAAAGGATTTTCATTGTGGTAGGAAAATCACATTCGAGAATTCTGGTAATTGCACAGCTTCTGCCAAAACTCCGTCCTTCTTAATTACAAATGCCCGGTAATTTAATGCCTGAAAGAATTGCACGATATCTTCCTTGGCATAACCTGCCGCTTTACAAGTTACATCACTTACTTCCATCATTACTTGCGGGCGAAATTGACGGAGTGTATTGACTCCTCCATGAAGCACCTTTAATTCTGCTCCCTCCACATCAATCTTCATGAAATCAAGCCTGTCGATAGCCAACTGTTCCACCATAGCATCCAGTGTCTCCAAGCGAATCTCCTCCACTTGCTGAGATCTTTCCGAGGATTTAAAAAGAGAAGCAAGACCTTCGTTAGTACCACCAGCTTCTTTCGAATCCATGAATACCGGAAGCAGACCAGGCTCAGCTGAAAGCCCTAATTGATTGGCTTGAATATTTTTAAAATGATTGAGTTCAATATTTCTCTCCAACAACTTATAAAACTTCGCTACGGGCTCAAAGGCCACTACCCTGCCGCTGGTTAAGCGCTTGGCTGCAAACAAAGAATACTCACCTTGATTGGCACCAATATCAAAAAATACCATATCGGCACGCAATACTTTTTGCAGGTAACACCACTCCTTAAATTCATGAAATCCCATCCAGTAGAAAGCAGCACCAATAGCTTTCGAAATATCCACTTCCATAATCAAGTTATCATCAATTGAATCAACTTGCTGGATGCTTATTGGATGTTTCCCTCCAACCCAAAAACGATAGCATTTATAGGATATGTAAAATATAATCTTGCGCACTTTTTGCTGTAACCAAAATTGGTCAACCAGAAGGCTGCTATTCGACTTCCTGAAAAATCTGGCTAATGCAGTATATGCTGACATTATTTAATCAGTTGAAATACGTTTATCTGTTTCAATTCATTTTTATACACCCACCCTAATAATATAAGGCACACAACACAATACATCAAGTGTGTAATATCAAGCCAGTTTACTGGCAGTACTGACTCGAACACAATGATGATTAGCAATAACAGCAAGGGTGCCCAAATCACTTTAAAAGAATTAAATTCAAACACAAAGTGTTTCTTAATGAATTGGTGCAGCATAATCATTTCGATTAACTGGCTGAGAACACTTGCCATGATAACGCCCTTAATATCGAACTGCTGAATGAAGAGTAACAAACAGCCGACTTTGACCAAGGCTGCCATAAAATAAATAACAGGTAAGGGCTTAGTATATTTAAGTATACTATATGGATAACCAAAAAATAAGCGGACACTTCGAAATAAGTACAAGACAGCAATGTAAGGAATCAACTCAATTGATTCCTTGTACTCAGCCTTGTTAAATAAATCGGACAACCATTCAATGATGACCGGTACAATAAGAATGGCTGCGCAAACAAGCAGCATAGTAACCGCAATCAGTCCGTGGTAATATCTATTAATCGTTGCGGTCGATCCTTTCACTGTCTGCGTCATCACCTCCTTCACCACTTTAGGAAAGAAAGAGTTTTGAAGTCCATTAATCAAGAATTCAATACCTATGAGACATTTGATAGCAAAATCATATTCGCCCACCATAGCCGATGATAAAAATAAAAACATCAGTGGCCTGTCAAAATAATTGATTACCCATTGCTGAAGCTGGTAGGCAAAAGCATAAAAATTGAAATTGAAATTTCCTTTGAGCAATTGAAAATTAAAATGAAAGCCAAACTCTTTTGCAATCCTTACTAATACCCAAATAGCTCCAAAGAAAAGCGCCATTGCTCTACCTCCCAGAGGTCCCCAAAGCGTGCCGGGAAATAATTGAAGCCCAGCTACGGTAAACACAACAATCCCGAGAGTAATCATCAGGTTTGACCACAAAAAAGTTTCTGGCTTTTCCCGGCTTTGCAATAAGTTGGAATGAACTTTTACCAATGCCTGAAAAACACCTCCACACAAAGCCACCCAACCGTAAGGAAAAAAGGAAATACCCTTTTCACTGAATGCCCAATTAAAAACGAAATCACCGGTTAATAGCGAGATCAGCGCAATGCCTACCGCAATCAGGAGCATAAGCACAAAAGCGGAGCTTATAAAACTAGACAGCTTGTTTTGATCACTTTTAAACTCGTGGTAATGAATATACAGCGATGTGTCGTAGCTATAGGTTACCAGTAATTGAACCAGCAAAGAAAAGACAAGGAAAATCGAAAGTACTCCAAAATCAGCCGTTGAAAGGCTTGCCATGTAAAAAGGCATCAGGAGAAGGGCACTGGCCATCGGTAAGGCTCCCGCAATGGTATAAATGAGGGAACCTTTTATAAACGACCGACTAATTTTTATCATAGCTGAAAGGCAAAAATAAGCTTTTCGTTCGATCTCCGGCACTGGATTAAGCCAGCCTTTAAAAATCTATTATCTTCGCCCGCCATGAGAAAGCAAGTCTTGGTTTTGGTTTTTAGTAACCTTCGGCACGATGCCCGAGTGATGCGCCAGGTTCAATTTTTAGCAAAACATCACGAGGTATCACTGGTAGCCTTCGATGCTGACCCCATTGAACATGTCAGGCTTTTTAAAATCAATCAAACGAAACTAACCGTTCTGCGCAAGATGTTGTTAGGAATGGCCCTTTTATTAAGGTGGCATAAGCTTTCTTACCAACTCTTTCATGGTTACGAAAAAACGCTTCATAACCTATTGGCCGGGCAATCTTTTGAATTAATAGTTGCCAACGATGTAGACACCCTCCCTTTGGCATTTAGCCTGCAAGGAAAAGCTAAAATCATTTTTGATGCGCATGAATATGCACCGCGCCATTTTGAGGACAAACTTGTGTGGCGTTTGTTCTTTCAACCTTTAAACGTACATCTGTGTGAGCGATTCATACCCAAGGTTGACGCCATGCTTACCGTAGGCAAAGGATTGGCTGATGAGTACGAAAAGTATTTCGGCATCAAAGCGACAATCATTACCAACGCAGCCCGCTATCACGAAATATCGGCCAGCGAAATGCAGCCTGGCAAAATAAGGTTGATCCATCATGGTATTGCCAATGCATCCCGCAGGTTAGACCTGATGATTGACATGATGAAGCTGCTTGATGATCGCTTTACCTTAGACTTGATGTTGATGACCTCCAATTATGCATCAGGCCAAACCAAAGCCTATATCGATGCGCTGAAAACAAGGGCTGCACAAGATCCCAGAATACGCATTTTGCCATCGGTACCCAGTAAGGAAGTGGTGAGAACCATCAACCAGTACGATATGGGAATCTTTCTGTTACCCCCCATCAATTTCAACTACGCCAACACGCTTCCCAATAAACTTTTTGATTTCATACAAGCGCGTTTAGCCATTGCTGTTGGTCCAACACCTGAAATGGCCGGCATTGTTAATCAATATCGCTTGGGACTCGTGTCAGAAGCTTTTACAGCAGAGAGCCTGGCTGAAAAACTCAAGCATTTGACTGGAGAGGATGTGCAAAATTTCAAGCAGAATGCGAATAAGGCAGCTGCTCTGCTCAATGCAGAAGAAAATGAAAAGATTTTCAAGGCCCTTGTAGATCGTTTAATATCCTGAAAGCAGAGAAATAGAGCAAGCCTAGGATAGCAGGGAAACCAACTCCTTTGTCATGGCCTTGCGCGAGTAATCCGGAATATTGGCAGTCAGCGGTGAGCTGCCTGATTTCCATTGCTCAAAAAGTTTTGCTATTTGGGACTCAATTTTTTCCTGACTGGCACCATCAATCATTACCCCGACTCCAGCCGCAGACATTAAAGCGGCTGCATCACCTTGCTCAGGGCCTACCCCCAGTATTGGCAAACCTGTTGCTATATATTCAAATAGTTTACCCGGCATATAACCCTCTGCATCTTTATAGCCTGTTAATACTAAGAGTAATACAGCACTGCTCCCATAAAGCTTAACAACCTCTCTGTGTGGTACGGTAGGTGTGAAATGGGTAATAATACTGAGCACAGGATGCGTGTTGACATACTTAGTGAAATGCGCATTGACCTGTCCCACAAAATCAATATGAACAAGGTTTCCGAAGTCTTGATTTTTCTGGCAAAGACTAAGTACTGCTTCCATAAAAGGGACAGGATTACACTTCTCATTTACTATCCCCATATGCCGGATTACAAACTTATCAGGCCGTTCAAGGCTGAAACCTTTAAAATCCTCTTCGTCAAATCCATTCGTTAATAGATTTACTTTTCTTTCCCCTAATCTTTGGAAATGACGAACATAAAAAGGCGTAATGGTCGTTACCTTATCGGCTCTTTGCAGCACGCTTTTCTCCAGCTGCTTGTGCCACCTTCGAGCCAGCCCCGTAAGCTTGAGCGTATCTAAGAAGCCCCACTCGCTCCAGGGATCTCTGAAATCCGCAATCCACTTAAGAGAAGGATTCCTTTTCTTGAGGCGTAAACCTATAAGATGAACGCTATGGGGTGGCCCGGTCGTAATGATATGCCGAATTCTCTTCTCTCTTAAAAAGTCGTCCAGAAAATTTACACTTGGTCTAACCCAAAACACACGCGGATCGGGAATAAATAGGTTACCCCTAATCCATATACTTAATCTTTTAAAGAAAGTATCTGCTTTGGGTGCCGAGTTTGCACTAGCCTGACCTCCTCCCGACAACTTATTAAACAAAGCATAGGGCTCCCATATGGGAAATTGAAGCACCTCTGCTTCTGGTGGCACATCCCTGATCAAAGATTCATCTTTTAAATCAAAACTGGGATTCTCAGGGGTAAAGACGTAAGGCTGCCAGCCAAACTGAGGCAAATACTTAACAAACTTGAGCCATCGCTGCACACCACTCCCACCACTGGGTGGCCAATAGTAAGTAATGACCAACACTTTTTTACCTTCGCTTGCTTCCTCTTCTAAGGGCATGTAGCTGCTTTAAAGATTCAAAATTAACATTCGACTTGTCATGGCAAATTCATAGAAGCAATTTTGAGCTACAAAACTGTTAATTTTGATTATGAATTACAGCGAAGAGGTGTTTCTGCACAAACTGGCGCAAACAACACCTTATCCTTATAACATTACGATAGAGAAGGCGCAAGGTGTTTATTTATATGCACCTGATGGTAAGCGCTATATCGATATGATTTCAGGCATTGGCGTAAGTAGCATTGGTCATGGCAATCCGCATGTGATACAAGCCATTAAAAGCCAGGTTGACAAACATTTGCATGTCATGGTGTATGGAGAGTTCATACAACATAGTCCTAATGCCTTAGCAGAAAAACTAACCAGCCTGCTTCCTGCCTCGCTTAACTGCTGCTACTTTGTGAATTCGGGAACAGAAGCCAATGAGGGCGCGCTTAAATTGGCCAAGCGGGTAAGCGGCAGAACAGAGATTATTTCCATGCGTAAGTCCTATCATGGCAGCACGCATGGCTCTTTGAGTGTTTCCGGTAATGAAATGAAAAAGGCTGCTTTCAGACCACTCCTTCCGGATGTACGCTTCTTGAATTTCAATGCTATAGAAGAACTGGAAGCCATCACTGAAAAAACTGCTTGTGTTATTGTTGAAACAGTGCAAGGAGATGCCGGGGTTCGTATCCCTACCAAGGAATATATGCAAGCTTTGCGCAAGAAGTGCGATGAGCACTGTGTGCTCCTGATCTTTGATGAAATACAATGTGGTATGGGGCGAACAGGTACATTATTCGCCTTTGAACAATTTGAGGTAGTGCCTGATATACTCACCATAGGCAAAGCTTTTGGTGGGGGCTTACCCATCGGTGCTTTTATTGCTCATCAGCGACTGATGAAAACTTTGACCTATGATCCACCCTTAGGTCATATTACAACCTTTGGCGGTAATCCGGTTTGTTGTGCCTCTGCCCTGGCCACCTTAGAAGTAATGGAGCAAGAAAACCTATTGGCTGGCGTTGAGAAAAAAGGACAGTTGATTGCTTCGTTTCTTCAGCATCCAAGAATCAAAGAGATCAGACGCATTGGCCTCATGTTCGCTATTGATTTTGAAACAGCTGATGAGGTAAATAGCATCGTGCATTATGCCAAACAAAAAGGTGTTATCTGCTACTGGTTTCTTTCGCATCCCAATAGTTTCCGCATTGCCCCGCCTCTTATCATCAGCGAGGAAGAAATCAGAGAAGCTTGCGCTATTATTCTGGAAGCTATTGATAAAGCTTAATTTTCCAACTCTTCAGTATATTTAAACTATGGAACAGAAGGCCTTCAACCGTTTGGATTATACTTACAAGCTATTCATTGTAATCTCACTAATCATCCTTACGGTTATCCTTGCCAGGGATATTATCATTCCAATTGCTTTTGCCAGTTTTATTGCTGTCGTTATGCTGCCGGCCATTAAGTGGATGGAGCAAAAGAAAATCAATACAGTATTGGCAATTATACTGGTATTGCTGGGGTTTACAATAATACTAGGTTTATTAGGCTGGCTCATCATCGATCAAATTATGGCCTTGGTTAATGACCTTCCTGATATTCAAAATAGGTTAGAGGTATTTGTCAATGATTTTCAAACAACACTCAGAAGCGATTTTGGTATCAGCCTTTCTGACCAGAATACGCTCATCAAAGATGCGATCAAAACCATCACTACCTATGCAGGCGATGTGTTGGTATCGACTGGTAATCTCCTATCGTTAATTATCCAGGTACCTATTTATATTTTTCTGTTCCTGATCTACCGAAATAAATTCCGCTTATTTTTTCAAACACTGATGCCTAGTCAGCAGGAATTTGCCTGGAAAAAAGACCTGGAAAATGTTTTGCAGGGCTATGTAACTGGCTTGTCTTTAGTAACCATCATTATTGCCGCTCTCAATACCATTGGCCTGGCCATCCTCGGCATTGAGCACGCTATTTTCTTTGGTCTTTTATCAGGCCTGCTTACCATTATCCCCTACGTTGGTATTTTTATAGGTGCTACCCTTCCAGCTTTATTGGCGCTGATCACAAAAGATAGTGGATGGTATGCCGTGGGCGTGATTGGCATTTTCTCTTTTGTACAATTTCTCGAGGGTAATTTTATAACCCCCAAGATAACCGGATCTAAAGTGAGCGTGAATGCCCTTGCCGCTATTATCGCTTTATTGTTAGGTGGCAAGTTGTTAGGAATAGCAGGCATGATACTGGCCGTACCCGCTATTGGCATCCTGAAGATTATGCTAAGCTATACAACGCATCTCAAGCCTTTTGTCATTCTCTTAGAGGATGGAGACCCTGCAAGCATTGATGACAGCTTGGATATTCATCAGGAGGTAAAAGGTGAAGAGGAAATTACAGGGTAAGTAAGCCAGGCTTTAAACCACTTTCTCAATCACCAAATTATGGTTGGTGTAGATGCAAATGTCTGCCGCGATGTTCAAGCTTTCACGCACAACCTCTTCTGCGGATAAATGAGGAGCGTGTTTTTTCAATGCCAAAGCTGCCGCCTGTGCATACATGGCTCCAGAGCCAATGGCTGCCACATGGTTATCTGGCTCTAGCACATCACCAGTACCAGATAAGATCAGTAATTCATCTTTGCTAGCTGTGATCAGCATCGACTCCAACCTGCGTAAGTAGCGATCAGTACGCCAATCTTTGGCAAGTTCTATGGCTGCACGCTTCATGTTACCGCCATAGGCATTGAGTTTCTCTTCAAAGCGCTCCAGCAGTGTGAAAGCATCTGCTGTTGAGCCCGCAAAACCAGTTACGATTTTACCATCGAGCAGCCTTCGAATCTTCTTTACATTGCTCTTGGCCACATAACTGCCCATGGTGGCTTGACCATCAGCTCCAATGGCAACTTGTCCGTTATGCAATACCGCTAAAACAGTGGTTGAATGTATTTTTGTCATCTTATCAAAGGCTAAAAAGAAAGAGGCTGTATCAAAAGTCAACCAGTAACGTCATCACAAGCGAAGCATGGCGATGTACTTCTTGATTGCCATAATTTCGGGGATTTCTTCCCCGACTACATCGGGGTCGAAATGACGATAGGACTTTTAAGACAGCCTCTTTTTCAAAATCATTAGATCAAAATTCTTACCGGATCTTCCAATAAACCTTTTAAGGTTTTGAGGAAGGCTGAACCTACTGCACCATCCACTGCCCGGTGATCGCATGAAAGCGTAACCTTCATTACGTTACCCGGAACAAGTTGACCGTTCTTCACCACGGCTGTTTCCTTGATACCCCCAACGGCCAAGATACAGGCATCGGGAGGATTGATGATGGCCGTAAAATCTTCAATACCAAACATACCAAGGTTAGAAATAGAGAATGTAGATCCTTCCCAATCCTTAGGTTGTAATTTTTTATCGTGAGCCCTTTGAGCGAGGTCCTTCACTTCCGCAGAAATGTGTGACAAAGATTTATTGTCAGCGAAACGAACCACAGGTACGAGCAATCCATCCTTCACTGCAACGGCAACACCAATATGGATGTGGTTGTTTTTTCTGATCTTATCACCTAACCAGCTAACGTTCACATCAGGATGCTGGCGCAAAGCCGCTGCCGCTGCTTTGATAACCAAGTCATTGAAGCTAACCTTTACCGGGCTAATTTCATTGATGCTCTTCCTTGCCTCAATAGCCTTATCCATGTTGATTTCCATGGTCAGGTAAAAATGAGGGGCTGTGTACATGCTTTCGCTCAAACGTTTAGCAATGGTTTTACGCATTTGCGAAACCTGTATCTCCTCAAAGCTTTCTTGTCCAACAACAGAAGGCAATACCACGCTGGCTGCCTGAGCTTTTGGTGCTGCGGTTGCAGCAGAGGGCTTGTAGCTCTCAACATCTTGCTTGGTAATGCGACCGTTGTCGCCAGTACCTTTTATTTGGTTAAGATCATAGCCTTTTTCTTTCGCCATTGACTTAGCCAAAGGTGAAGCCTTGATTCTTCCATTAGTGGTATGATCGTGGCTAACTGTTGCTGTTGAAGAAGAAATAGATGCAGCGCTTTGTACTACTTCTTTAGCAGGAATGGCAGCTCCACCACCCGCATTTGCTCCATGTGCCTTTAAGAGTGTAGCCCAATCGGCCCCCTTTTCGCCTACGATGGCCAGCACACCATTAACGGCTATTGCCTTACCGGCTTCAGCACCTATATATAAAACCGTTCCTGTATGGTAAGACTCATATTCCATGGTGGCCTTATCGGTCTCGATCTCGGCCATCAATTCACCAGACTTCACCGTATCGCCTACTTTCTTATGCCAGGCAGCAATCACCCCTTCATTCATGGTGTCGCTCATTTTAGGCATCAACACAATTTCAGCTTTTATGCTTGATGTATCAATAGCCACTGCTGACGGAGCGCTATTAACCTGAGTCGGTGCTGTTACTTCTTGCGCTCCGCCTGAAGAAGCTGCTTGACCCGCTCCCTGCAGCAGGGCTTTGTAATCTTCACCCTTCTTGCCAACAATGGCCAGCACGTCATTTACTTTAACTGCCTGACCCTCAGAAGCACCAATATATAGTACGGTTCCTTCATTAAATGATTCATAGTCCATAGTGGCCTTATCGGTCTCAATTTCGGCCATCAGTTCACCTGATTTGATGGGGTCGCCCACCTTCTTATGCCATTTGGCGATGACGCCTTCCGTCATGGTATCGCTCATCTTGGGCATTCGTACTATTTCTGCCATGTAAAGTGCGTTTATAGATCCTTTAAACAGTCAAAAATAAGGCATCAGAGCCGATTTTCAAGTGATTTAGAAATTTATAGTGCCCAATAACAATTCAAACGAATTAGTAGCCGGACTAAGGCCTACAGTGTACCGGAAACCCACATCTAATTGGGGCAGGAAGCGCAAAACATTCACATCAAACTTTACCTCCACCCCGCTAGAGAGGTAGGCACGGCTTGATTGGAAAAGCGGATTGTTTCCAAAGCCATAATCGGTAAAGGCATTAAGGCGGACGCGTTGCACATTCAGCAATGGACCCAGTTTAAAATCAGGATACCATAAAGGCATAGCATAGTTAACTGACATGGAGTAAAATTGCTCTGCTCTGAAAATCGATTGCCCTCTCGGTACTGGTATACGGTTGGCAAAAATGTAATTGGTATTGAAGTTATTGGTGTACAAGGTTCTTTGAAAAGCCCAGTAACCATTAATGGAGTGATGCTTAAAGAAACCAGGCAAATAGAGCTGAGCATAAAAGGCAAACAGAGAACCTTTTAGATCGCTGCCGAAACCAGTGTTGTACACATCAAAGTTTATGCTCTGCCCCCACTTGGGTAAAAAATCACGGGAGCTCTGCCGCATGAAATTGTAAAAATTGAAACTAAAACGATTGAACAGCAAGCTATTATTACCCACATAATTACGAAGAGTGTACACCCGAGTAATGGTATCGTTCACTACCTCAGCTGGTGCATACCTGGCATCACGTAATAATGAATTGGAGAAGTTAGTTACCTTAGAATAACCAACGTAGTTGCTTACTGTTAAGCCTCTGTTGTACCTGGATCTCGTTAATAAAAGAGGAATGCGCAAACCAACCGATAGATTTTGTTCTTCCCAATCAAGAGTAAGATTTCTGGTAACTATTTCATTCCTGGTGGTGTCTTGCGGAGGCGTAGGGTTGCGCTCTATAACCCTGATCGGAACATCACCTTCGTTAACAGATCTATTGGCAAAAGTAGCACTCACATCAACAATCGGTAACCATGCCTGATAGCTTACAGTCGCATTCCAGGAACCACTGTTCTCTGCAACATTATAATTGTAACCGGCAGATACTGCTGTAGTGCTTAGAATATTTCTCGAAGTCAGACCAATGGTGGTACTGGATAAGTCGCTATCAAAATAAGCACCCCAGCTTACAGGGTTGATAATGCCGCTGAGTTTGGAGTATTTCTTTGAAGCAAGTGTTGTTTGAGGAATGCTGTCCAAAATATCAGGCCTGCCTTCCTGTGCTGACAAAAATTCGAAGAAACTTTTGGCTGGTCGCACTTGATCCATGCTTTTCCATTGAGAAGGATCAAGCTTTGTTTTTACGATGTCTAAACCGTACAATGTCTGTTCATTGTAATATAAATAGGAACCATCAACATTGATAACAGGATTAAAAGCCCCATACTTACTTACAGTAACCTGATAACGCTTTTGCGTGGACAAATCATAGGCATAGATGTTATCGATGCCACCAAGCGGTGAATTGAAGTACAATATATCTTTCCGAAGTACTGGATGACCAATGTTTTCATCACTTAAGGGTAGTAAATCCTTAGCACTACCTGTGGATAGGTCAAAGAGTGTAACGGTTTTTCCCTGTCTTGTTGTTTTTAACGCTACTATGCTTTTACCATCATCCGCAAACCTTGGCATGGCATAAAAGTGATTATCAGGGTTAGGGAAGACATTCAATACCTTTTTAGAAAAGAAATCCAACACCTGTAGCGTTGTTTTGTATTGCTGATCAGTTTCGACCGTTACTATTTTATAGCCATCTGGTGAAAAAGCAGCAGCCGCATAACGTGATTGAGAGGACAACTTCCATAACTGCTGAGTAGCTGCATCATAGGCTTTGATGACTGAATAAGTTTTGACACGCCATCTTGGGTTAAACTCATACTCATTCCAAACCACTTTTGAGTTGGCTGAAGAGAGCATGCCTCCGTCATTCACCACACCAGGCGTAAAGAGTTTTGTTTCTACCCCATCCTTAATAATTACCAACTGATTGATATCTCCTATGCCACTTTTCATAGCTACGATACTACCATCATCCAGTAATTGCGGATATTGATAATTCGTAAAAGCTTTATCATCTCTTGAATGGATTCTTTCGAAGGGTGTCAGTGCCAATCCCTCTAACTCTTTCTTCCAACGGTCTGCATATTCATCGGCCATTTGGCTATATAATTTACTAACCCGCATGCCTCCATAATGCTTGATGGCGTTGGAGAATCGAAAAGGCAAAAAGGGAACATTCCAGGTCCGTTTGGTAATGTCACCCCATATGTTGGCATTCCCTGATTTTTCACGCAAATAGCTGACCATGTTATAACCCAGCACATAATGATCTGGAATGTAATGCTTGTACGATCGAAGGTACTGCTTGTCGTAATTGAACTTTCTGCCTTCAAGCAGATTGGTTCGGAACATCATGTTGAAATTAGGTATCCTCCCCCTACCACTACTTGTCAATGCCGTTTCAACGGCTACTGCATCTCCTTCCCAGAACCATGAAGGAACCGAGAGACTGGCCATGGCTGCCGAAGTAGCCGGGCCAAAAGCATAATAAAACAACTTATTAAAACCAGTAATCGCATGTTGAAACTGCACTACATGCCTGTACTCGTGCACAGATAATAAGTCCAGCCAATCGTTTGTGCCCAGAAAATTGTAATCCTGGGGTGGCATTAAATAAAACTCACTCCTGCGGGGTGTAATAGAAACAAAACCGTTAGAAATAGAAGACTGATTTTGGAGAATAATCGAGATCTTTCTGGGTGCGCGAGTAAGTCCAAGACTTTTAGTTTCTACCTGCCTGATATGTTCTAGCGTGTTGGCTACACGTTGTGCTTCCGATTCGACAGAAGCAGGATAAATCACCCTGATGGAAGGCGTATTCATCTGCTTCCATCTAACTTCAGGAGGATTATTGTTCAGCACAACTGTTTGACCATAGGCTTGTGCCGACAGACATACAATTAACAGGAGTATTTTTCTCATAAGTGGCAGTTTTCAAATATAATTGAAAATGATAGCCCGCCTAAAAAAATACCTTGCTTTTAGTATGCCCTGCTTTTGTTGAAGCTTGTATTAAAATACTCTGCTTATTTCCTCTAAACTCTTAAACTTTCTGCCATTACCTGCTACAGCAGCTACATTAAAAAAGCCCACCACTTTGGTTCCTGAAGGGTTCGTATTTCGCAAATTGCTGGGCACGTTGGCCAGTGGCGTAGAGAAGAGCTCACCAAAACCACCTGGCCTGTCGGTTTGAATCACTACTTCTGTTAGAAAATCAAAGGCCTGCTCTGACAAAGAATTAACCTCTACATACAGCGAATCTCCGACAACGTAAGGAGAAAGGATCGCACCATCTTCGTCCTCGTCAAAAGGATTGACGGAAGTGCGAACAGGTGCGATGAAGGTCACCCCTGTAAAACCTCCACCCCTTGAAAAGGCAGCGTCATAAGCCAGGTTGATGTCTGACGGTTTATTAAGCAATACTCCGTTTTTATACGTTTTGATCCAGTAAGCATCACCAACCGGCAAAAGATCTGTGGCCCAGAATTCAGCAAAGTATATGTCATCTATAAATTGATTGCCCAACTGCTTATTGAAGGTGATACTATCTACCGGAGGAACGGGATTCATTTCTGTCGTTGAAGTAAGGGTCTCGCCATTGATGGTAATCGTAAGCGTATACTGTCGCCCTATTTCACCAAAACTTTCATTGCCTGCAGGAGTCCATATATACTCTCCGGCATTAGCACCCTCAACAAAACTATAAGTTATTCCCTGATTATCGGTAATACGAACATTTGCGCCACTTACCCCTGGTGGCAAACTATTATCAAAATAGGGCTGTGTGCGCATCAGTTTAACAACCTGGGCTTGCTGGCTATTGGTAATCCATGCATCTACAGCATAGACTGGGGCAGCTGATTCAAGGCCTGGGTTGATTACATCCTCACAAGCCGTGAGTATAGCAATGCCCAACAAGAATGATAAATATTTTAACGTTAGCTGTTTCATAATACTAGAAGTGGAAATTGTAGGAAACCGATGGAACGATGGTACCGATAATGGCAATTTGCCTGGCTTCACTGTTAATGGCACTGCCTACAGGTACTCGCTTATCGCCTTGGGTAAAGTAAATGGAGAATGGATTCTTTCTGGCATATACGTTATACAAACCAAATACCCAATAGTCTGTATTCTTGCGCTGCTTGCCATTTGACTTCACCGTTTTACCATCAAGCCTTAAAGAAAAATCAAGGCGGTGGAAAGCCGGTAGCCTTACATTATTTCTACTCTCGTTGGCATTATAGGGTATCAAAATACCCTGCACAACATACCTTGATGTAGGAAACGTAGCCGGTGTACCGCTCACAAATGTAAAATTGGCAGAGGCCGACAAACGCTTATTAATCTCATAGAAGCCTGTCACTTTTAAGTTATGCCTTTGGTCGTAGCGAGTGGCATACCACTCACCGTTATTAATACCCTCTACCTGCAATTCAGTTTTACCAAGTGTATAAGCCACCCAGCCATTAAACCTCCCCTCTTTTTTCTGCAAATACAGTTCAAGACCGTAAGCCCTACCCTTACCGGTGAGGAGTTCGCCTTCGAGATATTCATTGATCAACAAATTAGCACCATCGATATAGTCAATTTGATTATCGGTTTGCCTAAAGTAGGTTTCAGCAGAGAATTCATAATTGTCATTTTTACCAAATGACTGAAAGTAGCCGACAGTGTATTGATCCCCAATCTCAGGCTTTATGTTGTCCGAACTAGGCGTCCACACATCCAATGGATTAGAGGCAGTAGTATTTGAAATCAAGTGCAGGTACTGCACCATTCTATTGTAACCGGCTTTCAAAGAAATATTATTACTTAGCTGAGCCTTCATGGATAATCTGGGCTCCCAGTTATTGTACTGGCTGATTACATCACCAGATCTTACTTCTACCTCGCTCACAGGCCTTCTTCTGGCACCGGGAATGGTATCATTGTACGTGATCTTCTTTCCAGGTCCTAAACTGAAAAAAGAAGAGTAACGTATGCCATATTGAACCGTTAAAACTTCACCAATTTTTTGATCATTAGAAATGTAGAAAGCATTCTCAACATTGTACTTAGTATCGAGCCTGAGTGGCCTTGCTACCCCGTTGGAGGCGGCCGTAGCATTGGCAGGTTCAAATTCGTAGTAGGTAGTTTCTGCCCCAAAGGATACTTCGTTATTACTATTGACAAAATAACTAAAGCTTGGCTTGAAGGTGTAATTTGAGATGGAGGACTTCCATCGGAAATAATCCCTGTCATCCTCACCAAATTGCAGGGAGTAATCATACTCGCTAAAGATGGCAGAAAAGTTAGCAAACAACCTGTCGCTGAAAATTTTGTTGTAGCGAAGAGTGCCTGTTTTGTTTCCCCAGGAAAAACCCTGATCACCATCGAAGAAGAATACGTCACGACCAAAGTAACCAGAAAGAAAAATTCTGTTCTTTTCGTTAATATTATAATTGGCTTTACCGGTTAGGTCGTAAAAGTTAAGCTTGGCACCATCTTGCAGAATATCGACAAAAGGTTTGGCTAGCACATCGATATAAGAGCGTCTTCCCGCCACTATAAAGGAACCTTTGTCTTTCACGATAGGCGCTTCCAATGAAAGTCGGCTGAAAATAGTACCCACTCCGCCATTGGCTTCGAAGGTTTTGTTGTTTCCTTCCTTCATCCTCACATCGAGCAAAGAAGCTAAACGTCCTCCATATTGAGCTGGAATTGCTGCCTTATACAACTTCGTATCTTTTACGGCATCGGGATTGAACACAGAAAAGAAACCCAACAAATGAGAAGAGTTATATACGGAGGCCTCATCCAGTAAAATCAAATTTTGCCCTACACTCCCCCCTCTAACGTTAAAGCCAGAAGCCCCTTCGCCTACGCTGCTTACACCAGGCAGTTGCTGAAGACTGCGAATCACGTCTACTTCGCCCAAAAAAGCCGGAATCTTGGTAATGGTCTTAATGTCGAGCTTATTAACGCCCATTTCCACTGACTGCACTAAAGACTGTTCCTTCTCAGCCGATATCACTACTTCCTTCAATTGTTCACCCTGCGGAATCATCTCCACGTCCAGACGCAGATTTGAATTAAGCACCTGATTGATAACCTGTTTGGCGTAACCTATATAAGTGAACTCAATATCATAAGTTCCATTCGGAAGGGTAAGTGAATAGAATCCGTAAACGTTTGTGGTGGCCCCTACTCCTAAGGTTCGTACGTAAATAGTCGCTCCAATCAAGGCTTCGCCATTGCTGGCATCCTTTACATAGCCATTGATCGTTACCTTTTCCTCAGCGCTAAGTTTGAGAGAAAAGAGTAAGCAGAATAAAAAAATCAGATAAGCCTTATTCATAACGCGCTGTATGTCGGAACATAACAGACAACATTACAAGTTGTTCATCAATTAATTATTAATATGCCATCCTCTTCTGATCCATTTGCCACAATTCAACATGCTAAATTTCTATCTTTGGGCTTATCAGAAGGTATGCTTAAAAAACTAAAGGAATTGTATAGGGAGTATAAAGATTACGTGAGGGTTGACCTCATTATGTACGGGGTACTTATTCTACTGATAATCGTATACTTCATTGTAAGTATTACGCTGGATTAGGCCATTAATATCTCTTTTACATTTTCCTTAATTTTCTCAGAAAGTTCATCTGTAGGCAAGTCGTTCACATCTTTACCAAAGGGGTCTTCAATTTCTTCTGAGATCAACTCAACACTTAATAAGATAAAAGTTATCAACACCACAATAATCTCGGTGAAATAGCCAAAGTTGTTAATAAACGCAAAAGGCAGGGTGATAATGTATATGAAAAGGAATTTTTTGATATACATTGAATATGAATATGGAATAGGTGTATTCTTAATACGCTCACACGCCCCAATTAAATCCGTAAAATCTTTCAACTCCTTATCTAAATTAATGAGATGAAAACCAGATAAGTCTCCTCTTTTGTGCAAATCGTTCACCTTGCTGTAGAGCATGGCAGATAGGTGATTGGGCTTATGTTTATAGCCCCTCATCTCGTGCATGAAATCATCACTGGGTGGATCAAGCTCACTAAGCTGAGTGCCTCTTCTTAAATGTTCCTTACTGGCTATGACAAAATTAGGGATCATCTTAGCAAACCATTCCCGGCTCTCGTGGTCTTCCTTACTTAAATAGGCATTGAGTTTAAGGGCAAAGTTACGGGTGCTGTTGACCATACCGCCCCACATTTTTCGACCTTCCCACCAACGGTCGTATGCCGAGTTAATTCTAAATACGAGGAATAAACCCAATACAATACCCAAGAGCGAATGCATCGATAATGTGCCCGGGAAGTTCTCTTGTGATAAATTGAAAATATCGAATGCTACCTCTATTCCAAAAGTATAAACCGCCATGAAAATCAGCACCGGCAAGAGTGTTTTCATCACATGCTTGCTGTAGCTGTGGAAAACAAGTGAAAACCAAACTTTTGGGTTGTAATTGATCATAGGCTAATGTGACAAGCTCGCAAATAAAAGCTAAGTATGACGGATTTCAAAAGTCTCATACCTAAGACTTTTGATTTGCTGTTAACCAGATTAACTACTAGTTTGGAGGTTTAATCATGAACATGAAAACTTTGAGTATCCCTTTTCTAACTTTTCTTCTCTTCATTGGCACACTACCCTCTTATGCCCAGGACTTCCTCATTACGGCCAGGGGCGATACCTTAAAGGGACAAGTTAAAATGTTGGTAAATGGATATGATAAACGCGTGCAGGTTATCCAACCGGATAAAAAGAAGAGCACATATTCCATAGTGCAGGTGCGTGGCTTTTTGATTAACGAGGAATACTTCCAGCCTGTAAAAATGGGTGATAACTATGTCTTTATGAAATTATTGAAAGACGGATATCTTAGTCTATTTGCCTTTCAAATTGATAAGCAACTTACTTACGAGGGACGATACCTACTCAAGAGATATGGCGAGGGCATTGAAGTACCCAATCTTGCCTTTAAAAAGAAGATGGTGACTTTCCTGGAAGATTGTCCGGAGGTTACTAAACAGATTGAGGAAGGGCAATTTAAGTATCAAGACCTTGACTCTATTATTGGTGCTTATAACTTATGCATTGATTCACGATCTAAGTCATTATCCAATACCATCAGCAAGCAATCAATTAATGAAGCTTTTGTAAGCCAGTGGACTGATCTTCAGGAAAAAGTACAGGCCTCTACACTGGAAAACAAGAGCGATGTTGTGGACATGATCATCGAGATAAAAGCAAAAGTTTTGAGAGGTGAAAAGATTCCTAAATTCCTGACAGATGCATTAAAAACTGGATTAGAGAGCAGTACTGATTTAACGGAAGCATTTAATAATGTTTTAAATAAGCAAAATCAATAAGCCTTTCATGTTGAAATAGAATACCATGAAGTTTGAGATCGACCCCGATATTGCCAAGGCCAAAACGCTAAACACCGATTTCTATTTAAAGGAACAATACTTCCAGGAGTCGAAAGAGAAAATATTTGCATCGAGTTGGCAATTTATAGGCGACACGGATCAGGTAAAAGAAATTGGTTGGACAACGCCCATTAACCTGTTAGAAGACTATTTGAACGAGCCTCTGGTTATTACCAAAGATAAAAATCATGCTATCCATTGTCTTTCCAATGTATGCACCCATAGGGGCAATATAATTGTTGAGCGTGATTGTAAACTTCACGATTTACGATGCAAATACCATGGAAGAAGATTTAATCTTGACGGATCATTTCTGTCCATGCCTGAGTTTAAAGAAGTTGAAAATTTTCCTTCGGAAGCTGATCATCTTAAACAACTCAAGGTTCATCAATTCGGTAAATGGCTTTTCACTTCATTGAATAACAGGCATACACCCGATGTATTTTTCAACGAAATGCAACAACGTGTTGGCTGGATGCCGTTTGAAAAATTCCAGTTTAGGCCTGACTTATCTAAAGATTACATGGTCGATGCTAACTGGGCGCTTTATTGTGAAAATTACCTGGAAGGATTTCACATTCCCTTTATTCATGCTGGATTGAATAGTGTTATTGATTACGGAAACTATACCACTGAACTATTTAAGTACAGCAACCTGCAGCTTGGTTTAGCTAAGGATGAAGATATTTGCTTTGACCTTCCACCTACCTCTGCAGATTATGGAAAAAAAGTAGCAGGCTACTATTTCTGGGTTTTCCCTAATATGATGTTTAATTTTTATCCCTGGGGTTTATCCCTAAACATCATCCGGCCGCTAAGCATTGACAGGACTAAGGTTTCCTTTCTGTCCTATGTATGGGATGAAAGTAAGCTACGACAAGGGGCTGGCGCCAATCTTGATGAAGTGGAAATGGAGGATGAAGATGTTGTGCAGCAAGTTCAAAAAGGTATCCGCTCACGATTCTACCAACATGGACGCTACTCTGTTAAACGCGAACAGGGCACGCATCATTTTCACAGGATCATTGCTGAATTCATGCGCTAGAGAGGGATGAATAAAACCAAACCTCATGAAAAACTTCAACGCACGTTAGGCCTTTGGCCTATCTTATCTTTAGTTGTGGGGGGTGTTATTGGTTCTGGCATCTTCTTAAAACCTTCACTCATGGCATCCCAACTGGGCTCGCCAGAATGGCTCGTGGCTGTTTGGATATTGGGAGGTATTGTTACCTTATTCGGGGCACTGAGCAATGCAGAAGTCGCGGCCATGATACCGGAAACCGGAGGCCAGTATGTGTTCTTCCAAAAAATGTATGGCGACTTTGTAGCCTTTCTCTATGGCTGGGCTGCTTTTGCTGTGTTCAATACAGCTGGTGTTGCTTCGATTGCTTACGTAGCGGGTACGTATGCAGAATACTACCTGTCTCTCCCTCGCTTTAGTTCTGATGTAGAACAGGCATTTTATCTTTATATACCTTTCATCGGTAAAATATTCCCCCTGCAAAACATTGGCGTCAAGGGACTCACCATTGCTATTGTGATCATACTCACCTACGTCAATTTTAGAAGCACAAAATCCGGAGGAGCATTACAGGTGATCTTTACAGTCGTGAAGATTGGCGCCATTGTTTTACTGATCGCTGGCATTTTTTCTTTTGGTGATGGGAGAATCAGTAACCTCAGCATGAATGCCATCAATGCTCCACAGGGTTGGGCGCTGGTCATGGCCGTGGTGGCGGCCCTTTCAGGTGCCTTTTGGGGCTACGATGGTTGGAACAACATAACCTTCATGGCAGGCGAAATCCATGATCCACAACGAACCATTCCAAAGAGCCTATTATTCGGCTTACTCACTTGCATGCTGATCTACACCACGATCAGTGTAGCTTATCTCTTTGTACTGGACATCAACAGCGTAGCCGCATCTAGTTTTGTTGCTTCCGATGCAGCCCAATTGGCTATGGGGGGGATTGGCGGTGGGCTCATTGCTCTGCTGGTAATCATCTCCGGTATTGGAGCTACCAATGGAAATATTTTAGCCACGGCACGCGTAACTTTTGCCATGGCACAAGAACAACGTTTCTTTCGCTGGACTTCTGTCATACATCCAACATACCAAACACCCGGCAATGCACTTACCTTGCACGCCACCTGGACTTGCCTGCTGGTGCTGAGTGGATCCTTTGACATGCTTACCGACATGCTCATCTTTGTAAGCTGGCTTTTCTATGGTTTGAGTGCGCTGGGTGTGTTTATATTACGTAAAAAAATGCCGAACGCAGAACGCCCTTATCGCGTTTGGGGATATCCCTTTGTGCCGGCTATTTTTATTGCGATCACCACTTTCTTCTTGGTAGTAACCCTATACAGCGATATTAATAACTACTTACAAGGAAACAGTGAGGTTATCAATTCGCTATTAGGCCTGTCATTAGTGGCCTGGGGCATTCCGCTGTATTTCTATTTTCAGCATCGTTATAAAGTATGAGCAAAAAAATTCACATGATTGGTGCAACCGGTATGTTAGGAATACCTGTTACGCAAGAATTCATCAAAGCTGGTTACGAAGTAAAAGCCTTGGTAAGAGATCAAGCAAAGGCAGAAAAAATACTACCAAGTCAGGTTGAATTGGTCAAGGGTGATCTTAAAGATACTGAAAGCCTTGAGAACTTTATCAAAGACGCAGATCAGCTCTACCTCAATTTAAACTTAAAACAGTCCGAAAAGCCCAATGATTTTCATGCAGAAAAAGAAGGCCTACAAAGGATTATCACCTTGGCGAAGCAATATCATATTAAGCGAATAGGCTTTATCAGCTCTTTAGTTATGCAGTACGAAGGTATGAATCATTTCAGCTGGTGGGTCTTTCAACTCAAACAGGAGGCCGTTGACATGATTAAGGCATCCAGCATCCCTTATTGTATATTTTTTCCCTCCACTTTCATGGAGAATTTCAATCACACCTATAGAAGGGGCAACAGGATTTTGCTGGCAGGTAAATCAAAATATAAAATGCATTTCATTGCCGGATGTGATTACGGTAAATAAGTAGTCAGTGCATTTAATGAAACCGAGATAAAAAACAAAGAATATATTATTCAGGGACCAGAAGGATTAAGGGCGGATGAAGCAGCTGCAATATTCCAAACACATTACAAGAAAGAAAAGCTAAGTATTAGCAAAGCACCTTTAGGCTTTTTGAAATTGTTAGGGATTGTCTCTCAACAAATAAATTATGGAGCATATTATTGAAGCGCTGAATAACTATCCGGAGAAATTCGAAGCTCAGTCAACCTGGAATGAGTTGGGCAAACCAAGCATTACTTTAAAGGACTTTGCTCAAGGGCAGGCTGCTCATTCTTAGGCTGAATTTGCTTCTGATAATCCGGATCTGACAGCATCATTATAGTTCCCATAATCCCTGCGAGCAAAAACATAAAAAAATAAGAGATTACCATGGCCAAAACGGCCCTAAAGAAAATCGCCATTTTTGACATGTGTGTATAGAAGTTAACAAGACCATATACACTATAGGCCAGGCCAATCGTAAGGGTAAGCAGGGCACTGAGTGCGTATCCGCTGATAACGTAAATAATCAATGATATAATGTTTATCCATATCATATGTCCATTGACATAGAAGATGATCACAGAGCTCTCAATAAGATTATAAGTGCTTTTTCGAAAGAAGAACCAGATAAATACTACTGACCACAAAGAAATCAGGAAAGATATCAATCGCATATTATCTACCACCCAATGATTGATTTGCAAGGTAAGGTTACGCTCGGCTTCCCCAACCCCTTGCATATCCATAGAAGAAGATGCCATGGTGAATTCAGCCATGTCAACGCTCAACAAAGAGGCTAACAACAAGTTGACCGTAAGCATGATAAACAAGTAGCCTACCGGACCATAGTACTTCACGCGGTTCCCATTAATGTAGGCTCGTGCTGCAGCACCAGGCCTCAATGTCAAATCCAACAGTGTACGCGGAAACATGCCATCAAATCCATAAACACGCGACACAAAATCATTCCACATGTTAATGGCATTGAGCTTCTTGACAGGATTCTTCTGCCCACAAGCAGCACAGTAATTTGTGTTTACCTCAGCCTGGCAATTGATGCAGGTACTCATACATTTTTAAAATTTAAGCTTGATAAATCCCAATCCTGTAAAGGACTTTTACTAATAAAACCTTCCTTGACCTGTAAAGGAGATGGAATGTTATTATCATACAACTGACCAGTACCAAGCCCTTGTGGTGTAGTAGTCGGATATTGTGCGGTAAATTGACAAATAGCATTAAGACCTATGTTTGATTCCAGTGCAGAGGTAATCCACCAGCCCATCTTCATCTCATGAGCCAGCTCAATCCACTCCATGCATGAGTTCAAACCACCATGCAGGCTTGGTTTTAAAATCAGATAAGGAACACTAACCTCTTGCAGCAGTGCTCGCTTTTGCTCATAACCATGTACACCAATCAGTTCCTCGTCAATCGCAATAGGTATAGGTGATTGTGCGCTAATCTCCCGTAAAAGTTCTCGTTGGCCTTGCTTAATGGGCTGCTCAATAGAATGAATATTGAATTTAGAAAGCTCTTTAAGCTTGTATAGGCAATCATCTACTTTAAAGGCACCATTGGCATCGAGTCGAATGGTAATATCATCTCTAAAATATTTTTTTCGAACGTAATGGAGAATATCACATTCCTTCTCAAAGTTTAATCCTCCCACTTTCATTTTTATGCAGCGGAAGCCATCATGAATTTTGATGGCAATTTGCTGCAACATCAAATCCATGTCTGCCATCCAGATCAAGCCATTAATAGGCAGTTTCTTACCTGTTTGAAAATCATTATTAAAGATGGTCTGCTTACCACCGTTCTTCAGGTCGAGCAGAGCAGTCTCTAAACCAAAAATCATAGAGGGATACTGGGGTGAAATCAAGTCAGTTATCCAAGACTGGCCATTGTCCTTAGCTAATTCCTCATTGCCAATTGTCAGTTGTAATTGCAGCAATGCATCTTTCAATCGCGCCTCATAGTCAGGCACATCATCTATACTCAAGCCTGGTAAAGGAGCGCATTCTCCCAATCCAAAAACTTCTGGTTTTGCATCATCCCACAACTTCACAAACCAGCTGCTGCGTTCCCGCATAGCCCCTCTGGAGGTGCGTGCCTGGAAATTAAACTGAAAAACCTGTTTGCAATAAGCGCTTCGTAGTGCCATAAAAGTGTTAAGTTAATAACGAAGCCATTAACTTTGCAAAGACATGTTAACGATTCAAGATTACACTTACCACCTGCCGGAAGATCGGATTGCGAAATTCCCCTTGGCTGAAAGAGATCAATCAAAACTATTGGTCTATAGACAAGGTGTCGTTCAGCACAAACACTTTAAAGACATAGTGGGAGAAATTCCCGCCCAGGCTTTAATGGTATTTAATAACACTAAGGTAATCCCTGCCCGACTTCACTTTATCAAGGAAAGCGGTGCAGTCATTGAACTCTTTTTATTAAATCCGGTCAAGCCCTCTTCCCTTCTGCTGGAGACAATGCAAAGCAAACAATCCTGCGCCTGGGTTTGTACAATTGGCAATTTAAAGCGTTGGCCAGAGGCTTTATTATTACATAAAAAAATAGGGAAGGCTACTCTAAGTGCAAAGCTTTTGGACAGAGCCAAACAGCTGGTTGAATTAAGCTGGGACAGTGACGAGAATTTTGCAAGCATTGTAGACAAAGCCGGATTAACACCACTGCCACCTTACTTGAAAAGAGATGCTGAATTAAGTGATAAAGAACGCTATCAAACTGTCTATTCTACTCACGATGGTGCTGTGGCAGCCCCAACAGCTGGATTACATTTTACAAACCACGTGCTGCTAGCCCTGGAAGAAAAAGGCGTGAGTAAGTCTTTTGTTACCTTACACGTTAGTGCCGGCACCTTTCAACCGATTAAAAGCGATAATGCCCTGGAGCATACCATGCATAGTGAACAGCTTATGGTTGACAAGGCAACGCTCACCCACTTATGCGAACACGATGGCGTTTTTATTCCGGTGGGCACCACCTCCATGCGCACATTAGAAAGTCTTTATTGGATGGGCTGTAAGGTACTCAAGGGACTTAAAGAGCCCTTCAGCATTGATCAAAACCTACCCTACCTAAACAACACTTCGTTACCTACCGCCAAAGAAGCACTGAAAGCTTTACTGAACTATGTCAACGAGAAAAACCTTGACGCTATCGTGGCCAACACCAGTATTTACATTCATCCACCCTATCAATCACGCATTACTGATGCCCTGGTTACCAATTTCCATCAGCCATCCTCGACCTTGTTATTATTGATTGCATCATTAATTGGCAATGACTGGAGAAAGGTGTATGATGAAGCCCTGGCCAGGGATTATCGCTTTCTGAGCTATGGCGACAGCTCCCTCTTATGGAAAAAATAAAGGGAGGTCGAAACCTCCCTTCTTAATGGCATAGTAAGTCACTGAATTTTACCTCGTGATCTCTACTATTCTTATTTCAACGCGTCTGCCTTCTTCCTTGGCAGCTACTGCATCTTTAGTAACACCAAGACCTTTGGCTACTACCCTTCTTCTTACAATGCCTTTATGATTGAAATATTCCAACACGGCAATAGCACGTTTATTTGATAACTCACGGTTCAATTCTTCAGAACCCTCTGCTGAGGCGAAACCTGAAATTTCAATACCTAATTGAGGATACTTAGTCAACTCAACAAGTAAAGCCTCTAGGGCAGCATTGTACTGGGCTTTGATATCACTCTTACCGGCATCAAAATATACCTTGGCCATTTTGGTAAGCACTGTTTTATCAGCAAGTTCAACCTTCTTGGGCTGGTCCTTTTGCTTCTTCGCTTCTTCTGCTACCACAAAAGTGGGCAAAGAAAGAATGGTTTGTCCATCAACAACCTTCTTTTCAAACTTGCTTTCATCACTTTCATCATAGTAATAAGTGCGGGCGGCCACCTCTAGTTTGCTGTTAGTCTTTTCATCGAAATTTACATCATCTACAGAATGCTCTAGTTGAATGAGATCCACCAGGTAATCAATACCCTCTTTATCAGAAGAGGCCATCAAGTCAAGCATCATGTCATAAACATCTACTGTACCTGATTGCACCAATTTAGACTCATGCGTTTTGCGTATATCAGTCTTCGCATCCTGATTGGTATCATAGAAAGCATTCTTCACTTGCACTTCCTGACCTACCACTACATCAAACTGTTTAATAGTTTTCAATTTGATTTGCTGGAATAGTTCATAAAAGTAGGTTTGGTTCGGCACATTCACATTTAAGGTGTAAGGAAGGAAACCTTCGCTTTCAATAACCATGTCATAGTTTTTAGCCGGAGGCAAGATCACTAGGTAAGCACCTGTTTCAGGGTCAGGATGGTAGACAAAATCGAGCTTCTTATCAGTTTCATTATCAATCAAGTAGATTTTTGTTGGAATTGGCTTGTTAGTCTCCGCGTCCAGAATCTTACCCTTAATCATAGTCAGCGGAATATTCGAGGATTCTGGCATGTCGATATAGTAGATATCCTGCGCACCCAGGCCTCCTTTGCGATCAGAGGAGAAATAAGCCCTGCGACCATCTGCCAGTAAGGTAAAGTAGTTGTCGTTAGCAGTTGTGTTAACCGGGTAACCCATATTCTCCGGGTTTGACCACGTATTGCCTACCAGCGTTGTTTTAAAAATATCTCTGCCCCCCATGCTGTTGTGACCCTCGGAGGTGAAGTAGAGCGTTTTCTGATCAGGGTGAATGAAAGGAGCATCTTCATTGGCTTCAGTATTAACGGGAGCCCCTAAATTTACCGGAGCACTCCAGCTGCCGTTGGCTTGAAGGGTTGCTTTATATATATCTAAACCACCTTTGCCGCCTTTACGATCGCTGGCAAAGTAAATAGTCTTACCGTCAGGGGTTATACTAGCGGTTGTTTCAAGTGAGGGTGAATTAATGACCGGTGAGATTAATGTGGGTTTTGACCAGTCACCACCTGCCTTATTGATTTGAAAGAGGTTGCCAGGGTCTGTAGCCCCACCAATAAAAATCAACATCTTCTGACCATCCGGAGATATACCCGCGGTGCCAACATTATACTCAGAAAAAACAGGAACCGACTGAGGTATAGACCAAGTATTATCCTGGTTACTAGAAAGCAGAATCTCTTCAATAAATTTATCGCCACTTCTTGTCTTACCAGTATTGGGACGCAGAGCCGTAAAAGCCAGTATACTTTCATCAGCCGAAACAACAGGGTTATACTCGGTGTAAGCAGTATTAACATTACCCCCCATGCTATGCACCGTAAAATCTCTGGGTACCGACATAAAGGTAATAGCGTTGCGTGCCGTGCTGATGGCATTATCGGCTGTCGTTTGGGCCTTTTTATCAGCTTTAGTTAAAGACTTATACTTTTCATAAGCAGCAATGGCTTTATCCAGGCTTTCATTCTTCAGATACAGATCTCCTAATTCCATGTGAGTAATGACCGGTAAATTGGCACCATTGGCCAGTGCAAATTCCCAATAAGGTATAGCTTTGATCTGGTCATTAAGATTTAATGATTTCTGAAGACATATACCTGCCTTATAATGAACCATAGGATCTTTGGATCCTTCGCGGATCGCTTGCTCAAATAAGGGCAGGGCTTGTTCATAATTTCTAATGCCATAATAGCGCTCGGCATCAGCTAAAGCCTTGCTTTGGGCATTGGCGCTTGTAACCAAAGTGGATACAAAAAAGACCAAGAATGAGTAATAGGAGAACTTACTGATAATCTGTGCTTTCATAAGCGGGTCTAAAGACAAATAATGGGCCAATCTGATACGATTAATCAAAAAATGCAACCGAATGTAATAATACACGTAAAGTTGCAGGAATTCAGCTTTTACAATTTTGTAGGAAATTTAATCCAATTTACCGATTTTTAGGGATGTTGGTCGTAAACTATGCTATCTAAACTCTACAAATCTCTAGGGATCGAGGCTGAAGAAACAGGCAGGATGACAATTTTACTGCTCATGGGTTTTTTCATGGGTATGTTTATTGCCTGTATTTCCGTTGCGGCCCAATCGTTGTTCCTGATCCATTACCCCAATCAGGAAGACCTGGCCACCGCTTTTGTGGTTTCTGGTGTTTTTGCCTTGATCTCAACCTTTACTTATAATTTCTTCCAAAACAGGATCCCATTTATAGTCTTAGGGGGGCTTAGTTTGCTAACGATAATCGTCCTTACAGGATTACTCGAATTTGGAGAGCCCTTATTCAATGACAAAGACACCATTCACTATGTGGGTTTTACCCTGATCCTTCCCTTCACCTTTATCACCTTGCTTGTATTCTGGGGATCCTTTGGTCGCTTATTTAACTTAAGGGAGTCAAAGCGCTTATTAGGGAGTGTTGATGCAGGTTTCTTGATTGCGTCTTTAATAGCCTTTTTCTCCATTCCGCAAATTCTGAAATACGTAGATACCATTGCGCTATACTCTATAGGCCTGACCAGTATTATCGGCTATTTTATACTGTTTGCTATTCTATCCATTAAGTTTTTGTCGCATGGGGCCACTCTCAAGGAAGAAAAGACACGACATAAAAAACTCGACTTTTTGCAGATATTCAAAATCAGGTACGTGTTCTATATGTCTGCCTTCGTCATCATTACCATGGTGGGCTTACGCTTTGTCGATTTCTCTTTTTTACAGACTACTCAAATCTACTTTGATGAAGAATATGTACCAACCTTCTTGAGTTACTTCGAAGCTGTTGTTGTAATCTTCAGCTTTCTTTTTCAAACATTTGCAGCCGATAAAATTGTATCCCTTTACGGCATGCGGGTGGCTTCCGTTATCAATCCCGTGCTCACAGGCCTCTTTACAGTAGGTGCGCTCTTGTTGGGACTATCCTTTGGTTACACTGGAGAAGCTGGCGAATCCTTCGTTATATTCCTGATCATGGTTGCGATGAGCAAACTGGTGATGCAGGCAACCCGTGAAGCCTTGGATGAACCTGTAATGAAATTGTACATGCTTCCCGTTGACGGGGAACATCGCCTGGATGTGCAAACAAAACTGGAGGGAACCATTCTGGCACTCGGTAACCTTCTGGCGGGCGTTTTGATCCTCCTCATCCTCAAAATACAACTAACAAAACTGATCTACTTTACCATATTTGCCATTCCGCTATTCGCCATATGGTATGTACTGGCCAACAGGCTGAATGCCAGTTATCGGCACACCCTTCAAAATGCCCTTTCTAAAAACAAGGATCGCTCTACAGAGGTAAAGAATGAAAAAGCCTTTACTGTTAATAACGTGCTTGAACTGGAAGTAAATAGTTCCGCAGAAGAGAAGGTTATTTATGGTTTAAAGTTGATGGAAAAACTGGAGCCAGCTGTCTTTGAAGCTTCCCTGATCCGATTAGCTGAAAGTGAAAACAGACAAGTAAAAGCCTTTGCCAAAGGTAAAATTCAAGAGCTCGGCCTCGACAAAGACTTTGCGGAGACAAGTGATACCAAATCATTAGCACTGCAAGCGGCTGGTGAATCTGAGGATAGCGATCTGCTCTCTATCTCCCCTGAAAACCTGCTTAAAATTGCCAAATCAAATAAATCTGCGGATAGAATTTTAGCAGCCAAGCTACTCAGGAAACTTATTTCCCAGCGAACTATTTTTGTGCTGCTGGAACTTATGCGCGATATAGACCCACGCGTTCGATACGAGGCACTGCTGACAGCAAGAAAAGTAAAGCGCCCGGAAACCTGGCCCGTATTAATTGAATTACTCAACTCCCCTGCTTATGGACACCATGCAGCCGCCGCACTAAAGGAAGCGGGAGAAGCTGTGCTACCAGCACTCGATGCTGCTTTTCATAAGAGCAGCCAAAGCGATCTGGTAATGCTCCGCCTGGTACAAATCATGGGGCGTATTGGTGGCCCCGCTGCCCTTGATCTTCTATGGAAAAAAGCAGATTACCCTGATAAGCGCATTGTCAAACAAATATTATACACCTTACGCTATATCAACTACAAAGCAACAGGCAGAGAAGCACAAGAAGTCTTGGTGCTTTTAGATGAAGAGATAGGCAAGGCCATGTGGAACCTGGCTGCTGTCGTTGAGCTTCCCAAAAGCGAATACTTTCAACACCTAAGGCAAGCACTAAAGGAAGAAATTGCTGAAAATTTCGACCAGATTACCCTACTGTTGTCGCTTATCTATGATCCGAAAAGTATACAGCTTGTTCGTGAAAATATCGACTCAGGTGATCCTGATGGTATCACTTACGCTTTGGAGTTGATGGACATCTTTATCGACAATGACCTCAAACCAAAACTTTTTCCGCTTTTCGATGATAAGCCAGTAGCTGAAAAACTAGAGGAACTACAGGTATACTTTCCAAGAGAAACGTACAATCCCATTCAGGTAATCAACTACATACTAAACAGGGATTTCAATCAAAATAATAGATGGACTAAAATGTGTGCCATCCATGCGGCTGCCTATCTGCCAGAGTTTAGGGTAAGCAGAGGCCTCATTGCACAATTATTTAACAGAGACAGACTGCTGCAGGAAACGGCTGCCTGGGTAATTTATAACAAAGACAAAGCAGCCTACCAAACGGTGGTAAACCGACTTCCTTTAAAGGATAAAAAATTCCTGGATGGCTCTATTGAAAACAACCAGTTACTTGATGGCTTAGATGACGGTTTCTTCCTCGGAATTGAAATGGTTTTCTTCCTTAAAGAAATCAAAGCCTTCCAAAATATTGCGGGTGTTATGCTGAGCGATTTAGTAGACAAGATCACCCCTCTCGAATTAAGACCAGGGGAGAAAGTGTCTTTTAGTGCTGGCAACCTGGATACCCCGTTGCTGATGGTGGCCCATGGAGAAGTGCGATTGCAGCTTGACGAACACGTGGTACAGGTGATGAAAAAAGGCGATGTGTATGGTGATCTCTTTCAGGATGCACCTGCCCCACAAGCCAATACAGTCATTGCTAACGAGCGCTCCATTGTTTTCAGAATAAGCCTTACAGAATTCTACTTTGTCATTGCCAATCACCATGAACTGGTGCAACGCCTGATTAAAAATGTAACACAAGCCTCAAAAATACCTAACCTATAATCGCACACTCCATGCAAATTGATGTTGATGTATTAATTGTTTTTGCTGATAAAGACAACGAGACCCAGGGAAAGAAAGCAACTGGCTGGGTAAACGACTTTAAGCGTTTTCTTGAGCTCATGCTCATGCAGGTTTTGGGAGAAAAGCCTAACATCCTTCTCAAGTCTGAATTCGATACCATCACAGCTCCCAGTATGACCAACGTTGGCGTGCTGGCCACCATTCTATCCAAAGACTTTATTCAGTCTGGCCGATGCCTTGATAATGTAGAGACATTCTACAAAGCCATAGAAAATGCAGAGCGCAAAGCCAACAGGGTTTTTAAGGTATTTAAAGCACCGCTTACCGCACAAGAACAACCCCCTCGTTTGCGGGAACTGATCGGATACGAAATGTATCAGTTGGATACTGAAACAGGAGAAACAAAAGAATATACCGATTACTTCAGCCTAGAGGCAGAACGACAATATTGGATGAAGATGGTTGACCTTGCCTATGACATCTTTGATTCATTAATGCAACTGCGCGCCCTGGGAAAAGGACCAGAGATAAGAAATATTTACAAGCGTAAAAATATCTACCTGGCTGAAACTGGTCACGATCTATCAGTACAGCGCAATATCATCAAGCGAGAATTGATAAGACATGGCTATGTAGTAATGCCTCAACAAACCTTGCCAGGAACGCTTAGTGAGTTAGATAAGGTTGTGCGCAAAGACCTTGAAGAGTGCAGTCTTTCTATTCACCTGATCGGCAGTGCCTATGGCGAGATTCCTCAAGGTGCAGACCGTTCTGTAGTCGACATACAAAACAGACTGGCAGCCGAAAGAAGCTTACAAGCCAAACAAAATGGTCAGGAGTTTTCTCGCCTGATATGGATTTCACCTGTAATTGCCAATGCCAGCGATCGACAGAAAAATTTCATAGAAAGCATCAAACGAGATGTGGAAGCACAAGAAGGTGCGGAAATTTTACAAACCCCGCTGGAGGACTTTAAGAATATTATGCGGGAAGAATTGGTGGAGTCTGTAGAAAGAAAAGGATCAGGCGCTGACACTGGAAAGTCAGTATACCTGGTTCACGATCGCGTTGATCAGCAAGAAGTAAAAGCCCTGGCAGAGGTAATTGAAAAATCAGGCTACAAAGTATTGATGCCTGAGTTTGAAGGGGAGTTATTGGAGCTGCGTAAAAAGCATATCGACAACCTGAGAAGCTTCGATGCAGCTATCATATTTAAAGGTAAAGTAAACGAGCAATGGGTGCGTATGAAAGTACTTGACTTACTCAAGGCCCCTGGTTTCGGAAGAAAGAAACCCATCAAAGGAAAAGCCATTTACACAGGAATTGGTTCCTCTATCAATGCCGAGAGTTTCCGCAATCAGAACATTGTCGTATTTCAGGGTGAGCCTCAACACTCCCTTGAAAATGTAAAATCATTTTTAAAAGAATTTTAATCTAGCAACATGAGTATGGAAGTTGTAGATAAAGTAGCGGCAAACCCCTTCCCCGGGCTGCGACCTTTTCAAATCGATGAGAGCCATTTGTTCTTTGGCCGTGAAGGGCAAAGCGATGAGGTACTTCTCAAACTTTCGAAGAGTCGTTTTGTAGGCGTCATTGGCCCCAGTGGTAGCGGTAAATCCTCCTTCATTTATTGCGGGGTTTTACCTATTCTCTATGGTGGCTTTCTGACAGATGCCTCTCCTAACTGGGAAGTGGTGGTCACACGTCCGGGCGCTGGTCCTATCGATAATATGGCCGAAGCCTTGATCAAAAACAACCCTGAGTACATATCGGCTGATCCGGAAGAGAAAAGGATTAAACGCACTATCTTCTCTACGCTCTTGCGCAGCTCCTCCCTCGGTTTGGTAGAAGCGGTGCAGCAAGCCAGACGTTCCAGCGACATCAATTACCTGATCCTGGTCGATCAGTTTGAAGAGCTCTTCCGCTTTAAGGATAGCTCTGATCCAAACTCTGTTAATGAATCACTTGCCTTCATCAACTTATTGATGGAAGCCGTCAACTATCCGGATGCGCCTATTTATGTGGCCATCACCATGCGCTCTGATTTCATTGGTGATTGTGCTCAGTTCCCGGAATTAACACGCAAAATCAACGACAGCCACTATTTGATTCCGCAGATGACGCGGGATCAGAAGCGCAGGGCTATTGAAGGTCCTGTAGCGGTGGGTGGTGCCACCATTGCCCCTCGCCTATCGCAGCAACTGCTGAACGACTTAGGCGACAATCCGGATCAACTACCTATTCTTCAACATGCGCTCATGCGTACCTGGTCTTATTGGGCCAAGTACCGCGACTACAACGAAGAGTCGCTTGATTTAAAACATTACGAGGCCATCGGTACGATGTCCGAAGCCTTGAGCATGCACGCCAATGAAGCCTACGATGAATTGGACGAAGAACAAAAGCGTGTATGTGAAATTCTTTTTAAAGCCATTACTGAAAAGCGAGGTGAAAATTTCGGTATCAGAAGACCTACCCGCCTCAATGAAATAGCGGCCATTGCTGATTGCTCTGAAGAGGATGTGATCGCAGTGATTGAGAAGTTCAGAGAGCCAGGCAGATCTTTATTGACACCAGGCCATGGTATGCCCATTGGTGGCAAATCGATGGTGGATATCTCGCACGAATCTCTGATGCGTATTTGGATTCGTTTGAAAAACTGGGTAGATGATGAGGCGGATGCCGTGCAGATGTATACGCGCTTGTCAGAGGCTGCTGCCATGTATCAGGTAGGTAAGGCTGGTTTATGGAGACCACCTGATTTACAATTGGCCTTAAACTGGCAAGCCAAGCACAAGCCTACTTTAGTGTGGGGTCAGCGCTACAACCCTGCCTTTGAGCGGACCATGATCTTCCTCGAATACTCTAAGAAGGAATTCGAGACAGAACAGCGCATCAAAGAACTTGAGCAGAAGCGCAAACTGCAGCGTACGCGTATTATTGCTTTGATTTTAGCAGGTGGTTTGATCATTTCATTAGTGGCCGTTGTATTTGCTTTTATCCAAAAGACACAGGCGGAAAAGGCACAGGCAGAAACTGAAGTTCAAAGGCAGCTTGCAGACGACAATGCTAAAAGAGCGGAGGAAGCAGCCCGTTATGCTGAAATACAAAGAGATAGCGCAAAGATTGCCCAGCAGCAAGCCGAAAAAGCAAGATTGGCTGCAGAGATTAGCGAGCAAAATGCTCTAATCGAGAAGAGAAGAGCAGAGGAGCAAAAACTGAGAGCTGAAGAAAATGAGAGTCGCGCTAACGCTGAGAAAATAAGGGCTGAAGAAAATGAAAGGCTAGCCCAGGATAATGAGAAAGAAGCAACCAAGCAAAGCCAAATAGCCACAGCCCGCCAATACCTGGCTACTGCTAAGGCCATGGCTGTAAAATCAAAAGAACTGCCCGATAAAGAGCTTCAATCTCTTTTAGCACAACAAGCTTTTGTCTTTAACAAAAGGTACAAAGGATATGGTTATGATAATGACATCTATACGGGCTTGTTCCGCGCGCTGAAAAAGCAAAATGATCCACTGACTAAAAATCTTGAAGGTCATGACCTGGGGGCTTGCCGCATCCTTATAACAGATGCCAAATCCTCGCTTCTATATTCTGGGGGTTCTGATGGTCGTATTTTATCATGGACACACAAAAACAATCAGTGGATAAGTACTGAATTGGTAAAAGCCCGGAAAACATACCTGGTTTATACTTTAGACATAAGTCCTGACGGGCGCTACATGATTGCAGGTGGACTAGCAACGGGTGCTGTTCAAAATTATGCAGAGCTCTATGATCTGCGTAATATGGAAGCAGGCCCTAAGCAAATACCGGGTTTCATGGTGAATATCGACAACCTTCAGTTTTCTGCCGATGGTAAAGGGTTTTTTGCCCGTGATAATGCCGGTTTTAGCATTAAGTACTCAGACCTTAACTCTGTTAAGGAGATCATCTCCAGCAAAGAAAAAATCAATAGCATCATTTTAAGCCCTGACGGCAAGAAGCTAGCCGGAGCTGGTGATAACGGATCTCTTTTTGTTTGGGATGTAACCAATAATTTTAAGGAGACTATCCTCTACAAAAACCCTAATGATGCCCGAGGCAGAAAACTGGGGCTTAGTTCAGTAGGCTTTACGCGTGATGGAAGTCGCCTAATTTTTGGTGACATTAATGGCCTGGTTCGTATCATGCCCATGAATAATCCTGGCGCTATTCGCGTACTATCTGGCCATACTGCCGCCATAGAACAAATCACCTTCAACCACGCAGGTACCTTTATGGCAACCGCCAGCTACGATAAAACGGTTCGCATTTGGAATCTTGACCTGCTAAACGCACAGCCAATAGTATTGGATGATCATGCCGACTGGGTACGTACTGCTGTATTTACATTAGATGATGAACAACTCTTGGCAGGCATGAACAGTAATACTGAAAAAGCTAATGAAACCATTCACGCATGGCCTACTAATATGAAAACTATGTCGGAATTACTTTGTAGCTATTTAAGCCGAAATTTAACTCAAGAAGAATGGGACATTAATGTAGACAAGGATCTTTCCTACGAAAAAACATGCATTGGACTCTCTGAAAATAAAAAGTAAAAAAGAATGAATAAATATTTCTCCCCAGCACTCTTAACGGTATTCATCTTTTTGTTGTCCTTGAGTGGCCTGGCTCAAACAGATCCTGTTTGCTTACAAGCACTACGCTCTGCCAGAGCATCATATGAACAAGGACGATTACAAGAGTTAGAATATACCCTACAAGGCTGTTTGGATAAATTCTCTAAAGCCGAAAAAGTAGAAGCTTACAAACTTCTTGTGCTAACCTACATTTACCTGGAAGAACCTGCTCAAGCCGACAAAGCCATGATCAGCCTTATGAGTGCCGATCACTTTTTCGAAATTAATGAAGGTACAGACCCGGCTGAGTTTGTCAATCTTTATAAGAAGTTTAGAAAAGATCCTATCTTTTCCATAGGCTTAAGGGGGAGCTTTCTCACAACCAATGTAAATGTGCAGAATCACTACTATATCTTTGGCAACGGTCAAGGTACAGGTTCCTTCTCAAGTAATCAGAAGTTAGTATTTGGCTTGGCATTTGAGAAAGTGCTGCTCAAGGATAAACTGGTGCTTGCACCAGAATTTATGTTATCCGAGCGATCTTTTACCTATGCAAATAATAACATATTCGGAACTGATAATGTGGCGCAGCCAACGAGCTTGACCGCTCAGATCTCCCAGCAACTACTTCAACTAAACCTAATTGGACAATACCCTTTTAAGAAAAAATTTGCGAACAATTTTTTTCAGCCTTATGCTGGCGCTGGTTTATCAACCTCATATCTCTTAAGCTCAAATTTTGAAGAAGCGGAACTTAATGTGGAGCCTGGCTTTGAAGACGTAAGCGGTGCGCCCTTAGATAACACGCTTAATTATAAAACTCTTAATTTCTCTGCCATTCTGCTGGCTGGGGTCAAATTTAAAGTGACAGAACTATATGTAACTGCCGATGTGCGGTATTATTGGGGCCTAAATAATGTGGTAAACACGGAAAAACGCTACAGTCAACAAGGCAAGAATGTAGAGATCCTCAATAGATATGGTTACGTTAACAACGATTTCTCTATTAATCAGGCGGCATTTACCATTGGCTTGATATATCCATATTTCAAACCCAAGAAATTGATAAAATAAGCATGAAGAAACTTTTACTTTTTATTCCACTTATAATTCTATTTGGGTGCCAGGATGAGCAGGGTGCTAAACTCGCGAATAAAAATACTTTCCTACGTTATTTCGGTAGTGAGTATAGCCACACACCCAACCTTGCATTGGAAGCCACCGATGGCTTCATTCTATTGAGTACCATCGATGTGCCTACGGATGTTATTGGACGCTTTCAGAATAAAATTAAGCTAACAAAAACCGATTTGAATGGTAACCTCCTTTGGGAGCGAGTATATCCAGAATTTACAAGCGCTGTATCTACCTTAAGTCTAAGAGCCTCTTCAATGATCATCACTGAAGATGCCTATGTAATCGTTGGGGAACAAAACGATTTAGCAGATGCAAGCGACCCTACAGACATAGCGCTTTTAAAGGTGGATTTTGATGGCCAAGTCATAGCCTTAGAAACTATCAGTGGAGAAGAGAATGGATTATTGAGTTCTTCTTTCTCTGGAAAAGGCATAACACAAAATGTGAATGGCAACTATATAATTCTGGCTTCACTCAACAATAAGGGGACTGATAACATGCTTGTAACAGAGGTGCTTTCCTCGGATGCCAACACTCAGCTATGGACTCGTTTTTATGGTGATGGAACAGGCGAAGTAACCAAACGACTTTTTATTAACAGACAAGGAGAATTAGTTTGGGGAGGTAGTTCTGGACAACTTAGTGCTTTAGATGCACGATTAGTTCGATCAAGGCCGAATGATGGAAGCGCTTTATCCAATAAGTCTTATGTAACAAACTTTCGTGAAGTAGCCTTAGATATGACCACTGTAGTCGGTGGAACCCCCGGTTACGCTTTTATCGGATCTACCAATCAGAATGTTGGTCAGAATGGTGAAGATATTTTTGTTTTAAAAGTTGACCCAAGTGGAAATGAGTACTTTACTAAGGTAATTGATTTTAACCTTCAAAATGATATTGGCATCAGCATATCATCCATTGGCGATGGCGGACTTATACTGGCTGCTAATGGAACTAGTGGTACTGATCTTGGTTTTGGTCAAAGTGATATGGTCATAGTTCGGCTAAGCAATACTGGCGAAGAAGTCTGGCGTAAAAACTTTGGCGCTTCTGCTAAAGATGAAGCCGCATCGGTTCGTCAAACAAGTGATGACGGTTATCTCATTTTTGGATCTACTGAATTTGGAACCAACTTTAAAAAATTAGTGCTGTTGAAAATTGATAATAATGGTGAACTATAGTTCATCAAATTTATCTACCCTAATTCCTACTGAATCATTCTTTTGATTATGAAAAGATTTTCCCTTCTCCTCACGACTTTATTGCTAACAATTATTGCCTACGCTGCCGTTCCAGCACCCCCCGGTACGCAAGCAACTAATATTGCTTTCAGCGCTATTGGCCCGAATGGCATGACCATCAGCTGGACATCAGGCAATGGTGCAAATCGTATTGTAGTTATCGATAATGCGGCAATTGCATTTACCCCTGCTGTCAATACTACTTATGCTGCCAACACAGATTATAACGCTGGTACTGATCTAGGGACTGGCCAAAAATGTGTTTACAATGGCAGCGGAACATCAGTAACTGTTACAGGCTTGAGTGCCAACACCATATATCACGTACGCATATTTGAATATAATGGTGCTGCTGCTGCTGAAGAATACCTTACAAGTACAGGTACTAATAATCCAAACACTCAAACTACTTATGCAGCCACCCCGGCAGGCCAACCCTCTGCCATGGTATTTTCAAGTGTTACTACCAATTCCATGCAAGTAAGTTTTACAGCAGCCGCAGGGCCTCCTGCCGGGTATCTGGCGGTTAGAGCTACCGGAGCAGCCCCAACGGGCTCGCCTGTAGACGGAACCACTTATTCTGTTGGTGATCCAATCGGAGACGGTACCGTTGAGTTTGTGGGTAATGCTGTCACCTTTAACGATGCCGGATTATCTGTTGAAACAACTTATCACTACAACATTTATTCTTATAATGGAGCCAGTGGTACTTTTAACTACCTGACTGGCACCGGCCCGCTACAAGGGAGCCGAAGCACTTTAGCTGCCGAGCCGGCTGATCAGCCTACATCTCTTACTTTTGCAAACGTTACATCTAGCTCCATGGATGTAGGTTTTTCAGCAGCTCCTAGTACACCAGCAGGCTACTTGGTGATACGAAGAAGTGCGGCATCCCCAACTGGTGCACCAACAGATGGAACCACCTATTCAGTTAATGATGCCATTGGAGACGGGACTGTTGCCTATGTTGGTGATTTTGTATCCTTACCATTTTCAGATGGCGGTCTCTCTGCTGCCACCATTTATCATTACGATATTTTCTCCTACAACGGATCAGGCAATACAATTAATTACCGTACAAGTGGACCACTCGAAGGCAGCCGGACTACTCTTTCTGCAGAACCGGCCAATCAGCCCACAGCTATGACCTTTACAACACTGACTACAACTTCATATAACGTTGGATTTACAGCGGCTGCTGGTGCACCAACAGGATACCTGGTGGTTCGCAGAACAGGAAGCTCTCCTACTGGAATACCGGTAGATGGAACAACTTATGCTGTCAATGCAGCCCTTGGTGATGGAACGGTAGAATTTGTAGGTGCTATTGGTTCAATACCTTTCAATGATGCTGGCCTTACTGATGCTACCGATTATTATTACGATGTATTTTCCTACAATGGTACAGGTGCAAATATCAACTATTTAACAAGTACCCCTTTAGAAGGCAACCGCTTAACGCTATCCACAGAACCAGCGAATCAACCTACCGTACTCACTTTTTCAAATCCTACTACTACTTCATTAGAAGTTTCCTTCACCGCTGCAGCCAGCACCCCCGATGGTTACCTGGTGATTCGCAGAAGTGGCGCATCCCCTTCTGGAGTACCCGTAGATGGAACTTCTTATGCTCTTAACGATGCGATTGGCGATGGTTTTGTTGCCTATGCTGGTGATTTTGCTTCCCTACCATTTACAGATGGCAGTCTAAATTCAGCCACCGTTTATCATTACGATGTGTTTTCTTATAATGGCGCTGGTGGTTCCATTAATTACAGAACCGCTACACCATTGGAAGGCAATCGAACTACACTTTCCGCAGAGCCTGCTAACCAACCGACAGCCTTGACTTTTACTTCGCTGGCTACCACTTCCTATAGTGTTGGTTTTACAGCTGCTGTGGGGGCTCCAACGGGTTATCTAGTGGTGCGAAGAACAGGATCTTCTCCAACTGGAGCACCCGTAGACGGAACAACCTACGCGGTTAATGCCGCATTGGGTGATGGTACGGTTGAGTTTGTAGGAGCTATTGGCTCTATTCCTTTCAATGATACTGGCCTGAC
>JALHOT010000016.1 GCA_022842845.1 Cyclobacteriaceae bacterium | reverse complement strand
CAGCCGGTGCAGCCGGTGGCGGAGGCGCTAGTCGTGGTGGCCGCTCAGGAGGACCTTCCCGTGAGCGTTCTTATTCAAAAGGTAGATCTTATGGAGGCGATAGTCGTTCTGATGCTCGATCCTCTGATTCCAGACCTGATTCAAAGAAACGTACTTACTCAAACGATAAAAATGACAGACGTCCTTCGACAGGTGGGGGTAGAGAAAGACGTTCGAAGTGGGAATAAGGTTTTGAAAATTTAATTATCAGAAAGCCCGTATCTTAAATGATGCGGGCTTTTTTATTCTTGTGAGATCTCGAATAAAGGCCTTTTTTCCAAAGAAAATTGTGCATCGATGGTTTTGATAATCTTGTGATGTTCGCTGAGAAATTCGTTGAAGTGTTGTGCAATCACATCGTAATCTGCTCTGTAATTATTAACACGCTGGTCGGCTAAGGTGATATGATCTACCAGGCCTTGAAGGATGTTGTTTTGTTCAAAGCTTTGGGCTGTGGTTGCCAGGGTGGTTATTTCTGTGATTAATGCGTTCGATGCAAAATCATATTCCTCAACGATGTCTGGGTTAACCATTGTTCGTTGGGTATAACGAATTCTGGAAAGTTGCTCTAATCTTTGTTCCAGTGTGTTAAGTGTTTGTTCATCTGCCTGTCTACCTACCCGTAGCTCATGCAGTAAATTGTGCATAGCCTTAAGCTTCTGGTTATCATCGTTGATCATCAAATTCCAGATGTATAAAAGGCTGTCCTGTAGTATAAGGTAGCGGTCTGTTATCGAGTCTTCTTGTGTAAACTGAACTTCTTCTACCACTGTTTTAGGCTGTTCTTTACAGCTAATAAATGATAGAATCGGAAGGATACTGATCAAGACAAGGATTAATCTAACCATTGGGCACCAATACTTTTTATACAATACGCGCTAAACTATAAAAATGTTGGCGCTAAAGGGCTGCTTTTCGACAGCTGTGTAAGATTTACCTGACTTTAGAAATAAAATAACCTATGAAACAGGCTTGAACTGCTCAAAGGCTTCTTTACAAGTATGGCAATAATGAATAGAGCGGCATAAGGTAGGTCCAAATGGATTTTTAAGCTCTGTGTCTGTACCCTCGCAACGTGGGCAAGGTACGTGCTCCATTACTTCAATATCGGTAAAGAGGTGAGCCGGCATGGGAGGCGCAAGGCCGAACTGCTTTAGGGCAGCTTTTCCCTTTTCTGAGATCTTATCACTCGACCAGGGTTCTTTGAATGAAATACTAACAGAAGCCTGGGTAATTCCATTTTCTTTTAATTTTTCGAGCACTTCATTTTTCATGAAGTCAAGGGCAGGGCAGCCTACAAAAGTAGGCGTCATTTCTACATGAACGGCCTCTCCATCAATGTCTACTTTTGTAATCACACCAAGATCAACCAATGATAGCACTGGGATCTCAGGGTCCTTGACATCTTCCAGCAGTGTAAATATTTCAGCTTTAGAGAATTTCATAGAATGTTGATTACCATTCTGCTGAAGGATCGATTCTGAAGACCTCGCTCATTTCGTCAAGCAGCGGTTGAAGATGCTCTGTATGCTGTCCAACTCTACCTCCTAACACAGGTTGAATTGTTTTCCAGTCGGGTAGATTGAGCTGGGTTTGACTGAGCAATAACTCAACTTTTTCCATCCATTGTTTCTTCAATACTTCTTCACCTGCAAAAAATCCGGAGGCTATAATTTCTTGTTCCAGCGGGGAGGGTTCAAAAATGCCAAGCGCATAAGGCAATGCTTTGTTGAGTGAACCTTGTAATCGGCCAATACTTTCTTCTGTTGCATTTCCTAATTTCTTGATCCAGGTGTTTGCATGCAGGGTATGGTATTTGAGTTCTCCCTTTATTTTTCTGGCTAGCTGAGCCAAAGGTTCGTATGAGGAATTTGCCAAAAAATCGAATCGAGTAATCTCGGCTGTATCATAAAGGAAATGTCTGATCAAACTGAAATCATATTCTCCGTTAGGCAATTCTACCAGTTGGCAATTGTGAAACTGATTAGCATTTCTCATGAATGCAACTGTATCGGGCTCTTGCTCTCCGAGCTGATTGAGCATTTGGTAAATGGCATAACTCTGGCCTACCTTATCTTGCGCCATTGATGAAAAAGCGATGTCTTCTTCCAATAGCGGACCAAAGCCTGTCCACTCAGAGTTTCTGTGCCCCAAAATAAGTTGGTCATCAGCAATTTTATACAGTAGTTCTTTTAGGGCAAGTTCGTTCATACGGAGTGTTTTACTCTTTCTAAAAAGGCTGTGAGCTTGTCTCCGGCTTTATAATCGGCAGCATCACGGTATTTTTTTTCAGGCAGTGTTAGCCATAAGTCTTTGTCTGCCTCGTTGGTATAACGAATGTTGCTCTTGCGAATAACCCAAACATTATACACCACTTTACCGGCTCCAAATTTTTCTTTAGCTGAATGCATGGCTTCTTGAGGAGAGCTGGCCATTACTTCACCAACGTGTACGTGCTGCTTTCCACGCTTCACCAAATGATATACTTCGTAGGCTTCTGTTGGTCCATTACCTGCAGTAGCAGGGGGCAAGAGCTCATAACTACTGGTTTGTCCATCTGTGAGCGGAGATACATAAACATCTCTTGTTTCTGTTACATAGAGTGAAACACAAGTAAATCTTCTGGTGAAGGTTTCTTTGGCCAGTATGTAGGCGAGTTCAATGTCTGAAGCATGCACAATGCCTTCGTGCTGGAAGGGCTTGCCTTCCTTGGCTTGTACAAACACCTCATAAGTACCTAGCTGGTCAAGTGGAGCCTTTGGTTGAATGCTGCCTTGCCCAAAACCTGGTAATCGGTTTACGCGTGGATCAATTGGTTTCATCATAAAAGCTATGCTGCGATTGAGCAGCATATAAGATTCTTCATAATTAAGCGAGTGGCGTAACGTAGCGCAATGAAGGGCTCTTCAAGGCTTCTCTAACCCATTGGCCTCTTTCTTCTGCTACACGTCTTACCTCAAGGCGTTCCTTGTTACAAGGTCCGTCACCGTTAATAACGCGCTTGAATTCTTCCCAATCAGGTTCTGTATAATCCCAGCGACCTGTTTCAGGATTCTTCTTCAGATTAGGATCTGGAATAGTGAAGCCAAGTTCCCATATCTTCGGCACGTACATGTCCAGGAATTGATTGCGCTGATCATCATTGGTGCTCATTTTGACTTTCCAGCGCATCAATACTTCCGTGTGGGCAGAAATTTTATCAGAAGGACCAAAGAAGTGCATCATAGGTGGCCACCAGCGGTTCAGGGCCTCCTGAAACATCTGTCTTTGTTTTTCTGTACCACTGGCCAGATAAATGACACAGTGATGGCCATATTTTAAATGGAAGGATTCTTCAGCACAGATTCTATCCAAGGCACGGCAATAGGGGCCGTAGCTGCCTTTTGCATTCGCCAATTGATTAACGATGGCACCTGCATCTACTAACCATGAAATGAAACAGGAATCTGCCCAGGTGAAAGCGGGGTAATTAAATATATTCGAGTATTTAGACTTACCAGTGATCAGGTCGTCTATCATTTGTTCTCTTGACTTACCAAGGGTTTCAGCAGCACTATACAGTAGCTGTGCGTGGCCTACTTCGTCCTGTACTTTAGCCATAAGAGATAGCTTGCGTTTAAAACCAGGAGCGCGGGTAATCCAGGTACCCTCAGGCAAGGCCCCAATAATTTCGCTATGGGCATGCTGTTCAATCATCCTGACCAACTGCTTTCGGTATAACTCGGGCATCCAGTCGGTAGGTTCTATCTTCTCACCACGTGCAATACGGGCTTCAAATTCAGCCAGCTTTTGTGGATCTTCTTGTGCCAGGCTATCCGTTTTAATGCCTTCAAAGGTATTTCCGCCACCGTACATAATCTTGATTTTAAATAACTAAATCGATTGCAAATATAAGGGCTAACGCCTGTTAGTAAACAGATTCCTACTTGTTTTGTTTTAAGCCATTCACCAACATATCGGCTAACTGACGACCCAAAGCGCCAGAATCAATGACAGAATCGGGGTTATACCAAAGGGGCATCCAGTTGAGGGATGAAAACAGGGTCATGACGGCCAGTTTTTTATCAATTTCTTTCTTGAATTCCCCATGTGCTACGCCATCCTCGATCATTTTCTTGAAACGATTGATGTAGTTGATTCTCAACAGCAAAAAATCGCGTAAATAAGGTTGACTGAGATGGCGGTGCTCGTTCATAAAAACAGCTGAAGCGGTTAAATCCCTCGCCATTACCTGTATGTGACCAATAATGCCAAGCTGTAGTTTTTCGCTGGCCGAGAGATTCGATTGTTTTTCCACTTCGTCAAGGGAAGCCATAAAATCTTCAGCCATATCAAAACACAAGATGTGCAGTATCTCTTCTTTTGATTTGATGTGAGAATACAGACTGGCTGCTTCTATGCCTAACTTATGGGCGAGATCGCGCATGCTGGAGGCAACGTACCCTTTTTCCCTAAACAGCTCTGCCGCTACCCGAACCACTTGTGCTTTTCTAGACGAACCTGATAGTACTTCTCCCATGATAACAACACTTTATTCAAAAATATGAATAATTTGGCATAGTCATCTCCCTATGCAATACAATTCAATTCCCAATTATTTCTCGCGTCTGCAAAACAGAACTTTGATTATTTTTTTTGCAAGTGCATTGCTCTTCCTGGTATTGTTCTACCTATTGATGACGGGTATCCTAAAACCTGTTATGTCAATGGATGAGGGGGCTTTTATCGTTTATGTGGTAGTGGCAGCTGCTTTCATCGATGGCTTGACGAGCTTTTTCCTGGTGCGCATAATACTGGCCAAAAGTATCAATAAACCGAGTTTGGGAGAGCGCATGGATGTTTACGCCAAGTTAAGTGTGTTTAGATCGCTTGTTATAGCGAGTGGTTCGTTTATGCTCATGCTTGCCTTATATCTAAGCAATTGGCCATGGCTGTTGATGATCTATAGTGTTTACCTGCTTTTCTATCTACTGTCATGGCCTAGTCGCAGCCGCTTAAGTGCTGAGCTTAAACTCAAGCCTTCAGAGAAGGAAGTGGTTATGGCTAGTTAAAACAAAAGGCAAGGATCAATTACCTGCTTAGCCTGAAAATAAAACCACCTGAACTTCTTTGATGAAATCCAGGTAGTTTGTTGGGATGATGATTTAAAGCATTAGAAGATTACACCAAAGCTAAAGGCATTGAGTTTGGGGCCTCGGTTTTCGGTGAACAACTCATTGATATCGTAGTTAACAAAAATATCAGTGCCCTTATAACCCATTTGCAAACGAGCACCATAGCGCAGGTTGTTCAAGTAAAAGTTACTTCTGGTACGATCGCGTTCTACATCGCCATCCACTTTATATACTTGCTTCGCATAACTGTTGATGCGGTAACCTGCATAACCACCCAAGCCTATTCTGAAGGCATCGTTGTGCCCCCACAGCAGCGACTTGCTGGGGCGACTGCCAAAGTCTAGTACGGGCACGACAGAAACATTGATATAGCTTACGGTTAGTTTACTTTTCTCAGGATTAATATCCGGAAGCGTCTGTGTAAATTCTACTTCATTAGCACCTTTGCTCATGGTAAGACCATCGTTCTGAAATTTGAAATTATACCAGCTCATGCCCAAGCCCAGTTCTGTATAAAACTTACCAGCTATTTTAACTTTTTGGATAGAGTTGAAGCCAACATACCAGCTACCCCAAGGGCGTACGGTGTAAGGGGCATTATTTTCATCAGGGAATTTGCCGTCTTGCAAAAAGTTGTTCATGCCCAGGTCAAAGTTAAAGAAGCCTTCATTTCTGTGGCGGTGGTATTTTTTCCCTTTGCTATAACCGCTTCGGTTGTCATCGCTCCAATCGTCATCATCATTGTCATCATCATTCTCAATCTTGCCCCAATCTTCTGTGCTTGTTTTTTCATTGGGCACAGGACTTACCGCTACCAAGGCTGTATCCTTGGCTTCGATCTTGGCGAGAATATCCTTGAAAAGTGCCTGATAGTCGTATGCTTTCAGGGTTGTCAGGTCTGACCGATCGCGAATGGTGAAAATAACTTTACTTGTCTTTGCCAATTCAACGATTACCGTATCTGTTTTTTGGGTTTGGGCTTGTAGGCCGAAGACTGAGCTTAATAAGAGGGCAGAGGTGATTAAAGTCTTTGTCATTGTTTTAGTTGTTTCGTTCACGTTTTTCATTTCGGAAATTCAGCGCCAGAATTTCATTTTTCTTCTGTCGGAGTTCAGCTAAACCTGACTGGTTGTTTTTCAGGTCTGCAGCTTTCTCTAACAGCTTTCGAAATGAAGATGTATTATCAAGGTCAGAGGTTGCATCATCAACCTCAGCTTCTTTTAAATATTTTGACACATCACTGGCCACCAGTACAATGGTGGAATTTTCTGCCAGTGATGTCGCAGAAGTTTCGGCTATACTTTGCTCAGTACTATTGATCACGTCAGCGTTTGTGCTATTGGCAACGACATCTGATATGACTGCAGATGTCTCTTTATTGCTATTACTATTGTCTGCAATTAAATGCTCCGCTTTGGCAAAGTTTGTAATAGGGATACCACTCTTCTTTTGATTTTTCTGAGGTGTATTCTTTTCCTGATTTACTTTACTTTTCTCTTTACCATTGGTGTTTGCTTTTATTGTATCCAGCTTTTCTTTTTGAGTAGTACTTGTTTCATTTTGTTTTTGTACGCGTGACTTATCAGCGGGCTTTGTGTTATCGCTCAGCACTTGGACGGGCTCATCAGCCGGCCATAAGAAAATAGCACAGCCAAGGATTAAGATGAAGCTGGCAGCTATTTTTAAATATAGCCAGGGAGTACGCTGCGCAGGCAGCTTGCTTTCGATGCGAGCCCATGCAGCCTCCGGTGCAGGCATGCTTTCATTGGCCAGTTTATCACGGAAGAGTTTATCAGGTTGTTGCTTCATCGCTTTGTAATGTTTGGTTAGCATCCCAGTCGTGCTGGGCTAAAACTTTTTGAAGGTAAACGCGGGCGCGGCTTAGCTGCGACTTAGAGGTATTTTCGCTGATATTTAGCTGTTCAGCAATTTCTTTATGCGAGTATCCATCAATGGCATAAAGGTTAAACACCAATTGATAACCGGTGGGTAAGCCTTGAATCATTTTTAAAAGATCTTCTGTCTCCAGATGATCACTAAGCCGATCATAGTCAAGTTCAAAATCTGCTTTCTCTAAATCAGTTTCCAGGTATAATGAGCGGTTTTTACGAATCCAGGTGAGGGCTTCATTCACCACTATTCTTCTGATCCATCCTTCAAAACTGCCTTCTTTTTTAAAAGTGTCAATCTTGTCAAAAACTTTGGTGAAAGCTGTAACTAATACATCTTCCGCTTCCATGCTGTTTTTAACATAGCGGCAGCAAAGGGCATACATTTTACCCGAATAGGTAGCATAGAGCTGTTGCTGGGCAGCCCTATTGTTATTCAGGCAGCCAGCCAACAATTCTTCTTCACTCAATCTGTGTAAAGTCAATGCCATTCAAAGTGTTTCTAAGGCAAGATGCAAATAAGGATTCCGGGGTTGCATGCCCCGAACAATTTTAGTGCTTTTAATAGGCTGCCTGATAATTGATTTGAATAAGGATGGGTTCGCAAGTACCTTTTTTAACGGTTACAGGGTTGATTTGTCCCTGGCCGTCAAATAAATTGGCCCAAAGACCTTCTGGCTCTCTTACAAAGACCGAATAGATGCCCACAGGTATTTTGCTTTTAAACTTACCGTTTTTACTAGTCTTGATTTTCCGGATGAGTCTTGTTTCAATAGACTGATAGAAGCCATTGACTTCCTTTACTTGGTCCATTAGGGTCAATTCATAAACGTAAAGCTCTCTGAAAACCCCTTGATTGGGGCTTTTGACTTTATCAGGACCTGGCATCTGATTCCCTTCGATCCAGACAACCCTGCCGCAGATCTTGCCTTTCTTGGCCTGGGCATAGCCGGCCAGCATTGTAAGGAGAATAATAAAGGCTAATTTTTTCATGCTTTGGTAGAGCTGTTTTAAGGAATCGTGCGGAAATATAAAATAAAAAAGTCCTGACAAAGTCAGGACTTGGTATAGTTGCCGTTGGTGCTAAACTAGAAAATCCAGCTTACCACTAACATTATTAAAAGCGCCAGGAAGATAATCATATGGGGGTCGGTTTTGGTTTAATTATTTCAGGTGATCGTTATAACGTAAACTTCGTTTGCAAGTTTTGGAATGAGGCATATTTCTCAATTTTTTTTCACTTCTGCCGGGTTTCCCCTGTAATTGATGGAACTTCCAACCCCTTCTTTTAGCTCTAAAATGCCTGTTGCATTAATTCTGGCACTAGATACCCCCAAGGTTTCAATGGTGGCATCTTGCACTTCATAGTCGTAAGCCTTCAAGCGGGAGGCACCTGTAATGGTAGCATCAAGGTTATTGCCCTCTCCGCTTAACTCAAGTTCAGAGGCTCCTTTAATATCTACCAGCAGGTGATGAGCCGTTAGCTGGCCACGGGCGCGGAAGGCACCAAGCAATTCTATTTCCACGTCATCGCTTGTGAAGTCGCGGAAGTTAAGTTTGCCGGCACCTTTGGCTTGGATTTTTTCCAGGTTGGGCATGCTGATATTTACCTCTATCTCATCGAACATGACCATGTCTTTCTTCCAGTTGAAGTTTTTGTCATCATCAAAATCTCTGTATTTAATTACCAAAGTATTGCCCACCTGTTCGAGGGTGTATTTAGCTTTCTCACTGTTTTTTCCTACCAGTTCCACTGTATAATCAGCCCCCTGGGTAATGGTAACATCCACATAGCCGCCAATCTCTACTTCATCGAAACTCCATTGACTATCGTTATTCAGTGATGATGTTTGGTTACCCTCGCAGCTGAGGCATTCCAAACCATTTTGTGTCATGTTCCAGGTTTGATTATCAAGATCATCCCAGGAAACATACTGAGTAATGAAGCGGCACATGCCGCGGTCCATCGTAAAAGATTTTCCATAAGGGATATACAGGGTCATATCCAACTCTTGTGCACGGAAAAGCGCCTCTTTTTTAAAGGTGAGGTTGGAATCAAATACCATGATTGAATCAGTAAAGCTCACACCATATGCTACCATCTTGGCATTTTCAATGGCTGTGGCAACGGTTTCACCTTGCGCTTGAAAACGTTGTACAAGTTTTAATGCCTGACCATCGTATCCTTTCAATGTTAAGCTTGTAGCGTGGTAATCGTCTAAACCTATTTCTTGAAGGCTAAGCGCCAGGGTTTTTCCGGTAGGCTCATAGAGCGTTTCTACTTTATGTTCACCAGACTCTTTGAAAGAATATACAATCTTGGGTGTCATGATGCTTAGCACAGCTATGCATGCCAGAAACATGGCAAACAAAGACCAGCCTACAGTAGCGCCAAAGATGATACGCTTAGCAATGATAGAGATACCCAAGAGTAATGCAAATACCAGTGGTACCAGGGCTGCTAAGAATCCAATTGTAATGAACAAAGGCGGGAAGCTATTGATAAAAGCATCTAATGGGAAGGTTTCATTGGTCAGTACACCGAGACTCATCCATTCAGGGAAGGCATTGAACATGCCCAGGAAAACGCCACCGATAACGAACAAACAAAGTATGAAGACAGCAGCCAAGATGGTTACGAAAACGCCTACCGCCACGCGAATGATTTCTACAATGGGCACGAGAATTTTTCCAAGCGCTGTGATAATGGCGGCCAATGCTCTGAAAGGTAGTAACAATATTTTGGCTAATGTACTTTCCTCTTTTGAGGCATCTTCATTGATATTCTTCTTAATGTTTGATTCAATGTTAGATAGGGTTACCGGTTCTCCCTGCATCTGCATGCGTTCGGTTACTGTTTTAGCCTCGGGCAATACAACCCATAAAATGATATAGAGTAAGAAGCCTGTTCCAAAGAAGAAGAAGCTAATCAGAAACAGAATTCGCACCACCACTACATCAATACCAAAGTAAGCGGCAATACCAGATGAAACACCACCCAACACCTTGGTTTCAGCATCGCGGTACATTTTTTTACCAACCAGTGGTTCATCTAAATTACTGGCTCCGGGTACGGCAATCCATAAAATGATATACAATAAGATAGCTGTTCCGTAGGCGAACATAAGCAAGGCAAACAGTAGGCGGATCCACACTGCATCCACGTTAAAGTAATTAGCTAAGCCAGCGCATACGCCACCAAGAATTTTTCTTTGCTGATCGCGGTACAACCGTTTAGGCTCTGAACTACTGCTGCCTGAAGACGTCCCTGTGGTAGAGCTGCTTTGATAAGTCTTAGACTCACTTCTTGCATTATCCTTATTGGTAGTTCCTTCGCTGGCAAACTCACTTTCTTCAGCTGCTTTGAAATCATTCACACTACCCATGATGCTCATGAGCGCATTCACGTCTTCAGCGGTAATTACCTGTTTGCTATCATTTAATTTTGATAAAAATATCTCAGCCATGCGGCTTTCAATATCTGCCAATATCTCTGCGCTGTCTTCGAAGTTCGAGAAATAGCGGTTTACCGAATCAAGGTATTTACGCAGCAATTCGTAGCCATCTTCTTCTATGTGGAAGATGATGCCGCTGATGTTGATGCTTATATTCTTTTTCATATTGTATTTGATCTGGGTTGGTGCTTAGGCGTTAAGGGTTGTTTTGGACGTTATCATAGAGGTTGAATGTACTAAGTCATTCCAAGTTTCGGTAAGTCCATTTAAAAAATGAGTACCATCGCCAGTGAGGGTATAGTACTTGCGGGGAGGGCCCGATTTTGACTCTACCCATTTATACTCAACCAGTCCAGCATTTTTCAGGCGGGTGAGGAGGGGGTACAGGGTACCCTCTACCACAATCATTCTGGCAGATGTTAACTCATCCAACATATCGGATGCGTACACTTCTCCCCGGGCTATAATATGGAGTATACAATACTCCAAAATGCCCTTGCGCATTTGTACTTGTGTGTTTTCGAGGTTCATAAGCCGTATTTATCGCTTTCTGAGCTATTATACGGCTAAAGTACTATGTATGGCCAAGTACTATTGAAAAATTTTTAATATTTTTTTAAAAAGTGCTAAAAAACTTAAAAAATGCATGTTCTGTCTTTTGCTTACCTTCGCCTTTGGCTTGGTATGGATGGCCGTAATTGATATTGGATGCGTTGCTTTAGCTTTTTTTGCTTATTATTTATCCTTCCACAGCTTGGTTTAGCTCAAATTGGAAATGAGTGGATCAATTTTGGGCAGACGTATTACAAGATTCCGGTTGCTAAAGACGGAATCTATAAAGTTACAAAGGCAGATTTGGCTCAGGCGGGGATGCCCGTGGAGCAGGTAGATCCAAGGCGCTTACAGGTTTTTCATCGTGGAATAGAACAAGCCCTTGTTGTGCAGCATCAGCAGTCCCCCGCAGATGCGATTTTTGATGATAACGAGTTTTTTGAGTTTTACGGTAAGAAGAATGATGGTACCCTCGATGCAGCTTTATACAAACCATCTTCTCTGCAGCCCCATACTTTCTACAATTTATTTAATGATACGGCCTATTATTTTTTAACAGTTAATCCCTTAGCCCAAGGCAAGCGCATGGCCAGCTTCACACAGCTTAACACAGAAGGCCTTGCGGCAGAAACACATCAACTGCATGAGCAAATGCAGTTGTTTACCAACAGCTATGCCAGTGGAGAATCTTTCAACTTTGTGCAGCTTACTTCATTCGGTCGGGGTGAAGGTTGGTCTGGTCCTGTGCTTAGAGAGAATACCAATACAGATTTATCTTTTACAGGGCTCACCAATGGTGTGACAGCGGGAGGTTCGCCTAGCATAGAATTACAATTACTGGGTCGAGGCTTCACCTCTCACGCTATTGAAATATATGTAGGGCCTTCTGCTGGTGCCTTGCGATTGGCCAATACACAAAGCTTTTTTGGCTTTGATGCATTGACTTTTCAAACACCACTCAATTGGACTGACATCAGTGGAACTGGCACCATGATTGTGCGCGTACGCATTTTGGGGAGTGGCTCAGCCGATTTTGTAAGTATTTCTTATGCCAAAATAACGTATCCCAGAAGCTTTAATATGAATGGGGAACCTGAACGACTCTTTCAGTTAGAATCTAATGCCGGGTCAAAGTCTTACATAGAAATTGCCAATGCACCAGTTAATACCCGTTTATTTGATATTACCGATAGTAATAACGTGATACAAATTGGCACCACACAAAGTGCTACACTCAATGCCATTGTTAATAATACACAAGCATCCAGGAAGCTTTGGGCTGGCAATCAGGTAATCAGTCCTGCCAACATTAAACGTGTTAGCTTCAGGTCTTTTGCAAATACCAGACCTGAGTTTCTAATTATATCACATAAAGTTTTCCAAAAGCCTGCATTAGGTAGTGCCAATCCCCTGAGAGCTTACGCATCTTATCGTGCTTCAGCAGTAGGAGGTGGGTATGATACTTTAACAGTTACAATTGATCAATTGTATAATCAGTTTAGCTATGGAGAGAGCACACCACTGGCGTTATTTCGCTTTTTAAAATATTTAGAAGGTCTTAAGCGCCCAGATTATTTATTCATTATTGGTAAAGGATTGGATGTGAGTACTCGTTATTACCGCAATCCATCAGCCTTTCCAGTATATAAAGATTTGGTTCCTTCAGCAGGTCTTCCTGCCTCTGACATGTACTACAGTGTAGGCTTGAGCGATCCCAACACCAATGAACCAGGCATTCCTACGGGGCGCTTAAGTGTAACCAGGCCTGAACAGGTAATACAATACCTCAATAAAGTAATAGAGCAAGAAGCTAATGCGAATTCAGATTTATGGCCGAAACGTTTACTCCATTTAAGTGGAGGCATTGCAGAAGGAGAGCCGGAAACATTTAAAGGCTATATGGAAGACTTTGCCAGTGTGGCCGAAGATCTTTACTTAGGAGCATCGGTTACATCGATCGCAAAGCGTTCTTTAGAAGCGCAGGAGCTTATTAATATTTCAAAAGAAGTAAATGAAGGCTTAGGTTTAATTACATTTTTTGGGCACTCTTCAACCTCAACTACCGATTTTGATATAGGTTTTGCCACCAATGCTGTTTTAGGGTACAACAATAAAGGTAAGTATCCTATGCTCTTGATTAATGGTTGTAATGCAGGCGATTTCTTTGGTAACGGCATTCTATTTGGCGAAGATTGGGTGAATGCCTCAGAGAGGGGAGCAGTTGGTTTTATTGCGCACAGCTCTTTCGGTCTGGTGGCCACGCTAAAACGTTATTCAGATATTTTTTACCAGGTGGCTTATGGTGACTCCACCTTTCTAAAGTCTGGCATTGGTAATGTACAGAAAGAAGTTGCGAGGCGATACTTACAAAATGCATTTTTGAATACAGCGAATATTTCGCAGGTACAGCAAATGGTTTTACTAGGAGATCCTGCAGTAAAACTCTTTGGTGCTGAAAAAGCTGATTACCATGTTGAGTCTTCTGCATTGATGGTGAGCAACACTTCGGGCAGACAGGTGAATTCTTTGTCAGAAGCGATTCAGTTAAAACTGATAGTGAAAAATTTCGGAAGGGCAGAAAGCAAGGCGCTTAGGGTTAGGGTTAACAGAACTTTGGCGGATAACAGTGTACTTACCTACGATTCATTATTCAATCCTGTGTTTTATCAGGACACCATCACCTTTATAATTCCTAATACTCAGGAACAGGCGGGTACCAACCAATTTGAAATTTTGATTGATGCTGATGACGAAGTAAAAGAGCTGCGGGAAGACAACAATCGCCTTAGCTATGAATTATTCATTCCGGTGAATGGTACCAGAAATTTATTTCCACAGCCTTTTGCCTTGGTAAATGCGCAAGAACAGATGTTGGTTTTTCAGGGTGCTAATTTATTAGATTCGCTTCGAGCCTATCAGGTTGAAATAGATACTACGCATTTGTTTAACAGCGGATGGAAGCAAAGCTATACAGTACAGGCCAAGGTATTGGCAAAACAGCCTGTGACTTTATTACCCAACGATTCGATCAGCTATTATTGGCGAACACGCTTATTGAATCCTGCTACAGAAGAGAGCAGGGATTGGGAAAGCAACTCCTTCACGTATATCCCTAACACTACTGAAGGTTGGGGGCAAATGAATTTTCCTCAATACCTGGAAAATGAAACGGATGATTTGTTACTAGATGAAGATCAGCGTCAGATCAGTTTTACAGAAACGGTTACGCCAGTGTTGATCAAAACTTTTGGCGATTTAAACACCTCGCCTGCTACCGAGGTTTCAGTTAAAATTGATGGCGCAGAATACAACCTGGCAACACAAGGTCAACCTTGCAGGGATAATACGATCAATCTTTTGGCCTTCAATAGAATTAGTACAGTACCGTATGCAGCCATTCCTTTTAATTTTCAAGATCCTCGCACATGTGGGCGAGAGCCTCAGGTAATTGTAAGTTTTAGGGCTACTGAAGTCTATGCTTCCGGAATCAACGATTTGGTTCAGGCAATTAACGATGTTGCTGCTGGCGATTCCATTATCCTCTTCACCATAGGTAATCCAGCGCTGAGTACATGGCACCCGGAGGTAATCAATAAACTAGCAGAGGTAGGGATCAGCAACACACAGTTGGCGGGAATTACAGATGGTGAGCCCTTTGTCCTTTATGGTAAAAAGGGAGCAGCGGCTGGTGGGGCTGCCTTATTCACCGCAGAAATTGCCCCAGCCATAGAACAGGAACTCGTGGTTAACCGACAAATTACCGGACGAAAAGCATCAGGGAGTATGACAACCCAACGCATTGGTCCTGCTTTGGCTTGGAAACAATTGAAGTGGCAAGCGAAGCTACGACCAAACGATGTAGTTGGGTTAACCATTAAAGGCCTGACAACTTCCGGGGTAAGTATTGTGCTGATGGAAAATGTAGTTGCAAGCACAGACTTAAGTTTTATCGATGCAACGATATACCCTTACCTTGAACTCACCTATAATAGCACAGATGATGCATCGCTCACGCCTGCTCAACTTGACTATTGGTTGGTAGAGTATGAAACACTGCCAGAAGGTATGCTGGTATTAAATGAAACGTATGCTACTCAAACCTTACAGGAAGGAGAGGCCTGGACTCAGTCGATGGCTTTTACCAATATCTCTTCCAAATATTTTAGTGACTCGCTTCAAATCAATTATAATGTTATTAACCGTGATGCAAATAGCAGTGAAGCTTTGTCTTTAAAAATACAATCGCCTGCCCCAGGTGATACCGCTTATTTCACATTAATAAGCAGTACCATCAAAAAGCCTGCACTTAATGATGTTCAGGTAATGGTGAATCCACGCTTACAGCCAGAACTCTTTTATGAGAATAACGAAGTTAGGCTCACAGATGCTTTTAGTGTAGCCGTGGATCAGGTCAGTCCTGTACTCAGTGTTACGGTGGATGGACGTTTGCTGGAACAGGAAGATTTTGTGTCATCCAATCCAAGTATTGTTGTTCAGGTGTGGGATGAGAACCAGTTGATTTTGAAAACAGATACTACTGATGTTTTAATATTACTTACCTATCCGGAGGAAACAACACCTCAACAAATTTATTTTAACCGAAGCGATGTGGTATGGAAGCCGGCCACTGCGAGCGAAGCCTTTACGGTTTTCTTTAATCCGGTCGACCTACCAGCGGGTGATTATACCTTACAGGTGAAAGCGGGAGATGCCCGAGGGAATAGCAGTGGACAAGTAGCTTATGAGGTGGATTTTAAGGTAAGCAGTACCAATGAAACCAGTCTTTCAAAACCTTATCCTAATCCAACGGATGGGCTGGTATACTTTACACTTGATATTCGTGGAAGTGAAATACCAGCAGGGGCCTGGTTAGAAATAATGAATCCAATGGGGAAGCTTATCTATGAAACCGGTGTTGACACCAGTCAATACCACGTGGGTAGAAATTATATAAGCCTGCCCTTAGCCCATGGACTAACAGCAGGCTTATACTTGTATAGGATTCGCTTTGCCAATGGTTTAGTGCAGCGAGGCCAGTTAGTACTTACTCGTTAAGCTATCCTTTCAATATCAGCTCCTAAACTCTTTAAGCGCTCATCAATGTATTGGTAACCGCGATCAATCTGATCGATGTTGGAAATTTCGCTGGTGCCATTGGCTGACAAAGCAGCAATAAGCAAAGCTACACCTGCTCTAATATCAGGAGATGCCATTTTAATACCTCTGAGCTGTTGCTTGCGTTCAAGACCAATAACTGTGGCGCGGTGTGGATCACATAAAATAATCTGTGCGCCCATGTCAATCAACTTATCAGTAAAGAACAAGCGACTTTCAAACATCTTCTGATGTACCAATACTGTTCCCTTGGCTTGTGTAGCCACTACCAGCACAATACTTAGTAAATCAGGCGTAAAGCCTGGCCAGGGAGCATCGGCAATGGTTAAGATGGAACCATCAATGAATGTTTCGATCTCGTATATGTTTTGTGAAGGAATGTAAATGTCATCCCCTTTAAATTCCATTTTAATACCCAGGCGTTTGAAGATATCAGGGATAATGCCCAACATATCAATACGACAATTTTTAATGGTAATCTCCGATTGGGTCATGGCGGCTAAACCAATAAAGCTTCCAATCTCAATCATATCGGGCAGCAAGGTGTGTTCAGTACCGCCTAACTTTTCTACCCCTTCGATGGTAAGCAAATTAGAACCTACGCCACTAATCTTTGCCCCCATGCGGTTCAACATCAGGCATAGTTGCTGTAAATATGGTTCGCAAGCTGCGTTGTAAATGGTAGTTGTGCCTTTGGCCAGCACCGCAGCCATCAATACATTAGCAGTACCCGTTACTGAGGCTTCATCCAATAACATGTAGCAACCTTTCAATTCAGATGCATCGATGTGAAATAGATGTTCGGCTGCATCGAAGTTGAATTTGGCTCCCAGTTTTTGGAAACCCAGAAAGTGTGTATCCAACCTTCTTCTGCCAATTTTATCACCACCCGGTTTAGGTAGGCTGGCTTTACCAAAACGGGCGAGAATAGGGCCGAGCAACATCACAGAACCACGCAGCGCAGCGGCCTTACTTCTGTACTCATCTGTTTCTAAAAAATCAACATTGACTTTATTAGCCGTGAATCGGTAAGTATCCTTACTTAACTTTTCTACCTGACAACCCAAATCACCCACTAACTCAATGAGTTTATTGACATCGCGAATGTTTGGGATATTATGAATGGTGACAGGCTGATCAGTCAGGAGTACAGCGCTTACAATTTGCAACGCTTCGTTTTTGGCTCCTTGAGGAATGATCTCTCCTTTTAATTTATTGCCTCCTTTGATTTTGAAAATGCTCATGGTTGATGTTGGGTAACAGGCTGTTAAAAAATAAAGGCTTCATGTGTATGAAACCTTTTGGTATGGATGTAAAAGCGAGACAAGACTTAACCGTTATCTCTTCTTCTGAATTTATTTTTATTCTTATTGAACGGACGGTTGCCCTGATGGCGTTTACCTCCGCCCTGGTGCCCGCCCTGTTGCGTATTACCAGGGTGGTTGCCTCCGTGCGGTCTTGGTCCTTTGCGTTCACGGTACAATTTTTCAAACATATTGTCTTCACGTACCTGTTCGATGTTAACGTTGAGTGCTCCATTAGAGAGTAATTGCAAATCGCGGAGAATCACTGAATCATCCAGGTTCTCCTTGTTCCAGTTTGCAAAAAAGGTTTTCATCAGCTTACCTAAATAGATGATGGCATCCTGGCGCTCCTCCGGATCTGTTTTCTTCAAAGCTTCCTGCACCAACAACTCTATGTTTTTACCGTAGTGCTTAAACTTGATACGTGATTGCGGATATTCAACCTTATTAGGCTTGCGCTGTAAAATTTCAGGCTTAGGAACGGGGTAGGGGTTGTTCAGATCAAGGTTGAAATCAGCCATGATGTATAAGTCGTCCCACATGCGCTGTGGGTCTTCGCCTTGCTCTTTAATGGTAGGGTTCAATTGCTTGATCAATTCTATTAAGGTGGCCGCTAACTCGGTGCGCTTTTCCCTGTCGGGTACTGTGCGTATGTATTCTACTAACTTCTGGACATTGCGACCGTATTCTTTTAAAATAATGTCAGGGCGTGATGTGTTATACTCTCCAATCATGTGCTTCATTTCGTGGGTCTTGTAATGACCGTCAGGGATCAATTATGAATCTTCAGTTTAGCAAAGCTAAGCAATAAGGTTTTCTCTCCAAAATTGTCAAACTGTATCTTGGCTTTGCGGTCCGGACTGCTGTTATCCAGCTGAATTACCTGTCCAAAGCCAAATTTTGGGTGTTCTACCTTCATGCCTTCTTGCAAATTGGCTGTATTGCTGGGTACAAAATCGGCTGGCGCGACATAAGCCTGGGTAGCCGCTGGCTTGGGACTTACTGGTTTTGAGGCGATGGTTTTCTTAATGCCACTCACCAGATTTTTGGCATAATGGCTATTGCCACTGCTGCTATGCACTGGGCTTGACTGATAGCCGCTGCCTACTTTACTGCTCATGCGCAGGTAACCTGTATCAATATCTTCAAGGAAACGACTCGGTTCGCAGTTCTTCAATCTGCCAAAGCGATAGCGTGTTAAAGCGTAGGATAGGAAAAGTCTTTTCTCTGCACGGGTAATGGCTACATAAAAAAGCCTTCGCTCTTCTTCCAGCTCTGCCCGGCTGCTCAACATCATTTGAGAAGGGAAGAGGTCTTCTTCCATGCCTACGATGTACACATATTTAAACTCAAGTCCCTTGGCCATGTGGATGGTCATCAGGGTTACTTTGTCCGGATCTTTGTCTTTATCCTCATCGTTGCTGGTAAGGAGTGATACCTCCTGCAAAAAAGAACCCAGCGATTTATCTTCACGCTCCTTATCGTCAACAAATTCTTTGATGGCATTGAGCAATTCCTGCACGTTTTCGTAGCGGCTCAGGCCTTCTACCGTTTTGTCTTCATACAGTTCGCGCAACAAGCCCGAACCTTTGGCAATTTCAAAGGCACAATCGTAAGCATCTTTGCGTTCTGTTTCCAATTGAAAGCGTTTGATCATGGCCACAAAGTCTTCTATGGGTGCTGCTGCCCTTCCACCAACAAAAGGGGTGGGATTTTGCAGGATGTCCCAAATAGAAGTGCCATGGTCGTTGGCAGCCACTACAATCTTATCGATGGTGGCATCACCGATGCCGCGCTTGGGTAGATTGATAATTCTTCTGAAAGAGGCTTCGTCTTGCTGGTTAAGGGTATAACGCAGGTAAGCGAGAATGTCTTTAATTTCTTTGCGCTGGTAGAAAGACAGGCCACCCACCACTTTGTATTTTACATTCAGTCTGCGCAAAGATTCTTCTATAGCACGCGATTGACTGTTGGTTCGGTACAACACGGCAAAGTCACTGAACTTCAACTGATGCTGCATCTTCTCTTCAAAAATAGAGGAAGCTACCAGTCGACCTTCCTCATTGTCGGAAACGGATTTGATCAATTCAATGAGATTACCTTCTTCATTGGCCGTCCATACATTTTTTGGTAGCTGTGCTTTATTTTTTTTAATGACTGAGTTAGCCGCCTGAACAATGTTTTGCGTAGAGCGATAGTTCTGTTCGAGTTTGATGATTTTTAAATCGGGGTAGTCGCGTTCGAAGTTGAGGATGTTGGAAATGTCAGCGCCTCTGAAGGCATAGATACTTTGGGCATCATCGCCCACCACACATACATTTTCTCGTACAGAGGCAAGCTTGCGAATGATGTAATACTGACAGAGGTTGGTATCCTGAAACTCATCAACCAACACATAGTGTATCCGCTGCTGGTATTTGTTCAATACTTCCAAGTGTTCTCTGAAAAGCTTATCTGTATTGAACAGTAAATCATCAAAGTCCATGGCACCGGCCTTGAAACAGCGCAGCGCATAGGTCTTATAAATCTTGCCGATCTCAGGGCGCATGTTGGCGGCATCATCGCCCATCAATTCTGGATTGGCTAAATATTCTTGCCAGCTGATTAATTTATTTTTAGCCGAAGAGATGCGGTTGTACACTACATTGGGTTTGTACACGGCATCATCCAGCTGCATTTCTTTAACGATGTTCTTGATCAGGGTTTTGGAGTCGTCAGTATCGTAAATGGTAAAGTTGCTGGGATAGCCCAGGTAGTGCGCTTCTGCCCTTAAAACACGGGCGAACACGGAGTGGAAGGTCCCCATCCATAAGTTGCGCGCATCGGGGCCAATGACCTTTTCGATTCGCTCGCGCATTTCTTTGGCGGCTTTATTGGTAAAGGTTAAAGCCATGATATTGAATGCATCAACCCCTTTGCTCTGAATTAAATGGGCAATGCGATAAGTCAACACTCTTGTCTTTCCAGAACCCGCTCCGGCTATCAGCATGCAGGGGCCGTCAGTGTTGAGCACGCCCTCACGCTGCGGTTCATTCAACGTATCTAAGTAATTATTCATAAGCAACACGCAATATAGAATGACTGGATGAATCCATAGTTACCACGGAAAGCATTACACTAAAATTCTTGTATTGTGTGTACAGGTGCCTGCGAATTTCTACTTTTGTTCAAGAGCTTATGTTGAACAATTCCTTACTTCATGGTTTTACTAAAGATGACTTCATTGTCACGGCAGTAGAGCCTTGGTTTAAAGTAAAGGTTCAAGTGATACAAGATTACCTCCAGGCTTTTTTGGCAGAAACAGCCGGTAGGGCACAAGAAATAGTGCTGATTGATTTTTTTGCCGGAAGTGGTTTTTATTCCATTGGCCATCAAAAGGAATTACTACCCATGCCTGCGCTGGCGGCCCTCAAACAAGATCCTCCTTTTACTAAAGTTATTTTAAGAGAACCCGATGCAGAGGCGGCCAAGGCTTTGCGGGTACGGGTCAACAAATATTTCAGGGGACGGAACGTAGTGATCTTTGAAGATCGTGTGGAAGACATGATTGACAAGCTCAAGCTCTATGTGCCGCCCAGCAAAAAAGATTATAAGGTAGCCGTACTTTGCCTGATCGATCCCTTCTCTATCAACTTTCAGTTTCAGGCCTTGGAGCGCCTGGCCGATATGGGCTACAGCTTCCTAATCCCTTATACTTTTATGCTCAACAGCAGGTCCGATTTTCGGTACTACCTGAAGGAGAAACGAGAGGAATTGCGCTATTTCATTGGGCCCAATGAAAGCTCGGTGATGGCGGCTAATAATAACACAGAGTTTTATAAGAAGCTCGTCAAGGCGCATCAAAACAACATGCTCACACTTGGTTTATCGGTTTCGGTGGCGGCTCACAAACTGGAATCCAAAATGATGGACATGCCCCTGTTTTATGTAGGCATGTATTCCAAACAGGTGTCGGCCAGAACCATCGTGCGCGATGTTAAAGAGAATACCCAACAGCAATTTGAATTATTCTAAATGCTCACTGAATTGCGTGCTCCAATTTATGCCTTACCTTTGAAAATATGATTAAAGTAGGAGAGGTCCTGGTTTCGGACGACATCAAAGAAAAGGAGTTTGTGTGTAACCTCGAAAAGTGCAAAGGCGCTTGTTGTGTGGAGGGAGATTATGGTGCCCCTTTGGATGAAGATGAGTTGGCCATTCTCAAAGAAATTTATCCCAAGGTAAAACCTTATCTGTCGAAAGAGGGGATAGCCGTGATTGAAAAAGAAGGCACCCATGTGCTGGATGATGATGGTGATTTATCGACCCCTATTATTAAAGGACGTGAATGTGCTTATGCCATTTACGATGAGAAGAAAGTATTGAAATGCGGCATTGAGCAAGCTTATAATGATGGCAAGATTTCTTACAAGAAACCCATCTCTTGTCATCTGTATCCCATCCGCCTTTCTAAAAAGAAAAACTTTGAGGCAGTTAATTACCACAAGTGGAGTATTTGTTCGGATGCATGTACACTGGGTAGAGAATTGAAAGTGCCTATTTACAAATTCCTGAAGGATCCCCTGATCAGAAAATACGGCCAGGATTGGTATGATGAATTGGTAAGGCAGATTGAAAAGCCGGTGAAATAAAAAACTCAGCGTCTTATCAAGACGCTGAGTTTTTTTATATCCTTAATCAATTAAAGGGAATGTACTTTAGGTTGTAACCAACATAAGAAACCGCCAATCGCCCTTCAGATACATTGGGCGTAATTTCAAAATGACCATTGGCATTGCTCACTGTACCTTGAGTTGAATTTTCAATAACAATGTTTACACCCGAAAGAGCTTTACCATTTTCATCAGTAACGGTGCCGGTAATTTTTTTCTTAGCACCTTCTTGTATAAAATTCACAGCCACTTTAAAATCCTTACCTGATTCAGTCACCTGAACAAATTCAACAGTGCTCGAGCTATTACTTTCTCCAAGCCCAAAAGTGACTGGTAATACCATGCGTTGTTTTACAGCAATGCCCCTTTGCTTGCCAGGTATCCAATTCGGAGATTGACTCAAGGCCCTCACGGCTTCTTCATCACAACCATGACCAATGCCTTTTATAACCATAAAGTCTGATAAGGTGCCATTCTCGTTAACAATAAATTGGATAAAAACTTTTCCACTCACCCCTTTTGCTCTGGCCTCTTGAGGGTATTGAAGGGTCTTGCCAAGCATTTCATATAAGGCTGGAAAACCTCCTACAGGCTGCGCACTTTGTTCCACTACCGTAAATACTTCTCCGTTTTGGGTAGTCATGTCGGCTACCTGATTAAGGGTTCCACCTTTTTCAATAACTACATAGCTATCGAAATCGTTTTTCTGCTTTTCAGTCAGCTTTACGATGTGAATGCTCTTGATTTCATTTACTTTCATAGACTTATCCAAATTCTCCAGAGCAGTTTTGTCGTCATTCATCACACCAATTACTTGCACTTCTGCTTTCGCATTTTTGCTCTTGATGTCAGTAATCACTTTTTCGACTTCAGCAGGATAATTGGAAACCACCGTTGAGGATTCTGTGACCGTTTGCAAGTCGTTCATGATCTGATCTTCGCAGGCGATAAGCAATACTACCAGTAAGATCAGCGGCAGCAGCAAGGCCTTCTTCCAGTTGGCCATGGCATATTTTGTATTTTTTAGCATAGCAATTCTTTTTAAGGTGAGGGAATTATTAAAATGATTGGCGATGGGAAACTCGGCCGAGTGTAATGCGACCTTCGCCAGCAGGCCGCAGTATTGATCAACATCATGGTCTGTTACCGCTCGCGAATCGGCTTCGAACTCATGTACTTGAACCAATGCTTTTTTGTATAGGTAGATAATGGGATTGAACCAGAATAAAATGCTCAACATGTTCACAAACAATATATCCAACGAATGATAACGCATCACATGAATGTGTTCGTGGGCTACAATTTTTTGTTTCTCTTCTTCACTAAGTAAATGGGCCTGCCCAATGATGATATAATGGAAAAAAGAGAAAGTCGGCTTATCATCGTTTACTTCAAGTATGTAGGCTTTATCCGTTACGCTGACGAGCGATTTTTTTAAGTAGCGCGTCAAGTGGTTCAGTTGTATAAGGAGCCGGATGAAGAGCAAAAAAATACCTGTGCTGTAAATCAGTGCAGCTATTTGCCAGGTAGTAAGGCTCAAGTCATTTTTAACTACTTCTCCACCCACGACTATTTCGGGAAGCCAGTAGGTGGGAATGGCATCGCTGACGGTGGGCACCAAGGAAGTGCCTGTGAGTTCGCCAATATTGATAAAAGGAAACAAGAGAGAACCGATAAGGGTACCAAGCAAGTACACTCTAACAAAATGAAAGTGGTTTTCCTTCCGCAGAAGTAAATAATAAATGCCGTAGAACAAGCTCATGGCTATGCTTACTTCCAGCAAATAATTCAGAAAGGTATTCATGGCTTATCTTTTTTTATGTTTTCAAGCTCTTTCATCAGCGCATCTACATCCTGGGCATCCAGCTTATTGTCTTTAGCAAAAAAGGATACGAGGTTTTGAAAGGAACCATTGAAGTAACCTTTCAGCATATTGTTCAGGTAGAATTTTGAGTACTTGTCTTTGGTAATGATGGGGAAGTATTCGTGTGTCTTACCGTAGGAATTGTGATCAACAAAACCCTTGCTTTCTAAAATGCGCACAATGGTAGATACTGTGTTATAGGCGGGTTTGGGTTCAGGCATTCTTTCAATAATGTCTTTGACAAAACCTTTCTCCAGATCCCATAATATCTGCATCACCTGATCTTCTGCTTTAGTTAATTCCTTCATCGACTAAGTATTTAGGTTTAAAACTAAAAACTTAGTTAATATAAAGCAAGCAAAGTTCCTAATAAAGCGTAAGCATCAGTAAATCAATTTATTAAATGCTAAAATTATCCACTTTAAAGGGCTTAATTATAATAAGAGCAGGCATAGGCAAGGAGGTTAGCCCCCATTTTCAGGGCCTCGATTCTTTTGGCTTCAGGGTCGTTATGGATGCGTTGGTCTTCCCAACCATTGCCCAGATCGCATTCGAAAGAATAAAAGAGAACCAACCTGCCTTCATACAATAAACCCAAACCCTGAGCAGGTTTGCCATCGTGTTCATGTATTTTGGGTAATCCTTTCGCAAATTGATATTTCTGATGATAGACTGGATGATCGTAAGGTAGCTCTACCAATTCAAGTTCAGGAAAAATCTTTTTTACCTCGAGGCGGATAAATTTATCCATACCATAATTATCGTCTATATGCAAAAAGCCCCCGCCCAGCATGTATTTGCGCAAGTTCGAAGCTTCCTTCTCATTGAAGATCACATTGCCGTGGCCCGTCATATATATATAGGGATAGAGAAAAACATCGCTGCTGCCGGCTTCCACCACATCTTCATCGGGGGCAAAGGCAGTATGCAGCTCTCTGTTGGTAAAAGCAAGCAAATTAGGAAGGGCTGTTTTGTTCGCGTACCAATCGCCTCCGCCATTGTATTTCAATCGGGCAATCTTTACTTGAGCAGTTCCATGTATGGAAAGCAGCAAGAATAAAAGGCACAGGCCCCGGCAAATGGTATTTTTACGCATAAACAAAAATAGTTGAAGTCTTCATTAAACCTTTGCTACCGGCTACTGTCAAAGCAACAAAATTTTACAAGAACTTAACAATACACCTATGAAAACGAAGCAATTAGTGAAATTGACAGGTCTTTTGTCAATATTCTTCTTCTCAGCCTTTTTGATTTCCTGCGATGATGAAAACCGCCTGACCTTGAAAGATGCGCAGGATATAACAGAAGATGCCCTGACCGATGCTTACTTCGAAGATGCTGATGACATGTCGGGCATCGCTATGCAATCCGACAATGCCACGGCCGGTGGAGCTACTTCTCCGGGCGCCCGCCAGATCAACATTTCAGATTCACGCTTCAATTGTGCAGGCATTGTGGTTGATCTCGTGATGAGTCCTAATTCTACCGTTCAAGTACCAGTTGGTACCATCACCATCAACTTTGGCGCAGCTTGTACCGATGCGAAAGGCAATGTGCGCAGCGGTAAGATCATCATCAACTTCAATGGCAGAAGATTCCAGCCTGGTTCTACTGTTGTATGGACAACCGATAACTACACCATCAATGGAGTGAAGTTAGAAGGTACTCGTACGCTTACCAACATTACAGGCAGTACAGAAGATGCACCTAAGTTCAGCATCACTTTGGCAGGAGGTAAGGCTACCTTTCCCGATGCAACAGTAGCTACCCGCGAAGCTTCTTTTACCCGTGAGTGGATCCGCGCTACTAACCCTGTGAATGATGAACTACGTCTCGAAGGATCAGCGAGTGGTACTACCCGACAGGGCAGTGAGTATACCATGGAAATACAGGAAACATTGGTATTCAAAAGAGGTTGTGGTTTCCCAGTATCAGGGGTGAAAATCTACACTAAAGATGCCAAGCAAATCACCATCGATTATGGAACAGGTGAGTGCGATCGCATTGTTACATACACCGTAGGCGACAGAACTTTTACCACTACAGTGGGTAAGAACTAATTCAAATAATTCTCTTAGCAAAAGCCGCTGTCCTCCAACAGCGGCTTTTGTTTTATATAATGTAGGCACCTATTTTTTTAAGTCGCAGCCCAATAAAGGGAAAGCACGCTTGGTTATATCTACTTTTTGGTCCCCAAGTTTTATCCAGTCGTAAAGAGGCCTATCTTTGACAACAAATTTTACGCTATGAAACAGTATCTGGACCTGATGCAGGAAATTTTAGATAAGGGATCTCTGAAGACCGATCGCACGGGTACAGGCACTTATTCTGTTTTTGGCCGCCAGCTCAGGTTTGACCTGTCAGAGGGCTTTCCTTTAGTAACTACTAAAAAGCTGCATTTGCGCTCCATTATACATGAGCTCTTGTGGTTTTTAAATGGCGATACCAATATTAAATACCTCAACGACCATGGCGTTACCATTTGGGATGAGTGGGCAGACGAAAATGGTGAACTTGGTCCCGTTTACGGTTCTCAGTGGCGCAGCTGGCCAGCACCTGATGGTCGTCATATCGATCAGATTACACAGGTACTGCAGCAGATAAAAACCAAGCCCGACTCACGCAGGCACATTGTTACCGCCTGGAATCCGGCTGAAGTAGATAAAATGGCTTTGCCTCCCTGCCATGCCCTCTTTCAATTTTATGTGGCGGATGGAAAACTTTCCTGCCAGCTATACCAACGCTCGGCTGATTACTTCCTTGGGGTACCCTTCAACATAGCTTCTTATGCATTGATGACTTATATGTTTGCACAGCAATGCGATTTGCAGCCAGGTGATTTTGTCTGGACGGGTGGTGATGTGCATTTGTACACCAATCATATAGAGCAAGCTAAACTGCAATTAAGTCGCCAGCCTTTCCCTTTACCCCAGTTGCTGATCAAACGCAAACCTGCTTCCCTCTTTGAGTATTCCTTTGAAGATTTTGAAATAGTTAACTATCAGGCACACCCCTCTATTAAAGCTCCGATTGCTGTATAAGCAGGTGTTTTTAGTGGTCATTGGCCCCGCTCCATCATATTTTGTTTAAGTAATTTTTACAGTCCCTGTAATTAAGCAGGACTAGTGTCTACATATCTCACGTTTTATGGCAGAAAAAAGTAGTGTTTTCGACATGATTGGCCCGGTTATGATAGGCCCCTCCAGCTCCCATACCGCTGGCGTGGTGCGTATAGCCCGCGCTGCCCTCAAGTTATTGGGGGGCATTCCTGAAGAAGCAGAGATTACTTTTTATAACTCATTTGCCAGGACTTACGAAGGCCATAGCAGCGACAGGGCCGTGATTGGCGGCTTGCTGGATTTTAAAACAGACGATAAGCGCATCCGTGACTCCCTCGACCTTGCGGCACAGCACGGTCTAAGCTATAAATTCAAATCGGTAGGCAATGCTTCTACGCTTCATCCCAACACCATACGCCTCTTATTGAAAAAAGGAGAGAAGCAAATTGAAGTGCTGGGCGAAAGCAAAGGTGGAGGTATTATCAACATCGCTGAAGTGAATGGCTTTAAAGCAGACTTCACCGCTAACCTACACACCCTCATCATTTTTGCTGATGATGTAAAAGGCAGCATTGCCTTTATTGCCAACGTACTGGCCCATGACGAGTGTAATATTGCTACCATGAGTGTATCCCGAAAGGGTAAAAATGACCAGGCTTGCCAGGTAATTGAAATGGACTCAGGCCTGAAGGATGTAACATTAGCGTATCTCCAGAGTCTAAGCTGGGTAAAACAAATCATCTATATACCAGACATCGATAAATAAACATGAAAAAGCGTTTTACGATTATTCTATTATTCCTGGCCAGTGTTGGCTTTGCACAAGAAGCCGGTAAGGTGTGGACACTTAAAGAGTGTGTCGACTATGCCTTGGCCAACAACCTGTCTGTACAACGCAGTATGTATAGTGTAGAGGGAGCCGAAATTGACTATGACCAGTCCAGATTGGCGATGGCGCCCAACCTCAATGCCGGTTCTTCTTTCGGTTTTAACTGGGGTCGTTCTATTAACCCGGTAACCAACCAGTTCATTACCCGGGAAATCAATTCATTAAGTCCAAATGCCAACAGCTCTGTGACTTTATTCAATGGTTTGCGTATTCAAAACACCATCAAGCAGAGTTCTAAGAACCTTGATGCTTCTGAAGCAGATTTAGAAAAAGCCAAGAACGATGTTATTCTGGGTGTTATCAACTTTTATATCACGGTGGTATTCAATAAAGAGCTGCTGGAGAATGCACGCTTTCAGTTAAGTTCCAGCCAGCAGCAACTTGATAGAACCAAGAAGCAGGTGGAAGCCGGTGCCTTGCCTAAGTCGAATGAACTCAACTTAGAAGCGCAGGTAGCTACCAACGAATTGAATGTAATCAACCGTGAAAATGCTTTAGCACTTTCCATGCTTCAGTTGAAACAGGCTTTGCAAATTCCCGCTTCCCAAGACTTTGATATTGAAGTGCCCAATATTGCTGTGGCGGATCTGCTACTGGAGAATTCACGTGAGCAAATTTACGACATGGCCCGCCAGTCGCTGCCAGAGGTGCGCAGTGCCAGGTTAAGAGTTGAAGGAAGCTATTTCGCTGTGAAAGCAGCGAAGGGTAACCTCTACCCGCGTCTTACCTTGAGTGGCTCCATTAACAGTAACTATTCAAGTGCCAACGATGAGGCCCAGTTCAGCGTGGAAGGTACTACCGTTACCCCCAACGTTCCCATAGGAACAGTTAACGTTAATGGTTCCAATTATATCGTGACAGCGGATAGAACCACTCCTAACATTGTGCAAATTTCTAACAGTTATGGCTATAGAGATCAGTTGCAAGACAACATATTCCGCCAGGCAGGTGTTAACTTAAGCATACCGCTTTTTAATGGTTTTCAAACCCGTGCGAACATACGCAGGCAAACCATTAACCGACAAATTGCTGAGATCACTTTAAAGCAAACTGAAAATACAGTGAGGCAGAATGTTGAAACTGCTTATAATGATGCCTTTGCAGCATCAAAAACCTATGGCTCTTCATTAAAGCAAGTGAATGCCCGTGAAGAAGCTTATCGCATGACCAAGCAACGCTTTGAAATTGGCGCAGCCAATTTTGTGGAATACCAGGTTTCTGAAAATGATTTATTCCAGGCTAAGAGCGATTTGGCCAGAGCCAAGTACGACTTCATTTTTAAGAAAAGACTTTTAGATTTTTACCAAGGCAAATCCATTCTCGACTAATTAATATCTGACAATCATGGCAAAGCAAAACAAGAAATCGAATAAACTTTTATACTACCTCATCGGTGCAGTAGTAGTGCTCCTACTTTTTGTAGTGATAGGTAAATCAGCCGGATGGATTGGCAAGGCCAAGGAATTGGAGGTAGACCTGGCCAAAGTAAAACGCGTTAGCATTGTGGAGAAGGTAAGTGCTTCCGGCACCGTGCAGCCCGTTACAGAAGTAAAGATTGCGCCTGAAGTATCGGGTGAAATCAGAGAGTTAGTGGTGGAAGAAGGCGACTCTGTAAGAAAAGGCGAAATGCTGGTGAAGATTCGTCCTGATACCTGGCTATCGCAGTTGGAGCGTGCTGAAGCTTCACTGAATCAGCAGCGGGCCAACTTAAAATCATCAGAGGCGGCTCTTTCAAGAGCAGAGGCTACCTTTATCCGTGCTGAGCAGGAATACAAGCGCCAGGAAAAATTATGGCAGGAAAAGGTCATTGCTGAATCTGACTGGCAATTGGCACAACAGAACTTTAAAGTGGCGGAGAATGATCTGAAGTCAGCCAAACAATCTTTACAGGCAGCGGGCTTCATTGTTAAAAGCAGCGAAGCTACCGTGCGTGAAGCAACCGAAAACGTACGCCTTACCAGTGTGGTAGCCCCCATGAACGGTATCATCTCTAAATTGAGTGTAAAGAAAGGTGAGCGTGTGGTAGGTGCTCAGACCATGACGGGTACTGAGTTATTGCGCATTGCCGATCTTAATTTGATGGAAGTACGCGTGAACGTTAATGAAAATGATATAGTGCGCGTTCACCAGGGTGATACAGCCATTATCGATGTTGATGCTTACTCATCACAGAACAAAGAGTTCAAAGGCATTGTAACACTTATATCGAATACTGCCAAGGATAAGCTGTCGGCTGATGCCATTACAGAATTTGAAGTTCGCATTTCCATTCTGCGATCTTCCTATGAAGACTTAATCAAGGGCGGCAACAAGTATCCTTTCCGTCCCGGTATGACCGCCAGTGTAGACATCATCACCAAGCGCAAGGAAAATGTACTGTCGGTGCCATTGGCTTCGGTAACTACCCGAAATCCTGAGAAAGATAAGAAGATGGGCGAAGGTCAGCCATCAGGTGGTTCCCAACAGCGCGTAGTACAAAACGATGATCAGAAGAAAGCTGAAAAAGCCATGGAAGATAAAGTGGTTGTTTTTGTCAACGACAAAGGCGTGGCCAAAATGGTTGAAGTGAAAACAGGTATCAGCGACTACGATAACATTGAAATCCTGGAAGGCTTATCTGATAGCGCAGAAGTTGTAACAGGTCCTTTCCTGGTGGTATCCAAGCGCTTGAAGGATGGCGAGAAAATCAAGCAAGTAAATAAAACAGAGAAGAAGGAAGAAGAGCCGAAATAATGTTCTTCTGATATAAGTATTAACAAAATCTTATTGTTACGCGTTGTGCAAACGTCTTCGTTCCTTTGGAGCGAAGACGTTTTTATTTTAGAACCATGCGAATTGCTACCTTTGTACTAAAATAATTTTATGGTAAAACACCCTTGGCACGAAGTATCCACAGGAAAGAATCCTCCCGAATACATCAATTCAATTATTGAAATTCCGAAAGGCTCAAGAGCCAAATATGAAATCGATAAGGACAGTGGTCTGATTATGTTAGATCGTGTCCTTTATGCTTCAATGTATTATCCGCAAAACTATGGTTTCATCCCTCAAACCTTAGGTGAAGACCACGATCCTTTGGATGTAATGGTATTGACTCAGGTAACGGTGGTGCCGCGTTGTTTAATTCCATCTAAAGTAATTGGGGTGATGCGCATGATTGATAAGGGAGAACCAGATGATAAAATTATTGCGGTAGCAGAAGGTGATGCCAGTGTAGGGCACATCAACGATGTCAATGAGTTACCAGAGTATTTCCGCGTAGAGTTAAAGCACTTCTTTGAGGAGTACAAGACATTGGAAAATAAGAAGGTTGTGGTGGATGAATTCCAGTCCAAAGAAAAGGCCATGGAAATTTTGATGGAAAGTGTAGCCCGTTACCAACAGGAATACAGAAAGTGATAATTGGCTACGATGCGAAACGTTTATTCAACAACTTTACCGGATTAGGTAACTATAGTCGCTTTATAGTCAAAGGTATCCATCAGCATTTTACGGAAGAACAACTGTATCTGTTTACTCCGAAGGTCAAAGACCATCCTGAGGTCAAGGAATTTTTACAAGAGCCATCCTATCATGTGATGCAGCCAACTGCCTGGCTACAATTATTGAGGTTGGGCAGTTTTTGGCGTACCGCTTTGCTGGCACGTGAGGCGCGCCATCAAGGCTTAGATGTTTTTCATGGATTAAGTCATGAGTTACCACGAGGCATTGCCAAGGTTTGTAAGGCAGTCGTTACTATTCATGATTTAATTTTTCTACGTTATCCTCAGTTCTACTCTTCTATCGATCGCTGGATCTACACCAAAAAGGTAAAACATGCTTGCCAGGAAGCGCATGTGATCGTTGCTATTTCTGAGCAAACCAAAAATGACTTGATTGAATTGCTCGGTGTGCCGGAAGCAAAAATTAAAGTAGTTTACCAGGGCTGCCATCCTAATTTTAAGCGCAGCTTCGATCAGGAAGCTTTGTTAACCATTAGAAAGAAATACGCCCTACCTGATCGCTTTCTGCTGAATGTAGGTACGATAGAACCGCGAAAGAATGCCTTATTGATTTTACAAGCCTACACACATTTGCCCGAGGCAGCGCGCTTACCCTTGGTAATGGTAGGGCGGCCAACGGCTTACCTGCAAACAATCAAAGACTTCGCGAAAGAACATCAGCTTGAAGCATACATCACTTATTTGCATACTGTTGCTTTTCAAGATCTGCCTGCGATCTATAAGATGAGCGAAGCTTTTATCTATCCATCTATATTCGAAGGCTTTGGCATTCCTTTAGTAGAAGCCATTACTTGTAAAATACCTGTCATAACCTCTACCGGCTCTTGCTTCAGTGAAGCAGCAGGACCGCATGCGCTATACGTTCCACCCACCGATGACGCAGCACTTGCACAAGCGATCCAAATTGTTTGTCAAGATACGACTAAGAGGCAACAAATGATTGAAGGCTCTTTGCAATACATCGAACGCTTCAGCGAAGAAAGAATTGCTAAGGATATGATGGATTTATATCGTTCAGTTCTTTAATCGCAACAATGCGCCTCGACTGATGCCTTGTTGGAACCGGCAAACATTTTTGATTCTATTAATTTTACCAGGCGGTTAGATGTTGGTAAACCTTGTGAATAGGGAGGCCCATTACATTGAAGTAAGAACCTACAATTTTTTCGATGGCAATCATGCCAATGAAATCCTGAGCGCCATAGGCCCCGGCCTTGTCGAAGGGTTTGTAATGATCGATGTAGTAATGAACTTCTTCTGTAGTCAATTTTTTAAAAACTACTTCTGTGGTGTCATCAAAAGTAATTTCCTTCTCTTTCGCCATGATGCACACCCCCGTCATCACCAGATGTGTTTGACCTGACAGATCTTGCAACATTTGAACAGCTTCTGCTTTATCCAGGGGTTTGTTCATGATTCGTTGCCCTAAAATCACCACTGTATCTGCAGTCACAACAATTTCGTTTTTCATGCGTGGTCTGAAAACTGCCGCTTTCATTTCAGCCAGGTATCTGGCTACCTGTTCAACAGGTAAGGTATCGGGAAAGGATTCATCGATGTCCGGTTTCTCTACTGTAAAAGTAAAACCAGCTTCTTTCATCAGGTATTGTCTGCGGGGTGAACTTGAAGCGAGGATAATGGGGCGATCGACTTTCATATCAGAAAGGGGCGTAGTCGGGTAGTTTGAATTCGTCTTCCTTAATAGAGCTAAATACAAAGCCACAAATTACTTTAGGGTAGAAGTAGGTCGATTTTTGTGGCATTGTGTAGCCTGTACTGCAAACGCTTTTCACATCTTCAATGGAGACTTCATTGGTAATAATAGCCATTTGGACCTCTTCGCGTATTACTTTGGTAAGGCAGTCGCCAAAACTTCTATCGAAGGCAATGTTGGTAGATTGTCTTTGGTCTTTTCCTGGTATGCCCAGGGCTTTCTCAATGATGAAATAATGCATGACGGTTAAGTCAAGCTTTTTAACGGCTTCCGGGAAGGGCCATGACATGGCATCAAGGGCTTCAGGCTTGAGTCTAACCTTATAAGCATTTTCTTTAAAGAGTAAAGCAAAGGCCCAGGGCTTGCCAACAATAATTTCGTTGGCTGTATCGGCATCATCTAATACTTTGATGGTAAAGTAAGGTTCTAATTTTTGGAGGATACTTACTTCATCAAAATCACTGAGGCCTTTGATGAGTCGGTGGGTGGGTAAGATGCGCAGATCATCTGATTCGGTATTGGTGAGGTACATCAAATGAAAGTTGTAGCCTTCTTGTCCGGTATGGATAGGGTTGGCTTTGGTCATTTTTTCCCGATAGGCAAGTGAACCTTCATAACGATGATGACCATCGGCAAGAATAATTTTTTTATCACGCAAAACAGTCATGAATACCGTAATGATAGCAGCATCATGGATAACAGCTAATACATCGCGCACCCCCTGATAGTCTTCTGATTCGTACAGTGGTTGCTGAATGGCTTCATCCATGTAGCGCTCTAGGAGGTGCTCTTCATCGGTGTACAGACCGTGTGTCGGACTCACATTGAGTTCTGTCTGCTCTAATAATTCGATGCGATCATTCACTGCACTGGGAATAGTATTCTCGTGCCGGAGTATCACGTTTTCGCTCCAGTCGTATGCTCGGATATTGCATACAAAACCTTTGCGACAAAACTCTTTGGTAGCACCAGAAAGTTTGAAATATTGATAATAGACGTAAATGGCAGGAAGCTTATCTTGTTGGATAATGCCTTTAGCCTTCCACTCGTTTAATAACTGTTTTGCCTTGCGTGCCGCTTCCGGTTGTTGGGGAACAGATAAGTAAATGCTGTTATACGGATTTTGGTACAAAGCCTTCCGCTGTTTATCAGAAACGACATCAAAGAGAGGCGAAGTGAGTGCATCGATGCTTGATGACAAATTTTCATTATAGCGCCAGGCCCTAAAAGGTTTTATTTCAGCCACGAGATCTAATTGAGGTTGATGATTAGGCAAGGCGATTTTTGCGCCATTTGCTGTTGCTTGTATTATTGGTAGTCTCTTGCAGATCACCTTTATGCTTAACGCCACTATCCAATACGACAGAGGCAAGGGCTGCTGCCAGCAGAGATTCTTCTTCGTTGGCGGGTTTAATCAAAACCTCAGGCTTAAAATAGTTCTCCACGAATTTTGTATCGAAATGCCCGCTTCTGAAGGCTTCATGGTGCATCACAAAATCGCAGAAACCCAGTGTTGTTTCCAAGCCTGTAATCTGGTAGTCTTGTATAGCCCTGATCATTTTTTCTATGGCCGCTTCTCTTGTTTCTGCATAGCAAATTAGTTTGGCGATCATAGGATCGTAATAGAATGGAATGCTCATCCCCTGTTCGAATCCATCGTCAACGCGAATACCGTGGCCTTGTGGACGAACATAGGTTTGCAGTGTGCCAATGTCGGGCAGGAAGTTGTTGGCGGGGTCTTCTGCATACACGCGTATCTCTATAGCATGGCCTTTCATGGTCAGGTCCTCTTGTTTGAAAGGAAGCTTTTCACCTTGTGCTACTTTTATTTGTAGCTGCACCAGGTCAAGACCTGTTATGGCTTCTGTTACAGGATGCTCTACTTGCAAGCGTGTGTTCATTTCGAGGAAGTAGAAGTCGAGGTTTTCGTTCAAGATAAACTCTATGGTACCGGCACCGTAATAATTACAAGCTTTGGCCGCATTTACAGCAGCTTCGCCCATGGCTTTACGCAGGGCAGGCGTAAGGACAGCCGAGGGAGCTTCTTCCACAACCTTTTGATGTCTGCGTTGTATCGAACACTCTCGTTCGAATAGATGTACTACGTTGCCATGCTTGTCACCAAAAACCTGAAACTCGATATGCCTTGGCTTGGTCACATATTTTTCGATGAACACAGCTCCATCGCCAAAAGAAGAAATGGCTTCGCTGACAGCGCGTTCCATCTGCTCCTCAAATTCATTTTCATTTTCTACAATGCGCATTCCTTTGCCACCGCCACCAGCACTGGCTTTGATCAACACAGGGTAGCCGATTTCTTTGGCTAATTTTTTAGCAGCAGGAATGTCGTTGATCGGCTCTGAAGTACCAGGCACCAGGGGTACATTAAACTTAGCCACTGCTGCCTTGGCGCCAAGCTTGCTACCCATTAATTCAATTGACTTGGCAGAAGGACCAACAAAAATTATATTACTGTCTTCGCATAATTGTGCAAAATCTTCGTTCTCAGATAAGAAACCATAGCCTGGGTGAATGGCATCAGCCCCTGTTAGTTTGGCAGCGGCTATGATTTTATCCATCTTCAGGTAAGATTCGGATGAGGCGGGCGGGCCAATGAAGACAGCTTCATCGGCAAAGCGTACATGAAGTGCATTGCGGTCGGCCTCGCTATAAACCGCAACAGTTTTAATATTCATTTCACGTGCACTTCGCATTACACGCAAGGCTATTTCACCTCGGTTGGCGACCAACAATTTTTTGATTTGCCTCATATTTTATAGAAACTACAATGCTAAACAAATAATACCAATGCACCAATGGTGCCTGTGGACTCAGTGTGCTGCAAATTTATTATAAACACCCTATATATGTTAAAATTGATCCTCGCAATCTTAGCAATCTTCATGCTTTCTTATGTATCAGCACAAGACTCAAAAAATGAAAAGTTAAAAGTGTTTGTAGACTGCTCTAGCACCTGGTGTGATATGGACTATATCAGAACAGAGATTAACATCATCGATTTCTTACTTGACAGAAAAGCCGCTGATATTCATATACTGGTAACCTCGGTTCGGATTGGTAGTGGTGGTAGTGAATACAAGCTCATTTTTTATGGACAGCATCAACATAAAGCTGTTCAGGACACGCTTTCATTTTTAGTACCTCCGGTTTCAACTGATTTTGAAAGAAGAGAATTACTTGTGCATTATGTAAAGATGGGGCTGGCACCCTGGGTGGCAAAAACGAGTTTTGCAAAGAGCATCAGCATCAGTATGAAATCAGAAGTATCAACTGACTCAGCTAACAATGCAGCTGCGACAACAGATAAATGGAACTACTGGGTATTTCGGGCAGGAATTGATGGCAATGTAAGCTTGGATCAGGTGTATAAAAGCTCTGACTTTACAAGCTATTTTACTATAAACAGGGCTACCGATAAATCTAAAGTGTTCCTCAACATTTATGGAGGCAGAACCAACTCATCATTTGAATATGATACCGATGCCGGGCCTTTAAAAGTTGTGGTTAAAAATGAGAACTATGGTTTTGACCACTTGTATGTAAAAAGTTTTAATAAGCACTGGTCTTATGGCTATCAATTTATTTTTGAAAACAACACCTTCCGAAATTTCAAATCACGGTACTATCTCTTACCTCAGGTAGAATACAGCTTTTTTCCCTATTCAGATGTTAATACCAAGTTTATAACACTTCGGTACGGTGCAGGCCCTTTGTTTAATGCCTACTACGACACTACTATTTTTAATAAAAAGGAAGAACTTCTCTGGTTTCACAATGCTCAACTGAACATGTCGCTTAATCAAAAATGGGGAACCATTCAAACCGGCATCAACTATCGAAACTTCATTCATAATTGGAAGTTGTCTAACCTGGGGCTTTATAGTCAGGTTGATGTGCGAATAACTGGTGGCCTATCCATGTATGTGTACATTTCAGGTAGTTTAGTGAGAGACCAGATTAACCTGGCCAGCGGAGGTGTAAGCGAAGAGGAGGTACTCAGCAGGCGGAGGCAATTGCAATCCAGTTATGAGTTTTTCGGATATATAGGAATAACCTATCGTTTTGGTTCTAAGCTCAATAATTTCGTTAATCCGCGCTTCACCACCTATGACTGAGCCATCTGATAAAAGCTTTCAAAAGAAGGGGCTAACAGTCGTTATAAAGCAAATTTGTTTATTTTTGCGGCCATTAACTGAACAGACACTACCATGGTAGACTTATTTGAAAAGCTGAGAATGGAAGCGGGCCCTTTGGCTAAATACTCTCACCTTCCTGATGATTATTTCTTTTTCCCAAAACTAGAGGGTGAAATAGGCCCCCGCATGAAGTTTAACGGAAAAACCGTATTGAACTGGAGCTTAAATAACTACCTGGGATTGGCCAACCACCCGGAAGTACGCAAAGCAGATGCTGATGCGGCTGCTCAATATGGCATGGGTTTACCGATGGGTGCGCGTATGATGTCGGGTAACTCAGTCAATCACCTGGCCTTTGAAAAGGAACTGGCTGATTTCGTGAAGAAGGAAGACGTGATGTTGCTCAACTTCGGATATCAGGGGGTGGTTTCTATCATTGATGCTATTGTTGACCGCAAAGATGTTATTGTATACGATGCAGAATCGCATGCTTGTATAATTGACGGTGTTCGTTTACACATGGGCAAGCGCTTTGTGTATACCCACAACGACATGGAAAGCCTGGAGAAACAACTTCAGCGTGCAACCAAATTAGCCAATGAAACGGGCGGTGGTATTTTGGTAATCACCGAGGGTGTATTTGGTATGTCAGGGAAGCAGGGCGACCTGAAAGGAGTTGTAGCACTAAAAGACAAATACAATTTCCGCCTATTCGTAGACGATGCCCACGGCTTTGGTACCATGGGTAAAACCGGTGCCGGAACAGGCGAAGAGCAAGGCGTTCAAGATCAGATCGATCTTTATTTCTCCACTTTTGCCAAGTCTATGGCCAGCATTGGTGCTTTTGTAGCTGGCGACAAGCGTATTTTGAAATACCTGCGCTATAGCGTTCGCTCTCAGATTTATGCAAAAAGCTTACCTATGCCTTTAGTGGTGGGTGGCCGCAAACGCCTGGAATTGCTAAAGACACAGCCTGAACTAAAAGATAATTTGTGGAAAATAACCCATGCCATCCAAAAAGGGCTGCGTGACCGTGGTTTTACTTTAGGCGACACCACCTCTCCAGTAACCCCTGTGTTGTTCAAGGGTGGGGTAGGCGAAGCCGCCAATATGGCGATGGACTTGCGTGAAAACTATGGAATTTTCTGTTCAGTGGTGATCTATCCTGTTGTGCCTAAGGATGTTATCATGTTCCGTATTATTCCAACAGCCGTGCATACCATGGCCGATGTGGAAGAGACCTTGACAGCCTTCTCAGCCCTCAAAGTGAAGTTGGACGAAGGTTTTTACCGTCAGGAGGCTTTGGTATCTGTAACAAAAGCTGTTTAAAAAAAGCGTAAAAACGTTGAATTTTAAGGTTTTTCCTTAAATTGGCGTTTAGAAACCTATTTTTAACTCTTTAAATCGATAGAAAAATGCAAAAACTCCAGGAATTAAAAGACCTGTTGGCATCTCTTGAGGGAGATTTCGACAAGTTCTATAACAAAGGCAATAGCGCAGCGGGTACCCGAATCAGAAAGGGTATGCAAGACGTAAAAAACCTGGCACAGGCTATCAGAACTGAAGTACAGGAGGTAAAAAACAAAGACTAATTTCACATTAGCTTCAATAAAAAGGGATGGTAAAACCATCCCTTTTTGTTTATTTAGATTAGTGATCTTATAGCGACTTCATTAGCTGCTGAATTTTCTTTTTCAAGCCATCAGAAGGTGTCACCAATGGCAAACGTACATGACTACCACAAACACCTAATTCGCTGAGCACAAATTTGATCCCGACAGGGTTGCCTTCTTCATACATAGGCCCATTGATATCTAGTAATTTGAATAACTCCTGGCTTGCCTTTGCATATTGACCAGCAAAAGCATGGTTTTTTATCTTTTTGAAAATGATGGGATAAGCATTGGCCAGCACAGAGATGACACCGCGGGCTCCCATACTGTAGAGAGACACGGTAAGCATATCATCACCGGAAATAAGCATGAAGTCATCAGGTTTTTCCGCTAAGATTTTCATGCACTGCTCCATGTTACCAGAGGCTTCTTTGATACCGATGATATTTTTATGAGTAGCCAGTCGTAGAGTAGTGGCTGCACTCATATTGGAGCCGGTTCTGCCAGGTACATTATAAAGGATTACCGGCACAGGGCACTTGCTGGCAATGGTTTTGAAATGTTGGTAAATACCTTCCTGAGAAGGTTTGTTATAGTAAGGGCTTACAGATAGAATAGCATCTACACCATTAAGATCAGCCTGCTTAATGTTGTCAAGTACCTCTTGTGTATTGCTGCCACCAATGCCATATACGATGGGGAGCTTGCTTCGATTATTCGTTTTCACGAATTCTAGAATAGCTTTCTTCTCTTCTTTGTTGGTGGTAACAGATTCTCCTGTAGTTCCCATCACTACATAATAATCAACACCTTTAGCGGTATGGCTTAATAATTTTTTTAGGCCCTTAAAATCAACAGCCCCATCGGCTGTAAAAGGTGTTACCAGGGCTACACCGGTTCCGGCAAGTTTATTCATGGGTAATTATAATATTTAAAGAATGTATGTTGATAGAAAAACTTAATGGCAAAGTTACAACAGAAACAATCGGGCTATCAAAGAAGTTTGGCCTTCAAGGTTTCCAGGTCACCTTGTTTAAGGGGCTTGGTGATAAAGTGAATAACATTATTGAATGCGAGGGCCTTGTCAAGATCGCTTCTGCTATTCGAGCTGGTAAGGATAACGATCCTAACCTTTTGCCTTTGTATTTCGGGGATCTCAGAGAAGTGAAGCAGGAAACCGAATCCATCAATTTCTGGCATATTCAAATCCAAAAAGATGAGTTCAGGCATTTGTGATGCGTCTAGGGATTTGAGCCAATCAAGCGCCTGCTTGGCTGAAATAAAAGTTTGGAGTTCTTTAGAAAAGTTAAAAACCTCTAAAAAACGCTTCTGGATGAAAAGATCAATTTCGCTATCATCGACTAATACTACCTTTTCGATCAGATTACTCATGGGGATGAAAGTTCGGTGATTAAACCTACTCAAAATAACCGTTGCAACAAAAAATAGGGAAAAAAGGGGGTGCCAAATTTTATACCATTGAAAAATGTAGTAAAATTGAGAGCTAAACGTAAACTACACCATGAATCGCAAGTACCCTATAGTTACCCTCATTGGATTGGCCTTGATGCTTATTGTTCAATCCTGTGGTTCTTCTTCCGGAGATCAGAGCAAAAATTCTGATGAGTTTAAAGAGGCAGAAGAAAGTCTGAAGGAACAAATAGAAGAAGTTGTCTATAATATACCCTCACCATCTGAAATACCTTATTTGTTGCAGGCTACTGGTGCAGAATTTAACCAAAGCCTGATTAATGCCAGAACCAAGGCAGATCAATATGCCAACCGCACTGACAAGGCGGCCCTTAATCTGGGTGTTTATGCTGCCGATATTGGTTACTTAAGTTCTTATGACAAGTCCCAAGAAGCCATTGATTATTTGAATTCATGCAAGATTTTGGCTGATAACTTAGGCGTAATTGGTTCATTTGATTTGGAAGTCCTTAAACGCTTCGAGGCTAACATTGCCAACAAGGACTCTTTAGCTATTCTTTTAAATGAGACCATTAATAAAACAGAGAATTTTTTAAAGGATGACAGCAGAAATAAGTTAGCAGCCCTTGTGCTTACCGGTAGTTTTATTGAAAGCCTTTACATTTCTACAGGTATAGTTAAGTCATATCCTAGGAACATGCTGCCTTCTGACCAGAGAAACCTTGTGTTAACACCAGTGATGCGTGTTATTCTGGAGCAGAAAAAGTCTGTAGAGGAATTATTGAAAATGTTGAGCACAGTTGAGCAGTCAGACCCTGTAGTAGGTATTGTAGGAGATCTGAAGACACTTGAGGCAGATTATGCAGCGCTTAATATTGAAGAGCAAATAAAGAATAACCGCGCAGACCTTGTGTTGACTGACAAGAAGTTGGAAAGCATTACGGCTACGGTAGAAAAAATCAGAAAGGGAATTACAGAGTAAATAACCGCTCCGATACTATAAAAAGGAACCACTAAGGTTCCTTTTTTATTTTCAATATGCGCCAAATACTGTATTTTCAAAGGTCTTTTAACCTAATGCTATGAGTGAAGATGTGCTCAAATCAGTACTGCAATTATTCTCGGTTGTTGCCAATATTGACGAAGTAACAGATAAGGAGCGTGACCAGGTACGGAGTTTTCTCGAAGACCATGTGAGCCAGCCGAAGGTGGGATACTACCTGAAGCAATTTGAGCAGCTGGCTTCTCAACCTAAGAATGGGCAATCAGAAGATAGCATACTTGAAAAGTTATGCCAGAGCATCAGTACTGAGATCACACAAAAGCAAAAGGTTGTTATTGTCTTGGAATTAACGCGCATCATTGCGGCTGATAGTTCGATTACAGAACGCGAGGATGAGCTAGTTAAGGTAGTTTCGCGCAGCTTTAAAATTAGTGACGAAGAGACAGAGTCTATCGAAGCTTTTCTCGCAGGTAAAGCTGTTGATCAGCACGATATTGATCATGTATTGTTAGTTGATGAATTCTCAGCCACTTCTTTAAAAAAAGCACACCACCTGAAGCGTAAAGGCTTGCGGGGTTTTGTCGCCATATTGTGGATAGAGTCCGCTAATTTATACTGCCTTAAATACGCTGGACAAGCAGATTTATATCTCAATGGCGTTCCTGTTAAATCAGGGGGTATACGCCTCTTACCAGTTGGGGCTGCTGTAAGATGGGGAGAATCAGAAGAGCCTGTTTACTATGGGGATGTACTTAGTGTTTTTAAGAAGTTTTCGCAAGGCGCAAAAATTACCTTTGAAGGCAAGGATATCTCTTATCAGTTTAAAAATGGTAAACTCGGACTCCGCAATGTAAATCTTGCGGAAGAGTCGGGTAGGCTTATTGCCCTCATGGGAGCGAGTGGGGCAGGTAAATCAACCTTATTGCATGTATTAAATGGTTCTGAGAAACCCTCTTCGGGTCAAGTACTCATCAATGGTATAGATATACACAAAGACACTGGTAAAATAGAAGGAGTGATTGGGTTTGTTCCTCAGGATGACCTGCTCATTGAGGATCTGACAGTCTATCAAAATCTCTATTATGCTGCTAAACTTTGCTTTAGTGATAAAACGGAAGAGGAAATTGATGCTTTAGTCCTGAAGGTGTTGGAAGATTTAGGACTAGACACCATCAAAGACTTAAAAGTAGGCTCTCCGCTCAGAAAGACTATCTCAGGAGGCCAAAGAAAAAGACTGAATATAGGCTTAGAACTATTGCGCGAGCCTTCGGTACTTTTTTGCGATGAGCCTACCAGTGGTTTGTCTTCGCGCGATTCTGAAAACATTATTGATTTACTGAAAGAACTTTCTTTAAAGGGCAAGCTTGTTTTCACCGTCATCCATCAGCCATCGTCAGATATTTTTAAAATGTTTGACCGTCTGCTCATCCTCGATAATGGTGGTTATCAGATTTACTATGGCAACCCAATTGATGCGGTGGTCTATTTTAAGAAAAGTATAAATCTGCTCGACAGTGAAGAGGGCGAGTGTCACACCTGCGGAAATGTAAACCCAGAGCAGATCTTTAATATCATTGAAACAAAGGTGATCAATGAGTTTGGTAATTTTACCAATGAAAGAAAGATAACGTCAGAGCAATGGAATATAGCTTATAAAAAGCATGAAAGAATTCCCTCTATTGTTCAAGCCACCCAACCACCTGAATCCACCTTACGCATACCCACAAGACTCAAACAAGCGCACCTATTTTCTATGCGCGATATTCAGGCTAAGTTGCACAATAAGCAATACCTGATCATCAATTTGCTTGAAGCACCTTTGCTGGCTTTTATTCTTGCCTTCATTGTACGCTACCACAATGTGGATGATAAGATTCACACAGGCTATGAGTTCGGCAAGAACTTAAATATGCCTGCCTATTTTTTCATGAGTGTGATTGTAGCGCTTTTTATGGGCTTAACAGTGAGTGCTGAAGAAATTATACGCGATAGAAAAATTTTAAAACGTGAAGCCTTTTTACACCTGAGCAGGAGCAGCTATATTATATCCAAGATTTCTATTTTGTTTATGCTATCCGCTTTGCAAACTTTCATGTTTGTGTCGGTGGGTAATTTGATTTTGGGTATTGATGGCATGCTGTTGCAACATTGGCTCATCCTGTTTACAGTTTCAGGCTTTGCTAATTTGCTTGGGCTTAACATCTCCTCAGCTTTTAATTCTGCTGTTACTATTTACATCCTAATTCCATTATTATTAATCCCCCAGTTGATTTTAAGTGGAGTAGTGGTAAGGTTTGATAAGCTCAATCCAATTATTGGCAATACAGCCACCGTTCCACTCGTGGGTGATCTGATGGCCTCTCGCTGGGCATTTGAAGCAGCCATGGTTACGCAGTTTAAAGACAATAAGTATGAGCGGGAATTTTTCTTGTATGATAAAGTAATGGCAGGTGCTGATTTCAAGAAGATTTATTTTGTGCCAGAACTTGAAACAAGACTTCAGTACTGCCTTCAGTATTACAAATCGAATGACCCACATATTCAGGAAAAGCTTAAACAAGACTATGCACTGATCAGGCATGAATTGCGCGGTGAAGTTGAATTAACTGGTGTAAAAAATGTGCAGTTTCTGGATAGCCTGAGTTTGCAGCGCTTTGACTCAACTGTATACCAGCGGGTGTATTCTTTCCTGGGGAGTTTGAAAAAGTTCTATATCAACCGTTTCAATAAAGCCGATAGTGAGAAGGAGAAGAAAATACGATTGATGACAGACACTCCTGAGAAGGAGGAAGCTTATGAAAAGTTTAAAGAACGTTATCACAATGAGGCCATCGCTGAATTCACCAAGAACTTGGCTGAACCGCACAGAGTAATTGAGAAGGATGGGAAGTTGGTACAAAAGATTTATCCGATATACAAAGATCCGGATCCGGAGCATATCGTAGATTTTGATGCACAGTTCTACATGCCTGCTAAACACTTTTTAAATATGAATATAGACACCCTGTATTTTAATATAGCGGTTATATGGTCGATGACCTTAGCCTTAGCGATAGCCCTATACCTGGATGTTCTCAGGAAGGTGATTGATGGCATAGGTAGCTTATCAGATCCGGTATATAAAAAGTAGCGCTGATGTTTTTTGTGTTATCTAAAGTATTGCAATACCTGGTTCAACCCATTGTGATTGTAACACTTTTATTGGGATTGGGGCTAATAATTCGCAAAACCCCCTGGAACCGATTTTTCTTAATAGCAGGTTTTTCATTGTTGCTGATCTTTTCCAATCAGTTTCTGGCTAATGAAGTAATGACATGGTGGGAACTACCTTCTAAACCTTATTCGGCTATTAGAAATTATGATGCTGCAGTAATGCTTACGGGCATAGCAGTGGCTAAATCCAATGGACCTGACGATCGTGTTTATTTATACCTCGGGGCAGATCGCTTGAACCATACTGTTGAGTTATATAAACTTGGTAAAGTGAAAAAGATAATCGTCAGTGGAGGTATTGGCTACTTAGATCGGGAGGTGGTACCGGAGGCGATACGGCTAAAACGTTTGATGACCCTGATGGGCGTGCCCGATAGTGTTGTGTTTGTCGATCATTCCTCCGACAATACCTACGAAAATGCGCTCGAGAGTAAGCGCCTCTTAGACAGTTTGCAAATTATTCCTGGCAATTGTCTGCTCGTTACTTCGGCTTTTCACATGCGCAGAGCTACAGCCTGCTTCCAAAAGGCCAATGCCAACATGGATTATTTTACCTGCGATTTCCGCTCACAGCCGAGAACATTCGAGTGGCATGTATTGTTAGTTCCCAAGTTAGATGCTATCCTTATCTGGCAAAAGTTATTGAAAGAATGGGTTGGCATGCTCGCTTATAAATTCGCTGGTTATATTTAAAAACTATGAAGTCATTCTATTCACTACTAACTGCTGCTTTTTTACTTTCTTGTGCATCTGAGAAGAACAGTCAAGAGAAAGTAACATCACAAGATTTCGTTAGTAATGAGACTGCTACACCCAAAGGGCTTGCCTTGATTGAAAGCAGCGATTGCCAGACATGCCATCATTCAAAAAACAACCTGGTAGGGCCATCGTACACCGCTATAGCTGCTAAATACGAAAACACCGATGCTAACATTGCCCTCCTTTCCTCTAAAATCAAACTTGGGGGTAGTGGTGTGTGGAGTGATGTGCCCATGTTAGCGCATCCTACTTTTTCAGATGAAGATCTAAAAGAGATGGTGCTCTACATCCTATCCTTGAAAGAAAGCAAGTAAAAGCGCTCTTTAACCTGATTCTGCAGGGTGACACCACCACGCAATCGATTTCGGTATTATTTCCTGATAATTTCTGATTAGTAGGTAAAGTCATTTTATCTTTAAGAATGACTAAGCCTGCATTATTTAAAATCATTGTCTCCTCTTTATTTCTGGTGACAGCCTGCTCTCAACCTAAAGAAAAAACTTCTCCGATTATGCAAAGTGGTCCTACAGAGAAGGTAGTAGTCTACCAAATGATGACAAGATTATTTGCTAACACGACAACCACTAATAAGGCCTTTGGTTCTATCGAAGAGAATGGGGTAGGTAAATTTAATGATATCAATAACACGGCTCTTCAATCGCTTAAGGCCATGGGTATCACCCACGTATGGTATACAGGAGTTCTTGAGCATGCTACCATGACCGACTACACAGCTTACGGCATTAAAAAAGATGATCCCGATGTAATTAAGGGAAGAGCCGGATCGCCCTATGCCATTAAAGATTATTATGATGTGGATCCTGACCTGGCAGTGGATGTTAGAAATAGAATGCAGGAGTTTGAGAAGCTGGTAGAGCGCACGCATCAGCAGGATTTAAAAGTTATTATCGACTTTATTCCAAATCACGTAGCCCGAAGCTATCATTCAGATGTAAAGCCTGCGGGTGTTCGTGATTTAGGTGAAGATGATGATACCAAGATGGCATTTAAAGCCTCTAATAACTTTTACTATTTACCGGGCGAAAGCTTTGTAGTACCGGCAGAGAGTGAGCAGAAAAACGCTTCACTCTACCCTGGCAAAGATGGGCGCTATACAGAACTACCGGCAAAAGTAACAGGCAATGATCAGTTTACGGCTTCGCCAGGAATCAACGAATGGTTCGAGACAGTCAAACTTAATTATGGGGTAGATGTTCAAAATGGTAAAGCGCAGTACTTTGATCCCATCCCGAATACCTGGGAAAAGATGCGTGATATCTTGGTGTACTGGGCTGGTAAGAAAGTTGATGGCTTTCGTTGCGATGTAGCAGAGATGGTGCCGGTAGAATTTTGGAATTGGGTAATACCGCAGGTGAAAAAGGTGAATCCCAAGATTATTTTCATTGCAGAAATTTATAATCCAACCGCTTACAGCAACTATATTACTGCTGGTCGTTTTGATTATTTATATGAAAAAGTAAAACTCTACGATACCCTTCGCTTATTAATTGATAAGAAGAGAAGCACACTCGATATTGATCACATTCAACAAAGTTTGACAGGCATCAACAGACACATGTTACATTTTTTAGAAAATCATGATGAGCAGCGCATTGCTTCACCATTCTTTGCGGGTAATGCATACAGAGCTTTGCCAGCCATGACTATCAGTGCTACTATAGATGAAGGCCCGGTAATGATTTACTTCGGACAGGAGGTAGGAGAGCCAGGCAAAGGGGCAGAAGGATTTTCCGGAGAGGATGGGCGCACAACCATTTTCGATTATTGGGGTGTACCAGAACATCAAAAGTGGGTAAATGGAGGAGACTTTAATGATAGTTTGCTGAGTGAAGGACAAAGGACCTTGCGCAAGTATTATAGTACCTTGCTCAACTTGGCAAAGACGAATCAGGCTATTACTACAGGTAATTACGAAGACTTAACAGCTTTCAATATTCAGAAGGCAAATTTTGGAGAAGATGTACATGCTTTTGTTCGTTACCAGGGTACCGAACGGCTTCTGGTGATCAATAGTTTTAATGATGTGCCTTCGCCTATCAAATTGGAGTTATCGCCTGGTGTGTTGGAAGCTTTTGGTGTAAAGGCATCAGACAAGTTGTCCTTTCAGGATCTATTGTGGGGGAAAGAGCAACTTAGCTTCGAGAATGGAGTGGCGGTACTCATGATTAAACCTTACAGTACTTATATTTTTAAACTTCAGTAATTAGGCAGAAAATTAAACTCAGGCTACACACTGATGGAGGAGCCCGAATATTACGACATAGCACTATGACAAAAGCACGCGTTATTATTGAGAACATACAACCGCAGGTTGAAGGAGGTTTATACCCGGCTAAACGTACGATTAAAGAACGCATAGATATAAGCGCCCATATTTTTACAGATGGTCACGATCACATTCGTGCTGAGCTTCTGTATAAAGCCCCAGGTGATCAAAACAATACCTCAATATTCTTACACAATCAAGGCAATGATGAATGGAGTGCTTCTTTTTATCCAACTAAAAAAGGCATTTACACTTTTACCATACAGGCCTGGATTGATCACTTTGAAACCTGGTATGATGGCTTTGTAAAGAAGGCAAATGCTAAACTTGATGTGAGTGTTGAAATATTAGAAGGAGCACTGTTCTTAAAACGACTCTCCAACGGAAATGATGAGTTGGCTAAATTCGCAGCTGCTTTAGGAGATAAAAAGCGCTATCCCGAAAATATTGACTTGGTACTCAGTGGTACTTTTGCCAGAATAGTCGAAGAAAATCCCTTGCGAGAAAATATTACCACCACTTCGCAAGTCTATCAAGTCGTAGTTGAACATGATAAAGCCTTGTTCAGCACCTGGTATGAATTATTTCCACGTTCGGCATCACTTGAAAAGCAACACGGAACATTTAAAGATGTAAATAAGCTGTTACCCCGCATTGCTTCCATGGGCTTTGATGTGCTTTATATGCCACCGATACATCCTATCGGAAAGATTAACAGAAAGGGTAAAAACAATAATGTTCGTTCGGTGGCCGGAGAGCCAGGTTCACCCTGGGCCATCGGTAGTGATGAAGGTGGACATAAGTCAACACATCCAGCGCTGGGCACCTTAGACGAGTACAGACAGCTAATTGCAGACGCCAGGAAATTGGGTATTGATGTGGCACTTGATTTAGCTTTTCAGTGCGCCCCGGATCATCCATACGTGAAAGAACATCCGGAGTGGTTCAAACAAAGACCAGATGGATCAATTCAATATGCTGAAAATCCACCCAAAAAATATCAGGACATTTATCCTTTCGATTTTGAATGCGAACAATGGGAGGCGCTTTGGCAAGAACTCAAATCTGTTGTACTGTTTTGGATCGAGCAAGGCATCAGAGTATTCAGAGTAGATAATCCCCACACCAAGCCCATTCCATTTTGGCAATGGTGCATCGCGGAAGTAAACAAGCAACATCAGGATATTATATTTTTATCAGAGGCATTTACCCGCCCCAAGATTATGGCTTCATTAGCCAAAGTAGGTTTTACACAATCGTATACTTACTTTACCTGGCGTATGAGTAAGCAAGAGCTTACTGAGTACATGCATGAATTGGTGAATAGCCCTTCACGCAATTATTTCAGACCTAGCTTTTGGCCTACAACTCCTGATATCCTTCCTTATCACCTACACAATCAGGGAGAGAATATGTTCATGATACGTCTAGCTTTAGCCGCTACTTTATCAGCGAGCTATGGCATTTATGGTGCTGCTTATGAATTGTTAGACAATACTTCCTGGAATGGTAAAGAAGAATTTAATGATTCAGAAAAGTATGAGATCAAGCATTATGATTGGAAGAAGACGAATAGAATGACTGATATCATGACCTTGTTAAACAAAGCTAGGAAGCAACATGCTGCTTTGCAAAATACATGGAACATCAGATTTCTGACAATAGAGAATCCTAACCTGATCGCTTATATAAAGTGTACAGATGATCTGTCGGATATTGTTTTGGTTGTGGTTAATCTGGATCAACACACAAGACAAAGTGGTTATGTACAATTACCAAAAGATTTGCTTCGCCTAAAAGATGATATTAATGTGAAGTTGCATGAGCAGATCACGGATGAGCGCTACACCTGGACGCAGGAATGGAATTTTGTAGCCCTTGATCCAAATGTAATGCCGTTTCACTTTTTTGAACTTACTGTAAACGAATCGAACATGTAGAAATAACGACTGTCTGATCTTCATTCGGATTTCTGCATGGTCAACCAAAGCCTATGAGTGCAAAAAATACAGAACCGCTCTGGTATAAAGATGCCATCATCTACGAACTATCTGTTCGCTCATTCTTCGATAGCAATGGTGATGGCATTGGTGATTTTCAAGGACTCATGCAAAAGCTTGATTACCTCGAAGACCTGGGTGTAAATACTTTGTGGCTTTTGCCTTTTTATCCATCTCCTTTAAAAGACGATGGCTATGATGTGGTTGATTATACCGATGTTCATCCCGACTATGGTACCCTGGCTGACTTCAAGGAATTTCTCAAACAGGCACATCAGCGTGGCATTCGGATCATCACAGAATTAATCCTGAATCATACTTCTGATCAGCATCCGTGGTTTAAAAAGGCGCGTAAAGCAAAGCCAGGTTCTCGCCTTCGCGATTTTTATGTTTGGAGCGAAACACCTAATAAGTATAAAGAGGCTCGCGTCATCTTCACAGAAGATAACAATACGAACTGGTCATGGGATAATGAGGCCAAGGCTTACTACTGGCATCGCTTCCATGCACACCAGCCAGAATTGAATTTCGAAAATCCTGAGGTACAAATGGAGATGATGAAAGTAGTGGACTTCTGGCTTAAGCTGGGCGTTGACGGATTTCGATTGTCATCAGTGGCTTTTCTCTTCGAAGAAGAGGGTAGTAGTTGTGAAAATTTACCGCAGACCCATACATTTCTTAAACGATTGCGCGCACACATAGATCGTCATTACAAATCAAGAATCTTATTAGCAGAGGCTAATTTGTGGCCAGAAGATGCTGCTACTTATTTTGGTTCGAAGAACGATGAGTGCCACATGAATTTCTATTTCCCACTCATGCCGCGTTTGTTCCTTGGCTTGCGTACTGAAGATAGTTACCCTATTGTTGACATCATGGAGCAAACTCCCGCCATCCCTGATACAGCACAATGGGCTTTGTTTCTGCGCAACCACGATGAGTTAGGGCTGGATATGGTAACAGATGAAGAGAAGGACTATCTTTTCAAGGCATATGCCACCGACAATACTGCGAAAATGAACCTGGGGATTCGCAGAAGATTAGCGCCTATGTTAGGTAACGACAGGCGTAAGATTGAATTGTTGTATACGCTTCTGCTTTCATTGCCAGGAACGCCCATCATTTATTATGGTGATGAAATAGGGATGGGCGATAACGTATACCTGGGTGATAGATTTGGGGTTAGAACGCCAATGCAGTGGAACATGAATAGCAATGCAGGTTTTTCTACTGCTAATCCACAGCGCTTGTACTTACCGGTCATAACCGATCCAGTCTACCGCTTTGAAGCAGTGAACGTGGCTGCTCAGGAAGAGAATACATCCTCACTCATCTGGTGGATGAAACAATTAATAGCCATGCGCAAGCGATTGAATGTTTTCGGTCGCGGTACCATGAAGTTTATTGACAGCACCAATGCAAAGGTTTTATGTTTCGAAAGGCGCTTCGATAAGCAAACCATTATTGTGGTTGCCAACCTTTCGCAGTTTTCACAGTTCACAACTTTAAAGCTAAAGGACTTTAAGAATAGCGATATCACTGAGGTGTTTAGCCAAAATCGGTTCAGTAACGTAGGTGCTGGAGAATATTCTTTAACTATTGGCCCCTATGGTTATTTCTGGTTACAGGTAGATGCTGTTGATAAGAAAAAGGGCGATGAGGATAGTACAGAACTATACTTTCATAAAACTGATGTTTCCTGGGAGCGGTTACTTAGCAATTATAGCGAAGTGCGCGTCTTAGAGCGCAAAGTCTTGCCTTTATTCATGCGTAAATGTCGTTGGTTTGGTGGCAAGGCCAAAGTGTTAACAAAAGTCAATGTGGCAAAGGTGATCCCAATCAAGATTGAGGGAGTGACCTACTACTTTACCATTGTTGAAGTAAGTTATGCACAGCGACTCCCAGAGTTTTATTTTATTCCTTTGGCTTTTGCCTCTGCCGATACGGTGGTGGATCGAATTGAATTCTTACCTCAAAGTGTCTTATGCAGGGTGGATATTCAGGGAAAGTCTGGTTTTATCATTGACGCCAGTTATGATAAAACTTTCCGTGATTTCCTCTTTACTAGTATGGATAAGAACCACCGTGTGAAGAGTGAAGAAGGAGTACTTGAATTCAATGCCAGCGTTTTTGCCAAGTTAGATGGAAAGAAAGGAGTAGAGTCAAAAATTTTGAAGTCTGACCAGAGCAATACAGCCATTATTTATAACGATCAATACTTCTTCAAGTTCTATAGGCGCATTGAAATGGAAATCAATCCAGATCTTGAAATGCTGCGCTTTCTTTCAGAACATACAAGCTTTACCAACTCACCACGTTATGCAGGCAGTGTCGAGTTTAAAGACGTCAGTGGTAAAGTAGTAGTGTTTGGCTTGATGCAGGAGAAAGTTGAAAACCAAGGCGAAGCCTGGGGTATGGCCGTTGATTCTGTCGGCCGTTTCTTCGAGCGAGTGATGACAAAGGCCAAGAACGAGAAGTTGCCAAGATTAATCAATAAACCTGCCATTCGATTTGAAGAATCGCCTGAGATTATACAAGAATTTATTGGACGTGGCTTTTATGAAAGGGTGGTGAGGCTTGGACAACGCACGGCAGAAATGCACCTGGCCTTAGCTTCCGATACGTCAGATCCTGCTTTCGCACCAGAACCTTTTACCGCTAATTATCAAAGAGCTTTGTATTCATCTTTACGCAAGCTGGTACGTGATCGACTTAATTTACTAGAGAATTCACTTCATAAACTGGATGACGATACACAAGTGTTGGCTAAGCGTGTGCTTGGCTTAGAGAGCGTGATCCTCGATTGTTTTAAGGAAATTTACGAAGTAAGGATAGATGCGATCAAAACACGCGTCCATGGTGACTACCACCTCGGTCAAGTGCTCTTCACAGGTAAGGATTTTATCATCATTGATTATGAAGGAGAGCCGGGTTTTTCATTTAGCGAAAGAAGATTGAAGAAAAATCCTTTTAAGGATGTAGCCGGTATGATGCGATCATTCCATTATGCGGCCTTCGGTAAAATCTTGTTGAATGAAAATTACCGCGATCGTGATTTAGCATTCCTTGAATCTTGGGCAGAACAATGGCAGCATTATGTGAGCCGTTATTATCTCGGTGCCTACATGGAACGAATGGGTATGGGTACTAAACTATCATCTGAATACGATACATTAGTTCGTACCTTCCTGATCGAAAAGGCAATTTATGAACTAGGCTACGAATTAAATGGTCGACCGGAATGGACGAAAATTCCATTACGAGGCATTGATTACCTCATTGCACGCTATTTGCGTGAAAAGGAAGAGAAGAAGAAAAAGTAAAGTCACATCTCAACATATATTACTATCGGTAAAGCAATTAGATATGGCGAAGAAAAAATCATCAATAGAACTAACGGCTTTTAGCCTCTTAACCGATTTTGATATACATTTATTTCGTTCAGGTAAACACTTTCGTTTGTACGAGAAGTTGGGTGCTCATTTGGTAGAGGTGGATGGGGTGAAGGGAACTTATTTTGCGGTTTGGGCTCCCAATGCCAAAGCTATATCTGTCATTGGCAATTTTAATGGATGGAATGCAGGTAGTCATAAACTGAGCCCTCGCTGGGACGAATCAGGTATATGGGAGGGTTTCTTCGCGGGAATTGGCAAAGGAGAGATTTACAAATATGCTATTCATTCCAATACAGGTGAATACTTAGAGAAGGCGGATCCTTTCGCCCTTTATGCAGAGTTACCCCCGAAAACAGCTTCGGTAGTTTGGGAGACTTCTTATCAATGGAAAGATAAAGCGTGGCTTAAGCAAAGAAAGGAATCTACCGGTAAGGCAAAACCTTATGCAGTGTATGAAGTGCATGTAGGTTCGTGGAGAAGAAAGGTTGAAGAAGAGAATCGATCACTTACTTACCTTGAGATGGCACAGGAGCTGGTCGATTATGTAAAAGATACAGGCTTCACCCATGTTGAGTTTTTACCCATCATGGAGCATCCTTTTTATGGATCCTGGGGCTATCAGATCACAGGATATTTTGCTCCCAGCAGCAGGTATGGAAGTCCGGAAGAGTTCATGCAATTAGTAGATGCCTTTCATGCCGCTGGTATTGGGGTTATTCTCGATTGGGTACCTTCTCATTTTCCTGGTGATGACCATGGTCTTTACAAATTTGACGGAACCCACTTGTATGAGCACGCAGATCCGCGTAAAGGTTTCCATCCTGATTGGAAGAGTTATATCTTTAATTATGGTCGCAATGAAGTAAAGAGCTTTCTCATTAGTAATGCCGTCTATTGGTTAGATCAATACCATATTGATGGCATACGTGTAGATGCTGTTGCCAGCATGCTTTATCTTGATTACTCAAGAAAGGCAGGGGAGTGGGAACCCAATCAATATGGAGGAAGAGAAAACCTCGAGTCAATTGCCTTCTTAAAGGAATTGAATGAAATAGTTTATGGCAATTACCCTGACACCATCACTATCGCGGAAGAATCAACGGCTTGGCCAGGAGTATCCAGACCTACTTACTTAGGCGGCTTAGGTTTCGGTCAAAAATGGATGATGGGCTGGATGCATGACACCTTACATTTCTTTCAGGAAGATCCCATCAACCGGAAGTATCACATGAATGAAATTACTTTCAGTATCATGTATGCCTTCACGGAGAATTTCATGTTACCATTGTCGCACGATGAGGTTGTTCATGGTAAGGGCCCCATCATCGGGCGCATGTCTGGCGATGAATGGAGACGTTTTGCCAACCTGCGTTTACTGTATACGTATATGTACACCCATCCAGGAACCAAGTTATTGTTTATGGGAGCAGAGTTTGGGCAGACAAGCGAGTGGAAACACGACTTGAGCTTAGATTGGCATCTGTTGCAATACGATTATCATAAAGGCGTTCACAGTTTATTCAGAGATTTGAATGCTTTGTACAAAGCTGAACCAGCCCTTTATCAATTTGCTTTTGAAGAGCGGGGTTTTGAATGGATTGATTACAACGACCGTGAAAACAGTGTCATGATCTATGCGCGCAAAGCAGAACATACAGCAGATTATTTATTGGTGGTGTGCAATTTTACCCCCGAAGTAAGGCGCCATTATAGAATAGGAGTGCCTGCCCGTGGCTATTGGAAAGAGATTTTTAGTTCGGATCATACAAAATATGCAGGCAGTGGTGTGGTAAACCATGGTGATATTGCCACCACCCCTGTTAAATACCACGGCCGTGATTATTCCATTTCTTTATCTTTGCCGCCTTTAGGAGTTTCTATTTTCAAATTGAACCGGGAGATCGGAGAATTTGAATTAGGATCCTGATTGTTAGTGCTTGCGAAAGCAGGCTTTTTTTAACCATACTCGCTTTGGAAAAATATATTTGTTTACATGGTCATTTTTATCAACCACCGCGCGAAAATGCCTGGCTGGAAGTGATAGAAGTGCAAGATTCCGCCCATCCTTTTCATGATTGGAATGAGAGAATTTCGGCTGAGTGTTATGCGCCCAATGCAGCTTCGCGTATTTTGAATGATAAGGGTTTCATCAAGAAAATCATTAATAACTACTCTAAGATCAGCTTCAACTTCGGGCCGACTTTATTGTCGTGGATGGAAAGCAATGATCCGGAAACATATCAGGCTATATTGGAAGCAGATGAGCTGAGTAAAAAGAATTTCAGCGGGCATGGATCAGCCTTGGCACAGGTGTACAATCATATCATCATGCCGCTGGCCACCAGGCAAGACAAGGAAACACAAATCATTTGGGGCATACGCGATTTCGAGCATCGTTTCAAGCGCAAGCCTGAAGGTATGTGGCTCGCAGAAACTGCTGTTGACCTTGAGACCCTAGATTTGTTAGTTGATCATCACATCACCTTCACCATTTTAGCTCCTCGTCAGGCGAAGGCCTTTCGCAAACTGGGCGAGAGTTTATTTGATGAGTTGGTTAATACCAGTATAGATACCAAGCGACCGTACTCGGTGCATCTGCCTTCTGGCAGAAGCATTGTTGTATTTTTTTATGATGGAGACATTTCTCAATCGGTGGCTTTCAATGGTTTGTTGAATGACGGTGCCAAGTTTGCCAACAGGCTCATGCAAAGCTTTGAAGCTGATTCTAAGGAGACACAATTGGTGCACATCGCTACAGATGGCGAAACTTACGGTCACCATCATAAGCATGGAGAAATGGCCCTGGCCTATTGTGTTGATTTTATTGAGCGTTCCAAAGATTGTGAGCTTACGAATTACGGAGAATTTCTAGGCAAGTTTGTGCCTCAGTACGAAGCACTCATTCACGATAACAGCTCGTGGAGTTGCGTGCATGGCGTAGAAAGGTGGCGCAATAACTGTGGTTGCAATACAGGTGGCCGGTCAGACTGGAATCAAGAATGGCGAAAGCCCCTGCGAGAAGTCCTGGATTGGTTGCGTGATGAACTAACGCATATTTATTACAAAGAGGCTTCTCAGATTTTTAAAGATCCTGAGGAAGCGAGAAATGAGTACATCCAGATCATTTTAAAACGCAGCGATGAAAATATCCGTAAGTTTTTGAGAGATCATTGTTTACGTGATACAGACCAAAGCAGGGTGCTGCGTTTATTAGAGATGCAACGCAATGCTTTGTTGATGTACACCAGCTGCGGGTGGTTCTTTGATGAAGTATCGGGCATAGAGACTACGCAGATCATGCAATATGCCTGCCGCGCCATGCAGTTGGTGAGTCAGATAGCCGATACCAATTTAGAAGATGAATTTTTAAGACGCCTTGCCGTGGCGCCCAGTAATATAGCTGCTTATGGCAATGCGGCTACTGTGTATAAAAAATTCGTATTGCCTTCTAAAACAAATCTACAGCGTGTGGGCATGCACTATGCAGTTTCTTCCATTTTTGAAGAAGATCCGGATGCTTTCCCCGTTTTTAATTACACTACTTCCAATGAGGTGTTTGTGAAAAGAGAAGCTGGTGAGCAGAAGCTGGCCCTGGGGGTAACCAAAGTAAAATCCAATGTAACACGTTCTGAGAAAAAGTTTGCCTTTGCCGTGATCTACATGGGTAAGCATAATATTATTGGCAATATTTCTTTAGACATGGAAGAAGAAAAATTTGCCAGCATGCAGGTGCGCATGGTCAAAGCTTTTGAAGAAAGCCGCCTGGGTGAGGTAATTGGTTTGATGCAACAATACTTTGGTCCGGAGAAGTATACCATTTGGCAACTTTTTCAGGATGAGAAAAGAAAAGTGTTCAATCAGATTACACAGCAGAGCATGAACGATCTCGAGGATTCGCTCCGCAAAATTTATAACCGCGACTATCCTTTGGTAACCGCCCTGGCGAATAATGAAATACCCATCCCTAACGCTTACCGAACAACCTTCGAATATATTTTAAATGCTGATCTCTTAAAGTGTTTTCATGAAAAGATAAACATCAAGGAGTTTGAGCGGATTACTCATGAACTGACGAAGTGGAATTTGCAAATAGAAGATCCGAGCAAAGTAGAGCAGATGGCTGGCAAGAGTATTTTCAAAGAGTTGAAACGGATCGGGGCTGAGCGGCAGAATTACAAGCGGGTGGAGCGACTTAACAGGCTCTTTCCTTTATTAGAAAAGTTTAAGATCAATCCTGATCTCAATCAAAGTCAGAATTATTACTTTGAAATTTATACAGAGATTATGCAGGAAAACGGTTGTTCTGATGAGTGGCTTAAACAGTTCCATTTGTTAGGCGATTGTTTAGGCGTGAAAGTAGAATTAGGTGATCAGTAGTATGAGCAGATCAAAGCGAATCTTTTTGGGTGGCCTTGTTGTCTTTTTTTTGGCCTTGGGTTATGCCAGTTACGACATAAGCCGCAGAACCTCTTTTCCCGGGTCGAAGTCACAATTGAAAGAACGCATTAAAAAGCAATACAATTTGGGTGATAGCCTTGTCACCGATACTGTTAAAAACCCAAAATAACTTTGGATTTATCCTTTGCGCGCTTACATTTGACTCGATTAAAGCCAACTATAGACAAAATGCCCCCACTGTCGTGTACTTTAGGGGGCATTTGTTTTTATAGTCAGTGTATTTAACGGTCATTACTGCCTTTCGTCCTACCATATTTCCGGTAGTCGATTAACATTCGCAGCTTTATACAACACCCACTACTTTAGCTTCAGATTAAAGCCAACTATAGACAGGGACTATCCCCGGGAGTAGGTGACCCCCGGGGATTTTCTATTTTTGATCTTTCCATTTGCAGGCTACTACCTTCCTCATCGAGTATCTGCTTCTTTACCGTCAGCCAATACAATCATCCACTTCCTTCTTACCATCACAGCTTGCATGCCTGCTATAGCTTTTTATTTTTGTGGCATAATTCATCGCCTTGCTGGTAACCTTTATCATTCTCTATTTAATGCTTACGGTAGCGGTCGGCTTTTGGGCTGCACATAAGGTAAAGGGCTCTGGCGATTTTCTATTGGCAGGCAGAAGCCTTCCGATGGTGCTGAGTACTTCTGCTCTCTTCGCTACTTGGTTTGGTTCTGAAACAGTTTTTGGTGCTTCTTCACGCTTTCTGGAAGGAGGGCTCTTTGCCGTGATTGAAGACCCCTTCGGGGCAGCCTTGTGCCTTTTGCTCTTTGGTACTTTTTTCGCGCGCAAGCTCTACAACATGAATTTACTTACCCTGGGCGATTACTTTAAAGTTCGCTTTGGCAGAAGAACAGAAATAGTGGCCAGCACTTTTATGGTGCCTGCTTACTTTGGCTACACGGCAGGTCAGTTGGTGGCCCTGGGTTTGATCTCCAATGTAGTGATGGGGATACCCGTGTGGCAAGGCATTGTGGTGAGTGCTGTGGTAGTAACTCTCTATACTTATGTGGGCGGTATGTGGGCGATCTCCATCACTGATTTTATCCAGAGTATTATTATTGTGATCGGCTTGATTATCCTGGCAGTGATCATGCTGAACAAAGCAGGAGGCTTACAAGTAGTGATGACGCAGGTGCCTACAGAGACTTTCCAGTTCTTTCCAAAGGCCGAATCAGTGAGCATAGTCAAATGGCTGGCAGCCTGGTCGGTGTTAGGTCTGGGTTCTCTGCCTTCGCAGGATGTCTTTCAAAGAACCATGTCGTCAGGCTCTGCCTCTGTGGCGGTGCGTTCCTGCTTCTACGCAGCCTTTCTGTATTTAAGCATAGCCATGTTGCCTTTGCTTATCAGTCTTTGCGTCAAGTATTTGTATCCGGCAGAGATTAATGGCGATACGCAACTAACACTATTGAACATGGTGATGCACCACACTGCCTTGCCTGTGCAGATATTATTTTTCGGTTCCTTGTTATCGGCTATCATGAGTACCACGAGCTCTTCTATGTTGGCACCGGCCGCCCTTTTCTCCGAAAACATTGTGAAGCCTTTGACCCAACATCGCTTTAGCGATAAGCAATTGTTATACACCACGCGTTTGTCATTATTATTATTCAGCACCATTGCCACGGCCATGGCCTGCATGAACTCAGATATTTATGAGTTGGTGGGCATGTCATCCATCTTAAGCCTTGTATCGCTTTTTATACCGCTTACCTTCGGTTTGTACTGGAAGCGCGCCACCAGCGCAGGGGCTTTGCTCTCGATCGTGGTGGGGATGGGTGTATGGTTTTATTTTGAAATGTTTCCTGTAGTCATTCCTTCGCTGGTGTGGGGAACCCTGGCCAGTTTGCTGGCTATGGTAGCAGGTAGTTTATTATTGCCAAACAAAGTGGCCTGATAATGTTGATCAAGGTTTAGCGATGTATGATGTAAGCATTGCTGCTGACGTCACACCCATCGTTTGTGCTTCTGCAGTAGCGTGCTTCCGAAGCCGCGACCTATCTCCGACAACAAACGTGGAACGAAGATAACACTTATAGCTTACACGTCTTCGCGCTATTGGAGAAGCATTTTATTGGCAGTAGTAAGGCTCTTTTTTTAAACTTAGTTAGAAGCAGAAATTAATTATTCTCGTAAGGCGCTAATGTTTTGCTATTGAAACAGCTATCCCCAAAGTTGCAAACCAATGTGCTTTATAAAATCGCGGCATTTCAATACGCTGCCCGGTAAAGTTTCCCCCTCCGTCAATATCAGGTATATTTTCTCCATAGTACCATGCACTGTGGTTAAGAGTAGGTGCAACTCCTGCGTTTACAAATAATATAGGATGAATGCCAGAACCCTGTTTACTTGCTGTATGCTTTTCTAACAAATAACTGCATATAAGCTCCATTCGACCTACCACTAAGCTAGCACGGGCGAATGGGTCACTATAATTAGTGCCCAGATTTTTGATGGAACGTGGTTCTCCATTTTCAAACCTAATGAATGCATAACCTAAACCTATTCCTCCTAGTGTTTTTACTACAAATCTTTCTTGCGTTAAAATTGTATAACCTGTTCGGAAAGTGAACGAGAAATAATAGGGCTCAGCTTGGCCAAAAGTTCTTAATTCCATATCCGTATTAATACCATATACCATGCGGTTGTGATGGTACAAAATATCAAAACCAATCATCGTATTATTGCTAGAAGAAGATGTATTTTGAACTCCTTCACTGGCTGCCCATTTTTGATAGTCGGCTGTGTTGGCTTTACCGCTACCCATTTTAATAGCAAGCCACCACGATTGAATTTTTGTAGAGTCTGATTGAGCATTTGTAGAAAAGCAGGAAATTGCTACAAAAGCAATAGATATTTGGATTCCCCGTATTATCATGTAATCCTATTTGTCAGCTTTAGCAATAAATGGATATCATAAGTTTTTCCTTGAGCCAAGTGTTTGGTTTAATGTCAACTGCTAGATGGCGAAACTATACGAGCACTATTACTGCCAATGTTTGGCTATTTACAGTAGCTGGTGGTCTAGTCCTTATTTAATATTTCCAAGGCTTTCTCAAATAATGGGTCTTGTCCATCCATCATGTTTTGTAAGCTTTTTTCCATATAAAAATCGGGTATAAATTTATTTTTTTTTGCTTTGTCAGGTCGTATAAGATATTGACTGGATATAGAGACTTCTATTTTTGAGTTAGGAAGTTTAAAAGGCGTCCACGTAGTAGGTCCTGTTGGGTTATTCGATAACTCTGTCCCAACTACTTGAGCTATTTTATTGTCTTGAAGTAATGTTGTAAAAAGTGCACCTGCGCTATGAGTTGAAAAATCAGCTATTACTACAATTTTCCCATTAAATACTGGCCTGTCCTTATGAATAAAATATGGTGACTCTTGGTCTGTTATCTTATCAAACAGGCTTTCTTTACTGTTAGCCTGTCCAGCATGGAATAATGTGTCTGTTGGTGGATATTTAGAGTTTCTTTTAAAGTAGTTTTCAATGTAGTCTTGTAAATCATTTTTAAAGTAATGTTTGTAGAAGCGTCCGTTATGCACATATAAGTCAAAATCGGCTAAATCTTTTCTGTTAGTCAAGTGGTAAAGCAGTTGCAAGCAGATTATTTCGCTGCCTCCATTGTTGTTCCGTAAGTCTAAAACTAGTTTGCTTATTCCTTTGTCATTTGATTCTTTTATCATCTGCGCAACATATTTACTAAATACCGGTCGCTCAGGATCAAAATATTTTTTCAATCTTTTAGAAGGTTTCTTCTTACTTGTCTGAAAGTTAACGTATAAATTTGCTATTGGTCTTAACCATGGCTTAACGTAAGATTTGATTCCCTCTTTAAGTTCAATTTTATCATAACACTCATGAAATTGAAAATACGTTGTTCCTATAGAATCAATAATCTGATAATCATAAATCCTATCTTTAGTTTTAGTGATTGGGTGATGCCTAAAATCTTTTTCTGATAAATGCCACATTAGGTTGCCCGAAGTCATTTTAGGTACAGATAAGATTTCCCCACTTTCAAAAGTAAGTTTGACAGAATCAATCGATTTTCCACTGACAAACTCATGATAGGTTGGTCGAAACCACCAATTTGAAATTGCTTTTCTTTTTGTGGTTATATTCTCAGCAGAAACAAGTTCAAATAATTGTTTCTCGTAATCGTATAGGAATACATCATTAAAAGAGGTGATTCTTTGTCCAATTAAATCCTTATCTATACTTTTTAAAGTATTAAACAAATACCATGAAGAGTCTCTGTTATAGGGTATAAACGGATAAATTCCTTCGATCGTAATTCCCTTTAAACTAATCCATGTATGTTGATTGTTAAAATTTGAGAGATAATTTTTCAAGTGTAACCTAAACTCTAAATCAGTGAGTCTCTTATTTTCGAGCTTCTTAAGTATTTCCCTTTCAACCATTTGTCTTCGGTTTTTTGGGAAATATTTATCATCATTTGGAAAGTACTTGTCGCAGACCACGCTTAAGTAAAGAAAGTCCTGTTGGAATTTGTTTAAGGATTTATACTCACTTGTCTTAGTGATAGGGTCATTAAAATTTTTCGTCCCAGAATTTTGAAGGATTAACCCACAAGAGGAACAAGTAAAAAATAGTCCAACTGAAATTAACTTTAAATATTTCATTATTAGTTGTCACTTTTTTTGCCGCTTGCCGCTAATACTTTGTTTAATTTTAATAAGAGGAAGCAGCAAGGTGCCACATCCTCTTTATCCATTAATAGCCTGCTGCTTTATCGTCACCGCGTGGATCGGCTCCGCCTTCCAGTTTGCCATCACCTCTTACCAGGATAGCATCTACACGCCCGATGCCGCCCCTTGTTTTAAAGGTGTGTCCCATCTTAACGAGTTGGGTGCTGTCTTTTTCCGATAAGGCATGCTTTTCATTGAAGATGAGATCAGGTGCCCACTGGCTGTGTGTGCGTTTGGCGTTCACGGCCTCTTGCATGGTCATACCATGTTCTACTACGTTAAGAATGGTTTGAAAGACAGACGTAATAATGGTGGTGCCACCGGGGGTACCGACTACCATGAAGAGCTTGCCATCTTTTTCTACGATGGTAGGCGTCATTGAACTGAGCATACGCTTGCCAGGTAAAATTTTATTGGCCTCGCCTCCGATGGCGCCATACATATTGGGGACACCGGGTTTGGCACTGAAGTCATCCATTTCGTTATTGAGCAAAAAGCCTGCACCGGCTACGACTACACTGGAGCCGTAACCGCCATTAAGGGTAGTGGTGACTGATACCGCATTGCCCTGGGCATCCACCACCGAGAGGTGGGTGGTTTGTTCTGATTCTTTGCCGGGCACAGCGCCCTCCTTGATTTGTTCGCTGGGCGTGGCCTGGTCATCGTTATACGACTTCATCCTCTCCGCCACGTACTCGCTACTGGTTAATTGCGCTACCGGTACATCCACAAAATCCGGATCGCCCAGATAAGCTGCTCGGTCTGCATAAGCCCTGCGCTCCGCTTCGGTTAACAGGTGCACCGTTTGTGCAGTATTAAAGCCATAGTCTTTGATCGGGTAGGCTTCTACTGATTTTAATAATTGGATAAGCGCCACCCCACCACTAGAAGGAGGGGGCATAGAGATGATCTTATAGTTTTTATATGGGCTGCTGAGCGGTGTGCGCCACACGGCTGTATAACTTCTTAAATCTTCAGCCGTGATGATGCCCTTGCCTCTTTCCATCTCGGCTACGATAGCAACAGCCGTTTCGCCTTCGTAAAAACCGGCAGCGCCATTATCGCGGATGCGTTCGAGTGTATAACCTAAGTCTTTAAACCAAATAGAGTCACCTTCCTGCCAGGCAGCTTCGCTGATGAGGTTATCGGGTAAAACAGTATTGTACTTTTTTAAGTCGGCTTGCAACTCATTCAAGCCTTCGGCTTCTTTAGCCGTGAGTGTAAAACCGTTGATTGCTAAATCGATGGCAGGCTGCACCAGAGCTGCCCATGGCATCTTGCCATATTTTTTATGAGCCGCTTCCAGGCCTGCGACCGTACCGGGAACGCCACTGGCCAGGTGTCCTTGCTGACTGAGCATCGCATCGACTTCGCCTGTTTCCCCAATATACATATCGGTAGTGGCTGCGGCCGGTGCCTTCTCACGATAGTCTAAGGCATCTAGTGTGCCATCGTTCAAACGCAAAACCATAAAGCCACCGCCTCCAATATTACCGGCTACCGGATACACCACTGCAAGCGCAAATTGTGTGGCGATGGCGGCATCGATTGCATTACCACCTTTCTGTAATATATTTGAGCCAACGTGTGAAGCAAGTGGATGGGCTGAAACGACCATGGCTGAGTCTGTAACCAAACCAGTGACAGTTTCATGTTTGGTGGAGCAGGCCGCAAAGGCCAATGTCACTAAAAGAAAAAATAAGCGTTTCGTCATCTTTACCTTGGTTAACATTAAGTTTTGCATGAATTTAACCTTTAATAAGCGAGTCCCCATGAGTCTTAGAAAAGAAAAATCTGCCCGATTGAAAGTTCAGATACTGGAGCAGACCTTAAAACATGTCGGCAAAAGATCTTTTGAAGATCTGTACGTTGATGACATCTGTGAGAAAGTGAAAATTTCCAAAGTTACTTTCTTCAAATACTTCCCACAGAAAGAAGATGTGCTGATGTATTTTCTGCGCATCTGTTGTTTGAAGCGCCTGGTAGAGCTGCGCGACAAACCCAAATCAGGCTTGCAAGGCATTTACTATATTTTTGATAAAGCGGCTGAAGAATTTGAACAATACCCCGGCCTGATGCTGAGCATGGTCGCTTATATGGCCGACATGAAGCGCGGCATCAAACCCTTTCCGGTAAAACAGGAAGAGAAAGAGCTTTTGTATCCGGGTGTTGACGATATCAAAGACGTGGAAATACAATCACTCGATCAGATGTTAGAACGCTTTACCTTAGAAGCTATACTGAATAAAGAAATTACCAAGTCCACCGCTACGCGCGACATTACCAACCTACTGATGTCTAATTTGCTGGGCTCCATTATTACAGCCCACACACATCAGGTGAATGCCCCGCGGCTTTTCTTCAAGCGCAATGCAGAGTGGGCGTTAAAAGGACTGGCTTAGTTCTTCATCTTTACCTGCTTGACCCCTTGTTTTTCGGGTTGGAAGCGGATGCGCCCGAGGTGCCACTTCTTTTTGTAGACATGCTTTTTATACCAGGTGTGGTGAATCTTCGGCTTCACCGCCCGGGTGGTATACTGGCTGCTGCTTTTGCATGATGAAACAAATGCAGGCAGGAGCATGAGCAGACATAACAATGAATAGAGGGCCCTTAATTTCATAGATCTTGCCTTGAAGATAAGTATTTAAAATGAAGTGCTGCCAGACAGGCGAGGGGTTTGAGTAGAGGCTAAAAGCTTAGTCTTTTGTCGTCCAGCTTACCCATGCACTGTTTTGTGGGGGCAGGTCTGATCTTTGGCGCTGCCTTCTTCGTTACCTTATGCATGATGAAGATGAAACAATACACAGGCCTTGTTGGCCTCCTGCTGCTCAGCGGCACGCTGTGGGCGCAAACACTGAAAGGAAATATTTTTGCCACGAAGCAAGGTGCTATCGATGGTTACGATGTCGTGGCCTATTTTACCCAGGCGAAGGCGATGAAAGGGAACAAGACTTTCAATACGCAGTGGGCTAATGCCACCTGGTATTTTACTACAGCCGAGCATCGCGATTTATTTAAAGCGCATCCGGAAAAATATGCTCCGGCTTTTGGGGGCTTTTGTGCTTACGGGGTGGCTGAGGGTTATAAGGTAAAGATTGACCCTACAGCTTGGGACATAGTAGACGGTGTATTGTATTTGAATTACGATTTGGGCGTGCAGAAAACCTGGCGCAAGAACAGAGCAGGCTTTATTGACAAGGCTCAAAAAAATTGGCAGGGATTAAAAGATCAATGATAAATTTTTACACGAGGGTTTGCATAAACCGAAGGCGATACTATCTTTGCACTCCCATTTACAAGGCGCGAGCCTGAAAGTGGAAAAAGGTCTGGTAGTTCAGCTGGTTAGAATGCCTGCCTGTCACGCAGGAGGTCGCGGGTTCGAGTCCCGTCCAGACCGCGAAAAGCCTTCAAATCGAAAGATTTGAAGGCTTTTTTGTTTTTGTGCGCTTAGCATAGCCTGTCTTTGTATAAATGCCCTAAAGCCTTAGGTCAAGGACTTGCTCATAAGCACAGAGGATAGATGATGGACCGCAAAGGCGCATGAAAAGTAGAGTAGGCCTGCGCAATAAGTCTGCCTCGTAACCATAGCCAAGGTAAACGCAAAGCCCCTATGCCTGTCGGTGAAGCCCGCGAGCGGAGCGTGTGCACATGGCAAAGCGCTTGTTGAAGAAGGCAGTAGAAAAAGTGGTAAGTGCGGCAACAACCGCATCTGAATGATATGGCCAAGTGACACCTCAATAGAATTAAGATTGTGTTTGGCCCAAGCCTTGTTTCGTGGTGACTCGAACCAAGGCTGAAGAGTTCCTTTCAAAATAGGCTGTTCCAAGGTTTCAGGTAAGAGGAGTGCTAATTTGCGTACAGCATCAGGGCTTGCCATAGATATATCTTACTTTTTGTGTAAGCCTGATTGGCTAATCACCACACTCAAATAGGGAAGGGTCATACAAGTCATTTACCGATCATCTACTTTCTCACTATTCCTCAAGATCATTTAATTACCTTAAATGTGTAACTAAATTAGTATCATGAAAAAGAGAAGGCTGTTAATGAGTGGGCTATTTATTCTCTGTTGTGTATGGGGTACACAGGCGCAAGAGAAAACCACTGTATTGGATGAATTAGAAAAAGTAGCCGTCATTGATCAGAAGGTGATGATGCCCATGCGCGATGGTGTTCGTCTCTCAACCGATATTTATCGACCAAAGGGCGAAGGCAAGTATCCAATAATTTTCTCACGCACCCCCTATAATTTTAACAGCTACCGCGATGGTGAATTAGTAACGCGAACTTTGCAAACAGCACTGGAGGCCGTGAAAAAGGGATATGCCTATGTTGTCCAAAATGAACGTGGTCGTTTTTTTTCAGAAGGTGAATGGGAAATTCTGGGCGCACCGACTACCGATGGTTATGATGCCTTCACCTGGATGGCCACACAAACCTGGAGCAATGGAAAAATAGGAACGCTAGGTTGTTCTTCTACTGCTGAGTGGCAAATGGCAGTGGCTGCCTTAGAGCACCCCAATCTGGCAGCCATGGTGCCGCAAGGTTTTGGTGCAGGCGTTGGACGCATTGGCAAATATTATGAACAAGGCAACTGGTTTCGCGGAGGTGCACAACAAATGCTCTTCACCGCCTGGTTGTACAGCACTCAACACGATGAGTTTAAACCCTTGTTGCCAGCGAACATCACACAAGAAGATTTGCAACGCATTCAACGCTTCTACGACATGGCACCGCGTTATCCTAAAGTAGATTGGGCAGAAGGCCTGAAGCATCTGCCTGTACAAGACATTATTAAAAATGTAAACGGGCCTAAAGGAATTTACGAAGACATGATCCGCAGAACACCGAATGACTCAGCATGGTATAAAGGAGGACTGTATCATGACAACATGCCTTTTAATACACCAAGCTTTTGGTTTGTGTCGTGGTACGATGTATCCAGCAGTCCTAACCTTGCCTTGTACAACCATGTGCGTAACAATGCGAAAGATGCTGCTGTTCGCGATAATCAATATTTAGTGATTGCCCCCACCTTGCATTGTGCCTACACAAGAGCCACTGAAAACACCATTGTTGGAGAACGAAGCGTTGGTGATGCACGTCTTAACTACAATGAACTTGTTTACGGTTGGTTTGATGTTTGGCTCAAAGGCGAATCAAAGGAGGCGTTGAAAAAGATCCCTAAAGTAAAGTATTTTACCATGGGCAGTAACCAGTGGCAGAGTTCCGAAACCTGGCCACCCGAAAATTCTGTCATGACTACCTACTATCTGAATAGTCAGGGAAAAGCCAATACAAGTTCAGGAAACGGAACGCTAAGCATAAAGAAACCTACTAAAGATAATCCGGAGGATACCTTTACCTATGATCCGATGAACCCTGTGATGTCGTATGGAGGCAATGTATGCTGTACAGGCAATGCGGTGCAGGGTGGTTCATTCGATCAGCAAGAGATGGAGAAACGCGATGATATATTGGTTTACACCACTGAGCCCTTGGCAGAGGGCATTGAGGTAAGTGGCTTTATAGAGTCTACCCTTTATGTGTCATCAGATGTAAAGGATACTGACATCACTATTAAATTAATTGATGTATATCCGGATGGCAGAGCCTATAATCTTGATGAAACTATTCAGCGCTTGCGCTACCGGGAGGGCTATACCAAAGAAGTGTTTATGCAGGCAGGTCAGGTATATAAAGTTGATTTAACGCCAATGTCAACCAGCAATTACTTTGAGAAAGGGCATCGCATACGCATCGAAATATCAAGCAGTAATTTTCCTCGTTTCGATAGAAATCTGAATACAGGCGGAAATAACTTCGATGAATCAGAAGGAAAGATAGCCACTAACAGTGTCCATCATGCAGCGAAATATTTGAGCAACATACGCTTGCCTATTGTGAAGAAGAAATAAATACTTTTTGTAAATACGTTAGCATAAAAAAGCTCAGGATTAAAAACTAATCCTGAGTTTTTTTTGCCAGAGAACACTAATGCACGTTGCGCTTTGGTTGCCATTCGAATCAATTCGATTTACATGTATTCCGATACTTGTGATGCTTTCGTTTGGGATTGTATTGCTGGCCCTTGGTGCTTTTAATCTGGCACCAGTTCATACGAGAGGGATTTTTGTCACATGGCTCTCATGAACCAAGTCTTCAACTGTACGCTTTTATGAAGGGGGAGAAAATACTTTTTCATTTATAAAATATTTACTTACAGTGTTACATTAATTTTTAATACTTGCTTTGTGAGGACACGCACAAAATCCAGGGATGTTTGATTGTAAGGGGCAGTAGCCTTATGAGTTTTATACTATGGTCTGTTTTTTGAATAGATGAATCAAAACTGATTAATTTTAAATAGTAATCCTATATTAAGTTCTATCTTCGTTATAACTTCCGGAGTCGGCTTAAAACTACTTTTCATTTGTCAACACTTATTAGTGGAAACGATAGAGCTAAGTAAATATTAACAACAAAGGAATATTGCAAAAGTGATTAGGATGGGGTATATCTATAATTGCTAATTTTTCGTGAAATCAACGTAACGCTTACAATGAAGAAACTTTTTCGAATCAGCAGAAAAAAATTCTTTGCCAAAAGTGAGACAAAGAAGTACATTCTGTATTCAATAGGAGAAATAGTGTTGGTTGTTATTGGAATTTTAATAGCACTATCCATTAATAATTGGAACGATCAAAGAAAGGATGTCATCAAAGAGCAACAAATTTTGACTCAACTGAGAGATGAGTTTACATCTAATCTGCATCAATTGGAAGAAAAAATTACAACGAGAAAATCAATTATTCAAGCATCTCAAAATATATTAAAAGACATTGACAGACCTGAAATGGCCAATAGGGATAGTTTGATAATGCGTCTGGCTCAGCAAATGAACGACCCTACCTTTGATCCTATTGTGAATGATTTAATCGGATCGGGCAATATTAGACTTATACGTGACGAAAAATTAAAGAGACTATTGACCAACTGGTCATCAGATATAATCGCCCTGCAGGAAGTCGAAAAGCGCTGGACCAAAATAGTCGATGAACAGGTAGTGCCTATTTATGTAAAACTTGGCATTGCCAGAGATTGTATTGACCGAGTGAATAATAATGATATGATGCCCTTTGCTCTGGACAAATTGACAAATAATCTTATTGCGATTGGCCAATCAAGAAAGTCTCCTGAAACAAAAGAGATATTGAGCAACAGAGATTTAGAGGGAATAATTTCAGTGTCAATAGGGCTTAATCATTCTGGTAATATTCAATCCTATGCGCTTCAAACTAGAATCAACAAGATACTTGACATCTTGGACGAACAGATTAAGTAAGAAGTAAAAGGGAAGCTCACTCAAAATTCAGCTCAAACCCATACACTTCTTTATGAGTATTATCGAAGTACTGATCAAGGTAAATAGATTTGAAATGGTCAAAGGTTTATAGTCCTTTAACTTTCGTTTCACAGCTAGGGTCTTGGTGACACGATCCAAGACTTTGTCAGTAGCCACCTTATCTCCTTGGGAATGAGTAACCGAGGCTTAAGCCGAGCCAGGGCCATGCTTCTTTATCACCATTTTTGTACTTAAGTATCGCCAACATCGGACTGACTCTCAACAGAAAACCATTTTTCCCCATTCTCCGGTAGCCCGCCCTGATGCCAACCATGTCTTCATCGTCCGTATTAAAGGCTTCTGTGTAGCCAAAGCCTAGCTCAAAATAATTCTTATTCTTGCCAATTAAGTAACCTCCCTCAAACAAAACGGATGTTCCATAATAAATGTATCCGGCACCACCTCTCAGATAAATTCCATTTCGTTTATCGTTAAAAAGATGTGCATATTCAGCATTGATAGACAGTGTATAGGAGTTGCCTAATAATTCACCATATAAACTAAGATAATTACTGCCAGGGATTGTCTCTTTGAATACTGTGTCAGATTGTGCATGCATGCGAAAACTTGCTAGCAGCAATATAAGAGTGAGTACTAGTTTCATGATTAAAGCCTTATGTTATGAAATATAATTTAGGCACTCTGGATTTACAAGTTCTTCTATTGCTGTTCCTTTTTCCACAAGGACTTGAAGCAATCTTCCAGGACAAGGGTGATTCTGAGTACAAGGCCTGTAAGCTAATAGGTAGGCCATGTTTTGACGTACACTTAATTTTATAAAAAATATTCGTTAGATTAAACCTTTCTCACCAAAGCCTGTCTAATCAACAAACCCTGATCCATATGATGTGTCCATGGTTATTGTCTAATCCTTTACAAAGAAGCCTCGCTATCTTCTTGGCCGCACTAGTAGTGGCCGCTTTGTTCTTCTCCTGTTCTGAATCAGAAGCACCCACTAAAAGCTACCTAGCGGTGGAAGAAACCTTTGGTGCCAGCCTAAACCTATCATCACCTGATAACTATGCTTCCCAAACTATTCCTGCTTATATCACAAAGGATAATACGGCAGGCAACCGTATTAGCAATGCTAAAGCTACACTAGGGCGAGTTCTATTTTACGATAAGAGTCTTTCCTTGGATAACTCGGTTTCTTGTGGCAGTTGCCACCAACAGGCATTTGCTTTTAGCGACAATGCCCAGGCAAGTGCAGGGGTAAGCGGTGGAACAACCGCCCGCCATTCAATGCGATTGGTCAATGCTCGCTTTGGAACCGAGGTAAAATTTTTTTGGGATGAGCGAGCGATTTCCTTAGAGGCCCAAACTACACAGCCCATTCAAGATCATGCCGAAATGGGTTTTAGCGGAAGAGATGGCAGGCCCGATTTACAAGCTTTGCTCACTAAGTTACAATCCATCGATTACTACCAGGAACTCTTTGATTTTGCCTATGGCGATAAGCAAATAACCGAAACCCGATTACAGGAAAGTATGTCGCAATTTGTTCGCAGCATTCAATCCTTCGATAGTAAGTACGATGCGGGCCGTGCCCTGGTAATGAATGAACCTATGCCCTTTCCGAATTTCAGTCAACAAGAGAATCAGGGAAAAAACTTATTTCTGGCAGCACCCCAATTCAACCTTAATGGAGTGCGTACCGGAGGAGGTGCGGGCTGCGGTGGTTGTCATCGCCCACCTGAGTTTGATATAGATCCCAACTCGCTTAACAATGGAGTGATTGGAGCAATTGCCGGAGGAAACGATCTGATTGTTACACGCTCTCCTTCTTTGCGCGATGTGGTAAAGGCAGATGGTACTGCTAATGGCCCCTTCATGCACACAGGGGCCTCGAGCCAGCTAATGACCGTGATTGATCATTACAATCAAATAAACCTGGCAGGTAATAATAATTTGGATCCACGGCTGCGCCCTGGGGGTAAGCCTCAAAATCTTAACCTGACGCAGCAGGAGAAAGATGCGATCGTAGCTTTTATAAGAACCCTGGCAGGATCGGCAGTGTATACCGATAAGAAGTGGTCTGATCCTTTTGTGAAGAATTAAATTGTTGATTCGCTATTACAAATACCGAATGGACTGGATAGTAGTACAAGCCCTCCGTGAATTATAATATAGAAGTACCAAACGTTGAGATGGAAAGCTACTTAAGGATATTTGAATTAGAGAAGACCAATAGCTTTGGTGTTTTGTTTTGCTGGTTGATTTGCAGGGACAGGCTCCAAAGTATGGGGTAAGACCTGAATGTAGTGCATAAAAAAAAAGAGGTTGCGTTAGGCAACCTCTTTCACTGAATAAACCCATATATTACTTTGATACTTTAATAAAGACCAATTCGCTCTCCTTAGCCTTTTTAGTGATGTTAGTACCGAGAAGTAGCAATGTATCATCATTATCTAGTAAAATTTGATTTGAAAATTTCACTCCCCAGTTATCATTTTTAAAATCTTGATATTTAACTGATTTGTTTTCTAAATCATAAGAAATTATCGAGAGTGCAGTAATAACTTGTCTGGCATCTTTAGGAGTGATTACGCCAGTTTCTTTATCCCATTTATTGTACTCAAGCACATTTTGAACTAAGCTATACATGGTCTTTTTATCTTTTGAAAAAGTGAAATAGTTTTCTGAAAACTCAGCATCTTTGATGATAAATGCTTCCAAATCACCTTTGTCGTTGAAGATAGCATTTTTAACATTTTCGTATCTACCACCATAAATGAATTTACCATTGACAACATCCATTTGAGGGGCATGCACCTTAAAGTTTAAGTCTGACTTGGTTTTTTCACCATTTACATTTAGCAACTTAGCTTTAATGTTTTCAGGCGTAATGCTCTTTGCGTATTTTACCATTCCTCCTTCTATTTTAACGAGCTGAAAATTAGGGAAGTCTTTTGGATCGGGAATTCCCAAGTCCTGATAAGTAGTAGCTGTTTTTCCGGATTCACCAAATAAGTAAACTGCCCCATCTTTTGCGTAAACTTGTGAAATGTTCCACTGCGAATTAGGTGCTGTTATAGTTACTCTTTCTTTAATTTCGTAGGTGTTTCCATCTACATAGAAATACTCGTAAGTATTGGCAGGTTTAGTAGGTAGTTTTGATTTTTTATAGTTTATAGGCAAGGTCACAAAAACGTAATCAAACACACCTGGTGCCACTTCAATTTCTTTTGCATACATAATGCATTGATAGTCAAACGTAAAGGTTTGTTCTTTTACAATGTTGGTCTTCTCATCGTACTTTCTAAAAATAAAGTGTTGTTTTTCTTCCTTGTTAACGCCAGCTGTATTAAAAAGAATGTTACCCCCGTTGGGTACAGGGTTAGTAAACATGGGTATCCACCTTTGTCCCTTTTCTTCTTTTGCGTCTTCACTTGTTTGCTTAATTACTACCGGGTACTCGCTAAAGCTAACACCACCACTTTTAGGGGTCGATGATTGTATTTGTAGACCTATAAATGATGAAGCTATCTTAAATCCAGTTATACTGGTAAAGCTTGTAACAATAGTTGTAAACATAAATGAGTTGTCAATTGGTCCTTTAGGCATTGCGGTACTGAATGCGGAGCCTACGCTTTTTACAACGGAACCAGTTCCAGTTCCGTCAGCAATTGCTTTAAATTTTTTGCCATAAATATATTCGTTGTTAGCTATAGCTTCTGCAGAGCTATTGTACTTGGCTGATTTCGTCTCTACATAATTGAAGTCTTTATCAAATAGTAGCTTGTCAATTTTCCACTTTTGTCCTCTGAAAGTGATGGTTCCCCAAAATGCATTTCTTGTTTCATCATTTTCAGATTGTTTCATTTTTATAAACACATTTCCAGAAGACTGGTCAACTCCAGCTTCACCAATTAGCCAGTTTTTGTGCTTGTTTAAAGGTTCTAAATCTAAATTTTTGGTTGTAACTTCTATCTGAGCATGCAATATCAGGGAAGAAATTACTAATGCGGATGTAATGATTAAATTTTTCATTTGCTTGAAATAATTGTTTTGTGGGTTGAACAGAATAGTTGATAGTAGTAAAACCTTAAAAAGATAACCCCAGCATTTGGGACAAGACTGTTATTTTGACTCCAGTCTTATTGTTGGATTTTTCCCATGGCATCAGTTAGATGCCAGTCCTTGCCTTTCAGGGCCAAACTTTGGTCAACTGTTATTACAGTAATGGGAATTTGTGAACATGCCGATGCAGTAACATCGAATAGTGGAGCTTCTGGAATTTTCTTAGTAATAATTTTCATAATGGGTTAGATTAAAGTCAATGTAAATTTTGTGATTATGTACCCTAAGGAGAATACAGCATATGCTGTAATTGCTGAATTTTTTTTTCCAGAATAGGTGAATGGAGGCTATCTTTAACTTTACTACTTTTATTTTTTAGTGCGCCACATCATTGTAGTTATTTTTTTTACCTGTACCCAAGCATTTGGGCAGCTTTCCGGCAACTTCCAGTCGTTAACGGTTGAGGAGGGACTCGCACAAAATACAGTGTGGGCTATCCTTCAGGACTATAGGGGATATTTATGGATTGGTACTGCCGATGGCATTAACCGCTACGATGGTTATACGTTTAAACATTATAAATTTCAGAGAGGAGATAGCACCACAATTGGAGGCATTACTTTATTTCAATTTTATGAAGATCCTGACAAGCAATTGTGGGTAGCCCACAATAAAGGTCTTGATCGATATAATCGCCACCTCGATAATTTTGAGCGAATCTATCAATCACCCTATCCTTGCACAATTTTAGGGGGCAACTCAAATTCTCTTTGGTTTATGGATGGAACCTATAAAGTATTGTTGCTTAATAGGAACAGTAAACAAATTCAGAAAGTTATTAACATTGACTCCACATCATCATCAATTGAATCCTTACGAATGCCGGTTGCCTTCCCTCATCAATTTATTACACTGGAAAGTAATTTATTAATAGTAATAAACATTGAGGCAGGGGTTGTTAAAAAGAAGAAGTTACTTGCAAAATTTACTGGGGCTCTACTGAAAATTAGTAATGAAGAGTGCGTTGCCATGACAGACATGGGAATGTTGTTATATAATATTCAAAAGGACACGTTTGTTATTAAGCCTGGTAAAGAGCTTAATCTAAACGGCCCGCTTCCGTTGTTTTTTGATTACGCTAAATGGAATAGCAAGCTCTATGCAGGCTCGCAATATGGACTTTATGAGATAGACTCTAGTACACTGAAAGTTTTAAGCCATACCCAAAAATTCTCAAATAACAACTCGAACTCTTACTTTTATGTTCAGAGTTTATATGTTGACCACAGCAATAATTTGTATATAGGAACTAATGGTAATGGTTTAAAGATTTATTCCCCCTATCAAAATAAATTTAAGCATTTTACAACAGGCAACCCTAAAACTGATTTAACGAAATCAATTGCTGTAACGCCTGATGGTAAAATAATTGTAGCCCTTTATGCAGAGGGGCTAATGATTTATTCAGACAAAAAAAAGTACAAACAAATTCGTTTTGAGAAACCAAACCTAATATCCAGTGTGGAGGGAGTATTCAATTATGACGAAGACCATATAATTGTATTTTCTGGCAAGTACATGATTTTATATAATCATAAGTCATACAAAGAAGTGTTACGAAAACCAATTGTAGATATTGCCATTGCTTTTCCTACAGTGGTAAAGAAGCCAGCTGGGTGGGTGTACAATACCAATAATGAAATAATAGAGACTGATAGAAAGCTTGATAACGTATCTGAAATCACAATAGATACTGATGGACAAATTACGTGTTTCTTTGAGCATTCTGCTGCCGAGATTTGGGTTGGAACTAATCAGGGATTATTGGTTTATAATAAGAAAACAAAGAAGGTAAAGAAAACCACAATTAACTCATTTGTAAAAAGTATTTTACGTACATCGCACAATCGAAATTTTATTGCTACTACAAGCGGCCTTTTTGAAGTTTCAGATGAACTAGGGGTAATTAGTGCTCATCAGTCACCTAAACAACTGCCAAATGATTTTGTGTACGGTTTATTGGAAGATGACTTTGGTAACCTTTGGCTAAGCCATAATAAAGGAATAACTCGCATCAATCTTACCGATACAACCTACACCAACTTTGGTGTAATGGACGGACTGCAGTCTAATGAATTTAACACAGGCAGTTACTATAAAGATGAACACGGGCGACTATACTTTGGGGGACTCAATGGCGTAAATGTTATAGACCCTGTTAACTTACCCACCAATAAGCATGCTCCGAAAATTTCAATCAATACTATTAACTTAGGGGATGTTCCGCTTCTTACAGACAGTAGTTATAATGAATTGCATGGTATAGAGCTTGATTATAGTCAAAATACAATCTCGTTTGACTTTTCTGCACTCGACTTTAGCGAACCAGGCCAAAATAAGTATGCATATTTTTTACAAGGGTACGATAAAGAATGGATTCAGAGTGGGTCTCTCCATTTTGCGCGTTATCCAAATCTTCCCCCCGGCAACTACGTACTTAAAATAAAAGCATCTAATGGTGATGGTGTTTGGATGGAAGAGCCTCGGGAGTTTTTTATTACTATTATTCCACCCGTCTGGCAACGGGTCTGGTTTATTACTTTGGTGCTTATGCTTGGTATTGCCATGATGGTAGTTTT
>JALHOT010000015.1 GCA_022842845.1 Cyclobacteriaceae bacterium | reverse complement strand
ATTGTTTCTGTCGAATACAGCATGTTCGAATTCATTGCTAAACTCGAGGGCACTCTGATCACAGGCTTGTACGCACAAGCCGCAGAAAGTACACATATCAAGGTGGTAGATGTATTTGTCCAGCACCCGTCTTGACTTCCCATCTGGTCCTTCCTCACGTTTGGAGATAACTTCTATAGAGCCATTGGGGCATTTACGCGCGCAGTTGTTACAAGCATCACAGAAGTGCTCATTGTCCTCTGTGTGCCTTAAAATTAACTCTCCTTTAAAGTTGTCAAACATCTTTAGCGTAGCGCGATTCTCTGGGTACTGTTGGGTAACAATGCTACTAGGCTGTATAAAATATTTTCCGGTTACACGCATACCGCGCGCCAGGGAGGTCACTCCATTGTATATTTCACGGAAGTAGTTTCCGATACTTTTCAGGGTTGTTAGAAGTGCCATTTCATAAGGGTTAAAAATGAAATCAATACGAGATTCAATAAGTTGATTGGTAGCAAGTACTTCCACTCCAGTGCAAGCAGTTGGTCAATGCGCAGGCGAGGGAAGGTCCATTTAAACCACATCATCACATAAATGATAAAGGCTGTTTTTCCAAAGAACCAGAAAACCGGAGGGATGTAATCCATCACAGTGTTGAAGGCTGTAAAATTATATATGTGGAAGGGCAGCCATCCACCCAGAAAGATGGTAGTAGCCACCGCTGCGATGATGAACATGTTCATGTACTCCGCTAGAAAGAAGAACGCGAATTTGATACCTGAGTATTCTGTGTGAAATCCGGCTGTTAATTCTGATTCTGCTTCTGCCAAGTCAAAAGGTCCCCGATTGGTTTCGGCTGTGCCTGCAATCAGGTAAATAACAAAGGCAATGAAAGCAGGAATGTGTCCTTTAAAGAGCCACCAGCCATCTTGCTGTGAAGTAATGATATCGGACAATTGCATGGAGCCTGCGAATACGATCATGCAGAGTAAGGAGAGTCCTACGGAGAGTTCATAACTAATTACTTGCGCTCCGCTTCGCATCGCACCAATCACCGAATATTTACTATTGCTGGCCCAACCGGCAATCAATACACCAATGACACCCATACTGGAGATGGCGAGTATGTACAACACACCGATGTTCAAATCAATCGCTTGCAGTCCTTTCGCAAAAGGAATGGAGCCAATCGCCATGATGGAAGCAACAATAACAATAAAGGGGGCAATGTTGAATAAGAAACCATCGGCATTGCGGATGTAGATTAACTCTTTCAACAAGAGTTTAATTAAGTCGGCAATGGTTTGGAACAAGCCCAAAGGCCCAACACGATTCGGACCAATGCGATTCTGCATGCGTGCACAGATCTTTCGTTCGGCATAGACTAAATACAAACCTAAAACAGCATAGAAGGCGAGGATAGCCACACCTAACAATAGCATGAGTAGTACGCTCGCCCAAAATGGTGAAAAGTTGGAGGTGAAGAAGCTATTAATAGAATCGATGAAAGGGCTGAAGTCGTACATAAAATTCATTTATCGGTCTATGTCGGGTATTACTAAATCCAGCGATCCGCTAATCGCAACCAGGTCAGCGATTTTGTGATTCGCAGAGATTTTATTTATAATGAAAAGATTCGAAAAATTAGGAGAGCGGTACTTAATCCGTGCCGGAGAGGGCGCACCATCGCTAACGATGTAGACGCCTAGTTCACCGCGGGCTGTCTCTACGCGTTGGTAGTATTCACCTTTGGGTGCTTTAATGGCTTTGAGGTTCAACATGATTTCTCCTTGGGGAATGTTGTCTACCAACTGTTCCAGAATGTTGAGTGATTCCCACATCTCTTTCATGCGTACGAGGTAGCGGTGGTAGGTGTCGCCTTCGGTGTAGGTAATCTCATTGAACTGAACAAAAGGATAGGCACTATAGGGTGCAATTTTGCGCACATCGCACTGAAAGCCCGAGCCGCGACCACTCGGGCCGGTCACTGCAAAATCAATGGCATCTTCTTTACTCATGTAGCCTATACCCATCGTTCGCTCGCGGAAAATGACGTTGCCAGTGAGCAATTGATCATACTCCGGTAACTTCTTGCGGAAATAGGTGATGAATTCTTTGACTCTTCGTTGAAAGTTGGGGTGAATATCGGCCATCAAACCACCTGGCGTGATAAAGCTTTGTATCAGGCGAGAGCCGGTCGTCTCTTCGAAGATGTCCAGTATTTTTTCCCGATCGCGCAGACCGTAAAAGAAAGTAGTGAGCGCACCTAAGTCCATACCGAAAGCAGACCACCAAAGTTGATGCGAAGCAATGCGGCTTAGTTCTGCTAAAATCGTGCGGATGTATTTTACCCGATCACTGACTTCCACTTCCATGGCATTCTCTACGCAAAGTGCTACCGCCTCATTGTTGATATGAGCCGATAAGTAATCCATGCGATCGGTCAGGTGAAGTAGTTGAGGGTATGTGAGACTTTCACTCATCTTTTCGATGCCGCGATGAATGTAGCCGCAATGAGGAATGATGTATTTTACTTTTTCACCTTGCAAGCACGTTTCGAAACGCAAGACCCCGTGCGTACTGGGGTGTTGGGGTCCCATGTTGATGATGTACTCTTCCTTTTCTTTGAAATCAATATCAACTAGTGTTTCTTCCATGGCTTAGCGTTCTAGGATGAAATCATCTTTATAATCTTTACGTAGCGGATAGCCTATCCAATCATCTTCCAGGAAAATGCGCTTCAGGTTGGGGTGGTTCTCGAATCGTATACCGAAGAGATCAAAGATTTCACGCTCATAAAATTCGGCTGCGTGCCACACATCACTCACGGTAGGAATGCTTGGATTTACTTTATCGGTGAGAATTACTTTCAGCATCAGATTGTGTTTGTGTACACTGGAAGTAAGGTGGTAGACCATGTGAAAGCCATCTTTGCGATCGGCTGCTGTTTCACAAAAGAGGTAATCCATTTTGGTGATGGCATTTTCTTTCAGTGCTTTAGCAAGGGGATTGATTTGCTCGGCATTGACGATGCATTCCGGAAATTGTTTATTCGTTCCCGCTTTCATATCGGGCACTTGTTCCAATACAAAGGCTGTCAGTTCTTCGCGAGTCATGGCATAGGAGTTTGAGTGGGAGTGACGGTTTCTTCCGGTGCTTTCACTTCTGCTATAGGAGCTTCTACTTTCGCATCTTTGGTAGAAGAGCGCGCCTTTATCTTCCGTTGCAATTGCATCACACCATATAAGAGTGCTTCCGGCCGCGGTGGACAGCCAGGGATGTATACATCCACCGGGATTACCTGATCCACTCCTCTGACCACTGAATAGGAGTTATAATAGAAAGGACCGCCTGATACTGCACAGGCGCCCATGGCAATGACATATTTGGGATCTGCCATTTGATCGTAAAGACGTTTTAAAACGGGTGCCATCTTTTTTACGATAGTACCTGCCACTACGATCACATCTGCCTGACGTGGTGAGGCACGGTATACTTCTATCCCAAAGCGGGCGAAGTCATGACGCGCACCACCTGTAGCCATCATCTCGATGCCACAGCAGCTGGTCGCAAAGGTGAGTGGCCAGACCGAATTAGATCTTCCCCAGTTTTGCAGTGCTTCGAGTGTACTCAGCATTACACTACTGCCACTCTTTTGCAATTCCTCCAACTCTTTATTGTCGTTGAAGTCTTCGTAGGCCATGGATTTTATTTCTATTCCCATATCAATGCTTTTTTCTTCCAGGCATAGAGCAAGCCTAAGCCAAGTATGGTTAAAAAGATAAGTACTTCGATAAAGGCACTAAGGCCCACTTCGCGCATCACCACCGCCCAAGGATATAAGAAGACAGTCTCGACATCAAAAATTAGATAGATGATGGCGAACAAATAATAGCCCACATGAAACTGTATCCAGGTGGGCCCTTCTGTAGGGATGCCACATTCATAGGGTTCCGACTTTACGGTTCCAGGTTTGTAGGGTGCTGCGTAGTAGCTGAAGATGATGGCTCCACCCACCAGAACCACGGCTGTGAGAAAGAGTGTTAAGAGATGATAGCTTTCCATATTCGCATGAAGGTTATTGAGCGAAAACGTTTTCAGCACCAGTCATCATGTGCTGCCTTGCTTTCAAGTGTTAAAGTAGATTGATCCGGAGTAGCGAAGCATGATTTCAGCTTTTCGCGAGAATGATTTTAATCAGGTAGGTGTGTGAAGTCTCGTGAGCTAGTTGAAATAAAAGCTACACAGACACGAAGACCACATAGTTATCAGCTATGTGGTCTTCTTATATATTGGATGGAGTAATATTTGAATTGAATTAATTAAATAGTAATCAATTGATTTCCCAGAAGCTTCCGCCTTGTAAAAGAGATTCCAGACTACCGGCTCCTTTCTTCTCTACTTCTTGGGTAATCTGATCTACCACACGTTCTTCATAGGAGGAACGCTCCAGGTTTTGAATGATACCCATCGGACGAGGAAGTACTTCTGAATACGTCATGTTGGCCAAGATGAAAGCCAGCGTAGAATCCTTTTCGTTGTGTACTAACACATCGCTGATGCTATTACCTTCGGCCGTTAAGTCAATCACTACGGGGTTGAAGCCATCCAGTTTAATGCCCTTGTCTTTATTTTTACCAAATACCAAAGGTTGTTCATGTTCTAACCATACTGTGCTGTCACTTCGTGTATCAGCATTGGTGTATAGATCAAAAGCGCCATCGTTAAAAATTCTGCAGTTGGTATAGATTTCTATAAAAGAGAAACCCTTGTGCTGATGTGCCTTTTGCAAGAGCTGTTGTAGTTGAGCCCGATCCTTATCATGGCCACGGGCTACAAACGTAGCACTCGCACCAAGCGCCAGGGCAACAGGATTGAATGGATCATCGAGTGAGCCGAGCGGTGAAGATTTAGTTACCTGTCCGCGATGTGAAGTAGGAGAGAACTGTCCCTTCGTTAAACTATACACTTCGTTGTTAAACATCATTACGTTGATGTCTACGTTTCTTCTGCACGCATGAATGAAGTGATTGCCTCCGATGCTCATGTTGTCGCCATCACCGGTTACTACCCATACACTTAAATCAGGTCGGGCAATTTTGAGTCCACTGGCAATGGGTAAAGCCCTTCCGTGAATGGAATGAAAACCATAGGTATCCATGTAGTAGGGGAAGCGACCAGAGCAGCCGATACCTGAGATGTACACAATTTTTTCTTTGGGAACGCCCAACTCCGGCATTAATCGTTGGGCAGGAGAGAGAACAGAGATGGCTCCACAACCGGCACACCACCGTACATCTACATCGGGTTTAAAATCTTTAGCAGTATAGCTGGTCTCACCTGCATGAGGTTTCTCCAAAATATCATCAATGATTGTCTTCATGGCTTTTGTGTTTAGAGGTCAACAGGTATGTCTACTTTTTTGGAAGACCACTTCTTGATGTTTTCCATCGACAGCAATACTTCGATCTTTTCTTCCAACTCCACTGATTTGAAGGGCTTGCCTTGTACTTTGTTAATGCCGATGACAGGCTTCAAATATTTGGCTTGAATTAAGTTTTTCAGTTGACCTGTATTTAACTCAGGAATGACTACGCGTTCGAAGCGATGCAATACATCTCCCAGATTTTTTGGAAAGGGATTTAGGTAGCGCAAGTGTGCATAGGAAACAATATGTCCCTTTTCCTTCAGTTTACCCACTGCGGTGCGTACGGCTCCGTATGTACTTCCCCAACTTAAGAGTAGTATGTCTCCTTCGGCAGGGCCGATCACTTCCAACTCCGGAATGTCGTTAGCAATGCCATCCACTTTTCTTTGACGGATCTCTACCATTTTTTGATGGTTGATGGGATCATGACTCACGATGCCACTACCATCTTCTTTTTCTAATCCACCTATGCGGTGTTCCATGCCCTGGAGCCCAGGGATGGCCCACATACGCCCCAACGTTTCAGGATTGCGTGCATAGGGTTTGAAGGTTTTGGCATCTTCGGCAAAGTGTGGTGCAATGTCTGGTAGAGTTGCCACATCCGGTATACGCCACGGTTCTGAAGCTTGACCGATGTAGCCATCTGTGAGCAACATCACGGGCGTCATGTACTTGAGCGCAATGCGGGCAGCTTCCATCGTCATGTCAAAACAATCGGAAGAACTGGCTGCTGCCAATACAGGCATGGGGGCTTCCCCGTGTCTTCCATACATGGCAATCATTAAATCGCTTTGTTCTGTTTTGGTAGGTAGTCCTGTGCTTGGACCTGCGCGCATCACATCGACAATAATGAGTGGTAGCTCCGTCATGATGGCAAGACCTATCGCTTCTGACTTTAATGAAAGTCCAGGACCACTGGTCGTGGTTACAGCAAGGCTTCCTCCAAAGGCAGCACCCAAGGCGCTGGTGATGCCAGCGATTTCATCTTCAGCTTGTAAATGTTTCACCCCATAACGCTTGTAGCCGGAGATGGCATGCAAAATATCGGTGGCGGGTGTGATGGGATAGGAACCTAAAAAAAGAGGTAGTCTGGCTTTAGTGGCTGCCACCACTAAGCCTAGTGCAACGGCTTGGTTACCGGTGATGCTTCTGTACTTACCAGGAGGTAGGTTTGATCGATCGATTAGGTATTGTGTTTTAAAGTCAGGATTTTTCTCTGCGAAATTCCAGCCGGCTTGTAAGGAGTGAACGTTGGCCAGGATCACATCTTCCTTGTCCTTAAACTTTTTATTGATCCACGATACGGTAGGCTCCAGCGGTCTGTGGAATAGCCAATACGTTACGCCCAGGGCGAAAATGTTTTTGGTTCGTTGTATCAACTTCGAAGGAATGTCTAATTCGATGAAGGCTTTCTTCAGTTCTTTGCCCATGTCGATCAGTACCAACTGATAGTTGTTCAACGATCCATCTTCCAGTGGATTTTTGGCGTAGCCGGCAAGTTTTAGACTGCGCTCATCAAAACCTTCTGTATTCACTATGATAATGCCGTGGGTACGAACATTGGCGAGGTTTACTTTTAGCGAAGCTGCATTCATAGCCACCAATACATCTACAAAATCACCTGTAGTATTGATGTTGCGTGTGCCAAAGTGTACCTGAAAGGCACTGACTCCGTATAGGGTACCTTCCGGAGCGCGTATCTCCGATGGAAAATCAGGAAAGGTATTTACTTCATTGCCGGCAAAGCCTGAGGAGTCAGAGAATTGTGTTCCCACTAATTGCATTCCGTCACCGGAGTCACCCGCAAAGCGGACGGTGACATCCTCTACATGTTCCTTGAATTTTTCCATGGTGATGTGCGTATTTGATAGTATAACTACCAAACTTGCTTTCAACTCACCATGACTAAAGTCAGAGCAGAAACTGATTTATAAAATGCTAGCGAATAAGCTTCTCAGGGAAGACAATAACCGACTCATTGCCGCTTTTATCTACCGCAGAAACACCAAAGAAATAGTTGTCAATCACGATTCCTTCCAGGGTAAAGGCATTCACATTTCCTACATAGCGGAAATTATCCCAGGTAGGTGAGGTTGTATCTCTCCAATAGATCTTGTAACCGGCTACTTTGTCGGCTGGCAGTGCATCCCAGCTTAACTTAGTTGAAGGTTGAACTGCCCCGCCAATAGCTACGTTCGTAGGAGCAGGCGGTGCCCAGGCAATACCTGCCAGGGTAAGTGCATTGACAGCGGTTAGTTTTTTGCAGTACTCAAAATTCACACCTTCAATTACATCGCCATACTTAATGCCGTTTTCTACGCGGATGTCCTGGTGCTGACGGTTATAATTCTCATTGGTCTCCATGATGCGGATACCAGGAAAGCCTACATCGTTGAAAGGACGATGATGCCCACCGCGACCAAATCGATCCAATCGATAGATCATCATGGGGTTCATCTCCGGCATATAGGTTTTGGTCTGCGTGTAAACATAGCGCGCGAGCTGACGCGAGATGCCATCTACTTCACCACCATAGAACCTGCGTTGAGTTCTGCGCTGTTCTGTTTCAGTGGGCGGTACGGGTTCTGAGAAAATGCGGAAGGAGCGATTGTCAATCACGCCATTTACGCCTTCGATATTGCCAATCATATCGTTATTCAACACACCCAAGATATTCCAGCCTTTGGCTTGTGCATACTTGGCGAGACCTGCTCCTCCAAAGAGGCCTTGTTCTTCTCCAGAAAGCCCAACATATATAATGCTATGCCTGAATTTATATTTCGAGAGTACACGGGCCGCTTCAATCGCTCCTGCCATACCCGTAGCATTGTCGTTGGCACCCGGTGCATCGATTTCGTAATCCATGGTGTTGCTGGCACGTGAGTCAATATCACCTGACATGATGATAAAGTTGTTCGGGAATTCGGTGCCGCGTTGAATGGCTACTACATTCACTACATAAGCATCTTTAGGGACGCGTGGATTACCTTCTTTGGTGACTAAATCCTTTTGGTAAAAAACCTCCAGACAGTTTTTACAGTCTTTAGAGATTTTATCAAATTCTGCTTTGATCCACCTGCGTGCTGCTCCTATGCCGCGGGTATTTGACACGGTATCAGAAAAAGTATTTCTGGTGCCAAAATTAGCTAAGATGCGAATGTCCTTCTCCAATCTTTCTGCCGATACGGCCGTAATGATGTCGTACATACGGGTATCAACCTGGGGTGGCGTATTTTGCGCGAAAGCATTACTTGAAAGTGTAATGGCAAGGATAAGAGCCTGTATTCCAATTGTATAAAATCTTCTCATGTTGCTCAATTTTGCTGCGAAGTAAGACTATAGGGTATAGGAAGCAGGAATGAGAAGTATGAGCGGTTGAAATTTGTCTTTAAGGCTGAGGAAGACGGCTTGATAGGCTGGGGTCATATGTTGAGCCAGGGCTTAGCGACACATCTCACATCTGAAGCTTTGGCTTAAAAAGAAAAAGCCGGCTCTTTGTATAAAGCCAGCTTTTAATATCTTTAGGCTTGGTAAATGTTACCAGGCTGCAGCGTTGGTTTCTATATAGCCACCTTCCGCTGAAGTGTGTGTTTCGTTTGAAGCCTTTGCTTCTTGTTTCGCCTCCGGTTTAGTGGCGAAGCCTGCCGCCAGCAATATGCCAACAGCAACAATGAGTATGCTTATTTTTTTCATAATGCAATTTTCACTATTTAGAATCCATCAGTTTTTTTATTGGTCTCAGTTGTGCCTGTCGATGATGCTGATGGTTTCACTTCTTCTTCTGTGCAAGAAGCTATTGCAAATGATAGTAATGCAAAAACAAGTAGGGCGTAAAGCTTTTTCATAAGGGGTATTATTTATGGGTTTAGGTCATTCAGTTATAATACCCCAAAACAAATCTAATGAAAGGAATATAATATTCCTATTTAAGTCATTGACTTACACGGGTTTGCTTTTTTTAACATTACTCATTACTTTAACTCAGGTAAAGCAGCTTTATGCTCAGGAGGAGGTCTTAAATGAAGATCGAATACAATCCTATCCACCTCAAGTTCATGACAGTTTATACTATGAACTGTTCAAAAAGTACAGATCAGAAGACTTAAAGAGAGCTAAACAATACGCCATAAAATCTTACTTGCTTTCTAAAGCTAATGTTCATTTGGTTTTGGAGTCTAAATCAATATACGCCCTTGCATATTCCTATAGAGAATTGACCGACTTTGACTCGGCTCATTATTTTTATCATATAGGAATAAATCATAGTATACTTTATCGTATGAACGATAGGTTGATTCATTTCACGAACAACATAGGATCCCTTTTTGAGCGTCAAGATATGTATGACTCGGCCTTGGTTTATTATATGAAGTCTCTAAAAGCTGCGACAGATCAAAAATTAGTTTATGATCAGGCTATTGCCTTAAACAATATTGGTTTAATTTTTTACCGGTTAGAGAATCCCTCTGAAGCGTTAGCCTACTTTGAGAAGGCCATAGCTTTAAAGAAGAATGAAGGAATTACGGACGGTATTGCAATAAACTTATTGAATTATGCTCTTTGTAAAAATGATCTAGGTGATTTTGAGACAGCTAAGAAAACAGCTAGAGAATTGATAACGGTTTGTTTGAATGCAGGGAATTGTGACAACTCTATTCTTGCTGAAGCACACTTTCAATTGGCCTATGGTTACGAATTGACTGAGAATTTTGATCTGGCAACAAAGGAATACATATCGTGTTTGAACTATCTTAAAGATTCTCAGAATCTATTGCCATATTCTGCCTCACTTTTTCATTTGGCAGAGATTTATTCTAAAACAGATTTGGAAAAAAGTCTAGAATATCTTAAAAAGTCCGAAGAAGCTGCCAACAAGTACCAGTTAAAAAGAGTCCTTCGAGATATTTACGAACTTTACAGTGAGTACTATTACGCCAAGGGCGATCTCGCCAAATCATTGGATTACAAGAATCGTTTTATTGTGCTCAAAGATTCAATCTTCAACGAGAAGTTGGCGAACAACTTGCGTCAGTTACAGCTCAGTAATCTCAAGAAGGAATCTGATGAAGTTATCCAGCGCCAGCAAAACAAAATTGTTAAAAGCTCTCAACTCAGCTTTTTGTTTAGTACTGTGGCTGTACTCTCTGTCAGCATTGCTATACTCTTGTTTGTGCTCTACCGCACCAACCGGAGTATGAAGAACAAGCTTAAAGAAGAAGTCCACCAGCGAACCAAAGAACTGGTGGAATCAAGGGATAAGCTGAAGATTACGAACTACCAGTTAAAGAAAAGTCAGGAAGAGTATGACCACTTGATTTACCGGACTTCCCATGATTTGCGCGGTCCCCTTACCACTTTGGTGGGCTTAACTAATTTGGCACGTCTGGAGCATGATCAAAATCCGGTGAGTTATCTCGATTACCTCAACAGAATTGAAGTTACAGCTACGGGTTTGGCCCAGGTGCTTTCCAAGCTTGTGTATGTAAGTGAGGCCAAAACACGTCCTGTAGAAATTGAGCCTGTAGTGATTTGGAAACTCACAGAAGAGCTATTGAAAAAGGAGTTCTATACAAGTAAAAAACACGTACGTGTAATCAACAATGTGCCGAAAGATCTTATCCTTTTATCTGATGGTTTTTTGTTGCGGATGGCGCTGGATTTCATTATCGACAATGCTTTCCGTTATGTAGCCCCTGATGTAGACGATTGTTATGTGGAAGTAAAAGGGTCTATCAATAGTAATAATAAGATCGAAATTGAGGTGATCGACAATGGCATCGGGATCAGTCCTGAGTTGCTGCAAACCATTTTTGAGTTATTCTCTGTGGGTGAGGTACGGCATGGTGCCGGTGTCGGTTTGTATGTGGCCAAGCAGTGTTTGGAAAAGCTTGGGGGTAGCATAGAGGTTGTACTGCTACAAAAGCCTACCATCATTAAGCTGCAACTTTCGGGCACTGAATTTTATACTGAACATCAAGAGTCGCCACAACCTGTATTGGTTTGATGTATCATACGAACGCCATCATTAACCCTTCCTTTTACCTTCATTTTTCCGATCTTTGCGTTTTGAGCCAATATGATCAAACCAACAGAGCAGGAGGAACGCGAGTATCTTGAAATCATTAAAGAAAAGCTTTTGCTGGCCATCAGGCGGGTAGACCAAAGCGTAAAGCATTACGCGCAAGAGTTAAGACAAACCAAAGAATATATCCACGAACACCAATCTGGTATGGACGAAGCGGATATGGTGGCAGCCGATCAATCCATCAATCGCATGGCTTTTACAGGCGAATCCGCAGTTGTACGCAAACGCAAGCTGATGAAACTCGGTTCTTCGCCTTACTTCGCGCGTATAGATTTTACCAAGCAGTCTGGGAGCTATCAGGCAGTGTATATTGGCATTTATACGTTTACCGATGATAGCAGCGGGGAGAATCTCATTTACGACTGGCGTGCCCCGGTGGCCTCCATGTTCTATGATTTTGAATTGGGCGAAGCCTGGTATAGCACCCCCGGTGGAAAGGTTGTGGGAAATATCTCCCTCAAGCGCCAATACAAAATCAGGGATGGGAAGATGGAGTACAGCATCGAGAACGATGTTAACATCCATGATGATGTATTGCAGAAAGAGTTGAGCAAATCGGCAGACGACAAAATGAAAAACATTGTCGCTACGATACAGCGCGATCAAAATGCTGTCATCCGCAATGAAACAGCTTCAGTCATGATCATCCAGGGTGTTGCAGGCTCGGGGAAGACATCCATCGCTTTGCACAGAATTGCTTTTCTCTTGTATCGCTTCAGGGACAGTATCAAGGCCAAAGATATTTTGATCATTTCTCCCAATAAAGTTTTCTCTGATTATATCTCCAACGTATTACCCGAGTTGGGAGAGGAGCACATCCCTGAAATGGGCATGGAAGAATTGGCGAGTGAAGTGTTGGAGAACAAGTTTCGCTTTCAACATTTCCACCAGCAGGTAGCCCATGTGCTGGAAGGTCATGATGAGGGTTTTATTGAACGCATTCGCTATAAGTCGTCCTTCGAATTCTTGAGTCAGTTAAACCGCTATTTGATTCACGTAGAGAATAACTACTTTCAAGCCACAGAAATTCGTGTGGCTGGCATGGTGGTGCCGGGTCCGTACATACAAGAGCGCTTCAAAGCCTGGCAACGGATGCCTATGCTCAAACGTTTTCCGGAAGTAGTGCAGGAAGTACAACAATATGTGCGCAATGAAGTAAAGCGGAAACTAAGCGGGCAGGAGAAAGCTAAGTTATGGGAAGCCATTCCACGCATGTTTAAAGTGAACAATGTGTTTGACTTGTATAAGAATTTCTATGCCTGGGCTGGTAAACCTCAGCTATTTACCATGATGCAAGGAGCCAGTTTGGAATATGCTGATGTATTTCCCTTAATCTATTGCAAGATCAGGCTGGAGGGTGTTCAGGCCTATGATCGGGTGAAGCATTTGTTGGTGGATGAGATGCAGGATTACACGCCCATTCAGTATGCAGTGTTGTCGCGCTTGTTTGTTTGTAAGAAGACAATACTCGGTGATGTACGCCAAACAGTTAATCCGTACAGTGCCTCAAGCATAGAAACCATCGAGCAGGTATTTCCACAGGCAGATATTGTGAAGCTGCTGAGGAGTTATCGCTCAACCTTGCAAATCACCAGGTTTGCTTTGAATATTTTGCCTAATCCTGATTTAATTCCTATGGAGAGGCATGGGGAAGAACCACAAATACAAGGCTTTTCCAGCAATGAAGAAGAGGTGCATGGTATCCGCGCAATGATTGATGAGTTTAAGAGTAGAGCTTATCACTCGCTGGGCATTATCTGTAAAACACATAAGCAAGCTGTGTATTTGTACAAAACACTTCATTTACCAGAAGTGCATTTACTAACCGCAGAGAGTACCCACTTTAAAGAAGGCGTGGTGATCACCACTGTTCATTTATCAAAGGGCCTGGAGTTTGATGCGGTGATTATACCCTTTGCCTCGCAGCGCAACTACAATAACGAGGTTGATCAGCGCATGCTGTATATTGCCTGCACAAGGGCCATGCACGAGTTGAGTTTAACCTATACACAGGAAAGGACAAAGTTTGTGTAAAACCAGCTTGCTGCGCATTCTCGTTCTCATGAAAGAAAGTGTTAGATTTATCGTTGTACTCTTCAGCCATGTGCTTCCTCTGCCTATGAAAACACGCTTAATGCTTACTCTATTAGCCACTTGCTTGTTGACAAGCACCTTGCAAGCCCAAAGCCGTGAAGTGTGGATGGTAGGACCTATGTTACACTATAATATAGGCGGAGAGAAGAATAGATTTTCATTTGCCTTGGAAGTAGCTTATTGGAATTATGAAGGCTTTCCTTACAGTGCAGATGCAGGCATTGAATTTGAGAAGCAGAAGATACGTTTATACAGCGAGCTGCAAACAGGTATAGGCCTGGCAGGCATTGCCATAGGGCCTGTGTTTGAAGTACGAACAAAAGAAAAGAAAGTGAACCTTGGCCTGCAGGGTTCTTTGTGGGCTAATTACTTCTTAGGTTTTGATCTTCGCTTCAGAAAATCTGGGGGAGAAGGCTATGTCAGTCCTGGTACTTACTTTAAGCTGCCTGTCGGCTATGATAGTGGTGCCGATGGCGACAGCGATTGGGATAGTGATTGGGACTGGGATTAGTAAAGGATCATGCACTACACATAATCAGGCACTGAGACGAAGCCTAAAAGTTCAAGGCCTTGTCAGACTCTCTTATCCAATGCGTGAGGTCTTTCAAATTACCGAATACCGCTCCGGGTATGATGCTTTTTACGCCCCGGGTTTCTGCGCAAGAAGTACAAAGCCTTACCTCGCCACCATTTTGTACAATATCACTTAGCATATTGGCTGCATTGTAGAGACCGGGCCTTTCCTTTTGATCGGGCAGGGCACAGAAAACCGAATCACTCATGAGGTACACCCAAATAGTCGTAGCAGGGTCTTGCTTTTGCATGAGGATGGCTGTTCTTAGAGCATTGTAATTCTTATCATTACCGTAAGGGGCATCATTCAAAAGAAAAAGTATTTTCATATGGCTAGTAAAGTGTATAGCAAGTTATCGATAAAGTATGGAATTTAGTTCTTGACATGAAATTAGTGTTAAGAAATGCTTGGCCATAATCATTGATGTTCATGAATGTATAAGTAAATCGACAATCTGAATACTTAGTACAGTGCTAATTATTTAAAAATTTGAAAAAGTAGTATATTAGCTAATATAGATACAGCTATGGAAAATATATGGATTGAGCACAAAGGCAAAAAAATCTTAGTCAATGATTATACGGGAATAAAACTAGAAAGGGAAATGATCGCCCATCTTAACGATGCGATAGGTTTGGTGGCCAACCTAACACCTGGCACTGAAGTATTGATGCTAATAGATTTTACAGGTGCTTTTACAACCCCCGGTTATATAGAGGTGGCTAGAAAAACAGAAAAGGAAACAATCGAAAAGTATAAGGTTAAACGAGCAGTTCTTGGCATTACTGGGGCGAAGGAAATATTGCTTAAAGGCTTTAATCTGTTTGCCAAACAAAAACTTACACCTTTTCAAACGCGCCAGGAAGCTTTGGATTACTTGATAAAATAGTTTTGTAAAGGCTAAACTACCACGAACTACTAGCCCCACCACCACCTGATCGGCCACCACCCCAACTGCCCGAAGAAGAACGGCTGCCTCCAGTACCACCACTGCTACTGGCACTTGGCACCAATATCGGAATAGCATAAGTCGACTTCTTTTCGTATTGACAAAACAGACAGGCATGTACTTTCTCTCCGGTGCCACTGGCAGTATAAGAAGCACGCTTAATCGTTTTGTCGCTTATTAAAGTATAAGCAATGGTTTTACATTTCGGGCATGGTTCATATTTGGTAAACCTGTTTAGGTAATACCATACTTCAATGCTTTCGCAAGCCTGACATTTCCAAACATCATAATCTACAGACTTAATTTTTTCTTCTACTTGCTGCGAGGCTGACAGGTAAGCATCATCCTCCTGCTCGTTCAGTTTCTTCATATCGCCCTGGCACTGGTTGCATTGGCGGGGATGATTTCTATAGATACGCCTGCGCGCCAGGTGGTAGAAGAAGTAAGCGAGAAAGGGCAGGGGAAACAACAAGCCCATGATGAGCCAGTACCATGTTTGCTTGCGCAGGAATTCGACAATGGCATAGTAGTCTTGTGTCTGCAAGAGTGATTTGATGACTTGCTGCATGCGCCACAACCGTAAGAACAAGGTAAGCCAGGCATAGCTATACAAGGTGAGAACACATAAGCCCACAGCATTGTCATCATCCATGAGACTAAAGAAAGTAACAATGGCTATTGGTATAAATACAACCTGTACTAACCAACGCCAGCGTGGAAGGCGCATGGCAGGATAAGGGGTTGGTGCTGGCTTGCTGGCATTGGCAAACTTGCCACTATATTGTTTGTAAATAAAAATACCAATGATTGTAGGAGCAAAGAAGATAGCAAGGAATAAGAGGAAAGCACTGTAATCGCTCAATCGTTCTTCATTATTGGACACTACATCCGCGGAAGCGGGACTTTGTAGGATGCTCAGTACCTGCTGCACACCGGCCAGCATCCCGGCATCATAATCACCATTCTTAAAATGGGGCAACATGTAATCACGCTGGATGCGTTTGCAAACTACATCGGGCAGTTGTCCTTCGAGGCCATAGCCTGTATGGAAACGGATGGTGCGCTGTTCCTGGACGAATAGAATCAAGAGTCCTTCATCTTTACCCTTGCTACCAATGCCCCAGGTAGTAAAAAGATCTTGTGCAAGGGTAAAAATATCTTCCTCACCAATGCTGTTAAGGGCTGCAATGGCGATTTGTATGCCTGTGTTTTTCTCCAGGGCCTCAAGCAAAGTATCAATTTGCGTGATGGTAGCCTGACTCAGGATTTTATCAGGGTTGGATACGTAGCTACCATCTATTTTCTTCTGATTAGGTATAGACTCACGCAGAGATTGGGCAGTGAGTATACCCATGCCGAGCGTTGTTATGAGTAGAAGGGTAATACTTTTGATAGTCATGAAGGTTCAATTATGTATTACGAATGTATTTATTGTTGTGGCATACTACAACATAGTCTTGGGCAGAATGATATCAGACGGTATAAAGTTGCTTTTAAATGCCTGATTTTTTTCGTAATTCTACTCTTCTAAAACCAATCCTATGCGTGTCCTCTTTATTGTTATTCTCTTCTGCAGCTCAACTATCGTTTATGGGCAGAAGAAAAGTAATCCAATTAACAATCAAAGCAGCTATGATGCAGCCCTCTATGGAGGTATTCGGTGGCGGGAGCTTGGCCCTTTCAGGGGTGGGCGTTCCAGTACAGCCACCGGTATCGTTGGTAATGATAAGGTCTATTACTTCGGTTCTACTGGCAGTGGTGTGTGGAAGACTGAAGACGGTGGTCAAACCTGGTTCAATACTACAGATGCTTACTTCGGGGGAACGGTAGGTGCCGTGGCAGTGGCGCAGAGCGATCCCAATGTAATTTATGCGGGCGAGGGGGAACAGACTTTGCGCAATAATGTATCCTCTGGTTGGGGTGTATGGAAGTCTACAGATGCAGGAAAAACATGGAGGCATATTGGTCTTAAAGATTCAAGGCATATTTCACGTATACGCATTCACCCTACTGATCCAGATGTGGTATATGTGGCGGCCATGGGTAATCTATGGAAGCCCAATGAAATGCGAGGTGTTTATAAAAGTACCGATGGTGGTGCAAGCTGGCGCAAAGTGTTGTACATAAATGATCAGGCGGGTGCAGGTGATTTAATACTTGACCCAAGCAACCCACGCATCATGTATGCTGCTACATGGAATATGAAACGCAATGGATGGCGCATGGATAGTGGTGGCCCTGACTCTAAATTATGGAAGAGCACAGATGGTGGTGAAACCTGGGAGAATTTGTCAGACAATGCAGGAATGCCCAAAGGTATTAATGGCATCATTGGTATCACCGTGTCACCAGTTAATGCCAGTCGTTTATGGGCCATTATAGAAAACACTGAAGCTCCTGGTGTTTACCGCTCGGATGACGCTGGACAAACCTGGCAACGTGTTAACCAGGACCGGGCCTTGCTACAACGTGCCTGGTATTATTGCCGCATTTATGCCGACAGTAAAGACTTAGATAAAGTGTTTGTGTTGAATGTGAGTTATGGAGAATCGAAAGATGGTGGTAAAACCTTTGTGCTCAAAGATGCCCCCCATGGCGACCATCATGACTTGTGGATTGATCCTTTAAATAATATGCGTATGGTGATGGCTGATGATGGTGGTGCTCAGGTTTCTAATGATGGTGGAAAAAGCTGGACTACTTATTACAACCAACCCACTGCACAATTTTACCGTGTTACTACCGACAATGCTTTTCCGTATAACATTTTAGGTGCACAGCAAGACAATACAAGTGTGCGCATGCCCCATCGCACCAAAGGCATAGCCATTACCGATAAAGACTGGCTTGAACTATCGATCGGAGAAAGCGCCCATCTTGCTGTAGATCCTTCAGACCCTTCTATTATTTATGGCAGTGATTACAAAGGATACATGAGTATGCAAAACTTGCGTAATGGGCAGGAGCGGAGTACTAATGTATGGCCAGATCTACCGGCTGGCTCTGGTGCTGAAGTCATGAAGTATCGTTTCAACTGGAACTATCCATTATTATTCAGTCCCCATAACCCTGCAAAGCTTTATGCTGGGTCAAATTATTTACATGTAAGCTATAATGGTGGCAGTAGTTGGCAGGTGATAAGTCCTGATTTAACAAGAGCTGAGCCAGAGACCATCCGCTCATCGGGCGGTCCCATTACGCAGGATAATACAGGAGCAGAATATTACGCTAACCTCTTTGTCATTTCTGAATCACCTTATACAGAAAATGAAATTTGGACGGGTTCGGATGATGGGTTATTACACCTGACCACTGATGGCGGTAAAAGCTGGAAGAACGTAACGCCTCCTGGTTCACCGAAATACAATATGTGGAACAGCATATCAGTGAATCCTTTTGTAAAAGGGGGTGCCTATGCGGTGGCAACTTCATATAAGTTTGGTGATTACACACCTTACGTCTACAAAACGGTAGATTACGGGCAGACTTGGTCACTCATTACTAAAGGAATACCGTCTGAGGAATTTGTGCGTGTGGTAAGGGCAGATCCGAAGCGACCTGGTTTGTTGTATGCTGGCACAGAAAAAGGTATGTGGATATCTTTTGACAATGGTAACAGCTGGCAACAGTTTCAGTTAAACCTACCGAAAGTACCTGTACACGATCTGGCTATTAAAGATGATAATTTAATTGTGGCTACTCATGGGCGTGGTTTCTGGATGATCGATGATTTGACCGTCTTTCATCAATTGTCTCAGGCGATGGCCAGCAAGCCACTCGTTTTATTTAAACCTATGCCTAGTTTTCGCATGCCTACAGGTATGGGTTGGGGTGAGCCCGATAGAAAGTTGCAGGGAGAAAACCATCCTGGGGGTGTGATGATTCATTTCTATGTTAAGAGCTGGCAAGAAGGTGATGAAGTAATACTGGAAGTGATGGAAGAGGATGGTGATATAATCCAAACCTATTCAAGTTTATCGAAAGATAAAAGCAAACAATTACCTGTGAAGCAAGGAGGTGCACGCTTTGTGTGGGACATGCGTTATCCGGGCTACCAAACATTTCCAGGTATGGTTTATTACGGATCACCGAACCGGGGGCCTATGGCAGTTCCAGGTAATTACAAGGTTCGCTTGAGCCATAAGGGCATCAGTGAAGAGACAACTTTTACTATAGTGAAAGATCCAAGGGTGAATACCAGCCAGGCAGATTACCAGGCACAGTTTGATTTCCTGATGAAGGTTCGGGATAAAGTAAGCGAGGCCAATAAAGGGGTAAGCACTATTAGGAAGATTAAAGAAGACTTGCTTTTCCCGAATAATAAAATTGGAATGAATCCAGAATATCAGGCAGTACAGGAAGCTATAAAAGCCTTTGATACTGCCTTGGATGTGCATGAGAATCAGCTTCACCAAACGAAAAATAAAAGTGTACAAGATCCGCTCAATTATGGCATAAAGATCAACAACCGCCTCGCGCATTTGATGGTAGAGGAAGCTATGGGCGATTTTGCTCCTACTGAACAGGCAGAGCAAGTGAGGCAGATGCTGAGTAAACAAGTAGATGATTCCTTGCAAGCCTTGCAAAGCACCCTTTTGCAACATGCAAACAAGATCAATGTTCTGGCTAAAGAAAAAGGCCTTACGCTGATTATGTTGCCAGTGCCACCAAAGAACTGAGCTGGTTTTTGTTGGCCTTACCGCCTAGAGAATATATTTTCAACCATTCGCCCAAATATGTGCAACAGTTATTGCACTGTTTCCGTAGACTATTATTTAAAGTTTGTCCTAGTCTTTTACCTTCGGTCTAGCTGACCACATAGGTTTTGGAAAGCCTCTGATAATAGCCAAATTTGTGTGTTCAGTGTAACAGACGATACCCATAGAAAGATAATGAAAACCATACTACTAGACTTTATAGCAAAATATATTACGCTGACAGAAGATGAGAAAAATGAAATCGCTTCTTTGGATATATTCCGCTCGGTAAAGAAAGGGACAACCTTACTTAAAGAAGGGCAAAAATCGAAAGAGAGCTACTTTATTCTAAAAGGTTGTATTCGGACATACTATGTTGTAGATAGTGAAGAAAAAACTACTGCTTTCTATACAGAAATGGAAGCCTTTACACCCCCTTGCGTAATAAACAAAACGGCATCCGAATATTACATAAGTTGTGTGGAGGACAGCCTCATTACAGTTTCAAATGCAGACATGGAATTAGAATTAAACAGCAGATTCCCAAAGTTTGAAACCATGTGCAGAATGTTGTCAGAAGAATTGTTGGCCAAGCAGCGAGTAGACTTTGATGAGTTTAAAACCTCTTCACCGGAACAACGATACCTAAACTTACTTCAAAAAAGACCAGACCTTATTCAACGTGTTCCACAACACCAATTGGCTAGCTATTTAGGCATCAAACCTCAATCATTAAGCAGACTAAGAGGAAGAATTCTTGAAAAAATTAGCTAACACGTATTTCTTAACTTAAGTGAACGAGTTATTGTAGCCCTCCAAGCGACCTTTGCAGTATCGTTTCATATAAAAAGAAAAGAAATGCAAAGGAAAATTTTATTCATCAGTTTGGTCTTCATACTTATATGGGCACCTCAACTCAAAGCACAGTACGCTAAAACAGACAGCACGCACAAAAAGTGGTTTATTGGTAGTACCTTATTCTTATTGGGCAATTTGGCTCCTACAAATACCCCCGACTTCGTTCAACTTAATTTTGGCTATCGTCTTACAGGAAAAGATGTTATTTCTTTGGAGCTGGTTACATGGAAAACTGCCTGGCCAATTGGAATTAATCCCTTTTTTAATAAGGCATATGGAACACCTGAAGAAAAATTCCCGGGATATATTCGGGATTACGGACCTTCGGTGGCATATCAACGTTTTTTCTGGAAAGGCTTATATGCTCAGGTTCATGTAATGTCGCTATTTCAAGATTTTGTAAACGAAGAAGGGAGAAAAATTGATAAAGGTTTTCAGATATTCAATCAATACCGTGTTGGTTATCACTTCAAACTTTTCAAGGATAAATTTTTCATTCAGCCGTCATTTGCAATCACTCATCGTCCTTATCATACCAAAATGCCTGATGGCTTTAAACAGCAAGATGATAAATGGCCAAAATTTATGTTCAGTGAGCCCGGTTTGCATTTCGGATTTAATTTCTAATTGACCCTTTTCATACACAATACGGTATAAATCATGAATACTCAAAATGCGCTGGAAGACACTAATGTCAGTGTTAAAATTAAACTCGCTGCATTGTGGGCCAGTTTAATGTTTCTTATCATCTATTTGGATTATTTCCATTTATATATGCCTGGTTCCTTGGAAGATATGTTAGCAGGCAAGGTATTTGTATTTGAGATTACGCAGATTTTTCTTTTGGCAGCACTTGCCATGGTTGGAATTCCGGCACTGATGATTTTCCTTTCCGTTGCCCTGCCGGCTAAAGTAAATCGATGGACCAATATCATTATTGCCACAATTAATATCCCTCTGCTATTGTATAATTTGGCAGGAGAGGCTTGGATACACATGGTGATTGGCGCAATTGTGGAAATCATTCTTCTCTTTCTAATTATCTGGTATGCCTTAAAATGGCCCAAAATTAAAATATGAAAAACGTACTTACATTCACAATCCTCAAACTCTTTATTCTACAATTTGCATTCTGTCAAGCACCATCAGGATCTGAAAAGGACAAGATAAATTCCATTCTATCTGAATTTATGCAGTGCATAGAAACGAAGGACAGCGTTAAGATGTACAATTTGTTTCATAAAGGGCCCGTAACTTGGATAGGCGTTTATAGAGAAACTACCCAGAACCAAAGACAGAAAAAAGATAGTTTAGTGCTTAACTATAAGATTTCTGATTATAAAACGTGGTTTAGAAGTATATCATCAAAAATAGATCCCCGAAGAGAAGATTTTAGTAACATTCAAATAATTGAAGATGGCAGCATAGCCTCTGTAACTTTTGATTACAGCTTTTGGGCAAACAATAAAAAAGGTAATTGGGGGAAAGAGTTTTGGCATTTAATAAAAGAAGGTAAAGAGTGGAAAATAGCCAGCGTTATTTTTTCTATCGAGCTTGAAATATATAAGCCTGAATTTGATATTACAAGTAATGCCAATACACAAGCATCTAACCTGGTGAGAAGAATGGCAAATGAACTTTTAAGTGTTGCTAATTTGCCGGGTTTATCGATCGCTATTCGTAAAAAGAATGAGATTCTTTTTGCTGAAGGATTTGGCTTTTCTGATATGGAAAATAGAACACCGGTAACGGCTATTACACAATTCCGGGCAGCATCAACTTCTAAGGTTATGACGGTAACAGGACTGGCAAAAATGATGCAAGATGGTATTATTGATATTGATGCAGCGGTGCAAAAGTATGTGCCTCATTATCCTATAAAGGATTATCCAATTACGCTAAAACAGCTTGCGGGTAATATTTCGGGCATGCCACATTATTTGGAAAGCGATAAACTTGAGAATAAATTTTATTCAAATACGAAAGATGCCTTGACGGTATTTTCGCATCATAAGCTGCTTTCTAAACCACAAACACAATACAGCTATTCATCTGCTGGCTTTATATTACTATCAGCTGCAATGGAAGGTGCTTCTGGGGTAAATTTTATAGACTATTTGCAAGACAAAGTTTTTATTCCCCTAGGAATGAAAAGTACAGAACCCGACATGGTGAAGCATAGATTGATGCCGAATCTGACTAAATACTATGAGAAACAAGGTGACGGTTATGTGGCTATAAATAACCCAAGAGATGTGAGTTCTATTTGGGCGGCAGGCGGTTTTGTAACCACACCAAGTGATTTAGTAAACATGACAAAGGCCTATTCTAATGGCTACCTAAATAGTAATACAATAGAGAAGATGTTTGAGAGCCAAACCTTATTGTCGGGTGAAAAAACAAACGTTGGCATAGGTTGGCGTATAGGAGCTGATATGGAAGGAAGAAGTATAATCGAGCATGCTGGAGTTACAGAAGGGACAAGGTCGGTTATTAGTTATTTTCCAGAGGAGGATATTGCTATCTCTGTGATGACAAATACAGATTGGGTAAGCTCAATAGAAGAAACAGCCCATATGTTAGCATTTCCTTTTCTTAAAAAGACCGATAATAGCGCTACACTCAAAGGCAATTACCAAATTAAAGCCAAGCTTGTGCTAAAAGGTAAAGAAAAGGAAGTCAAAGGTAAGCTTGATTTGGAAAAAGGGATTGGCAAAATAACTTTAGAAAACGATATTGTGTATTCTGTCATTCATTTAAGTGAGAATACTTATTCACTAATCAGCAATCAAGGTATATATTATCTAAACATTGAAGCAAAAGGAAACAATGTAATAAGCGGCAGCGCAACTATGTACAAAACTCCCATGTTGGAAACACCTATAAACACAAAACCATTTTTTACTTTTATTAGTGAATAGGAAGTAGCGATGTACTTTTACGGGTTTAGGCGATCACAAAACATTGCCATTGAAAATTTCTTTTATGGTTTGGATAAGACAAGAGCCCGGACAGTATTGACACTTGCCAGCGATGGGCTTTTGAAGTATTCATTATTGGATATAGCCAACTTGGACAAATAGAAGGATGTTGAACTTCTGACAAATTCTACGAAAATAGTCGATACTTGATACCTCTTTATTTGATATCTTGACAAAGTTATGGATCGCCATAGCTTTTTATGAGACTATTCAGTAAGCCAAATTTCAAAAGTATCTATCATCAACTGCTCGTATACTTAGTTGAAATTGCCATTATTTTCATCGGTATTACTATATCCTTTTTGTTTGAGCAGTGGCGAGAAGATAGTAGACAAAGACAGGAGCTTATCGGACTAGCAGAATCTCTTATACGGGATGCAGAAATAGGAAAAGCTCACTTAGAATCGGACTTGATTGGAACAAACACTTGGCTTTTAAATCTAGATTCTCTCCGTATACAGCGTGATCGGGAAAAAATTGGTGAATCGGAACTTTTTTGGTTCTACAACTTACTGACGGGTAAGGAGTTTGGATTGTTCGACTCAAAGTCTCCTGCTTATCTGTCTGCAATAAGTAGTGGATTACTAACCAAATTACCAGATTCCATTCAATTAAAAATTTACAGCGTGTATGAGAGCAAACTACCTGACCTTCAACATTTATATGACCAACAAAATGAAACTGCTAAGTACTTTAGAAATGAAATAATGATTCACTCTAATAACTATTTATATCATAAGAATGCATCAACAGTGAGTATTGATTTAAAACACTTTGCTCATGAAGTCCAAAAGCCTGTTTATGGAAATTTGATAAATCAATTTTTTAATACCGAGAAGGTAATTCGTAATAGAAACATAAAAACATCGAATGACTTTGATTCGATAATTAAGTCCTTACGTGACTATATCGAGATATTAAAAAACTAGCAGGAATGTTTAGTCAAACGGATAATCATCTGTTTGTATCCACCATGATCGGCTTAAAAGCTCAACGCGCTACAAAATGTTTGCGGTACGCTGCAAGCTCTAATCTCTAATCTATATTTTGATCCTGTATTTATTTGGGCAGCTTTGGAAGCACAACACTGCAGATACACAAGCGATTTGGTTCATGCTAATGTAAGCTCTCCAAGGCAATGCTTCGTGTCATCACTAAGCATTAACCATTGAAAATCCATTCAGTGATTTGGATAAATTAATAGGCTTTGCGATATTGTAATGTGCAACAATGGGTTTCAATAATAATAGCTATTGGCTACAGTCAAGCTTTGGCGGCAACAATGAGGAATCATAATTAACCTAACCAATGACCACATGAAAACATGTAAGTACATCTTGATAGTCGCTTTGATTTTTTTGTACTACTTGGACTCAAAATCACAACCCTACACGGACTTAAATGAACTAACTGGGGTTTCGATTAAAGCATATTATAGTCCCGGTAATGAGGAAAGAGCGAGGAAAATTGTGGAAAGATGTGAAAGGACAATTGAGTATGTAAACGGACTCGTGCGTTTTAAACCGAAAGTAAGTCTGTTTATATTAAATCCGGAGCATTGGAAAAAATATGCAACATTTCCAGTATATGGAATGCCTCATTATCCAGATAGTGCACGATTGATTATTGCATCGGAGGACAATGATTTTTGGAAAAGCTTCATTCCCCCGCTTGACCAAGTCCCAAGTGACTTAGCTAACCAAATTAGAAAAGCGTATACCAGTGGTGATGGAACACTGAGTATGATGGCGTTTTTTGATTTGTTAGCGCTTCATGAACTTGGGCATGGATTCCACGAGCAAGCAGGACTAAAAATGCAACGACTTTGGATGCAGGAATTATTTTGCAATATCATGCTTCACACTTATATAGCGGAGAAAGAGCCTGAAAATTTACCAGCATTAGAAGTATTTCCTGAAATGGTTGTGGCCGGTGGAATAACTGGATATAGCTTTACTACCCTAGCTGACTTCGAAAAGCGATATGATAATATGGATCCAAAGAATTATGGTTGGTATCAATGACGTCTTCATGTGGCGGGTAAAAACATTTACAATGCAGGTGGACAAAAAGTTTTTGTAAAGCTTTGGAAGGGATTAAAAGAAAATAAGGAGAAGATGACTGATCAACAGTTCGCTACATTCTTGAATAAAAAAGTGAGTAGAGAAGTAGCAAAGGTACTAACGGACTGGTGATCCATAGCTATAAACAAGATTGCCGTCCACCCCAAAATAAAGCAACAACATGACCATACTATTGACATGGATTGTATTATTCAGCTTCAGCGACAATCCTCCTGGAACCATCAAGGTTAAAGATCTCTACGTTGACAAGACCGAAATTCAAAACATACACTGGTTAGAATATGTATATCACAAGAGGCAGGGACTGGACTCAGTAGCGATCAAGAAGTTGCTGCCCGACACTTCCAATTATTGGTACGCCAATCCTGCTCATAGACATCAACCCATTGTACTGATCAGCTATGAACAAGCGGTAGACTATTGTGCCTGGCGCTCTCAATTGGTAAGTGAAAGGACAGGACGGAAAATTACCTATAGACTTCCCACTGCTAATGAGTGGAGAGATATCGCAAAAGAATTGATGGCCACGGATCTTAAAAACATTGAAAAAGATTTAGCCTTCATGAAAAAGATAATCAAAAATGACTCAACTCATTATATTTTACTGAACAGGGACAAGCCAAAAGCAAGAGTGTACGACCTCTTTGGCAATGTATCGGAAATGACGCTTGACAAAGGAGTAGCCATGGGTGCTAATAATGTTGAGCTAAGCGAGCCGGAGGCCAATTTGACCAGTGGCTTTAGCTATCATGCACCCAATTTGTATTTGGGATTCAGGTGTGTTGCCGAAATAGAATGACTTGATCCGGGCAGCCGCGAACCATTCTGATTAACAATGTGACGGGTGATGAGTAAGTATGAAATTTGTCTGGATTAATGACCTTGGGACAGGTTATATAATAGGGCATTCAAAAGATGAGGATGATTACATTAAAGCTTTATACAGAAAACATTGTAAAGATTGCATGTATGACTAAAGCTTTATCATATCAATGTAAAATCCACAAAACAGCCAATCAATATTTGTAGTAAAGAATTCTTTAAAATATCCTTATGACGAACTACGGCCTAGAAATTTACTTAAATGATAATTATGTGTGTCGTGCAGGTTTTGAAAGCAAGCACTATGTACTGACATGCATCGTTAATGCTTTACGAAGAGCTTCAGGGAAAAGTGAGGAGCTCTTTTTACAAGTCAGTGGCCTGAATTCCGATACTGGGCAATATGTTGACTGGGCAAAGATGGAGCTTAAGAATGGAGACAATATCTCCATCCAAGTGGTAAGCGACAATTTTGACAAGCCGGTCCACATAAGGGGCACTGACTCTCAGGAAGCCATATTGAAGAAGAAAATAGAACGCTATTATGCCTTAAAAGAAGAACTAAAAGACCACTTGCCGAATCTCGATTAACATGGCTGCATGAGAAAAATATTGACTACAGACCTCATCATTTTCCTGGGTATTCTCCTGATTGGTCTGACTTTTTTGCTGCTGAATACCGGGCATAGTGCCATTGATATTCAGCTTTACGACACCTATTTCGTTATTGAGAAAAGCTCCATGATGCTTTTTATTGTTGAATCTTTAACCTTTTTGATTTTCCTTATAAGGGCGTTCCTACAAAAGTTTAAAGCCATAGGATCCAACATCGGCCTTATTATCGGACTGTTATTCGCGATTGTCATTACCTACTACTTCCTTCAAGTTAAAGAAAGCATGTTAAACCAAATGGAAAAGCTTGATGGGGAAGGATTGCATGACCGCCTAAAAACAATAGCAGAAGCCAACAAAAATATTTATTGGACCTGGGCGCTTATGGGCTTTTGGCTAACAAGCCTACTACTGTTGATCAGGAGAGCGGTCAAGATATGGAGGAAAAGATAGCATAAGATAGCATCGCGCCACTCTGCAAGAATGATGCCTGTTGCCATTAACCTTTGAAAATTGGCTATACTCTTTTTAAGGATTTTGGATGGAACATCCAGAATATACTTATCAAATAATCATAAGAAATGTTAATGTATACCATCATTAATATAAATAATAATTTATTATAAGAATCTTTCATTTTTGCGGCCATTAAACCCAAAATAATGAAAGCGAAAACGAAGTCTCTTTATTTAGTACTGTTCTGTTTGTTGAGTGTAGACATGTTTGCCCAAATAGCGCCAGGGCAAGCCTTGCAAAAATTAATCGAAGGTAATCAGCGGTTTATTGAGGGGAAATCAATCAGACCCAACCAGGATTTTAAAAGAATAAAAGAAGTGATGGCTGCTCAATATCCTTTTGCCACCATCATTGGCTGTTCCGATTCAAGGGTTCCTAATGAAATCATCTTTGATCAGGGATTAGGTGATTTATTTATTGTGCGGACAGCGGGGCAGGTTTCAACCTATGCATCATGGGGAAGCATAGAGTTTGCCGAAGAAGTATTGGGTACTAAACTGATTGTGGTGTTGGGGCACACTCAGTGTGGGGCTGTCAATGCTGCCGTGAAGGTACCTGAAGTGCCTGGTCATATTGTAACATTGATAAACGCCATAAAACCGGCTGTTGCCAGGGCCAGGGAATTACCACACGATGACTTGTTGGAAGCCTCCATCAGAGAGAACATACTGATGCAGGTGGAACAATTAAAAGGACTTGAGCCTGTGCTGGCAAAGCGTGTAAGAGAAGGATCCATTATGATTGTAGGGGCACTTTATCATCTTGACACTGGCATAGTTGAGTATATATCCAAGTAAGAATAGTTGAATATGTTAATTGTTTGAATTGAGTTTGTGAATCATTCCTTGGCCTTGTCTTGATTAAATTTGATAATTCCTTGGTATATTGAATGTCATGAGCCTTGTCAAGAAATGGCGGCCATTCATTAGGGTGATCTACCCTGAATGGCCGTTTTCATTGCGGATACTTTTGTTGTACTGTAGCGGATATATTCAAAGCAGATCAAACATAGCTTAAGCCTTACTGAATTCACCTATACAATTAAGTAGTATCTATAAAATGGCAAAACAAATATTCATTAACCTGGCAGTAAAAGACCCATAACAATCCATGGCTTTTTATACCGCCTTGGGCTTTGTCAATAATCCTCAATTTTCTGATGATGAAGGTAAGTGCATGGTCTGGAGCGATCACATTTACGTGATGCTCTTATCTCATAAAAAATTCAACGGTTTTATCACTAAGCCCATAGCCGATACGAAGTCTGCAATAGCCGGACTTTTCTCTTTGTCGCTAGACAGCGTGGAAGAGGTACACAAGATCATGCATAATGGTTTGGCAGCAGGAGGGACAGAGCCCAGTGAACTGAGGGATTATGGCTTTATGCAACAACGTACCATAGAAGATTTTAACGGTCATACATGGGAGATCTTCTACATGGATATGAGCAAGATTCAGGGTTAGAAGGACAAAAGACTATATCCTAATTTTAAAGGCGGGACGACTTTATCAGACTTGATAAAGCTTAGAGCATACTAGCCAACTCAGTAGCTTTATGCACATTCAGTTTGTCAAATATGTTCCTTTTATGCGCTTTAACAGTGAAAGGAGAAATAAATAGTTTTTTTGCTATTTCTTCGCTTGAGTCTCCCTGGGCAATTAAAAGTGCTATTTCCATTTCCCTTTCGCTCAAACTTGATATTGGATTATCTGTCGGTATAAAGACTTTTACAAACTCTTTATGCCCACTGAGCTCATCATAAAATTCAGCCTTAAAAATGATCTTATTGTCTGTCTTTTGATCGGTTATGTCAGTGATTGTTCCCAGCCCAATCAAAGGATAGCCTGTTTCCTTATCCGGAATTACACAAAATTGACTTAGATACTTTCCGTAAGTATCATCACCGCGCATAGCGCGATAGTTATTCGTATACCTTACTTTATCTCGAAGTGAGATTGGAATATCCTTAGCAATGATTTCCGCCCAATGGAAACAATCTTCGGTTAAGATTTTCCGATCTGCCGGATGAATAATACTGAACGTATAGTTCATTCCAAACTCTTTGAATTTCTTTTGGACTTCTTCCTCTGAAACCCGAAATAATTTACCGAAGATATTAGGTGTTAAAAACTTTATCCCGAGATCTACATAACTAAAAATATAGTAGGCCATGGGATCAATGCTATTGAAAGATTTAACGACAGGATGCGTCTCCAGTAAGTTTTTAAGGAGGCCTTCATAATACTCAGGCGGGTTACCGAGTAGCTGATTGCTAAAGTGAAAGAGATTAGAGGGGATATTATCGACCGGCTTCATTTTGTTTAAAAAATAATGAAATGATTAAAATAGTCCTTTTGTTCTATTGATTTTTATTTATCGGATTAATGGTTTTAGCTGATGTAAAAATACTCCTTTTGTTCTATTGAGTAGCCAAAATCCCCTTCCAAGCTTTGCATTCCCAACAATTAATAGATAAGCCATGAGTCGGAGTATGGAAAATAGAATATCATTTCAAATGGATCGAAACTAAAAAATTGTATATGCGTAAATGTTGCATAAAAGATTAAAGTCAGGTGCTATGAAGCAGTTAGTAAAATTATTTTTTTGTTCATTCCTTATTATTTCTTTTTCTTCTTGCGAGCAAGAAGAAGCGTTAGAACCGTCAATAAAGTATTTGGATCTAAATGATATCAAGGCAAGTCAAAGCCAGTCGTTTAGTCTGGACATTGACCGAGACGGAGACACAGAATTCCTATTCAATACATTGTTAGTCGCGGACGAATCAGGAGATCAACGTCAATTCTTAATCACACCAGCACGAGCTAATCAGGTATTCGAACTATCCGGAAGGGTGAGTGTATTGGAAGCCGGACAGGAAATCGCTCCCGGAAATCCATTTGATAAGAACGTCCAGCCTATGGTGATAAATAGAATCTCGAGTACAGGAACAAGTTGGAGCGGAGATTGGAAAGAAGTCAGCAATAAGTTTATTGGAATTCGTTTTGCGTTGCGTGACCAAGCGTACTACTACGGATGGATTCGTATTTCATTTGATCAAACAAATAAGCAATTCATCATACATGATTGTGCTTATCGTACTGTGTTGAATTTATCAATTGAGGCAGGTGCCAAATAGGCTTAATCCTAGGTATAGTAATAGTAATGAAACAAATTTTTAATAGGTAGGCTGCTTTGAAAAAATACTTGCTTGTAAGTTTTACTTTCGCTGTGTTAGCAGGGTGTGCTGACCAGGAACCTAGCTTGAACCAGCCTGAGGAAATCAGACTGAAAGCAATACAAACCATAGGAACAGGTTGGACATACCATGAGAGGTATGACTATCATCCGGATGGCCGGATTAATGAAATACGCTGGGAACAGAATACACCATCCACAACACAAGGGATCGAGAAATACGTGTATGATAATAGCCTTAGACTTTTGGGGCTGATTCGGGAGATGACGGGGCTGGTTTCGGAAGAAATACGTTACGGTTATGCTGGCTCGCAAATTGTCCAAGCTAGTTCCTATTTCAACGGAGTAAAAGAATCATATACGTTATATACCTACAACCCGGTGGGTCAATTGATAAGGAGCGTATTCTACAGACGAAATCCATTTAAAGATGAATTTAATATTGAAGGGGAGATACAATACACCTATCATTCCCATAGAAACGTGAGTGAGATAAAGCATTTTATTTTTGATAGTCACCAGTCTGGTATGAAGCTTCACACCACTCGCAGCTATCCAGAGTATCTGCTTGATCGTGTGGCCGTATTAGATTCAGATCCTTCATTGCCGACTGTTGGGTTACAAAAGAATCTTCCTACAAAGTATATGTTAACAACGCCTTCTGGTCAAATGGAAATTACCTACCGCTATAGATGGATGCCTGATAGAAAATTACTCGATCGAGAGGTCAATATGCGCAACGGTTTCAATGAACAAACCATCTATACTTTTCATCCATAAAGCAAAATAGAATTTACAAAATGAAAATAATCTTAACATTATTAACTGGTTTATTAATAACACTTAATGCATCGGCACAATCCGTTGAAACTATTTTTGGAAAAGGTGGACCAAAGGTTAGTGGCGCATATGGTGTGGCTGCACAAAAATTTAGTTCTATTGATGGCCAGATGGCTAACCTTCTTGGGGGATATGGTGGCGTTATGTTTGAAAATGGGGTGATGGTGGGGGCTGGTGCGTTTACCCTACTCAATGGGCAATCAATTAACATTAAAAATGATCCTGACACTTATCGTACCCTAACATATACAGGCCTAATGTTGGAGCGGACATTTCAATCCGAGAAGGCAATTCACTTCACTGCTAATTTACTAATTGCTGCGGCATTTATCGGTGAGCAAAATAGATTGCCAGGGGGCGGCACATATGCTCTGAGTGCACGTGGAGCCTTTGTAACAGAACCAACAATAAATGTCGAACTAAATTTGACCCAATGGTTTCGTATAGGAGCAGGCGCTGGTTACCGGTGGGTGGCAGATAGGGGGAATTATTCAGCACCAGCAGCAACACTTTCACTCAAGTTTGGAAAATTTTAAGTCTATTAACATGAGATTGATCTCGTTTATTTTTTTTGCCAATGCCGTTATCTTCAACTTTGGTTATGCTCAAGTGGGTTGGGATCTGGCCGTTGGTGGCCAACAATATTATGCACCTATCAAAAATGTATCGGTAGGTCATTGGCAACCTCAAGTTATGGGCGGTGTTAACCGCTTCATTAATACAGGTAATACCATGAGTGTTACACTTCGCATGACGTATAACCGAAATAAGTATCAGGGTGATGCTTTGTCATGGCAAACCTTATTTCAATACACACCCATAGTGGCTAATCACCTGGAACTTGGTGTAGGAATGGGGCTAGGCTACCAATTAGCATTTTATCCAAGCCAATCCCAAAAATGGGATGGCACAAATTGGACAGAAGGAAAATCTGTGAAGGGTGTGTGGCAAATACCTCTGCAATTATCGTTGGGCTATCGTGGGCTTGAAGTAACGCGAGGAACTTTTACTCCCTATATAGCCTATAATACCAATTTTCTGTTTCGGTATAGCCCAGACCTAACGCCACTTCCGTCCGCTGCATTTATGATGGGCGTGAAATTTAAACCCACTTTAAGCAATAAAAATTAGGAGTATGAAGAAAATGATCGCTTGGATTATGTTGTTTATATCGTTCATCTCTTGTCAAATGGATTTACAGGATGAGGTATCAGTCATCACGCCAGGAAGTATACCAGTGAATAATGCTCATCCGATGAAAGACAGTATCGATGCTTTGGTAAAAGATGCCATTCAAAATGGTATTCCCGGAATGCAAGTGATGGTGAAAAATGCGGATGGTTGGTATGTTGCCAATGGTGGGTTTAGTAAAATTGAAACGCGGACACCCATGAATGATAATATGGTAGTATGGCTTTATAGTATTACAAAAACATATACAGCAACACTTACTTTAAAGTTAAAAGAACGTGGTCTCATTGACCTAGACAAGCCTATTTCAACCTATCTGGACAAACGAGTAGCTGAACAAATGGACAAGAGTAACCTTGTAACAGTTCGTCAACTGTTGAATCAGAGTTCAGGCTATCCAGAAATTGTGAAAGACCCTGCTTTTATGTTGAACCAATTAAATAACCCCAATCAGCTGTTAAGCACAGAGGAAATGATCTCATTTGCATATAACAAGCCCACAGTGCATGATCCGGGTAAATGGTTTTTCTACAGTAATACCAACTATGGAATACTGACACTTATTTTGGAAAAAGTTAGCGGAAAGTCTTTCTCTAGATTACTACATGATGAGATTTTAGAACCACATCAGTTACGGCAGACGTATAGCAATTTAACAGATGAACAACTCGTTTCTATAGGCTTCCCCAACTACTATTTCGAGCGCTATAATAATGGTCAACTAGAGAATATAACTCACTGGCACAATAATATTGCCCAATCACTTTACGGAATGGGCGGAGTTGCTGGGAATGGCGCTGATGTGATTAGATTTTTTGAAGCCCTATTCGATGGCCAAATTGTATCGAATAACTCATTACAAGAAATGCGCACGTGGATTCGAGGCGAAGGTAGTGATGAAAATGATTATGGGCTTGGACTGGAGTATTATGGAAAATTTAATTCACAAGTGCCAACAGAAACCTACGGGCATGAAGGCGATAACTTGGGTGGAACTACCAAGTTCCTCTACGTCCCCATTAATGACACCTATGTATTTATTCAGTTGAACGTAGGAAAGCAACTTTGGGGAGAATACTTTATGCGCGTAATTGACGCTAAACAAAGTGTTTGTAAATATGTGGCGCGATATCGGAATGGTTAAGAATAAATACTTTTATCTGTGATTCTAGAAACAAAGAGACTGCTGATAAAGCCACTCACCTATGAACAATTGGCCAAGTACACTGCTTGCGACAATTCATTGGAGGAAGAGCTTAATGTGAAACCTTCATTGAGAACGATATCAACTGAGCTAAGGGAGGCGCTTGAAGAAAGCATACTGTTAAATGTGGCTGATCAGTCAAAAAATTATCTGTATTATACACTTTGGACAGCTATTGCTAAAGATGAAAATAGAATGGTAGGTGACTTATGTATTATTGGAGAGCCTAATGCTGAGGGAGAGATTGAAATTGGATATGGGACTTATGAAGAGTTTCAAGGAATGGGTTACATGACTGAAATAGTAGCCGGCATAATCAGTTGGGCTAACACACAACCTTTAGTTAAATCAATCATAGCATCTACTGAAAAAACGAATGAAGCATCTTTCAGAGTTCTTGAAAAGAATAATTTCATTAAAATCAATGAAACAGATGTAACGATCAATTGGATGCTGAAACTAACGAGTGAATCAAAAGCTTAAATAATTCAATCTTATAAATAGACCTATATGCGCTGTAATCTCATTCTTTGCATATTCCTAATTTTGTCTTTGCCAACAAAGGCACAATCTCAAAGTAGCAGTCTATTTGCCAACGATAGTTTGGATAGCTATATTCTTCAAGCAATGAGAGAATGGAAAATACCTGGTGCAGCAGTCTTTATTATCAAAGATGGCAAGGTTTTACTTCAAAAGGGATATGGTGTACGTAATTGGAGCACCCAACAAGAAGTAGATGATGAAACTGTTTTTCCTATTGCCTCTGTATCAAAGACCTTTACAGGAACTCTCTTCGCCACGTTGGAGTCGGAAGGAAAAGTTTCATTGGATGATCTTGTGAAACGATGGTTGCCAGAATTCACCATGAAGGAAAAATCATATGAGGAACAGATTACACTAGCCGATGTGCTTTCTCATCGTTCAGGATGGAAGACGTTTCAGGGGGATTTTTTGAATACAGAGTCTTCGATGGAGTATGCTGCCATGATTCAGAAATTCAGCAAACAAAAACCTGCTTACCCAATACGAACTAAGTTTGGTTATTCCAATTTTGGATTCATCATGGCTGGTGAAAGCACAAAGACTATAACCGGTCAGGATTTTAATACATACTTAAAAAATCGATTTTTAACTCCATTGGATATGAATCGAACGTTCACTTTCGAAAAGGATATCAACCGTGAGTTAAACATTGCATCAGGCCATACATTAGAAAACGACAAGGTCAAAGTGATGCCTCAGGATAAAATTGAACCCTTTAGTCATGGCGGTATTTTTGCAAGTATAGAAGACATGGGGATTTGGGTTAGCACACTTTTGAATAAGGGTAATCTTCATGGGAAAAATGTCATACCCGAGAGTGCTATTAATAAAATGTGGTTGAGTCAGACTATAATGGGAAAGTCCAGAGCTGCTGATCGTGAACTCTATTTCAAAACATACGGCTTCGGCTGGGAGATATTACAGTATCAGAATTTGGAAATTATGCAGCATGTAGGAGCTTATTCAGGTGCCTTAACCTCACTTGCCGTTGTTCCCAGATTAAATCTTGGTATCGTGGTTTTAACGAATCAAGATACTCATGCTTTGCAGGAAACATTGAAGTGGCAAGTCATTGATGCTTGCTTGAAAAAGAATGCGCCTAACTATACACTTGCTGCTATTGATCGGCAAAAAAAGCGAAACATGGAAAACAAAAAACAAGCAAAAATTTCAAGCACGACTGTTGAACATTTTTCACTCCCACTTGATTCAATAACAGGAACATACAATTGCGAATACTATGGTAAATGCACTATAAGAGAAGAATACGGTGAATATGTTATGACATTGGAACATCACCCCAAACTAATTGGTACATTTTCATACTTTAATAAAGACCAACTCACCTGTACATATAACCACCCTATGTTTGGCCAAAGGCAATTTCCATTTACTATAGAGAATGGGAAGGTAAAGTCATTTACACTTTTTGTGGATGATTTTGTTGAAGCCGATGGATATGCTTTTGTAAAAAGTAAATAGAGACCTTTAGAATATACAGAAAAGTACATGAATAGTATAATGTGAATGGAATCCATGTGTAGTTGTAAATAAAATAATGAAATGAAAGTATTAGCAATTTTAATCATTGGATTGTTAGCAGCACTAACCGCCTCAGTTCAATTGTTTGGAACAATTTCCCGAAAAGATGAATCCAAAATGAATTATGAAAACTGTATGGAAGATGATGCGCAAAAATTTATTTCAATATTTGATGGTAATAGTCTGACAAACTGGGACGGAGATGCAGCTTACTGGAGGGTAGAGGACGGTACATTAACAGGGGAGGTGACTGAAAGTAACTTGCTAAATCATAATTCATTTATAATTTGGAAAGGAGGTGAACCTGGAGATTTTGAGCTAAAGGGTGAATATAAAATTACTAAAAACGGAAACTCAGGTATCAACTATAGAAGCGAACTATTGCCCGACATACCCTTTGCATTAAGGGGTTATCAAGCAGATATTGATGGTCAAAATCGGTATACTGGTCAAAACTATGAAGAAAGAAAGCGTACAACCCTCGCTTATATTGGCCAAAAAACAAGTGTTAATGATTGTGGTAATTCAGGCGGTACCTATAATCTTTCAAGTAAAGTCATCAATAATGCCTGGTCATGTGTTACGGTACAGAAATCATTAGGCGATCCCGATTCGCTTAGGAAAAACATAAAATCTAATGATTGGAATAGTTTTCATTTAGTTATTAAAGGAAATCATTTTCTTCATTATTTGAATGGCATTTTAATAAGTGATGTTACAGATAATGACGTTGCAAACAGAACTCAGAAAGGGCTGATAGGTATGCAGGTTCATGTCGGGCCAGCGATGAAAGTACAGTTTAGAAATTTGCAATTAAGAGAATTATAGTTTTAGAGATTGTTTATGGAAACTAATAAAAAACTTATACTCTACATCGCGATGAGTCTGGATGGCTACATTGCCAAGCCCAATGATGATTTGAGTTTTTTGTCGATCGTTGACAAAGAAGGTGAAGATTACGGATATGCTGATTTCGTCTCCACCATAGATACTGTTATTATGGGGCGGAAGACGTACGACTGGGTAACCAAACAGGTTGATTTTCCGCATGCTGATAAAAATACTTTCATTTTAACAAGAACTACAAGACCCAATATTGGCAGAACTACTTTTTATACAGGGGATTTAAGCGATTTGGTTAAAAGATTAAAAAGGGAAGAGGGCAAAAATATTTTTTGTGACGGAGGTGCAGAAGTCGTCAATGAACTCCTCTTGAATGACCTGATTGATGAGTTCATGATTTCTGTAATTCCGGTATTAGTCGGCAGTGGCATAAAACTTTTTAAAGATGGACGACCTGAGCAAAAATTGAAGCTTGTATCTGTCAAATCTTTTGACAGCGGACTAACCCAGCTTTATTTTAAACGTATATAAGTATTGAAAATCAGTAGATGAAATCACTTTATACTTTAATATTCGTTTCATTGTGTTCATTGACAGGCTTTACACAAGGGTTTTGGCGGATAACACCCGAATTTATAGGTGGGCCCAAAACAGCTTTGGCCGGGCTTGATGATTCTCTTTTGTTTGTTGGAACGGCCAATGGAATTTGGAAGTCAGAGAACGAAGGATACAGTTGGGAGAAGAAATTGGCATCTTCGTATATATACAGCATGCACGCATCTTCCAACGGCACAATCGTAGCCGGTGGATTTGGTAAAGTTTTTTTCTCCTATAATAAAGGCACAACATGGGATTCGGTCTCAGTTTCTACCGCACTTCCGATCATTAAAATTGTGGAAAATGCAGATCATGAGTACTTCTTTATTTCCAGTGGCTTTTCGAATGAAGCGGGCTTTATAGGTAATGGAGTGTTTTATAGCAATGGCGATTTGAAAACATGGGAGGCACGAAACAACGGGTTGCCCGCTCACTTGCGCTCTGGTGAACAACTTGCGGTGGATAAGAATGGACGGGTTTACGTTACGCTGGCCGATGAAAATACTTCAGGTCAGGGTGGATTGTACTATTCCGATAATGACGGTTTGAATTGGACACAATCACCTTTATTAGTCAATAATCTTGGCACCATAAAGGTTCTGAACTCTTTTTCGATTAGCATTACTCCACAAGATTCTGTTGTGCTGAGCGTAAATGGTACAGCCGTTAATATTTCCACCCGGCTAAATCTCATCAAGCATGTTAACGATGTGGCAAACAATAATCCCTGGCATCCCTGGAACGTCCGCAAGTTGGGTAACTGGTGGGAAGATTTAAATTTGAATAGTATTCATTTTGCAAAAAATGGTGACTGGTATAGTTCTGTGAGTAGTTCAATAAGCACAGGCGGCTCATTTTACTCTACTGATAAAGGACTTACGTGGAAGAAGCGAACAACGGGCTTGGGGATTAGTCGCACCGATCGCTATGAAAGCAACTTTCATTATGAGTCAACTGCAGGGAAAGTTTTTATGGTACAGCTTCTGGACGAGCGGGTGTATTATACAAACCAATCATTATTGAATCCAATTACACTTTCCGGTAACATTAGAGATGATCAGGGAAAGTCATTGATGGGGGTTACCCTTACAATAAAGAATATGCAAATTGGTACTAATGCTGAAGGTGATTTTTCTGTTACTCTGCCGCTGGGGTGGTCGGGCACTATTACCCCTCAATTAGGCAAGCATATTTTTGAACCGAAATCAGTTTCAATTACGAACGCGCAAAGTTCATCTGCTGATATAAATTTTGTTGCTAAATATATTGGCACCTACTTTATTTCAGGCTTTATCAAAGACATCAGCGGACAGCCAGTTGCTCAAATTTCGCTGGAAGGATTTCCACAAGAGATTTCCACTAATGAACTTGGATATTATTTCGCAGAAATTCCGGCAGGGTGGCAAGGCATAATTACTCCGGTGTTTAATGGATATCAATTCAATCCAAGCGCAATTCTTATATCGCAGGTAAATTCAGACCGTAGCGATCAAAATTTTACGATTCGAAAAGCAGGCACTGTTTACGTAGTAGGTAAAGTAAAGAAAGAAAATGGCGAGCCCTTTATTGACGCAACATTAAACGGGTTTCCTGAAACCACACGAATTGACGCAACAGGAAATTTTTATGGTGCGGTGCCTGCAGGTTGGACGGGCACCATTATTCCGGAGGCAGATGGATATACATTTACACCTGACCGAATTCAGGTAAATGACCTACAAGGTGATTTACTTAATCAGGTATTTATAGCTTCCCCAATACCTGTTAATACTAATTACGTAATATCAGGTAAAATAACAGATCAATCCGGCTCACCCATGGGAAGTATTTCGCTTGCAGGTTTACCAACGGAAGTAAAAACAAACACAGATGGAAGCTACCAGGTTGAATTACCAACAGGCTGGTCAGGAAGTATTACACCTGTTTCAGAAAAATTTGTTTTTGCTCCTGCGTTTATTGCCATTAACAGTATTTCTTCACCTCTCCGTGATCTGAATTTTATATCATCAATCATCACAGGTGTCGATGGTGGAGACGAGTACTTTAGTATTTATCCTAATCCGTCCAATGATGGGACTATTTATATTACCTCCAAGGTTGAAGGCATGCTTAGTATTACAACCTCTACAGGCCATACTATTTGGTCTGGTGGCACGAATGATATAGTATTAAATGGATATAAATTACCAGAGCCTGGACTGTACTTTATGCGCTTAGTATATCTACATGAGACCCGGACGCATAAAGTTATTTATCGCTGAGTGTTAAATTGGGTTGCATTATATTTCTTTTTTTATTTCATATCAGATTCAACTGTAAAATCTTAATAAATATCTTTTAAGATACCCATGAGATGCCTGTTGGTTGAATTTAACTAATAGTAAAGATCTGTTTTATCATAAGAGGTAATCATGATTATTTATCCTATAGGAAAATCACGGGGCTAGTACCCAAACAGCTGTTTACCAAACTTCCTGGGCAATTGAGTGATTTTTTGATTGAATGAAGATAGCTGGTTGCACTGATCATACAGAAGGAAATTGATAAAGAGTGGTATTTACTATTACAGTAACTTTAGGAAGTAAAATCAGCTAATACTACCTATAATTTTGACTTAGTTTATAGGGAAATTGAATGTGTAAGGAGGAGCTCGTATAATTAATTGAGTCAAATTACTTATGCAATAGTGATTAAAACCTATATAAGACGCAGAGTCTGCTTCAGTAAGCTTTTTCTCTTAGTAGCTTTACAGCAAGGAATAGATCCGCCAGACCACCAGCATGACAGCATATCAGCGAAAATAATATGACAACTGCTGTCACACCTGCTAAGGGCTACTGGTAACAAGGCTTTCGCGGATTAACTTTGTCTCATGGCGCATCAAGTTTACGAACCCATCAAAAAAGTGAGGATTGATTTATACCTGGAAGACAGTTGTGTGAGGTTAAGCAAGAGCTTCGATACCTTACAACAATTTGCTGATTACCTGAGGGAACAACCCAAGATTGCTGAAGCCCTGGGGCATAAGATCAAGTCAAAGCAATAGACATCGACCTGAGGATACAAAACGAAGGCTTATAGTAGTTCAGTCATGAGCCCGGGCCAGCGACCCTGATAACTTTGTTAATCAAAGCGAAGAGTAAAAATATGCCGACCTTGTTGGTGTGCATAACGGATATCAAAACCTAGTTCACTACAAACTTGTTTCACCAGGGCCAGGCCAAGGCCTGTACCTGCGCTTGACTGATCTTCTTTGCTAAAACGGTTAAAAATGGAAGCCGGATTTTTAAAAGGAGTACCATCATTCTGAATAGTAAAAGTACTCGCAGTAAGTTTCAGTCTAATGACACTGCCCGCAGGTGAATAGCGAATAGCATTGGTGAGTAAATTCGACATTAGTATTTCTACGAGTGCTTTGTTGCTTTTTATCAACACTTTTGTATCAAGCGCAGAAGATAGCTGCAAGGAACGCTGTTGAATAGCCTCTTCAAATTGATCCAGCAAAGCAGTGATTACACTTGATAAATTAATCGATTCTTTACTGTTGTACTGCTGGTTATCAATTTTGGCGAGTAAGAGTAAATTCCTGTTTAGTTTAGAAAGACGTGCCGTACTATGCTGAATGGAACCAATCAGTTCGGCCTGGTATTCGCTTAATTCAGTTTGCATCAGCAGATCGATTTTTCCATTGAGAATAGCCAGTGGAGTTTGCATTTCATGTGAAGCATTCTCCGTAAATTCTTTTTGCGCTAAATAGGTACTTTTATTCTTCTGAATGAGAAGATCAATGGCTTCACTTAAATCACGGAATTCGAGCGTGGAAGAGGTAGGTAATTGAAGGCTGGTGTCTTTGTCTATCCTGTAATTCTTAAGACGGTTGACAATCAGGTAAAAGGGATACCAGATGGTATTGGATAATTGACGGTTGATGAGTACCAGGGCGATGAAAAGTAAAACCAGGAGAACCGCTTGAATGCTAACGATGGCAGACACCAGGTCTTTGCTGCTCACCATCGATTCTCTTACTCGTAATTCGTGCGGCTGACTATGCAGGGTGATGGTCGTACTGTAAATCCTATAAGGATGGTACTCGGCTTTAGCGCTATCGAATACTTCCTCTGTGTAAAAGCGATCGGCCAGGGGAGTATCAATGATTTTTACCGAGAATTCTTTATTCATCCGCTGGTGCTTGTTCAACTCAGCTTCAGTGTCTATGTATTGAGCCGCTTCCAGAAAATCAGATTTATGTTCTATCAAAGAGGCATCCATTTGCCTGATCACCAAACTGTAAATAGCCCAATAGAAGAGGGGAGTTGATAGTATGAAGAGCAGGGCAGAGACCAGGGCGTAATTACGAACTGTGCGAATGAGTAATTTCATGCTTCCAGCTTATAACCCAGGCCATATACTGTCTTGATGTAGTCGTGGCAGCCGGCATCATGCAATTTCTTTTTCAGATTCTTCATATGGGCATAGATGAAATCGAAGTTATCGAATATTTCGGCTTCATCGCCCGATAGGTGTTCGGCTATGGCATTTTTAGATACTACTCTTTTCTTATTGGAAAGTAAAAAAAGCAATAGATCATATTCTTTCCGTGTGAGCTCTACAGGCTTGCCATGTACCTGAGTGTTTTTACCGAGTAAGTCAATACTTATTTCTTCAAACATCAATTGATTTTTTCCATCAAAGCGTTTACGCCTGATAATGGCTGAAACCCTGGCGCCTAATTCTGAGAGGTGAAAGGGCTTGGTCAGGTAATCATCTGCCCCGAGGTTTAACCCTTTGATGCGATCGTCTACCGAGTTTTTGGCCGATATTATAATCACGCCTTCCAACTTACTCTCTTGCTTCAGACTCTCAAGTATTTTTAATCCATTGCCATCAGGCAGGCTAATATCAAGTAAGATGCAGTCGTAATCAAATAACGCCACTTTTTCTAAGGCTTCCCGTACAGTATAGGCAACTTCACATACATAGCTTTCTTGCCGCAAGTATTGTACTATGCTATTGGAGAGTTCTTTTTCATCTTCAACGATGAGGACTTTCATGTTCGTTTTAACCTTGTATTAAAGTAGTTCAAAAAGTCAAACTTCACAATGGCACCCACGGCAATAAGCAGATTTAATTTAGCTTCTTTAGTTGCAGCCACATCCACCACCATTCTTACCTCCGTTGGCCCCGGAGGCACCTTCTCGGTAGAGCTGAAAGTTGGCTTCAAACTTCTGAATTTTGCGTGAAGCTAATTCCATTTCCGAATCATTCAGCCGCATTTTTTGATACTCTTTTACGGTGCTGCATGAAGTAAGCCCCATGAGTATCAGGAGTAGTATAGTCATGACTTTTTTCATCTTAAGAAAATTGAATGTTATCTGAATGGTACACTTGGTCATGATCATCAATGATGATGCAGGCCATATCCTTTAATTGATTAATAAGATAGAGCCCCTGTTTTACACCCATCACCGTTACAGGTGTGGCCATGGCATCAGCCAATTCAGCACTGGGACCCAGGATGGTTGTACTCTTAATGCCTTGCACCGGATAGCCCGTGCGTGGATCTATGTTATGCGAATATCGCTTACCACTGATGGTGATGAATTTCTCATAATTACCGGAGGTAGCAATGGCTACATTGTGTAAAGCCATAGAGGCAAAGGGCAGGTGCTTATGTTCCGGATCGGCAATGCCGATCGTCCAGGCTTCGCCATTGGGTTGCGAACCCCAAAGGGCTAAATCACCGGAGGCGTTCACAATACCGCTTTTCACCCCCAGATTTTGTAAAACTTGCCGCGCACGATCAGCGGCATAGCCTTTACCAATACCACCAAAGCCTATTCGGGTACCTTCATGTTTGATGTACACACTTAGATTTTTTCTATCGAGTTCCAAATATTTATAGTTAATCCGTTTAACTGCCCACTTGGCATCTTCTGGTTTTGGCAGGCTTGTCATCTGCGTATTGAAATTCCATAGTGATTTATCCAGCGAACCATAAGTAAGGTCAAAAGCACCCTGGGTGAGTTCTGATATTTTAATGCTGCGTTCAATCAGATCAAATACTTCTTCATCCACACACACAGAGGTTATGCCTGCCGATCGGTTAATCTGGTTGGTCTGACTGTTTTCATCGAAAGTAGTCAGGAGCTTTTCAATGCGCACTACTTCATTGATGGCTTGTTGAATACGATCATTTGCCCATTGCTCATCCTCAGCCACCACAGTAAAAGAGAAACAGTTGCCCATCAGCCGCCTGACCTGGTTAAACACACTAGGATTGAGTTGTCTATTCATGGTTTAATGTCTTTCCTTAATTCATCCAGTACTTTATCCTGACTGGCAAACACGTAACCATCCCAGGTTTTGAGAATGCTGCCATCAGCCTTTAATAGCAAGGTGTAAGGAAATTTTCCTTGTGGATTATAGCGCTCTGCTAATTTTTCATTGTGTGCTGTTTGATCTGCAGGCAGTTGTTTTTTCTTGCTTCTTGGAAAGTCAGCTCTTACCAATACTAAAGATTCATCAGCCAGCTGTATGAATTCGGCCGACTCAAAAACCTCTTGCTTCATTTTAATACAAGGGGCACACCAGTCAGATCCGGAAAAGTTAAGCAGTATTAATTTTTGTTCTTGCCTGGCTTGTAGCTGTGCCTGATCAAAGTTGGTAAGCCAGGGACTTGTGATCAAGCACGTGGTGACAAGGAAGATAATGATAAATTTCATAAGTACTTATTTTAATTTGACGGCAATGGCAAGTGTATTGGCACTCATTCCGGTAGATCGTGTATAATGAGCATAGCGCAGTTCTAATGCATTGACTTTAGCTATCCCCAATAGTCCGCCCGGTGGTGCCAGGCGCAAACCCATACCAATTAACTGGCTGTTAAGAGTGGAAAGGTCATAGTCGCTCGTGTAATACACTTCATTGATGTTATGCTGCCGGTAAGGAGCAAAGTACTGTATACCACGCTGTGTGTAGTATCGGTAAAAAGGACTGATAGAAACAAATGGGCTGAGCTTGATGGGTGTTTCAAGATCGAATGTATGGGCCTGCAAACCCCAGCTGTCCTGGTAATAGCGATAGTAAGCGCGTAAGATGAGATGATCACCGGCAAAATAATGCATACGAAGGGCCAGGGGTAATTTAAAACGATGATCAGGCAGATTTTCTACTCTATGTGTGGCATTGTTAAAATAAGTGCGATGATAGAGTGTAGCCAATTGTCCGCTTTGATAGGCTACATCGGCCAGCAATAAAACCTGCATGCGCTTGTTGATTACCTGGCTAAGCGTAAATGAAGTGCTATAGGAATTGCGTGGTTCTTTCTTATTACGCTTGTTAGTGGACCTTAATTCTATCGGCAGAATAACTGTCCAGGTATCCAGAAAGGCTTGTGCTTTGAGGGCCAACTCCCGGTTTTTATCTTTCGATAGTTTACTCCAGCCAGTGGCAAGTCCTTTCGACAGATAATCGTATTCGGAAGAAACTGAACCGACAATGGTATACGTGTTTCTTTTTTGTTCGTTATTAATAGAATAGCTAATAGAAGGATATACCCTCACATCGCTGGTAGATGCCGAAGAAATTGTAGAAGGATCAATTTTATCAGAGGATGCCGATGTATAGACATCTATTCCCATCTCAGTGCTCAAGGTATGTTTTCTTCTTCTTTGGTCATAAGTAGACAGGCGCACTTCGAGGGTTGTGCCCAGATCACTCAGTCTTTCACTGCCTATGCCTCCGGTAACAGCCGAGTTGTTTCCATTTTGATGATAATAACTCGAGACAAAGTTGATCTCTTCCACTTTTAATTGTCGCATAGCATAATGGCTGCTGTCAGCAGGCTTTTGCGCATGGGTTATCTGTGTGCTGAAAAAAATGAGTAGAGCTGCGAAACTGATGCGGAGCATGGGTAAGAATTTTCCATAAGGTGATACTTAATTCTGTAGAAAATCTGAATTACTCATCTCCACTATTCTTAAGCAATCCCAGCAGTTCAAAGGCGCCTTCTACTACAAAGTTTTTATTGGCATGATTGGCATCCGTCAGTTCTATCATTACCTTATCACCACTACTTTGGATGATGCTGACTTCAATGGCTTCGTACTGGTTTGTGCTAATCTCTACGAACGCATAATCCTTCCCATCGAAGTGTACTACAGCTGCTGCCGGAAGGGTAGAGCCCACCTTTTCCCCAATCGATACGGTGGCGGTTACATAGCTGCCGGGAATCAGGCTTTCATCTTCCTTTGCCAAATGGCAATGCACCTGAATACTTCTGTCGCTGCTAATCACTTTTCCAACCAGATAGACAGTTGCTTGTAAGGGTTCTTGCAGACCGGGGCTATAGAGCATAACGCTTTGCCCTTTTTTAATTTTACCGATATCACCTTCAAAGAATTTTAACTCAGCATGGATATGTTCCAGATTCACGAGCTCAAAGAGGATATCGCTCTCTTGTACATAACGGCCATTATTGACCCAAACCTGGGTTACGTAACCATCGCTTGGAGCCCGAAGGGCTATGCTATTTTGGATAGTGCCTTTTTTTAATTCGCTAACAGAAATGTGAGCAAGTGTCAACATGGCCTCCAGCCCCTTTACCATGCCAAGGGTACTTTCATAATTGGCTTTTGCTTGTTGCGCTGTTTTAAGTGCATTGGCGTTTTCTACCTGCAAAGTTTCCTGTCTTTTGTATTCTGTCTGTAGGTACTCTAACTGACTGCTCTTTTCAAGATAATCTTGTTGTAAACGAATGTAGTTAGGATGCTCAAGCACAGCCATTACTTGTCCCTTCTTTACCTTCATGCCTTGCAGCATGGTGGTTTCCTTCACAAAGCCCCCTAGTGGAGCCATGATGGATATTAAGTTTTGTGGGGGCACATCCAATTGTCCGCGCGCTTCAATGCTTTCCTGTAAAACAGTTTTCTCCAGTTTGCCCATTTGTATCGTCAGGCTTTTGGCCTGGCTATCGCTCAGCGTGATAAGGCCTTGGGGTGCAGCACTTTGCTCACTCGTTTCGGTGGCTTGTTTACAGGCTGCTAAAGCAACAAGAATGATTATAAATATACTTAGTCTTTTCATGGTTGATAAGCGCCTGTTAGGTGTGATAGTTGTAAAATATTTTGATGATAGTTGAGCAGCGTTTCCAGATAGGCTTCCCGGATGCTCAGCTCTTGTTGCAGGTGCATGGATAAGTTGACAAAGTCAATGTCGCCTGCTGCGAATGCTTTCATGCTTTTTTCGCTAAGTGTGGCTGCAGCGGTCAAACCATGTTGCCGATAGTAATCCACCATGCTTTTGTTTTTCATCATGGATCGAATCACTTCTTCATAGGCTTGCGATAATGATAATTTTGTAGCGGCATCCTGCTGGCGGGCGATATCCTCCTGAATCCTGTAGGCGCGTAGCTGTCCTCGGGTGTGGGCATACCAAATCGGAACAGCCAGCCCAAGCTGTACACCCTGAAATCTTTTGCTACCATCAAAGAATTGGTCCTGTCCATTAATGTTTTGGGTGCCTATCAACGTTTGGTTAAAGTAGCCTAAACGTAAGTCGGGCATGGCTTTAGCACTTTCCAGTTTTCGGGCAGCCTGTGCCAGGTTAATGCCTGCAGTTGATAGAGCCCTCAGCGGATTATTTTGTAAAAGGCTGGTATCAGCCGGCAGTAGCGTTACTTCCGACAGTGTGCCTTGCAAAGAGAATTCATAATCAATACCACATAACAGTCTAAGCTGTGCGTATGCTGCTTCCACCGCTTGCTCAGCAATTATTAAATGATTGTGCATGAGCTGTTGCTGGTTACCGGCAGCCAATTGAGTGAGGTAGCTCTCATCACCTGCTTTATATCGTAGGGTTGCTAAAGAGTAGCTGTGTGCGTAAAGACTGTCTTGTTGCTTCAATAGTTGTACCCTTGCTTGCATGTAATAGGTATTTGCTATCAATAGCCTGGCCTCTAATGTATAGTCGTTGAGACTTACTGCTTCTTGCAGACTCGCTTCTTGAAGGCTAGCCTTCGCAAAATGTTTTTGCTGTATAAAAGTGCCCGGAAAAGGAATGCTTTGTGATATGCTCAGGTTATTGTCTTTCTTTTGAATGCTGTTGTATTGACCAAGCATTAGCGAAACATCCGTTTTAGGCACAGGAGCATTTCCGCGCAGTAGCGCTTCCTGCTGTCTTATTTTAAGCCTGGCAGCCAGCAGGGCAGGGTGATTCGCTTTAACAAGCGTCACTATTTCGGATGGTCCCAATACCCGTACCTGAGCACTGAGTGACAAGGCACTCAGCATTAATAAAATACAAAGCTTAAATCTTATCATAGCGGTTTAATCGACTGTTGATATAAACGAATGAGTAATGAGTGACCGGCTGCATCTTTCTCAGCAAGTGCTGCATAATCATCTTTGAATTGTTTGCTGACAGCCTCAATGAAGGACTCATTCCCAGCAAATACTTTTTTAATTTCACCCAAGGTCAGCATATGCACAGGAGCATTAGCATCTTTACTAAAAAAGTAGTTAACCCCCGGCCCACCTTTGTGATGATAGATTTTTCGCGCATACAACATGATTCCTTCTTCATCAAGTATTTCATAATATCCAGACCATTCCAAAAGTCCTCTTTTTCCATCAGCACGGTACCTTTTTCCCTGGTAGGCGTAGCCATAGACCTCATTAAAAGCAATGACTTGCTCGCCTTCTGTGCTTTGTAAAATCAAGGCATGTTTGTCGGTTTCACGAAAAGCTTTAGCCGTTTTTTGAAGTATGATTACCTGCCCCGCCTGCTGTGACAACAATTGTTCTGCATTTTTATAAAGGTGAACTTCCTGAGTGGGCTGCGCTATGGCTTGCAGCGAGGATAGTGAGATCAGGATTACGGCTATACTTAATATTTTACTTATTTTAATATGACTTGACTCTACTAAACTATAAAGCACCGGTAATAAAATGAGTGTGAGTAAGGTGGCACTGATCAGACCACCAATCACTACTGTGGCCAATGGTTTTTGTACTTCGGCACCACTTCCATTAGAAAGTGCCATGGGTAAAAAGCCAAGGGAGGCTACCAGCGCTGTCATCAATACAGGTCTGAGCCTGGTAAGTGTTCCTTTCATAATTAATTCATTTAACGTATTAGATTCTTCTTTTTTCAATCGATTAAATTCTGCTATCAGTACAATGCCATTAAGCACGGCTACGCCAAAAAGCGCAATGAAGCCTACGCCAGCAGAGATGCTGAAGGGCATACCCCTGATCCACAAAGCCAGTATACCTCCAATGGCCGATAGAGGAATAGCAGAGTAAATAAGCAAACTGAGCTTGATGGAGTTAAATGTGAAATATAACAGTATAAAAATGAGTAGCAGGGCTACAGGTACTGCAATGGCAAGACGTGCTTTGGCTTCCTCCAGATTTTTAAAAGAACCACCATAAGTCACATAATACCCAGGTGCCATTTGTAATTGGCTGTCCACATTAGTCTTCAATTCCTCAATAATGCTCTCTACATCGCGACCCCTCGTATTAAAGCCAACGACAATGCGTCTTTTCGCATCATCTCGTTGTATTTGGTTGGGGCCTGTTTCTAAACTTACTGCAGCAATGGCATGCAAGGGCACCTGCATTCCCTCGGCATTGCTAATGCGTAAGTTCTGCACATGATCTACTGATTTTCTATGCTCAGCATTAAGCCGCAAGACCACATCAAATCGCTTCTCACCTTCGAAAAGTTGACCTGCCGATTTACCTGCAAAGGCAGTGTTGATCACATCATTAACTTCTTCAACCGAAAGTTTGTATTGAGCCAGCCTGTCGCGCTTTAATCGGATGATGATTTGGGGAAGTCCCGTCATATTTTCGATGAAGAGACTTTCTGTCCCATCAATTTTTGATACGAGGCTCCCCAGTTTACCGGCATAGTCCGTTAGTAAGTTCAAATCTTCACCATAAATTTTTACCACAACATCTTGTCTGGCACCTGTCATGAGTTCGTTGAAGCGCATTTGTATAGGATGCTGAAAACCAAACCAAACACCGGGTACTTGCTCGCGTAGCACAGCTTGCATTTTTTCAATCATTTCATCTTTGGTGCTTGCACTTACCCATTCATCTTTATCTTTCATTACTACCATCATATCCGCAGCTTCTATGGGCATAGGATCAGTAGGGATTTCGGCAGAACCAATTTTGGCAATTACTTTTTCTACCTCCGGGAAGTTTTTAAGTAGTACCGCTTCACCTTTAAGCGTGGCCTCTACAGTGGAAGTAAGACTGCTGCCTGTGAGCAGGCGAGTGTCAACAGCAAAATCACCTTCGTCTAATTCAGGTAAGAACTCGCCCCCTAAAGAGAAAAATATACCTATGCTTAAGATCAGTACAAACAGGGAGCTTAAGACAATGCTTTTTTTCCAATTCAAGGCCAGTTGCAGGCTTGGCACGTAAAGCGCCTTGATCTTATCAATAAAGCGATCAGAGAGGTTTTTCTGATGCGTAGTTCTTTTGCTGAGAAATAGGGAAGAGGCCAATGGCACGTAGGTAAGTGACAAAATAAAAGCACCTGCTATGGCGAAGATGACCGTTTGCGCCATCGGCTTAAACATTTTACCTTCTATACCAACCAGAGAGAGGATGGGTAAATAAACAATTAGAATAATTAACTGACCAAAAGCGGCAGCACTCATCATTTTTTTAGCAGAGCTGCCTACTTGTTCATCCATTTGCCTTTGACTGAGAACACCTTGTATACCAGATAAGGCCATGTAGTGTAGGGTGGCTTCAACGATAATGACTGCACCATCTACAATTAGCCCAAAGTCAATAGCACCAAGGCTCATGAGATTGCCTGATACCCCGAATAGGTTCATCATACTAATAGCAAAAAGCATTGAAAGTGGAATGACTGAAGCCACCACAAGGCCTGCCCGCAAGTTTCCTAGCATGAGTACCAGCACAAGGATAACAATAAGTGCCCCCTCTGCTAAGTTTTTACTGACTGTACTAATAGCATTGTTGACAAGTTTAGTGCGATCGAGAAAGGGTTCAATGACAACACCCTCAGGCAAGGTCTTTTGTATTTCGGCAATCTTAGCTTTTACATTCGCGATGACCTCTGAAGAATTAGCTCCTTTTAGCATCATGACTACAGCGCCAACGGTTTCACTTTCGCCATTCTGCGTCATGGCACCATAACGCAAGGCATGGCCTAGTTGCACCTGTGCAACATCTTTCATTAAAATGGGTGTGTTGTTTTGCGTGTTACCCACTGTCACTTGCTCAATGTCAGCAGCTGCGGTAAAAATCCCTTCACTCCGGATAAAGTAGGCTTGTTTGTTTTTTTCTATGTAGGCACCACCAGTATTTTGATTATTCTGTTCAAGTGCTCTGAATAGGTCCTGAAAGGTAAGATTGAAGCTATTGAGCTTATCCGGATCGATGGCCAACTCATATTGCTTCAAGAGCCCACCAAAACTACTTACATCAGCAATGCCCTGTGTTCCTAATAGTTGTCGTCTTACAATCCAGTCTTGCAAGGTTCGCAAGTCCATTACCGTATATCGGTTTTCATAGCCAGGCTTGGCTTTTACAATGTATTGATAAATTTCTCCAAGCCCTGTTGTTACGGGTGCTAGTTCGGGTGTGCCGATAGCAGCAGGAATTTGCTTTTGTGCCATCGCCAGCCTTTCACCAACCTGCTGACGTGCCCAATAGACATCCGTATCATCTGAAAAAACAATAGTGACAACCGACAAACCAAAACGTGAAAAAGAACGAATCTCAATAATACCCGGCACAGTGGCCATGGTTTGTTCTACCACAAAGGTGACCTGTCGCTCTATGTCCAATGCAGATTGCGAAGGGGCCGTTGTGATAATCTGTACCTGGTTATTAGTAATATCTGGTACTGCATCTATGGGTAATTGAAAGAGGGAATAGGTCCCCCATCCAATCAAGCCAAGAATAAGTATGCTGACAATGAGTTTATTGCGTAAGGTGAATTGAATAATAGCAGTAAGCATGTAGGTAAGTGAAAGCGTAAAACAAGATCCAGAAAAAGGGAATCAAAAAACGAAGCAGGGCTTCATTGCTTTATATTCGGGGTGGTTGCCAGATTGACTGACCCGCGTGGGAAGGAAGAATAGAGCCAGGCAGAACGTTTTTTTCAGTTACGCGTTCATGCAAATCTTTCAGTGCTATACCTTCCAGATCAGGCACTTCAACCCACAGAGCAAGTAGGCTAATTTTACATGAACCTTGGAAGGGCAGGCTTTCATGTGGCTCTTGCGACTGATGACTTTCTGATGCATAATGAAGTGCCAGAAAATCCCAAAGATTAAGTGCTGTATCTTGTCGGTCTTCGGTGAAATGGCTGAGCAGCAGAGGCATGCGCATCAGTTGGTGTAACTCCGTTGCGGTGAAGAAATGGAGTATTAAGAATACTATGGCCGCATGTTTTCTCATATATTTCCCTACAAACTAACGATTCGATTCTGAAGAAATTCTGAATTTGCCTGCCAAGCTTTCTTGTTAAACTATGTAGATGGTTTATCCACCTAAGTTATGCCACTAGAAACCTTGCCTATTTTTTTCAATCTTATTGCGCCAGGTAGCCGCCATCAACTGCATAATATGTACCTGTGACAAAAGATGCTTTATCCGAGGCAAGCCAAGCAATGAGTTCGGCCACTTCTTTAGCTTCGCCTAGCCTGCCTATCGGATGAAGTTTGGCGATTACATCCATAGTGGCCTCATCGAGGACATTTGTAAGCAAGGGTGTTTTAATATATCCCGGCCCTACGGAATTGACGCGTATGTTCTTATCGGCATACTCTAAAGCGGTGGCCTTGGTTAAACCGACAACGCCATGTTTTGCGGCCACATAGGCAGGTGATTGACGCACACCGGCCATGCCCAGGATAGAAGCGATATTGATGATACTACCTCCCTTGGTCATGGCAGGTAATTGATAGCGCATGGCATAAAAAACACCTGTTAAATTAATGTCCATTACTTTTTGCCATCCATCCAAAGGATAATCTTCTGTAAGTGCCAATGGGCCGCCTATTCCGGCATTGTTAACAGCTATGTCCAGTTTCCCATATAACCTAAGGGTTTCCTTCACAAGCTGTTCATGATCTTGGGCTTTGGCTGTATCGATCTTTACAAACGAAGACTCTCCACCAGCAAGCTTTATTTTATTGACTACATCATGTCCATGCTTGTCGTTGATGTCTGCGACCACAACACTGGCACCCTCTTTGGCGAAGAGTAGGGCAGTGGCTTCACCGATGCCAGAACCAGCTCCGCTGACGATGGCAACTTTTCCTGCTAAGGTTTTCATGGGAATATTGATTACTTCAATGACAAGTAAAATAGATACCAAACAAAAGTCAATGACATCCCTCATCGATAACACTGTTAATTATCATACCTATTTGCCATCTGTTTGAATGATTTATAAATGAATACAATGAAAATACTCGTTCAGATTTTCTTTAGTTGTTGAGAATCAGGATATTTTGGTTTAGTTGACTTTTCTCTTATAATTGGTTCTCTGATTATTGACAAAATGAAATTGAAGCTATATCAAGTGGATGCCTTTGCTTCTAAAGTTTTCGCTGGAAATCCAGCAGCCGTTTGCCCGCTGCAACATTGGCTGCAAGATGATATTTTACAGAAGATTGCCATGGAAAATAACCTCGCGGAAACAGTTTTTTATGTAAAACAGGAACAAGGTTATGCTATTCGTTGGTTTACGCCCGCTACTGAAGTGGATTTATGCGGGCATGCTACCCTTGCGGCTGCTTATGTTTTGTTTCACCATGAGGGATATTCAACGGATCTTATTCAATTCCATTCGCTCAGAAGTGGAAGGCTCACTGTACACAAAAAAGGAGAATGGCTAGCCTTGAATTTTCCATCAGATACTTTTGAATCTGTGGCTTTGTCACCAACGCTAACTAATTGTTTTGATATACCCGCTATGGCAGCTTACAAAGGTAAAACGGACTTCATGCTTGTTTTTGATAATGAAGAGACAATTCAGCTATTAAAGCCAAAGTTTGATAAAATAGCTGCTTTACCCTGTCGTGGTTTAATTGTAACGGCTAAAGGAAATCAATCAGACTTTGTATCAAGATTTTTCGCACCTCAAATTGCCGTGGATGAAGATCCGGTAACTGGGTCTGCACATACAACATTAATTCCTTATTGGGCTGAAAGACTTGGTAAAAAACACATGCAAGCCATGCAGCTTTCTAAGCGGCAAGGTTTTCTACAATGCGAATACTTAGGAGAACGTGTTGAGATAGGCGGACAGGCCAAACTGTTTTTAGAAGGTTTTATTTATCTTGAGTAAAAGTACATCTATCGCCATTTACTGATAAAGATATCATCATGATCAAAAGCAAAGAGCGTAAAGGTGGCCATCAGCTTCCTATTATACTTCTATTACTACTATTTATAAGCAGTGGTATGAAGGCTCAGGAATATTATTTCATCAATAAGAAAATAGTAGAACAAGGTAGCAATACGCCTATTCCATTCGTTAACATCATGTTGGTAGATCGTGCAGAAGGAACCGCTGCTGATGTAAATGGTAATTTTCAATTGAAAGTTACAGGCGCTATGAAAAATGAGAAGCTACGGTTTTCATGTATTGGTTACATTCCACTTACTATTCGCGTAGACAGTCTGCTATTGCAAGAGTCAAACATCATTGAGATTGCACCAGATATAAGCCTGCTGGATGAAGTCATCATACGACAAGCTCCTATAGATCCGGCTGAAATAATAAGAATGTCAATTGAAGAAGTAAAGAATAACTATGACAATAAGCCTTTCAATATGGAATTTTTATCCACAATCTTGGCTACGCAGTATTTAGATAGCAATACTTTTGAACTGGAGACTGTTTTATTTGGCTATAGCGAGGGATATGGTAATCAGCAATTGAAAAAATTTGACATAAAGGAGAGGAGAAGTACTGGTGCTGATTTCTTACAAGCTCATGCTTACAACTATTGGCCCAGTTTTGAAGTACACAATGTAGATCAAATTGGATCACCCAATAAACAAGGTATCTTTAATCCAAAGCATTTAGATAAGTTTCAATTGAAATATGTCGGAGCTTCAATCTTCGATACAGACACAGTGTATACAATTGAATATATCTTGTCCAAACCAACGAAAGAAATAACGGGTTTTGGTATTGTGCCTAAACTTTACCAAGGTAGTATTTCTATTACCACTAATAACTATGCCATAGTACAACATGAAGTTAAGACTGACCGATTCTCTTATTCAATATTATACAAAAAAATTAATGATTATTATTATCCCTATTTTATAAGCGGAGATAGGGCGCCCAATATACCAGTGATGTGCAAAATCAAAAATACGCTCACCTTACAAAGAATTGTTACAAAGGATGTACAGGTCATTAGCAATAAGACAAATGAATTCCAGGACCTCACTCAAATTCCTTTTAATGCGCAGTATTGGAATTCACATTATCCTAAGAATTAGTCTTTGGCAGAATTGTTTTCTTGTGTGTATTAACCTTTAACTGGAAACTATAAAGCCTGACAATCATCTGCTATCATTTTTTGGATAGCGCTACATACCGAAACAATAATCCGGCAATCGAGTATAGACCTCCAAAGAATGTATTAACACCAAGTATTTCATTAACAGAACTTCCCGGATAGTGCTGCATACCTGTTAACAGAGCAATACCCATTAGTGTAATGAAGGTAAGGGCCATTGCATACATAGTACGTTCCATTCCAGTTGCACTAAATCTAGAAAGGATGGTGCCAATGAGACCAACCACTAAAACACTTAGGTACATCCAATTACCTGCATGAGGACCTGACCCGATTAATCCTACGGCAAGGTTTGCCCAAATCATCATAAAGGTTGAACCCACCGCCATGGCGATGGCTGCTTTATAAGTAAAGTTGTTGACGTATCGAGTCATGATCAGGTAGCCAAAGCCAGTTACAAATAGTAAAAGCCCCATAATCAAGAAATCAAATGCACTCCAATCTACTTCATTACTAAACTGCATAGCAACAAGAGGTATGCATAGAATCAGAGCAACCAGTCCTGCAAGACGAATAACTGAATAACTAAAGTTGTGTTGTGTTTCCATAGTATGTTAAGCTTTAAATGATTTCAATTTTGGGTTCACTGGGTTTTGCGGCTTGTTTTCCATCGGTTGAAGCCATATCCGATGCCGCCTATAAGCACCAGCAGCAGAGGCAAGGCACCTGGTTCACTTTCTGTTGTGATGGTGAAGGTCAATAGTAAAATACCGAATAGGAGTACGATGAGAAATACCAATCCTTTTAAACCTAGTTGTTTTGTCTTTTGTACAGTCATCTTTCAATTGTCCATTGAACTTTAAGCTGCTTTCCCGAGCACAGCCACCTCCAATCGAATGCAATATACAAAAGTACTTTTAAATTAAAAGTGCTTTGACGACTTGATCTATAACTAATTTCATTTATATGGAGGCTAAGGAAGGAGCGAGGATATTATTCATCAGGGTTAATGGTGAAATCATTTCTGAACGATGACGAGAGAATTGTATCTTTAACCTATGAATTGGATGAACTGCCGTAAACTACTGATCAATAGCCTGTTTCTCATACTTATTGCCTGTAACGGTAAACAAGAATTGAGTGACAATTCCACCTCAAAAGCTTCTAAAAAGGTATCAATAGCAGAGATCGAAACGGGTATCAAGGCTTATATCCAACAGAAAACAGCAGCCAATAACGGGTACTTTGAGGTACGCGACAGAGGAAAGGATTTCAAGATGAAATTGGTCCGTGTCCACACTGAGTATTTATCTAACCTTGGACCCAGCAGTCATTTTGCCTGTGTCGACCTCGCTGATGAAAATGGTGATGTGTACGATGTTGATTTCTTTCTCGAAGGTGAACCCGGTGCGATGCAGGTAACTGAAACCAGCGTTCATAAATTGAATGGAAGGCCTTTCTACGCCTGGAAACAAGAGAAAAAAACATGGAAGCGTGTACCGGTAAAAGAAGCAACAACACGTTTATTAGGTGTAATAGAAGGCACTGATACTTTTGAATTTACATATAGTGTCATCCTTCCGAGTTTAACGGAAAAGGCCCAGTTGTGGATACCCATCGCTACCACCGATTCCTACCAAACAGTTGAGCTCACTTCCTTGCAGGTACCTACAGATTACAAATTGTTAAAAGATGAAGACTTTGGTAATACTATACTCTACCTGCAAGCAACAAAAGAACACAGTGGGCAAGCTATTAACATTCAATATCAAATAAGAAGATTGGAGAAGGGGGCTGTTGAAGAGAAAGTCGGAATAGACAAACGATACCTCGAGCCCAATCTATTGATGCCCATTGGTGGACGATTTGAGGAAATTGCCAAGGAAGCTATTCAGGGTAGTGAACAAACTGACTTAATGAAAGCACGGGCCTTGTACGACTATATTATCGATAATATGCGCTATATGAAATACGGCACTTTTGGAACTGGCGATGCTAATTATGCCTGTGATGCCCGTACAGGCAATTGCACTGAGTTCCATTCCTTCTTTATTTCATTGGCACGCAGCATAGGTATTCCTGCGCGCTTCGCGGTTGGGGCTTCTATTCCCTCAGAAAGAAATGAAGGAGGCATTGATGGATATCATTGTTGGGCAGAGTTTTATGCGGAAGGTAAGTGGTGGCCTATCGATATCAGCGAGGGTAATAAATACACAGCATTGGCTACTTACTATTTCGGACATCATCCGGCCAACCGCATCGAATTCAGTAAGGGGCGGGACTTGCGTGTTGTACCTGGGCCAAGTAAAGGTCCTATTAATTTTCTGGCTTACCCAGTGATGGAAATTGCAGGAAAAGAAGTGCCAGCGAAAACTACTTTTTCGTTTAAACGCTCAGGCACTCCTGTATTATAAAACTTATTCCTGACTTGTTGAATCAGATGGATGTTCAGGGTGTTCGCTAGGATGCTCTGTGGAATCTGAAGGATGTTCAGTAGAATCAGCAGGATGCTCTTCTGTTGTTGTTTCTTCAGTGCTGGCTTTTTTGCCACATGAAACAAAGGCTGCACTCAGAAAAAGTGTTAAGCATAATAATAAGGCAAGTCTTGATGTTGCTTTTAGCATCGTAATTAGGTTTAGGTTTAACAATAGGTGAAGCTAAGATAGCAAAATCACGACAATATTTGGTGATAAAATTATTTGACTTTGAATTTACCAGTCTACATGCACTAATCTGCCTCTTTTACGCTTAGCCCTGTACTTACCCAGCAATCATTATACACTGAGCAATACTGTATTTCGTAGCGAAATCTATTTGCCCGTAGTATAGAATCAAGCATTTTGGCTTGTGTTAAATTCTACAGCTGAAACCTTCTGATAGATTCACCAGGAACTAATACACGCCCAACCACGGTGCTATAAGAGTTGTCAACTGATTCTTGTGGAAAAAAGGATTGTAGAAAGCTCTCTGTATTAGCATAGATCAGTAACGAATTGCCTAAACAAAACTTTTCTTCTTTAACCATAGCAGGGCCATTACCCTTATTATTAATGGAGAGATACAAGTACTCTTCTACATTATAGCTCCTGATCCATTCAATATTAGGCCAACCTGAGGTGTGCTTTTAATCGGTCATGATGGCTGATTGATAGACATATACTAGAAAAGTAAAGAGGGCAATAGCAATGGCGGAGAGGGAAAGCACACGGTCGGTATTGATATTTAGTTTTTTTCATTAGCGTGATCTATTACTGATATTAACAAATGATCATTCTCTTAATTCAGTAATACGATTACCAGGGAGTCGTAAAATTAGCTGTTAAAAATATTCCTAAGATTTATCCTTTTCAATTAATAATTACAGGATTTGGAACTAGTCATGCCGAATATATGATCGATAAGATAATTTGATTTTCATGGGTTAAGTTATTACTTACTTATCTAGAGCCTAAAGCACTGACTTTTTTAAAACTTTCCTATTTTTACTTTTATGTTCCCTAGAACCACTAACTGGCTATCACTACTCGTTGTATATTTTTCTCTATTGGCTTGTACTTTTACCCCTGATGAGGAAAATATCAAAGCTATTAAGCCTCCAGATCCAATAGCTTTCACTATAGAGGTAAATGATCCTACTTTTTCTGATCCGTATTATATGCGGAATTCCACGCAGTTTAATTTTACCCTCAAAGACCTAACGAAGCGCCTTACAGATTATGAAGTGTCCATTGCAGGCAACATCATTGCTAACAGCAGTGGCTATGATTTAGGTAAGAGCATATCATTTAATATTTTCGCTCATTCACTAGGCGTAGGTACCCATACGGTTCGCATCAGTATGAGAATTGCTACCCAGTCGGGTAGCCTCGCAGAAAAGGTGGGTGCTGAGTATCACTTTTCGGAAGTTTCCTTTAAAGTCATCATTGACAATACTGTACCTAAGCTTTCTGCACCTGTAGCAGGGGCCTACGAGAATGGTTATTTAACAATTCGATGGCCAAGTCCTGGGCAAAGAAATTTCAATTATACAATCAGGCGAATTTATCAATCAGGCTTTGGATCGAAGGATACAACCTTCTATAATCCCGATCAAACTATTTTGATAGACAAAGAATATGTAGGGGGTAATATCACCTATCAGCTTCTGGCATCGGGATTTGGGTTCGATAGGTATGAGTTGGGTCGCGTGAATTTCACCACACCACCGCTTGATTTATCTGTTGCGCAGGATGAACAAAGAATTGTCAGGTTAACCTGGAGCAATGTCAAAATCAATCAGACGAATGCGTATATACATTCTACTTATAAACCTGAAAAAAGTTTTCCATTATCAGACTCTGGTACTGAAATTCTGGATACTCTTGCCTTGGGTGAAGAAAGGTTCTTTTGGCTTAAGATTAAGCGAGAAGGTAATGATGATCAATTTTATCAAACAGTTCACAAGGTTGAACAAAAGCCAAACCTAAAAGAATACGAGTCAGTTGTCATGTTAGCCGATAAAAGCAAATTACTCATCTGCACTGGGCTTGGAATCTATCGTTACTCAATCCCTGAGTTTGCATTGGAAGATAGTGTCATGGCCAATCAAGTTGGTGTTACAAGATTTTCATCCATGATTGTTAACAATGCAAGCAGTGAGTTGCTCGCGGTAGCCGATCGAAGTTCAATCATCGGGATAGATCCCTTAAACTTTAATACCAGTGTTACACATTACTACCTGGATGTTTCGGCTCGTAATATTACCGGAAGTACTGATGAAATCAGGGATATTTGGTTGGGTAACGTATCGGATAATGGTTTGCTTAGCTTACAGTTCAGACAAAATACACGAGTAGCCATGCTGTTTAATATTCAAGACAGAAGCATAGTCTGGCATTCTCTTCCATCTGAGTTACCATTAGGAGGGAGAGCCCCGGTTGTTTCGATTGATACACGTTATTTAACGTATGATCTTTTCAATGGAAGTGGTGAGGCTGTTGTGTATGAGAAGATTGGCGATACGTATACAAAAATTGGTTTTGTGAAGTCAGGATTGAAATTCTTTATACAAGAATCAAACGAATTGATCAACACAACTGAGAGTTCGCCTTACAATCCAAACGATATTAATATCCTGGTTTATAATTTAAACACTACGCCATCAGATGTTAATGCCTATTTTACACCAAGTCGTGCGCATACTTTAGCTGCAAGGCGTAATCTAGAATCGCTGGTAAGCGTTCATTATGATCCTATAAGTAAAAGGCTGTACCATCGTTATATGAATCAGGGAAGTTCAGCCCTCCGTTCAATCGACATCAATACTTTTAGTGAATCTCCTGAAATAATAAGTGCCTTCACCTATGTTGGCTATACGCATACGATCAGCGGTGATTACCAGCTGACTAGCCGTGGTTTTATAGAAAAGTTGCGATGAGAACTTATATACTATTCATTCTGCTTATAGGCAGCCTTCCCTTGCATGCACAGGAGAGCGCCATAACATTTCGCTGGGGTATATCTACGTTTGGTATGAAGGAACAAAGGAGGCTTCAAAGTGATTTCAAAACCAATAACCCAACGCTGCCATGGAAAGTGGTGCATTCATTCCCGGTGTATTATAATTTTGGTGGTAATTTGTCGATTAAAGTTTCTCAAAAGTCTTCCCTGGGTGTTTGGTATGAATACAATTCAACAGGAGGGAGGCTTCATTATAAGGATTATTCTGGCTTCGTTTATTTTGATCAAGTATTGCGTAGCTCACAAATTGGGGCACATTGGCAACACTTACTCAAAGGATCTCAACAGTGGTCTCTGATGTTTACAAATCATGTATCTGTTGTTTTTACAAAAGAAGTGGTAGACTTTGCGATTCAAATTGGTTCGGACAATGAAACTGAAACTTTGACCTTAACCTCCAAACATTTGGGAATCAGGCCTGGCCTATTACTCCAGCGTAAACTTGGTTCATTTCTTTTTCAAAGTGCTTTAGGTTACGAATTTCAAACACGGGGTCAACTTACATCAGATGATGACCGATACCTGATAGATAACAATGGAGATAAAGTAACAGCACAATGGGATGGACTGAGGCTTACCCTGGGCGTAGGAATCCTACTTCAAAAGCCATAAGTTTTGCCTGGTTTCAGTTATTGGCTATACATCTTACTGCTATGATCTGTGATAAATTGGGAGGGTTTATCATAGACATTTGTAAATAGAGCTAGCTCAACTGATTTGTAAATTGTGCCTAGTTACTATGTTCATTTCCTGCTGATTGATAGGATGCTGAAAAACTAATCGATAAGCATGCAGGGCAATACTGTCTGGTTGGTAAGGAGTATCAGAACCGTATAAAGCATCGCCTATAATGGGACAACCCACGGCTGCCAGTTGCGCCCGTATCTGATGGAATTTTCCAGTATGCAGGGTAATGTCCCATCGATAGTTATTCTGACTAACAAGGGTAATGCTACAGTCCAGCGAAGCTTTCTCAGCATAGTCTATCGGATGATCATATAAAGCTGCTTTTTTCTTCTCCTTACGATGCCAGTGTTCCAGCCTGCCCGCCATCATCGCAGGAGCTGCCGTGGTAAGTGCCTGATAATATTTTTTTACTTTTCTTTCTGCAAATTGCTCACTCAGGTTTTTAAGTACAGCCCGCTGCTTGGCAAATAAGACGATGCCGCTGACGGGTCTGTCAATGCGGTGGATATGTTGTGCATACACTTCCAGACCTGCTGGTAATGTTGACTTCAGGTATGATTTAACTTGTTGCAATAAATTAGGATGTCCGTTTCTATCTGGTTCCACCATTAATCCTGATGGCTTCATCATCACGAGTATGACATCGTCTTCATAAAGAATAAAATCAGGTACCGGTATGTAGAATGACATAATGTCCAGCTAAATGTCAGTAAAGGTAAATAGCTGAAGCAGCACTTAAAAGCATCGGCCATCATTGATCATGTAAAAGCTTGCCATCGTAAGCGGCTCTTAACATTCTTATAAGATCTTCTTTCACCAAAGGTCTTGGGTTGGCATAGGGTTTAGACAGTACAATATCAATGGTTTTTTCTATATCGCTTTCTTTAAAGCCAATCTCCTGCAAGGAAGCAGGTGCCTTCATGCTTTTCGCAAGTTGTAACAAAGCCGTGGGTGGGTAGTTATGGTCAAGCGACTTCTTAAAATCACTTTGCACATCTGCTGTTAAAGCATTCCATTGGTACTCGAGTACATAGGCTTGCAGTACTGTATGAACCGAAGCGTGATCTAATCCAAAAGTGCCACCTAAGACGTGTGCCAGTTTATGGTGTAATGACATAGAAACTTCACACAAGCCTTTACCCGCTAAGAATGAACCATACTGTAATAATTGATTGGCTTCAGTACTTAACTTATCCTTTGTGGCTATCCTCTCCATGCCTTCTCTTAACTTCTTTATGCCATCCAAAGAGTTATTATAGCTGATGGGATTCGTATCATGACCATACACAGCTTCCATTAAATGGGCCATGGCATTCATGGCACTGGTGGCTGCCAACTTCACCGGCATACCGGCAGTCATGGCAGGGTCATAAATTACATACTTCGGCAATACAGCCATATCACGACCGGTAGTTTTGCCTTCAGGTGTTGTAATGCCCCAGATGTTAGTCATCTCTGAGCCTGCATAAGTAGTAGGTACTGCAATAATCGTATGACGTGATTCTAAGGCCAGGGCTTTGGCTAAGCCAATGGCAGAGCCACCGCCAATGCCTATTAATACATCACTTTGTTCATCCAGTTGTTTTTGTCTGGCTGCTTTGATCAAATCCGCGGGTACATGTTGTACAACCTGGTTGAAATGATAAATACGATCTGCCCCCAACGTATCCTGCAAAGACTTTACATAATCTGCTTGTCTGTTGGCGGCAATGACAAAAGCCTTTTTGTATTGCGCTAGTAATTTGAAAACTTCATGGAAACTATTCTCTCCAAAAAATACAGTGGACGGAAAAGCTGTGTATTGAAATGAGAATAGATTCATAAGTTCACAAGTGCTTGCTCAATTTTTGTAACGGTCTGCTGCAAGGATACGAGATACTTTTTAGTAAGATCCTCCAGGCTCACCCGACTCGCATGACCGCTGATATTGATAGAGGCCAATACTTTCCCCTTCTTATCGCGGATGGGACAGGCGATAGAGCGAACCCCAATCTCTAATTCCTGATCGGAAATAGCCCAGCCTTGTTTGCGCACCATATCTAAATGTTGCAAGAAGGCATTTTTAGATAGCGTAAAAGGTGTCAGTTCTTCAAATTTCATATTGCCCACCAGCTTAGTGGCTTCCATTGGATCGAGATTGGCGAGCAACACTTTACCCATAGAGGTAGCATAAGAAGGAAGTCGTGTGCCCACGCCCAAAGAAATAGTCATGATGCGCTTGGTATGCACACGTGCAATGTACACGATATCGGATTGGTCTAATACCGACATAGAGCAGGACTCATTCACCTCACGTGCCAACTCTTGCATGTAGGGCTGTGCCAACTCACGAAAAGGCAAACCTGATAAATAGGAGTAGCCCAGGCTTAATACTTTGGGCGATAAGGAAAACATCTTGCCATCGTATGAATTCACATACCCTAAGTGTTGCAGGGTTAATAAAATTCTACGGGCATTGGCGCGGGTCAAATCTACTTTCTTGGCTACATCGCTTAAAGTCATTTGTTCGTGATCCATGTCGAAGCAACGAATCACGTTCAATCCTTTTTCGAGCGATTGTACAAAGTCAGACTTTTTGATTTCCTTATTCATGATACCAAGGCTTACACGCGTTCTATTACCGTAGCATAACCCTGGCCCAGTCCTACACACATGGTAGCGAGTGCGTACTTGCCTTTACGTTGTTGCAATTCGATCGCGGCACTTTGTAAAATGCGTGCGCCTGACATACCCAGGGGATGGCCTAAAGCAATAGCCCCACCGTTAGGATTGATGCGCGCATCATCATCGGCCAAGCCCCAGGAGCGAATACACGCCAGGCTTTGTGCAGCAAAGGCTTCATTCAATTCAATCACATCCATATCGCTCATTTTTAAACCTGCCTTTGCCAAGGCTTTGTTCGAGGCTTCTACCGGACCAATACCCATGATGCGCGGTTCTACGCCCACCACTTGTGAACTTGCGATACGAGCGATAGGCTTGAGTGAATATTTTTTAACTGCATCTTCCGAAGCAATGAGCAATGCACAGGCACCATCATTCAAGCCGGAAGCATTGCCGGCCGTTACCGTTCCGTTTTCACGGAAGGCTGGCCTTAGTTTGGATAATATATCTAAGGTTGTATCGGGCTTTATAAATTCATCTTCACTGAAGAGCAGAGGGTTGCCTTTCTTTTGTGGAATCTCTACAGCAAACGTTTCTAGTGCAAAGCGTTTATTGCTGCGTGCTTGGCTCGCCTTCAACTGACTGTTCAAAGCAAACAGATCCTGGTCTTCTCTTGAAATGTGCTGCATGTCCACGAGGTTCTCTGCTGTTTCGCCCATGGCCTCGGTGCCATACATCTTTTTCATTTTGGGGTTCACAAAGCGCCAGCCGAAACTACTGTCGTAAATCTGGGCATCGTTGCCAAAAGGCGTAGAAGTTTTGGACAATACAAAAGGACTGCGCGTCATGTGCTCTACACCTCCGGCAATAAATACATCACCATCTCCGGCTTTAATAGCACGGTTGGCGTGAATCACAGCCGACATACCCGAAGAGCAAAGACGATTGATCGTTTCGCCAGGCACACTTACCGGCAAGCCAGCGAGTAGTGCTGCCATGCGGGCTACGTTGCGATTATCTTCTCCTGCCTGATTATGGCAACCCAAGATCACATCATCAATCAAGGCTGGATCGAAATTCGGAAGTTTTTGCATCAGGGATTTGATGGTAATCGCGGCCAAATCATCGGCACGAATTTCAGACAGTCCTCCTTTAAACTTGGCGATGGGAGTGCGTACGCCTTCTACGATATATGCTTGTTTCATGTTCAATTATTGAGCCGCTAAGATAAAGTCATGTTGGACGTAATAAAAGGGACTGCCCACTTTCCATTGCGCAGCTTGTGCCGGGTCGGAATTCTTTACGAAGGGAACCACTAACGAATCCTTCACACCAAATACAGCATCCGATTCCAGGTATTCATCACCTTCTACAAATAGATGCGTAACTAGATCCTGATAACCTTCTGCCTTTACCCAAAAATGGATGTGTGCTGGTCGCATGGCATGGCGTCCGGAAGCATGTAGTAATTCACCCACGGGTCCATCGGTAGGCACCGGATAAGCAGCTGGCTTAATGGTACGGAACCAAAATTCACCATTGGCATTAGTCTTAAAAATGCCTCGCAAATTCATGGAGGGTTGATTCACATCTTGCACATCGTAATAACCAATATCATCTGATTGCCATACATCTAAGCTTGCGTTGGCAAGGGGCTTACCATCAGGCGATAGAACGCGACCCCTGACAACGGTGGGCTCACCACGCTCAGCTTCATTACCACGGGCAATGTTTTCACCTGCTTCATATACATTCGCGGTTGCATGAAAAGGCCCCTTGACAGTGGTTTCTGTTACAGTCGTTTTAGTACGGTGATTGATTGCGTCTACTAGCATAGAAACGCCCAAAACATCAGACAATAGGATAAACTCCTGGCGTTTATCATCACACTTCTTACCTGTGCGCGTCAGGAAATCAATGGCACTAAACCACTCCGCTTCAGTAGGTTCCACATCTTTCACAAAGGCGTGCAGGTGTTTTACAAGTTTGGTCAAAATCTCCTGATTTCGGGGATTTTCTTCCTTTATGCGGCTAGTCACCAATTCGGTGAGGGCATTTTCGCTTGTTTTTGGCTGGGTCATAATCAGAATTTTATGTTCTAATATTGAACAAAAGTACGATAAAATAGTTTTAAGACTATATTTCACCGAAATAAATACTGCATCATGTACAAGTTTGAAACAGATGTTCTTATAGTGGGTAGCGGCCCAGCTGGTTCTGCTGCAGCTGCCTTGCTCAGTAATTACGGAGTTCGAAATGTAGTAGTAACCAAATACAACTGGTTGGCGAACACGCCTCGGGCACACATTACTAACCAACGCGCGATGGAAGTATTTCGCGATCTGGGTATTGAAGAGGAAGTGATACAGAAAGCAGTGCCGCAGGAGTTAATGGGCAATAACGTCTTTTGTACCAGCCTGGCAGGAGAGGAACTTGGCCGATTATATTCCTGGGGAACACACCCCAGTCGCATGGCAGATTACACACTAGCAAGCCCTACTAAGATGTGTGATATTCCGCAAAACTTGTTAGAACCTATCCTAACCAATGCAGGAGCCAGCAAAGGAACACGCTACAGATTTGATACAGAATACCTTGGATTAAGTCAAGACGATGAAGGGGTTACGGCAAGGGTACGCGACAGATTATCAGGTGAAGAATATTCAATACGAGCTAAATATTTACTTGGTGCAGATGGCGGTAACAGTCAGGTAGCCAAAGATATCAACCTGCCTTTTGAAGGCAAGATGGGTGTTGGTGGCAGCATGAACATTGTCTGTGAAATGGATCTTTCCAAATATGTAGCCCATCGCCCAAGTGTGTTATACTGGGTTTTACAACCCGGTTCTAATGTAGGCGGTATAGGTATGGGCCTGGTAAGAATGGTGCGGCCCTGGAACGAGTGGTTGATTGTATGGGGCTATGATATTAATGATGGTCCACCGGAAGTAACCGATGCTCTTGCGAAGGATATAGTCTTAAAACTGGTGGGTGATCCCAACATTCCTATCAAGATTAAATCTACCTCTACCTGGACAGTGAATCATTGCTACGCTACAACCATTTCCAAAGGCCGGGTATTTTGCATGGGTGATGCCATTCATCGTCATCCACCCTCTAATGGTTTAGGTTCGAACACTTCTATACAAGATGCCTTTAACATAGCCTGGAAATTAGCCATGGTTGTAAAGGGCCAAGCTGGTCAAGCCTCACTTAATTCATACAATACAGAGAGGGCACCTATTGCTAAGCAGATCGTTGAGCGGGCCAATAAGAGCATTACAGAATTTGGCACCATCTTCCAATCGCTGGGTCTTACTGATACCACCGATCCTGCAGTGATGCGCGCCAACATGGAGAAAATGAAAGACAACAATTCAGCGGCAGAGCAGCAGCGAGAGCAATTGCGCAAGGCCATTCTTTTCAAGTCTTACGAATTCAATTGCCATGGTGTGGAAATGAACCAGCGTTACCAATCTACGGCTATTATGCCAGATGGTACTGCAGAACCTGTCTACGCTCGTGATCAAGAATTGTATTATGAAGCCAGCACCTGGCCAGGAGCACGTTTGCCTCATGTTTGGATAGGAGCTGCCAATGGTCATCGCTTATCAACACTGGATGTGGCTGGCAAAGGTTTGTTCACTTTGTTCACCGGTATAGGGGGTGATGCCTGGATGGAGGCCGCGCAGCAATTAAGTCACGAATTGAATATTCCGATAAGGCTTGTACAGATTGGGCCGGGTAAGCCGTACAGCGATTTGTATGGAGAATGGGCAGGCCTGCGCGAAATCAAAGATGCAGGCTGTCTGTTGGTGCGTCCTGACTTTCATGTTGCTTATCGTGCGAAAGATATGGTCCAAGATCCGAACGCAGCATTAGCAAATGCCCTGCAACATGTACTCTCTCTGGATTCAAAAAAATCATCTACGCAAAAATTACAACTATCTGATTCTATATGAAGCAAGTTCCTATTATCACGTTAGAGGATGCAGCAGCGAAAGTAAAAAGTGGAGACGTGCTCTTATGCGGTGGCTTTGGCATGACGGGCAATCCTGTACACCTCTTACACGCACTGGCTAAAACATCTACCAATCAAATAACCTATATCGGTAACAATGTTGGCGAACCCAACCTGGGGGGAGGCAAGATGTTATTGAACGGACAGATCAAAAAAATGGTAGGCTCTTACTTCACCAGTAATCCTGATGCAGTGAAGGCTGCACAAAGCGGGCAAGTTGACTATGAAATTTTACCCCAAGGCACTTTGGGTGAGGCCATCCGCTGTGGCGGTATGGGCATAGGTGGTTTTTATACACCTACAGCTGCGGGTACTACGTTGGCCAAAGGAAGAGAGTCACGTATCATTAACGGTGTTGAGCAAATATTTATAGAAGGCATTCGGGGCAACGTAGCCTTTATACGCGCCTGGAAGGCAGACACAGCGGGTAATTTAGTGTATCGATTAACCGAGCAGAACTTCAATCCCGCGATGGCCACCGCTGCCGATCTGGTGATTGCAGAAGTAGAAGAAATAGTACCGGTAGGAACACTCGATCCCAACCACATACATACCCCTGGATGCTTTGTAGACTTTATCGCTGAAGCTAAGTTGCAAGAAAGCGATTTAGGCTCTTCTGCTTCGGTGAAAGGTAGTTTGAAGAAAGTAGATGAAGCACGCATGAACATGGCCAAGCGTGCGCTACACGAATTAAAACAAGGTAACATTGTGAACTTAGGCATAGGGATACCAACCCTGGTAGCCGATTTAATCAAACCAGAAGACAACATTATTCTGCACACAGAAAACGGTATGTTAGGCGTAGGCCCTGAACCCACCGATGGGAGTGGGGCTTTGCACTATCCTGTTAATGCCGGTAAGATTCCTGTTACTGCCTTGCCAGGAGCCAGCTACTTCGATACCACCACATCCTTTGGTATGATCCGCGGTAAGCATGTGGACGTTGCTATTATGGGCGGCTTACAGGTTGATGCTCAAGGTAACCTTGCTAACTGGGCAGTGCCCGGTAAACCCTTGCTGGGTGTAGGTGGCGCGATGGATCTGGCGAGTGGCGCGAAAAAGCTCATCATCACCATGAACCATAGCGAAAAAGATGGCAGTGCTAAAGTTGTCAAGGAATGTACACTTCCGATAACAGCTTTTGGTGCGGTGGACATGATCATTACCGAACTAGCTGTATTTGAATTTATCAATCAGCAATTAGTGCTCACCGAGTTAATGCCAGGTGCTGACTTTAAAGATGTAAAGGAAAGTACTGAAGCACCTTTTAAGATTGCTGATGTTTTAGCGCAGCAGCTGCATGCCAATGTATAAGCAAATTATTTAAACAATTCATTCAATAAACAAAACCTAAAAATTTCTATGAGACCACAAGACTACATTACAGGCTTGCATCACCTCACGGTTTGCGTAGGCGGTGCCCAGGAAGACATCGACTTTGTTACCAAGGTGATGGGCATGCGCATGATCAAACAAACTGTATTATTTGATGGTGGTGCCAGCATTTACCACCTGTACTATGCCAATGCCGATGCAGAAGTAGGTTCGGTTTACACTACATTTCCATTTAAGAAAGCGGGTGTAACTGGTAAGCGTGGTTCCGGGCAAGTAGAAGTATCTGGATTTTCTGTACACAGTGATGCCTTGCCTTTCTGGAAAAAGCATTTAGATAAGCATGGCGTGAAGAACTCCGGCATACAAGAGCGTTTTGGCCAGAAGTATATCGATTTCGTAGATCCTTCCGGTATAGGCATCGGTGTGTATGGTGCTGATAACGATACACGCAGGGCCTGGAAGACTGATGAAGTATCTGCTGATAATGGTATTCGCGGCATTCATGGAGCGGTTTTGTCTTGCCGTGAGGTTGAGATGATGGACATTTATTTAACCCAGGTACTGGGCTTCAAAAAAGTAGGGCAGGAGGGAGACTACCATCGCTACCACATTAAAGATGGCGGTCCGAGAAGAGTGATTGAATTGCATCATAACAAAGACCTGCCGCAGGGTTCATGGACCTTCGGTATTGGGTTACCACACCACATTGCTTTTGCTACAGGCAACGATCAGCAGAGTGCCGAACTAAAAGCTTATATTGAAGGAGCAGGCTACACCGATGTGTCAGACATCAAGGATAGAAATTATTTCCACTCTATCTATACACGCACCCCAAGCGGTGTGTTGTTTGAGTTTGCTACTTCTGATATTGGTTTTGCGGTAGATGAACCAGCTGATTCCTTAGGTCATCAATTGTTATTGCCTCCATTCTTTGAAAACAGGAGAGCAGAAATTATTGCACCCCTGGAGCCAATTAAGGTGCCATCTTATTTGAATAAGTAAGTAAATCTTTAGCGCTTCCTACAAGCCTTTAAGCAAGTTGCTTCCCATTATTAAAGGGGAATTGACTTGCTTTTTTAATTGTTAACTGTCCACTATTTCATTTTAGTTTAAAAATCTTATGATTTATATCATACTGGAGAAATAGAATTCTGCTTTGGTTGCCTTACTTAATAGAGGTGTCAATATGAGATGGGTTTCAGTTGTTCTACTATTTTTTTTAAGCTTATCCTGCTATCCACAAACGAGAATACCTTTCACTGTTGGTGTTGAGCAGGATGTACTTCCATACCTAACCCAAGGTTATTATGCTGCAGTTTGGGCAGGTCAAGGTCATTGGCGCTTAAGAGCGCTCACTGCCAAGGTTACTAAACCAGACTTTCTTACGCCTACTGGTTTTACTAACAATCAGGTAAATGCTTACGCTATTCTAATCGATTATTTTTTGAGGGACGATGCCTCGGGCTGGTGGTTGGGAGCTGGTTATGTTTACTGGCAGAGCAGCATAGCCCTTGCTGCAGTACCTGGAGTTGAGAGGGGCTATAACAATCAACTGCTCAATGGAAGCATTGGGTATCAATGGAAGTTTTATAAGCAGTGGTACCTGAGTCCTTGGGCTGGCATGAGTATGCGTACTGGAGGCCCCAAGTATGTTAGCATCGATCAAAATACCTTCAAGACAAGCCTTCTTAATCCTGAACTATCGCTAAAAATAGGCTGGTATTTTTTAAAGGATTAGTATTAACCGAAAGCAAGAATAAAAGCCTAATACTTAGCTACTATACTGGTAGTACGATTGAATAATCTTAAAACTTTATACCTTCGTGTTTACTCCTACCTGAATGCAAACAACTAACAGGTACTTCGTCAGTACTATATTCTGTTTACTTTGGCTCGCTATTCCGCTATCAGGACAAAACCTTGACAGCCTGAAAGAAGTCTTGTTAAGTGACTTATCTACCGAGCAACGCATAGCCACACTAAAGTCATTAGCCGAAGGACTGATGAATGATCATCCGGTAGAAGCTATTCAGTATTTTGAGACCCTTGTGGGGTTAGGCGAGCAAGGTAAAGATAAAGCATTGGCTGCCTATGCTTACAATAGAATTGGTAGCTGCTGGCTCAACCAAAATGATCTAAAACGATCGATCCAGTTTTATTTTAAGGCGCTCGAATTCACAGAGGAAAACTCAGCATTTGATGATCTTAAATCAAGAATATATAATAACCTTGGATGGAGTTTCAAAAAATTAAATGATTTCGCAAAAGCCCTTCAATATTTTACAGAGGCAGAAAAGTATGGACGCAGAGTAGGTAACAAAAATACGGTGGCCCTTATCCTGAACAATAAGGGTGTAACGCAAAAGGATTTAAAACAATTAGACCAGGCCCTTGCCACACTCAATGAATCTCTGAGCCTTAACAGAGAAGCAGATAATAAACGGCAAGAGCGATTTAACCTCAACAATATATCTGTTATCTATATTGAGCAGGGACGTTTTGCTGAAGCCATTGAAGTACTTAAATACCTGGTAACAATCAATGAAGATTTAGCGGATAGCGTTGAGCTTACCAATAATTTTATCAATCTTGGTTCTAGCTACACCGGCTTACATGATTATCGTAATGCGGAAATTTCTTTTCTAAAGTCGCTTGACTATGCTGAGCAGCTTGAAAACGCTGAAGCTAAAAAGCAAGTACTGTCTGAGCTGAGTTCTATATATAGACAGGAGGGGAAGTACAAAGAGTCATTGGAATACTTTAACAAGTTTTTTCTTTTATCAGATAGTTTAAAAACTCATGCCACGCAGCAATTTGCTTTGGAGTTAGAGAGTAAGTATACAAACCTGATACAGGAAAGAGAACTGGCCAAGGCGCATAAAGAATTGGCAGAACAAAAACTATATCGTACCTGGTTTGTCGGGGCTTTGATAATTGCTGCTTTTTTAATTGTTTTCTTTTGGCGTGTTATCGTGTTAAAAAAGAGGAATGAAAGACAGTTAATAGAAATCAACCATGAAATGGAGGCTCAAGCTGAAGAGCTTAAACAAGCCAACGAAGAGATTCTATCCATTAATGAAAACCTTGAGAATATCATTTTAAAGCGAACACAAGTAATTCAAAACCAGAATGATCGGTTACGGCAATTTGCCTTTATGAACTCACATAAGATTCGTGGACCTGTCGCCTCCATGCTTGGTATTATGCAATTACTGGCCGATGCCCGTAATACTGAGCATAGTCAAGACTTACTGAAACACCTGGAGACTTGTACCCGGAATCTTGATGAGGTAATACATGAAGTGAATAGTCAGCTTGAGCAAGACAATACCCTGATCGATGGCAAGAACTCATCAAAAGAATAGACTGCAAGTCTATTTGAACAAGGTAGCGTTGTATGGAATTCAATTTTAGGTATCTAATGGAAATTTCGCGAACACCGACCACTTTTCTTCGAGAGCCTGTGATCCCTCATTTTGCGCCTGTTATCAGCGGTTTCCACCATCAATTGACCATTTCCTGGCTTGGTGTGAAGTAGTTACGGTGAAATGCCCGATCTAAGTCTCCAAATAACTAATGATGGTTATGACAGCGCGGAAAGAGATGGTCAAGGCTAGTGAAATTTCTATCGGATAGCACATTTTATTTGCCCATTGGGCACTTAGGTACCGGTATCCTTTTTGCGTGTTGAGTCCCGACTTAAAGTTTAGTCATTTTTCTGACCACACAAAAAGCCCAAATACCCCATGAAAGCACAAGGCATTGGAGTCTAACCAAAGTTTTAAATTTCCTTTTACGACAAAAACAAAGTCGCTGCCGAGTTGATCAGAACCGAACTTGCCTGACTTTGATGCAGTCTCAAAACTTCTACTAGAATAGAAGATCCAACTGTTCGAAAGTTCTTCGCATTTTATAGTCGGAGTGGTAGGTAGCTACCACCATTACTTTCTTACGAAGAGGAAGTCGCTGCCAGGCAAGTTGCTACCAAAATCTCCAAGGCGGGGAGGATTCTTTAATTTTTCTACGTAACCGAATATTTCTGAAACTGTTAGAATTCCATCTTTTCCACCTTGAGTTTCTAGCGCATCAATAAAGCTTTTGGCAAAAGGGGAGTGCTTCCCCTTGATGCCGTCCGATACATATGTTTTTCCCCCTGAAGTAAGGTATTTCCTTGTTTTAAGTGTGAGTTTCCGTGCGATGAATTCATTGGTATTTTGTTCTTTATATACCTCATCATCAGCGCCCCTGGTTGAAGCCAACACCTCATCAAAAGTTCCTCCAAAGCAAACATCCATTACCAGAAAAATATGTTCGCTTGGAATGTTGTTAATGATGGATCGTAAACGGTTATGCGAGAGATAAGAAGTTTTTCCTTCATCATTTAATAGTGACTCCTTTGTAACTACATAACCTTCTGCGAATGTTTGGTCATAACTTCCGTGGCCGGCAAAGAAAATGAATAACTGGTCAAGAGGTTTATATTTCTTCTCAGCATATTCACGTAATTTTTTTAGAATGTCATCTTGTGACGCATTTTCTACAATGTCTGTTTGGAAACCGTATGTCTTTTTCAACTCTTCAGCAATCGCTCTGGAGTCAAATACCGGATTGACGAGATCACTCCAGTTGTCATATTCATCGGTAGCAAAAATTAATGCATAATCATTCCGCTCAATTCTATTCGCATCAGCCAATATAAGGCTACCCACGCGCACTCTCCTGTAGCTCTTTGATTTTACACCTTCTGCATTTTCAACCATCACTTCCAAAAGATTCTCTCCATCCATTAGGTTTATACTTCTATCCACCACCGTGTACATTTTTTCTGCTTCCTCCGGTTGAATAGTCATGCTACCCCGCGATGCGGTTTCTAATGATTCTCGAACGCTTATTGTGATGGATTTAATGGGAGAAGTGGTCTCCACAACAAACTTAATTTTGTATCGTGGCTCCTGCGAATAGCTGATCTCGGGTACAGGCGTCATCCAAGTGATCATAGGTACAGTAGAGGATGCCACCGGATTTTTTGTGTTGATAATAAATTTCTCTGTGCGACTACTAACATTTTGCGCCCATGAAAATGTTAGAGAACATGTCAGGCAAATCAGCGGTAAAATATTTTTTAATCTCATGACCAGCTTGTTTGTTTTATTGTCAGTGTAAAATCGCTATTTCAAAATTATTTTTTGTGTTTGAACGGACTGTGTCGATGGCGACACGGCCAGTCGGTAGAGGTGCAAACCGCTTGGTACTGATCCTGTATTCCATTTTACAGAATGAAAACCTCCCTTCATTTCTCCTTCGTAAATAGTTGCGATTTTTTTCCCATAGAGGTTATACACTGCAAGACGCACCTGGTAGGTGTTTTTTATCCCACCGGGTAGCACAAGAGGAATGGTTGTTTCACCCTCGCTTGGATTTGGAAATGCCTGACCCAAGAGCACCAGATCCGGTTCAATGTTAGATACTACATTTTCGCCATAGTAAATCCGGAAAGAAGTGGAAACTGCCGGATTAAAACTGTAATGCGTTACTTCGCGCATATTCACAGGCAGTTGCTTCGCTACATCGAAGAGGAATAACTCCTTGCTGTTGTTTCCAAAATTCTCATTGTCCCACTGGAGTGTGATCTCTTCGCTCAGATTTGTGTTCACCTTAAAATTCCAGGTGTAGTCTTTTTGTGTATTGACCACATCGCGGGCGAGTACTTTCTCGCTGTGTTCAGGATGCGGAAAATCAAGTTGCAGCATATTTTGCAAGGGCGGAGCGCTGAAATCATCTTCTCCATCAACACTTTCATTCGCCTCTGGACTCATGCCGATGCCTCCGATGGTATTGGAAAAAGATTTTCCAATCAGCATTAAAGGCACTCTCCATTCGGATTCATCCAATGTTGAACTGATCTGCTGCATACGTGATCCTGAGGAAGAGCTTACCAGTGGAATATCCAGTACAATGTTTGTAGTCCCTGTATTTTTCACTAAAAATCCTTCGGTTACTCCGATCACATCCGGTTCTGTGTATCCTGTTCCCCCTCCTCTGTAAACTTTGGGCTTACTCGTTAGCCCGGCAGGATTGCTATTGGCAGTCAGCACTTCGCTCCACGTCATTGGGAAAGGATAGGGGTTGCCGATTTGATTCCAGCCAGGTGTAATTGTGATTGTAGTTGGTGTCTCTTTGGTGACAATCGGAGTAGACTCAACACCAAGTGCAAGCGCTCCACCGTTTTTATTAATGATCCAATATCCTTTGCCCGTTTCCAAAGTAGTAAAGTCCTTGGGATATTCCGACCAATTGGTTTTTTCATCATTCAATGTCAGTAGCCTCCAAATTTTAGCATCGAATCGACTGAGTGCTGGAATTAAAACTGTTTCAACTGTCTTGTCCGACACATAAGGAATAGAAATCATCCTGTAGTTATCTTCTACACTTCCGGCAGGTAGGGCAGAGGCCAGGGTAGGTTTTACTGTCGTTACTGCTTTATAGGCATAGTAATAACCTGTCAGTGGGCTACGCGTGCTGTTGCCTGCTGCATCTGATGCTGTTAAATAAAATTCAAGACCAATAGGACCATAAGCACTGGACGGAACCGAAAACTCATAATTGTTTCCGGTAGTTTTTGCCAATTGAGAGATCGTCTCCGCGCTGTTGGATGTGATGGGACGGTAATGAATTTGTGATTGTGTAACACCTATTGCATCGGTGATCGTTGCACTAATCGTTTTGCTGTTGTCCTGTATGTTGAGGTAGTTTTTAGTTCCTGAATTATCAAACGTGATAGCAGGAGCAGTCTGATCTGGAGTCACCGCCATTGAAAATTTCCATGTAGCATCGTTGATGACCGCAGCGGTTGGGTTGGCAAACAGATCGATAAATGCTCCGGCATCAAGCGTGACATAGTATGATTGTAAGGCACTGGCAGAAGGAGAATATTTCAAGGTAGTCGTGGCAGGAGTGAATGTAAACGAACGACCCGATTGAACTCCGGCAGACGCATCAATGCTTTCCACAAAACTGCTGGTATTCGTTGGGTCTACAATCCTAATTTTTTTTCCTGCTACGGGAGTCACCGCTTCATCAAAAGTGATAACCAGTTTTGCCGTGGGTACAACACCAGTAGCCAGGTTTGCAGGTGCTAGCGACCCGATCAACGGTACTCTGTTATCATTTACTAACACGCTGTTTGAAGTTCTTAAAATTGCGTTGCCTTCTGCCTGGGCATAAGCATACCCTGTAAATTCATCAATCAAGACATCATCAAAAATTACTCCCTCAGAGGCAGGAAGTCCAACACTTTGCCAGAAAACACCTTGATCGCGCGACAGAAGCAAGTCACCATTCTCTCTCTTGAGAAAAATGTAGTTGTTGGTGAGCATAAACTTGGTCCCACCTTCGAAAACTTTTGAAGTCCACTGAACTCCATCTGTTGTTGTCTGCAAGATGCCGAGATTATTTAGGCTCCCCGTGTACATATACATCTTGTCCCCTGATGCAACAAAATTTACTTTCCTTGTGACATTGTTAGTTAGGGGTAATGGGATCTTTGTAAGGGTGCCCGCTGAAAACTGATAGGCCACTTGTTCTTTATTAGAAGTCAAATCTCCGATAACAAAATAGAGTACACCGCGACTGTCGGATGCCATGGAAATGGGTCGGTCGTTAGGTGTTTGCCCTGGCACTGCCACATCGGTCCATGTCGTTAAGTTAGATGATGACTGAAATTTAAAATTCGCATAGTTGTAGCCATAATACTGTGAATTCGGTGAAACGCTCATGAGCGTAAAATTCACTGCTGCTTTTTGAAGTGTCCATGTCACTCCATCGGTGGTTTTGTAGATATCGGTTCCATAGGCAATCAATGCACCATCTGGTGAGTGGAGAAGTCCGGAAATGCTTGACCCGGCAGAGGTCACTACCGAAAAGTTTACCCCGTTGTCAATGGAAACGTAAAGTGTTCCATTCGATAATGCAAAAAGCTTAGAGTTAAAAATATCCAGTCCAGTGAATTTATTATTTACGAAACCCTTATTAGATTGAAACACAGAAAAATTTACACCACCATCCGAAGAGGCTAAAATTCCAGCACCATAAACCGGTGGTGTCACGAAACGATTGTCGGTAGTGCTGGCCAACAGCGTTGCACCGTTCCACAACAAGCTGGTGATTGGAAAATTGATATTTCCTTTTTTAATCCAGGATGTTCCACCATTGGATGATGTGTAAATAATAGCTGATTGTTGATTGTTTAAAACAGTCAAATAGTAGTGGTTGTCTGGTGATAAAGACAAGAAACTAAATGTATTAGAACCAGAAGTTGCTTCTAACGCTGGAAGGTTGTTAAGCACGGAGGTCCATGTTATTCCACCGTCTGAAGACACATAGATATTCCGATAGGTAACAAGACCGACTTTATTGCCTTCCAATTTTGTAATTGAATAGACGTCTTGAAAACTTTGGCTGACTTCTGTCCAGGTTGCTCCTTTATCAATCGAACGGACAACGGTATTTCCTTTTAAAGCGATCAGTGTTCCGTCCGAAATCATGACGATTCCTTTATAGTCACCACTTGCCGTCACAGAAGTAAACGTGACTCCATTGTCGGTTGATCGATAAATCCCTGAGTTAGTTGCCGCCAAAAGGTGACCTACATCGTTATTCGTCCAAGCGTAAACGTAATTTAAAAAAGCTGAAACGGGTGAAAACGTTGTGCCATTGTCACTGGATACAAATAAGCCACTTCCAAAATACGAACTCGTGGAATATCCAAATTTCTGAATGTAGATTTTATCGGATGCATCAATCATCACGCTCAACACATTCTCCGATACAATCTTTTCCCAGGAAGAAGTGGACGAATTGTATCGATAAAGTTTATCGTTGATGGCAGAACCGGGTGAACCGGAAAGTGCAAATAGTTGACCGGTAGAATTCTTTAAAAGTTTTCGCACCGAACCACCAAATGGTCCCCCAGCAACAGGTTTCCAACCGAAGTCGATGTAGGCCGGTATTTCAGAATTAGGTAAGAGAAGTTTGTTGGTGGAACTCAATGCAAATTCCAGTGCAGGGGATCCGTTGGCAGAAGCCACATATTTAGTACCTGCAGCGTTTAAAGCAATATCTGTAATGAGAGTAGATTCCTGAGGGGTGGGTATTGTTTTAATCGTTTTGCCATCGTTTTGAGTGATGGAAAGATAGCCATACTGTGGAATGATAATTCCTGACAGCGCATTTAAACGGATAGGAAAGGCGCCACCATTTCCTGCATTAATACCTAGGTCTGTCCAGGTAGTCCCTTTATCGCTGCTTACTTTTAAAGCACCAGGCGAAGAAGCTGCTAAATTACTATTAACAACATAAATCTTGTTGTTAAGGGTGAACATGGATTTAGGAGGATAGTCATTTCCACTTCCATTAACTGTAAAACTTGTGGAAGTCCAGGGGTCTACGCTTGTGTCAAACCTTGTATAGGTACTACCAACACAAAAAACGCAATTTGAATTGTTCACATAAAAAAAACCGTCATCATCTCTGGCGACAGCAGTGAACCCGTTTGTTGGTCCTCCGGTGATGTTAATCTTAATCCAGCTTGCTCCTTTATCGAACGATTCCCATACATCTCCAGCACTACCAAAAGCAAAAATGTCATTTGTTGCCACGATAAGAATCTGACTAAGAAATCCCATACCGGGTGTAGTTGGATTCTTTGTCCAGTTTATACCGTCCGTTGATAGGAAGGTCTCGTTATCCAATGTCAATATTAACAACGTGTTATCCGGAAGGCGATAAAGTTTAAGAATTCGTCCAGCAAAAGCTCTGTTAACCCATGTCAGGCCCTGATCGGTGGAGTACCAATAAGAAGATGATCCGATGCCCGGAATAACAACAATTTTTCCATCGGCTGTTATTTCTACATCTGTACCGTTTACGAATTTAAGCCCTGTCGAGGACACGGCCCAGGAGTTTCCCGTGTTACTGGTTGCGAATATACCATCGGATTCGGATCCAGCAAAAGCTTGTGTATTGCTACGCCAAACAGCACAAAAAACATTTTGGTTCTTGACCGTTGTGGTTGGCCATGGTTTGGCAACCCAAGGAGTTGCCGCACCGGCAGTATATTCATAAACTGCCACAGTATAGCTAGGTATATAATACATTCTACCACTTGGAGAGAGTGACCAAACAGCACTGCTATTAACAGGAGGCAAGGTAGCACTTTGAGGTTGCCAGGTAGCGCCACCATCTTCTGATAGTTGAACTTTACCAGAGCCATCGGATGCACCGTGATTTATAAAAATACGATTAACATTGTCGATGCCAATATTAATAACATCATACTGTGCATCCGTTGTCTGCTTCGGGAAAACAGTAACCCAGTTTGTTTCTGACCACTGAGCCAGATTAGCAGGATCGGCTGGCGAAGGAAGTTTTCTTACTCCTACTTTTGCATCACTTAGATAAATATCCCCGGTACTAGTTACCTGCAAGTCATTTAAAATAGTTAAGCCATTAGTTTCATAGCTAACCAAACTTTTCCAATTCAACCCGTTATCCACAGTCACAAGAACTTGCCCACTTCCCCGAAGCACGTAAACGCCTGCTGTGGGATGTTTGACTATTTGATAGAACAAATTATTAGTAATAGTAGGAATGGGGAGACTTGTCCAATTAGCTCCATTGTCAGTAGAATAGATAAAATTGTTATTACCGGTTATGATAATTTTTGATCCATCGATCAGGATATCCAGCACTTGAAGAACCGAAGTAGGAACAGTCATCGGAGACCAGTTTACGCCATTATCAGTCGACCTAAATAATTTGTAATTAACAGCCGCATAAAGCCTGTTGTTAACGGCATCATACCGAAGTGTAGTGACTCTGCCACCAAAGGGTCCACTTAACTCAGTGAAGGCTTGACCAAGAGCACTAAACGTGATTATCAAAAACAATAACAGTATCGAGTTATTTCGCAGTTTCATAAGTAGGTCGAGCTTTTAGTTATTTGGCAAAGCAGGAGGATTAGGCTGGTTCGCATCATCAGAAGTACCGAGTTGTGTTGCCAGAAATACAACACCACCCAATACAACTGCACCACCTAGGGTTTTCACAGCGAGGGGAATACGCGGTTTCAAATTGAAAAAATCAGAGTAAATGAATTCACCCGGCCGTTTAGAATCTGTAAGTCGTAGTCTATAGTCATCTCCTGGTTTGGCATGGGCTGGCATAGTAAGCAGGTAACTTCCATTGTTAGGATGATTCAGTTCGCCAACCAGGCGCTCGCTTCCTTTAAAAAGCTCGATGTGGATCGGGTTGGTATTGCCTGGTTTCCAGTTTAGGGTATAGGTTTTGCCTCGTTTATAACTCTTTTGATCATTAAAGTTTTGTAATTTCGCAAACACCACGAATACACGTCCGCGAATTTCAAGTGCTAAATCCCCTTCATAGTCTCCGAATTCTTCGCGAATATTCCATTCTACCTTCTTATTGTTGCCTGATTTTATCTCATTTCCAATGTCACCCTTCACCTTGGTCATCGGCACCGTGAAATTATCTTTGGAAGTATAGAGATTCAATTGATACTCGTTGTTGGGATTAGAGTCATCCAGGTCGTAGGTGACGATCACTTTATTATTCGTCAGTTCTATGCGTTTGATTTTCACAGATTGCCCAAATGCATAAGGAGTAATCCCGTGCAATAGCAGGATGATGAAAGCCATTCGAAACATTTGTCTTGTCATAGGTTGTTGAGTAAAGCCTTTAAAATTTGTCCGACAGTCGCTTAAATTGGGATTTGCATTGAGTAGACTAAACTGATCATTCCCAACAAAGCTCACATCAATCTGAAATTTTTGTGAGGACGAATCCACAATTTTACCTCATTTTCACTTCAATTAATAGGATAAATTGATCAGGATTAGGATAAATCCGTCATTTTGTAATTAAACATTCAGATTAATGTAACCCAATTGGGCTAAAAAACGGGCCTTAGCTTATCTTTATCACTTCATGTCTAATGGCCCCCACTTATACTTCAGGTTTCTGATCTGTCTTTGCTTTTATGCACAATTTGCCATGGCACAATTGGGTTCAGGCAGCGAAGCCATTTCCACTGCACAGGGATTATCGCAAGGACTGATTAATGATATGATTCAGGATAAAGAAGGCTTTATCTGGATCGCCACGAAGGGTGGCTTGAACCGTTACGATGGGTACAACTTCAAAATTTTTACCAACGACCCGCAAGACACCAGTTCCATCAGCAGCAATGCTGTGAGCAATTTGTTGGAAGACAGCAAGGGCAGAATCTGGATCGGTACTTTCGATGGGGGCGTGAATGTATACGATAAAAACACAGGTCGTTTTTTGCGCATTGCTAAAAATTCGGGCGATCTGACCGGACTTTCCAGCAATCGGATTATATCTGCCCTGGTGGAGTTGCCAAACGGTAGCATACTGGTATGCCCGCAAGGCGGCAGCATGAACATTATTTCCCTGCCCGACAATGGTATTGACCCGCCATCCATCACGCAAGTAAGCGCTCCCCAACAACGGGAAATATTAGGAGTAGGAAAAGATGATAAAGACTTTCTTTGGGTTGGCTGCACAGATAGCAGCATCTACGTTTTCAATCCTTCATCTTTGGATTTCGCACTATTAAGTGATGGTCATACCCTTACTGATTTGATTGAAAAGGTTGGCACCCGTCTCACGTCACGCACAAGCCAGCCATTTTTCTTAAAACCTTCTCCTCAAATTCAAGGCACTAGTGTGGCCTTCATAGATTCTACAGGTCAATTAAACTCGGGCCTTTTTACCAAGGACGCAGCCGGAGGATTGATCCTTCATAAACGTTTTCCTTTGAAACCGGGGACTTCGGGTGATACTTTTTTCGATTTCCACGGCTTGAAAGCAGGAGCGGAGCTGAGTGATGTGATCACCTTACATTTAAGATCAGTTGTCAAAAATCAGGGCCTGAAGAGCCTGTTGCTGGACCGCTCAGGTGTTTTATGGGTAGGCACAATGGGACACGGTATTTACAAGTATAGAATAGGACCGGGCCGCTTCAAACCATTACTTCCCAAATGGAGCTTGCAACGATTAACGGTACTCAATAAAGATATCCTCTACGTGCAGGGATGGAGAGAGACAAAAACGCTAAGTGCTGATGGTGCCGAATATCCAAATCCACTTCAACAAGTTATAGGCAATTCAGTGACTACCGTTGCGCTACAAGCTCAGAATGGCGATTACTGGACCTATGCATTTGATAAGAAAATGTTGAGGCACTATACTGGCAGTTTGCAATTGATGGCCACTTACAATGAACCGGTAAATGCAACACGCACGGAGCAGCTACAACCCATGATTGAAGATAGTAAGGGGCATATTTGGGTTTGTGGAGCTAACGGCACGTTAGCGAGAATTGACCCAATAAGCGGTAAGCTTAGCAAGTTTGTCATCAATATTGAACGCAATACGGGTACACAATCACTTGCGCAAACCAATGCTTTCTATGAAGATGGCCAGGGTATTTTCTGGTTGGGAACTGAACATGGATTTGCACGACTGGATTTTAAAAATAATGATGCTGAGCCAGACGTAAAATGGTATAAAAACATTCTAAGCAATACCAATTCCCTAAGCTACAATTATGTTTCCTGGTTTATGGATGATCCTGTAAACGCTGATTACCTATGGGTTTGCACCAAAGGCGGTGGTTTGAACCGCATGGAAAAATCAACAGGGAAATTTATTCATTATACCACAAAGCAAGGATTAACTAACGATGTTGTTTATGGCGTGGTAACAGATAACGCAGGCAATATATGGGGAAGCACCAACAAGGGATTGTTTTGCATGATAAATGGACAAAAAGAGGAAGTGCCCATGTTCAGGGTTTTCAGTACCAGCGATGGTTTACAAGCCGATGAATTTAATACCAATGCTATCGCCAAACTGTCGAATGGCCACCTGGCTTTTGGTGGCATAAACGGTGTCAACATTTTCGATCCGCAAAAAGTACTGTCTTCGGGTTTTATGCCCCAAATTTTTATCACAAGTATTCAGATTGGAAACAAAGTACTCACACCTGGCGATGAAACAGGTGTGCTGCAAGAGACCATTGAACAGACTTCTTCGATCACCCTTTCTCATTTGCAGAATGTGCTTACCCTTGAATTTTCATCGCTTGATTTTACTGCTCCCAATCAAAATAAATATCGTTACCAGTTAGTTGGTATTGATAAAGACTGGGTAGAAAGCGGTACAAGACGCACCGCAACTTACCTGCACCTGCCCCCCGGCCAATATGTGTTTATGGTGCAGGGCAGTAACAGCCAGGGGATATGGAGCAATAAGATTGCTGAATTAAAAATTACAGTAACACCACCGTGGTGGCGCACCTGGTGGGCTTACGTTATTTATGTGTTGTCGATTGGAGTTGCCCTGAGAGCGTATTTTTTATTCAGAGTCAATAAAGCCAAACTACAATCACAGCTGCACTTCGAGAAGCAGGAAGCAAAACGTGTCCGTGAGTTAGATACACTGAAGACACAGTTGTACGCCAATATCACCCATGAGTTTCGTACTCCGCTTACCGTGATTATGGGCATGGCGAAACAAGTTAAATCCAAGCCTGAAGAACATCTTGATAGCGGCATGGATATGATTGTGCGTAACGGCCAGCACCTGCTTGATCTGGTCAATGAAATGCTTGATTTGTCAAAACTGGAAGATGGCAAAATGAAGCTGCACTTGATCAATGGCGATGTGATTAATTTTTTGAGATACATTGTAGAATCATTTCAATCATTAGCAGCAGGCCAGCAAAAACAATTTCACTTTTTATCGGATACGGATGAATTGACGGTAGCGTATGATGCAGAAAAATTACGGCAGATTATCTCCAATCTTTTATCCAATGCCTTAAAGTTTACACCTGAAAAGGGTAATGTGTATGTAAGCATTTCGCAGGAAGAAGCCAACGATGCAGACCAGGCTATTTTGGTTTTAAAAGTAAAAGATACCGGTATCGGTATTCCTGAAAATCAGGTGCAGTATATATTCGATCGTTTTTATCAGCTAGACAACAGTCATACGCGCAAAGCAGAAGGCACTGGCATCGGCCTCGCGCTCACCAAAGAGTTAGTGAAACTCATGAGCGGAACCATTGCGGTAAAAAGCCCACCAGTTGGAGCAACAAAAGGAACTGAGTTTATTATCACACTTCCCTTAACCAGAGTGCGCACAGGTATAAATGAGAACATATCCAATACTCTGGTAAATGAAAAAGAAGTAGTGGACAGTTTGCAAACACAGAAAAGGGAATATGTAAACGGCCATACTACTAAAGACAAAAGTGCACCCATACTACTTTTGGTAGAAGATAACGTTGATGTAGTGGCTTATACAGCCAGTTGTTTGCCCGATTATAAATTAAGCGTTGGAAAAGATGGCCAGGAAGGATTTGATATAGCCGTGGAAATAGTACCGGACTTAATTATTACCGATGTGATGATGCCCATTATTGATGGTTTTGAAATGTGCCGGAAACTGCGTGAGGACGAGCGCACCAGCCACATACCGATCATCATGCTTACAGCAAAGGCTGATATGCAAAGTAAATTGGAAGGTTTGGAACAAGGGGCAGATGTGTATTTGGAAAAACCGTTCAATAAAGAAGAACTATTGCTGCGCATCAGAAAATTATTAGAGCTAAGAAAGAAATTACAACAGCACTATAGCCATCAAATGGGCATCACCGCTGATGCAGCAACAATGCCTGCCACTGGTAATGGAAATATTGAAGCAGGAAAAGAACATGAGTTTGTAAAAAAGGTGAGGGAAATTGTGGAAGCCAATTTTAACAATTATGAGTTCAGCGTAGAGCAGTTGTGTCGGCAGGTGTTTATGAGCCATTCGCAGTTGCATCGTAAATTAGAAGCGCTTACAAATTGTTCGCCCAATAAGTTTATAAAATTGGTTCAGATCGGAAGAGCG
>JALHOT010000014.1 GCA_022842845.1 Cyclobacteriaceae bacterium | reverse complement strand
TGCTCTTCCGATTGCATATGCATATTTGAATCATGATGTGTAAAAATTCCTTTATGCTTTTTTGAGAAAAAACCAAGTACAGTGACTTGCTGCCTGATTACACTATAGTTTTGCTGACCTTGGTGTGCATCCTGCGGAGTGCGTACAACTACCGATGGAGGTAGGTTTACAACATGAATCCGACTCTCCTCTACAAGCCCCTCTAATCTAAAGGCAAAAGGTTCTTTCACTTCTTTACTAATGTCAGCCAGATAAATCTCTAATTGTTTAAGATTGTTCACACTGTCTGGCAAATCTTGTTCTATCCAATGATCGACCCGTGTATATACAAAGAAGGGTGCTTTTACCTGAAATGTTTCCTCTACTTGCATACTTGAGTCGGTTAAAACAGAGGATTTATAGGACCGTCCATTCAACACCATTAACTCACCCGTAAGATTTTCAACAGGGCCGAGTCCAAACAAATGACTTGGTTGCGTGAGTGTATCCAAGGCGATAGTACCTCCCAGTTGCCCCTTCCACATCACGTTTCGCATAGCCCCTACCACATAAACACGATTATCTTCGCGCCTATCAATCTGACAAGAAGCTATTACAAAAAAAAGTGATAGTAAACCAATTGCAAATCGGAACATTTTTTTTAAAGCTGTATGAACGAAGTTACTACTTATTTAAACTACTTCGAATCCTTTGCCTTTACCTCCTCATACTCAATCATCTCTCCTTCTTTGGCAGTACCTTTAGCCTTAGTCGGCACAGCACAACCGGAGGCACCACAACATCCTGTATTGGTAAAGGCCTGGAATAAAAATAATCCTGAGATAACACCGGCAAAAACATCATGCAATATAATTGCCTGGTAGCCCACGAATAAGCCAAGGCCTAAGCGCAACCAGCGCATAAAATGCCAGTTGTTCAATAATGTTTGTGTAATCGCTTCCATCTTATTGCTTTTGAACAGTTGCTTTCATAAGGCTCAAACCCTTTAAAATTAAAAGCCTGATTAATAATAACCAGGGTAATCCATGGAACAGGGTGTCAAACCAATCGATGGGTTGCATGCCAACACCACCGCCTGCAATCCATTGCAGCTTACCCCATATATGAGGTTCAGGAAAGAAAGGAGCAAGACCTAACGTTACACATGCTACTCCAACGAGTTGCCAATTATTCCAAATCTTCATTGTATGTCGTTTAATAAAAAAACAGGCAGCTCCCCATGGCTGCCTGTTACCCCTCTTACACTTCCCTACTTATCTTGGCCATGCACCAACACCTCCTGCGAGGTTGTACACTTTATAACCTTCCTTCGACAAAATATTGCACGCTTGTCCGCTGCGGTTACCACTGCGACAGAATAAGAAATACTCTTTGTTTTTGTCAAGTTTTAAAAATTGCTCTTTGAAAGCGGGTGACATGAAGTCAATATTCTTAGCTCCTTGTATGGTCCCTGAAGAAAATTCACCTGCTGTGCGTACATCTACCAATACTGCACCCGCTGCAGCGGTGAATTTGTCTTTGAATTCGCGGCCACCTAAGTCTTCAAATGCTTTAGTGCCCATTGAAAATAAATTAAACATATCTCTTTTTTGTTTTTTTAGTTAGTCACAACAGGTTTGCCAGCGTTAATCCACTCGTTCATGCCTGCCGAATAATTTTTGATGTTTTTAAAACCATGCTTTACCAACAATGAGTAACCAATAGCTGATCGGTCACCACCCTGGCAATGAATCACAACCTGTTGGTCTTTCTTAATTTTGTTCAGGTTCTTTTCTAAAGTACCGATGAATACATTCTCAGCTCCTTGTACGTGACCAGATCTGAATTCTGTAGCTCCTCTCAAGTCAACGATCTGTGTGTGATTAGTTTTCAGAATGTTGTTAAACTCATCAAGGTCAATAACATGTGCCTTTTCAAGGCTATTGCCTAAAGAAGTCCACACATTGACATTATCTACATAACCATAGATATTATCCATACCTATACGCATTAATTTGCGAGTAAGGTCATCCAACTGATTCTCGTCTGCTAATAAGATAAATGGCTCTTCATAAGTAAGGAACCATCCCATCCAGGTGGCAAAAGAATTATTGCCTTGAATGTTAATACTACCAGGGATAAAGCCTTGTGCAAAGTCAGCCTTCAAACGCGTATCAATTACTTTAATACCCTTATCCATAGCTGACTTCAACTCCTGACCTGATAATTTCTTCAACTGAGGAACCTCTGTAAGTAAAGGACGATCCACTTTATTCAGTTTCTTCATCATGGCAAAGTACTTAGGAGGCTCAGGCTGATCTTCCAATAAATACTTCACAAAACCAGGTTCGTTGTTTTGATATTGTAAGGCCCAGTTTCTCACCTTCTCATAGCCTACTGTTGTGCTAGGAACGGCACCCAACGCTTTACCACAAGCGGAACCAGCACCATGGCCAGGCCATACCTGAATGTAATCGGCTAATTCTCTGAAACGCTCTACCGATTTAAACATCTGCTTGGCACCAACATCTTTCGTGCCCACCAGTCCGGCAGCTTCTTCCAACAAATCAGGGCGACCAATATCACCAACAAATACGAAGTCACCGGTAAACATCATCACAGGCTTTTCGCTGGCCGGTGTGTCTGTCAACAGGAAGCTGATACTCTCAGGTGTGTGGCCTGGTGTATGCAATACTTCAATTTTCAGATTACCTACTTTAATGATATCACCATCCTTCACGCCTTCGTGCGCAAACTCATATTGCCATCCTTCACCACCTTCATCAGATAAATACATTTTAGCACCCGTGATGGCGGCCAGTTCACGCGCTCCTGAAAGGAAGTCGGCATGAATGTGGGTTTCTGCCACATGTGTAATTTTCATATTGTTCTGCTTGGCAATCTCGAGGTAGGTATCTACATCTCTTTTAGGATCGATCACCATCGCTACACCTGCCTTCTGGCAGCCGATGAAATAACTTGCTTGTGCTAAGCTTTTGTCATAAACGTGTTGAAAGTACATAGTCTATTTAGTTGTTTTTGATTACTTATTTAATTAATGATACAAAGGTCGGTAGTGTTGTTATATGCCACAGTGACGTAGGTCACACACCTTAATTTTTTACAGCACTTTCTGAAAATTGATTGAGTACCTGCTCTAATTGATGTGCATTTAATACACCAGACTGTCTCCAAAGCGCTTCACCCTTTTTAAAAACCATCAAGGTTGGCACACCTTGTATACGGTAAGCTGCCGCAACCGAAGGATTTCTGTCTACGTCAATTTTAATTATGCTGGCGCTATCCCCCACACGAGCGGCCAGCTCTTGCAAGATTGGTTGCATCATTTTGCAAGGGCCACACCAAGTGGCGAAAAAGTCTACTAAAACAGGTTTCTCACTGTTTATAATGTCCTGAAAGGTCTTTTTCTGTTCCATAGGCTAAATTATACTACAAAACTACAAGCTTGGTACAGGAAGTTCCGTGATGTTGGTCACAGATGCAATAAAGATTGAAATACTTGATTATGCCTCTTTTTGAAGCACCAGACGAATGACATCCGCCAAGCCTATATGAAAGTTACCTTCTTCCAGGAAAATATCCTCCTTGCTTCCCCTCAATATTTTCATGCTCTGAAAATCATCGAAAATTTCGGATAGATCATATAACATATTGATATCCTTAGGGCCGCCAGATTGATTGTTGATTTGCTCTTTACAAAAAGCTTCCATTATCAATACACCCCCTGGTTTTAATGCCTCCATGCATTGTTGATGAAATTGCTTGCGCAAAGGCATAGGAAGATGTACATAAATGAGCGCGATGGCATCATATTTTTCTAAGGGTAGTGCCCCCTCTCCAATTACTTTTGTCTGGTAGTGAATAGCAAGTCCTTCTTTAGCGGCAAAATCAAGCGCCCTGGCTTTTGCTGCCTCGCTGTAATCAAAAGCATCTACTTCCCATCCTTGCTTGGCGGCATAAATAGCATTGCGGCCCTCTCCTTCTGCAGGTAGTAACAACTTTCCTGCCGCTAAACGATCTATTTGTTCCTTGAAAAAATTATTAGGCAAAGGTCCGTAAACACTGGCATGCGCTGTGTAACGTTCATTCCAAAATTCTTTACTCATTTTGCTTTGATTTAAAGATGGTTGTACGTGTTGTGCCTTTAATTACGATTCATATTTATATAAAAAAGCAATCTGAATTTTAAATATTCAGATTGCCTTTCTTAAACAACAGAGAAATCTTAATTCCTCCTAACGGAACTCATAACCAAAGCCCATCAACTGCGTCAATAAAGTATTGGGCGCATCGGTGGCCGTTGCCCTGCCTTCTAACTTAGGAGCAATGGGTGAATGCTTTTTCAGATATTCTTCTACAACACTGTGAAGGGTAGCACCCAGGCGTTTGGGTGCCGCCACATTTTCTACCCGACAAATAGTAGTATCAGGATCGCCCTCTCGTTCGCACGCGACAAAACTGTAAGTCTTCTTTAAATCCACTGGCTTACCACCCACTTTTATCCAATTAACACGCTTGCCTGCATCATTGGCTATGGTAAAGTTTACTTCCATGCCTTTGAAGCGCACTACCCATCCACCAAAACGTTTGGCAGGATCTTTAGCAAAAGCATTCTGTAACTCTTTCTCCATCCAATCCCACAGTTGTTGTCCGGTAATCTCGCCACGCTTGGCTTCGCTATCGACCGGCAACATGCTCCATAAGAAATCGATGGTGATTTCGGCTAAGCCTGTTTTTGGGTCTGGAACCAATGGTGGACAGAAACGAAAACCATTGCTCAAAGCGATGTCTGGTTTAAACTTCCACATGATGGCATCTGTAATGAAGTTATCCATGGGTGTTTCGTTGACATAATAACGCACCAAGGGAGTTTTAGTAATACCGATCACACGATCAAGGTCTTTGGCGTAAGGTGCTCTTGCCTGCTTCACCAGTTCCTTCATCTCTTCATCCTCCTTGTATACTTCCGGATCTACATCCAGTAGTTGATACGTCTGGTCTTTGATTATACCATCTTCAATAACAAAATCAAGCTTGGCAACAAAAGAACCAAAAGCACCCGGCTCTGTAACTTTTGCATGTACACCCTGGATGGGTTGCCTAACGCGTTCATGTGTATCCGCTCCAATAATGTAATCAACCCCTTTCACAAAAGGCATATTGGCCAAACCTATTTGTTGTGCCAGGCCCATGTGTGTTAATAAAATCACGATTTGACAGCCTTCGTACTCGCGCAAGAGTTTGATGTATTTGGCTACATTCTTTTCAGGATGGGTAAACTCTATGCCATCGCTGTAGGCAGGTGACTGACGCTTGGGCGTCAATGGATCGTTGTATCCGATAAAACCAATCTTGATACCACCCAAACGTTTTACGTAATAGGGAGGAAAGATTAAATCCCCATTCATGGCATCGGCTGTTTTATGAAACATGTTGGCGCATACCTTGGGGGCATCATAGCCAAACATATCTTTCATCATCATCTCCTTACCATACACAACTTCCCAGTTGCCGGGCAACATCAAATCATAGCCAATGTTGTTCATCAAAGGAACGATGGCCCTGCCCTCGCTCAAGGCTGCTACTCCACTTCCCTGAAAGCAATCGCCTCCATCCAACAACATCGTATTGTAAGGATTCTGGGCCCTCAATGTGTGCACCATACTTTTCAAGGTAGCATAGCCGCCACGCTTTTTATACACGGGCTTGCCTTGTTCGATGAAGAATTCATCGTGAATCATTAATTGGGCATGGATGTCAGCTGTTTGCAGTAAAGATACCATTTGTGCCTTTCCACGTTTTACAGCACCATTGCCTTGCATTTCCTTGGCCTTTAAAGCGCCATCACCATTATCCAGGGCCGAGGCGGAAAGCGGTGTTACCAAGCCCCCACCTACACCCAAAGCAAGACCGAAGCTTCCTGCCTTCTTTAAAAAGTCGCGTCTGCTCGACTCTGAGATAGTTACATGATACTCCTTCTCCTTTTCACTGACGCGTTGTGCATCACAAGCCTGACAGCCGCATGCTTTTTTATGATTCTCCATTTTATCTATTGATTACAATGATGGTTGCGTTACTGCGATATTTTTCTGTTCAATGCGTGAGAGTTCAAGCAACTTGCCTTCTTTGAACAAAGGCATGAGTTGTTCTAAGGGAGTATTTTTTTCATCAGCAGCTTTATAATTGATGTAATCCTGCCACAGAATACCGCCAACTTGTTGCGGATTGATGGCCTCGCGAAAACGAATACCACCACCGTTGGTATGGTAACTGTATGCTAAGTAATCAACCGTATGCTTGTCCTGATTAATCCAATAAAGAAACTCGTCTTCATGATCGGTGCCACCACCCGCTTGCTGAAAAGTGACTTTAACAACATCGTACTTCTTATCACGCACTGTTTCCTCACCCACCAAGGTTTTAACCACGGCCGCATCATTTAAACCAAAAGGAAGCAATGCAAAATATATGACGCTGTTCACCGAATTTGAAAAAGCACTCCTTCGTTCTTCTGTAAGTTCTTGCAGGGTATCGTTGCGGTGCCTCGTGAAACCATCGTTGCTCAACACATCGCGATAGCTACCGGTAGAATCGGTAAAAGCCCTTGTGTAAGTAAAAAGTCCACCCTGGCGGATAGCGGTGTAATGCCTTTCACGGAAATCAAAATCTGCCTGAAAGTTTTCGTATCCTTTTCCGCCATGTGCCTCAATAGCCGCATCTACTATGGCCTGCGCATCGGGGGTAGGAGTACATGCCTGAAGCCAGGGCAAAGTGATCAGCAGAAAAACAAAAATTCTCATCATGGCCGCTAATAGTTTACAAATACAATTAAATCATCCTTGGTAGTGAAGCTTTAGCCTTTTACTGCAGATTACTTTTTCTTAATAATTGGATAGAGCAATTGACCTCCTAATGTTTTGGGGAAATGTTCATCACCCTCAAAACCCAGGGGCACATCACGTCCATCTTTAGGAATATAAGCGGTACCGAATAAGTAGTCCCACACGCTTAAACTAATACCGTAATTAACACCGTATTGGTTAGGCAGTGTTTTGGCATGATGCCAAATGTGCATAGCAGGATTATTCAATAAGTATTTCAAAGGACCATAGGAAATATTCAGGTTGGCATGGTTTAAGTGACCAATGGCTACTGATATAATGTGTATCACAAAGAAATCCTGCAAGCCAAAACCTATCATGGCCAAAGGAATGTATTGTATACTCTTATAAATAACTGTTTCCATCCAATGAAAACGCAGGTGGGCGGCAAAGCCCATTTCTTCTACCGAGTGATGTACTTTATGAAACTCCCACAACCAGGGAACACGGTGTAATAAACGATGGGTATTCCATTGAATAAAATCAGCCATGATAAACATGGTTAACAGCTTCGCCCAGGCAGGCCAGCTTTGTATGTTAATTGCTACCAGGTTATTGATGCCAAACAATGCCAGAAAATCGTTAAAGGCATTCACCGCTATGTTCGAGATAGCATTGTAAGCAATCAGTGAAAATAAAAAGAAATTAAAAAACATGTAAAAACCATCCAACCAAAAATCCTTTCTCAGGATAGATTGGCCTTTTCGCCAAGGCACGATGATCTCTAAAGACCACACAAATAATGACATGCCTACCAGCCACCAGAAGTAGTTGTGCCAACCCGGATAGGCAATTTCACTTACAAAATAATTCCAGTAGCCCGTATAAGAATCTACTACAATTTTCCAGTACTCTTCCATCGCTATTTTGAATCAAATAATAAAACAATAATCGTAATGATGCTCACACACATAACACAAACCAGTATAAGCTTGGCCCACACTGGCAATTGCTTAAGGTTCACCATATACCTTCTTCCCCTTATTTAGCCAAAGGCCCCAGGTTTTACTGTAAGCATGAATGGCATCGGTCTTCTTACCTGTTGCATCTACTACTTCATTACCTTGGTTCACCCACTCGAAAATACCTCCGTATAAGTTTTCTACCCTAGTATAACCTGCCGCTATTAACTTCTCTGCAATCTTCTCACTCCTGTACCCTACCGAACAATACACAACAATGGTCTGATCCTTCTTCAAGGATTTAATGCGGGTCCAGTCAAAATCGTCATACCCAACATAGAGGGCATGGGCAATATGACTGACGGTATACTCTTCTTCAGCCCTCGCATCTAATAGTACTACGCCTTCTTGCTGCACAAGCTCCGCCACCGAAATTTCTTGCACACTGTGCTTGAGCAAAGTTTGAAGCATGAGGTGATAGGCACTGCTTTGTACTTGCGCACGCGCTGTGGTAAACATGAACAATAAAGGAATGAGGATCAGGCGCATCTTACTGTACAAAAGGCTTATTGGCCTGGCGCCAGCCCGAAAAACCAACCTTCAGTTCATACACTTCTTTAAAGCCCAATTCCTGTAAAACAGGGATGGTTTTACCACTTCTGCCTCCGGAAGCACAATAATAAAAGAATGGTTTGTTTTTATCGAGCTTGGCAAGTTGCTCTTTGAAGTCGGGGGTGTAGTAATCAATCATGATCGCATTCGCCAAATGCCCTTGCTTGTATTCATCCGGAGTGCGGATGTCTATCAATGTATAATCCTTGCTTTCTGTCAGCTTGGCTTCAAATGCGGCTGCATCTAATTGTTGAAGGCCTTTTCCAGCTGGTGACTGACAGCTAGCCGCTGAAATAAAAATACTAAACAGTAATAATGAACTGACAATTGTTTTCATGTTGAGTGTGTATTTAATCATTTAAAAACCTGCTTTTACATATAACCAATTATCTGCTTGTTTACGCACAATCTCTACCACCCCATGCGAAACGGTACCGCTGTAGGGATACAAATCCTGTTTGGTCAATTTGCGCTGTGCCATGGTAAATTCACAAGCCACCGCCTTCACATTAACAAGATTTAACTTTTCCAGTTTTTGGATGTAGGTACTTTTATTCATTAGCAAGAATTCTATACCCGGACCATTGCATACCACCTCCACTTGCGCATTGGGTATCTCCTGTTTCAGATTTTTTATCTGCGTTACCACCGACTTATGTACCAGTGTATCTGCCGATTGCAGGTGAAACAAAACCTTGGGGCCTTCCTGGGCAAAAGCCATGCTTACCCATAAAAACAGGAAAGACATAAATAGAGTTCTTTTCGTCATGGTACTAAAGTAATGGTAACAAAAATCAGAAAGAAGCGTAAATAGTTCTGTGACATAGGTTACAAATTCTTAACTTAAGCCTGATCTCAACAAAGTAGTATGTTTCAGAATATTGACAATCGCCAGTTTAAGGACTTGCAAAAAAAGCCCAACACCCTCGTCTTAGATGTGAGAACTCCCAAAGAAATAGCAGAAGGATACATACCCTTTGCAAACCACTTCTTAGATATTAATAACGAAGCTTTTGAAGCAGAATTAAGTAAACTCGACAAGAGCAAAAACTATCTTGTGTATTGCCGCAGCGGAGCCCGCTCCGCAAAAGCCTGCCGCATGATGGAGGAAAAAGGCTTTAAAGGACAACTCTACAACCTGGCCATGGGCATCACCGGTTGGGATGGTGAGGTAAAAAAGTAATGTGATCTTCTGTCCATCAGCCACCTATGGCATCCACGGGGAATTATCTCAAACCCGTGAATGCCATGGCTGACACTTTTTACAGTTCAGTGAGCACTTCCTGATGCTCGGTGCGGGCCAGTTTGGTGACAGTCAAAGCTTTATAGCCTCCCCTTATATTAATGATGTTGTGATACCCCCTTGATTTAAGGATGGAGGCGGCAATCACGGAACGATAGCCTCCGGCACAATGGATGTAATAGGTCTTTTGTTTATTGAGCATGGCCATCTGCTGATTGAGGGTATCCAAAGGAAAGTTTTGAGCCAAGACCAAGTGCTCTGTATCGAACTCGCTCCTCCTTCTTGCATCTAAAACAGCAAGCTTATCGCCTAACAAAGTAAGCGACTCCAACTCATCAGCACTCACTTCATCCAGGGTGTCGATCTCATTGCCCGCAGCCTTCCAGGCTTCTATGCCCCCCTGTAAATAACCCAGGGTATTATCGTAACCCACTCGCGCAAGGCGTGTAACTACCTCTTCTTCTTTGCCCGGCTCTACCAAAAAGAGAATGGGCTGTTTTAAGTCTGCGATCAAGGCACCAACCCAGGGGGCGAAGGTATCATCAATGCCAATAAAGATAGAACCGGGGATAAAGCCTTTGGGAAATACCTCTTTGCTGCGCGCATCAATGACCAAAGCCTCTGTGCTCTCCCAAACCGTTTCAAATTCTTTTACACTTAAAGGCCTGTTGCCCTTGGCTAGTATCTCATCAATGCCCTTTACATTACCTAATACATTCATCAATACATTGGCAGGGAAATACTGGGGTGGCTCGGTTAAACCATCGGTGACCGCTTCAATAAATTCGGCTTTTGTCATGTCGGCACGCAGTGCATAATTGAATTGCTTTTGCTTTCCTACTGTGGATACCGTTTCCTTATCCATCTTTTTACCACAAGCACTGCCTGCACCATGACCAGGATAAACAATCACTTCATCGGACAAGGTCATGATTTTGTTGCGCAAAGAATCGAAGAGTAAACCTGCTAAATATTGAGGGGTGATATCTGCCTTTACTTTTTGTACCAGGTCTGGTCGCCCCACATCGCCAATAAATAAAGTATCGCCAGTAAAGATAGCGTGCGGATTACCATGTTCGTCTTTCAACAAATAAGTTGTTGACTCCATGGTATGCCCGGGCGTGTGTAAAACAGTGATGGTTATGTCGCCCACCGGAAACACTTCTTCATCGACTGCTACATAAGCATCGTAACCAGGTTTGGCTGTAGGACCAAATACAATAGTGGCCCCCGTCTTTTTGGCCAGATCAATATGCCCAGAAACAAAATCAGCATGGAAGTGTGTTTCCATCACATACTTGATCTTGGCATGGTCGCGCTCAGCCCTCTCTATATAAGGGGCTGTCTCACGCAATGGGTCAATGATTACTGCCTCTCCGGCACTTTCGATGTAGTAAGCTGCCTCTGCAAGGCATCCGGTGTAGATTTGTTCTATTTTCATATGATTAAATGGATGTTATCGATGTAAAACTTACAATCATTGATAAGGGGAATGCCTTTTCCATGATGCTATCAAAATTGAGATAAGTGATTGCAATGATGTGTGACAAGTGTTACCAAAAGAGCCTGATTTTTGTCAGCTATCCTTGTGTGACGATTGTCACAATCTGATGCTAAACGAATCATTATCTTTACTTATCTGTTAAACAATTACACAAAACCCTAAACAATACATATATGAAAAGCAATGTTGGCACTGTAGACAAAACCATACGCATCTTATTAGCCGCTGTGTTGGTTACCTTGTATTTTACTGATACACTTACTGAAACAGTTGGCTATATAGCCTTGGCCTTAGCTGGTGTCTTGGTGGTAACAAGTTTGATTAGCTTCTGCCCCTTGTACGCATTGGTAGGATTGAACACCTGCCCTGCTAAGAAAGCTTAATAGACTTCTTTATAAAAATTGATTCGATACTATTCCTTTGCGCTATGCCGGAGGGAGCAGTATCGAATCTTTATTTTAATCCCATACAAGCCTGATCAATTGCTTGTGCCATTAGCAATACAATGGCAAATCTGAATCAGGTCTTGCCTCACTGAATAAAAAATGGGCAAGATTTGTTCGTGGTAATATCAGCTTAGCCAAGTTACAATACAAGCAAAGCTAATCCATATTTTACCTATTTATAGCAATTGCTTATCTTCAATTCATCGTTGTTACAGTAAAAAGGAACGAATCGATGCGCATTGTAAATTACCTAAGCTAAAATCTTTTTATGAATAAAAACATACTCATCCTCCTGCTGAGCCTGCTTTGCCTTGTTGCCTTTGGCTATGGTTTCTACCAGCAACAAAGAGCCGATCAGCAAGAAGCCATCGCCCTTGAAAATGCAGCTATAGCCGAACAGGCCGTGAAGCTCGCAGAAAAGCAAAAAGCCGAAGCGCAAAGGGCTATAGAACAGGCAAGAATCAATGAAATGATTGCCACTGTAGAATTAAATAAGAGAATGGAAGTATTGGCGAAGAAAAAATGAGCTATGACTTAGGCAGGCCTTTAAATAATACTTCGACATGGTTAGATTGATCAGTTTAATGCTGGATAAAATATACCTTTGTCCATGAGAAAAGAACTGGCAGCCCAGGCCGAAGAAAGAAAAACATTCAGAGCTGTATTCAGCCGCTTTGGTAAAAAGACTAACTACAAAGGCTATTCAGAAGATACCCTCCTCCTAACCCAAGTAGTTGATGTAGCTTTGAAACAAGTCGTGTCTGATCATGTATGGTTTACTTTTAGCAAAGCTTTTGAAGACCTGGCACTCAAACCAGGTGATGTCATTGAGTTCAATGCGAGGATCAAGGCCTATCAAAAGGGTTATGTCAATAAGCGCCTTGGCTATCATAAAAAAACAGAGGACTATAAATTAAGTCATCCCACGCAGTTAAAGAAATTGGTAGATTAATTAATTTAGTTGCTTTGAATGCTTCTTACTTATGCTTAAGACATGTGCCAAGTGCCACAAGAAATCATTAAAGCATTTGCAAGTCACTCAATAGAGACAGCTTCAATGCTTTGAGTTATAGGTATTATCAATGTTGCTCCGCTGGGACTGAAACAGATACCAAATTACTTTACCCCTATTTGATAACATGGCTACTCATGAAGACAGAATAACTCGTTAGAAGTAATAGTCCAGTGTAACCGAAAGATGATTTACATCTACTTTATTATGAAAGAACTGAGCAGTTTCGGCTAATCCCTTTTCCATGTTGCCCTTGTACAAATACAGCACATCCAGATTCAGCCCTTGTAAGAAACCTGTAAACTTATAGCGGGCTCTGATATTGGCCTGATAAAAGTCGGGCATGGCATATTTATTTAATAAAGCATTATTAACATCGGGCATCCAAAAAGTTCCTACACCTGTTACAAGTGATAAATGACGGGCTTTATCTAAGTAATGCTGATGTTGAAGTACCACCGCATTGGCATCACCGGCACCTTCCATGCGTTCGCGCTGCATGAAGGTATAGAAAGGTTCTACGCCCCACTCGCGTGGAAATAAATAACGACCATGTTGTGTAATACGTGTAAAACTCAAATTCCACTCGCTACCTGCGCTGATATTGGTACGGGCTATTCGGCCACTGAATACATGTGACTGCTCTCCTTTAATAGTGTATTGCTTTTCGATAGAAAGTGTGTCGTTATACAGAGATCGTTGCCAAATGTATTGCAGGCCTGCCATCCATTGGGTACCATTCTTTTTCTTTTTCCATTCAGTTTTTGTTAATACACTGTTCTGTAAACCAGTTGCGTGGTAGTTCCACAAATCTATTTGCAAATTTTTAACAGGATTCACCACAGCATTCCCAATCACGACACCATCAGTCTTTACATGACCATAATAATCTGCCCTGGCACCATTCACCGCTCTACCCATAGGATATACTCCAACGGAATGTCCCATATCATACCAATGAATGGTACCTCTGGGAGAGGTCTTCCACAAAAAACCACCCTTAAACTTAAGGTGGGACCAATGATTCCACTCTGCCCACACACCTTCCTGCAAGTTAGGTCGCATGCGGCCATCCTGTAAATTGATCATAGGAGTCTTTAAGTGAAACTTACCAAACTGTATATATGAATGTTGCGATTCATTGATGTAATACCTAATGTACAAATCTTCCAATCGATCAAGGTCTTCGTGGTTATCAGGATTGCTTATATCAAAGAGGGCTAATTCATAACGATTCATAAAGCCATCACGCGGACCTAAGTGGGTAGACGCCATATTGTAAATAATAAAGCCTGACATGCCCACTTGGAAATTTTTGATGATGGGGGTATAATAACCTAGACCTCCTCCCATGCCCAGGGCGAAGTAATCAGGGAAATCATCATGGTTAGTGGTGCCCATGAAGAAAGTTCTCAAATGTCCTTCGAAGGTACCCAGCTTGTGTAATACATTGCATAAACTATCATTCTCAACACATTGCTGATTAATGGTAGCGCGTCTTACTGACCAACTGGGGTCTTGGTGTTGGGCATACGTATAATATACACTTGCCAGTGTTAGGCCTAAAGCCACAATCCAGTTCTTCATTACTTTGCTTTTTGTTCTTTAGACAATTCTTTTCGCTTATCTATGATAGGTTGATAAGGACCAAACTTATGTTGCTGTTCATCGAAGCCATCAGTAAATGGTCCGAAAGGATGATCAATAGGCTTCTTAGAAATATCAGGCCAGTCTTTGCTAATATCCTTGTTGGGGCGCTCCATAGAATTAACGAAGGCGGCTATATCCCAGGCTTGTTCATCGGTAAGAATGGGGGAATCGTGTGTAGCGCCTAAGGGCATATTTGCTTTTATATAGCCTGCAAATCGCGACATGCGATACAAACCAGCGCCATCATTATAACTATGCTTGCCCCAAAGCGGTGGATACGTGTAAGCATTACGATCAGTATTCATAATACCTTCCCCATCAGCCCCGTGACAAACGGTACAGTTCTCCTGGTACAAAACTTTTCCTTTGATAGGATCAGCTGGTCTACTCAAGTAGCTTAATTCCACCAGCCCTGCGCCTTCGGGTGTTTTACCCTTCGGAACATCTGTACCCAACCATTTAATGTAGGCCACGATGGCTTTCATCTCCTTACTATCATTCGCCAAAGGCTGGCCATTGAGGCTTCGTTCAAAGCAATCGTTTACACGCTTCTCTATTGTTTCTTCAGCGCCTGATCTTGCGCGGAATTTAGGATAGGTGGAAGCAACTGCACTATAATTATTACCAAAAGGTTTTGTGCCTGCATCTAAGTGACAGTTCTGGCAATTCATGCCATTACTGATGGACAATACTTTGCCCTTAGGACCTAAGTATTCAGCTGTATGTGCAATCAATTCTTTTCCATAACGAATCTCATCGCCTGCAGTATTGGCAGGAATGCTTTTTGGATCAGGAGCCATCCATAACGCCACTTTGTTTTCTACTGCTGTTACCATTGCCGGACTTTCACCCTCACTAAATAAGTCAGAAAAGAAAGTAGGCTTTACATATAACACTCCAACAGTGGTACCAGTCAGAATAATTACTACCAGCAAAAAGGCTACTAAGCCAGTGATTAATTTCGCTAAAGTTTGTATTTCTTTGAAGTCAGCTTGCATCGGATAAATATGTTTCTGATTATTTTACCAAAGACGATTGTGATCTAAGCACACTGGCAGTATTCAACCAGTCAACAGCCTCTTTTATATGTTCAAAATTCTGTATTCTCATGTTGTTCACCTCCGCCATGTTTTGCACGGTACGCTCTGCGAGCCTGTTAAAAGTATCTTTGCTTAATACTGTTGCCATGTGCGTAACACCGCTTTGCTCTGCTTTGGGAAACCAATGGCTGGCTGCCCAACTGTAATCGTTGGGAGAAATGATTTTCCATTCAGTATTGTCTGAAAGAATCTTCTGCACCTTAGTATTTTCCACTGCCTTAATAATTTCGCAAGCCAAGGCTCTGAACTCTGTGCTAGGGATGAATCCTTTCCAAATGAGTAATAGATAAGCCTGATCTTTATCGTAATTGATAGTGAGGTTTTTGTTTTCAAAAAATAAGGACGACATACAATCTTCTCATTTAATTTATGACAAAGATCATATGTCGCCCCTTCCTAGTCTGTGACTTTCATTACAGTCACCGAATAATTTTAATGTGGCAGTTTATCGCGCAACAAGCCGTACACCCATGTACCGAAAATGGCACTTAACAAAGTAACGATAACTACTAAAAAGCCACTGCCGATTTGAGCAAAGAGTGGACCAGGACAAGCGCCTGTAATCGCCCATCCTAATCCAAACATTAAGCCACCGATTATATTACCCCAATGAAAGGTTTTGTCGTGAAACACAACCTTTTCGCCTTGCATGGTTTTGATGTTAAATTTCTTAATCAGGAATACAGAAATCATACCTACCACTACGGCAGTGCCAATGATTCCATACATGTGAAACGAATGCAGGCGAAACATTTCCTGAATTCTATACCACGAAATAACTTCAGCCTTAACGAATACAATACCAAACAGGATACCCACAATCATATATTTGATGTTGGAAGTAACCAGCGACTCGCTCGCTACCTGATCATTGGGAGCCTCGCACTCGATAGGATGTTGTACTACCGGAGCATCTACAAATTCTTCTTTAGTCTGTTGCATAAATATCTTCTTCAATAAATTAGAGTGTCATTAACCAAGGGAAAATCAGGTGTACCATTATAAAACCACCTGCCATAAAGCAGCATGTAGCCACTAGTGAGGGCCACTGCAGTGTAGATAAGCCCATGATGGCGTGGCCACTGGTACAACCACCGGCATAACGTGCTCCAAAACCCACCATAAAACCACCTATTACGAAAAAGAGCAGACCTCTGATAGAAAATAAATTCTCGAAGCTAAAAATAGAAGCAGGCATTAATTGATTGTCAGTCTCAATATTCAGTGCATGCAAAGCTTCTACTGTTTTTTCTGACACAACAATTGGGTCCGGATTACTTAGTAATTGTGTTGCTACCACACCGCCTAAAAGAACACCGAACACAAAAAACAAATTCCAGATTTCTTTCCTCCAATCGTACTTGAAGAATGAAATATTACCAGGAATACACGCGGCACAAACGTGACGCAGAGACGAGGAGATACCAAAGTGCTTATTACCCAATAATAGCAAAGCTGGTACCGTCAATCCGATGAGTGCACCTGCCACATACCAGGGCCAGGGTTGCTGAATGGTTTCTAACATACTGTACTTTTAATATTTAGTTCAATTTAATACAAAGATATAAGCATGACTTTTGTCAGTCCGTAACAAAAGTTACACAAGAAAAAATTCCATTATTCGCCCTGAAAACAGGTAACCGATTTAATAGATGTGGGGCAATACATGCGAAAGGCGATGATAATGGCCGATATCAGGGTAATCAAGGCCACCAGTTCGATGGAAAAAATAATATTTACCCAATCGGCCGTGAGGCCTACCAACAAGCCACCTGCCACATAGCCGAAATCACGCCAGAAACGAAAAATACCTAAACTCTCAGGTCTTTCCTCTACTGAGGTATTCTCTGCAATGCTACTTAAGAAAGTGGGATAAACCAATGCAGTTCCTATGCCTAATATGGCCGAAAGTAAAATCAATAGGGATAGTGAGTGCATGAAGGGAAAAAGAAAAATAGCCAATGCCTGAAAGATCATTCCATACATGAGTATATCCTTCTTACAGAAAATGTCAGCTAATTTGCCCGAAAACAATTGACCTATTCCCCACAAGGCAGGGTAGACTGAAGCTACCAATCCAATTTCGGCAATGCCATAACCCTGCTGATGCATCCACACCGGAATAATGCCCCAGGCCATAGCATCGTTTAGGTTATTCACAAAACCGGCTTGTGTAACAGACCCTAAGTTTCGATGCAGCCAGGAGGTGTGAAGAAAAATATTCTTGATCGCCACATGCGCAACGTTCTTTTTTTCAAGATTAGCAAGGGCCGTTGTGTCTTGCACAAAATAATAAGACACAAATAATCCTGCGAAAGCAAAGAAGATACCCATGTAAAAAGGATAGGGATGCACACCATAAACGGCCGCTATCCAACTACTGGCCAAAGCCACTAGCGACACAGTTAAGTAGCCGGCAAACTCATTAAGCCCCATGGCAAGACCTCTGTTCTTCTCTCCTACCAAATCAATTTTCATCAATACCGTAGTAGACCATGCGAGGCCTTGGTTTATACCCAAAAATACATTGGCCATTAAAATCATAGCCCATGAGTTGGCGAATATGAGCAAGAAGGGTACCGGTAAGGCAGCCAGCCAGCCTACTAACAAAATCTGTTTACGACCAAAGCGCTTGGTATAACGGCCCGCCACATAATTAGCAATAGACTTAATTAAGCCAAAGGTGATTATGAAGGACAGCAAGGCAGTATGTCCCTGCATGCCAAACTTCTCACTGGCCAGATCCGGGAAAACTGAACGCTCCATCCCTATCATCGCCCCGACAAAGGCATTGACTAAAATAAGGATACTGAACTGTTGCCAGTTCTCTTTTAAACCTTGCTTCATGAAACGAGGAATTATTTCCTAACCTTTTTCTTAACAGGTTTAGCAGCTAACTGCTTCTGTATTTTATCGAGCTTTTCTTCAAGCTCCATAAGCTTTTTAATGATCACCACGTGGGTGTGCTTAGCATCTATCCCTACAACACTTTCTGAGCTTTGAATATAGTTAACGATCTCCTGGTAATCCGGATGATCCTTTTTGATTAAGCGTTTTTCCACTTTCATAGTTTATTGGGTTTTAGCGGTCTCCTTTTGAAAAACATTGACGAGCAGTATACTCATCACTGCACCATAAATAGAACTGTTGACAGGAGAAGAAGTAATAGCGCAAGAGCCACTATTACAACCTACATAGTACCAATATACAAAACCTGTTGCCGCACCCAAGAGGCCGGCAACAGATAAGATGATGATTTGCTTTTTGTTTGCGGTCATATTCTTTATGCGAACAATAATTCTTTACCCAGAATATAGAGTCCCATGACCAACACAAACCATCCAAAAGCTGGTTTTAGTTTTTCGTTAGGAATGAATTTAGTCAAGTAGCTACCCAACACTATACCTACCATGGCGAAAGCCGAAAATGTGAGCATAAATGTATAATCGATTGTTAAACCGGAACCAAGATCACCGGTAAATCCTATCAATGATTTCAAAGCGATGATCATTAATGAAGTACCTACGGCCTGCTTCATCGGTAAGCCTGCTAACAATACCAATGCTGGAATAATGAGAAAACCTCCCCCAGCGCCTACCAAACCTGTAACACCACCCACTAAAAGGCCTTCTACAAAAATGAGAGGATAGTTGTACTTCACTTCTCCTCCTGCTTCCTTTTCTTCTTTCTTAGGCTTGCGAATCATAGAAATAGACGCAGCCAGCATGAGTACTGCGAAAAGCACCATCACAAATAAAGACTTACTGAAAACAAAATCTCCTACAGAAAAGAAGGGATCAGGAATGATCGGCACTACAAACTTACGTACTGCGTACACCGATATAATGGAAGGAATACCAAAGATGATCGCTGTTTTTAAATGAACATTGCCCTTCTTAAAGTGGGTAACTGAGCCCACAAGACTGGTAAGCCCCACTACAAACAAAGAGTAAGCAGTCGATAAAACCGGATCAACCCCAAACAGATAAACCAGGATAGGCACTGTTAAAATAGAACCACCACCACCGATCAGACCCAAAGAAAGGCCCATTATAATTGCTGCTGCAAAACCAATAATCTCCATGTCAAATAATTTTGATGCAAAACTACCGCAGGGATTATGGGCATACCGTAACTAAAGTCACATAGCTACAGGATTGTTACTTTATTACGCGATAATGCAATTTTCTTACTCTTTTCTAATTGTTTTAACAATCTGGAAACTACTTCGCGTGCTGTACCTAACTCATCAGCCAACTGTTGATGGGTAACCGCCAACTCTTTTGTATTGTTCATGGCAGCTTTCTTCTTCAACAGTTCCCATAAACGTTCATCGACCTTTTGAAAGGCAATGGCGTTGATTACATCCAGCAGTTCTTCAAAACGCCTGTTATAGAGTTGAAAAATAAATTCAATCCACTCAGGAAAGGTCCTGATTAATTCTACGGCTTTGCTGATCGGCAACATTAATATTTCGGCAGGCTCATCAACGATGGCTTTAATTTTACTGCGCTCATTACACGTTGCGCCCAAAAAAGACATGACACAGCTTTCGCCAGGCTTAATATAATAGAGCAGTATTTCCTTACCGTCCTCATCAGTTCGCATCACTTTAATAGACCCGTTCAATACGATGGGAATAGCCTGTATATAATCATCTTCATTCATTAATATTGAATCTGATGGCATCTTACGAAGGCTACCAATAGATTTTAACTTTACTAATAAAGAATCGCTGATTAATAATGGCTGCATAAGACTAATATTAAATAAAGATGCAAATATCGATTAAATATCGTGTCTTAAAAATGATGAAGCTAACACGCTGTGATTCAAACAAAAAAGCAGACCATTCAATTCAGAATGATCTGCTTTTCGCTAAAGCATGATTCAGATCACTTCACATTAGAAGATAATTTGGCAATGATTACTTCTTTGGCTTCGCGGTGACGACAATAAGTACACCTATAGTGTTTTAATAGTAAGCCTGTTTCATTCACCGTTGGCTTCACTTCAATTTCTTCATTAATGATCTTTGACGTAACAAAGCCACACTCAGAGCACTCCTCAGCATGCTGATAAGCCATGTACTTTTCAATTTTCTTGTAGCCTGTCTTTTCATCAATCCAAACATCGTAATCAACGGAGTGTATATCACTGGATTCTTGATCTATCTGATCTTGTTCCAAGTGTACATCTTCTTCCTCTTCACTTAGCTTTCGCATAGGATTGCCCGCAGGCGATAAGCGTGGCTTATTTCTTACCTTCTGCAAGCGTCTTTCTACTACTCTCGGATACAGAATTCTAACCAAACTAGAAAGAGATATATAGGCTATGGCAGAAAACCCTAGGGTATAGAACACTCTTACAATAACACCTGTTGTTCCTTTCACATCAAAAACCCTTGCCACCATGGCATTAGAATAAAGAGCAGCGGCAATGATTAAGGCAATAATTGCATACCAGAAATAAGTAATTTCATGCAGGTTAATGTAATCATACTTCTCTTTAAGGTCTTTAATCAAGACAAGACGAAGTTCGTGATAAAGCAGAATAAGGATGGCAATGGCAAAACTGGCATAAGCCCCCAGGATAATAAGTTCATCCCAAGACTGGTAACTCTGTGTACTTTCCATACGAATAGGTTTGATTGGCGAAGGGAAGATAATAAGTTTTCCAATCAAATACTACCAAGCTAAGCAATGCCGGCCTGGCTAAAAACCAAGTGTTACATCGCGCTACCACAAAACTTTATACAATTAACCTATTTCGATTACTACATCATCGGTCATGGGATGCCCCACACAGGTTAACACGTAGCCCTCGGCCCTCTCAGATTGCGACAAACCTTCTTCTTCATCCAGTTTCACCTGTCCGCTAAGCGCTTTGCCACGGCAAGCTGTACACAAACCACTTTGACAAGAGTAAGGGAGATCAACGCCTTGGTCAAGCGCACTGGCCAGAATAGTATCGTTTGGTTTTACAATTACTTTATGTTCTTGTCCATCGTAACGAATAACTACCTCACGTGTCTTCACCTCTCCTGAAGCAAGGGCTGTCTCCTTCTTAACATCCTTATCAATGGTGCCTTGCACAAAACTTTCTTTGAAGATTTTCTCTTTTGGGATATTGTGCTGAGCTAGTAAGGTATCCACGTTCTTCATCATACCCTCAGGTCCACACATAATATAGGTACTTTTATCAATGCCCCAGTCTGGGATACGCTCAAAAAGTTTTTTAAGCATTTCATGGTTGAGTAAACCCGAGTATCCCTGCCAGTTCATGGGCGCATTATCCAGAACATGAATAACGTGTAGTCGACCTTCGTATTTAGTTTCCCATTTGCTTAGTTCATCTTTAAAAATGATGCTTTCTATATCACGGTTGCAATAGATAAGCGAAACGATACTTTCTGATTCCTGGGTTAAAAGACTTTTGATAATTGACAACATTGGCGTAATGCCCGAGCCTCCCGCAAACATGATGATGTGACGTTTATTGGAATGAGCATAGTCTGTGGTAAACTGACCCATCGGTTCCATGATCTTCACCATTTGGCCTTCCTTCAAATTATCTGGCAGCCAATTGCTCATGAGCCCGTTATCCACTCGCTTAACGGCTACCACCAGATCCTCATCTGTAAATGATGAAGAACACAATGAATAAGCCCTTCTTACCTCTTTACCCTGAATAGGGATGATCAGGGTTAGAAACTGGCCAGACTTATATTGAATCTTTTTATCCTGAGGCTGCTCAAACCAAATGGAGATAGCATCTTTTGTTTCATTAACCACACGCTTTACTTTAAGATCGTAATAGTGAGGTCCGCTATGTTGTTCTTCCTTTTTCGGTTCTGACTTCTTGAAAAAATTAAAGGCCATGATCTTGTTTATTAGAAAACGTTAAACACAATAATTACAAATTAAACCAATAGGTAAGTTTTAAAACTAAGGCTCTGTTTTTACTAACCAAACCTTCGGGGAAATAATTCTCAGTATACACAACAAAAAAATCAGAAGCTGGTTTAAAGCGCCACTGAAAACGTGCGTTAAGGTTTACATTGTCGAAACGGCTGTTGTATTGCACAAAAGTAGTGAGGAATAACTTATCAGTAAATGTAAAATCAAGGCGTGGGCTCAACAAAAAGAAGGTAGCCTTTCCATAAGTGGGGCCAAGCTTGATATCGTTATAATCAGCCGAGATGGCAATGCTACCAAAAGGCTGAATTCGATAACGTAAAGCGGCATTCATATTTATGCGCTCGCCCGTGTAAAAACTTCCATATAAAAAGCCCGCATCCCAGTTCAATAATTTACGGGTATCTGAGTTATACGCGATGGCAAATTCATTCCATTCGTATTCTTGCCCCGCTATAAAAGTGCTATCGCCTCTAGGAAATATGGGATTGAAACCGCTTGGCAGTACTTGATAAATGTTGGCGAATGAGATACCAAAACCTGACGTGTTGTAGAAGGATATACCGAGTTCACCAGAAAAACTCTGGTCGGTTAACTTACCATCGGGTGTCATGGTGAAATTATAGCCATACTCAGGTCTGATATTTACAATGCGCTGGGATTTAGGGTATATAGGATTCGCAACCCTAAAAAATCCATTGGCATAACCAGGGTACACCTGCATACCAGGCACATAACCAGATTCAGCATTGTAGTTTCTTCCCAGGTTTTCGTGCCCCATAAAAACTGATAAATTCCGACTGAAGTATCCCAGGAAAGCTCCGTAGGCATAATTATCGCTGGCATTAAAGTTATCTAAGGACTTGAAGAAGTACACATCACTGTTCCACCGATTGCTCTTGGTAAAAAGATTGAAGTCGCCCCCGATCACTCGGTTGTAAGTATTCAACTGTCGGATGGTATCACCATTTTCCGCATAGCTTTCGCGCAAAACAGATGGGTGATAATACCGATTGGAATCATACTTTTCTATACCCAATGATTGCTTGTTGATGAACACAAGATCAAAATTTGATCTTTTAAAAATTTGCCTTTGCACCACAGCAACTGTATAGTTCTGATCAGGTAATCCTAACTTCTTTTCTTCACGCGTTTGTAAATTCATGACCCCTACCCGCCACCCGGGGCCCAGCTTACCGCTCAGGCGAGCACCATACACAATGGGCACCTTCGATAAATTGCCGATTGAGTCCTGTGCCAATCCAATGCGCCTTGAGAAAAATGGCCTGGTTTCCACAAAACCTGGAGTTGAAAACAAGTCAGTATTCTCCAAAAAGAATTGTCTGCGCTCCGGAAAATTAACTTCAAAGCGAGTGAGGTTGATCACCTGACGATCCACTTCTACATTCGAGAAATCAGGGTTAACTGTTAAGTCAAGATTCATCGAAGGTGTGACAGCAATTTTAGCATCAAAACCTGCATTCAATGTATAATCAGCCGCCTGCCCACTTTCCTTTGATTCATTAACCTCTGTGGTCACATAAGGAATAAATGAAATATTCATACCTGGCTTAGGAAGCGGCTGTTCCCAAATGATGGTGCCCGTATTTTGAAAAGAAGCCGGCATGTATTGTACAGGAGTTGCGATCCATCCGGAAACCTGGTTACGCTCTACATCATTTCGCAATACATTGAAATTCCAATTCCCGATATTATACCGAATCGACTTAAAAGGAATAGCAATTTCTGCCACCCACCTGTCATCATAGCGCTTAACAGCTGAAAACCACTTGTTGTCCCAAAAAGAAGAATAATCACCATCCGACATACCCGAATTGGCTACCGTGCCCTCCCTTTGTACACCATAGGGCGTTATGTTAAAATAAAATCCATTCGTAAAGTCATTGTAAGTATTCATGTAAATACCCACGTTATCATTAGGCCCGTAATCAAAATCTCTTCGTAAAGATTGTACAATAGGTTCTCCGCCATCATCCATGCACTCGAAGCCCACATAAAAGAACTCATCATCGAAAGTGATGTAGAAATAAGTCTTGTTGGTAGGGGCAATTGAATCGATAGGCCTGGCCACCCAAAAATCCTTACCCTGTGTAGCTTGTTTCCAGCTTTCCTCTTTCAACTCACCGTCTATCTGAATGGCATCCTGCGCTTTTTTAACAGGAAACTCTATACCCGGTAAATTCTTTTGACTGTAGGCCCCAAAACAAGCAAAGGAGGCAAAAAAAAGCACTAGCCATTTCATAGGCCGCAAAGCTATAATAAAGACCCATAGCTAGTAATACCGCTGGTACTGTTTAATACCTCAGACTACCTGATTTTTATTACTTTTGATACTTAATTCCAAGCCAGTGCAACTCAATCAACTTACTGCTATCTCACCCGTAGACGGGCGCTATTTTTCTAACACCCAGGTGCTGGCGCCTTATTTTTCTGAATTCGGACTTATACGCTACCGTGTTTTAGTTGAAATCGAATATTTCATCAGCTTAACCGGGGTGCTACCCGAGTTAGAAAGCTTTCCAGCTCGTGATTTGGAGAAACTTCGTTTAATCCATAAAAATTTCACAGAGGCCGATGCCATTGCCATCAAGGAAATTGAAGCTACCACCAACCACGATGTAAAAGCAGTTGAGTATTTTATCAAGCAAAAGTTTGATGCGCTGGGCCTCAGCGATTTTAAAGAATTTATTCACTTTGGACTTACTTCGCAGGATATTAACAACACCTCTATTCCACTTTCTTTAAAAGAATTTATGGACAAGGAGTTGCTTCCTGCCTTCAATGCACTTCTTGAAAAACTATCTGCTAAAAGTTTAGAATGGAAAGATGTGCCCATGCTGGCCCGTACCCATGGCCAACCTGCATCGCCTACCCGTTTAGGCAAAGAAATCAGTGTGTTCGTGGCGCGTATCAATAAGCAATTAGAGCTTTTAAAAACAGTGCCCCATGCTGCTAAATTCGGTGGCGCCACCGGTAATTTTAATGCGCATCATGTTGCCTATCCTGAAATAGACTGGAAGAAATTTGCCAATGAATTTGTCAGCCATCGCCTGGGTTTGGTGAGAAGTCACCCTACTACCCAGATAGAACATTACGATAATATGGCCGCGCTATTTGATAATCTGAAGCGTATCAATACCATCTTAATCGATTTTAGCAGAGATGTATGGCAATATGTAGCCATGAATTACTTCAAGCAGAAAATCAAAGCCGGAGAAGTTGGTAGTTCTGCCATGCCTCATAAGGTAAACCCTATTGATTTTGAAAATGCAGAAGGCAATCTAGGATTTGCTAATGCCATTTTTGAACACTTGTCAGCTAAGTTGCCAATATCTCGTTTGCAAAGAGATTTAACAGACTCTACAGTATTGCGAAACATTGGTGTGCCTTTGGCTCATACTTTTTTATCACTAAAATCATTACAACGCGGTATTGATAAGCTGGAGCTGAATAAGCAAGCCATCAATGCTGATTTAGAGGAAAACTGGGCTGTTGTAGCGGAAGCTATTCAAACTATTCTCCGAATGGAGGGCTACCCCAACCCCTATGAAGCGCTCAAAGAATTGACACGTAAGAACGAAAAAATTACAGAGGCTTCCATTCAGGCTTTTATCAACACTTTGCAAGTAAGTGAATCGGTGAAAGGTAAATTGAGGAATATTACTCCTTACAATTACACTGGAATAGAATAAAAGCTTCATAAATGTTTAATCAGCCAGCTTTTTAATGAGGCTATAGTGCCGATTTAGCAAAAAAATTTTAAACATTTCTGCGCTTTCAAAGGACCTAGCAGCTCTTACTACACCCATGAGCCAGAATACTCTATTCAGGGTATTCATTTTTTGTGGATTATTTCCAATATTTACTCTAGTCTCTAGATTTAATACCCATGAAAAACCTTCTATTGGCTTGCCTAACCCTACTCGCCTCAGCACTGCAAGCCCAAAAAATGACCATTCGTAAACTGGAAATGGTAAATGATAAGCTCCTCGTCCACTATGAAATTGATGACTCCAACCCAAATAACGAGTATAAGGTTAGTCTCTTTGCTTCTAAAGACAACTATTCTGCTGCGCTGACAAAAGTGAGCGGTGATATAGGTGAAGAAGTAAAACCGGGTATCCGTAAAATCATCTGGGACATCAGGGGTGAATATGGAGACTTTGTCGGTCCTCTTTCTGTTGAGGTGCGTGCCAATGTTTACATACCTTTTGTCAGACTTAAAAACTTTACCCAGGCAAAAACCTACAAGCGAGGCAAAAGCTATCCCCTTGAATGGCGCCCAGGCAACACTAACCCAGTACATATCGAAATCTTTAATGGATCGGAGCGTGTTCAGGGAGAATTGAATCACCCTAATAACGGAACCTATACCGTGAACTTTGGAAAAAACCTTAAACCTGGTGCTGCATACCGCTTAAAAATTACTGATGCCCGACAATCGTCAGATTTCATATACACAGAGAATTTTAAAGTAAAGCGCAAGCTCCCTTTATTCTTCAAAATTATACCGCTCATGGGCGTTGGCTACTTAGGCTACACACTCATCAGTGGTGCAGCCGGTGGCCAGGAAGACTCATTAGTGGATCCACCTCCAGCACCAACTTCGCAGAATTAAAAGATTTGTCATACACTAAGCATGCTTTAGAAAATGAAACTACTTTTTACAAAACTCTTACTTGTTCTCACTATTGTTGCTTCTGCACAAAACTTTACAGAACTAAATGGTCCATCGGGTGGTAACATTCAGACTATCCAAATAGGTCCTGATGGTAAAGTATATGCACTTGATCGTATTGGCCAACAGATTTATTCAAGTGCTGACAATGGCGTTACATGGTTAAAATTTGGCCCTGTAAATGCTGATGTTTATACTTTCTTAATAGATGGCAGCACCTTCTATTACACTGATTACAGTTCGTTGTATTCATCTACCAATGGCACCACATGGACGCGTGTTGGAAGTGGATTTAGAAACCCAAGCCTATTAGCTAAGCACCCAACCAAAAGTAACACTTTCGTTGTTGGAGCCCCTTGTGAAGGTGTTTATGTATCCTCTAACAACGGTGCGGGCTGGACAAAATTAACCACTAATAATGGCTGTGGGTCAGGTGGTAGATTCAACTTTGATTTTACGGCTAATGGGGACTTATATTTTCATGATAACACCATTGGTTTAATCAAGCACCCTGTACCAAGCGATGATGTATGGAGCAGCGCAAAAACAAGTGTTGTCTTCCCCAAAGAAACATCTTCCATTGATACAGAACTCAATCTCATCATACGCTCCAGTGACAGTAAAATATTTCTCTCGCATCGCAAAGCTGACAACTCAGTTACGTTATTAAAAACATCAACAAATGGAGGCTCTAGCTGGAACCCTTTAGCTAGTCCCAGTGGTAATATCAACGGTTACGTAACATGGAGTGAAGCAACGAATGGAATTATCTACACCTTGAGCAATGGAAACTTTCACCAGCTAAGCAATGAAACCGTTCCTACATGGACATTGAGAACAAAGCCCAATACTGATTTTGTAGATTACAATATTGCAACCATCACTTGGAAATCAGCAACAGAAGCATACGCTGGTTGTGATGGAAGCGGAATTTACAGAACCACCGATGGAGGAAGTGTCTGGACTCAAGTTAATGGAACTTGGCCAAATGCAATCAATTCATTTTGGGGATCAGATATTGAGATAATGAATAACGGCAATATTGTTGTAAGGGGAGATAATGGCGTCAGGGGATTCTGGGTATCTCAAAACCAAACTACTTTTACTCATCAAAAACCTACCTCCGCCTCACCCTTCTTTTACGGAGCACTAGCGCAACAAAAATTAGTTAAACTCCAGGATGGATCTTTAATCAATTCATCTAGCGAGGGTACATTCAGAACTACTGATGGCTTAACCTGGACCAAGATCACAACAGAAGGATCCCAGGTTTTTTTACCCGTTGGCCCTACCGAAATCATAGGCTTTGGTATGAATGGAAGTAATGTAGTCAAAAGATCCATTGATAATGGTGCTAACTGGACCAATGTTACCATCAGTGGATGGGACTTTGGGTTCTTCTTCATGTATGCAACAAAAATTGGCAACAACTTTATTGCTAGTGGCTACACCAATACAAATGGTGGCCGAACAGAATATTGGCGATTTACGCCAGTAGATGCAAACAATTGGAATGCTGTTAAACTAGTTACCCCCCTGGAAAGTGCTGGCTTTAATTGTCGTGGCCTTTTTGAACTTAACGGAAAAGTATATGCTTCCGATGGGAACCGTTTTGCCTACAGTGGTGACCAAGGCTCCAGCTGGACTTCAATAAACTATTCTCACGATTATATGATACCCATACGCCAAGGTGTTGGCGGTGTTGGTTTAGGTGTCCGTGCGTCAATTTTGGTTACCCAAGATGATGGCAAAAGCTGGAAGTCATTTTCGCTACCTTCCCGAAATGCATATGTACGAGATATTGCCCAAGATGCAGGCAACAATTCTTATATAGTTTGTTACGGAGGTTCCGTAGCCAAAATAACATCCCCACTCATTGTTGCTCCTGATCAGATTCCCCCTGCTATAAACTTTACCTGGCAAGCACTTAACGGACCCTATGGTGGTTATGTTAATAAATTAGCCAAGGCAACCAACGGAACTTTATTTTCCCTGGGAAGTAATAACGGTCTTTATCGCTATAATAATGGCACAGCCAAATGGGAACGCATATCAATTCCAAACAGCTGCTGTTTTCGGGAAATAAAAAGTTATAACAATAAAATCTATGTGGTAGACTATAGTTCCATTATTGAATCATCCGATAATGGAAACACCTGGACGAGGCTACCTGGTCAGGTGGATGATATCGGTGATATCGCGGTAAGCTCTAATGGGACTTTAATAATAGCCACTAATAATTCAGGTGTTTATACTTCTTCCAACAACGGCAATACTTTTACCTCTGTTGCAAGCCTGAATACCGGTTTCTTTGGTTTTGTTGAAAGTATAACTGGTGGCTTTGTTTTGGCTGCTAAAGAGGAAAATGGAGTAGGCAAACTATACAGATCTGCCGATAATGGAACCACTTGGAGCCAGGTTACTAATATTGACTTAGAAGATGGCATCGTTCGTAATATTTCAAAACTTGAGGATGGTGCTCTTGCAGTTGTTACGAAAAGTAACGTTTTCAAAACTACCAACGGAGGATCTACCTGGACCTCCATTAAGGGTAATGGAACATTTACGGTACATCCAAATGGCGCTGGTGACATATGGAGAGTTGGGCTTACTGTGAATACGGCAGGTCACTATTATTTCAGCAACTTAAATGAGCTGCACATATCGACAAACGGAGGCAGTACCTGGACCAAAAAAAATGGGATTAATGGCACTAATCTTTTCGAGCCTGTTTTTGATGCAACCGGAGCCCTCGTAATGGGTAGTAACAATAACGGGTTTTACATAACAACCAATAATGGTGACAGCTTTACCTTATTTAGCGGTAATAGTGGATTTACCAGTACAAACCCCAACAGCATGGCTCTCAATAACGGTCAGGTTTGGGTTGCTGGTGGTGGTGGAAACTTTTTCGGTTCAACCAATGCTGGTGCCAGCTTTACTAAGATCAGTAACATTACTTACACAGATGCTGTACTTAAAAAATCTAATGGTGAAATAGTCGCCTATGGTGGTGGTATAAGTGTTTCCAGCGATGGAGGTGCAACTTGGTCAAATAAAAATGCTGACGGATTCTTTTCACAAATGAATAGCCTCAAAACTGCTGATCCGAACGTTGATAATTTCTTTGCCATAAGGATTAATAATAATGGGCGAAAAGTAGTCAGATCAACGGATTTAACTTCTTGGACTGAGCTCTCTACTACCAACGTCCCTAACTTCTATATTGACCATATAGCAGCATTGCCTGATAATACGGTTTTTTTTACTACCTCTGGTAATCTATACCGTGTTCGCTTTGGATCAATAGACCAATTGAGTGATTTTAATAATGTAGGAAGCGTGACTCAGTATGATAATAAGATATTTGTATACGAACGAGGCGGTTCCTTTCTAGAAAGTACTGATGGCATAAACTGGAGCCGTAAATCTGCCCCCAATAATGGAGGTGTTATGTCTATTGGGGCAAATGGCTACATCTTTATTAATAATTCAGCAAGTAGCACCTTGTGGATCTCCCGCGACCAAGGAAACACCTGGCAAAGTGCTCCAGGATTTACCAATGTTTACGTATCTAAAATCGATATTGACGAAAGCTCTGGTATTGCCTACGCTGCCATCCATGGAAGAGAGGTGCATAAAAGCTCAAGCATCGTAATACCTAATGACAATGCAGCACCTCTCGTTCAAACATTGTCTCCATTAGATGATGCTACTGGTGTAGCGGCAAATTTTAAATTAGTACTTACATTTCAAGAGGCCATCAAAGCAGTAAGCACAAGGAAAGTAAAGCTAATTGATGTCGCTAATTCTACCTTGCCTGTTCAGGAATTTGATGCAACGGCTGGTGTATTAAGTAACGGTAACAAAACGGTAACCTTTACACCCACTGCATCCATAGGATTTTTAAAGAACTATGCAGTAGTCATCGATGCCGGGGCCTTTACGGATATCTTTGGTAATGCTTTTGCCGGCTATTCAAACCTTACAGCGTGGTCATTCACCACGCTTGATAACCAGGCTCCCACTTTGCAGCATACGGCAGCCAATTTTACCAAAGGCACACCACTGACTTTACAAGTAACTGTACAGGATAACGGATCTATTAATTCAAGCCAAACCATCTTATACTATAGAAAAATAGGGGCTCCATCAACTACACCTTTTATTCAAGCTACCAATCCTGTAGAGAATTCCGGAGGTACGGCTTTTAACAAAACGTTTAACTTTACCGTAAGTGAAAGTTGGTACGATGAACTAGGGCTTGAATATTATTTTACAAGCCAAGATCTACCGGGTAATACAGGTAGGTCTCCTGAGACTACCGCTGCCTATCACTATTCTTACACCATATACCCAACAACCAGCAAGCCTAAAATCGAGAATCTGGTATTTGGAGAAACCGCTAACAGCTATCGCATGATTGCCATTCCCCAAAACCTGAGGGATAATCAGGTGGCTACTATTTTTGATGAATTGGGAGAAGCTAAACCAGGTAATTGGCGCTTGTTAACTTATAGTGGAACGGAAGTTTACGACCAGTACCCAAAAAACTTTGATAAAATCAGCCGAGGTAAAGGCTATTGGTTCTTGCAAAAAACTTTCAATGAAATATTTATTGAAAACAGTCAGGCCATCACAGAAAACCGAAGCAGTGCCTTTAAAATAACACTTCAGAGCGGATGGAATCAAATTGGTAACCCATACCCTGTGGAGATTACCTGGCCAACTGGAAACGGTACCTTGAAACGTTACACCAATGGTAATTACTCGAATACAACTACATTAAATCCTTATGAAGGTGCCTTTGTATTTAATAGCGGTGGCATTAAAGAAGTTACCATTTCGCCAGGTGCAACGGCAGGCACAGGACGTACCGAAAGCATCACAAGCGATCTGAGTGCACAAAATTGGGAGCTGCCAATTGCTATTCGTCAAGGTTCCCTAAGCAACACCATCGGTGGTATAGGAATGAATATTAATGGTAGCCTGGAATTAGATAATCATGATGACTTTAACCCTCCAGGTATTGCAGGTAAGCTTGCTTTAGACTTTGACATTAAAAATTATACTTTAACCAAAAACGTTGTAACACCTAAAAACTACCATGAATGGGATTTTGTCGCTTACGCAGAAAATGACGGGCTAGCAGAATTACTATGGGACAATACTCAATTCGGTATCAATGAAAACGAACTGTATTTATTTGACCATAAAGAGCAGCGCCTGACCAATATGCGTGAAACGAACATCTATACTTTCGATGACAAACAACGCAAGTTTACCATTTACTTCGGACAGAACCTGGAAGGTAAAATACTGCCTTCCCTAGGTCTACTCGGAGATGCCTACCCCAACCCTTCAAGTCAAGCAGTGACCATTCCATTTACCATTGCTGATAAACAAGGCAATTCTCAAATCAGCATCAGTATCATCAATAATCTAGGGGAACCAGTGCAAAACCTCGTGAATAAAACCTTTCAACCAGGTTTTTATACTATTAGCTGGGATACTCAAACAACGCAAACAAAACCAGGACTTTACTTCTACAAAATGAAGGTTACTGACAGCAATGGCAAAACATATTCACAAACCAAAAAGATAATCTTACAATAAATGAAAACCCTTAAATTATTTCTGCCCGTTCTTCTGCTAACAGCTTGGCAGGGACTCATGGCCCAGAATCTAACAACACGCTCCAGCGAGTTTGAGTTAGATATGGTGAAGCAAAAAAACATCAATGCCGATATTCCGGTGATTAGCTGGCAAAGCCCCATCCCTGATATTACCTATACAGAAGATGGAAGAGTATCGGTAAAATTCACAATTGATTCAGGCACGCCACTAACGAATGTAACCATTGCTATTCGTGAAGGCGACACAAAAACAAGTAGAGGATCTCAGGTACTAAAACCTGCTGGTGTTGAACTTAATCATTTTGTTGTCGACAAAAGACTAACCTTACTTGATGGAGAAAACACCATTGTTATTATTGCAGAAAATGCAGGTGGAATAAAAACCACTTCTTCCAAGAAGGTTGCAGTAGGTGCAGATGCTATCGCCAACGCTACGAGCCTGGACCGCACCGATTATGCCCTTATTTTTGCGACTGATAATTACGAATACTGGAGTGACTTGGTAAACCCTGTTTTCGATTCACGCACCATTGGTGAAGAATTAAAAAGCAATTATGGCTTTAAAGTAGATATCGTTGAAAACCCCAGCCAGGCAGAAATACTCAGGAAAATCAGAGAGTACGCAGAGAAAAAATACAAACCCCTCGATCAGCTCTTTATCTTCTTCGCTGGTCATGGAAATTATGACCAGACCTTTGGGGAAGGTTTTGTGGTAACGACTGAATCTCTGATTAATGACGAAGGAAAGACTTCTTACCTATCCCATAACCGTCTTCGTTCTATCATTAACAATATTCCTTGTGAACACATTTTCTTAACCATGGATGTGTGCTTCGGAGGAACCTTTGATGAGGTACTCGCTTCTTCACGCGGTAGCATGGATGAAATCTATAAAGAGCAGGGTAAAAATGAATTTGTAACCCGAAAACTTATTAGCAAAACAAGGAAGTATTTAACATCAGGTGGAAAAACCTATGTGTCCGATGGCATTAAGGGGCAGCACTCCCCTTTCGCTAAAAATTTCCTGGAGGCGCTGTACTCTAAAGGCGGTAGTGATGGCATCTTAACGCTGACCGAACTATTTACTTATGTAGAAAAATTGAAGATACAGCCGAAGTTTGGGCCCTTCGGTGACAATGCTTTAGAGAGCGACTTCCTTTTTATTGCGCGCCAATAATCAACAATTATCCCTTCAAAAAGCCTGGCGATACTCGTCAGGTTTTTTTGTGCCTATTCTAAAGAAGGGAAATCACATAATACCGAGCTGCCTATTATTGGCGAATAATTCTTCCATCTTCCATTTCAATAATGCGCTGGGTTTGATTGGCAAAGGTAGTATCATGCGTAACTATCAGCAGAGTTTGCTTATACTCTTCTGCCATCTGTTTAAAGATATTGAACACGATCTCGCCATTCCGTTTATCTAAGTTACCCGTAGGCTCATCACCCATAATGATGAGAGGATCGTTGATCAACGCCCTCGCAATGGCTACGCGCTGCTTTTCACCACCAGAGATTTTATTAGCCCTCTTTAGCGCAAGCGATTCAATACCCAGGGTTTTCAATCTTTCCATAGCCCTGTGCTCGAGCTCCTGATGACTATAACGACCCAACTTCAGGCCAGGCAACATTACATTCTCTAACACACTAAATTCATGTAGTAAATAATGAAACTGAAAAACAAAACCAATCTTCTCGTTACGGATATTGGCCAATTGCCTTTCTTTTTTTCCTCTGGTTAATTCTCCGTCAATCAATAAATCACCAGTAAAATCAGTATCCATGGTCGATAGTATGTACAAAAGGGTTGATTTACCACAACCCGATTTACCTACCACAGATACAAATTCACCTTTCTTAATGGCAAAGGATATGTCTTTTAGCACTGGTAACTCTACCGCATCATTGAATCTCTTTTCAATGTGACGTGCTTCCAGGATGGTGGGCTCGTGTATCATTTACCACGTATGATGATGACTGGATCAATGCCGCTGGCCTTGTTGGCTGGCAATAGGCCGGCCAGGTAAGTGGTGATCAGAGAAAAACAAAATCCAATAATGTAAAAGAACAGATTGTAGTTTACAGGATAGGTCTTAACCGTAGGTAGTGAAGCTGTTCTGAATGGTATCTGATCGATTCCTAAGGAAACAAGAAAGCCCAGAAGTAAACCCAGTAACCCTCCGGTAATGCCAATGCTCAGGGCAATGAAGATGAATATTTTATTGACATCGGCACCTGCAAATCCAGTTGCTTTAAGAATAGCAATCGAGTCCATCTTCTCATATATCATCATGTTAAGAATGTTATAAATTCCAAAACCGGCTACAATCAAAAGGGTAATGCCCACTGCGTAAGATATTAGTGATCGAACAAAACTTCCTGTCTCAAATTGTGCGTTGGCTGTTTGGATGTCTTCTGCCAGGGTACCGAAACGTTGTGCATACTCGACTGCCATCGCAGGAGCCACTGCCATGTCTCTCAACTTAATTTGTATGTCTGTGATGTAGTTATTGTCTTTTCCTAAAATCTTCTGTGTGGTTTTAATGGAAGCGTAACTCTGCGTTTTATCATACTCTTGTATGCCTGATTGAAATAGCCCTACAACCTTGAGTGAAAATCTTTCTCCCTGAGGAGTAACCACCTGAACAATATCTCCTGGCTCTGCCAATACTTTTCTCGCCAATTCTTTTCCCAGTATAATGCTATTGGCGACATTTTCTAATTCATCAGTATTACCCTCTACTACATAGTCATTGAAATGGAATAACCTAGCCTCTGCAGTTGGATCTATTCCATTGATGACACCTGTAATATCAATCGTACCTGCTGTAAAGAAAACCTGGGCATTGATTTTAGGAGCTACTCCCAATACACGCGCGTCTGCGGCCAGGGTTGTCAAAATAGGCTGACTATTATAAATAGCCTGCCGACTATTCGCAGGCTTTATGGAGTGTATGAAGTTATGACCTCTATTAAACTTATCTAACTGATGAATGGGTTGCTGCTGACGGACACTTACTTCGTTAAAAAGTCGAATGTGTGGCGTACGGTTTAAAATCAATCCATCCAGTAAATCATTCAGGCCATTCATAAAACCCAACAAGGCTATGAACATGGTTATACTAAAAGTAACCCCGACTGCGGCTACTGTAGTTTGTTTCCAACGCGCCAGCAACAAGGCTATTGCTATTTTTATGATCAGTGGAGATTTCAATTTTCAGGCATTAAGAGTACATCCTCTTTCGTCAAGCCACTCAGTATTTCTACTTTTTGATAGTCCATCAAGCCTGTCACTACTTTTTGGCTACCCCTTTGTTTAGTCATCACCATTGAATCTTGCAGCAGACAGTTTCTGGGGATGGTCAAGGCTTGCTCTTTTGCTTGAATAACAATATTGGCCTCTACTGTTAGAAATGGATAAAGAACAGGTGGTGCTTTGGTAAAGCTAGCTTCGACTGTGAAGGTTTTAGTCCTTTCGTTGAGTAATGGATTAATTTTGGTTACGATCGCTTCAAAGACAATGCCTTTATAACTATCCATACGCAAGACCACCAGCTGTTGCGCTTTGATCTTGACTATATCATATTCATCCACCTGCAATTCCAGTATATAGTTTTTACTATCTCCTAAAAGCGCCAAGGGGCTTTGTGTACTCACAAACTCCCCCACTTTTTTTGTCAGGCTATACACAGTGCCAGGCCGCTGACTTCTGATAATATAATCTTTGGCTAGATTATCATTAAGTCTTGCTGTGTTCTGCGTCTGCTGAGCTGTTAAGTTAATTTGCCTTTGCAGATCATGATAGCGGAGTTGAGCTGATTGATGCGCGACCTTCGCATTTTGAAAGTTGAGCTCACGCTGCTCTACTTCCACCTTTGTTCCAATATTTCTTGCCATCAAATTGTGCTGTCGACTGAGAAGCAACGAATCATTTTTTCTTTTAGCGTAGGTTAATGCAACTGTCAGTTGTGCTTCATACAATTTATCCTTGTTGGATTTTAAGTCGGCATAGGCTGCCGATAGTTTGGCATTATCAGCCTGGAGGTTGGCACTCCTATTATCAATCCGCACCAGAGCACTTCCTTTTTCAACAGAATCGCCCTCTGATACATAAACCTCTGCTATCAAACCATTAACGGAAGAAAATACCTGATATTGATTCTTACTTTTTACAATACCGGAGGCATACACTGATTCAGAAATAGGTTCAACAGTTGGATAAATTTCCTCCAATGGACGCTGGCAACTAAGCAAAACCATCCATAAGAATGGGGCAGCGTATTTCATAGTTTATCTTTTATTGGAAGGTCAGCATATAAATGGTTGAAGTGAATGACTTTTGTTAGCAGAAAGGATGATCTAGCTGGCCTCTGTAGCTATTGGTAACTGGTTGGACAAGGAAAAAAGCTAGGCCTACTAGAAGATTCAACTCTATGGCCCTGTACCCTGGCTTGATGGTATGCTCTGAAAGAAAAAAACCAACGTTTACGTCAGGGCTTTGATAGCGCAATCGCGCAGGGATTACTCGTACGCACTACCCTGCCGCACAGCCTTTCGTGATCCCCATCATAAAAAGAAATTGTTTTTTAAAGAAAAAGCCCTGCCGTTTCCGTCAGGGCTTCACTAGTGCACTCGCAGGGATTCAAACCCCGAACCTTCTGATCCGTAGTCAGATGCTCTATTCAATTGAGCTACGAGTGCGAATTGGGTTGCAAAAATAAAGAATAATTTATCTCACACAACAACGTTATTTGGTCTGGCCCATAAAAAAACTATTTTTGAAGCTTGTAAAGATGTTTGTACCGGAAATAATGAAGAAACTACTGCTTACTGGCCTTTTTGCCATATTAACCACCGCAATTTTTGCTCAAGAAGCCACTAAATCCTCTAAAGGACGTCCAAATATTCCCGGAACCCTCCAATTAGACCTGGGAATTAACCGAATGATTGACGCCCCTAACAATCTGAAAATTGGTTTGTGGGGATCTCGCACGCTTAATCTTTATTATTTCTATGATGTGCGAATAGGTGATTCCAAATTCAGCCTACACCCTGGACTTGGTTTTGGTTTCGAACGCTTTAAGCTTATTGATTTTGATAAGCGTTGGAGTACCGATACAGTAAAGCGTGCCACGCCCACTTTTATTGTCAATTCTGCAGGTAATACCATATTACAGCAAGCAGCTCGCACCGTATACGCCCCTGCTGATACGGTTAGTGGTATCCAAAAATCTATGGCTATCATGAATTACATCGATGTACCGCTAGAAGTTCGTTTTAGCACCAATCCTTACGATCCTTCCAGAAGCTTTAAGGTATCTATCGGAGGGCGTGTTGGGTATTTAATTGGCGCCCACACGAAGTTAAAGTATGAAAAGAACGGTGAAACGAGGTTGCTAAAGGATAATCAAAACTATAACCTGAATCCTTTCCGCTATAGTGCTACCCTGCGCATTGGCATTGGTAACTTTAACTGGTTTGCGCACTACAACCTCAATACATTATTTGAAAAAGATAAAGGACCTGAGCGTGTCAATACCAATACCTATACAGTTGGTATATCATTGGCCGGTTTCTAAAGATTAATCTTTTTTAAACGCTCCACCATTTCCAGCACGGCAGGACATACGCTTGTATTCTTATAGGCAAGGTCCATTACCTGTACCATCTTTTTTCTATCAGTGTGGGGATACTCTCTGCATGCCTTGGGCCTGCTTTCATAAATAGAGCAGTAATTATCATGGCCCAGAAATGGGCAGGGAGATGATTTTAATACATAATCCTTGTCTTCATCAATGCGCAGGTATTTAGCTACAAAATCACCTGGTTTCACGCGCAAAAACTTAGCAGCCCGTTCAATGTCTGTCTCGTAGAAAATAGGACTGGTCGTCTTACAACAATTAGCGCAAGTCAGGCAATCGATCTCTTCAAAAACTGCTTCATGCAATTGATGAAAAGCCTCATCAAGCTTCCTGGAATCTTTCTTCTTCAGACTGGTTAAGAATTTCTTATTCTCTGCACTAAGCTTCTTTGCGCGGGCATCAAATTGCTGTAGGTCCATACTTCAAAACTACACAATGAAAGTTTGTAATACGGATTAAGATTATTCCTTTTTTGGGAATCCTTATCCAATAATGAACCACCAAAATCACAAAATATGCGAAATATTGAAAAAAAGTGAGAGGCTTGATTTATGCATCTGTGCTGAAAACCCCATTTTGTGAGAATAGCCATTGTGTTAAATACTTCCTGGAACATCTACAACTTCAGGATGAACTTTGTGAAAGCCCTCTTGGCGCAAGGGCATGAAGTACACACCATCGCGCCTAAAGACGAGTATACACATTTCTTACAAGACGCTGGTTGCGTCCATCATAATGTATACATGGATAGCCGGGGAGCCAATCCAATCAAAGACATGGCGCTGGTAGCAGAATTGGCCTTGCTCTATACAAAAGTAAAACCGGATATAATCTTGCACTACACGATCAAACCAAACGTGTATGGTGCTATTGCAGCTGCCATTGCAGGGAGACCTTGCATCAATAATGTATGCGGACTCGGCACGGTCTTTCTGAAGAAAGGTTTAGTATCTGCTGTCGCTAAAGTTTTATATAAATTCTCATTTCGCTTTCCCAAGAAGGTATTTTTTCAAAATCCGGATGACTTAGAACTCTTCATCGATCAGCTGCTCGTGGATCCAATGAAAACAGAGCTTATTCCCGGTTCTGGTATAGACTTAGAGAAATTTCAACCTCAAGCTTTTCATCGTAATACAACCTTTACATTCTTAACCATCTCGCGACTTATCTATGATAAAGGAATCGTAGAATACATTGAAGCTATTAAAATACTCCGTGCCAGAGGACTGCGTGCCAAATTCCAATTACTGGGCGCAACAGATCCTGCGCATACGCGTGGTATTCCTCTAGCTGTTGTCAATCGTTGGATTGAAGAAGGATGGATAGAGTACCTGGGTAAAACAGATGATGTAAGGCCCTACATCCACGCGGCCGACTGTATAGTGCTGCCATCCTACCGCGAAGGATCACCGCGATCGCTCATGGAGGCTGCTGCTTTAGGCAAAGCCATTGTTACGACCAATGTACCCGGTTGCAATCATGTGGTGCAAGGCGGCTTTAATGGTTTACTATGTGAGCCTGCCAATGCTCTTGACCTGGCCAATAAAATGCATCAGATGGTTCGCCAATCGGATGTCGTATTACAGCTGATGGGAGAATGTGGCCGTAGAAAAATGGAGCTTGAGTTTAGCGATACGATTATCGTAGATAAATACAGTAAGGCCATTGAAGAGATTCTGGTCAGCAACCCTATTGCCAGCCTTGCTTAGGCTTTAAATTATTTTGTGCTTCCATCGGCCTGACTTCATATAGTAATAAGCCATGCTGAACATGCTGATCCAGTACAACCATTCACTGGCCCAGCCCCAGGTAATCGGCATGTCGAGCCATTCGAGTACGACATATACATATACCGAGTACAAAATAATCGTAATCAATTCAATGAGTAAATTCACTTTCGAATTACCAGTGCCCGTCACCGCATTCAACCAAATAGTACCCAAAGACATCATCAGCAATGCAAGCGATACAATGCGCACGACAGGTATAGCCTCGGTAATAAAAGCATCGTCCTGCCCATAGAAAGACAGGAAGAATTCAGGAAATAGATTGATGATAACAAACAGAAAAGCAGCGATACCAAAACTTAAGCGAATGACGCGATGGATCAGCGGGATGACTTCATCCTCTCTCCCCTGACCAATGATATTACTAACCAAGGTATTGGTAGCAGAAGCAAAGGCCCAACAGAATATACCAAACAAACCAAAGATGTTGCGCATGGTATTAGAGATAGCCAGTGCCCGCGGTCCATGGTGCTCTACTAAAATATAGAAGAACTCCCAGCTGATAATACTGATAGCAAATTGCAATACCAATGGAAGCGACTGAATCATGATCAGCCTTGTCACGGTAAAGTCCATGCGCTTTTGTTCGAAGAAGGCAAAGCGTTGATGGATGCCCTTTCTATGAATGACCCAATAGATAACTAACAATCCGCTGGCTTCTGCCAATATAGAAGCATAGGCAGCTCCATTAAAACCCATAGCGGGTAAGCCCAGTTTACCATAGATCAATCCGTAATCCAGTACAATATTAACAAGGGCTTCTGATAGCGTACCCCATACCAAAAACTTCGTTTGATTAGTACCCACCAGCAAGGCATTGCGCATTACATAGAGGTACAAAAAAGGAAGACCCCAGATGCGTATCAATAGAAAATCGATGACCTGTTCGGCAATGTGCGCATCATGTATGGTGGCACGCAAGATCACCGGTGCCAGGGCATAAGTGAGCGCAATACCTGCTAAAGCTACACCCAAGGCTACCCAAACACCATGATAAAAGAGACGCCCTATTTCCTTGGGTAAGTTCTGTCCAGCTCTGCGGGCAATCAAGGCTTGCAAGCCATTGTTTAATCCATTACCAATAACTGCAAAGATCAAGTAATAAACACCCGTGATACCGGCACTGGCCAGCTCCTGCTCGCCTAAAGTACCCAGAAAAATATTGTTGGTGATAAAGTTGATCTGAGGTACCAACATAGCGAGTGAAATAGGCAAGGCCAATTTCAAAATACTGCTATAGCTGGTATTCAGTCTTAACTCCATCGAGGTGTATTAAAATTTAAGAAACAGCGCTACGAGACTTGTACAACATACGATCCATCACAAAGGTACCAAAGGGCAACAAGCTGGATACAAAAACAGCTGCGGCTTTTAAAACAGACCAACGGTAACGGAAAAACATTTCAGCCAGGCTCATGCAAAAACCAACAAAGAGGATACCGTGTAACATACCTACAATGCTTACGGCCGCAGGTAAATCGGCTCCATATTTTAATGGCATGGCCACAAATACCAGGAGTATGTAAGACCAACCTTCTATGTTGGCAATGAGGCGAAAGCGTTTCACTGCAGGGGCAGTCAGTGTTTCTTGTTGCATAACAGAAGGGTTAGGCTTTCTTTAAGAATTCAGTCTTCAATACCATTGTCGATTTGTCTACGCGACCTTCTATCTCGACAGCATCATCGGTAAGTTTAATGTTCTTCACCATAGTGCCGCGCTTCACAACACCGGAAGAGCCGCGTACTTTTAAATCTTTGATGACGTTGACTGAATCACCCTCCTTCAACAGGGTACCGTTGCTGTCTCTTACCTCCATGTGGATTGAATTTAAATGGAGTGCAAAGCAACGAAATTTTAAAGAGATTGAGAAGCCTGCATTACTCATGCCTTGGCATTGGCAGACAGCAAAGCTTGCCAGCGCTCTACCACACTGACAAGCACTTGTTGCTATTCCTTAACGGGTTAGATGGTATCTGCGAAAGGTACCATAAGAACCACCCGAACCACCATTGATGGTTTCTCTGCGCCAGCTCTCGATGCGTACCTTCTTATCCTCAAAAGTGAGTACATCAAAATACATATCGTAGGCACCAGCTACATAATCAATTTGATTGGGAGTGTTGTAAAAGATTGTGATGTGATTATCAGAACCTGAATTGAAGTTATAAGGCACCCATGCCAGGGTATCAACTTTTTCAACCCCATTCTCAGTGTATCGGTGAAAAACATATCCGGCATTATAACCAGGATTACTCGCATCCGATGGATTCTTAAACTCCAGGGTACCACGATTCAGGTAAATAGTTTGTCCAGTAATGGTGCTCACGCCACCACTCAATACATCCGACTTTACAATGAGGGAATCAACTTTCCAAATTTTTCCAGTAAGTAAATCAACACGTTTTTCTGAAACAGACTTTGGGTCCAGGCTGTCAAGCAAATCGCAGGAAGCCAGGGTCCATGATACAAACAGTACACTCAGCACAAGGGCCATTCTTTTGTTATTGATCATAATAATTTTTTTCACCAAATACGGATTCTAGCACCCACGTACCAATACCCCCCTATGGGTAAATCATATCCGTGGTACCACGGATATAATGCAGCGTCTTCTCAACGGTCAACTATCAAATATGAGTAAATAAAAAGCTAACGGCTGATCGTTAAGTGCTGACAATTTTCTATTCAAATGACACATCACTAACACTATCGTTCGTTAGGAAATAAAATATTTCTGCGATTAAATCATTAAACAACATCATGCTTAGACAAAGGCTTTATCTTTACGCATTGATGGTAGCAGTATAATACAAGACTATTTAATCTTTTATTATGCTCATAAGCGTTCAATTTTTTAATCATACAATCTATTATGTACACTTCTGTTATTATTGGTACTGGTTCTTACATACCTGACATTGAAATTCCCAACAGCGATTTTCTGCAAAATACTTTCTACGAAAAAGCCCATGAGCCATCAGTAAAAAGTAATAGCAGTATTATTGAGAAGTTCTCAGAGATTACTGGCATCAAAGCCAGGCGCTACGCCAGACCTGATCAAAATGCATCTGATCTAGGTGCCCTGGCAGCTGCTACTGCCATTAACAATGCAGGCATTGATGCTGAGACACTGGACTACATTATTGTAGCGCATAACTTTGGTGATGTTCGATATCAGTCAAACCAAACGGATATTTTGCCCTCACTTGCTTCGCGCATTAAAGCAAAACTCCAAATTGAAAATCCTGACTGTGTTGCATACGATGTACCCTTCGGTTGCCCAGGCTGGGTAGAAGCTTTTATACAAGCCAACTATTACATTCGCTCTGGCGATGCTAAACGTTGTTTGGTGATTGGCGCTGAAACACTATCGCGCGTCATCGATCCGCACGACCGCGACTCTATGATTTACAGTGATGGTGCCGGTGCTGTAATTGTAGAAGCCAGGGCTTCGAAAGACAAAGGGGTATTGGCACACAAAACCCAAACCTATGCTGCGCAGCATGCTTACCTGCTGAACCTGGGCGAATCATATGCAGCCTTACCTGAGAAAGACCTTTTCATTAAAATGAATGGCAGACGCGTGTACGAGTTTGCGATCAGTCATGTGCCCATGGCCATTAAAGTAGCCATTGATAAAGCCGGTGTGTCGCTAGCACGCATTAAGAAAATCCTTATCCATCAGGCCAATGAAAAAATGGATGAAGCCATCATTCAGCGCTTATATAAACTTTGCGGTATGGAGGCACCACCACCTGGCATCATGCCCATGACGATAGGCTGGTTAGGCAACAGCTCTGTGGCTACTATTCCTACGATGCTCGACCTTATTCTGAAAGGCGAGATGAAAGACCATGAAATAAAGGAAGGTGATCTGATTATTTTTGCTTCTGTAGGAGCCGGCATGAACATTAATGCCATTGTTTATCAGTATTAGCATTCAGTATGCCATGAAGGCTAAAGCAATGCGTTTGCCAGCAACATATGATGAACCGTTAGGGCTCACAACCCAGGCATGCTGTGGATTGGTGGATACACGTGCGGCCGGCAACATAAAAAAAGCGACCTTGCATGTAACAAGGTCGCTTAAGTATGTTTGAATCTTTCAGATTATAATACTGTTGTCTCGGCACTTACCTCAGCTACTACAGGTGCTGCAGGCTCGACCTTCTTAACACTCAACACAAATTGTTTATCGAGGATAAACTCATAGACTTCGTTAGCCAATAACTCTGTGGCCTTGGGTGACTGCTGCAATACGCTCAGTAAACCTTGGGCTACTTCAGAATTTTTAATGTTGTTACTTGCCTTGCTCTTGTGTGCATGTAAGGTAAAAGCATAACCACCTTTTTCTTTTGGATTCACGCCTTTGAACTCGTGACCAGACAAGGTGTATTGCTGCGCTTCAGCGGATGAAGTGGATACCATAAGCTTTAAAATAGCCGGACGGTATTTACTCCAAACATGTGAATAAGCATTGGTGATGATTGAATTGTAGTAAGAAGCTGCCATGTTGTTTGATTTTGTTGATGAATTAAACAGCAGCGAACAGTCAATAAATGGCTGATGTATAAAACCTGCTGCAAGGTAGCGATATTCAGCGGTTATTTCGAGCCATGTACCATTATTGGGCAAATATTCAGCTGCATCTCTTGATTGAGGCGGTTATCCGCCCAAAAAGTGCTACCTTGCGCACTTTCCAATCATGCTAGCAGCAGATAGCATTTCTCAGGGGTATTTCTTGCTGCATTTCTGGTGAACAACAAGCCTTTCTTGTATTTATAATCGGCTGCTACCGTTAACAGCTGGTAGATCATTTACTTTAATAATATCGATGAGACAGTTAAAAATCAGCAAGCAGATCACCAATCGTGAAAGCCAATCGTTAGACAAATACTTACAGGAAATCGGGAAAGTAGACCTGATTACTTCCGATGTTGAAGTAGAATTGGCCAAACGCATCAGACAGGGTGATCCGATTGCCTTAGAAAAACTGACCAAAGCCAATCTGCGTTTTGTTGTATCGGTAGCCAAACAATACCAGAACAATGGTTTAACCCTTGGCGATCTGATTAACGAAGGTAATTTAGGCCTTATCAAAGCTGCCAAGCGTTTCGATGAAACAAGGGGTTTTAAGTTTATCTCTTATGCTGTCTGGTGGATTCGTCAATCCATCATGCAAGCTTTGGCAGAGCAATCACGTATTGTTCGTTTACCATTAAACCGAGTAGGTTCTTTGAATAAGATATCCAGAACTTTTTCTGAACTGGAACAACAATTTCAGCGTGAACCTTCTGCCGATGAATTAGCCGAAGTAATGGGTCTAAGCTTGGAGGAAATCAGCAGCACCATGCGGGTGGGCGGGCGTCACGTATCTATCAATGCTCCATTCGCCCAAGGCGAAGATGGCAGTTTACTAGATGTATTGCAGGACGACTCGGAAGTAACGCCAGATTCAGGTTTAATGAACACCTCTTTGCAAATGGAAGTATCCAGGGCATTGGCGACCCTCACACAACGCGAATCGGAAGTCATATCGTACTACTTCGGTTTAAACGGCACCCATGCGCTTACCTTAGAAGAAATTGGTGATAAGTTTAACCTGACCCGTGAACGTGTAAGACAGATCAAAGAGAAAGCTACCAGACGACTGAGAACTACTTCTCGTAGCAAAACACTGAAGTCGTATTTAGGGTAGATCACAACAACTATATTATTCTCAAGAAACCGGTATTAATTCATACCGGTTTTTTTATGGTCTTATCCGTCCATGATGTTAGACAATTAATAAATTAAAAGATCAACTCATCATCTTCAACTCATCATCTTCAAATCATCAAATCACCACATCATTCATCAGCACATTATCTCATCAGCAAATCAAAATAACAGTAGGTTACTATCTTTATTCGTGTTACCTTTGATAAGTAATATCATTTAAGGCTCTTCCAAGAGTTCCTTCTTAGTTCAGAATCATTCTCCTACGTTTCCTGTTTCAGGAATTTTATCAGAATCTTCCCTGCCATTATTGAGGTGAATGCTTTTACGCAAATAAATTTTTAATTATTACAATTTTTACAATGCAAGGAACAGTAAAGTTTTTTAATGATGCCAAAGGTTTTGGTTTCATTAAGCCATCAGATTCAAGTGAAGACATTTTTGTACACACTTCAGGTCTAATCGATGAAATTCGCGAGAATGATTTAGTAGACTACGATCTTGAAAGAGGCAGAAAAGGCATGAATGCCGTGAACGTGAAAGTATTGAACTAATCATATTCTTTCTTTAAAAGAAAAGGTGCCTCACAAGGGCACCTTTTCTTTGTTGTCATTTGCTGCGTCTGGCTTTGCCCGCAACAGCCGACTTTTGGCTTGCGCATAAAAAAGCTGCGGCCGGCATTGAACATGCCGGCCGCAGCTGATATCAGTATCGTTAAAAACTTAGTTAGTTACCTTTACACGTACTGCGTTGAGGCCTTTCAAACCACGTTCTACTTCAAAAGTTACTTTGTCGTTTTCTTTAATAGGGCCGGTGAGGGCGTTGATGTGTACAAAGATACTTTCCTGGCTCTGCAAGTCTTTGATAAAACCATAGCCTTTAGAATCATTAAAGAAAGTAACCTTGCCTTTGCGAATTAAATCTGCCGGATCGATCTCCACATTATTGCGGGCACCCAATACAATATCTTCTTCACGGATAATGGCTTTCTTTTTGGTAGGATCCGGAGGAGTAGAAGTGATGTTACCATTCTCATCTACGTAAGCCATCATCTCGTCTAGGTTATTGCCGTCTTTGGCATTGGCCTTGCGCTCTTCTTTGCGCGCTTCTTTTTCTTTTCTCTTCTGAAGTTTCTTCTTCTCTGCTTCTTTTTTGCTAAAGGTCTCTTGCGATCTTGCCATAGTTAATTTTGATGTTCCTTGATTTGTTACTGTTTTGCCTTGCTGATCAGAGGAGCGGAGAGAGATAATTCCTTCGAATAAGAAAGGGTGAGCAAGTTACCCATTTTACAGCAGGAAAACTACTGAAAACACACTTTTGCCAAAAGGCGCATATTCTGATGCTTTTCACAGCCCTGTAATAGCGGCCCGAGCATAAAAAAACTTACGCTGCTAAGAACAGTGGTTTTAATACATAACACGAATTTCCATCAGTTCTTGGGTTTAGTGAAAAACAAAGAAGCAATCAGTGCAAATTCCTGGCTGTTGAGACGGAAGATGGTAGATACTTACGCCCTGCCCTGGCTATGTGCAGCAGGGAATGACTATTGTCATACACACATGGATGCGGTGAATGAGGGCATTGCTACAGGCCATATGCGTTTGTAGTTTATCCACAAAAAGACTTGAAATCTTAAACCAGGATAACAATACACGGGTCTTAGTTTACATTTCATCAGGTTGACTGTGCTGGAAATTCTGTTTACTTTTAAAAGATAGAGCAGCGTAAACTATTTTCTGGCTGTACCCTCGGCAAACGCATTGTCTTATATTCAAGTTATACTCTTAAGTTTCAGTATATGCATCCCATCCTTAAAAACATCCTGGCTGTAATCGTTGGCATCTTGCTTGGTAGCATGGTCAACATGGGTATCATTACCATCAGTGGTTCCATTATTCCTCCACCTGATGGAGCAGATGTGACGACCTCAGAAGGTTTGAAAGCTTCCATGCACCTCTTCGAACCCAAACATTTTCTAATGCCTTTTCTTGCGCATTCCCTTGGTACCTTAGCAGGTGCCTGGCTCACAGCTAAGCTGGCATCCAGTCACTCGTTGATGTTAAGTCTTGGTATAGGCGCCTTCTTTTTACTAGGTGGCATTGCCAGCGTGTTTATGCTGCCCTCTCCGCTCTGGTACAGCATCGTTGACTTGTCATTGGCTTACATACCCATGGCTTATCTCGGTGGATATTACCTGGCACGAAAGCGGTAAAGTCATCAAGCAGTAAAGCATACTATCAAAGCAGGTGGATGAAAAAGAAAACCTTTAATAGCCGAAAAGAAATACAAGACAGTAATGACGTCTGAGCACTTGCATAACATGACAGCTAAACACACATAAACCCGTAGGCGTAATGAAAACCTCCCTAACACTGAACCCTCAAGTGGATCACTACCTGGCCGAAGGCTGTGGACGTTGTGCGCTCGGTGGTACGCCTCAGTGCAAGGTGCATCCCTGGCGGGAAGCACTCGAACATTTAAGAAATATTGTATTGGCCTGTGGCCTTACTGAAGAAGTGAAGTGGGGAGTGCCATGCTATACACTCAACAATAAAAATGTTTTGATGATCAGTGCCCTCAAAGAGTATTGCGCCATCAGCTTCCTCAAAGGAGCTTTACTCAAAGACACTGAAGGTATTTTAAGTAAGCCAGGTGAAAACTCTCAGGCAGCAAGACTCATTCGTTTTACACAAGTACGCGATATCAAAAAACAGGCGCCTCTCATCAAGGCCTATATCAAAGAGGCCATGGCCATAGAGCAAGCCAATTTAAAAATTGATTTCAAAGCCAAAACGGAACTCGTCTATCCGGAAGAATTAGAACAAGTATTCAAGAAAAACGCAGCTTTCAAGAAAGCCTTTCAGGCCCTTACTCCGGGAAGACAGAGAGGATACATACTATATTTTAACGGAGCAAAACAATCTGCCACCCGCAGCAGCAGAATTCAAAAATATATACCTGCTATTCTTCAGGGCAAAGGCTTTCACGATTGAGTTAAGCAACCTATTGATAAATGCTTCATCTGCTCACAAATTAGTGTAGTATTGCACTGCCATAATAAGACAAGCGATTCAACTGAAAAGTTATCAAGCGATCTATGCAAGCTGGCTATATTTCAAAACTACACAAACTCAATGCCATCACACATGGCGATTATCAAGCCTTTCTTTATGATTGTGATGGAACCCTGGCCGATAATATGGCTGCTCACAAACTAGCTTACCAGGAAGTGGCTGCCCGCTATGGTATCAACCTGGATGTAAGCATCATCGATGAAACATTAGGATGGCCAACCGTGGTGGTGGCGAAAGAAATCAGCAGGCGATATGGCGTTCCTCTCCCCGATACCTTCGCTTCAGAAAAGTCAGCTGTGTTTATAAATAAACATATCCAACATACGCAACCGGTTCAGCATGTAGTAGCGCATCTTAAACAACACGCAGGCCGTGTGAAGATAGGCGTAGTATCGGGTGGCTCACGCACAACGGTAAGCAAAACACTGGCTGTATTGGGACTCACTGATTTCATTGATGTGTTGGTTTGTTCAGGCGAAACAGCACAAGGAAAGCCCGCCCCCGATCCCTTCTTGCAGGCGGCAGCCTTGCTGAATGTTGCGCCTCATCAATGTTTTGTATTTGAAGATGGTGATCCTGGAGTGAAGGCCGCTGAAGCCGCTGGCATGCCATGGATACGCATTGATCAAATATAGAAGCAGGAAGAGTTTCTGTAATTTTTAACAAGGACATGAGACTAATAGTCCGATATTGAAATGTGTTCAGCCCTTCCAACCACCTTATGACACGCACTAACTTTCTACACACGCGCATATATTTTACAAGCCTTGTCATGCTTGGCATGTTAGCCACACTATTGTGGGATTATTGGCATGGAGGTGTGCCCAGTCACCATTTACTCGCACGTAAAGATATGCCCAGCTTCTCCAACTGGTGGGGTGCTTTAGTAATTCCAGGTTTCACCTGGTTTGCTTTATACCGTCTTCAACAAAGAGCGGTCAAAGCTGGAAGTACCGTGCTCTTTTCCAAAACGGTGAGAAATGGTTTTATCGGTGCACTGATCTTTGGCATACTACTGGCTGTCATTTTCTCCTTGAATATCCGCGAGGTACCTGGCTATATGCTCATGTCTACCTTTGTATTAGCACTATTCATTCCAATTTATCGGATTGAGTATTGGCTGGGTTTTGTACTAGCCATCACGTATACATTTGGTGGCGTGTTACCTATCATCATAGGCGCTGTGCTTTGCAGCATAGCAGCACTGATACACTTGGGTGTTCGGCCTTTAGTGCTTTATCTTAAGAAACTTGTGGTGAATAACTAAAGGACTTAAAGATCATACCAAGGTTCATCCACATGCTTTGCAGACTAGACTAAACACCAGGTAGTTTTTAATCTTCTCAGCCTTATTGCTGGCTTTGCTGATTCATCCTATTTCGGGCATACGACTTATCAAAAAATTATTGCAACAAAACACTTCCCTTTTTCGGAAAGTGCAGCTTTGGTCTGGTTTGTACCATGCCTTTTTCCTCATAGTACATGTAAGCGCAATGCTGGTGGGTAGATTCTACTTACAACTCGAGACAAATTTTCCATTTTGGAGTGGCGGGTATGAATAGCTTTCCAGTCAACTTGTTTTTCATTCCTGCTTATGCCCCGGGGCTGATCACTTTCTTTGCACATCTTGACGCCATCCATGCACAAAAAATGAAATACACCCGGCTTGGTATGGGACCTCATCAACAGATCTTGGGAATAATAGCAGCGGGATTATTATCTACAGGTATACTCATGCTTAGCTTCAAAAACAAGGGAAAAGGTTTTCAAATACCAGACCCTTATCATATCCTGATAAGTGAATAAAATTTTATCATGTCTTAGTATGATTTATCGCAGGTCATCAACAATGCGTTGCTTTCCTGACTATCTTTAGTAGATGGCCAATCAGTATGAAAACAGATACAGAGCCTTATCCAGGCTTACATGATGATCAGGTGCTTGCACAAAGACTTGCGCACGGATCCAACAGTTTACCCCAACAAAAAAATCTGCTGTGGAAAAACATACGGGAAGCAGTTACCGAGCCCATGTTCCTTCTATTGCTGGCTGCTTCGGCCATATACCTGATCTTGGGTGAATACAATGAAGCCATTACCATGTTTTTGGCATTGTTGTTTGTGGCTGGCATTGATGTCATGCAGAATTTCAGAAGCCAAAAGGCTATTAAGGCTTTGCGAGCAATAACCCAACACAAATGCAAAGTAGTGCGCAAGGGTGTAGCACAAGCATTAGCAGTTGAAGAAATTGTAACTGAGGACATCATTATTTGTGAAGAAGGGAATACGATTCCGGCTGATGCCATCATTTTATCTTCCAACGACTTTTCCATTAATGAGGCCATCCTTACTGGTGAATCTATTTCAGTAGAAAAAACAAGCGGTGATACCATTATGCAGGGCACGGTGGTCGTGCGCGGTTATTGTTACGCACAAGTAAAGCGTGTTGGCAAACAAACTACTTTATCAGGCATCGGTGAGCTAGTGGCCAATGCAGGTAACGAAGCCACTCCCCTGCAGAAAAAAGTACAGGCCTTTGTCAAGATCATGGTCTTTATAGGAGCCATTGCTTTTGTCTTTGTGTGGGGTTACCACTGGTGGGACAGTGGCAGTTTGCTCCATGGCCTTATTCACGGCTTAACCATGGCTATGTCGGTACTGCCGGAAGAGATCCCTGTGGCACTATCGACCTTCATGGCACTGGGTGCCTATCGCTTATTGAAGAAAGGTATCATCGCGAGAAGTCCTAAAGTAGTAGAGACGCTTGGTTCAGCCACAGTAATTTGTGTAGATAAAACCGGAACACTCACCCAGAACCTGATGCAGGTGGCGCACACCTATGAGTACGAGCGTAGCCTTGAGATTAACTTTACAACAAAACCAGAAGCCTCAGAAGTACTCACCTATGCCATGTGGTCAAGTGAAGTGAGTCCCTTTGATCCGATGGAGCAATCCATCCATGCATTGTATACAGCTTTGTATAAACATGATGAAAGAAAGGAATTTCACATGGTAAAAGAGTTTCCTTTGGGCGGCAGCCCTCCGGTAATGACACACATCTATCAAAATAAAGAAGGTCAGTATATTGTGAGTTGTAAGGGCGCTTTAGAAGGCGTCTTGAAGTCTTGTGCGATGGATCCGGGTGCACAAGCCAGCATCCTTCAAAAAGGAAAAGCCTATGCAGCACAAGGCTTACGTGTACTGGGTGTAGCAAAAGCATCCTGGTCACAGGCATTACCACCCGAGACACAGGCAGTTATAGCTTTTGAGTTTGTCGGAATCATCACCTTCTCAGATCCACCTGATACGCATATCGCCTCCGTTATTCAAGGCTTTTATGATGCTGGTGTACAAGTAAAAATGATAACAGGGGATTATGCTGAAACAGCGGTGGCTATCGCCAAAGAAACCGGTATCCCCACCGAACATGTGATTACCGGTGATGCACTGCACAAGCTTAGCGATCACGAATTAGGGTCTGTTGTACAGCACACCAGCATCTTTGCCCGGATTAATCCAGAAAGCAAGTTGCGCATCATTCAAGCATTAAAAGATAAGGGTGAGATAGTGGCCATGACAGGTGATGGTGTGAATGACGCACCTGCATTAAAAGCTGCACACATTGGCATCGCGATGGGCAAGCGTGGTACTGAGGTTGCCAAAGGAGCCGCAGGGCTCGTCTTATCAAACGATAACCTGGGTAACATGATCGATGCAATTTTTCTAGGGAGACGCATCAATGAAAATCTGATCAAGGCCATCCGCTATATCATCTCCATTCACATCCCTATCATTCTGCTGGTACTATTGCCTATATTATTAGCCTTCTTGCCTGCCATGCTCTTCTCTCCTATCCATGTTATTTTTCTGGAGTTAATCATGGGCCCTACTTGTTCTATTATTTATGAAAATGAACCGGGCACCCCTCAGGAATTAAAACAACCCACTAGCACAAAACATAAGAATCTACTGAGTGCTTCTCAATTATGGATCACGCTTTTACAAGGTTTCATGATCACCCTTGGTTGTGTAGCCATTGGGTATTATGGTTCGCAACAAGGCTACGATGATAGCAAAATCCGATCGCTGGTTTTCAGTACGCTAATATTAGCCAATGTAATGCTTACACTGATCAATCGTTCTTTTAGCCAGAGCCTGCTCAAAACACTACGTATAAAGAATCGCCTAATACCGATTATTATTGGTCTATCATTGATGATGCTGGTATTGATACTCCAGATGCCATTCCTGAATAATCTTTTTGAAGTCACAAGCCTTGGCTGGCGTGATCTGATGCTGCCAGTACTTGTCGCCTTGTTGTCGACACTATGGATAGAGGTTTTAAAGTATTTTAACAAAAGCTGAACTGCCAGAACTCGTCATACTTGATCATGATTGATGGTAACATAAACATGATCAAGTATGAACCAGTTGGTATTGATTCGAATTAAAACTCTACAATAAAGCCAATAGTCGGCACAAAGAAAGGAGAATTATCCTGCAGTAAGAGTGGAATTGCATTAGAACCATCCTGCTTTACCGGTAAACCATCCGTGGTTGTATACGATCCATCAGCATTGCGCTCAAAAGTGTAATCAGCTGTTTCAGGTGTAGGTGATCGGAAAGCATTTTGTATGTCAAGATAAAGATCGAAAGTAAACTGTTTGTAGTTCCATTTCTTATCAACGCGCAAGTCAACCTGGTTGAATGCATCCAAACGCTGACTGTTTAATTGGGCGAGGTCAAGTACCCCAACACCCTGGCTTAGGTAATTGGCCCTTGATGCATTCATATCGAAAGGGGTAAAAGGCGCTCCGCCCGCATAGCGGTATTTCAAACCGAGTTCCCAGCCTTTGCTAAACTTCTTGCCCAATAGCGCAGAGATCAAATGCCTGTTATCCCAGGCAGAAGGCGTGAACACGCCATCGTTACCGGCAAACTCACTTCTGTAATACGTGTAAGCCAGTACATAAAATAAACGTCTGGTGAGTTTCTTCTGCGCAAACAACTCCACACCGTATGTATTACCCCGCCCTGTGCTTGTTACTGCTTCATTACCGATGGCACCGAAGCCAGCACCTTCATTAGCGAGGGAAATACCACTGCGGATGGAAACGGGATAACGGTCATACTTTTTATAAAAGCCTTCGAGGGTAAAGCGCAAACCATCATTGGGTAAGTACTCTACGCCACCTACGAAGTGATCGGACTGTATGTAGCGATTGGAACGGTTAACAAAATCACCCTGTGCATTTTGAAAACCAAGTACTGTGTAAATAGGAATTTTGTAGTAACGTCCTACAGAAGTGTTAATGTTCCATTGACTATTGAGTGCATACGAAAGGGAAACGCGGGGTGATAAAGTTTCCAGCGGATTATTGCCGTCATCGGTAAATGAATTCATATCAGTACGCACACCACCCGATAGACTCAGGCGGTTATTTAAGAATGACTTACTGACCTGCGCGAAGGCACCATATTTAAAAAAGTCAAGGGAAGTATTAAAGTCAATGAGTACCTGCGGTTGGATGATGTTGTCGTTATCATCTCTCAATTCCTTGCGCAATAAGTTGAAAATATCATTGCGGAACTGCACATATTGGAGCATAGCACCATAGGAGTATTTAAAAGTGCCCTTGGCCTTATTCACATCGAGGCGCAGTTTATTTTCCACTTCATCCGAACGTGTTTTGAGTGTACGCAATGACTCTACTCCTGTTTGTCCGTCTTCAAATTTATCTAAGCGGTTATCGAGATAGTTTCGGCTCAATGAAATATTCATGAAGCCATTATCTATTAAATGCTTAAGCGAAAAGCCAACAGTATAACTATTCTGATTAATTAAAGGATTGGAACGCAGTACGTATTCCTTTTCAGGTGTGCTCTCTTCAGGCACAGCAAAACTAAATTCATCAATCGCGCCAATACCAATCGCAGTGAGGGAGGTTTTGGCATTGAACTTATGGGTAACCTTGTATTGGAAGTCCCAATAGTTAGGACGAATCGGTAAATCTATCAACTTAAAAAAGGCTTGCAGGTAAGACCTTCGGGCCGATGCCAGAAAAGTTGTTTTAGAAGAGATCGGACCATCGAAAGTAGTTGCCAACTCTGTTCCGCTCAGGCGGATGTTGCCTTGTACACGCTCTGGGTTTCCATCGCGCTGTGTAAACTGAAAGACAGAAGAAAGCGGATTATCGTAGCGCGCATTAAAGGCACTGGTACTCAAGGTAACATCTTCAATAAAGGAAACATTCAAAATACCTTGCGGACCACCAGAGCTACCTTGCGTAGTAAAGTGATTGATGATTGGTACTTCAATGCCATCGAGGTAAAACACATTTTCATTGGGTGCACCACCGCGTATAATGATATCGTTGCGTGCACCGCTGGCAGCACCGCCTCCCACACCAGGCAATGATTGTATTACGCGGGAGATGTCAAAGTTACCACCTGGGTTACTTTTAATTTCTTCTGAAGAAAGTTTTTGTATCGAGAGTGGTGTTTCAAGGGTGGCTGCTGCCGCTGTTCTGCCTGCCTTCACCACCACTTCATTCAAGGTGGTAGTAGCCTCCTCCAGATCAAAGTTAACGATGGCCACATTGCCAGAGGTGAGTACGATATTAAACTTCTTCAGTTCGTTGTATCCAATAAAAGAAGCCTTCAGCGTATAGCTCCCAGTGGGCGCAGTGATCTTATAAGCACCATCAATATCAGTAGAAACGCCAATGAGGGGATCGCTCCCTTCTATAATGACAGACACTCCGATCAAGGCTTCCTGGGTATTCAGGTCCTTTACCTTGCCGGTAATAGTGCCGGTTTGGGCAATCAAAAGCGATGAAAATAATGTAAAAGAGACTATTAAATAGGGCTTTACTCGAAAAATAAGGTTCATAAAGACACGATTTTGGGCTGCAAACATACAGAATATTTGAATTTTAAAATGATATCATAACTTTTATTGAACAAAAAAGATAATTAAAGGTTTCAAAAAGGCATAAAAATATATTTTTATAATGTTTTCATTTTATTATTAGATTTGCCAGCACATCATGTATAAAGAGAATTCCATCATACCATTGATTGAGCAATGGGAGAAATTTAAAGAAGCCAATGCCGGTTCTTCGGTAGAGGACTTTGCCCGTTGGGTATTGAATAAGAAGCCTGATGCTCCTATAAAAAGATCAGGAGCACTTTTTATGGAAGATCCTTTAATTGAAGAGGCGCAACTGCAGGGTGATTATCCAGCGATCCCCCATGGCAGTGGCCTGGCGGCCCATATTGTGATTCGTTTATACAAGGCCATTCGTTTTTACTTCAAACCCATTTTACAAAATCATGGCTTTAAAAGTTTGGAAGACTTTCTCTTTCTGGCTACTCTGGGGTGGCGAAACAACATCAGCAAGAAAAGCCTCTGCCGCATGAACATGACTGAAATACCTACCGGTATTGATATTATTAAAAGACTCTTACAACAAGAGTGGGTTATTGAAAATGAGAACCCTGCTGACAAAAGAGAAAAACTCCTGATCCTTTCTGATAAAGGCAGGCATAAATTATTTGAAGTTTTTTCGCAACCTAAGGCCATAGAAGACGTAATGGCCGACATGCCACATGAAGACAGGATTACTTTTATGCGCATGATTGATCGCTTAAACAATTACCACACAAAGGTGTACCATCAAAAACTTGGCGCATAAAAAAAAGACCGATGACTCGGTCTTGGATATATAGTATCCCAATGATACAGTTCTCGAACCAACTTACTGAGGATTTAATGAGCCTTAAACTGTTTTACAAAACTTATATTAACAAGAGGGTCTTATAATTTTCATAGTTCAATCAATTCCCCTTTAAAAATCGAAACCCAGCCTTAATCCTGACTTTTGGGTACTAGAACCACTGAGAGATATGTTTATATAAGTCGGGAAGGTGCCTGGGAAGAATGGGGATATATGACCAGAAAAATTAGCTGTTAGGTCGGGGTAGGTAGAAATAGCGGTCCAAGCAATGGTCTTATTATGACAGCAAATCATAACTACAATGTCTGTAAATCGTGAGGATAAAGTGGACTATTTGTCCAATCTAATCGGTTCGACATTTTGAAAAATACTGGAAAGGGTGGAATGGCCATATTCTCTTGTTGAGATTGTTTATGTCTATTTTTTTAAGCGATAGAGTAGTATCAATGATACACCTTGAGGAATAAGTTTAATCGATCCTGTTTCAGGTGGATTATTATCATTGTAAAATTCAAATTCGCCATGAAGGATAGATTCCCAATGCCTTGTGTATTGTAAGGCTAGATCGAAACGCTGTGATAGGGAAATTTTGGTATTCACTTTGGCAAACCAAGCAATGGTTCCACTATTTGGTGCCTCTATATAAGATGAAAACAACAGATCCCCAGAACTTCCAAAAACACTCATGGTTGTGAATGGAAATAATAGGTAGTAGCTAACTCCACCTCCTAACCCAATAAACATCTCTCTCTTGCCAATAAAAAATGTTTTACCAGGTATAACTTCTATCCTGCTTACGAAAATTCCGTAATCAATAAAAGGATAACGTTCTCTACTTCGGCTCAAGGGATCACTCACCTCTGGAATTAATTGATATCCGGCTATTCCAGCCTGTGCACCGAAAATAGTAGAAAGTCCTAACGGAAGACCTTTTTGATTTGAGTAAACTAGTGTGGGTGTAAATGATTTTCTATTCAAAAGCAAATCAGAATAATTAGGTGTGAAAGTAAGATTGTCTCCATAATTAATGGATAGACCTAGAGAACTTTGAGCATCAGCCTCAAAGACTATAAGAGAGTGAGCAAATATGACAGTTATGGTTAGAACCCGATATATATATATCATAGATTAAAATTTTTAACAAGTTAAAACCACTAACCAAAGTGGTTAGTGGTTTTAATGAACCTACCAATTAAGTGTTGAAGTAAAGCTACCAACTTTTTCGTGGTAATGAAAACCAAAAATTCCACCATTTGGAACGGCAAAATTTTGCAATGGAATTTTTGATTTAATTTTGCGCTGTCGCCTTTCTTGGTAAAAATCCTCAACAGCGGCACCTGAACAAAGATTTCCATATACCTGGGCTCCTATTACTGCTCCTCTATTTTTCCAACGACCATTCCTCTTCTGTTGAGATTTAGTAATAGCTTTTACCCTACCAGGTCCCGAAAAAGGTCCGTTAGATGACTTCACTTTCCATTTAAATCTCCAAGAGCCATCACCATTAGGTTTGCGGCCATTATTCTTGGCGTAAATTCTACACGGATTATTATACATAACCGAAAGAGTCGGCTCAGATTTGTAATATTTCACTCCGCTTGGTAGGGGATCGCCTTGCTTCATGTTTTTTATATTACCTAGTAGAATTGGGCAATCTAAGCATCCGCCACCGCCACCACCACCACCGCCACCACCATCATCTTCATACGTATAATATGAGCCATCAGTCATAAAAACATAATATAATGTTCCAACCTTTATGTAACCATTTGAATTAATGAGAGTTCTCAATTCATAATCATTCATATATAAATCATCAGGATCCACCCCAGCAGTTTCATCTCCAGCAGTATTTTCAAGCCAATAATTCTCTTGAGCTGCAAGTGTTGCTCGTAAAGAATAAATGCCATGTTGATTCTCAAAATCAATATATGGCTGATCATCATTAAAACCTGTAGTCTCTTCCATGTCTGCAAATTGGTCAGCTGTTAAATTTGAATATTGAGAAGCGAACGCAGCACTATATTGGTCATACTTGTATTCTAGATATGCGATTGCCTGTTCAACGTCTCCGGACGAATTAAAAGAAAGAATTCCATTTTCGTTCACGATATAAGGAAGTGTTGGCTCAATGGGTCCATAAATTTCAACTTCATTAAGCCTTCCGTAAATGGTTTGGCTATTTGGACCTAACTGACAAATGATCTGAACTTCTAATAAATTAACTGAAGGAAATGTGTGTGTTCTTACCACGGAAGTATTTCCTGTAACATTAACTAAATTTATCCAGGTCCCCGTTGTGGTTACACGATATTGTATTGTATAGTTTTGTAATACGTATCCTGAACTCGAATATATATCAATTCGGTCAATACTTTTCAGTGAACTAAATTTTAAGAAAACACTTTCGGGTAGTTTACCACCAGCTGGAAAGTTATTAGTCCAACTGTACGATGGCCCAACAGTGGTGTTTCTGCTTCCATCCTTTATTTTGAGAATAGAGTAACCGGGATAAGTCGATTCTGCAGTAACTGTCGCTTGAAGGGCGTAGTTTATTGAAGTTGAACTTGATCGACTAAGTGCTAAATTAGTAGGTTCTGTATATGTACTCGCAACTAGACTTTCTGCATTATTAGTGCTATCGCGCAATTCTTGCGATAAGACTGCCCTAGAACTCAAATCAATATCTGGGTTAGATATTTTTTCTTTCTCATTGTACTGGTCAGTACAACGAAAAAATAGTATTACTGTAAAAAGCAGTAACACACGTGCCATGTATTTAATATTATATCTCATAAAAATCAGTATTATTTGTTAAAGGTTTTAAGCTGAGGCCAATTTGAGCTGTACTCTCTAACTATTTAATTACGAATGGAATATTTAATTCGAAAATTTCAATCTCCAAAGAGTCACATCTCACACACACTGAACAAAAGTTCTTTTAACCAATGAACCTGATAAACCATAATCACTAGAAGTGGTAATCGATACCGTTGTAAATAAAAGACCCTATTACAATGAATGTTGTCCAGCCAAGAAACATTAGTTTTTCTTCTCTTAATGGCGGGAAGCAAAGCCAATAATAATTACGCGCGATGTATTATGAAGTAAATTTGACTTTGTGTATTGGCAAAGTCAACCGTAGATTTACGGTTTATTATTACAGAGTATAAGTGATAGGCTTTACTATTTTTTGGGCTATAGCACTCGAAATTAGTTGTTCTTTATTGTTGACATGAAAGATTTTATAGAGGGTTGACCTATAATCTTCAACAGTTCTTGAGCTTTTATTAACTATTTCACCTATCTCCGTACTACTAAGACCTGAACAAATAGCTTTAAGTACTTGAAGTTGTACTGCACTTAATTCTTTTACTATTTCTGAAGTATTGAGGCCGGAGTCATAGCCAATACTGGATTGAATGATTGCACCAATTTCATCTGTAAAATAAATGCCACCATCATTTATTATCTTAATGACTCGGATAAGCAAATTAATATCTTCCTTAAGTAAAAAGCTTTTTACTCCAAGTCTACTCATTTGGATAATATTATTATAGCAATCATTTTGTGTAAAGGCTATAACTTTAATGCATGGAAATCTATCTCTTAAAATAGTCGTGGTCTGTAACCCATCCATTATGGGCATTCTAATGTCCATTAGAACAATATCAACTTCTTTACCCTCTAACATTACTAATAGTTCTTTACCATTAGAGGCAGCTACCACAACAGATAAATCATTTACCTCAGTTAATTTTGTAATAACTGCATCCCTAATTGGCTGAAAGTCTTCAGCAATTCCAATTCGAATTGAGCCCATAGTTAACTTGCACAAAAGCCTCTCAAAAAATGAGAGATTTAAATTCATCTAACCGAAGATATATCATTTTTTAAACATTTCAAGTCACCTAAAATACAAGCCAATTTTTCTATAGCCACAACACATTGTGGAATTTCTGCGCAAACTGACCAGTGTTTTTCACGAAATCAGGTGGTCACATTACGTGGAATCTCCAACCCTTGTTCAAGACAGAAATAGCGAATACGTAAATATGGCATTTGAGTGGAGAGGGGATGGATTAAATAGTTAGGAAATTATTCGCAAGTTTAAAGTCGAATATAATTTTAAAATACTCCCTCAGCATTTAACCAGAATGTTTAGGAATCTATTATACTGCGGCTACCTACAACATTCTGTTGTACTTGGAGAAATATTCAAGGGCACCCATAAACCCATTGTATCAGTTGAACTTTTTACCAAGGTAAATGAGATATTAAAAGGCAACAGGCAAGGATATATAAACAAAACGAAAAACCTTCTCTTTCCCTTTAATCGATTTCTCAAAGACGAGAAAACTAATAAGTCCATGTCAGGGTACATAGGTAGAAAGAGATTAAAAGATAAAACATTACTTTTTTACTACTATACTATTAGATGAAGTGAATTTCCATTAAATCTAAAAGCTGATACTCTTTATGAAATGTTTATTGAACTTCTTGATAAATTTAAAGTAGCTGACTCCTTGATTAAAGCTTTTAAGTTAAAACTTAAGCAAGTGTTTTTTGAAATGACCGAAGGCATTAGGTCACAAAATTCTCAAATACAAAATCAATTAACTGAAGTAAACCCTAAAATCACTAGGCTAGAAGAAAAGTATATCCTTGACAAAATTGATGACGAGACCTATTCCAGAAACATAACAGAACAAAAGAAAGAAGACAAATTATAAGTAAGAACTTTGAAGACACGAAATTTGAAATCTCGAACCAAGAAAATTTTGTCGAGTACAGAATTCAAATTGCTTCAAATTTAAAAGAACTATGGGTTTCTGGCATTTATAATACGAAAGTTGATATTCAAAGATTGGTCCTTCCTGAAGGGATTCATTACGTGCGAGAAACTGGTCAGTTTTGAACCAATAAAACTAATTTAATTATGGAGTTAATTAGCTCATTTACAAATAGTTTCAGAGAAAAAGAGACAATCGGGCAAACTCCAGAAACGAATCAATCCCTTGTAGTACCCCCGGCAGGAATCGAACCTGCATCTTCAGAATCGGAATCTGAAATTCTATCCATTGAACTACGGAGGCCAATAAATTGCTGCAAGTAACACTTTTCGCAGCACCTGTTAAAATCCTAATTACTTATTTCAGGTGTAAAAGCTAAGTCAATTTATTTTGCCAATACGCCAGGCGCCAGGCCTGGTCATCATACTTTCTGGGAAAGGGCCAAAAGCTGACCTTGTGCCAATAGGGTAAGGCTTGCTGCACTGTATTAAATCCTGCCCCACAAAAAATTCGGTCCGCCAATGGAAACCAATCGACAGCGGGTGTATAGGTAATACATCGATCTTCTAATCCCTCCAATACTTGATCGCTGATTACTAAAAAAAATGGTGATAAGGAATTCAACTGGGCAACTTCCCGGGCATATTCATAAAGTACTCTCAATTCTTGCTGATTGGATGCGTGCACAATGAGCCACAGCGGCTTAGCGTCCAACCTGAACCTGTTTTGCACTTTATCCATTTGAGCCTGAGGATAAGGCAAATCGAGTGTTGTTACCTCCTTAGAATATTGTTGTACAAAAGTAGCATGTACATTTTCTAAAGGCTCGATGCAATAGGTTCTTTCAAAGATGATGTTTCCTGGGGGTTTTGAATGACAATATACTTCCCAGCGTAACCTCCTCGCAATGTAATAAATCGGAATTGCGTTGAATTGCACGGATGACAATTCATGAACAATACCCCATGGAAAAGAATCAATATAGAAAGCTTCTACAGCAAGTTGCGGCAATATTTCGTTGACAAAATCAGTCCAGCTCCTTTCGTAGTGATTGGCTTCCAATAAGATGATGGCATCTTCCTCGAACAGGTTACGCACTAAAGGATTGGCCGTAACAATCTTATAATCTACATACCCGGCTTGTTTAATAAAAATCTTCGTGCGGTACAGATGCCCCATGCCGCCCCCCATGGCATAGAAAAGTTTCACCTACCCTTGGCTTTCAGTTCTGCCATTAAAATATATTGTTCTGCTGGTTCCAACTCTTTGATTAGCAGAAGGGCCGGTGCCAAAGATAAACCTGCACCTTTGGTCTTCAGTTGATCACTTACCTGAAACCACTCGGCAGCCTCATTCATGCGCAGTTCTGTTAATGGTTGATCATTTCTTTCCAATTTAACCTTGCCTTCATCACGCATTTTAATTTCATATGCATTGTTCATTTCTTCGTTATCGGCTAGTTTGATCTTGTCATCATAGATCTTCACTTTCCAAAGCAGCTCTTCTCTAAAATCCCGCAACTTAAATCCATCTTCCGAAAACTTTACAGCATAGCGCATCGCGTTACTACCATCGTAATACTTTCTTTTTTCCTTTTTAAAGATTCCAGTTAAAGAACCTTCCGGCATATCTACTACAATTTGTTCACTACCTACAGTAACCGTGGCCAGCGTTTTATCCTTATTAGTATGGATAGAAAACTGGGCCGTTTCATTGGCCGGATTGCAGGCGCATAGCAGCCCCATCATTATGAAGCAGCTGATCAATAATTTTTTCATAAGCATGTATTTCGTGTTGTGAGGTAAAGTTTTGATGAATAATATCTTGCAAGGCACTACCCCATTCTGTGCGCTGTGCCTTACTTGCTTCAATAAATTTGGTAAGCACCATGCGGCATCCCTGTTCATCGCCTGGTACAAATAAAAGTTCACTTGCTTTTCCAGTAGCCACATCCTTCATACCATCTACACGCGAAGCAATGACAGGCAGACCCAAAGCGCCCGCTTCCAACAATACATTGGGCATGCCATCGTAATAAGAAGTTATGGCCACTACATCGCAAGCAAGGTAATACCTTAATAATTCGTAGCGATCCATGAAAGAATAGTATGAATAGCTGATGCCTGACTTATTCATCAATTCTTTTGTCTCCTCTGCCATCTCACCAATAAGTAAGAGATGGAAATTTGAAAGAACAGACATGGCCATCATAGCATTTATCAATACCCCCAACCCTTTCTTTGCCTTCAACTGACCAAATACGCCTATGCAAATCTTATCACCTACATTTTCTTCTTTCCATTGTTTTGCATGTACCTGTTCACTGGCACTCGGCTCCCAGTTTGTCAAGTCAATACCATTGGCTATGTACGTCAATGGTACTTGAGGAAAGAGCTTTCCTACTTTCCAGGCTTTGTCGCTACTCACTACACAAACATGCTGTGAGGCTAACAAGGCATCTTTAAGTATATCTCGTTTTCGTGGTGTAAAAATAGAGGCATCAAAATCGTTGCCACGCAATAAAGTAATCAGAGGTTTTTGTAACCATTGAGCAAATACCGGTGCAGCGAGGATTGGAAGATAACCACCAAAACAAATTAACAAATCGCAAGCATGATGCTGTAAAACATTCCAGGTTACATTTAGGGTATGCGCTTCACTTTCCTCGTAAGGAAGCATGGTATAAGTACCTTGTAACTGTTGAGTTGTTTTTAGAGAGGAAGATTTGTTAACAAAATGCCAAACATCAACAAAGTAGCCACGTTTGCGCAAGCCTTCCACAATTCTGTCGCATGACTGAGCCATGCCTCCTCTTTGGGGAGGATAATTTTCGGTGAGAAAACATATTCGTAGATCCTGCATTAGCTATCGAAGATATTCATAGTCAGGTCTTCATCACTCAGGGCCGGCATATCTTCCCGGATTCTGGTTGAATCAAAATCATGTCTGTCGAAATAATGATCACTCCAAAAATAAGTCGGTAAACCGGCATCACTGACGCTATCGCTGTTATCTCTTTTATTGCCATCCTGAATACCTGTTGTACGCTTATCGTTTGGCATTGACGAGGAAGGTAAAGGAGTTGGCTCTGCTTGTTTCGCATCAGCAGGAGGCTCATGAATATTCTGCACCTGGTTATAGATGTGTTTAATCCCCATCATATACTCCTTGATGGTGAGAATTTCGTAATTAAGTGTCTTGCCCTTACCCTTTAATTTAAAGACAAAGCTTTCTGGGGTCTCTGTCATTTCCATGTGACTTAACAGTTTTAAGCCCTTAAGTTTATAAGTACTCTTTGGCAAGGTTAAGCGTTGGTAATAATGGTGAACCGTTTTGGTTTTTGATTTAAGCTTTCCTCTGGGATTTCTGTAGCTTATTTTTCGGATCTCATCCGCCACTACAGTTTCGAGATAAGATCCATCTTTTAAGGAAATTTTGGCTGCTATATATTTAGCTTCATATACTTTTAAATCTCTTCCTTGTATTTTGTGAGCACTCGGCTTGACATGCTTCATTGGGTCACGAAAATCGACAGCCGCTGATAACTTAGTCTCCTCACCTGCAAGATCTTTCATGATATCCAAAAAAGGCATGAAAAATTTCCGTAAGTAATTATTGATATCCCTGTTCTTCAAAGTCATTCTTCTGCTGATTAACCAAACACTCAGCATACCAAATACCAAAGGAATGAGTAACAAATAGTCGATGAGCACTGACGAATAAAAAAAGATGGACGCAATGGTGATGATTATGCACAGTACAATCCAAACCGTTGAACTGCCGACTTGCTTTTCAAGATAGGCATCATAAGCGCTGGCTCTTTGCAAAAAAGCAATCCAGTTTTTTACACTTAAAGTTGTACTCATCGTTTTATCATCGATGAAGCGCTTCTCTTGCGTTGACAAAGAACTGTAAAAATTTTTCGCATTAGCCATAACGGTGTCTGTTTGTTGAATAACCAAATGAAAAAGCGTAAGCCTGTTCGTAATAAAAAGTCAACTCGTTTTCTATTTTAGACCAGGTAAAATGATCCAGAATGGTTTGTCTTGCCTGCTGACCAAGTTGTAGTGGACTTTCCGGATAATCGGTGGCAATGCGTATAGCACGCGCTAACTCAGCCGGACGCCCCGGCCTTACCAAAATTCCATCCTTTTTATTGGTGATAATTTCTCTCACCACTGGCAGATCTGAAGCCAACACCGGTGTACCCAAGGCCATGCTTTCAAATATTTTTAAGGGAGAGCATCCTTGTTCAATGTTGCGGCTACATTCTGTCAGAGGAGCTACGCTAAGCAAAGCATGCTCAATCACATTGGTCAATGCTTCTCTATCAAGCTGGTAGTACCAAACAATACGCTGATGCACACCTAACTTTTCGGCCAGCTTACGATAAGCTTTACATTGGTGCTCAGTATGAGAAGCACATATCACCAGGCGCAAGTCATGCTTGTCATCGAGATAGCGCAAACTTTTTAACAAAATATCTACCCCTTGCCAGGGCTGTAAGGCCCCAAAATAAAGAATATACTGTCCTTCGATCAACGGTGTGCTACTTCGCTTGAAGGGTACATCAGCTCCATTGGGCAATACTTTAATCTTATTGATATCAATACCTTGATTTACTATATGCTGCAGAATCGTGTTTGAAGGTGTCAGTACCAACGCGGACTGCTGCAGACAAAACAACTCTATCTTTCTGAGTTTTTGCAAGGTGGCGTTGGACAGTTGAGGATAGCGATGCGGCCACTCAATACTGGATAAGCCATTCACTTCGAAGATGGGCAGCAAATGTGGAAAATCAAGTACAGCCATAGCACCCCATACATCGCGAAAATGAGCAAGCAATAAGGCATCCTGCTGGTGTAGAATATTCTTCACCCACGCTGAAAAAAGCAAAGCCCTTTTTAAAATACTTGGCTCATCACTGGTAAAACAAAGCTGATCGATGCTTTCGTTTTGTATGGGAGGCAAGGGGCCTTCTACGGTTAACAATAAAGTGGGGCCATAGGATGCACTCAACACTTTACACATATGTGCGATATGGGTTGATGCTCCTTTGAAAGAAGGATGTTGATCAAAAGCGATATATACCGACCGATAATTATTGCGCACGCAAAAGTAATTTACCATTAAAATACAAAGGCTTATCCAGTATACCACCCACTCGTCAGCAAAAAATCAGGAAGCTGTACAAGGATTTCTGACAACCTGTAAGATATCTTATACTGAATACAAATGCTTTTGACATCTTATTCTGTTTTTCCGTAGTTTTGGATACTTTTTAAACTACATGGCAGAGAATACCTACAAAAGCAATACATTCAAAAAACCAGAGAAGGAAAAGAAAAGCAAAAAGGCTAATGCAAACGCCTCTGAGAAAAAACCATTCCTTCAATCTTTGCAAGATCCTCGGCTTAAGCTGGCTACAGGCTTCTTGCTGATGGTCACTTCACTCTTCCTTTTCACCAGTTTTCTATCTTATTTATTTACGGGTAAAGCCGATCAAAGTGTTATTGATGCCTTAGCCTCTGACACCATTCTGGAGTCGGGGATGGAGACCGATAACTGGCTGGGACTTTGGGGTGCCATTGTTTCACACTCATTTATTTTCCGCTGGTTTGGCATTGCTGCTTTCTTTATTCCACCCATTATTTTCATTGGCGGCTTTCGCATGGTGTTTAAAAGAAGCCTTGCTTCCATTGTTAACACCACCATATTTTCTGTTTTTTCAATTCTATGGCTGAGCTTGATGTTCGGCTATATCACCTTACAAAGTGATGGGGTGTCTGAGTGGGGCTTCTTAGGGGGAGGCCTAGGCTATAATCTGGCCCTTGTGAGCGAAAGTATTTTTGGTTGGGGCACTTTTCTTATACTTATTTTAACCCTCCTCATCTTTATCATATTCTATTTCAACGTTACCGCCATCAATGCATTTCAGCCAAAAGAAAAAGCCATGGGCAATGCAGCATTCGTTGATGAGCCAGAAGAGAAACAGGAGGACGACCTGCTTATCCCAACTTATAACGATGATAAGGATATTTGGCCTGATCAGCTGAAGCCGGAAGAAATTCCTGATCCTATACTGATTACACCTCCTGTTAATGCCAGTGAAATTAAATTGGAAATAGAGAAATCTGAACCCATTAGAAACACACCCAAGCAAGAGCCTGTATTCACCATTGAGGAGCAACTGGAAACCGATAAACTGGCGGAACAACTAGTAGAGCAGCAAGGTGCTTACGATCCTACCTTAGAGCTAAGCCATTACAAGTTTCCACCACTTGAACTTCTAAAAGAATACGAGGTTGGTAAAGTTCAGGTAACGCAGGAAGAACTCAACCAAAATAAAGACCGAATTGTAGCTACACTTGTCAATTTTAAGATTGGCATACAAAGCATCAAAGCTACCATTGGTCCTACCGTAACGCTTTATGAAATTGTGCCAGATGCAGGCATCAAGATCTCCCGTATTAAAAACCTTGAGGACGACATTGCGCTCAGCTTATCGGCTCTTGGTATTCGTATCATCGCCCCCATTCCTGGTAAAGGAACCATTGGTATTGAAGTGCCTAATAAAAATCGTGAGATGGTGAGTATTCGATCTGTGCTCAGCATAGAGCGCTTTCAGAAAACAGAATACGAATTACCCATTGCCCTTGGCAAAACCATTTCGAACGAAGTACACATTATTGACCTGGCCAAGATGCCACACTTACTGGTGGCCGGAGCAACGGGTCAGGGTAAGTCGGTGGGACTTAACGTAATCTTAGCATCACTACTTTACAAGCGTCATCCCAGTACCCTTAAGTTCGTGCTGGTAGATCCCAAAAAGGTGGAGATGTCGATCTACTCAAAAATTGAAAGACATTATTTAGCCAAACTTCCCAATAGTGAAGAAGCCATCATAACCGATACACGAAAAGTGGTGCATACACTCAATTCGCTATGCATTGAGATGGAAAACCGCTATGAAATTTTAAAAGATGCAGGCGCTCGCAACCTTAAAGAATACAATGCAAAGTTTGTTGGCCGAAAGCTTAATCCGAAAGAAGGCCATCGCTTTCTTCCTTATATAGTATTGGTGATAGATGAGTTGGCCGACTTAATGATGACCGCTGGCAAAGAAGTTGAAACACCGATTGCCCGTCTGGCTCAGCTGGCCCGCGCCATCGGTATCCACCTGGTGGTGGCGACACAGCGCCCTTCCGTTAACGTTATCACCGGTGTTATCAAGGCGAACTTCCCAGCCCGTTTATCCTTCCGTGTAACTTCGAAAGTCGATTCACGTACCATCCTCGATGCGGGAGGTGCAGATCAACTGGTGGGGCAGGGAGATATGCTTCTATCAACAGGCAACGATGTAATTCGTTTACAGTGCCCATTCGTTGATACACCTGAAATAGATAAGGTCTGCGACTTTATTGGCTCGCAGCGTGGCTATGACTCTGCTTACATGCTTCCCGAGTACGAAGGTGATGATGAAGGAGGCGCTTCGGATGTTGACCTTAGTGAAAGAGACGCCTTATTTGAAGATGCTGCTAAGCTCATCGTGATGCACCAACAAGGAAGTACCTCCCTTATCCAGCGCAAACTTAAACTTGGCTACAACCGGGCTGGTAGACTGATTGACCAATTGGAAGCAGCCGGCATCGTGGGCGCTTTTGAAGGCAGCAAAGCCCGCGAGGTATTGATCAAGGATGAAATGAGTTTGGAACAATTATTGTCTTCTCTTCGGGAAAAACATGGACAATAATATCTTTGCAACTTATTAACGAAGCCCAAAGCATGAAAAACCTGATTTTCACGGCATTAGCCATCTTCACAGCCACTTTTGCCTTCTCCCAATACGATCCAAAGGCTCTCGAAACACTCGAGGCCATGAGTAAGAAATATAAGGCTATACCCGCTTTTGAGGCCAACATCACCTCTACCATGACCAACGAAACAGAAGGTATTAAAGAGGAATTTAAAGGCAAAATCACCGTAAAAGGCGATAAGTTCAGATTGGCTTTGGATGACCAGGAGATTATTAACAACGGTGTTACTGTGTGGACCTACCTGCCTGCAGCCAAAGAGGTAAACATCGATAATTACGATCCAGGATCAGACGAGATTAACCCCTCTAAAATCTATGAGGCCTACAAAAAGGGTTTTAAATATCTATACCTGTCTGATAAAACAGAAGCTGGTGTGCTGTGTGAAGAAATTGACCTTGTGCCAGAAAAGAAGGATGCCCAATACTTCAAAATCAAAATGATGATCAGCAAAAAAGATAAGAATATTCAAAGCTGGACCATGTTTGATAAGAGTGGCAATAAATACAAATACACCATTAACAAGTTTACACCCAATCCGGCCATTACTGATGCCTTCTTTACTTTCGATCCAAAGAAATATCCAGGTGTTGAAGTAATTGATTTACGATAGAAAAAATCATCCATCTTTATAAAACAAAGCCGACCCATCAGTCGGCTTTTTTATTTAAAATTTTCCATTTGTCATGGGGAATACAAATTTCAGTGCCTGATTATCTACATTAGCCTGTCACAAATCTTTAGACATGAATGCTCAAGAAAAAATAATCAATGGTTTTCCATTTATCCAATATGAAGCAGAACGCCTTTCAGCAGATGAAATCATTCAAAGAAGTGCTGACTTCTATCAGAGCATCAATAAAAGAAGATCGGTACGCGACTTTTCAAATAAGCCTATCCCAAAAGAAGTCATTGAGCATTTGCTCATGGCTGCCTCCTCTGCTCCTTCCGGGGCTCATAAGCAACCCTGGACTTTCTGTGTTGTCAGTAGTGCCTCTATCAAAAAACAAATACGAGAAGCTGCTGAAAAAGAAGAATACGAAAGTTACCATGGCCGCATGGGAGAAGAATGGATGAATGACTTAAAAGCCCTGGCCACTGATTGGCATAAACCCTTTTTGGAAGTGGCCCCTTACTTAATTGTTGTTTTCAAAAAAGCATATGATCTAAGCCCAACAGATGAGAAGAGGAATAATTATTATGTGAATGAGTCAGTAGGTATAGCTTGTGGGTTCCTCTTGGCGGCCATACATTATGCCGGTTTGGTAGCACTCACCCACACGCCCAGTCCTATGAATTTTCTGACCAGGTTGTTAGGCAGGCCTGACAATGAAAGACCCTTTCTTTTAATACCCATAGGCTATCCGGCAGAAGAAACATTTGTGCCTAAGCTTAAACGCAAAGCATTAAACGAAATAGCTGTTTATTATTGAATTTCTTTTCCGCAATGCGGACAACGCTTTTCTTTACTAGACTTATGGGCATGTAAATGATCAGAAATACCAGCTGACAAAATACCGGCCGGCAAGGCATACATACCTACCCCAATAATAGCAATAATCCCCGCCAGAAATTTTCCCATAGCTGTAATGGGCACCATATCACCATAGCCTACTGTGGTGAGTGTAGCGATACCCCACCACATGGTCGCTGGTATACTAGAGAATACTTGTGGTTGAGCAGGGCCCTCCACATAATACATGACGGTGGCTATAATCACAAGCAAGAAGAAAATGAACATAATCACTACCATGAGTTGCTCTCTTCTATCCTTAATGACGGCAAAAATCAGATTGAGTGCTGTAAGGTAGCGGGCAATTTTCAACATCCGCAGCAAACGGAATAATCTAAAAATTCTCAGCCAGCGAAGATCTATCGGTAAAAAATTTAAATAGAAAGGAAGGATGGACAACAAATCAATTAATCCAGACCTTGAAACCATGTAACTCATTCTTCCCTTGAGTGGGTGTTTATATTTAAGCATCTCACTACAAGTCCATAAGCGCAACACATACTCAATCGAAAAAATTAAAACAGAAAAGGTTTCAAAATCATTAAAGAAAGAAGTGTATTGCGCATAAAAACCAGGAACTGTCTCAAGTTGGATGGCGGCAATATTGCCAATGATCAACGTAATAAAAAAATACTCCATTACCCGGGCAATTTTTAGCCCTGAAACAGAAGGCTCGAGAACCTCAAAAACACGTTTACGTAAGGACATTAAGTGATAGAATAAAGCTTAGGCTCAAATAATAATCAATATAGTCTCATTTCTTTCAAAAACCTCAACTTCTAGCCACAACTGGGGTTTCGAAGAAAGTAGGTCAAATAAAAAATCGAATTAACTTTGCGGGCTGGTTAGCAAAAAATCAATTCCGGGGCATCCCAACGCCCTGGTTAAATTCAGAAACATGTTCGATAATTTAAGTTTAAAACTCGAAAAGGCCTTTCAAACGCTTAAGGGCCAGGGGCGCATCACAGAAATCAACGTTGCCTCAACGATCAAGGAGATTCGAAAGGCGCTAATTGATGCGGACGTTAACTACAAAGTAGCCAAAGAAGTAACTGATGAAATCAAGGAGAAAGCCATGGGCCAAAATGTGCTCACCTCTCTTTCTCCAGGGCAGCTTTTAACTAAAATCACCAACGATGAACTGACTCGCCTGATGGGTGGCGAGAGCATCGACATTAGCCTGCAAGGAAATCCCTCAATTATATTAATCGCTGGTCTGCAGGGTTCCGGTAAAACCACCTTTTCAGGAAAGCTTGCCAGCTATTTAAAAAAACAAGGACGACAGGTATTATTGACAGCCTGCGATATTTACAGACCTGCAGCTATCAATCAGTTGCAAGTATTAGGTGAGCAAATTGGCGTTGATGTATATGCCGAGCCTGAAAATAAAGATGCCGTAAAGATTGCCAAAGCTGCTATTGAGCATGCCAAGAAAAATAATCATCGCATAATCATTGTCGATACCGCAGGACGCCTGGCCGTGGACGAAGAGATGATGAATGAGATCGCTAAGTTAAAAGAAGCGCTCTCTCCTTCCGAAACCCTCTTTGTGGTTGACTCCATGACAGGTCAGGATGCAGTAAACACTGCCAAGGCTTTTAACGACCGATTGAATTTTGATGGTGTAGTGCTCACCAAATTAGATGGTGATACACGGGGTGGTGCTGCGCTCTCCATTCGCAGAGTAGTAGAAAAACCCATCAAGTTCATTAGCATGGGCGAGAAGATGGACGCCTTGGATCGCTTCTATCCTGAGCGTATGGCAAGCCGTATCCTCGGGATGGGAGACGTTGTGACCCTGGTGGAAAAAGCACAGCAAGCTTTTAACGAAGAAGAAGCCAAGCGCCTTAATGCTAAGCTCCGTAAGAATCAATTCGATTTCAACGATTTCCTCACGCAGCTTGAGCAGGTTAAGAAAATGGGTAACATCAAAGACTTGATGAGCATGATCCCAGGTGTGGGAAAAGCGATGAAAGGCATTGATGTAGATGACAATGCCTTTAAACCCGTTGAAGCCATTATTCGCTCCATGACAAAGGAAGAACGCGAAAATCCAGACCTTATCAATGGCAGCCGTAAAAATCGTATTGCCCTAGGAAGTGGCACTACTATTCAGCAGGTAAACCAATTGCTAAAACAATTTAGCGATATGCGTAAAATGATGAAGACCATGAATAAGATGGGCGGTGGTAAACGTGCCCTGAGTACCCTCAATCCTTTTGGTAAATAATTTTCACTATGGAATTAAAAGCACGCTCTATACACCGCGATTTCGCCTACTTCTATTTAGGCCTTATCATCGCCTTTTCTTTCTCCGGTATTTTTCTAAACCACAGAAGAGACTGGAACCCAAGGCGCTATACCTACAGCTCAAAAGAAATTATTGTACCAGTTGTCAATAATACTGATAGCCTTATCAATGATGCCTACATAGCATCTTTCACCACAAATAATCAGATTGAAGACAATCTCAGAAGATTTGCGGTCGATAAAAATATGTTAAGCATCTCTTACGAACACCATGATGTGAAAATTGACTTAAGCACTGGTAAAGGAAAAATCGAAGAATATAAAACCACCCCCATCTTGGGTCAGATGACGCAACTACACATCGATACAAGCAAATGGTGGATTTATTATTCAGATGTGTTCGGCATTGCCATGCTGACCATCGCCATTACAGGCATGTTTATTCAAAAAGGAGAGAATAGCTTCAAAAACCGAGGTTGGAAATTAGCCCTTGCAGGCTTGATATTCCCATTAATCTTCTTGTTTCTGCTATCGTAACACTGAATTTTGAATAGTGAGTGAAACTTTTTTACCGACTCTGCCGTTGTAACATTAGTTTACAGGTAACTAATTAATAAATAGAAAATGCCCCGAACGTTCGGGGCATTTTCGCGTTATAACCATAGATCAACAACAAAAACCAGTTAATATGAAAAATCTACTAAGCTTAGCCTTATTATTTGTTGCCCTTGCAACAGTTCAAAGTATTGCGCAGGATAAAAAGCCCGCGAGCCCTAAAGAAACAGTTGAAGGAAGTATAGATGGTACCAAGGTTTCTATTGTTTACCACCGCCCCTCTGCAAAAGGCCGCAAAGTCATGGGAGATTTGGTTCCATTCGGTCAAGTTTGGAGAACTGGTGCTAACGATGCTACAACCATTACTTTCGATAAGGCCGTAAGCATTGAAGGTAAAACCTTAGCAGCTGGTACCTACAGCCTGTTTACTATTCCTGGCGAAAATGAATGGACCGTAATTTTTAATAGCGAGCCTAAACAGTGGGGCGCCTATAAGTACGATGAAAAGAAAGATGTATTACGTGTAAAGGTAAAACCAGGTAAAGTAGATTTTACGGAAACCTTCACGATCAGCATCGATAAAAATGGCGTAAACATGAGTTGGGAAAATACTTCAGCTTCATTCAAAATAAAGAAGGGCTAAACAAATAACCAACTTAAAAGCCCTTGCTGCACATGCAGCAAGGGCTTTTTTATTTATAGACAGGCCGAAATTTGCGAAGGCTTCATTTTTTTGCAACCTTTAGTAATGCAGGTTTTAGGCCGATATGATCGCGTGGACCTACCAGGTCTTGGTTTAAAAAACATACATGCAAAAGTAGACACAGGTGCTTACCGATGCAGCTTGCATTGTCAAAGTGCCAAAGTGGTGAATGGCATCCTTGAATTTGTATTATTGGATGAAGAACATCCGGAATTTACAGGCATGAAATTTACAGCCGACACTTTTCATGAACGAGATATACGCAATTCATTCGGAGAGGTAGAGAGACGCTTCGTGATCATTACGACCATTAAAATTTTTGACGAGTCTATAACGGCTGAGTTTTCTTTAAGCAACAGAGGATCTCTTCGCTTTCCGATTTTGATTGGTCGCAAAATTTTACAGGAGCGATTTCTGATCGATGTCAAAAAGAAGAACCTGTCATACAAAACCAAACAGCAAATTCTGCGTAAGCGGAGAAAGGCAAAAGCAATTCGTAAAAAACCGCCAATCAAACCAAATATATGAACATCGCCATCTTATCTCGCGACCCCAAACTATACTCAACCAAACGCCTCAAACAGGCATGTGAAAAACGTGGGCATAATGTTGAGATTATCGATCACATGAAATGTGTTCTGTACCTGGAAAAGAAAAATCCGATGGTTATCTACAATGGTCGTAAACTCGACTATTTCGATGCCATTATTCCTCGTATCGGTGCCTCTGTTACGGTATATGGAGCTGCCGTAGTTCGCCAGTTTGAAATGATGAAAGTCTTTACAGCGGTCGAATCTCAAGCATTGATTCGCTCGCGCGATAAATTCAGAAGTTTGCAAATACTTTCACGCGCTGGGCTTGGCTTACCTAAAACCATGTTCATGGACTATACCAAAGACACAGAAGGTATTGTAGAGGCCGTAGGCGGTGCTCCGGTGATTATTAAATTGTTAGAGGGAACGCAAGGCTTGGGCGTTGTTTTAGCAGAGAATAAGAAAGCTGCGCAATCAGTCATTGATGCTTTCCACGGTTTGAAAACGCGCATCATGGTGCAAGAGTTTGTCAAAGAATCGAAGGGTGCTGATATCAGAGCCTTTGTTGTGAATGGTGAAGTGGTGGGGGCTATGAAAAGACAAGCCAAAGAAGGTGAGTTCAGATCGAATTTACACCGCGGAGGCAAAGCAACCCTGATTAAACTATCGGCTACTGAAAAACATACGGCCATAACAGCAGCCAAGAAAATGGGACTGGGTGTAGCAGGTGTTGATATGCTGCCATCATCACGTGGTCCTTTGATTATCGAGGTGAATTCATCTCCGGGCCTGGAAGGAATTGAGGGTGCCACAAAAGTGGATATTGCCGCTAAAATTATTCAGTACCTCGAGAAGAATGCCATGAAAAAGAAAATTCAAAAAGATAAAATCAATGCCTGATGACCATCAACGAAATTGATTCAATCATTTATTTCTTTGATGTACCCTACCTATGAAAAAAGTTGTTATTGCCGGTCAGGAAATTATGCCGGGCGAGTTTAAAGAAATAGAGATAAACATTGCCAGGCTTCCCTCCCACACACAAATTGAGACACCGATTTACGTTTCTCGCAGTGTAGAAGACGGCCCCACCCTTGCGCTTATGGCTGGTATGCATGGCGATGAAATCAACGGAATGGAAATTGTCCGCAGAATCATCGAACGAAATCTCCATCAGGCAAAAAGAGGCACTGTTGTTTGTATTCCCATTATCAATGTTTATGGTTTCTTAAATTTTTCCCGTGATGTTCCGGATGGTAAAGATGTCAATCGATCCTTTCCTGGCAGCAAATCAGGTTCATTAGCATCCAGGGTCGCCTATCATGTAACGCACGATATTATCCCCAACATAGACTTTGGTATTGACTTCCATACCGGTGGGGCCATGCGTACTAATTATCCACAGGTGCGGGCCACTTTAAGTGATGCCAAAAATCTTGAGCTCGCCAATGCCTTTTATGCGCCCTTTACTATCGATTCTCCCTTTCGCCCCAACTCACTGCGTAAAGAAGCTTCGAAAAAAGGTAAGAACATTATCGTATACGAGGCAGGTGAGTCATTGCGCTTCGATCAGCAAGCCATCGAAGAGGGAATAGAAGGCACCCTTCGTTTAATGAAGCATTTAAATATGATTGATTGGGCTCCAGAACCGAAAGAAACTAATCGTGTGATTTGGAGTTCTTCCTGGGTCAGGGCCAAGCATGCTGGTCTTTTTCAATCTTTAGTATCTGCCGGTCAATTGGTGCACAAAGGAGAATGGATTGGCACCATTACCGATCCATTTGGAGAATTCAAAGAAAAAGTAAAAGCTAAAGAAACAGGATATGTCATTGGTCTGAATAACATACCGGTAGTCAATGCAGGCGATGCCTTGATGCATTTAGGTATGGATAATCTCTGCAAACTGGAATAAGGCTTCAGCGCTTATCTAAAATCAACCGAGCCTCTTCCAGATCCAATTCATATTCAATTTTGCGAAGGGCTTCATCACTCATTTTACCTGACTTGCGCATACTAAGAATGTATTGGCGCTCGGCCTTTAACAGCTCTTCCTGTATGCGATGAAACTCCAGAAGTTGTTCTTCATTCATTTTGTTTCTTGTCTTATCCTTAGCAATGCGTTGAATTCTGACTTCGTACTTAGTCTTGATTTGATTTAATACATCTTCACTTACACTTAACGAATACTCTTCTTCTATTTTTTCAATAACAGCGGTCGCAATTCTAAAACGGGCAGCTATCTCATCCTGGTGTTCACGGTCATCAGGCTTAATTCCAAGCCATTTTATTAAGGGCCGCAAACTCAATCCTTGAATTACCAGTGTAGAAAAGATCACACAAAAAGTTAAAAATATAATAAGGCTTCTGTTTTGGAATGGCTGATTATCCGAAAGGGTTAAAGGCAGCGCCAAGGCGGCAGCCAATGACACAACGCCCCGCATACCCGACCAGGCGATGACAGTTACCAGACGCACATTGGTGTCGGGTTCACGCTCGCGGATACGCTTAGATAACCAACGAGGTATATAAGCGCCAGGGTACACCCAAATAATTCTACCCACTATTACGGCAAGACTTACAACGGCTCCATACCCAATTAACTTACCATAAGAAGCATTGTCAATTTCATTCAGGATCACAGGAAGCTGAAGCCCGATCAGGATAAATACAATTCCATTCAGTAAAAAGAGTACAGTATCCCAGGTACCACTGGCCTGCAGTCGGGTACGTTGTGAAAAAATTTCGGATGAATTCCAACTCAAGTATAGACCTGCCGCCACTACAGCCAAAACACCAGACATATGAAACTCTTCAGCACCGAGGTAAGCAATAAAGGGAACCAAGAAAGTAAGGGTCGTATCGGTGGTTGGATTATCAGGGGTTATTTTATGAATCCACTTAAAAATAAAACCCAATGCCAACCCGAATACAATTCCACCGCCAGCTACATAGAAAAATTGTAATCCGGCTGCCGACAGACTAAATGTACCCGTCACCACAGCCGCTACTGCATAGCGATAAGCAATTAAACCAGTGGCATCGTTCACTAAACTTTCACCTTCTAAAATGGTCACCACCCTTTTTGGCACACCCAACCCCTTTGTGGCCGAGGTGGCTGCCACAGCATCGGGTGGAGATATAATGGCCCCTAACACAAAGGCTTCTGCCCATGAGAAATTAGGGATGAAATAATGTGCAACTGCAGCAACGGCACAGGTAGTAAATATGACGCATCCAATGGCTAGTAACGTGATGGGTCTTTTGGCCCTTTTAAAATCAGGCCAGGAGGTAGTCCAGGCTGCTGCATATAAAATAGGAGGTAAAAAAATAAGGAATACTATATCAGGTTGTAACTCCACTGCCGGTAAACCTGGAATGAAACCTATACCCATTCCCGCCAACACAAGCAAAATCGGATAAGGTATTTTAATTTTGTCTGTTACCTCTGCCAAGGCAGTCACTACTGTGAGTAAAATAATGATTATGGCCAGGTTACTCATGGTATCTATTCATTGAATCAATCTTGAAAATATTAAAAAGTAATGAAGGCCCGAGCGCATGTTTATGATTTGTTCACTGATGCACTAAGCCCTCCAGTATATTTTGTTTAGTTATTTGAGTAAATCGTTGAACTATTCACCATTTTGCCTGTTCTTGAAGAGCATGAAGCTTAAAGTTTCCAGAAAAGAGCATTTTAACGCTGCCCACCGTCTCTACAACCCCTATTGGAGTGACGAACAGAATGACAGGATCTTCGGAAAATGTAACAATCCGAACTTTCACGGGCATAACTACGAATTAATTGTAAGCCTTATTGGAGAACCCGATCCGGCCACTGGCTACGTATATGATTTAAAAGAGTTGAGCGACATCATAAAAGAGCATGTCTTGCTGAAACTCGATCATAAAAACTTAAATTTAGATACTGAATACTTTCGCAGTCTCAATCCAACCGCAGAGAATATAGCCCTGGTGATTTGGAGAATTTTGAGGCAGAAAATAGACCCCAAATTTGAACTGAAAATAACCCTTTATGAGACAGAAAGAAATTTCGTTGAATATCCGGCCTCTTAAGCCCATCGATGATGAAGATGATGATCACAACTCATCATCTGTCGAGACGCCCATGCGGAAAGATGCTTTCGTACTCAGCGATGAAGAGAAGATTGAACGAATTGAATCCCACTTCCGTGATATCATGGAAACTTTAGGCCTTGATCTCACAGATGATAGCTTGGCTGGTACCCCTAAACGTGTCGCTAAAATGTTTGTGAAAGAGGCTTTCAGCGGGCTCAATCCTAAGAACAAACCAGTTGCCCGCCTCTTCGAAAATAAATACAACTACGACCAGATGCTGGTTGAGAAAGACATCACTTTCTACTCCCACTGCGAACACCATTTCGTACCCATATACGGAAAGGCCCATGTAGCCTATTTTAGCAGCGGTAAGGTCATAGGACTTTCCAAGATCAATCGCATTGTACAATACTTCTCAAAAAGACCGCAGGTCCAGGAACGATTAACCGTTCAGATAGGCAAGGAATTAGAGCGCATTTTACAAACGAAGTCCATCGCGGTAGTGATGGATGCCAACCACATGTGCGTTGCCTCCAGAGGGGTGAGCGATACGAATAGCAAAACAGGAACGGCCTATTTTTCAGGCAAGTTCAAAGACGATGATAATGTAAAACGAGAGTTTCTCAATTACATCAACGCCAAATAACATTATTCCCCACGAACCCCGTCTCCAGCGGGGTTTTTTATTGACCTTTAATGCAGGATTTTTGCAACAAAAATCCTTAGCTTAGTACCTTAAAATTTTTCGAATTATGACTTTCGATTTAGACATGATCAAAGCGTTGTATGCAGCCATGCCAGGCCGCATTGCCAAAGCCAGAAAAGTAGTTGGCAAACCGCTTACCTTATCAGAAAAAATACTTTATTCTCACCTCCACAGCGATCAGAAGCTGGAGAATTTTGGTCGCGGAAAGTCTTATGTTGACTTTGCCCCCGACCGTGTAGCCATGCAAGATGCTACAGCCCAAATGGCCTTATTACAATTCATGTCAGCGGGTCGCCCGAAAGTGGCTGTACCTTCTACCGTTCATTGCGATCACCTGATCGTAGCTAAGACCGGAGCAAAAGACGATTTAAATGTTGCCAACAGCGAAAGCAAGGAGGTTTTTGACTTCCTGGCTTCTGTTTCTAATAAATACGGTATCGGCTTCTGGAAACCAGGTGCTGGTATTATTCACCAGGTAGTATTAGAAAACTATGCCTTCCCGGGTGGTATGATGATCGGTACCGACTCTCACACTGTGAATGCTGGCGGTTTGGGCATGGTGGCCATTGGCGTTGGTGGTGCTGATGCGGTGGATGTGATGGCGGGCATGGCCTGGGAATTAAAGTTCCCTAAACTCATCGGTGTAAAACTAACCGGCAAACTCAACGGCTGGACTTCCGCCAAGGACGTCATCCTGAAGGTCGCTGGTATTCTTACTGTAAAAGGAGGAACCGGTGCCATTGTAGAATATTTTGGCGAAGGTGCCACCTCTATGAGCTGTACTGGTAAAGGAACGATCTGTAACATGGGGGCAGAAATAGGGGCTACCACATCAACGTTTGGCTATGACGAATCTATGTCGCGTTACCTGGTATCTACTGGCCGTGCAGAAGTAGCCAAGATGGCGGATAAGATCAAAGAACATCTTACAGCCGACCCTGAAGTGTATGCAAATCCTGAAAAATATTTTGATCAGGTAATCGAAATTAACCTTTCTACTTTGGAGCCTCACCTCAATGGCCCTTTCACACCAGACTTGGCAACGCCTCTTTCAAAACTGAAGGAAGAAGCTATTAAGAATGGCTGGCCGACTAAAGTAGAAGTTGGTTTGATCGGTTCTTGTACAAACTCATCTTATGAAGATATCGCTCGCGCTGCCAGCTTAGCAAAGCAAGTAGCAGACAAAGGCCTAAAGACCAAAGCAGAATTTACCATCACCCCTGGCTCTGAACAGGTTCGTTATACCATTGAGCGTGATGGTTTCATCAGCACCTTCGATAAAATAGGCGCGAAAGTATTTGCGAATGCCTGCGGTCCTTGTATTGGTATGTGGAACCGTGTGGGTGCTGACAAAAAAGAGAAGAACACCATCGTTCACTCTTTCAACCGCAACTTCCAATCACGTAACGATGGCAACCCTAACACCTTTGCTTTTGTAGGTTCTCCTGAACTGGTAACTGCACTTGCCATTGCCGGTGATTTAACCTTCAACCCACTAACCGATTACTTAACAAACGAACGTGGTGAGCAAGTAAAATTAGATCCTCCTACAGGTGATGAATTGCCGAAGAAGGGCTTTGATGTAAAAGATCCCGGCTTCCAGGCTCCTGCTAAAGATGGAAGCAAGGTAAAGGTAAGTGTTAGCCCTACCTCCGACCGCCTTCAATTACTGGCGCCTTTCAAAGCTTGGGAAGGTAGCGATCTGAAAGGCTTGCGTTTGCTATTAAAGGCTAAAGGCAAGTGTACCACCGACCATATTTCTATGGCGGGTAAATGGTTAAAATACCGTGGTCACCTTGATAATATTTCTAACAACTTATTGATTGGTGCTACCAACTACTTTAACGAATCAATCAATAAAGTAAAGAACACCCTCAATGGTCAATACGATGAAGTGCCTAAAGTTCAACGTGCATATAAAGCACAAGGTATTGGCTCAATCGTAGTGGGTGATGAGAATTATGGCGAAGGTTCATCACGCGAACATGCTGCTATGGAGCCTCGCCACTTAGGTGTGCGTGCCATCCTGGTGAAATCTTTTGCACGTATTCACGAAACTAACTTGAAGAAGCAGGGTATGTTGGCGCTTACGTTTGCCAATAAAGCTGATTACGATAAGGTTAAAGAAGACGATATCATTGACATTGTTGGTCTTACCAAGTTCGCACCTGAAAAACAACTTGAGCTAGTGCTTACCCACAGCGATGGCAGCAAGGAAAGCATTATGGTTAACCACACCTACAATGCTAACCAGATCGAATGGTTTAAGGCAGGTTCTGCCCTCAATGCCATGAATAAGCCAAAAGCAGCCACAAAAGCCAGTGCCCCTAAAAAGAAAGCAGTTGCTAAGAAAGCTGCAAAGGCGGTGAAGAAGGCTGCTAAACCTGCTGCAAAAAAAGCAGTGAAAAAAGTGGCAAAAAAAGCCACTAAGGCAATTAAAAAAGTTAGCAAACCTGTAGCTAAAAAGACTGCTAAGAAGGTAGTAAAAAAAGCCGCTAAGAAAGTGGTGAAAAAAGCTGCTAAGAAGTCTATAAAGAAAGTTGCTAAGAAGAAAAAGTAATCTTCGTTTATCAATTTATAAAGAGATTGCCTCAATAGTCTACTTGTCATTTCTCCCCCGATTAAATCGGGGGAGAAATACTCCAAAGTATGACACTTCAATCGGTAGATCGCCACGCTTCGTTAGCGATGACGTCACTCATTGACTTTTGAGGCAGCCTCTTTTCTATTGTAAAACAAATAAGAAGAAGTAAGTAGAAGGGATACTAACCGCCTACTTTATCATAAGTTTCTGTAATTCTGTTCGCGCACTGACCGCGTAATCATCATACCCTAAACGCAGGGCCTCTCCTATGTAGGCTTTCCATAAGCGCACGGAAGTCTTGTTCACCTGCACGGCCTCTGCCAGAATAGTATAGGCTTTGCTATTATCCTTAGAGAATTTGCGGGCATAGTCCGCTGCTGTAATAATACCTTCTTCAAAGAAGGGATTGGACAGCGCCAGTTGCGCAAAGGCCTTATCGGCCAGGGCTTGCTGTCCGCTCGCTTCATTGAGTAAGCCTTCATAGTAAAGCTTTTCAAGTTTATGATCGAGTGAAAAGGTTATACCCTGAAGTTGCGCAGCGAGATCATCCAGTTCACCCAGTGCAGCCAGTATGCGAAGTTGTGTAAACTGCCTTAAGCGTTGTACGCCATCACTATTGACCGGCATGGTAAGGGCTTGATCGATAAACCGTTTTGCTGTAGCCGCACGATCTGCCTCCAGCTGTCGCACAGCCATTTCAGTGAGCGCCTGCGCCTTGTACGAAGACTGCTCTATGCTGTTGATCAATACATCAAACATAACCGTATCACGTGTGCTCACTTTGTAACGGCTAAACTGATACTTGATCGGATCTGTGCTTTTGAGCGCATCCATGAAAGTCATTTGCAAGAGTGACTTCATCCTGGCCGCGACTTGTCGCTCTTCTTCCTTACCTGATTGCGCTACAGCCTCCCATTGAGTTAGTGCTTCGGGTATATTGCGGTCTTCCGTTTCTGCCATCGCCAGGTAAAACTGGGCATCCTTGTAATTATAATTAAAGGCATAACGAAAGGCCATTGCTGCAGCGGTAGCATCACCTTGTTCTAATAGCCAAAGCCCCACCACAAAATTATACTTGCCCTGGTTCGTGGCACTTACAAAAGATAGTTCGCTCATCATCTGCAAAGCCTTGGCAACATTGCCCTGCAGGTAATGCGCATGGGCCAGGGCATTCTTCAATGCCTCCTCAAAGTTTCCGTTCAATGAGTCGCGTGCCAGTTTTTCTGCCTGCTCTAATTCAGTACCAGATATCGTAAGGGCTTTTGCCACTATGTAATTATGCAGCAAGGTGGCTTCGTGAAGATTGAGTGACCCTTCTTTCAAAGGGGTGATCTCCTTTTGCAAAGGCAAACGGGTAATGGCAGAAAGGCCCAGCAGGTTGGCATTTACACCTGTATTCTCCGATTGAAAAAGTGATGCCAGGGAATCTGGCGAAATAGGCAATAACTCCTTAGCTACAATACCGGTAAAGTTTGTTTCAGCTGCATCTTTGCTCACGGCATGATCGCGCGCTGCGCCCAATAAATAGAAAGAAGAATCAAGCTCGTGTAATTTGCCCTTGAATAAACCAAGGTTGTTAAGCAGATAAGGGTTGCCCGGTAACTGACCTAATGCTTCCTTCAAACTGAAGATGGCTTTGAAGTTATTCTCCTCCCAATTATAAACGTTGGCATCATTGGCCAGAGCAAAGGCAGAAGGGCGTTTCAAATTAGCCCGGGTATAGTAATCGTGACTTTGTTGCCATTGAAACTCCCCTGAGTAGTAATAGGCCTTCGCATAGTTGGCATGATGATTCGCATAACCATAGGTTCTGCCTTGCTCATAATACAGTTGCGCTACATCTTCTTCGTCAATGGCTACGTAGAGATCTGCCATCGAATTCCAGAAGCCGGCAAAAGAATTGTTCACATAATCTTTCCAATCGTTATAAATCATTAAGCTGATCACCACGATGAGTCCTCCCAGGCGAAAGGTTTCATAGGGCATGCGGTTGGGTTTATAGAGCACCTTCCAGGCAGAGAGGTTCCGATCGATGATCTTTAAGAAGTTTGAAAAGACATAGAGCAGAAGAATAAGGCCGAAGCCCAAATGGCTGAACACCAAAATATCGCGCAGGGCTTCTAAGGGCGCATCATTGGCAGTGCCCATCAGAAAAGCAAATGTAACGAGGGCTATACTGGCCATGGCCAAATAGAAGTAAGCACCAAAGGGATAAAAGGGCATAATGCCCTGGTAAAGATTTTCCCGGTGCTTCCAGCCCCACAAAGCAATAATGACCGTGACAGCAAAGATCAAATAGATATCGAGGTATAGAATATTCCAGGTAATGAAGCCATGATCGTGACCATAAATCAATACCAGGTTAAAAAGATAGATGATTGTGATGATGAGAAAGTGACGCAAGCCTTTCGAAGCTTGCGCTTGTGTGGTGAGGTACAAGAAAGCGGCTGGTATCTCATGCGCCACCATCATGATGAAGAGCACTGTTAATACCAAAGCCGGCACATAGGCTGTCACACTCAGGTATAAGAAAGGAAGTTTAACGCCTGCTAAAAAGTAAATGCTTATACCTATCAACAAGGTGACAGTAACAAAGATCAGAAGGCGAAACGGAAAGGAACTTGTTTTAGCAAAAGCATTGAAATAAAAACTAGGTAGTAAATAAGCGGCTATCACCATGATGGAAAACCAGTTCTGGCCTAAGCCTCCTACCTGCAATACATCTAAGCGAAGACTTACCAAAAAAAGAATGACCAAGCCACTGGCCACGAAGTACCAAAACTTTTCTAAAGCCGAGAAGATGGTGATGAGGTAAATAAAGGCCAAGGTGATGACACCAACAAAGACATACGATATGTAGAGATTGGGGCGCAGCTTACCGCCTTGAAAGAATTCAAAGAGCAGGTACACATTGACCGGTATGGTAATCTCAAATGGGCCTTGTTGAAATTCGTGTATGCTGGTCTCCACTACTTTCTGCTCCTGAAAATTCTCCCAACTGATCACACTGTTAACACCCTTAAAATGATAAAAAGCAAAGAAGAAAAGTGAAAGCACCACGACAGCGGCCAAAAAATAGCCGTGTTGCTTATATACTCTTGACCATGATTTCCAAAACCAGCGATTGTTCATACAATAAGTCCTTTCTAAAAATAAAGCCCCGGTAAGCGGGGCATAGTATCCACGATTATCTTTTACTCTAAAATTTTCGGTACCATGAAGAAGTATTCATTACTCTCAGGAGCCTGCCCAAGGGCTTCTTGATTGCTAAGCTCCTCTTTCACCTCATCACTGCGGAACACATTTACCTCATGACTCATGCTGGTGAGTGGCTCAACACCCTCGGTATCTACTTCTTTTAATTGATCAACCCAGGCAAGAATGTTCGACATATCCTGCAGCATTTTGTCTGCATCTTTTTCATCGAACTGAAGGCGCGCCAGGTGTGCTATTTTATCTAAAGTATCACGATCTACTGACATGGCTTAACTGACTGGCAATGGTGTTGAATACATTTTCCCGCAGGGCTGGTAATTGATCTAAGGTCATTCCCCTCGTTACCACAGGCTGATGAAAGATGACATGCATCAAACCCCAGCGAAGCAAGAGCGGATTTTTATCAGGCAAAATTATCCAATTATTCGGAATGCTTACGGGCACAATAGGGATTTGCTTTTCAATGGCAACCCGAAAGGCTCCATCTTTAAACTTAACCATGTGAGGAGGGGCTTGTGTAAGAATACCACCTTCCGGAAAAATAACCAGACTCTTACCCTGATCGATCGCTTCCATCGATCGCTTTAAGGTATTCACCCGACTCGATAAACTTGCTCTGTCAACCGTGATGTGCAATTTGCGGTACATATAACCAAAGAGCGGCACACGCTCCATATCGTTCTTACCCACAAATACCGCATTAACAGGATTAAAACCCATGCTGGCGATATCCAGGTAAGAGAAGTGATTGGCGACAAAGATGTATTGCTGATGTCGGTTGAGTAAATGCTTTCCCTCCAGGCGAAAAGGCATACCGATAAGGGTGAAAAAGATATAAGCCCACAAGCGGTTAAGCACACCGGTAAGCTTATGCTGCCTTGGGATAAATATCGGAATCAGAAAAAAAGGAAATAGTAATACAAACAGGATAATGAATACCAGAGAAGCAAAAGCCGTGTACAACCAACGAAGTAAAATCATGAATGTTTAGACACTATGCTATAGTTGGGTGCAAAAATAGGCAATAGCGGCTGAACCTCTATTAAATAATTATTGTCGGTTAATGCCGCCATTACTTTGAACTAATAGCAAATCCTTCTGCCTGCCATCAATGTAGCGAAAACCACTTTCATCAAAGTATCCATCTTCTTCCAGTTTAATCTGGATCTCTTTATTCCACTCAGCAATTTTAACAGTAGCATTTAACTCAATAGAATAAGCGGTTTTATAGTGCAGGGGATAATCACCGTTATGCGGTACTCCTTGCTGCATATCCCACATACCAATGGTAGTGCCGGCCGCATGCCCGTGAAAACCAATAGGGTGTGTGTAAATGCTTGGCACGATGCCTTCTTTAATAGCCTGAGCCCGGGCATCGGCCAATACCTGATTACCCGTCTTCCCTACTTTAAATTGATCTGTTAGTATGTCTTGTAAGCGGTTGCCGGTAGCCAAAGCTTTTTTCAGGTAATCAGGCGCATCTGTTTCACCAGGTTTCAGTACATAGGCATGCTGCTGTGTATCTGTATTCAGCCTCAGGTAGGTAATGCCAAAATCAACATGCAATAAATCACCGGGCTGAATCACGACAGGTGTAGGACGCTTCGCGAAAATAGCCTCCGGCTCATTGCGCGAAATGGAGACAGAGGGCTGGAACCAGGTATCCAGCTTGAGTTCTTTTATCTTCTCACGATACCACCACACCACATCATCGGTGGTGGTGATCCCAGGATGGATAACTTTTTCAGAAAAACCCTCCTGTATAATAAGATGTGCTATCCTGCAAATTTGTGGATAGATCGCCATTTCTTTTTCTGAGCGCGTTTCCAGCCAGGCAATGGCAAGAGGCTCTGAAGAAATAACCCTGGATTGAAAGTCTTTCTTTAAGGCATTCTTGAGTTGTTCATAATCATTGGCGGTGATGCCATCGGTAAGTCCTACATGCTGCGATTTGTTCACAGCAATCTTTTTTGGATTTCTTTCCATGATGATCTTCGCCAGTTGGGCCCATTGATCGGGTTGTGCATCAGGATCCCAGGCTCTTTTGAAAACCTTCCCTACATCGTACCTGGCAACCGCTAAATACTCCATCTCAGTACCCACACCCTTATCGAACATCACCAGCATGGTGGTTCTTCTGGCGGCAAACCAGGTAGCGGGTAACAAAGTTTCAATAATCGGATCTTCGTTATACTCCCTCGAAATCACTACCCACATATCCACTCCGTTGCTTCGCATCAAACCTGGCAATACAGTTCGTAAACGATCATCGAGTAATTCGTCAATCACCCTTGCTTGTTCGCGTTGCGTTAAAATTACTGGGTATTGTGCCTGTACAAGCATAGTGAGCAGGAGCAATAACGAGGTAATAGATAATTTCATGATAATGGATTTACCCTAAAGTAATCAAACTATTGTGGAAAAATCAATCAAAAATGCTGAGTGGTCTTTCTAGTGGATTTTAAATGATGACTTGCTTTGTACCTTACCTTTTAATAATCAATTTAATGGATTGAATTTCCGATCCCATTTTTAAAGTAACTAAATACATCCCTTCTGCAAAATCTGTCACTAGTAAAGGAATCCTTTTTGTCTGTGGTTCAAAATTATCAATTACAAATTCCTTTAAAACAATTCCCTGCAACGTACTCACATCAATTTTCAATTGCCCTGCATAATCCGCATTAACTTCAATAGTGACTTCGCTTCCAGCTGAAGGATTAGGGAATATCACTAAATCATTTTTTTCAAATGTAACCTCTACTATTTTTGAATATGATACGGTACCATCAAAGTCAACCTGTTTTAAGCGATAGTACGAACTGCCTAAAAAGGGAGTTGTATCTACAATACGATAGCGGGTTTGCGTTGCTTTTGTGCCTTGCCCGTTTTCTTTTGTTACGGAAATCCATTTTTCAGCATCAGCTGAGGCCTCCACTACAAAATAATCGTTATTGAGCTCTGATTCAGTTTTCCAAGTGACGATCACACCATCATTCGAGGCTTCTGCAACAAAACTGGTCAATTCAACCGGTAAAGGTGCTGAACTTAAATCGAGGCTACCAATTGTGAAATAGAAACCGGTTCCACCAGCAAAATCGTAGTCAAATTCTACTACATCAGTCGTGTTATCGAAAGTTGTTGGCGCTACTGAGGTTGCGCCAGAAGCAAATATTCCATCGGCATCAACCAGCAACCGAATATTCGCTAATTCGTTAGCTCCGGCTACTCCACTAACGCCTAGCACCGATGACAGCACAAATCGTAATTTCAATGTGCCAACAGTGCCTGTTTCTTTAGCAAACCAAGTTCGGGCAAGTCGAGTTTGAACTACCTCTGCATTTACTGTTGTGCCAAAATCTGAAACGCCATTGGCAGTTAGTGCAGCATTGTTATGTGCCCATGCAAAGAAGCTTCTGTCTGTCGAAAAGCTATTGAGGTTACTCGCATTATCACTGGCTATGGATGTGTTTCCAATGGTCAACACATTGCCTGCGTTTATACTGGCCGATTGTTTTTGATTGAGGGCAGAATTGTCATCACGCCCAATGGCAGTAATATCAGTTCTAAATGTTCCGGAAACAGAAGCATCCCAAACTATAGTTCCGATAGTTCCATTCCAGTCGGAGGCGTAGTAACTGGTTGGAACCGTTTGATCCAAAGTTACTCCCCACTTAATCGCCAGATAACTTTGAATTTTTTGAAGTTGACTTGTTGTTAAGTTGCCTCGATACATGACTACTTCATCGATATCACCATTGAAATAACTTCCTCCTCCGCCAGATCCCAGATTGAAAACACTATTGTTACCAGTAAAAGCAGTCATTGTGTTATCAAAACCAATACGCCTTCCATTTCTGAAAATTTCTTGCCTTGCACCAGAGGCCGTTGCCGTAGTACTCGATGTAAGTCCCCAAACGAAGTTGGTACTTACAGCTCCACCCCACGCCACTTGTAAACGCTGAGTTCCTCCACCAGAACCTGCATCCCAATAAAAAATATTATCTCCCCACGGTGCATGTGCATTAATTCGTCCTCCTGCATTTTGTGTCTCAAAGAAGAGTGAGCTGTTCTGAACTGTATTCACTCTTGTTACGGCAAATACATTGAAGTCATTGTAAGTAGCGGTACCCATTATTCCGCCAGCTAAGGTCATTTGATCATTAACGCCATCAAATAGTACAGCAGAATTAAAGTTTGTTCGGTTGGTTAGAATGGCAGGCCTGCTGGCCGCGGTAGCTTGAGAGACATTCAAGGCATTTCCACTTTGGTCTGCCCAAGCGGATGCAGTGGCACCACCGGTTAGACCTAAATCAGCCTTAACCCAATATTGCATATTTGGTACGACTCCACCAGGGGCAGGCATATTCGCTACTGCTAAGGTAAAGAAGTCACCATCTGCAAATGTGATGCCCGTAAAGGTGATGACATTCCCAACAAACGTCCCAACCGTTGCAGTGGCTGCACCAAAATTCGAACTTGAGTTACCCACGAGCAAACGATAATCAGCAGCATTGCCACTATTGTAGATTCCAGAGCTTAAGTCAAACCCAACAGTAACGGCACCCGGTGTGCCAGTAACTTCAGTTACCCAAACTCTGCCCAAGCGGTACGTCAAGGAAGGATGGGCACCTGCAGTAGTAAGGCCTAGTAAACCATTGTCGCTTCCCCATAACAGAAAGTCTTTATCATTCGTAAAGGCACCTCCTTTATCCATAGAAACAAAAGAGATCGGACTAATATTTTGCGACCTACGTTGATCAAGTGCGGACACGTCATCTCGCCCGATACCAGCTATACGATTACTAAAGGTACTATTGGCAGAAAAATCCCATAGTATTGTTCCGTCAGATGCAAACAAGTCACGCTCATCTTGTCCTCCTGTTGCAACATTATCAATACTATTTTTACTAAGACCATACTTTATTGATAAATAGGATTGTATTTTTTCTTGCTCCAATGGAGTAGGTACTTCACCCAACACAATAA
>JALHOT010000013.1 GCA_022842845.1 Cyclobacteriaceae bacterium | reverse complement strand
CATCCAGCAACTCAATGGCGTAGGCTATACCTTCTGGCGTACCGCTATCTATGTTCTCCTTCACCAACTGAATAGAATGGGTATCATACAACATGGTGAGCAGCATGTAAATGTGCTCAATATCGTTTTGTACTTCCCAACGGATAGCCTGTGCTATTTCTTTATAAATACCGTTGGTCTCCATTTCCTGTAAGGCACTGATGTTCCAGCGTATATCGGCAACATCCGATTCAATAGCATATTTTATACGTGAAACTTGTGATATACCAGCCTTAAATCCGCATTCACCCAAAGCGATGAGCGCTTTCGAAACAATCACCTTATTGGGATAATCAATTTTCTGCCATAGCATATCGCGTGATCTGGCACCGCCAATTCGGCCCATTACTTGAATAATGCGCAGCATGATTTGAGTACTCTGACCATTTCTGTAAAATGCAGAATCTAAAGCGACCAATGCTGGTTCGCCTATTAAGAGCAGCGCATTAAGTGCCTGATTACTGTAGGTGGAACTCCCAAGATTTTCTATCAGTGCGTTGATCACCTCCGAATTATAGCGTTGAACGGCTGTTTTAATGGCGGTGTTCCTCACTTTTTGCTCTGTGTCCATGAGCAACTCCATTAAAAAGGAGGTTGACTCATCTTTGGATGAATGAAGCAAGAGTTCTGCTGCATATTGCCTGTCGCTTGGATCGAAAGAGCGGGTTAATTTCTGCACACGAGCCTTTGTAATCTCACCATTATTATCAATGATCATTTGCAAGTCAGCCTTACTCAACACCTGTTTTCCTGCAGACTCATCACCTTGCCCTTTGATCACGTATTTGTCGGATACTGAAAGTCCTTTTAACTCATTCATGCGGTGCTGGGCGTAATGCCTGGAGGCATCATCCGCATTGCGCATTAAGGTATTGATCCAGCCTGGCACCTGGCCTGCATTGATTTTCTCCAATAACTTAAAAGAAAACACTGATTTAGCTGACTCAGGAATTCGTAAAAAATCTTCAAGGGAAGAAGTAAGCCTTGCGTATCCTCTTTCAAGCTTTTCCTGGGTAACATTTACGCTTTCAAGCTTTTCGTGGATCTTACCACGATAGCCTTGGTACAACTTATTAACTATCACCAGGTATATCGCTGCTAATAAGAGCAGGAAACCCATGATGTATACAACTTTAAAAAACGGTAACAAGGCGAGCCCGAATAAGAGCAAACCCGCCAAAAATCTCGCTACTTCATTGAAAGTACCCTCTACCTTAGATTGAATGGAAAAGCGCAGGCGGCTATCCAAAGGGATGAAGAATAACTTAAATACCGGGTTTTCAAGTGCATCGCGGAGGGTCCAACTGAATAAACGTGTAAGGGCTACAGATACAAAGAAGAATACGTACCCGCTTTTAGAAGCATCGTTACCAAAGAGAATACCAGTGCCTACGGAGGTCAAGGCAAAAAGGCCTATCACGGCAGGTAATATGAATAGCGAAATCCTAAGACCATAATTACTGATAATGCGATGGTTGACAAAGGTTTGCATGATCAAACTCAATATGTAAACTGCCCCCATGAAAAAGGCCATGAAGTTGGTAAGCTGGCGTTCGTCCGGATATTGTTGCTGTACTACTTGTTGAAAAGAAAACTGCGACAAAATATACACTGACATGGATACCAACAAAAACACAGACAGTGTCCTGGTGTATGGATCCTTAACAATTCTGATGAGTGAGGTCTCGTTCTTTTCAACGGCCCCATCACTGTCATCATTGGGATCATCCTTCGACATTTTGAAGGAGGAAGAAATTACAAATAACAATATTGACACCATTAAGATGCTAATGGCGCATAGTAGTAAATAGTTACTTGTATCTGGTACGAAAGGTGAGGTTAAGGGAATCAAAAAAGAAGCCGCAATGGCTGCAATTAATTGGCCCGTATCAATCCATCCGATAATTCGCTTGGATTGCCGAAAATTGAAAAGACGACCGAAAGTACCCCAATAGCTCAATAAAAGAACTGCCGTCAGCGGACCCGACATGCAGTAGAGTGCGAAGATTAAGCGATCTTCCAAATCGGTTCGAACATGCAACAAATAGTAAACACCAACTGTAAAAATTGATATGAGAATTACCGCACTTATCGTCAGGGTTGTATACCGTATTCTACTTTGGAAAAAAGCATAGATCGCTGTTGTCACTATACCCAAGGCACCAGCAATCAAAAAGGCCTTATTCAACTGATCACCTAAACGGCTTAAGAATAAGGAATCGGCTGTGATTTGGTAGGTAGCGATGAAAATACCCATAAAGAAACCGGTAGCCAACATGAGGCTTACCTGTTTAGTCTCCTGGCTTCCAGTCCAGATTCGTGCAAAAAATGTGTTGAACACGATAGGGTATCTTTTTTGGTAATTTAAATATAGTTAAAGCTAGTGCTTAAAAACAAAAAGACCGGCATTTTTTGCCGGCCTTTGTTTTTCTTGAGGTAATGCCTACTTAGATTTTGTTGAGTCTGCTGGTGATTTTACACCTGCCTTCTCGTTTTTATATGACTGGTTCAAGCCTTCAATAACTTGTTTGGTAATGTCTAATGTCTCACCGCCAAAAAGTACATCACTGGTAGGATCATACTTTAATACCACCTGCAGGTTGTTTTGGCTGGCGTAATCTTTCAAAAAAGTAGTGATTCTGTCGTACAATTCTTTGTTCAACTTACCTTCTTCCAGGGCAAGCTGCTGTGACAGGCTCTGTTGGTAAAGCTGAAGATTTTGTTGTTTTTTAGTCAATTCTTCTTCGGCTGCTTTCGCTTGTCCAAAGGTCATGTTGTTAACAGTGCGCTGGTAAGTAGCTACATCGTTTTGCAAACTCTGTGCTCTGTTTCTGAAGTCCTGTTCCATTTGCATACCTCTGGTTTCAAGGTCTTTACGGTTAACAGTTAAATATTCGTAATACTTCAAAACACTGTCTGAATTGATGTAAGCAATCTTAGCGTCCTGCAATAAAACACCACCGTTGCCACCAACCCCAGCTGAGGAAGGACCTGAAAAGTGTAAATAATAGAGAATGGCCACTGCAACCAGTAAAACAGCATTGAGCGCCAGCGATACGTTCTTCATGAATTGTAATTTAGCGCGCAAAGATAGCAGGCCTGATTAAAAATCAAACCGTATGGGCTAAATCTCAAATGGTTAAGGCAACCGAACTTATGCCCTGAAATGAAATAGCAGGCTCAAGCTATCACAAACCATGGAAGCAGGGCAATCAATATGCCGATAAGGAACCAAAGAAGCATGCGTTTATTATTTTTAGACATGGAGCCTGTCATACCGAATTTGATTAAGATTGAACTGTTGGCATTTACGGACTCCCCCCAAAAGTGTTCTCCCTGAACAGCTGAAATACCGTCTTTAACAAAATTTTAACACCCTTTGGGTGAGGGGATATTTTTTGCGACTTTCGCGCAGCATTAATTCAGCTCCATGACAAAGTTCACCTTTACCGAAAAAAAAGACACGCGCTCAGGCTTTGGTGCCGGGCTTTTAGAACTAGGCAAACAGAATCCTAACGTAGTAGGGCTTTGCGCTGACCTTACCGGGTCTTTGAAAATGGATGCTTTTAAAAAGGAGTTTCCTGATCGCTTTTTTCAGGTTGGCATTGCCGAGGCCAATATGATCGGTTTGGCTGCAGGCATGACCATCGGGGGTAAAATTCCCTTTACAGGAACTTTTGCCAACTTCTCAACTGGCAGAGTCTATGATCAGATCCGTCAATCAGTTGCCTATTCCCATAAAAACGTAAAAATCTGCGCTTCCCATGCTGGTCTTACTTTAGGAGAAGATGGCGCAACCCACCAAATTCTGGAAGACATCGGTATGATGAAGATGTTGCCAGGCATGACAGTGATTGTTCCTTGTGACTATAATCAGACAAAAGCAGCAACCATTGCTTTAGGCAAGCATGAAGGTCCCGCCTATTTGCGCTTCGGTCGCCCAAGCTGGCCAATGTTTATGGCAACCGACAGGCCTTTTGTTATCGGTAAAGCCGACAAACTAATTGAAGGCAAGGATGTGACCATTTTTGCCACAGGGCATTTGGTTTGGAACGCCATTGAGGCAGAAGCTGCTTTGGCAGAAAAAGGTATCAGTGCCGAGGTTATCAATATCCACACCATCAAGCCATTAGATGTAGAAGCGATCCTGGCATCAGCTGAAAAAACCAGGTGTGTTGTTACTTGCGAAGAACACCAGATCAATGGTGGCTTAGGCGATAGCGTAGCCCAGGTATTGGCCAGGTTCCGTCCTACCCCTATTGAAATGATTGCCGTAAATGATTCCTTCGGAGAAAGCGGAACCCCAGCCCAATTACTCAAGAAGTATGGATTAGGTCCCGAAAACATTGTGGCAGCCGCAGAAAAAGTTTTAAAAAGAAAGATTTGATAATCAAATACTTAAGTAAGAAAACCATCCCCAACCAGGATGGTTTTCTTATTTAATGAAACCTTTATCGTTATTTTACGATTAATAGAGGCATGGGACTTAGCAAAACTGAAGGATTTACAAAAGCGCAAAATGAGCTGGCTGCCCTTGCCAAGGCCTTGGGCCATCCTGCCCGCATAGCTATTCTTCAATTTCTGGTGGAACGAAAAGCCTGCGTCTGTGGAGACATTGTAGACGAACTTCCGCTATCGCAATCAACCGTTTCACAACATTTAAAAGAACTTAAAAACGCTGGTCTCATTAAAGGTGACATCGAAGGACCCAGTGTATGCTATTGTATCGATGAAAAAGCCTGGATAAAGGCCAAAGCTTTTGTTAATAACCTATTTGATAGCTATCAGTCAGGTAATTGCTGTTAAAAATTTTTAACCAAGTCAATCGCAATATTACGATTATACATAGCCAAAATTTAAAGTCATGGAAACAGCTGAAGAACTTAAGAAAATTGTAAAAGAAAAGTACAGTGAAATCGCAGAGCAGGATCGCGAAGTAAATGCCTCTTCTTGCTGCGGAGCTACCTCCTCTTGCTGTGGTACGATGGACTACACTATTATGGCAGATGATTACACCCAACTCAAAGGCTATGCAGCCGATGCTGATTTGGGCCTTGGATGTGGACTCCCAACTGAACATGCACACATGAAAGCAGGTGATACCGTGGTTGATCTTGGTTCAGGGGCAGGTAACGATGCATTTGTAGCACGTGCCGTTGTTGGTGAAAAGGGCAAGGTCATTGGTATAGATTTTACTGAGAAGATGATTGAAAAAGCCCGCATCAATGCAGATAAGCTTGGCTACAACAATGTAGAATTCAGGCAAGGCGATATTGAGAAAATGCCTTTGTCAGCCAATGTAGCAGATGTTGTAGTGAGCAATTGTGTAATGAACCTCGTTCCCGACAAAGTAAAAGCCTTTACTGAAACGTATCGCATTTTAAAACCAGGTGGGCACTTTAGCATTTCTGATATAGTGTTACGAGGCGAACTTCCAGAAGGCTTGCGTAAGAATGCTGAAATGTATGCAGGCTGTGTATCGGGCGCTATACAAGAAGCCGATTATCTGCTCACGATTAAAGATGCTGGCTTTGTGAATCTACAAATTCAAAAGGAGAAAAAGATTGTGATCCCTGATGAAATCTTAGTTAACTACTTAAATACCGAAGAGTTTAATCAATATAAAGCAGGCTCCATGGGTATTTACAGCATCACTGTATACGCAGAAAAACCACTGGCGGAAAAATGTGCACCCGGTTCAGGTTGTTGCTAAATTTATCCTATGCATTCCCGTATAATCCAAGAGCCTGTACATCTTGATAAGCTCAAAGTGTTCCTGCAAGAAAACAAACTGCCTTTTCAAGATGTATCACTGAGTGATAGTTACTACTTAATTTATCAAAACGATGAAGGGCAGATAGTAGCATCAGGAGGTCTTGAATTATACGGGAACTGTGCTCTATTACGATCCATCGCTGTAGACGGAAAATACCGTGGACAAATGATTGGACACCAAGTTGTTCTTGAGCTGCTAAACGAGGCACGCCATCGACAACTAAAGTCAATATACCTACTAACAGAAACAGCCCAAAGATTTTTCGAACAAAGGGGCTTTGCTATTGTCAATCGTAGTGTAGCACCAACACAAATCTTGCAGTCAACAGAATTTAAAAGCACCTGCCCTGCTTCTGCTATTTGTATGCATAAGTCATTACTGTAATCTGGTCAAAAGCTAACAAGCATTAGCATTAATTAGCCCAGAAAAATAGTGATGAGAATTCGCTAATGCGCAACGAGTTTATTTACTTTCGGCTTACACTAGCCATGAAGCCAAATAAGTATTTCGTAATCGATTTCGATAGCACATTTACAAAAGTAGAAGCCTTTGATGTACTGGCGGATATTTCCTTAAAGGATTTTCCTGACCTCGAGGAACGTAAAAAACAAATCATCGCCATCACCAACCAGGGCATGGATGGATCACTATCCTTTAGAGAATCCCTCGAACACAGAATTGCTTTGCTGCAACCCAACAGAAGACATCTTGAACAACTTGTCAACATATTACGAGGACTCGTGTCTGAATCCTTTAAAAGGAATAAGGAGTTTTTTCAAGAATATGCGGATCATGTGTATATCATCTCCAATGGCTTCCATGCCTTCATCGATCCTGTTGTAACGGAGTTTGGCATTAAACCAGAAAATATTTTAGCCAATCGCTTCCAGTTTGATGAAGCAGGCAATGTGATTGGCTTTGACAAAGACAATCCGCTTTCGGCTAACAATGGCAAGGTTGAGCAACTCAAAAGACTCAATCTACCGGGCGATGTATATGTGATTGGAGATGGTTATACAGACTATGAAATCAAGCACGCAGGACTTGCTAACAAATTTTTTGCTTTCACCGAAAATGTGGAGCGCGAGCGCGTGTTAAGCGGTGCAGACCATGTAACACCAAGCTTCGATGAGTTTCTATATTTAAATAAACTCAACACTGCTATCTCCTACCCTAAAAACAGAATCAACGTACTGTTATTAGAAAATGTGCATCCCATCGCTATAGAACTCATGCGCGCGGAAGGTTTTAATGTAGAAACCTACCATGCCGCCATGACGGAAGAAGAATTGTGTGAACGAATTAAAAACGTTTCGGTATTAGGTATTCGCTCTAAAACACATGTAAGCGCTAAAGTGCTGGAACATGCCAATCGCTTAATGGCCATTGGTGCCTTTTGTATTGGCACAAACCAAATAGATTTAAAAGCTGCTACCAAAAAAGGCATCGCTGTTTTCAATGCTCCTTTCAGTAATACCCGATCAGTGGTAGAATTGGCCATTGCAGAAATGATCATGCTCATTCGCGGCATACCGGATAAATCCACTAAAATGCACAAAGGCATTTGGGATAAATCTGCCAAGGGCAGCTATGAAGTAAGAGGTAAGAAATTAGGTTTGATAGGCTACGGCAACATAGGAGCACAACTTTCTGTGCTGGCAGAATCGCTGGGCATGAAGGTGTTGTACTATGACAGAGAAGAGAAACTTGCTTTAGGTAACGCTACTAAACTCAAATCGCTAAAAGAACTTCTGGAACAAGCTGACGTAGTTTCTTTGCATGTAGATGGACGCGAAAGCAACACCAATCTTATCAGTGAACGTGAGTTTTCCTGGATGAAACCAGGAGTCATTTTCATGAATTTAAGCCGCGGACATGTAGTTGATATCAAAGCCCTGCGTGAAAACATTTTAAGCAGAAAAATAGCAGGCTGCAGCGTAGATGTTTTTCCTTATGAGCCTGTGAGTAATGATGAAGAATTTGTTTCCGAATTAAGAGACTTACCCAACACCATTCTTACCCCCCATATTGGAGGTTCTACCCTGGAAGCGCAAGAAAACATAGGGCAATTTGTGCCCGCCAAGTTCATGGACTACATCAACACCGGTAGCACCAGCAACAGTGTTAACTTCCCCAATCTGACTTTACCCACGCTGGAGAATGCTCACCGCTTGATTCACATCCACAACAATGTACCCGGTATACTCGCCAAGATTAACCAAGTGCTCGCGCAGCATGAAATCAATATCGTTGGCCAATACCTGAAAACAAATGAGCAAATCGGTTATGTAATTACCGATATCAATAAGGAGTACAATAAAGAGGTAATCAAAGAACTGAGAGCCATAGAAAACACCATTAAGTTCAGGGTACTTTACTAAGTTCAATCTAAAGTGTTGGGCTAAGCGTTATCAGCGCTTAGCCTTTTTCTTTACAGCTGCTTTCTTCTTAGCTGGTATCACCTTTTTTACAGCTACCGATTTCTTGGCGACTGTCTTTTGAACGGCAACCTTCTTAGCGGCAGTTTTCTTGGGCGCTGCTTTGGCCACTTTCTTCACCGCAGGTGCTTTTGTTGTGCTTGTCTTTTTTGCTGCACTTTTCTTGGCAGGCGCTTTCTTATCATCCACTGCGGTTGCAGGCGCTCTTCTACCAAAGCGTCCACGCTTTTCAGGTGTTGCATCGGCTAAGGCCTTACACTCAGCGTAGGTGAGTGATTGAGGCTCTGTTCCCTTAGGAATTTTTACATTCTTCTTGCCTGCTTTAATGTAAGGACCAAAGCGACCATTCAGCACCTGCATCTCTTCATCTTCCTTAAAGGATTTGATTAGTCGATTGGCATCAGCCACTCTTTTTGATTCGATCAGTTCTATTGCCCTGGCACCTGTAATGGTATATGGATCGTCATCTTTTGGAATGCTGACAAACTTCTTATCGTGCAATACATAAGGGCCGAAGCGTCCGAGATTTACAACGACAGGTTTACCTTCAAACGCTGCCACTTCGCGCGGCATTTTGAACAGTTCCATGGCATCGGCCAGCGTAATATTTTCAAGGAACTGGCCTTGTCTGAGGCTGGCAAACTTTGGTTTCTCGCCACCATTGTCGTCAGGGTTTTCGCCTAATTGTACATAGGCTCCAAAGCGTCCAAGTTTTGCGTAAACCATTTTTCCGGTTTTAGGATCAACGCCTAGCTCTCGGCTCTTGCCCACTTCAGATCGCTCAATCTTTTCTGTTTTGGTAACAGTTTTGTGGAATGGCTTATAGAAGTTATCCAACATCCTGCGCCAATCAAGCTTTCCTTCAGCAATCTCGTCAAACTCTTTTTCGATTTCCGAAGTGAAAGAATAATCGGTGATATCAGGGAAGTGATCAACCAGGAAGTCGTTCACAATCATGGCGATGTTGGTAGGGAACAGCTTATTCTTTTCTGCCCCGGTGATTTCAGTATCTACTGCTTTGGTCAAATTATTATTAGCCAGCGTAAACACATTGAATTTTCTTTCAACACCTTCACGGGCCTCTTTCACCACATAGCCTCTTTTTTGTACAGTCGAGATAGTAGGTGCATAAGTAGAAGGGCGACCAATGCCTAACTCCTCCAGTTTTTTTACCAGGCTTGCTTCTGTATAGCGAGGGGGGTTGCGTGAAAATATTTGCTTGCCCACCAACTCATTGAGTACTAAGTCCTGCCCTACTTTCAAGGGAGGCAATACCTTGCTGTCTTCTTGTTCGTCATCATCATCCCCAGACTCCATGTATACTTTGAGGAATCCTTCAAACAAAACAACTTCACCCTGTGCTTGTAGTGTTTTTGAATTAGTAGAGATACCGATGTAGGCGGTTGTCTTTTCCAATTCAGCATCGGCCATCTGCGAAGCAATGGCACGCTTCCATATCAATTCATACAAGCGCTTGGCTCCGCTGTCCATGCCCGGATCCATTACACTGAAATCAGTAGGGCGTATGGCTTCGTGTGCTTCTTGTGCACCTGATGATTTTGTTTTATACGTTCTGCGCTGCGCGAATTCCTTTCCATAGGCCGAAACAATTTGTTGCGTGGCATTGGCCAACGCCTCCTCAGAAAGATTCACTGAATCGGTACGCATGTAACTGATCTTACCTGCCTCATACAACTTCTGCGCTACCACCATGGTCTGTGTTACTGAGAAACCTAGCTTGCGCGATGCCTCCTGTTGTAAAGTAGAGGTAGTAAAAGGTGGCGCTGGTGTACGCTTGGAGGGTTTGGTCTGCAAATCTTTGATGCTAAACTTAGCGCCCTTGCATGACTCTAAAAATTCCAAGGCTTCTTTCTCTTCCTTGAATCTTTCAGGTAACTCTGCCACAAGGGTTTTGCCCTTGCCTAGATCAAAATAGCCATTGATCTTATACGAAGATGTTACTTTAAAATCTGTAATCTCTCTTTCGCGCTCAACGACCAGGCGAACAGCTACGGATTGCACGCGACCGGCCGACAAACCGGTTTTAATTTTCTTCCATAGAATGGGTGATAGTTGATAACCCACCAATCTATCTAAAACTCGTCTAGCCTGCTGTGCATTGACTAAATCTATATCGATGCCACGCGGTGTTTGTATGGCATTCAAAATGGCTTTCTTGGTAATTTCTGTAAAGACAATGCGTCTGGTCTTTTTATCATTAAGATCCAGGGCCTCTTTTAAATGCCATGATATGGCCTCTCCCTCGCGGTCCTCATCGCTTGCCAGGTAAACCATCTCTGCATCTTCAGCCAGCTTCTTTAGTTTTGATATAATATCCTTTTTATCAGGACTTATTTCATAAGTAGGCTCGTAGCCATTCTCTATATCTATAGCGTCTCCTCCTTTTGGTAAGTCACGGATGTGTCCCATGCTGGAGGCTACTTTATAGTCCTTTCCCAAATATCCTTCAATGGTTTTTGCTTTCGCAGGAGACTCAACAATTACTAAGTTTTTCGACATGCTTTTTTTATCAGAAGGGTCAAATATCTCTAAATTTTTAAAAAATCAAATTCAATTTTGTTGTTATAGGCAGGACCTCAATGGCTTTTGATGGTATCATGTAACTAATTGTCAGCCTGTTAGCTCATTTTTAATTTATTGTCAGGCCTGTTTTTAGAAGATGCTTAATTTTACAAACCTAAAGACCAAACCTAGCCTTCATGCAACGCACTCTTTTTATTATGCGACACGCGCAAGCTGAAGAAATTCACAGCCACTTGCATGATAAAGACCGTGAATTGACTTCCAAAGGCCAGCAAGAAGCCCTGATGATGGCTTCTCAGCTAGCCAAGCTTGGTGTTAAGCCAGACTATATTTATACCAGCATCGCCAAAAGGACACAGCAAACAGCTGCACTTATTTCTGATGTATTAAAACTACCCGCTGAAAGCATTGTAACAGAAGAGGAATTATACAATTCTTCCATCCGTTCGTACTTAAGCTTTATTAACCAGATGGATGCAGGTATTCGCTCTGTTATACTTGTAGGTCATAACCCGACCGTATCCTATCTGGCAGAATACCTGAGTGGTGCTGAAATAGGTTCTATGCCCACGGCAGGCATTTGTATCATCCATGCACCTGCCTTATCATGGAAGGAATTCAGCAAGGATAGTGTCTCGCTTCAAGAATTTATTTTTCCTGATCAATTCAACACATAATAATCAACAGCATTTTATACACAGCGCCTTTAATTTTCTCCATCACTTATGACTAAAGAAAAAGTTATCGCCCAATTTGATCCCAATGCACCCGGTGCTTCCGGCAATTTATTTGGCCTCCCCTTCTCGCCTGATAATGCAGATTTAATAATCGTACCTGTACCCTGGGAAGTAACGGTTTCGTATGCTGATGGCACCGCTAAAGGTCCGGAGGCTGTTCTGGAAGCCAGTGCACAAGTTGATCTCTTTGTCAAAGATATTCCTGATGCGTGGAAGCTTGGCATTGCTATGCTACCCGTTCCTCAAAACCTATATGAAGAAAATCGAAAGCTCAGAGAGCTATCTTCTCAATACATAGAATCCTTGGGCGAAGAAGATGATACAGCAGAAAATAATCCCATCGTAGCTAAAATTAATGAAGCCAGCGAGAACCTTAACATTTATGTAAAAAATACAACACTCAAGCATTTAAAAGAAGGTAAGCTCGTTGGATTATTAGGTGGCGACCACAGTACACCTTTGGGTTTTATGCGTGCCCTCAGCGAACGCTACGATCGCTTTGCCATATTACAAATTGATGCGCACGCTGATTTACGCAAGGCCTACGAGGGCTTTACTTACTCACATGCAAGCATCATGTACAATGCGTTGAAGATTCCTGCTGTTGCCAAACTGGTGCAAGTGGGCATACGCGATTATTGCGAAGAGGAAGTGATGGTGATGCAGCGCGCAGCCGGTCGGGTGGTGACCTTCTTTGATGAAGACATCAAAGCCCATCAATACGAAGGCAAATCGTGGGATGCAATTTGCAATGCTATTATTAAAGAGTTGCCGGAATACGTGTACATCAGTTTTGATATAGATGGCCTGGATCCCAAACTATGTCCCAATACCGGTACACCAGTAGCTGGAGGTTTTGAATTTCATCAGGTACAATTTCTGATTAAGAAATTAGTGAAATCAGGTAAACGCATAATTGGTTTCGATCTGAATGAGGTGGCTCCTTCAGGAGAAGACGAGTGGGATGCTAATGTAGGGGCCCGCTTATTGTATAGTTTATGCAACTGGATGGCTGTGTCGCAGGGAAAACTAAAGGATCATTAAATCTTGCTCCGCTTGCACGAGCATAGAGTCGTTCATCGCATTAAAAGCGATTATTCGATATTATATCCTATTTTAGCCTTTTAAACATTTTTGAATGAGTGAGTTTATTAGTCAATTAGCTACCAACGTTTGGACACCCGTATTGTTCTTGCTGATCTTAGGGGGCATCTATTTCTTTTTTTATTCAGGCTTTATCCAATACAAATACTTTACGCATGCCATCTCCGTTTTACGCGGCAAGTATGATAATCCCAATGACCCTGGTCATATTAACGCTTACCAGGCGCTCTCTACTGCTCTCGCCTCTACAGTGGGTATGGGCAATATTGCTGGTGTAGCCGCTGCTATATCTATTGGTGGACCAGGTGCTTTATTCTGGATGTGGGTAACAGCTTTTGTGGGTATGAGTACCAACTTCTTTACAAGTACGCTATCAGTAATGTACAGAGGTAAAGACTCAGCAGGTGTTATTCAAGGAGGCCCCATGTATGTTATTAAAGAGGCCATGGGCAAAGCATGGCAACCACTCGCTGTATTATTTTCTGTGTGCGTAATGGTGGGTTGCTTGCCCATTTTTCAAGCCAATCAATTAACACAAGTGATCATTGATATTGGCATTACCTCAGAAAGCGCCAAGGCTGCCTCCTTTAATTTTTTAGGCTTTGATATTGGTGTAGCTAAATTCATGATTGGTCTTGTCCTTACTTTAATTTCCGGTATCGTTATTATTGGTGGTATTCAGCGCATTGGTAGCTGGGCCGGCAAAATGGTACCCATCATGATTGTCATTTATTTTCTTTCAGTACTTGCCATACTTATATTAAACATTGGAAAAGTACCTGAATACTTGTGGATGGTGATCACCGATGCTTTTGCTGCGAATAACTACAGAGGTGAGCCTGCTTTAGGTGGCATTGTTGGTGGTTTAATTGTAGCAGGTGTACGCAGGGCTTCATTCTCCAATGAAGCGGGTATCGGTACAGCACCTATGGCTTTAGGAGCCTCCCGAAGCAAAGAACCCATCCGTGAAGGATTGGTTTCAATGCTCAGCCCAATGATTGATACACTGATTGTTTGTACGCTTACTGCGCTGGCCATCTTAGTAACTGATGTTTGGAAAACGTCAGGGGCGAATGGCGTAACCCTCACAGCAACAGCCTTCGAAATGTCCTTAGGTACTCCCGGAAAGTTACTTTTATTGATCAGCGCTTTTTTCTTTGCTATCACTTCTCTTTTCTCTTACAGCTATTATGGTAGCAAAGGCATGGCCTTTCTGTTTGGGGCAAAAGCCGGATACTATTACAACTACTTCTACTTGTCTACTATTGTGGTTGGCGCTGTCGCCTCCATGACAGATGTGATGAACGTGATTGATATTGCTTACGCACTGATGGCTTTCCCAACCATGCTCTCTGGATTTGCACTAGCGCCTAAAGTAATGGCCGAAGCCAAGAAGTACTTCGCGAAGCTTGAAGCAAAAGAATTTTAATTGTGGTTAAGCGTTATTAATTGTTCGTTGCTGATCACCAACAACGAACAATTAATAACGAATTTCGCCCAACCAAATTAAGCCAGCTCTTTTTCTTCCCCGATGATTATCTCCAGCGGATCGCCCGAGATAACTTTAATATCGGTTGAGCCCTTGCTTACATCCACTTTAATAACGCGGCCTCTGAACTCTACCTTAAAGGAATAAGACTTCCATTGATCCGGAATGAATGGATTGAAGTGAAGCTTTCCCTCGCGCACACGCATACCCCCAAAACCTTTCACCACACTCATCCAGGTGCCTGCCATACTGGTAATATGGCAACCATCTTCTGTATCGTTATTATAGTCGTCAAGATCGAGGCGTGAAGTGCGCAGGTACATTTCGTAAGCCTTTTCTTTATACCCCAATACTGAGGCAAGAATAACGTGTACGCAAGGTGATAGAGATGACTCGTGCACCGTCATCGGTTCATAAAAGTCAAAGTTTCTTTTCAGTTCATCAAAAGAAAAACGATCTTCAAAGAAATACATTCCTTGTAATACATCGGCTTGTTTGATGAAGCATGAACGAAGTATGCGGTCCCAAGACCACTTCTGGTTCAAAGGGCGATCTTCCTTTCTCAACTGGCTTACGGTCAATAACTCTTTATCCAGGAAACCATCTTGCTGCAGGAATACGCCTCGCTTGCTATCTTCAGGCAAATACATTTTCGCTGCAATATCTTTCCAGCGATTGCTTTCTTCTGCTTCTTTAAAATCAATACGCTTGATGAGTTTATCGTAAGCTGCTCTGTCATCCTGTTTCACAAAATCAATCGCCTGAAGGGAGTAATCAAGTGTCCAGGCAGCAATTAAGTTGGTATACCAGTTATTGTTAACGTTGTTCTCGTACTCATTAGGACCTGTTACGCCCAACATCACATATTGCTGCTTATCGGCCGACCAGTTTACCCGCTGTGCCCAGAAACGTGCAATGCCAATCAGTACTTCCAATCCAAATTCAGTCAGATACTTTTCATCGCCTGTGTAGCGAATGTAATCATAGATACCATAAGCAATGGCACCATTGCGGTGGATCTCTTCAAAAGTGATTTCCCATTCATTGTGGCATTCTTCCCCATTCATCGTTACCATTGGATACAATGCAGCGCCCTTGGTAAAGCCAAGTTTACCGGCATTCTCAATGGCTCTCTGCAAATGCTTGTAACGATATACCAATAAATTACGCGCAACTTTTTGATCGGCTGTGCCTAAGTAAAAAGGCAAGCAATAGGCTTCTGTATCCCAATAGGTGCTTCCGCCATATTTCTCTCCGGTAAATCCTTTCGGTCCGATGTTCAAGCGCTCATCCTCACCGGTGTAGGTTTGCATGAGCTGAAAAATATTAAAGCGTATGCCTTGCTGTGCGGCAATGTCGCCTTCAATGGTAATGTCAGCCCCCTCCCATCGCTTTAACCAATTGTTATGATGCGCATCAAATAATTTATCAAAACCTTCGCTTTTGATATTGCGCAGTTTTTGTTCGGCTACCGATACGAGTAAATCCTTTTTGTGATTCTCGCTGGAAAGTACAACAGCATATTTCTCGATAGTATAGCTTACCTTCTCTTTTACCTCTGTGCTAAAAGCGATGGCAGCATATTTCTCTCTGGTTTCGGTACAAGTATTAACAGGTTTTATTTTGTCATTTTCTTTAAAGAGAAAAGCAATGCCTGTAGCTACATGAAACTTAGTCTTTTTGGTTTCAGCCACCACCATGGCACGGTCTGCATCAGCGGATTTGTAAATTTCTTCCCAAAATTTCTCATCGTAGTTGGCATCTTTATTTACAACATCTGCATCCACTGGCAGGATTACAGACATATGTCCACTTGCATTCAATAGGGTGATGCTGTAGCGTATAGCGCCCACTTCCCCATCAGCCATACTGCAAAAGCGTTTTGCCTCTATCGCCAGCTTTTTTCCGCTGGGCAAGGTGGCTACAAATGAACGTGAGAGAAGACCATTTTGCATATTCAACTCACGCCTGAAGTTTTCAACCTTGGCTTTGGCCAGGTCCAAGACTTCTCCATCAAAGCTAATATCGATGTCAATCCAACTCGGAGCGTTTAATACTTTGGCGAAGTATTCGGGGTATCCGTTCTTCCACCAGCCCACGCGGGTTTTATCAGGATAGTATACCCCAGCAACATAAGTCCCCTGATGCGTATCACCTGAGTATTGCTCTTCAAAAGTGGCACGTTGGCCCATACGCCCATTGCCTATGCTAAAAACACTTTCAGATATTCGATTGTATTCCGGAGAAAAACCCTCTTCGATTATCTTCCAGGCATCATGTTTTAAGTATTGTTTCATATAAATGAGATTCGTTAGTGAGAGAGAACTACGTTGGGAATGTCCTCTACAGTAAAGTTTCTTAAATCAGGTATTACCAGGTTAGCCTTTCCTAATTGTGCCGGAGAGCCAAGGCCTATACACATCATGCCTGCAGCCAGAGCAGCTTCAACGCCAGCTTCGGCATCTTCGAACACTATGCACTGATCCGGTGAAATATTGAGCAATGAGGCGCCCAACAAGAAAATTTCTGGATGTGGCTTGCTGTTTTTAATCATGGTGCCATCGACAATCACATCGAAGAGGTGTTCGATATTAAGAAGCCCAAGCACGGATTTTGCATTTTTACTACTAGAGCCCAGCGCTACTTTCATACCATTTTCACGGCAAGCTTGCAGCAGCTCTTTCGCTCCGGGTAGTATTTCGTCAGGTTGCATTTGGTTAACAAAGTCAACAAACCAGGCATTCTTTCTATCAGCCATCTTAATCTTCTCGGCTTCAGAAAAACTCAGACCTCCCAGCGACAGTATAATGCCCAACGAATCCATGCGGCTTACACCTTTGAGGCGTTCGTTATCTTCTATGGTCAGATCAATGCCTAACTCATTGGCCAGTTTTTTCCAGGCCAAGTAATGATACTTGGCCGTATCTACAATGACACCATCTAAATCAAAAATGGCTGCTTTCACTCTATTCACAGATGCATGCATGAAATCAAATTCAAAAATACTTTTCCCTTTATCTTTACTCTAACACCTGATTCAATAAAGTATCGCAAACGATTGTGCAGACGTTAACACTATCGAATCAAAATCTTTGAAGTCACCAATTTATGATTCCTTTTAGCTCTTAATAAATATATCCCCGCTGGTGCATTGATAATATTCACTTCTTCACCACGTCTTATGATCTCTATTGTCTTGCCAGTTAAATCATACACATGAAGGTCAGTGAACTCACTTGGGACAATAATATGACCATGACTTGGGTTGGGATATACTGATAAATCTTCCACTTCGGATTCTTCGATCTCAGTAACAAAATTGTTGGAGATAGGGAAATCTGTGAAAATAAAATAACCACCTGGACTTAAAGTTACCGGCATCGTAGCAGAAGTCACTTCATAAGGCATTCCTCCATGCTTATGGTCATACCAAGTTCCTGCATGTGGAAATGTTACTTCAATAGTCTTTTGAGTCATGTCAAAATTTGCGACTATCTGCACATTCATTTGGCTTGCATCTGCAGGTGCGCTTGTATAAGGCGTATTTTTTATGGTGATGGCTTTGACTAAAGAATTGCTTTCATTAAAAGTTACATCACCCTTTGAAAAAACAGGATACTCTCTACGCAACCTAAGCATGTCGCTTACCCTATCGAACAGCTGGGCACGTTTTTCATTCTGCTGATAGCTCCACGCTACAGGCTTAGGCGTTAAGCGACAATCATTGCTTATGGTACCATTGGTACACCTATTGATAGACTGATCATACCCTAACTCACCAAGTTGCCAGATCATCTTTGGACCAGGAATAGTAATGAAACAGGCGAAGGCAGCTTCAACTCTGCGTAAACCTTCGTTAAGATCTTTGGCGCTGTAAGAAGCTGTCGTATTCCCAAAATTAAGGTTCTTGAACATGAGCCGCTCTTCATCATGACTTTCCATATAAGAAACCAGATGCGGAACGTCCCATGATCTTCTCTTATGATAAACACTTGCTATCGCAGAATTCTCAGCATAACCCATGGTGTTTTGGTTATACTGATCCGTCATTTTTGCCCATAGCATCATGCCTTTCCCTTCTGCGGCTCGGTATTGTGCCAGTTCCCTTTCTTCTTCATTCACCCCCAAATGCTCAAGAATGACATAAGCTTCAGGAGTATGTTCCCAGATTTTATCAGCCATGCGCTTTAAAAGTGCTACCCTTGAGGCATCATAGGCAGACCAGGCTCCCACATCACCTCCTGAATTTTTTTGCGTAAAACCTTTAGATAAGTCGAATCTAAAACCATCAACCTTGTATTCACTTAACCAATAATGATTGATGGAGTCGATATAGTCTTTGACATAACTACTCTCATGATTCATATCAAAGAAAACATTAAAGGGATGTTTTGGAGTTGTGTTAAACCAAGGATTATCCTTTGGAACAAATCTCCCAAAGTCAAAATACATAGCAGCATAAGTGTTAGGCACGTCCTGATGGTTGAGGGCAATATCAAGGATGACTGCTATACCCTGTTGATGACATTTGTCTATTAGTTCCTTTAATTTGTTCTTTGTTCCATAATATTTATCCGGGGCAAACATAAAAGTAGGGTTATAACCCCAACCTTCATTACCGTTAAACTCCATAATGGGCATAAGCTGAATAGCATTGATGCCCAGTCTTTTAAAATAAGATAGGGTATCGATTAAGGTTTGGTAATTTCTGTTATTAGCATCAAACAAATCCCGGATCAATAATTCATAGATAATAAGATTTTCTTTTGGAGGCTTGGGAAAATTAGCCATCTGCCATACATACGGTATTTGACTTGTTTGCAAAACAGCTACCCTATTTTCGTACCAGTTGCTACTGATAGCTTTCTCAGGGTAATCCTTGAGGCTTGGATAGGTGAAATCTGAAATAAACCGATCATCAGGATCAAGAATTTTATCTGCATAAGGATCTGCTACTTTGATAGTTTCATCTACCAAATACTGAAATCCATATTCTGTTCCGGGAGTTAAGCCTGTTAGTTCTAACCAAAAATGTTCTCCATCCTTTTTCATCATAAAATCAGATGATATATCCCAATTAGTAAAATCACCTAATACATAAACAGAGGATTTACCCGGGGCAAGCAAGCAAAGAGTGGCTTTTGTTGCATCCGACCCATTATAGTTAATACCAGAACGAATACCTGCTGGCCTTGTGGCTACTTCGCTATTCCGAGAAATTATATATTGGAAGCTACTCTCTTGAGTATTGGTCATACTGCTTCCCACCAGACGTACTGTGGTGGTACCTGACGACTCTGTAACTATATGCGTGTAGCTATATTGAGTAATCCCAGACTGCTCATTGACTAATGAGTTATTAACATAAAGAGCAAAAGAAGCAGTGGAGGAAGTTTCTGCCTTAACAATAATTTGGTCATTAGTTGAAACAAACAATTGCGAACGACTCGGGCTATTTAAACGGAGATCAAAAGAACCATCCCAAAAATTGATAATATAGTCCATTGTCTGCCCTTGCGGCCAATCATTACCTTTTAATAGAATTCCCATAGAGCCCTGCGTGCTGATATCAGCATCGAAAAAAGAAGCCGGTGTGAACGTTAATGAAAATAATGTTTTACCGTCAACTACAGATTTATTGAACTTGGCATTATTGGTTTTGACAGCATCAGTACTGGCAGGATTCACATTCCATTTGGCATTAATCGATGTATTAGGAATCCATACCCAGGCATAGGCAGGGCTCAAAGCAGCTAATGGGGTACCTGTAACATCATAAGTAACGGTTATTGGTTGATTTGGCTTAGAAAAACTTGGGCTAATGGTTGGTGTAACCGCTTCGTTTCCCAGTCCAATTATTGAATAGAATAGAAAAAAAACAAAAGGAAAGGTGTTTTTCAAGTGCATTATCAATGGTTATTTATTTAAAACTAAAACGAGTCATTAATACGATCACGTAGTTTCAATCTATTGATCTTCAGTAAGTATAAAGGAACAGGTAAAGAAGACAATTCAACAAAATACATGAGCTGAAAATTAGTCCCTTGTCAAGCTTTTGTTGATACAAAAAGTCTATTATTTTTAAACAATCGGCTTCGCAAACGTTTTCTGAAATTTTTGTTTGGCAAACATAAGTTCGTGTAAAAAAAATGATCTATTTCAAACGTATGCGAAACCGATTCCGTTAATTTTTGGAGGCGAAGTCTTGCTTTTGGCTTTCAAAATCGGTGACTTGCACTGTCAGAAGTAAATTTTGATAAGAATTAATTAAACCAAATAAAACAAGTAAACTTATGATGAAGAAAATGAGATTATTTTCAAGTATCGTCATGTTAGGCGTCATGGCCTTAGCCATTTCGTGTGATGATGACGCTGCAATCGATGGCGGAGGATCTATTCCTGTGGCAGACGGTTTTTACGTAGCCAAAGTCGGTTCAGTTCCTACTACCTCTGACCAACTAGTAGCTGAAAAGGTTGAGGCTGATGGATTCGGCTCTCAGGTAAGAGAAGGCTTTTTCGCAAAGTTTGTTTATCTAACAGCCGGTAACTATAACGTTGTAAGCGTAATAGACCAGGAAATCAGCAAAACTTATGGCGGTCCCGTGGTCGCTTCTCCTACAACTGGATCAGATTGTGATGGTTTAAGCGCATATACTTTAGTTCAAGAGTTTGCCGAAAATGGTGCAGCCATTTCAGTTTCTTCAGATGGTCTTTACAAAGTTTTCTTTGATAATAGCCTAAAAGAAATCATCTTCATGAAGATCACAAAGTTTAACCTCATTGGTGGAGCAACCGAATTTGGTTGGTCGAACGATGTTAAGGGAGATCTTGTGGTAAATGGTACACCATCAGCAACAGGTGTAACATTCAGAGGAACTGAAAAACTTATGAAGAAAGGTGAGTACAAACTTCGCTATAACTGCCGTTGGACTCTTGACAGAAGAGTTGATCCTGCTGCTGGTTTTGCAGCCGCTAATGGTTATGTAGCTTTCACCAACTTTGGAGGAACAGTAGCAGCACTTGATCCAGGTGGATCAAACTTGCAAATTGCCTTTGGTGCTGACGGAAGGTATACAGTGGAAGTAAAGTGGACACCTGCTGATGGTGTTAAAATGACAACCACTAACACTGCTCCAATTGCTCCTAAGCCAGTAAACGACTATGCTTGGGGTATTATTGGTAGCGCAACTCCTGGAGGATGGGATGCCGATACAAACCTAGACCTTAGAGCAGGTGCTACTGCTACCGCAGCAACCTATGAAATAGCATCAGTTGCTCTTACTGCAGGCAATGAATTCAAGATCAGAGCCAATGATGCCTGGAGCATTGTTATTAAGCCTGGTATTGATATTCTTGGAACCGTTACAGGCGATTCAAACTTTGAATCAACTGGTGGTGGTGATCCAAACTGGAAAGTAAAAGCAGGCGGTGGCGGTAACTACAAAGTTACAGTAGCCACTACCAATGGCGGAGAAAAGTGGACTCTCACTTTTGTTAAATTGTAAATCTCAAATTAAAAAAAGCCTGAGGTCTACCTCAGGCTTTTTTTAATACTTTTTTGTTCCTATTGAGCAAAGCCTACGAACTTAACCTAAGTCAAATGGTAAATAATTACCCAACGTTTCGTCAAAGCAGCCAATCTCCAACAAGCCTTTTCATGAAGAAAAGTTGGTTACTGCTTTCTTTTACCCTCCTTGTTTTTTACAGCTCATATGCCCAAGAGCGAACTGTATCTGGTCGAGTACTATCGGCTGAAGATAATTCACCCCTTCCTGGTGTCAATGTGCTTTTAAAAGGCACTAATGCAGGAACAGTAACCGATATAAACGGTAACTACAAAATATCCGTTCCCTCCAACGAAAGCATATTGGTTTTCTCTTTCATTGGTTATAGCTCAGAAGAAATGCAGGTGGGTTCTCAATCCACCATCAATATCAACCTTACTACTGATATCTCTGAATTAAATGAAATCGTAGTGATTGGTTACGGAACCATTGAGAAAAAAGATGCTACCGGTACTCTATCCAAGGTAAGCACCAAAGACTTTAATAAAGGCGTTATCAGCTCGCCAGATCAACTGATTGTTGGTAAAGTAGCTGGTCTTCAGATTAATTCTAACGGAGATCCGGGCGGTGGAGCAGGCATACGCTTAAGAGGCGTATCGATTAATGGAGAGTTTCCTTTAATCGTAGTAGATGGCGTTCCATTGGCAGAAGGTGGTGGCGGTGTAACAGGTGGCCGAAATCCCCTCAACTTCATCAACCCTTCCGATATAGCAGACATGACAGTTTTAAAAGATGCTTCTGCTACTGCTATTTATGGTGCCCGTGGTGCCAATGGTGTTATTATGATCACTACTAAATCCGGTGTGGCAGGAAAACCAAAGGTTACTTATGATGGTTTTTATGGTGTATCTATTTTTACCCAAAAGCCCGATATTTTAAGCACAAGCGAATTCAGACAAGTAATCAGAGTAAAAGCACCTCAAGCACTTCCTAATCTTGGCACAGCAGACACTGACTGGCTTAAAGAGGTGACCCGTATCGGTCAGAATATGCAACACAATGTGGGTGTATCTGGTGGTGTAAAAAAGACAACGTACACAGCTTCTCTTAACTATCTCAAGAATCAGGGCGTACTTCGCTATTCCGATCACGAGCGAATTAACCTTGCCTTGCGTGTAGAGCAAAAACTATTCAATGACAAGCTAAGCCTAACATTGAATTCTAAAAACGGATTTACCAATGACTTATTCGGTCCCAACGTGATTGGTGCAGCCAATGCATACGACCCAACAAGACCTGTCTACGATGAGACTAATACTGCAACCGGTGGCTACTATCAATGGACCAACAGCATTGCGGTCGGTAATCCAGTGGCCGACCAAGAACAGCAGAACAGCGAAGGAAAAACCTTCAGGAGCCTAAGCAATTTAATGATACGTTACCAAATCCCCTTTATTGATGGCTTAGCATTTAATGCCAATCTATCATATGATTTAAATGACGGAACCTCAACTTATACTAGGGATCCCCTCGCCCGCGCATCGGTAAACTCCGGTTCAGGTCGTGTAGAGTCTGAAAATGGAACAATCAGAAAGAACAACCTTTACGAATATTACGCTGATTATAAAAAACAGCTTGGTAAACACAAGATAGATGCGCAGGCTGGCTATGCCTGGCAAAATTTCAGATCTGATTTCTCTCTGAAATACTTTGACGAAAACCCTGCACCAGATCCGGTAATTGATGCTCCTTTTGTGGAGAACAGATTGATCTCTTATTTTGGTAGGGTAACCTATGATTTCAATTCTAAATACTTGTTAACCGGATCATTACGCAGGGATGGTTCTACACGTTTTGGCCCGGAAAACCGTTGGGGTTTATTCCCATCGGTTGCAGCCGGTTGGCGCGTGCTTGAAGAGAACTTTGCTGCCCCATTAACCCGAATCTTCACTGAATTGAAAGTAAGGGCGAGTTACGGTGTAACCGGTAATGAGCAAATTGGTGATTACTTGTATTCCACTTATTACAGACCAAGTTTACCAGGTGCCTCTTATCAATTTGGTGATGAGTATGTCCAAACCCTTACACCCAATGCAGCAGACCCTAATTTGAAATGGGAAGAGACACGCTCGTATAATTTTGGTGTTGATGGAAGCATGAATAACGGTAAATTCACATTCTCGGTAGACTATTATATTAAGAACGTAGATGACCTTATCTTCACCATTGCTGCTCCTGCCGGAAGTGTTCCGGGAGACAGAGTAACCACTAACATCGGAACTGTTTCTAATAAAGGTATAGAAGTGGTGGGTAGCACAGTGCTCTACGACAATACTGACTTCAAATGGAATTTAGGCTTCAATGCTTCGTACAACAAAAACGAAATTGTAAAGCTTGATAATAAAACAGGTGAAGACCTTTCCCTATTCCCTGGCTACCCGAGTGGCGGCATTGCTGGCGATATTGGCCAAACCATTCAGATTCGTAAGGTAGGTCAACCGATCGATGCCTTCTACGTGTATCGTCACAAAAGAAACCCTGACGGGTCGTTGGTACTCGATACAAACGGAGATGGAATCCAATCAAATCTTGAAATGTACGAGGACTTGAATGATGATGGTATTATCAATGAAAATGACTTATCTCCCCTTCACCAACCACAACCAAAAGTGCTGTTAGGGGTAACTTCTAACTTAACCTGGAAGAAATGGGATATGGCTTTGACCCTGCGTGGCAGCTTTGGTAATTATGTCTACAATAACCTTGCTTCCAGTACAGGATTCTATCAGCGTTTAACGGATGTGGTGACCAATAATATTCATGCTTCTTCTTTAGAAACAAACTTTAAGACCAGACAATTGTTTTCAGATTACTACGTGCAAAACGGATCATTTGTGAAGCTTGATAACATTACCCTAGGTCATAATTTTGACGAATTCTCCTTCGGCAGAGTTCGTGCTTATCTCACCGTTCAGAACCCTCTACTCATTTCACCTTATAAAGGGGTAGAGCCTGAATTGTTCGGAGGTATTGATAATAATCCATACCCTCGCTCCATGACATTTACAGTCGGACTTAACGCCACTTTCAAATAATAGAAGTATGAGCAGAAAATATACTTTAATCGGATTCTTAAGTTTCTTACTGATCTCCGTTTCTTGTAACGATTTGGATTTATTACCAGCCAATGGCTCGGTAGATAATATTACCTTTAAAGATGGAGCAGCCTTCGAAAGCTACCTGGCCAAGATCTATGCCGCTTACTCTTTAACTGGCAGACAAGGGCCTTCTGGCGCACCCGATATCACTTTAGTGAATGACGAGGGCTTTACTTCTTATATACGCGCCTACTGGAAAGCACAAGAGCTAACAACAGATGAAGCGGTTATCGCCTGGACTGATGCGGGTATTCGTGACTTGCACGATATGTCATGGAGCTCTGAAAACCAGTTTGTGCGTGTTATCTACTACCGTTTGTTTTTAATCATTGCCTATGCCAATGACTTTTTAGGGCAGTCGGAGGAAAGCAAACTGAATGAACGCGGTGTACCTGCCAGCGATCGAGAAGCTATTAAAAGATATCGTGCGGAAGCCCGTTTTTTAAGAGCTATGGCTTATTGGCATGCTTTGGACATGTTCCGCAATGTTATTGTGTACCGTCAGATCACCGCTGAGCTCCAAAAACAATCAACCCCTCAAGAAACTTTTGCTTTCATTGAAGAGGAGCTTAATGCCATTGAAGCCGACCTAGCGGCTCCTCGTCAAAACGTGTATGGAAGAGCTGATCGTGCCGCTGCCTGGATGCTAAAGGCTAAGTTGTACTTAAATGCAGACGTGTATATCCAGGAAAATCATTATGCCGATGCCTTGGCCGAGTGTGAAAAAATCATCAATGCTGGCTATTCTCTTGCCCCTTCTTACGAAGAATTATTCTTGGCCGATAACCACCGTTTTGGTGTCAATGGCGGTGCCAATACAGAATTCATTCTAACCTTACCGCAAGATGGTGGCAACTCACAAAGCTGGGGAAGCACAACATTCTTGGTGCACGCCTCCATTGGTGGAAGTATGGTAGCAGAAGATTACGGAGTAACAGGGCCTTGGGCAGGTTTAAGAACAACCAGCGCCATGGTCAGTAAGTTTTCGGGAGCAACCATACCGGTAGCAGAAGACCCTCGGGCCATGTTCTATACTAACGGCCAAACACTGGAAATCGCAGACATTGGTACATTTACCAACGGATACGCTGTACCAAAGTATAAGAATTTAACTTCGACTGGAAACCCTGGCGTTAATGTTACCCATGTGGATATTGATTATCCTCTTTTCAGATTGGCTGATGTATATCTCATGTATGCGGAGGCTGTTGTAAGAGGTGGAGGTGGAAGCCTGGCTACAGCTACAAATTACATCAACCAGATACGAACAAGGGCTTACGGTAATGCCTCTGCTAACATTAGCCAAGCACAACTCAACCTTGATTTTATTTTGGATGAGAGAAGCCGTGAGTTATACTTCGAAGGCACCAGAAGAATTGACTTGATTCGCTTTGGCAAATTTACAGGTACCGGACAAGCCCTTTGGCCTTGGAAAGGCGGTGTGGCGGCAGGACAAAATGCTGAAAGCTTCAGAAATATTTTCCCGATTCCATCGACTGACTTAGCCTCGAATCCATTACTGGATCAAAACCCTGGTTACTAATCTTTTTTTGGTTTAATGTTGAAGACTGCCTCATAAGGGCAGTCTTTTTTTTTCTACCTATGTTGCGCGTTTGCAAGGCGTTCCTTGCCTCCAAATGCTGAGGAACGGTTGGTAATCAACCCAGTTGGTCATCGTTTTATATCAATTGGTCAACTACTGCGCACCCCGTAACCGACCCCACAGTCTGTCTGATCAAGCAAGGATATCCACAAATAACCTAGCCCTCCGATTATCCCAAACCATGTCATTTAGTTTAGAATTATTTCTCATATTTAGAAGTAAGCTATTCCGCAGTTTTAAAAACGAGTTTATGTTCAAGGGCTGGAACCGTATGAGTGAAATTGGAGTCCATAAGCACACTCCGCAGGAGCTTTTGAGAAGCATCGTGCTGTCCAACCGCATAGCCCTGGTTCTTGCAGGTCTGACGAGTCTATTGATTGCCGTGCTCTGGTCCTTAACAAGTCTTAGTCCGAGTTTACTACGGATTATGGGAAGCCTACTGTTTTACCTGAGTGTTCCGATTCTAAATTATTACGGAAAATACAATACAAGCCGATCCCTCCTGGCCGTCATAGTGCCGATCTACATTATTTTCTTGATTGCAGTTAACCCCGCCACGCTTGAAACAGCCATCTATACGGCTTCCTATTTTCCACCCCGAATATTGATTATTGCCACTAGCATCATCCCCTTTCTTTTATTTAATACCTATTCCGAAAAAATACCCTTGTTTACAACGACTACCGTAAGCCTAGTCTGTGCTGTTGCATACGATGGAGTGCTTGCACTTTTGGGGAAACAGGTCGATGTATACGCGCAATTCAATGTGTTCATCTACTATAACGTTATCTTTTTCATTCAATTTGCTACGCTTAGCATTAGTTCATTTTTACTGAAGCGTTCGGTAGACCGTACCGATCGGGAAAACCAAGTGCTTCTAGAACAAACAAAGTCAGTCAATGATCTGCTCTTAGTAAAAAACAGTTCGTTGCAAAAATTGAACGAAGAAAAAGAGGCGCAACACGAAGAAATGCTGATACAAGCAGAAGAGTTGAATTCCAGTTATGAAAAAATGGAAGAGTCTTCTCGCATCATTGAAAGCCAAAAAAATGAACTGGCACAACACAATACCGAGCTGGAAAAACTCGTAGCCTCCAAAAGCCGCGACTTACTGAAAACGAACGAGGAACTCGTTAAACACAATAGCGAGTTGCGTCAATTTTCTTTTACCGTTTCACACAACCTCCGGGCGCCAGTAGCACGGCTTTTGGGCCTAACGTACTTGCTTGAAGGGTTTGAACAAAACTTGCCGGATGATCTACGAAACTATATATCACTCATTCAAAAATCTACTCACGAGTTAGACTCGGTGATAAAAGATTTGAATAAAATCATTGACATCCGAAACGAGATTTACCGGATTAAAGAACGCGTGTACCTACAGGAGGAATGGGGAAAAATAATTTCCATTTTGCAAACCAACATAGAGCCTACCATGCGGCTGGAAACTTCGTTCGCCAACGCTACTGATTTGTTTACCATCAGACCGGTTATTCATAACGCTTTTTACAACTTGTTAAGTAATGCTATCAAATACCGTTCGCCAAAGCGAAATCTCCATGTAATGGTCAGCACTGCCATACAGGAAGATCACATCTTGATACGCTTTACAGATAACGGCCTGGGCATCGATCTTGACAAATACCGTGCATCCATCTTTCACATGTATAAACGATTCCACCCCCATATTGAAGGGAAAGGAATCGGATTGTATTTAGTAAAGAGTCAGGTAGAGTCGCTTGGTGGAACCTTGGAGATTGACAGTGAAGTAAATAAGGGCACCACATTCTTATTATCACTGCCGATCTATAAATCGTTACAAGACCAACTTTTCTTTGAAAATTCTGATATCAAAATCTCTTACCACGCTGTCTATAACTACTGCCATCTTTCGTGGCAACGCCCCGTACAAGGGGAGCCCTTTAAAGTCGTTTATGTTAAATGTCTGGAGATGATGAGTATTTACCATACGCCCCTCTGGTTAGTTGACAGTCGAAAATTGAGTACCGTTGCTAAATCAGACTTAGATTGGTTGTTTAGCTCCATCTTTAGTCAGGCAGTCAACAATGGTTTACAACGCATTGCCTTAATAGTGAAACAAGACACCACCACCGAAGATTACTTAAACTATATCCTAAAAAATGCTGCCGATCAATCCATTCGCCTGCAGATTTTTTATTCGCTACAAAAAGGGAAAAACTGGCTCACCACCTCTTCATAAACGGGTTTCTTAATATTAGGCAGGTACACAGCTGCCATTATCCGACCCAGAACCCTTACCCTTGTGATTCTCTTTAAATACCTATAAATCAGTTCTTTCAATCGGTTGTGCAACAAGTTGCGGCAATTTTTGTTTATTTGAGGTTATGAATTTCAATCAAGTTACAATCAAGGATATAGCCCGCGAATTAGGCATCTCCCCTTCTACTGTTTCAAGAGCCTTGAAAGACCACCCGGATATCAGCCCGGAAACTAAAAAGGCAGTAAACGAACTGGCTGAAAAACTCAACTACCAGCCCAATGTGGTAGCCCTAAGTCTTCGCTCCAGCAAAACCAATACAATTGGCGTCATCATCCCCGAAATTGTGCACTTTTTCTTCTCTACGGTCATTTCCGGTATAGAAGATGTAGCCTATAGCGCGGGTTATAACATTATCATTACCCAATCAAACGAATCATTGGCCCGCGAAAAGAGTGACTTAAAAGCACTTTTTAATAGCCGAGTAGATGGTATGCTCATGTCGATCAGCAGGGAAACGGTAGACTTTGAACATATTGAAAACATTCTCTCTAAAGGAATGCCCATCGTATTCTTCGATCGCATTTATGATACCCCCGGCAGTAGCAAGGTTATTGTAGATGATAAAGTAGGCGCCAAAGAAGCTACCCTCCACCTCATTGAACAAGGTTGTAAGCGCATTGCTCACCTGGAAGGTCCACCCAACCTGCAAATCAGCAAGCAACGATTAGAAGGGTACAAAGAAGCCCTGGCAGAAAGTGGATTGAAGTTCGATGAAAAACTCGTAGCCCTTTGCCCGCAAGGCACCACTGAAGAAGGTAAAATCGCTACCGAAAAGTTATTGAGCATGAACCCCAGACCTGATGCCATCTTTGCCAGCAACGACCCCGCTGCCATGGGGGCCATGCAGGCCATACGAAAGGCTGGGCTGAAAATCCCAAAAGACATCGCCATTGTCGGTTTCAGCAATTGGCAACTCAGCTCATTGATGGAACCACCTTTGTCGTCAGTTGACCAACCCGGTTACGAAATGGGACAAGAGGCAGCACGCATTCTCATACGCCACATTGAACTCAAAGCGAAAAAGAAACCAGAACCTGCCCCTGAGGTAAAGCTCCTTAAGACAAGACTCATTGTGCGTGAGTCATCTATGAAAAAGTAGGCATCCAACTGCATATACTTGCTACAAGCGCGGAATAAACTTCCGCGCTTTTTTTATGCCTTCGCGTTTCTACATTGAAACCGCAATCGATTTCTGTATTTTTTATAGGCATTTACTCAGCTACTCTTGTGATTGGCTCTATCTTAATCCCCTTAAGATGAAACCTATGAGCCTACTGCACTCCTCTCTGAGCCAAAGTCTATCACAGATCAGGCAATGGACAAGTATCCATCAAGGCCTGAGTGGTAAAACAGACCATGGCAATTTCCGTGTCTTGTTTTATAACGATCACATTGTGCGGATTACAGCTTCTAGGCAGGAAGAGTTTGAGGATTTCTCTTATGCTGTCATTGCTTCGCCCGGGCAGCATCATTTTACTATTCAGGAGCAATCAGATAAAGTATGGGTACAAGGCAAAAACTTTGATCTCAGCATAGGCAAAAATCCTGCGCGCTTTTGCTTTACTACCAAGCAGGGTATTGTCATCAACGAAGATGATGCCTTTGGCACTGCTTTCAATGGTGAACAAAGCACCACCTACAAAAAACTACAGGAAGGCGAAAGATTTATTGGTTTAGGAGAGAAAGTCGGTCCGCTAGACAGAAGAGGACAGGGTTACCAAAATTGGAATACCGATAATTTCGCCTATCACTCCGGGGCAGATCCCTTATACTGCTCTACCCCTTTCTACATAGGCATTCACAACGGTATGGTCTATGGTATCTTCCTCGATAATACCTTCAAATCCTTTGTGAACTTTGGCGCCTCTAATAACCGCTTCTCCAGTTTTTCAGTCGATCGTGGTGACATGAACTACTACTTCATTCATGGCACCAGCGTTGCCGAAGTGATTGAGCATTACACACACCTGACCGGTCGTATGCCCTTACCTCCTCAGTGGAGCATTGGTTACCAACAATGCCGCTACAGTTACTTCCCTGACACAGAAGTTAAAAGCATTGCCGAAACTTTCCATGAAAAAGATATTCCTGCAGATGTGATTGTCTTCGACATCCATTATATGGAGGCCTATAAAATATTCACCTGGCATAAGGATCACTTCAGCGATCCTCAGCAACTGCTGCAAGATTTACAAGCCAAAGGTTTTGAAGTGGTGGTCATGTGTGATCCGGGCATTAAAGTAGAAGAAGGCTACCACGCCTATGAAGATGGCGTAAAACAAGATGTCTTCATCAAGTATCCGGATGGCAGTAATTTTACTGCTCAGGTGTGGCCGGGCTGGTGTCATTTCCCCGACTTTACCAAAGCAGCTACTCGCGCCTGGTGGCAAGAAAAATTTCAGGACTATGTTAAGCTGGGCATCAAAGGTTTCTGGAATGACATGAATGAGATTGCCACCTGGGGCAATCAGCTACCTGAAAACATTGAACTCGATTTTGAAGGCCATCGCGACAGCATGCGCAGAGGAAGAAACATCTATGGCATGCAAATGGCCCGTGCTACCTACGAAGGTACCAAAACCCTGATGAAGGGCAACCGTCCTTTTAACTTAACCCGTGCGGGTTTCTCAGGCATACAACGATTTGCAGCCGTTTGGACTGGCGACAATGTAGCAAACGATGAGCACATGATGCTGGGCACCCGCATGCTCAACAGCATGGGCCTTGCTGGCATCGCTTTCTGCGGTTATGATGTGGGCGGTTTTGTGGGTGACGCACATCCTAAACTCTTTGCGCGCTGGATTTCTTTAGGCGCCTTCTCTCCTTTCTTCAGAGGTCACTCGATGGTGAACAGCCGCGATTCAGAGCCTTGGTCTTTCGGAGAAGAAGTGGAAGAAATATCACGCAATTACATCAAGCTGCGCTATCGTTTAATGCCTTACATTTATTCGGCCTTTTATGAAGCATCACAAAGTGGCATGCCAATCAATCGCACCTTAGCCTTGTACCACCCACACGATGCGAAAATATACGATGGCAAATACCAGCATCAATATATGTTTGGCCCCTCTTTACTGGTGGCCCCTGTCGAAAGCTACAAAGACCTTGTAAAAGTTTACTTGCCAGAAACAACATGGTACTCTTTGTATGATGATGCCCAGTTTACTGCAGGTGAAACTATAGTAGAATGTCCTGCCGATAAATTACCTGTGTTTGTGAAGGCATCATCCTTACTGATGATGCATGAACAAGCCGGCATGAATACTAAAACCCGGCACGAAGTGTTGGAGGTTCACCTCTATAGGGGCCAGCATGAAATGAGCTATTTGCGCTATGAAGATGATGGGAAAAGTTTTAACTACGAACAAGATATCTGCTGCACCCAACACTTTGTACACAAAGGCCATGAGCAACACCTCAGCATTCAGGCACCTAAGGGCCAATACAAGTCACAGTATAAAAAGTATAAGGTTTACTTCCATGGATTGAACTCCATCACACAAGTGAAAGTAAACGGTCAAGCCTTACCCGTTCACAAAAATGACTATCGCTTTTTACAACCTTTAAGAAGCTTCGATCCGGTGGGCTCCGTGAATGAAGGATACAAAATTCATCAGCTTCCCTTTATTGAAATACCTTTTAGCCATGAAGACATTCAGATTCAGTACTAATATCCTGATTGCAAGCTGTATCAGTTTGGTTGCCTGCCAACCGGGCAATCGTCAAAACTATACCGACCATCAGGTCATCACAGGGCTGGCCAGTGTAGTCACCTTACAAACTGATACAACTCAGGTCAGCCTGGAAGATTACCTGCTGGATGTATCCCTTATTGACTCTGTTCTAGTAAGTACTCCGTTGCAACTGAATCAGCAAGGCCATGTACTCACGCTTATCGGACGTTTGCCACAAGGGTTAGGGGCGGTAAGTCTCTGGACAAAAGGACAAGCCTATCAAATTCCTTTGCAACAGGCTTCCACCGTACAACATAAGTTTACTTATAGCGGTTCTGGTAACACTGTGCAGATTAAAGGGGAGTTCAATGCGTGGAACCCAAACCAAACAACACTTACAAAAAAAGGTGATCAGTTTTCTACCACCTTACCACTGAAGCCGGGGCGTTATCAGTACTTATTGGTTGTGGATGGAAAAGAAATGCGGGATCCAGTTAATAAAGATTCTATTGATAATGGCATGGGTGGTTGGAATTCACTGCTCAACTATCCAAAAGCAGATGCAGCCACTTTGCCCATGATCAGCACCAGGGCTTACACGCCTTCCTCTATTACCCTGGGATTGTCCAGACCAGCAAAGACCATTAAAGTCTACTGGCAAAATTTCGAATTAGATGAAGTCACTTATAACGATAGCACCATCACCATTCAAATACCGGCAGAAGCAGAAAATGTAAAGAGAAGTTTCATTCGCGCATGGGCTGCCAATGAAGTCGGTATTTCCAATGATGTATTGATACCCCTTGAAAATGGCCAGGTAATCGACAATGCCAATCAGCTTACGCGAAGTGATAAGGAAGCCCAGGTATTGTACTTTATGATGATTGACCGCTTCAACAATGGAAATAAAAGCAACGACCAAGCATTGGCCGATAAGCAGGTTCACCCTAAAGCCAATTATTATGGTGGTGATTTGAAAGGCATCACAGCCAAATTGAAAGATGGATATTTTCAATCCTTAGGCATCAACACTTTATGGCTCTCTCCTATTACCCAAAATCCTTTAACAGCCTATGGCAAGTATCCAACACCTTCCACCACCTTCTCAGGCTATCATGGATACTGGCCAATTTCACTCAAGAAAATCGATCATCGTTTTGGCAACGATCAAGTATTACAGGAATTACTGCAGACAGCCCACGATAATAACATGAATGTAATTCTTGATTATGTGGCCCACCATGTACACCAGGAACATCCGTTGTATAAACAAAAACCTGAATGGTTCACATCGCTCTACCTGCCTGATGGCAGTATCAACACCGAGCGTTGGGACGACCAGCGCCTTACTACCTGGTTTGATACATTTTTACCAACCCTCGACTTACGGAAACCTGAAGTAGTGGGCCCCATGACAGACACGGCCATGTACTGGTTGCAAAACTTTGACTTAGATGGCTTTCGCCATGATGCCTCCAAACACATCGACTTATTATTTTGGCGAGAGCTGACCAAAAAAATTAAACAAAATGCAAAAGAAGGGAATAAGAGCATCTACCAGATTGGTGAAACCTATGGTAGCCGCGAACTGGTCAGCAGTTATGTGAACAGCGGTATGCTCGATGCACAATTTGATTTTAATGTATACGATGATGCCGTGGCCACCTTTGCACGAGATGAAGTATCCTTCACGCGCTTAATCAATTCAGTAAATGAGAGCCTTGATTATTTTGGCGATCATCACCTGATGGGCAATGTTACCGGCAACCAGGATCGAGCGCGATTTATCTCCTATGCCGATGGATCCATCCGATTTGATGAAGATGCAAAAAGAGCTGGATGGACCCGCCAGATCAGCGTGCAAGACTCAACCGCCTACAACAAACTGCAATCACTCATCGCTTTCATGATGAGCATCCCGGGAGTACCGGTCATTTATTATGGCGATGAGATCGGTGACCCGGGTGGTAATGATCCTGACAACAGAAGAATGATGCGTTTCGATCAGCTGGCAACTGAAGAAGAAACAACCAGAAGTATCGTACAGCAATTGGTAAAACTCAGACGATCCAATATGGCGCTGCTTTATGGAGATTGGCAAGTCGTAAAGCAAACAGATCAACAAGTCGTAATCAAACGCCAGTACTTTGACGAACAGGTATGGATTGCCTTTAACAAGAGTAAAGATTCGGTAAGTATTACACTCGATGATGTGCCCGCGAAGGCAAGTACACTCCTGGGCAATATTCTGCAGCCTTCTAAAATTGGCAGTCGTTTAATTCTTCCTCCGCATAGTTTTGATTTAATTACAGCTTCAACTAAATAATATGTCTTTAACTGCTCCTAAACCCCGTTTAAGTTTCTGGCAAATCTGGAATATGAGTTTCGGCTTTCTGGGAATTCAATTTGGCTTTGCTTTACAAAATGCCAACACCAGCCGCATTTTCGAAACACTCGGGGCTGATACTTCCAACCTGGCTTTATATTGGTTAGCGGCTCCCATCACGGGCTTAATTGTTCAACCTATTATTGGTTTTTACAGCGACCGCACCTGGCATAAAAAATGGGGCCGCAGAAGACCTTACTTTGCTTTGGGTGCTGTATTGGCTTCTATCGCTTTGTGCATCATGCCCAACTCAACCATGCTTTGGATGGCGGTAGGTGTATTATGGATCATGGACGCTTCCATTAATATTAGTATGGAACCCTTCAGGGCCTTTGTGGGCGATATGCTTCCCCCCGCACAACGCACTACTGGTTTTGCCATGCAGAGTTTCTTCATCGGTATAGGGGCCATTGTAGCCTCCTTCCTGCCTTGGATATTCACCAACTGGCTGAACATTTCTAATACAGCCGAGGCAGGCACCATACCTGACTCAGTCAAGTATTCCTTTTACCTGGGAGCAGGCATGTTGTTTTTAACAGTGATGTGGACCGTCTTCAGCACCAAAGAGTATCCGCCTGATGCAGAAACTGAAAATCAGTTGAGCAATCGTGAAAAACGCAAAATTGATAATGAACAATTCTACCGTAAGAAGTTTTTTGATATCGGTGTTCTCCTCTTGTCTATTGCTATCGTTTTCACAGCCATCATTTACTTTTTATCACTCGAAAAAGAATTATACGTATTAACCTTTGGCTTTGGTGTCTTTGGTTTGGCACACATGCTGGCTACGATTTACATCAGCCAGGGCCGCTCTTACCTTGGCCTGGTCAGCATTGTCAAAGATTTTAATACCATGCCCAAAACCATGATTCAACTGGCCTATGTCCAATTCTTTTCGTGGTTTGCATTATTCGCCATGTGGATTTACACAACACCGGCTGTTACAAGTTACATCTTCAAATCATCAGACCCCACGACAGCTGCCTATAATGATGGTGCCGATTTAGTGGGCTTACTCTTCGGTGTTTATAATGGTATTGCTGCATTGGCAGCACTTCTGTTACCCATCCTGGCAAAATACACCAGCAGAAGAGTAACACACCTCATTGCCCTGGCTTGTGGTGGTGCTGGTTTGATTTCTTTCTACTTCATTGCTGATCCACAGATGTTGTGGTTCTCGATGATTGGGGTAGGTATTGCGTGGGCCAGTATTTTATCGGTGCCTTATGCCATGCTCTCAGGCTCTTTGCCCTCTGAAAAAATGGGCTACTACATGGGAGTGTTCAACTTCTTCATCGTAATACCACAAATTATTGCGGGTACTGTGCTGGGTTTAATGCTGAATCATTTCTTTAATGGTGAATCAATCTATATCTTAGTAACCGGTGGTGTGTCAATGATTATTGCCGGCTTGCTTTGCCTGCGCGTTGAAGACCATGATGAAGTAACCTTATAAAATCCATGCGGATATTCCTGCTCCTGGCCCTTTCACTGAATGCTTATGCACAAACAAGCATTCACAAAACTGTAAAGGCATTGGAAGATACCCATACACGTGAGGAAACTTTTATTCAATTGCAGGAAGCTGAAAATATTCCATTCATTTCGGATGACTCCGTTTTATTCATTTACCGCGGAGAAGCCAGGGATGTAAAATGGATGGGTGATTTTAATGGCTGGGGTTACAACAAAGCTTTCCAAAATATTGGCCGCCAATTACCCGGCTCCGATATATGGATTTTGAAAGCTTCCTTTCCAAGAGATGCCCGGTTGGACTATAAACTCGTTATCAACAACACTGATTGGATACTGGACCCGCTAAACCCAAGGCACCAATGGTCGGGAGTAGGTGGCGGCAGCCCCAATTCTGAACTGCGCATGCCTTTGTGGAAGGCTGACCTGGTAACCTTTCCTCAGGAATCTGTCGCCCAAGGCAGATTAATCAAGGATATACTCTTTAATAGCAAGCTGCTCTCCTACCAAATCATGTATTCGGTATACTTACCGGCTCAGTATGATAAAAGTAAAACATACCCGGTGTTGTATGTAACCGATGGCTATGAATACCTGCATGAGAACATGGGCAATATCTTTACTACGCTGAACAACCTTATTCACCAGCAAAAGATGGAACCCATCATAGCGGTTTTTGTCGATCATCGCGAACCGGTTAACCGCCTGAACAATCGCAGAATGACAGAGCTGGCCATGAATGAAGCCTATTTAAATTTTTTCGTAAATGAATTATTGCCAAAAATAGAAGTAGAATACTCCGTAAGCAGGAAAGCAGAAGAAAGGGCCATCTTAGGCACTTCAATGGGCGGCCTCACAGCAGCCTATTTTTCTTTCTCAAGGCCAGACATTTTTGGATTGGCTGGTATACAATCGCCTGCTTTCTGGTTTCGCCCCGCCATATATACCACCTGCGACAATCCTGAAAAACCGCCTGTGAAAGTATATATGACTACAGGCGTTATTAATGATGCCGAAGAAGGAGCCCGTAAAATGAAGGCCATTTTAGATAAAAATACATGTACCTATCAATACAAAGAAGTTAACGAGGGGCACTCCTGGGGCAACTGGCGCAACCTGTTGGATGACATTTTAATTTATTTCTTCCCTTCGAAAGCTTAATTTCAGGCATTCAATTTGCAAACTGTTTGTCAAAAGGTTCCAATTCTATGAAGCAACTCTACTTTTTCCTTTTCTTGGCCATTTACTCCATTGCCTGCAGTTCAGGTAAAAAAGCATACGAGCGAGGTGATTATTATGGTGCCGTGCTGCAATCAGTAGATCGCCTGCGTCAGAAACCTGACAGTGAAAAGTCGCAGGAGGCCCTCCGACTTGCCTACCCGCTGGCAGTTGATTTTTTAGAATCCCAAGCCAAGAGCACCATTGCCTCGGACGCTCCCTTTAAATGGAAGTCGGCCATGAACTTCTATAATCAAATTAATCAGCTTCACGACCAAATCAAGACCTCTCCGGCTGCATTACGGGTCATTAAAACACCTGTGAGTAAATTCACAGAGATTGCAGATTTGAAAAAGAAAGCAGCTGTAGAGAGCTATGAGGCGGGCATTCAGGCCATGATGAAAAATTCGCGAAGCGGGGCTATTGAAGCTTTTTATCTCTTTCAGGAAGCTAACAATTTTGATCCTGGTATGAAGGATGTTGTAGAAATGCAGTATAAGGCAGAATACGATGCCACTTTGAGGGTTGTGTATGCCGAACAAATCTATAGGAGCGATTGGGTGGCGGTAGAACCTGTATTGAACAGCCTGCGCTTACCATTTACCAAATTCTATACCTCAGAACAGGCTGCGGCTGAAGAGGCGCCCATCCATCATACCCTGTTGGTGGAAATCCTAGGTTATAATGAGGGCCGACCGGCTACAACCAAAACTGATAACAATCACATGGACAGTGTGCTGGTAGACAAAGTAGTGGACGGTAAGAAAGTGAAGGCCTATGAGAATGTGACCGGTAAAAGTACCTTATTCGAAAAAAAAGTAAGCTCACAGGGCGTAGTCAGAATTACCATCAAAGAAAAAGAAACCTCCAAGCAATTATTAAACAATGACTACACCGGTACGGGTGCTTGGACCGGAACATGGGCACGTTGTTCTGGTGATACCAGGGCCATTCCTGAAAGAATCAGAAAGATATGCTCTCAGACTGAGCCCCAACCAGATAATTTTGCCATGCTCAAGCAAGCAAGGCAAGATGTGCTCAAGCAGATCGAAAACTCGCTTTCGTCTTTCTATCGACTTTAACTGCATTTTTTTAAACCTTTAGCTTCACCATGGAGTTTAGAGTACTATGAAACTAACAAGTTTAATCATGGTACTGGTGCCGCTATGGGCATGCAGCCAGGCAAAACAAACTAAACCTATGACGAGTACTGCAGGGAACAAAGAGATAGCCACTTTTGGTAACGGATGCTTTTGGTGTACAGAGGCTGTTTTTCAACGCGTAGAAGGTGTTGAGAAAGTTGTTTCCGGCTACACGGGCGGATCAGTAAAAAACCCTACTTATCGCGAAGTATGCACCGGCATGACTGGCCATGCAGAAGCGATTCAAATTACCTTCGATCCATCCAAAATCACTTTTGTTGAGCTGTTAGAAATTTTCTGGCAAACCCACGACCCTACTACCCTCAATCGCCAGGGAGCTGATGTTGGAACACAGTATAGATCTGCCATTTTTTACCACAGCGATACCCAAAAACAGTTAGCGACTGAGTACAAACAGAAGTTAAATGCTTCCGGAGCCTTTGATAAACCTATTGTAACGGAGATTAGCCCGGCCGCAGTATTTTATATAGCTGAAGATTATCATCAAAATTATTACAACCTAAACGGAAAGGCTCCTTATTGTGCCTACGTGATTGAACCAAAGCTCGAGAAGTTTGAGAAAGCCTTCGGCAAGAAGCTTAAAAAATAGGATGAGCGGTTCTGACACAATCGTTGGTGGTCTCCACTTATCATAAATAGAATATTTTAAATGACTTTTTGCCATTTATTTGCAACCAAACACTACAACCTACGTTAAGAATAATTGAGTAGAGAAATTCTTCTCATAGGTTTAGGTTTAGGTAACAAAAAAGCCCCGAGACGCGGGGCTTTTTTGCATTTAAGACATTTTCTATTGGCTATTTTCTAAGCTGATCCTGCATTTCATTTAACTGCTTTAACATATCCTTTTCTTTGCGCGCCATCTCTTCCTGCGTAGCCTGTAGCTCTTCCATATTCTGGCGCATTTCTTCTTCTTGCGCTCGCATTTGTTCGGTCATCTCCTGCGACTCCTCTAACAAGCGTTGTGTTCTGGCATTTACTTTCACAGAAGATATAGTAGAAGCAATACTTTCTGCCATCTTCTTCACGAAGTCAACCTCAAAATCCTGGAAGACGTTGAAAGAGGCAACCTCCACAACTCCAAATACCTGATCGTTTAGTTTTAGCGGAGTTATCAGCACGCTGGAAGGATTGGCATCACCAAGACCAGACGTAATGCGTATATAGTTTTGAGGTACCTCTGTCAGGTAAATTGAGTCGCCTTCCTGCCAAGCCTGACCAGAAAGCCCCTCACCTTTGAATATTTTTTGATTCAAATACTTTTTCTTGTCCCAGGCATAGCAGGCCTTCATCGACATAGTCTGCTCTCCATCTGTTTCTTCATCATCTATGATGTAGATAGCGCCCTGATTACCTTTGATGTATTTTACGAGGCTGGAAATAATCTCCTCAGAAAGCTTCTGCACATCATTATTATTGGTACGCAAGAGTTCACCAAACTTGGCCAGACCTTCAGTGGCCCAATTACGTTTCTTATCGTCTTCAGCAACCTTTTCCAGGTTATTGCGCATGTTGATCAGGGCATTCCCCAATACATCGTGCTCACTCAAAGGATTAAAGTCTGATTTGTAATTACCATTACCAATGTTCTCTGCGAAAGTAGTAGTCGCACGTAAGCCGCTCACTAAATTATCCATGGCCAGGGCCATCTCACCTATTTCATCATTGCTCACTTTGGCCTGCTTGTCTTCCACTAACTCTCCCCTGCCTAATTTAACGACTACATTTTTGAGGAAGTTAATCGGAACAGTAATATTCCGCATTAATAGTAAAGCACTTACTAAGCCAATTACAACGGTAACAAGAGCCAGTACAATAGTAACAGTAGTAAGGTTACCTACAGAACTGATTACCTCTTTATCTGCCTCATCGCTGATCGCTGTCTGCTGCTGTGCCACTTTGTTTAACATAACAATGATGTTATTGGTGCGTGGTATTACCTGGCTTTCAATGGCATCTTCTGCTAAAAGCTTGGTAAGCATGTCTTCATAGTTTTCAAAGGTCTGCAGGTTGGCCATAATGGTTTCCTTCTGGATAGAAAGGAGGGTATCAAACTCATGGAAAATGGTATCCATCATAATGCGCTGGCTGTCGCTTTCCCAGTTTACCATCAACTTCTTGATTTTATCCTTGAGAGCCGGATAATCAAAATCCTGTAACTGTCTCAGGGCTTGCTTATCGTCCTGATTGGTTTGTAGATAGACCCAGTTAGTCACCAGCATTTTCGATTTTGTAACCGTGAGGATAAACTCGTTGAGGGCATCCTTAGAGGGTCTGTAAGTATCGGCCGACTTGGTTGCTACCCCACTGATCAGGTTACCGACTGAAAAGATGATGGTTGCATTGATGACAAATAATACTATTAAAATAATGAAGCCCCCTAGAATTTTTTGGCCTATGCCAATACGGATGCCTCTCTTTTTCTTTGACTCTTGGTTTTCCATGCTCATTGTTAAATCTGGATTGCTAATCGCGATAATTCAGTAGCTGCTTTTAAGTTCTGTTTATTCATGGCGCCTTGATTCAATTCAAAGGCAAGTTTCCCGCTTTTAACCACAAAGTTTATATTAGATCCCTTCATGCCTAAACCTTCTTCCTCCGTTATCACCAAAATCGATTGGTTACCTACTTTGGCCAATATCTCTGAGATAAGAGAAGACTTACCCGCAGGAACGAACAGCAAATTACATTTTTTAATCTCTGACGTAGAATTGATTTTAGTAATGGTAATTTTTCTGTTATCAGGGGTTTTTTTAGCACCTGCCATTGCATTCAATTCTTTCATGATGGGTGAATCACCCAAAACCAATATTTCAAAATCGCCTTCTTTGTAATTATCAGGCCAGATGATGTATTTGGTAAAGCTGTAAATGTACACCGGGTGAAGTTTATAATCCTGGGAAGAAGCCGTAAAGGCTATCAAGATTAGGCCGGTAAAGGTCAATAGACGTCTCATAGGAAAGGTAATAATACGCTTTCTTCCAAAAGCTACCAAAATTAAGCCACTTTGGCGGGATTTTGGCAACATTTTTTAACCTATCTGGTTTTCATGTAAGGAAAGTTTGATTTGTTATTCATTTGGCATTATGTCCAGCCATAGTAAAGTAGTTTTACATTTAACCATCCTAAAATATGAAATCCATGTCCTATCTCATCTCCACTATCATTTTGATCAACACCTTGATGGCTTGCGCTCAGGGTAAAAAGGAAAAGGCTGCGGATACACAAAAGCAGGCTGTTGAATATCCTGTAAGGAAAACAATCGAGGATTGGAAAAAATTACTCTCTCCTGAACAATTTCACATATTAAGAGAAAAAGGCACCGAACCGGCTTTTACTGGTAAATACTGGGACAATCACAAAAAAGGCACTTACGCTTGTGCAGCCTGTCAACAAGTGCTCTTTACCTCTGATACAAAATTTGAATCTGGAACTGGCTGGCCGAGCTTTTATCAGCCCGTCAAAAATGAGAATGTGAGCATCATTATCGATAAGAGCTATGGCATGACACGCGAAGAAGTTGTTTGCAGCCGTTGTGGTGGTCATTTAGGCCATGTTTTTCCTGACGGCCCCAAACCCACAGGCCTGCGTTACTGCCTCAATAGCGCCTCGCTGAATTTTCTTGAAAGCAAATAACTTTTATCCATTCTATAGAAATCAACTAAATTTTCAGACCAATAGCATTAGATTTGAGAAAAATTCTTAGATGAAATTTGATTGCATCATTGTTGGAGGAGGTATTGTAGGCTTAGCCACAGCACTCCGCTTGTCTGCCGCACCTCACCACAAAAAGGTATTGGTTATCGAAAAAGAATCTGAGGTAGCCAAGCACCAGACGGGTAACAATAGCGGAGTGATTCACTCTGGTATTTATTACAAACCCGGAAGCCTCAAGGCGAGTAATTGCATTAACGGATACCATCAGCTCATCGACTTCTGTCAGAAAAATGATGTACCATTCGATCTATGTGGCAAAATCATTGTTGCCACAGATGTCAGCGAATTGCAAGCCCTCAAAAGCATTGGTGAAAGAGGCCGTCAGAACGGCCTCACCGGCCTTCTAGACCTAAGTAAAGAACAATTAAAAGAATACGAACCACATGTGGCTGGTATTGCGGGCATCTTTGTGCCGCAAACCGGTATAGTGGATTATGCTGTTGTTGCCAGAAAATATGCAGAACTCATTCAACAGCAAGGCGGAGAAATTCGCTTTGGTGAAAAAGTAATTGATATTCAGGAAAATCAAGGCACGCAAGTGGTGGTTACGCAAAAAGGTACTTACAATGCTTCATTAGTTATCAATTGCGCAGGCTTGTATTCAGATAAAGTAGCCCGCCTCACCTCTAAAAATGTAGATGTAAAGATTATACCGTTCCGTGGTGAATATTTTAAACTAAAAAAAGAGAAGGAATATTTAGTAAAGAATCTGATCTATCCTGTACCAGATCCAAACTTCCCCTTCCTGGGCGTTCACTTCACCCGCATGATGAAAGGTGGTGTAGAGGCAGGACCTAATGCAGTGTTAGCTTTTCAACGGGAGGGTTATAAGAAATCTGATATTAATGTACGTGAGCTTGCCGAATCCTTGGCATGGCCGGGGTTTCAAAAAGTAATGGCGAAATACTGGAAGACTGGTCTTGGCGAAATGTATCGTTCATTTTCGAAAGCAGCTTTTACCAAGGCTTTGCAAAAACTGGTGCCTGAGATTCAGGAACAGGATCTAGTAGAAGGCGGTGCTGGTGTGCGGGCACAGGCCTGTGACAGAAGTGGAGGACTAGTGGATGATTTTATGATACTTGAGGAAAAACATGTAATCAACGTCTGCAATGCACCCTCTCCTGCTGCAACTTCCTCACTTTCCATTGGAGAAACAGTAGCAGCAATGGCATTGAAAAAGTTCTAAACTGATTAAGGCTTAATTAGGGTAGCCTCTATCTCAATTAAATAATCTGGTTCGATCAGTTTACTCACCTCCAGCAGGGTGGTGCAGGGCTTAATAGTGCTGAAAAATTCAGCATGGGCTTTACCTGCTTCCTCCCATTTATGAATGTCAGTCACAAAGAGCCGGGTACGCACTACATCTTCCATGCTAAACCCTGCTTCTTTTACCACCTTTTCAATTTTTTGCAGGGCAAACTTTGTCTGCGCGTACATATCCCCTTTACCAACAACTCCATTTTCATCCGCGGCCACTGTGCCAGTAACCTCTAAGGTATTACCTACCTGTACTGCACGGGAATAGCCAACGATGTCTTCCCATTTGGCGCCACTGGAAAAATTCTTTCTTGCCATATTAGTATAAATCTGTCAGTTTATTCACTACCGGATAGCGATGCGTTGTAAAGCCTTCAGCATACTTAATACCCGCAATATTTCCCAGCTCAATGGCCCTTCCTTCTAAAAAATTAATAAACTCTGGCCTTGAAATAAAAGTTTGAGGCTCTGAACTATCGCTGCTAAAGAACTGAGTTTTGTAGGCTTTAATAGAGGCCATCTTTTGATCCCACTCCTCTGTTACGTCAATGATAAAATCTGGTTGTATATACTGACTTTGTATATAATGATACACTTGCCCCGGTCTCCAAGCTTTTTGTAAATTACCCGAAGTATCTTTAGTCTCTATCTTTGTCAAGCCCGCTAAGAAGCAAGCATCAGCGGCCAGCTCTGCACCTTTCCCGTGGTCGGGATGGCGATCGCGGATGGCGTTGGCCAAAATAATGTCAGGCTGGTATGTGCGGATTTTCTGAACAATTGCCAGTTGACTTTCTTTATCATTCTTAAAAAAACCATCTGCAAGACCAAGGTTTTCTCTTACCTGAATTCCTAAAACAGTGGAAGCAACTTTGGCCTCTTGTTCGCGGGTTTGTATTGTGCCACGCGTACCGAGTTCTCCTCTTGTCAGGTCAAGTATTCCCACCTTTAAACCACTCTTAGTATGCTTGGCAATAGTGCCTCCACAACCAAGCTCAGCATCATCAGGATGGGCCGCTATGACGAGTATGTCTAGTTTCATGTTCTTCAATAAGCAGTAGGCAATGAACAGTGGCGACCTTGACTTTGCCTACTGCCAATTAGCTACTAAATTTTAAGCGTGAGAAAGTTCGGCTTCTTTTGCTTGTAAGAATTTCTCGGCATCTAAAGCACCCATACAACCGGTACCGGCAGCGGTAATCGCCTGACGGTATACTTTATCTGCTGCATCACCAACAGCAAATACACCTTCTACATTAGTTTTGGTTGAACCAGGTTGTACTTTGATGTATCCAGTCTCATCCATATCAATAAAGCCCTTAAAGATGTCTGTATTAGGTTTGTGGCCTATAGCCAGGAAGAAACCTTGTACTGATAGGTTTTTCTTTTCGCCAGTCTTCTTATTGACAATGCGTGCACCCGTTACACCACTATCATCACCCAGAATTTCTTCTGTTTCACTGTTCCAATGGATTTCAATGTTGGGTGTATTGACTACGCGTTGCTGCATAATTTTAGAAGCACGCATCTCGTCTCTGCGCACAATCAGGTGCACTTTAGTACAAAGCTTAGCTAGGTAAGTAGCCTCTTCTGCTGCTGAATCGCCAGCACCTACTACAGCCACTTCTTTACCTCTGTAAAAATAACCATCGCACACAGCACAAGCCGAAACACCTTTATTGACATACGTTTCTTCGGAAGGAATACCTAAATATTTGGCGGTGGCACCGGTTGAAATAATGACGGTGTCAGCGATCACTTCAGTCTTCTCATCAATGGTAAGTTTATGGGGATAGCCAGAGAAGTCAACACCGGTTACTAAACCGTAACGCACTTGGGTGCCAAAACGCTCCGCCTGCTTTTGCAAATCCATCATCATCTGCGGACCGTTAATGCCCTCGGGATAACCAGGGAAATTTTCAACATCGTTAGTGGTGGTTAACTGGCCACCGGGTTGCCCCCCAGTGTAAAGCACTGGTTTTAAACCAGCTCTTGCTGCATAAATAGCAGCCGTGTAACCTGCGGGCCCTGAACCAATGATCAGTACTTGAATGTGTTCGCGTTCCATAATCTTTTGTTAATAAGCGGTTTGATTTAAACAAACCTGGGATTGACAATCTATAATTTCTACAAAAAGGAAAGGCCTCTTGCGAGACCCTTCTGATTCAACTTACTATCTGAACAACATTATCCAAGATAAGGTTTCAATGCCTTGCTTCTGGATGTATGTCTTAATCTGCGGATGGCCTTCTCTTTAATCTGACGTACGCGTTCGCGTGTCAAATTAAATTTCTCGCCAATTTCTTCAAGTGTCATAGCGTGTTCGCCATTCAAACCGAAGTAAAGGGTGATGACATCGGCCTCGCGCTGGGTTAGTGTAGACAATGCACGTTGCACTTCTTTGCGCAATGAGTCATTCATCAGACCAGAGTCTGGTGTTTCTTCACTGTCGTTCTCCAACACATCTAACAAACTATTTTCTTCACCTTGCACGAATGGTGCATCCATGGATACGTGACGACCAGAGATCTTCATGGTATCTACTACTTCGGCTGTAGAAACATCTAGTACTTCCGCTAATTCTTCTGGTGAAGGTTCACGTTCGTATTTCTGTTCCAGTTCAGAGAAAGTTTTTGAGATTTTATTCAGGGAGCCTACGCGGTTCAGCGGCAGACGAACAATACGAGATTGTTCTGCCAATGCTTGCAAGATGGATTGACGAATCCACCATACAGCGTAGGAAATAAATTTAAAACCACGGGTTTCATCAAAACGCTGAGCAGCCTTAATCAAGCCAAGGTTTCCTTCGTTGATCAAATCACCTAAAGAAAGTCCCTGATTTTGATATTGTTTCGCTACTGACACCACGAAACGCAAATTGGCCTTGGTTAATTTTTCAAGGGCAATCTGATCGCCTTCTTTGATGCGTTTTGCCAGTTCTACTTCTTCATCGGGTGTAAGCAAGTCCACCTTACCGATTTCCTGTAGATACTTATCCAGCGATTGGCTTTCGCGGTTAGTAATCTGTTTGCTGATCTTAAGCTGTCTCATTCAATTCTTGCGTGCTACGGTTCAACAATATAAAGCTATTTCTTAGTTCCTGTCAACGTTAGTTTGCTGGAGAAGTTGGAGCCGGAGCACCTTCTTTTTTATCGGGTCTTGGTAAAAGTACTTTTCTTGACAAGCGGTATTTACCGGTTTTCTTGTCGATTTCTACCAATTTAACCTGCAATTCCTCTCCTACTTCCAGTACACCATCCATGGTTTCGAGACGGTCCCATTTGATTTCAGAGATGTGCAGTAATCCATCCTTGCCAGGCATGAATTCCACGAAGGCGCCAAATTGCACAATTGATTTAACTTTTCCTGTATAAACTTCGCCTACCTCAGGAATCGCCACGATACCCTTGATACGGCCTACAGCCTTATCCATCGATTCTTTGCTGGTAGCAAATACGCTTACAACGCCTTTATTACCTACTTCTTCAATCACTACGGTTGCACCAGAAGTAGCCTGTATATCCTGCACCACTTTACCTCCTGGGCCGATTACCGCACCAATCTGATCTTTATCGATGGTGATGGTTACTGCACGAGGGGCATGAGGCTTAAGATCTGTGTTTGGCTTAGTAATTGTCTTCTTCATTTCATTTAAGATATGAAGACGACCCTCTTTGGCTTGTAAAAGAGCCTCGCGAAGGGTTTCATAGGTAAGGCCATCCACTTTTAAGTCCATCTGACAAGCAGTAATACCCTTTTCTGTACCGGTAACTTTAAAGTCCATATCACCCAGGTGATCTTCATCACCAAGGATATCAGAGAGGATTGCATATTTACCTGTTTTGCTATCGGAAATCATACCCATAGCAATACCAGAAACTGGGCCGCTGATCGGCACACCAGCATCCATCAAAGCTAAAGTACCTGCACAAACGGTAGCCATTGATGAAGAACCATTTGACTCGAGAATATCTGATACAACACGGATTGTGTAAGGGTTTTCAGCATCAGCAGGGATTACCTGCTTTAATGCACGCAAAGCCAAATTGCCATGGCCCACTTCGCGTCTGCCAGGACCACGGTTAGGTTTTACTTCACCAGTAGAAAAACCAGGGAAGTTATAATGCAAAATGAACTTGTTAGAACCTTCGAACATAGCACCATCAATCATTTGCTGATCGAGTTTAGTACCAAGGGTAACAGTAGTCAATGATTGTGTTTCACCACGGGTGAAAATAGCAGAACCATGTGCTGAAGGCAGGTAATCTACTTCACTCCAGATATCGCGGATCTGATTAGTCTTACGACCATCCAAACGCAAACCTTTTTCTAAGGTAAGGTTACGAGAAGCCTTGTTCTGAATTTCGTGGTAGTACTTCTTAACCAATGATTTGTCGATGGTAGAATCTACAGCCAAGGAAGCCAGGTATTCTTCTTCTACTTTATGAAAAGCCTCTGCACGCTCACTCTTGTTGGCAGTTAGTCTGCAGGCTACTTCATACGCTTTAGGGTATAAAAGATCCCACAGTTGTTTTTTCAATTCTTCATCGTTCTTCTCGTGGTTGTATGTGCGCTTAGTTTCTTTACCTAAGGCCTTAGTCAATTCCACCTGAAGTTTACACTGTTCCTTAATGGCTTCATGGGCCACACGAAGGGCTTCGACCATATCGTCTTCGCTTACTTCTTTCATTTCACCCTCCACCATCAATAGTTTATCCATGGAAGCGGCTACGATCAAATCGATGTCGGCAGTTTCTTTGTCCTTTAATGTTGGGTTAATGACAAAGTTGCCATTGATGCGAGCTACGCGAACTTCTGAAATAGGACCATCGAAAGGAATATCGGTTACAGACAAGGCTGCTGAGGCTGCAAAAGCCGCCAATCCATCAGGCAATGCATTTTCATCACCAGAAATTAAAGAAAGTGCTATTTGCACATCTGCGTGATAATCGCTTGGGAAAAGCGGGCGAATGGCTCTGTCAACCAAACGGCTGATCAGAATTTCATAATCAGACAGCTTGCTTTCGCGCTTTAAAAAGCCTCCGGGAATTTTACCGGTGGCTGCAAATTTCTCTTGGTAATCGACAGAAAGCGGCAGAAAGTCTACACCTTCTTTTGCTTCTTGGTTGGCTACTACGGTAGCTAAAATCATGGTGTTACCCATGCGTAGTACAACAGCACCGTCAGCCTGACGGGCTAGTTTACCTGTTTCGATGGAAATCTCACGTCCATCGGGCAGCTTGCAGGTTTTTGTTATTACAATTGGTTTCATACAATTTTTGGATAGAATAGCTGCTTTGAAAGGGCAAAACAGCTTTGTTTAAAAACGCAAAAAGGGAACCTTGAAAGGGTTCCCTATTTGTAGTTGGTTTAAATTACTTGCGAAGGTTTAGCTCAGCAAGAATCGCTCTGTAGCGATCGATATTGGTGTTCATTAAATAGCTAAGTAATCTCTTACGCTTACCTACTAATTTAATAAGACCTTGCTGGGAAGCGAAGTCTTTCTTGTTTTCTTTCAAATGTTCTGTGATGTGGTTGATACGCTCTGTGAAAAGCGCTACCTGAGATTCAGGTGAACCTGTATCTTTTTCAGATTTGTTAAAACCGTGCTTCTTGAAAATGTCTTTTTTGCTGGCAGATGTCAAAATCATTGCTTTTTCACTTTATTCAGGCTGCAAAAGTAGTGAAAAACATTATTTCTACAAGCAATTTGCCTGAAGGATAACGTTTTAAGTCAATTTTTCTTCGAAAATCGTGTTTTCAGCTTATCAAAAACCACCAAATAGAAGTCGCTTTCAAATAATCGCGCGTCTAACCTGGACTGTCTCAGGAAAAAAAGACCAATAATCAAAAGGATAAAATCGGCCGCCCAAACACCCCCCAAAGCTGATACCACCCCATTTTTAGCCAATTTCTCGCCCTGCATGGTTAGTAAATAGAAGATAATAAAGAATAGAATTGAAACCAGGAATGGCACACCCAACCCCCCCCTCTTAATAATAGCCCCGAGGGGAGCACCTATCAAAAACATAACGATACAGGCCACAGAATTAGAGAGAATTTTATTCCATTGAACCTCAAACACTACTTTACTTTTCGCATGGTTGGTCTCATACTCCAAACTTGTCGCAATTTGGGTTTTAGCCTGCCGGGCGTAATTGGCAGCGGATTGTGCAAGCTCTATTGTCACAGGGGTTGCCAACAGACTATCCAGGTTAAGAGCCAGTCGTGAGGTATCTACGCTCATTGGTTTTTGTTTTCTTGTACGGGTCCTCCTTTCAAGTTTAGCAATGGTCTTCTCGCTACGGTAGTCGCTAAAGGTTGGCTTTTCAACCTTGGATTTTCTTTCTGGCTTAAGACTATCAGCTTTAGACAGCTCCTGGGCTTTAGCCTGCTCAATCCTAATCATGGAATCTTTATAAGCCTCAAATAGTAACAGATCCGTGGGTAACATAATACTATCGTTGCGGAGATAGTACATAAAGAGTGTGGACCTGGATTTATGGTAGGCTATTTGGATATCGTAGATCAACGAATTAACCGAATCAATATCTCCCTGCAACTCTTTCATGTTGCGCATCATCCGGTCGCTCTGAAACCATCGCTGATCGGTCCTGTTTAGTTGAAAGGAAGACAAGTCGAAAACCACTTGGGATTTAGCAAATTTTGTGCGACTTAAGGTTTCCTTTTCTGTCAAGTCATTGGATCTGGTTTGCCCTGTCATATCGCGCTCGGTTGTGGCGCCTTCAGCATAGTAATAGCCGTTGAACAATTCCAATTTTAAGTACTGCTCATTATTAAAAGTTGTCATTCTGCCAGAATCAGCAATGGTTACTTCCTTATTTCCATCATTTTTACGGTGGTCATAAATAATAACACCCTTCAATGCATCATCATCATCAGCAAACTTTTCATCTACCTTAATGCTGACATCAGGAATTCCATTGTAGAAAGTACCCTCACGAATTTCAAGGGCTGGTTTTTTCTGTTTAATATCATACATGAGACTATAGGCCTCTAAAGCAGCATTGGGTACCAGGTAATTATTAGTATAGAAAGCAATACCTGTTAAGAGTAGTACAAAAAAGAAAATGGGCCTGAGTATTCTTGTGAGCGATACACCAGAGGCTTTAATGGCTGTCAGTTCGAAGTGTTCACCCAAGTTCCCAAAAGTGATAAGTGACGCCAGCAAAACAGCCAGGGGCATGGCCACAGGCATCATGAAAATACCAAAGTAAAATAACAACTGACCTATGGTTGTCCAATCCAATCCTTTGCCAATGATGTCATCAAAATATTTGAGCATGTGCTGCATCAATAAAATGAAAACGACCACTAAAAAAGTGAGTATGAAGGGGCCTATGAAGGACTGGAGAATGAACTTGTCAAGTTTTTTCATGCGAAGCTAGTAGCAAGCTTTGCGCCAAAGATAGAGGATTGTTGAGGAAAGGTGCGTGTGAGGTGACTAGCCGCCTACAATTTTTTTGAGATCTGCGACCAAATCATCCCATAAATCATGGAGCTCCTTCTGATCATCAAAATCTGAGTAATCAGCAATGTGCAAAAATACAGTTTGGGTCAGGTCGTTAGTTTCAACCCTGAACTCTAAATAAGAAGGATCGTTTTCGTCTGCTGAAGTCTCGGGCAGAAATTGGAATTTGACTGAGTGATTAACCCGATGGGCGACCTGTGTGGCTTTATGCTCTTCGTTATCCCACAAAAAGGTAAGGGTTTTGTTCTCGTTATTAATCTTCACATCCTCGCAAAACCACTCTGCCAGGCCACTGGCGGTTTGAAGATAAGGATATAGCATCTTCGCGGAAGCGTGAAATTCGTAATCAGTGGAAAAAAGTCTTTTGGCTCCCATAAATGAGGTAATGTGTTGAAATTAAGACTTTTTGATTAGCGTACAAAATATAAAGCAGCAGGAAGCTGAAAGTAATAAGATTGGTTTGCGTATTCAATTTCCTTCTGCTAAGTTTGCGCTCCCAAAAACGAATGGCGCGGTAGCTCAGGTGGTTAGAGCGTTGGATTCATAACCCAAAGGTCGGGGGTTCAACTCCCCCCCGCGCTACAAAAAGCAGTCGAAAGGCTGCTTTTTTCGTTTATATTACTCCCTATGCAATTGGAAAAAGCTTTATCGGCTCCTTACTCCAAAACCGGCATTCAGAAAATTGTAGCTTTCATTGGTCATAGCCCTGATCGATTTAAGCAGCTTACAAAAATTGTAGTGAGTCTGGATCAAGAAAAATTATCTCTGGCTACTGCCTGTCTGAGTTTTTGCGTTGAAAAGTATCCTCATCTGATGCTGCCTCATCTTCATGTATTAGTAAAACTATGCCTTTTGCCAGATGCTACGGTTGCTTTGAAAAGGAACATTATCCGAGCCTTTCAATTCGTTCAAATTCCTACTAAACAACAAGGCAAGGTGGCTGATCTTTGCTTTTCATGCTTAATGAATAGAAAAGAAAGCATTGCGGTGCGTGTATTTTCGATGACGGTTCTTAGCAATATTGCCAAACAACACCCGGATTTACAGCGAGAGTTATTTACCCTTATTGAAGCAGAGCTTCCCGTGGCTTCAGCTGGCTTCCAATCAAGAGCCAAAAAAATACTGAAATCGAAAAGATAGGATTAAACAGATGAAAGATTAGTATTTTGGTGCGTGGACACATTATTACAAAAAGAGCACACTTGCAAAAACTGTGGAAACACCTTTACGGGTGTTTTTTGTAACCTCTGCGGAGAGAAAGTACTTGAAGCAAATGACAAAAAGTTCAAAAGCTTTCTTACCAGTGTTTTAATCGCCATCACTTTTGCCGATAATAAGTTCATCAAAACACTCTGGCTGGTTATCAGCAAGCCGGGATTCCTCTCAAAGGAATACATGAATGGCATACGGGTGAAGTACATTCGTCCGCTACAGCTATTTTTTATTCTTAACCTTATCTATTTTCTTTTTCCAGTATTCCAGCTTTTCAACTCATCACTATACACGCAGATGTATTTATTAATGCACCGCGGCATGGCCAGGGCCATGGTACTTACCAAGCTCAACGATACTAATATGAGTTTGCAGGCCTATACCTTGATATATGATGCTAAATCACAGAGTTTAGCCAAGCTATTAATCGTGCTCTTTATTCTCTTCGCCTCGCTCCCATTAGCTGTTATTTTCAGGAAGCGAAAATTCTACTTTACAGACCACACGACACTTGCTGTCGAGTTGGCCATTTTTAACCTGGCCATCAACGCGCTGCTACTATCACTTATTTTCTGGGTATTGAATTCGATTTTCAATTGGTCGGGTTCCAGCTGGATCAAGTACCTAGACGACCTCGCCATTACCACTATTTTTATTGGAACGAATTTGTACTTCTTATGGCGAGCAGCAAAGACTTATTACGGAGAAAAGAAAAGAATGCTTCTCTTTAAGGTACCACTATCGCTGATAGGATTATATGCTGCGCTGGAACTTTACAGATTGATGCTTTTCTTTATTACATTTTACACAGCCTAATATTATTTCAGTAACCTGTATCCACTTTAGCTTTCAAGTCGTGTAAAATATTATAGAGACCAAAGTAAGTTCTGTTTATATAGAGGGCATCCTTTATCCCCCTTGCCTTTTTAGACTTTCTAAGCTCTTTCATGCCCGCTATTTCTTCACCAAAAGCAAAGATGGATTCGAAGTAGGCTTTATCAGAAAAATCAAATGAAGACGATCTGAAGGGGCGACTCAACAAAAGAACCAGCTGAGAAAATATATCCGTAAAAAATGTCTTCTCTTTTGCAGTATCATCAGGATAAATAAACCTCAAGTCATAAAAGGCCTTTTCCAAACGAGTAGCACTATCTAGCAAAGAAGGGTCAAGCAGCTGGAAATATTTCTTATGGAAATCCGCTGTCATTACTTTTACACAACCAAAGTCAATGATGCCAAGTTTGTAATCTGGCGTTACTAAAAAGTTACCAGGATGTGGGTCGGCATGCACAGCTTTAAGCGTATGCATTTGATGATGGTAAAAATCCCACATCGCTTGTCCTAAAGTATTTCTGGCATTCGAGGGAATTTCTCCTTTCAGCATCTCACCCAGAGGCTTTCCATCAATCCAATCCATCGTTAGTATTTTATGACCTGAATATGCAGGGTAATACCCTGGGAAGATGACGTTGTTAATGGCACTTGATTTTTCCGAAAGCTCAACCGAACGTCTCAGCTCCAGTTCATAATCTGTTTCTTCCAGCATGCGGGCTTCTACTTCTTGAATGAACTCGTCATATTCAGAAGCATTGAGTTCGAACATGCGCAAAGCAATAGGCTTCACCATCGCTAAATCAGATTTTACACTGTCGCCAACACCAGGATACTGAATTTTAACGGCAAAAGTTTTTCCATCCTTAGTTGCCTTATGTACTTGTCCAATAGAAGCAGCGTTCACAGCAGACCTGGAGAAGCTATCAAAAAGCTGTTCAGGACTTTTTCCAAATTGCTGTTGAAAGGTTCTTACTACTAAGGGGTACGATAATGGAGGAGCTGAATATTGTGCCATGGCAAATTGCTGCTGGTAGGCCGAAGGCAGAATGTTTTTATCCATGCTCAACATCTGGGCCACCTTTAAGGCGCTTCCTTTTAGTTCACTCAAGGATTTATAAATGTCTCTTGCATTATTTTCATGCAAGTCATCTTTACTGGCTTCTCCTGTTACCAGCTTTTTACCGTAATGCTTTAAATAATTTGCACCGATTTTAGCTCCTGTACCTATGAACTTACCTGCCCTCTTTACCTTACCCGTAGGTATACTCTCTTGCTCTTTCATGAAATGTATTAAGAATTGGCCCTGGCCTGATACAAAAACTTCAATAAGTCTATCGCTGAATCGATTGCCCCTTTACCAATCAAATCAAAAGCCAGGTTGATTGATTTTTCTATAAAAGCATCTGTTTTTTCAAAGCCCTTGCTCGTATCCTTTTTCCAGAATAATAGAAAGAAGCCCATGTGTACCCAAAATAGTGAGGGGTAACGTTTATCAACAAAAGGACGCTTTGCAATTTCTTCCTTGCCCATGCCTTCGTGAACAAGTTGTTCAATAAATGCTTCGAACGCATGTTTGAAATCCTTTAGATATGCAGGTGAGACCTCCGGAAATTTTTGATCCTTGCTCACCACCAGAATATAACTCCTGTTGGCTTTTAAAACTTCAGCAAGTGCGAAGTAGAAGGTCAATAACTTCTCACGCGCACTAAAATCACTAAAGGCAGCATCTGCATGGAGCCTATCCAATGTGGTGGTCACAAAATCCTTCCAGACAGCTCTATCAATTATCTCAAAAGAACCGAAATGGTTGTAAAACAGGTCTTCGCTTATCTCTAAGTCTAAACAAAATTTGTAAACAGAGGCTGGCGGCTCGCCATGTATTAAAATATGTTTCTTGTAGGCTTCGAGTATAGCCTTGTCATCAACAGCTTTGCCTGACTTTTTACGGGTAGATTTTGTGGATTCCATGTCTTCAAAACAGGATTGGCCACTATTTGTTAGGGTAAGCGCTGGGAAAGATTATCTTTTTTAAAGTTACCGATGCTTTTTCGCCCTCTTGAAGTTAAAGAGTACTGATGCGGTTAAAATCCCAAAAAGCAAAGCCGAAACGATAGCCACAATGGTATTGCCGAAATTCATATTTGCCCCCAATCGATAACGCAGGTAAAAAGTGACTGCACTAACAATGAGAACTATAATTAGGTATCCATAAGATGGCTTTTCAGCATATACTTCTGAGGGTTTTAACTGATAGAAATAATAGGATAATAAAATCAAACCAGCCACTGAGAACCCATGTTGCAGAGAATACCAAAGGGGATAGTAAACACCATCATAGTAAATCCTCGTGGTATTGAGAATAGTCATTTCTTTTACCATGACACCGCCTCCATGGGTAAAACTATCCCATAGTAAGTGTGTACCTGCCCCAAAAAGACAGGAAAACACAAAAACCCAAAGATTCGTTTTTAAGTACAGCAGAAAATCAGTGGCCTTCAAGGCATGCAATCTTTGCTGAAATGAGGCTGGGAGGTTCTCTATCAATGAAACCTTAATTACCTGATGGAAGATAATGGCAAGAAAAAAACTCAGGGGTAAGTCGAAATAAAAAATACCCGCCAAAGTATGGCTATGCTCACTGCCGGATCGCATTTTAAAAAAATACTCAAAATCTGGCACGATGCTCCCTACCAGAAGGCCAGTAGCTGAAAAATATCGGCTTCTCAACAGGGGTAGTACGGCAAGCGGATGAGCAAAAGTAAATGGCATCTGCTGGTAAAGATCGTCAGAAATATCAGAAGAAAATCTCTTGTGCCAGCCGATAGGTATTGGCGTGCGCTTCTATAATATCACGAAAATCGGGAGAATAACCGCCTCCCATGCTTACTGCGATGGGTATAGCATACTGCTTAGCTAATTGAAGCACCACCCTGTCTCTTTGCTTGCAACCTTCGCGTGTTAAGGCAAGCCTGCCCAATTTATCAGTGGCCAACACGTCTACGCCCGATTGAAAGAACATAAAATCTGGCTGGACATGATCCACTAATTGCTTTAGATGAAAATCAAGCAAAGTAAGATAATGCTTATCATGGGTATTATCTGGCAGTGGCAAATCCAAATCTGATTGTTCCTTCTGCAATGGATAGTTATGAGCCCCATGCATGCTAAAAGTAAAGATCCTTTTATCGTCCCTAAAAATTTCTGCTGTTCCGTTACCTTGATGTACATCAAGATCTACGATCAATATTTGTTTTGCCAGGCCATTGATGAGCAAATAGTTTGCTGCGATAGCCATATCGTTAAGCAAACAAAAACCTTCACCTCTGTCGGTAAATGCATGATGTGTTCCCCCTGCAATATTCATGGCCACCCCAAATTGCTTTGCAAACAAAGAACACTCTATCGTTCCCTGGGCAATTAAAATCTCACGATCCACCAGGTTCTGGCTCAAAGGAAAACCTGTTCTTCTCACCTCTTGTGGTGTTAAAGAAAGGCTACGCAACTTATACCAATATTCCTGCTTATGTGTTGCGACTATCACTCGCTCAGTAGCAGAAGCAGGCCTAAAAAAATTAGTCTCAGTAAGTGTGCCTTCATGTATGAGCTGTTGTGGTAGTAACTCATATTTGCTCATCGGGAATCGATGGTTAGCAGGCAATGGTAGTACGTATTTTTCAGACCAGGCAACTCTTAACATAGTAAAATAAAAAAACCTGTGGCGTAATAACCCCACAGGCCTTCATTAGTTTTGAGCTTACAAGTATTAATGATCATGCTTATGACCACCACCACCATACCATGCTTCTTGCAATTCATGGAATTTGTCGTGTAAAGCTGTTAAAGAAGCGCCAATCTCCTCTGGTGTACCTGTGCTTACTAATTGCGCCAAGGCATCACTGCCTGCTTTCAGTTCTTGCAGCTTGCCCTTGATTTCATCATTATTCACTTTTTCAGGAAGCGGAGCATTTACCCATACCTCTGCGGCTTTTACCAGCTCTGCAGCCTGCGTTTTTACCGGTTCTAAATTTGCGGAATCTTTGTAAGGGTGGAATGCCTCTGCCATCGCAAAGTGGTAAGCATCCATTTCTGGCCATTCATCGGCAGCAGCTGTTTCTTCAGCAGCGGGAGCTGTTTCTTCTTTCTTAGCATTACAAGCTGCTACAAAAATTACAGCCAAAAGAATAAGGATTGATGTTAATTTTTTCATGGTAGTTGATTAATGAACAAAAATACAAAACACTTTTAATCCCGAATGCGCTTTTTGTTGTATTTAATCCAATTTTCGACACGTATTAAGAGACGGTGCAGCACATCAAAATATAATGTCACAAATAAAAGGCCAGTCATAAACCATATTACCCAAATATTGAAGGTAAAGGTATTGTAGGTACGGCCCATGAGATATTTGGTTGGCTGGTACAAATTGGCTGAAAAATCTAAGAAATGTTTTGGTTTATGCTCATCTGCGTAAATAGGATAAATTTTCTGATGGAGCTGACCCCTGAATTCAACTATCCTGTCAGGTGTTGTTAAATTCTTAACAGCATCCATTACAGTGAGATTCTGATATCTTAATTTATCTGATTCGAACAGAGCACTCTTTTCTGGTGTATCTGTTAGTTCAGTCATCAGGCTTTCTTTGGCACTTTGAGCCTTGTCTTTTTTAATGGTATAATAGCGTTTTAGTGCGCTCAAAAAGTTTAAGGTATTGCGATGTACCAGGGAATCGAAGGAACCTACTGCAATCTTTTCAACATCGGGGAATTTGTCACCACCAATCCATCGCAACTCTGTTTTTACTTCTTCCCGTAACAGATTCATGGCATTCACCACATCTGTTCTATTGGTATTGTGCCAAGCATCACGACTATTCAAAATCAGCGATAACCGAGACTCAAGTTCAGGTATTAAGTAGATACGTTTATACTCTGCCAGAGCTATCTCTTTATCAAGTTCATAGAATTGCTTTTCGTGGAGATTATCTCTGAATTGGGTAACCATCATGGCTTCGAAAGCCCAGCGCGAGGCCATCATCTCTCCGATAAACGGTACACCCACCGGTTTGCCTACACTGGGATTAAACTTATCAAAGCTAATGACTACGCCACTTAATAGAAGTTGGGGAATAACCAATAGTGGAATGAGTATATAAATGGTAACGGCCGAGTTAAAAGATGCTGAAATATTTAAACCTAACATATTGGCAAAACATGAACAAGCAAACAAAACAAACCAATAGCGAATTTCAGACAACGGTATTTCTAGAATCAGATTACCAATCAGGATAAATAAAAATGTTTGGATGGCCGAAATAAAAAACATCACCATCACTTTAGAAGTCAAATAACTACTTCGACTTAAATTCAAGAATTTTTCGCGCTTTAATATTTTCCGGTCTCTGAAGATTTCTTCAGCACTCATGGTAAGCCCAAAAAAGAGGGCCACCACAACACTCATAAAAAAGTAAACCGGTATGTTTTGATTCTCATAAAAGCTGTAGCTGGCCTCCTCTCCTTTCAATACATCATAATACTTCACCATGTAGCTGATAAATAAGGCCAGCACAGGTGCCTCCAGGAGGTTGATCAATAGATATTGTTTATTAGATAGCTTTGACAAGACATCCCGCGTCACAAATACTTTCAATTGGGTAAACCAATTGGGTATATTTTGCACCACCGGAAGCGTTTCTGTCGTGTGGATTATCTTAGGTATTTTTGTTCGTTGTTTAAAGTACTGATACCATTGCCCCGGAGAAACCTTTCGTGTGTTTGTGAGCCGGCCATACTCATTAACAACTTTTGTCTCAATGATTGAAAAGATCTGCTCGGGATTTATATTTCCGCATTCCGGGCAGGCGCCTTGATCTCTGTTTGTCGCATTAACAAGATGCCTAAAGTATAACACAGCATCGGTAGGATTCCCATAATAAATCTGAAATCCTCCCACATCTAAGATCAATAGCGAATCAAAAAGTTTAAAGATATCGGAAGATGGTTGATGAATAACCACAAAGACCATCTTACCACGCAAGGCTAATTCCTTGAGCAAGTCCATGATATTCTCTGAGTCACGAGAGGATAGCCCTGATGTCGGCTCGTCTACAAAAAGCATAGCAGGCTCACGTAGCAATTCCAATCCAATGTTGACCCGTTTTCGCTGGCCACCACTAATGGTCTTATCCATAGGCGACCCTACCTTCAGGTCGCGTATTTCTAAAAGACCCAACTGTACAATAGTGCGATTAACAATCTCTTCAATTTGTGTTTCAGTGTAATCGCCAAAACACAACTTGGCGGCATAGTATAAGTTTTGGTAGACGCTTAGTTCTTCATGCAACAAATCATCTTGCGGCACATAACCAATGATGCCTTCAATCTTTTCGGGATACTCGTGAATATTGATGCCATTCACAAGGACTTCTCCGCTAGAAGGGCGCTCTGTTCCATTCAAAACGTTTAACAAAGTAGACTTACCAGAGCCACTGGCCCCCATAATGCCAATTAACTTACCTTCTCGCTCAGCCAGATTGATATTCTGTATAGCGGCTCTACCACTTTTGAAATGATAAAAAAGATGATCGGCTGTAAAAGTAATCGAAGCCTGAGCCTGCCCTACCCTAAACCTGCCCACAATGTCGCTGTAATAAATCGTTTCGATTTTATCACCCCGAATGGTGCTACCGGCAGGTAGTACTTCAATTTTTCTACTTTTTAGTAAGATACTATTGAGGTACAAACCTGATATACCTAAATATTTGATGAGATATGTTTCTACATCAGCCAGGTACAAGACCGCCACCATACCATTGATATTCTTCTCAGTAATACGCGGACCGGGATAGGGCTTTTCATCAAGACCTTCGTCAATAATCAATACATTTTCTGAAGCTAATTCATCAATATCCTGACCGGTTACAAAATCCTGCAGAGCTTTGACATCGCTTTGTGGAATTTTAAGGGCTTGACCAATGTAGAAAATCAGATTTCCCTGCCTTTCTGATATATCAAAATCAACATAAACAAGCTCTATGATCTTGACAATTAAAACCAGCTTTTGCTGAACTGTGAGTGCCTGATTTACTTTTTTGGCGATCTCCATGATCTTAGACCAATCACCCACAAACTCAAGCGTAGCCTCATCCATGGGCACAGCTTCACTGGCCCTGTTTGTCAACTCATGTTGAGCACAGTAATTATCAAACAGGTCTACATAGTATTTAACCGCCTCGCGGTTGAGGTGCTGCCCGAGAAACTCCTTTACCTTATTTCGTTCTTCATCGGTTATCCTTTCGCGCGCTACAATGGCAAAAAGTTGGATGACCGCTTTGAGCAGTTCTTCACTCATGGGGGAAAAGTATCCTTAAATTCTTCCAAAATAGGGAAATATGCCGAAACCATGGATAGAAATAAAAGCTAAAATTTTAAAGAACTTTTGGGCTGTTAATTTAATCTTAGCCGAATCCTCTGTAATTTTCTACTTATTAAATCGACTTACTACACATTAAAACCCAAATTATGAAACACAAACTACTCACAGCTGCTGTTTTAGCCTTTTTCGCCTTTACAGCGAGCGCCCAGACAGCAGATGAGATCATCGCCAAGTATTTCGAAAATACCGGTGGTATCGACAAATGGAAATCAATTGAAGGTATTAAAATGTCTGCCAAGGTTAACCAGGGTGGCATGGAGATTCCCTTGGAAATCGTACAACTTAAAGATGGCCGTCAGTCAACATCTATAAGCTTTCAAGGCAAAGTAATTAAGCAGGGTGTTTACGATGGTAGCAGCTTGTGGTCGCATAACTTCATGACCATGAAGGCAGAAAAAAGCGATGCTGAATCCACTGAGAACTTCAAGCAAGATATTGGCGATTTCCCCGATGTATTCCTTAACTACAAAGCAAGAGGAATCAATGTGGAAGTTGTGGGCAAAGAAACTGTTGAAGGAACAGAAACCTTCAAAGTGAAGGTAACGAAGAAGCCCATCAAAGTTGATGGCCAACCGACTGACAATGTTAGCTTCTACTATTTTGATGCTGAAAACTTCGTACCACTCGTTATCGAATCCGAAGTGAAAGCAGGCCCTGGTAAAGGCCAAGTATCGCAAGTAAAATTCAGCGATTATCAAGAACTGAGCAATGGAGTTATGATGCCCTTTACCATGACACAAGGCGTTAAAGGTGGCCCTGGTCAACCTTTAAACATCTCTTCTATCGAAGTGAATCCTAAGGTAGACGCAACAACGTTTACCTATCCAGAAGGACAGTAATTCATTGATCAAAAACTGCAGGAATCAAGCCTGCAGTTTTTTTTTGTCTACAGTCTAAGGATGATTCAATCCTTAAGACAAACTCTGAATACCTCCTAATTGAACCAATAAACCTTATTATATCATGAAAAAAATTTATTTACCAATTCTTGCCTTTATGGTAGGCAGTGCCGCCATAGCACAGGATGCGGCCACAAAAGGTAAAGAGCTCTTTGGAGACATGCGGGCTCGCCACATAGGCCCTGCCCTGATGAGCGGTCGTGTGTCTGACCTGGAGCTGCACCCTACCAACGACCGTGTTGTCTATGTAGGTGCCGCAGGTGGTGGTGTTTGGAAAAGTACCAATGGCGGTGCCACTTTCAATCCTATTTTTGACGAATACTGCCAATCGATTGGTGCTGTTGAAGTAGATCCCAGCAATCCTGATAACATCGTATGGGTAGGTACAGGCGAAACCTGGACACGGAATAGCGTTACCGTTGGTGATGGTTTGTACAAGACCAATGATGGAGGAAGTACCTGGCTGAAGATGGGCTTCGAAAAGTCAGAGCGCATTGCAGGCATACAAGTGAACCCAAAAAATTCTAACGAAGTATACGTGGGTGTGATGGGTGCACTATGGAGTGATAGTGAAGACAGAGGCCTTTACAAAACCACTGATGGTGGTAAGACCTGGAATAAAATTTTATATGTTGATAAAACAACAGGCTGTAGCGATCTATTACTCGATCCCAAGGACCCAAATATCATTTATGCAGCTTTCTGGGAGTTTAGACGCAGCGCCTGGAGTTTCAATTCAGGTGGTCTGAATAGTGCCCTGTATAAATCAACTGATGGAGGCGCTACCTGGAACAAAATTCATAATGGATTTCCGAAGGGACAACTGGGAAGAATAGCGGTAGCTGTGGCCCCTTCAAACCCTAACATATTGTATGCAGTAATCGAATCTGAACAAGATAAAGATAAAGGCTTGTACAGAAGTGATGATGCTGGCGCCACCTGGAAACAAACCAATGGTGATTTCGGATTAGTAGTAAGACCTTTTTATTTTTCAAGAATTACAGTTGATCCTCGTAATCCAGATGTGGTAGTAAAAGCAGGTTTGACGGGCTCAATTTCCCGTGATGGTGGTAAAACTTTCAAGAACCTTGGCCCAATGCATTCTGATATTCACGATATGGTTTTTGATATTCATAATTCTGATAGAATGTATGTAGGCACCGATGGTGGTGTTTACCGCAGTTGGGATGGTGGTACTAATATGGAAATTGTTGAGAACCTTCCGCTTTCACAATTTTATCAGATCAGTGTTGACAATGAAGAACCCTATAATGTGTATGGTGGCTTACAAGACAATGGCTCATGGTATGGCCCTTCCAGCTCACCTGGTGGCGTAGAGGCCCGTGACTGGCATGTGGTGGGCGTAGGCGATGGTTACCGCGTATTACCGCACCCAACCAAAAAGATTCTTTATTCAGAAATGCAAGGCGCTGAAAACGTTTGGCGGTACGACAGAACCAAAGAACAGGTAAAAACCATTCAGCCATTGGCGATGAAAGGAGATCCGAAACTTCGTTTCAACTGGAACTCACCTATGGCCACCAGTGCCTTTAAACCTGATCGTTTCTACATGGGCAGTCAGTTTGTACACCGCTCCGAAGACATGGGTGATACCTGGGTTAAAATATCACCAGATTTAACAACCAACGATCCTTTAAAAACAGAACAAGGTAAATCCGGTGGTCTATCACGCGATAACTCAGGCGCTGAAAATCATTGTACTATTTTTACCATTGCTGAATCTCCTCTTGATGAAAACATTGTTTGGGCAGGTACTGATGATGGTAACATTCAGGTAACAAAAGATGGTGGTAAAACCTGGACCAATGTAGTGGCCAATATTCCAGGCTTACCTAAAAATACTTCTTGCTGGCATATTGAAGCCAGTGTATTTGGCAAGGGTACGGCTTACGCAGTATTTACAGGATACCAAAAAGGAGATCAGAAACCCTATACTTTTAAAACCACCGATTTCGGTGCCACCTGGAAATCTGTAATCTCTAATGATGTTGTGGGCTTCGTGCGCAACATCCAGGAAGATTATGTGAACGAAAATTTACTTTTCTTAGGTACAGAGTTTGGTTTGTACATTTCAATGGATGGAGGTTTATCTTGGGCAAAGTTCACCAACAACATGCCATCAGTAGCCGTTCATTTTATTGATCTTCAGAAAAGAACAAATGATTTGGTAATGGGAACACATGGCCGTGGGGTAATTATTATTGATGATATCAGTCCTTTACGCCAACTGAGTAGCGAAACACTTGCCAAAGAATTTCACTTCTTCCCTATCAAGCCAGCCACTATGGATGAATCCAATGGTTTTGGCGGTACGGCTTCCGAAACACAATTTGTGGGAGCTAACGCAAGCACCAACGCGAAGATTGTGTACTACTTGAAAAAGCGTCACACCCTTGGTAAAATGACTGCCGAGTTGCAGGATATGAATGGCAACAAAATTACGGATCTGGATGCTGGTAAAGCTAAAGGCATAAACGTAATCGAGTGGGGCTTTACAACCAAACCACCAAAAATTGCAGTAGGTAAAACTTTTGCCTTCGGTGGCTTTACAAGCCCACGTGTACCAGCAGGTACTTATAAGGTGGTTATTCAAAAAGGAAAAGAAACTTTTACAAACGACCTGGTAGTACAGTATGATCCAAAGTCTACTATTCCTTTAGCCGACCGCAAAGCCAACGAAGAAGTTACAAAGAAGCTTTTTGATATGACCCAAGAGTTGGCCTACATGGTGTATGATATTGACGAAACCATTAAGGCCGCAGAAGAACAAAAGGCAAAAAGTCCTGCAGCCGCCAAAGCAGTTACACCTCTCTTAACAGAACTAAATAAACTGAAAGAGACACTAGTGATAACAACTGGTGACAACTACGTGGGAGCTGGTGAACCTCAATTACGTGAGGACCTGGCCGAACTGTATAGCAAGGTTGCTTCAACCTTCTTTAAACCTTCGAATGCAGAAATGGATAACCTGGCTGCCATAGAGGAACGCATGCAAACGGCCAAAACTACTTTTAAAAAGGTTAAGGAGAAGCATACGCCTAAACTAAATGAGGTGATGAGTAAAAACAATATGCAACCCATCATCTTGAAATCCTTTGATGAGTTCATCAAGTCAAACTAGATTTCAGACTTAGTACCTATTCATAAAAATGGCTCCAACTCGGAGCCATTTTTATTAATTCCATATCAACTAAGACTTCTATCCTATCCTTTGGCTGATTAGCTCTGAAAGTACTAGAATCCCTTCGCGCAAATATTCATCATCTGCTTTCACAGGAGGGGAAACAACGTTGCCTGTTTCCTTATCCCCCAGCTTGGTGCCAAGGCTCGCATTGGCACGCTGACGTTCTGCTTCTTCCATTTCCTTCTTTCGCTTTTCCTCATTTAAAGATACCCTGGTCTCTTTCATGTTTTTACGCATTTCATCTGTTTCTCTGATGAATTTGTTAAGCACAGGATCACTTTTAATCCGCTCCTGGTAAGATTTATTCAGGTAGGCCAAGGTTTGCTTGTTCACCACAGGTGTCTTTTCATATAAGGTGCTTCTAATCTCATCCCAGGGCAAAGCGCTTGGGTTAGCACTCTCGCCAAACTCTTCAGCATCTAAGGCAGAAGGTAATTTAATATCAGGTGTTACACCTTTATGTTGTGTGCTACTACCGGTTACACGGTAAAACTTTTGAAAGGTAATCTTCAACTCGCCCACTTCTTCTCCGGCAGTTGGCTGAATAAAACGCTTTAAGTCAACAACAGTTTGCACCGTTCCCTTTCCATAGGTTGATTCGCCAACTACTACTCCTCTGTTGTAATCTTGGATGGCTCCGGCAAAAATCTCAGAGGCAGAGGCACTAAAGCGATTAGTCATAACTACCAATGGACCATTATACAATACACTTGGATCATCATCCTCTCCTACCTCAATACGATTGCCCGAGTTCTTTACCTGTACTACAGGTCCATTCTTAATAAATAATCCGGTAAGATCGATAGCTTCGGCAAGTGATCCACCTCCATTATTACGCAAGTCAATCATCAAACCATCTATCTTTTCTCCCTGCAATTCTTTGATTAATTTCTTTACATCACCAGAAGTACTTGTATAATCAGGATCTCCCTTTTGGTAGGCTTCCCAATCCATATAAAAACTTGGTATGGAAATCACACCCATGCGCAAAGTTTTAGCACCTTGTTGATAAGGTATTATTTCCTTCTTGGCTTTTTGATCTTCTAACTTAATCTTCTCACGCACTAAGGTAATTTCTTTAGCTGCCCCTGTCAGCCCTGTTTCTCCAGGCAAGTAACTTAATCTTACTGTTGTTCCTTTGGGGCCCTTAATCAACTTTACCACATCATCAATTCTCCAGCCAATCACATCGACCATATCTCCATCTTTGCCTTGGGCTACACCAATAATTCTGTCATTGACTTTGAGTATAGCTGATTTTTCGGCAGGACCTCCAGGAATGATCTCTGCTATTTTTGTGTAGTCATTATCGGTTTGCAGCCTGGCCCCGATTCCTTCCAATGACAATGTCATTTGTTCTTTGAAACGATCGGCTGCTTTTGGTGAGAAATAGGAAGTGTGTGGATCATAAGCTTCCGTAATGGTATTCATGTAGATGTTAAAAACATCTTCACTATTGAACTGACGCATGGCTTTTTCCATACGCTCATATCGCTCGGACAATACCTTTGTTATTTCTTCAGGCTTTTTACCACTCAGCTTAAGACTCAAGGCCTGGTTTTTTATATTCTTTCTCCACACATCATTCAACTCCTGCTCTGTATTGCACCAAGGTTCCTTATCACGGTTCGTTTCGTATTCTTCCTCAATAGAAAAGTCAAATTGCTCATTTACTAATTCAGTGTTAATGTAGCGAATGCGCTGATCGAAGCGCTGCCTGAATACTTTATAGATTTCATAGGCTGGATCAACATTGGCTTGTTGCGTCAGGTCATCTAAGGTCTTGCGGTATTTCTCAAAAGAAGTCAGATCTGATTTTAGAAAGAATGACTTACTTCCATCTAATCCTTTGATGTAAGCATCGAGTACGGCTGAAGAAAGGGAGTCGTTAAACTTTATCTTGCTATAATGATTATTGTTAAGAATTGAAATAATGACCTGGGCCTCTTTACCATAGATAGCCTTTGCCTTAAATGCGGTTGTGTCACCAATGTTTGCCCAAGACCCAACAACAGTTATAAAAAGAAAAACTATAACCGACCCTACTTTCTTCATACTAATAATTTAAGATTTATCGAAATCAAATTCACTCAAAAAACGCTGGGCTTCTTCTACTGATTGAAACTCATAGTGCTTTTTACCTTTAACGGTTGAGTGAACTTCAAGTTTCACCATGTCTACATCTTTATTCTGACGAAACTTGTATTTAAGATTTCTGTAGTCAGCCTCTGATTGTTTGTTGGAAAGATTAAAGGCTGTAGCCCTGTTTGATTTGCAGTAAGAACATTGGTAGTATTTTACAAGTTCCCCTGGTGCCTGAGGGCTGGCAGGTTTTGTTACCTCTTCGCGCATAACCTTCATTGTGTAGAATCCACAACTATTGCACTTAAGGGCTTCCAAATGGCCCGGATATTTTTCAATTTTTACTTCACCTGTTTTTTCATCGACCCATACATCGTAGTCAATAGAAAAAATATTCTCTTCTGCCTGCATACCAAGGTCAAGATGCACATCTTCTTCCTCCTCGCTCAACAACCTCATCTTAGCACCATTGCTGGCCTTGCGCGGTAAATAGCGCCACTTCAGTAATTTGCGGTGAATAACTGAAGGATAATAGTATTCCAACACCAGATACCCAACATATCCAACCAATGTACCCCCTGCCATGGAGATGATGAGGCGTGCAAAGAACCATACTTCTACAGTCTTTAGCTTATCCATTCCATAGCGGTTGATAATTAAAGCAGCCGCTACGCCAAAACAGTAAAACACCAACTTGTAATTACCAATCTCCTTGGTGTTGATGTAATCGTATTTTGCATGCGGATCATGAATGGTAGAGAGGCGCAGGTTATGCACCAGGTAAATAATTATACCGGAAGCAATCATGATAATGGCACCAATAATCATTGACTGATGCCAGGCAACTAAAAATGAACTGGGTTCTAGATAATCCATAGTTTGGCTAATAAAGTAATCACGTACAGAGTGTAATAATAAGTGCTTCTGCGCACAAGTCCTACATGATTTCTATAACGTAAAATACAAAGCAAATTACCTACCGAAACTGGGGGTAAATTGAACATGTGCACTTTTACACAATTAGAGAAATACAGGATAATACTACAAATAATTTATTATCAGGCATTTACCTTATCAAGTTGAGTCATACGGAAATTAAAAAGTGCATATTTACACACATTTACTTGACTATATAAGTTGAAAAAAGGTATTATTGTGTAATTCTACACAATTCTATGTCAGCCTACGAAGCCAAAAAGTTAGAAATGGAGCTTAAACAGTTCATTGCTAGAAACTTTGAAAAACCTGCTAACTGTCGAAATTTGGATCAAATTCAGTTCTACGTAAAAGAATTGTGCTCAAAAATCGAAGAATTGGATAAACGATTTAGCCATGTACCTGATTTTGCCTATACGCTTTTAGCACAATATAATGCCCGGCAAAATGCCTTGCTTCACGTTGAGTTTAAAACTTCATATCAATAATTATATGCATTACATCCCTTCGCCTATTCCAATTCAGTTTCGGTACATGTATTCTGCCACCGCGAACAAATCAGGCAGGATGCAATATCACAAAGTAAAACCGGGTGAAAGCAAGCTGCGTATCAGCAGGAATGAATTCATTAGCACTTACAATTCTGCCCAAATCGTTTCCATGAGGCCTATTCAGTCGCCCGGCAACGAAAGTGAATTTCAGTTGGAATTCTTTGTGTAGTTATTTTTTCAAAACAGCCTCCAAATCAGCTGGAGAATAATTGATCGATTTAATAGTCTTGTTATCTGACTTGCGGTACACCAGCCAATGATTTCCCTCCTGCTGGTAATAACACTCAGTTCCATCCTTCTCCTTATAATACTTTACTGTTTTTATGGCCTCCGCTTCATCCTGACATGTTTTACTCATGTTCGACCGTTGCACTTCATCAAACAAGGCTTTGAACTTATCACCCAGACCAAATTCTAAAATGGCCCCGGATAGCACATATTGAAGATCACACAGTGCATCTGCCACCTCTACAATGTCTTGATTCAAAATAGCAACTTCTAATTCCTTCAACTCCTCTGCTAAAAGGGCCACACGCAACTTGCAACGGCTCTCAGCTGGGATAGACGGAGTAGATAAAATAGGATGTTTAAAAGTACGATGGAATTCTGCTACTTGATTAAGGGCATCGGGCTGTTGCATAGAGAAAGATTGATTGAATATTTACGACCCGAATAACGCTATTCAATTCAATAATTAAAAATTAGGTTAAATTTGTTCTTGATGTTATTGTTTAGAAACAAGTTTGTTAAACAACTACTGGCAAGCATCGCGGGGTTAGTCTTTCTAAACATGAGTTTTTTCATGGCCGAACTCAACGTCCTGGATTTCAAAAAGAACAATAGACCCTTATACGACTTGCTGGTAGAAACCTTTTCTTCTATATGCGAGGAGGAAAAAGACTCCTTTGGGGCTGAAGGGGCTGAAAACGAGAATACCGGAAAAGAACTTGATGTTGAACTAAGTTTTGTAGAAACTCAGTATAACGGTTACACCAGCACCATCATGCGAGGCAATTCAGAAAGTGTTCACCATCCTTGTAATGGTACCTCCTGGAGCGTCAATCAACCACCCGAACAAGCCTAGTTTCTTTTTTACAAAAAACCAATCTATCAGCATCACAAAGAATATGCTGTTCTTAGCTTTTAATTCAGCGTTCTAAAATTCTACCAACAATACTTTAATTCAATCGCTTATCAATGCCACAACTGTATAACGAAATCTTTGATGCCAATAAAAAATGGGTAAATAGCAAACTTCAGGAAAGCCCTGATTATTTTGAAAAATTAAGCAAAGGTCAAAAACCACCTTTTTTATGGATTGGTTGCTCTGACAGCCGAGTACCTGCCAATGAAATTACTGGTACAGCTCCCGGTGAAGTTTTTGTACACCGCAACATTGCCAACATGGTTATTCATACTGACATGAGCATGCTCAGCGTACTTGACTATGCTGTAAATGTGCTGGAAGTAAAACATGTGATTGTTTGCGGACATTACGGATGCGGTGGGGTGATCGCTGCGATGGGCCAAAAACAATTTGGACTCATTGACAATTGGCTACGCCACATTAAAGATGTTTACAGACTTCATCAGGACGAGTTAGATGCCATAGCAGATGAAAAACAAAGAGCAGACCGCCTAGTTGAACTCAATGTGCAGGAACAAGTTTTTGATTTAACTAAAACGACCATCATCCAAAATGCCTGGGCACAAGGTCGTTTTTTACAGGTACATGGCATTGTATACGATATCTCTAATGGTATATTAAAAGACTTAAGTGTTACCGTAGGCGACAATACAGAAATGGAGGGTGTCTATAAGTTACAGGTTAAGAAAAAGCTCATTGTTTAAATGATTATACACTGTTTGATCTTACCGTTTCATGTCTAAAAAGAAACTGAATTTATTTGCTCACTTAAAAAATGATTTACCCGCTGGCCTGGTGGTTTACTTGGTGGCGCTACCTTTATGCTTGGGAGTGGCTTTAGCCTCTACCGGCAGAGCTGACCTTTTATTTTCTGGCATCATTGCTGGGGTTGTAGGTGGTGTTATTGTAGGGGCACTTAGTGGGTCAGCTTTAGGTGTTTCAGGCCCAGCGGCTGGTTTGGTCGTCATTGTACTCACCGCCATTGAAACTTTGGGTAGTTTTGAAGCCTTCTTACTCGCTGTTTTCTTTGCAGGCCTCATTCAACTGTTGGCGGGCTTTCTGAAAGCTGGTATTATCGGTTATTATTTTCCTTCATCAGTCATTAAAGGCATGCTCACTGCTATTGGTATTACGCTAATCTTAAAAGAGATTCCCCATGCCTTTGGATATGATGAAGATTTCATGGGCGATGAGTCCTTCTTTCAAAAAGATGGACACAACACGTTTTCAGAACTTTATTACGCAGTGCGTTATAGCAGCGCTGGGGCTATTATCATCTCTATTGTATCGCTGGCTTTGTTGATTTTGTTCGACCGTCCCTTTATGAAAAAGGCAGCTTTGTTTAAATTTCTTCCAGGGGCTCTTTTTGTAGTGCTGACGGGCATTCTCTTAAATATTGTCTTTGCTGGTCTTGCGCCAGCATTCGTTATGTCGGGAAAACACCTGGTGCAACTACCAGTAGCCACTAACCTCAGTGAGTTTCTGAGTTTCTTTAAAAGTCCCGATTTCTCTGCCATCAGCAATCCAGATGTATACATCGTAGCGGGTACCCTTGCCATAGTAGCCAGCCTTGAAACGCTTTTGTCTGTTGAGGCGACCGACAAGCTTGACCCATTGAAACGCAATACTCCTACCAACCGTGAGTTAAAAGCACAGGGTATTGGTAACATGATATCAGGATTAATAGGTGGATTGCCGGTAACACAAGTAATTGTTCGCAGTTCTGCAAATATAAACTCTGGTGGTAAAACCAAAATGGCTACCGTTATTCATGGAAGCATCTTGCTGTTGGCTGCGATTGTCATTCCCCGCTACCTAAATCTTATCCCGTTGGCTTCTTTGGCAGTAATCCTATTAATGGTTGGTTATAAGCTGGCTAAGCCATCACTTTTCAAGGCTATGTATCAGTTAGGATGGGATCAATTTATTCCATTCATCGTTACTGTATTGGCCATACTTGGCACTGATCTATTGAAAGGCATTGGCATTGGTATGGTGGTTGCCATTTATTTTATTTTACGCAAGAATTACAAGAACTCTTACCATTACCAAAGCGATGGGAAAGTCAATAATGAAACCATTACCATTACCCTATCGGAAGAAGTTACTTTCTTAAACAAAGGAAGTATACAACTTACGCTCAGCCATATACCTACCAACAGTACCCTGGTGATTGATGGCAGGCAGTCGCGTAACATTGATTATGATGTATTGGAGATTATACAGGATTTCAAAAAATTTACGGCCCCAGAAAAGAACATCAAAGTACAGACATTAAATGTACCGGACGTAATGTCTGTAGGTGGGCATTAATACTCACTTAAGAGGTAAAGCAATAAAGCACGTTCGCAAGGACGTGCTTTATTTTTATATTTGCGGCCTATTCCTGTTGTATGAAAATTAACTTTATTGAGGAACTGAGATGGAGAGGCATGTTACACGATATCATGCCCGGTACAGAAGAACAATTAGCGAAGGAAAGCACCAGTGGTTACATTGGCTTTGATCCAACTGCCGATTCACTTCATATTGGTCATCTCACCCAAATTATGACCTTACTTAACTTTCAGCGGGCAGGACATAAGCCATTTGCCCTGGTAGGCGGTGCCACCGGTATGGTGGGCGATCCCTCGGGCAAATCTGCTGAACGCAATCTGTTATCCGAAGAGGTATTAAACCATAATGTAGCCTGTGTAAAAAAGCAACTTGAAAAATTCCTGGATTTCGGACAAGGGACCAATGCAGCTGAGATGGTGAACAATTACGATTGGTTTAAAGATTTTCGTTTCCTTGATTTCATACGTGATGTTGGCAAACACATCACCGTTAATTACATGATGAGCAAGGACTCTGTACAGAAGCGACTAGAGACTGGTTTATCATTTACAGAATTTACGTACCAGTTAGTGCAGGGATATGATTTTTACTGGCTCAACCGGCACAAAGGTTGCAAACTACAAATGGGTGGTTCTGACCAGTGGGGCAATATTGTTACCGGTACAGAATTAATCAGGAGAAAGGCGGGCAGTGAAGCCTTTGCCCTTACCACTAAACTCATTACCAAAGCAGACGGTACCAAATTCGGAAAGTCTGAAGGCGGCAATGTATGGTTAGATCCTGCTAAAACTTCACCTTATAAGTTTTATCAATACTGGTTGAATGTGTCTGATGAAGATGCCGTGAACTTTATTAAAATATTCACACAATTCAACCAGGAAGAAATTGAGGCGATGATTGCTAATCATATGGCGGCACCACACTTACGCGCGCTTCAGCAAGCACTGGCAAAAGATATCACCATACGGGTACATTCAGAAGCTGATTATCACACAGCCTTAAAAGCATCTTCTATTTTATTTGGCAACTCTACAGCCGATGATTTAAAAAGCTTAGATGAAAACACCTTACTAAATGTTTTCGAAGGAGTACCGCAAGTTAACATCAGCACAGACAGTTATAAAAATGCAGTCACCGTTACCGACTTATTAAGCGAAGTAACACAAGGCATCATATTCCCCTCTAAGGGAGAAACCCGAAAGATGATTCAGGGTGGTGGTGTAAGCATTAATAAAGAAAAGTTAAGTGATGCCAATGCTAGGCCGCAATACAACTTACTTTCTGATCGCTATTTATTAGTCCAAAAAGGCAAGAAGAATTACTTCCTTATCATTGTACAATAAACTGAAGCCCACAAAAAATGGCCACCCGAAAGAGTGGCCATTTTCTATATATCCGTAACTATTGGTTTACTTACTAATGAAATAACGGAAGCCTAGCGATGGTGAGAAAGTGCTCGCACCAATGCTTATAGTAGATCCACCTCCTTCAAAACTCACGTACGATATACCAGGCAGAGTCAAATCAAGTGACCACTTAGGACTGAAGAAATAGGCAAAGCCAGGGTCCACGCCTAAGGCAAACCTGTTGGAACTTACAGAATTTCCTGCCACTACTGTCTTATCAGTACTAAATGAAAAAACACCATCAACGGTAAATGCAAACTTATCATCGGCTATAAACTTATAATAGCGTACAAATGGTCCAATGCCTAAGCTTGTATTGTCACCATCGTTGAACGAAGAGTAGTTCATATCTACACCAATGGCTAAGTTATCCTTCAAAAATTAAGCCCCACTGGGATTCAAATTAAAACTAGATGTACCAGGATCGCTGCTTGTAAAACGGAAACCTCCGCCTAAAGCAATAGTACCCGCTGTTGTTTGGGCGATGCTTTGGAAGGCAATCAAACCAAAGAAGGCAATCATTACTAATTTTCTCATGCTATGGGGTCTAAAATTTGTGCAAACTATTTTAAATGAATTTCACTAAAACTGTAAACACACTAAAAATCTTACTTGCCGAGTTTAATAATTTTAAAACCAGCGGATATCTGAAATACCTGATTCTTAGCTTCTGGGCTGTTGCTACCGTCATTGATTTTAGACAAACCAAGGTTATAGCGGGCATCCAATGTTAAACCAAAAGGAAGATCCCAGCCTGCACCAATAGCCAGACTCATGTCACTACCTTTTAATTCATCTTTTACATCAACAGTAGTTTTTACATTATTCACAAGCTGCTCTACTTCAGCTTTGCTTACAAAACCGAACTGAGGACCCACTTGTAAGTTGATACCTGCCACCGTGTATAATTTCAAAAGAATAGGAATATTTATGTAATTGAAATTCTGCTCAAGGTTCTGGCTGCTAAATTCTACGGTACTGCCCTGCTGAGAGAATAATAATTCAGGCTGAATACCCACTTTGGTGAACTTAAACAAGGTGAATGCACCTGCGTGGAAGCCTGTACGGCTTTTATAATTTTCACCAATCGTTGATTCTGTATTGATATTGGCAAAGTTAGGCCCGCCTTTGATACCCACGGCTACTTGTACCTGCGCATAAGTGGCAGCAGCCAGCATCATAAGCACTACTAATAAACTGATCTTTTTCATATTCATTGAGTTTAATGGTTTAAAGTTAAGTAAAGGAATCCAGTCCTGAACCGGTTTATTGTTGATTTAACGTTTGTATTAACGACTCGTCAACCTCATAAGATTCAGTCAGGCTTAATAATGTATTAGCTTTTTGCTCTCGATGAGTGGCGAACTTCGCATGTTTATTCCTTGCCCAGGCCCTGCGGGCAATGCCATTGTACACATCAAAATGGAGCATATTGATCAATTTTCGTTCTGCTTCTGCACTACCATCCAATAGCATGCCAAAGCCGCCATTGATTACTTCACCCCATCCAACACCACCGCCATTGTGGATAGAAACCCAGGTAGCCCCCCTGAAACTATCACCAATAACATTATGGATAGCCATGTCGGCTGTAAAGCGTGAACCATCATAAATATTAGAGGTCTCCCGATAAGGGCTATCAGTTCCCGATACATCGTGATGATCTCTGCCTAATACCACCAGGCCTATTTTACCAGCGCGTATTGCATCGTTAAAGGCCTTCGCGATCTTCATTCTTCCTTCAGCGTCAGCATATAGGATACGCGCCTTAGAACCGACTACTAATTTATTTTGCTTGGCTTCCTTAATCCATTGAATATTATCTTTCAACTGAGGGTGAATATCAATCGGGGCTGTTTGTAAAATTTCCTCTAATACCTCTTTTGCCAATTGATCGGTAAAGTCCAGATCTTCTTGTTTGCCCGAAGTACACACCCAGCGGAAGGGCCCGAAACCATAATCGAAACACAAAGGCCCCATGATGTCTTGCACATAAGAAGGATACTTAAAATCAATTCCATTAGGGGCCATCACATCAGCGCCAGCGCGCGAGGCCTCTAAAAGAAAGGCATTGCCATAATCGAAAAAGTAAGTACCCTTAGCGGTATGTTTATTCACCGCTGCGGCATGTCTGCGCAAAGTCTCCTGTATCTTGGCTTTGAAAAGTACCGGATCAGAAGCCATTAATTGATTGGCTTCTTCATAGCTTATGCCTACCGGATAATAACCACCGGCCCAAGGATTATGCAATGAAGTCTGATCAGAACCCAGGTCTATATAGATATTCTCCTCATCGAACTTCTCCCATACTTCCACAATATTTCCCTGGTAAGCTATCGATACTACTTCCTTACTGGCCTTTGCCTCTCGTACACGCTTCACTAAGGCATTCAAATCTTCTATCACTTCATCTACCCAACCCTGCTCATGCCGTTTACGCGTAGCCTTAGGGTTAACCTCTGCTACTACTGTGATACAACCTGCTATGTTTCCAGCTTTAGGCTGTGCACCGCTCATGCCACCCAAACCGGAAGTAACAAATACTTTACCCGCCAGGCCCTCCCCTGCCTTGGAAATCATACGCCCACCATTCAATACCGTAATGGTTGTACCATGCACTATACCCTGCGGACCAATGTACATATAAGAGCCAGCCGTCATTTGACCGTATTGTGTTACACCTAAAGCATTAAAGCGCTCCCAATCGTCAGGCTTAGAATAATTAGGAATCATCATGCCATTGGTCACTACCACACGAGGTGCATCTTGAGAAGAAGGAAATAAACCCATAGGGTGGCCAGAATACATATGAAGCGTTTGCTCCTCTTTCATGGTGGCCAGGTATTGCATAGTAAGTAAATACTGGGCCCAGTTTTGAAACACCGCTCCGTTACCACCATAGGTAATTAGCTCATGCGGATGTTGTGCAACAGCCGGATCGAGGTTATTTTGTATCATCAGCATGATAGCTGCAGCCTGTTGGCATTGAGCAGGGTACTCTGCAATAGTGCGGGCCTTCATCTCATACTGCGGGCGAAAACGATACATATAAATCCTACCGTAGTCTTGTAACTCTTTATAAAACTCCGGTGCCAGTACAGCATGATGACGCGGATGAAAATAACGCAAAGCATTACGCACCGCCAGTGTCTTTTCTGCTTTGGTTAATATGTCCTTGCGTTTAGGGGCATGGTTAACGTTTATGTCGTATACAGGAGCTGGTGGTAATACATCCGGTATGCCTTGTAAAATCTGTTCTTTAAAACTAAGGGTTGCGCTCATAGTCTTTTAATTCAAAATCAGTAGCAGTAAAATTCTCTTTGGTGAAATGATAGCCGATGTCAAAAATCTCTTTGGCTTTAGAAACATCCAATGGACTGTAGGCAGCCAGGGCCGGAGGTTCAATTACCACATTACAAAAAGCTTTGCTGGCTGTTGAGTTTACATTGATGGCCATCAACAAACTCCGCATGGTGACTTCCTTGGCATTCTTAATATCAAACTTCTGACTGACCGGGTTGGTGTGTACCCCTACAATAAAATCGCACTTACCAATGAGCGGTCGCACCGGTAAATTATCCATGATGCCACCATCAATATAGAGATTACCATTAAAGGAAACCGGACTAAAAATGGCAGGCAAAGTAGAAGAAGCAATGATGGGCGTAATCAATTCGCCTTCTGAAAAATATACCACCTTGCCCAGCCGAATTTCTGTAGCAGTAATGGTGAGGGGGCGTTGCAAACTTTCGAAGGTGTTTTCGGGCAAATGCTTTTTCAATACTTCTTTGAAACCTTCTAAACTAAAAAAGCCCGTCCATGACCAGGCTGGTCTTACACTTTTTAAAATGCCGGTCCCGGATATGATGGTGAGGATCTCATCGGGTTTATAGCCATGGGCATAAAAAGCCCCAACGATCGCCCCTGCGCTGGTTCCCGCGAGGCGATCGATACTCACATTCATTTCTTCAAGGGCCTTGAGTACACCCAGGTGCGCAAAACCCCTGGCTCCTCCGCCTGATAATGCAAGTCCAATCTTCATAACAATTGACAATGGATCATGGGCAATTGACAATATGCGCCTAGTCGCGATGGGCGTAACGTAAGACTTTTGCTTTTGTAAACTAACATGAGATAGGAAGTCAATTTATTGTCCATTATCAACTGTCAATTCTCCATTCTTATAGCTCTGCTAAGGAAAAAGTTCTATCAAGTCTAATGCCCTTTTCTGTTCGCTTTACCGTGCAGCATTCATTTACTGCATCGTGCTCTAAGAATAACACATACTGTTTATCAGCAGCCTCATTCAAGAAACGCTCCTTCTCTTCTAGTGTCAACAAAGGCCTTGTGTCATAGCCCATCACATAAGGCAAAGGAATATGACCCGTAGAGGGGAGTAAATCAGCCATGTAACAGACGGTATAACCTTTATACTGAATCTTCGGGATCATCATCTTATCGGTATGACCAGAGGCATAGAAAATATCAAATGGAAGTTCATTACCCTGTACAAACTTAAGATGACCACTCTCCTGCATCGGTAAAATATTCTCTTTGATGAAGGAAGCTTTTTCACGGGGATTAGGCTTGGTAGCCCATTGCCAGTGATCCTGGTTTGACCAATAGTGGGCATTGTTAAAAACCAGTTCCAATTGATCGCCCTTGTACTGCACTCCTCCCCCACAATGATCAAAGTGCAAGTGTGTCAGGAACATATCCGTTACATCCTGTTCTGAAAAACCCTTGCTGTGCAATGATTTACTGAGCGAGTCATCTCCATGCAAATAGTAATGACTAAAGAACTTAGCATCCTGCTTATTGCCGATGCCATTGTCGACCAGGATTAAACGATTGCCTTCTTCTATCAGTAAGCAGCGCATGGCCCAGGTGCATAAATTATTTTCATCAGCCGGGTTTGATTTTTGCCAGATTGATTTGGGCACAACCCCAAACATGGCACCACCATCTAATTTAAAAAAGCCGGTATTGATTACATGTAATTTCATAACAATCAATTCAATATTGACGTGGACAGTTTATACATTCCATTGAACAAAAAGAGCCACTCATGAATAGTAGCTCTCTTTGATATTATATCATGTGGAATACTGAATTATTCCTTTACCACACCCATCGCACAGAATTTATCGATGCGCTGGCTGATACGTTCTTCAGCACTCAGCTTATTCAACTCCTTAAAGTTCTCCATGATCACCTTCTTCACTTCCTGCGCCATCCATTTCAAATTGGTGTGCGCACCACCCAGTGGTTCTTTTACAATACCATCAATCAACTTAAGTGAGAGCATATCCTTACCGGTAAGCTTCAACACTTCTGCCGCCTGTTCTTTGTAATCCCAGCTCCTCCATAAAATAGAAGAACAAGACTCGGGTGAAATAACTGAGTACCAGGTATTCTCCAGCATTAATACCTTATCACCAATGGCAATACCCAAAGCACCGCCAGAAGCACCTTCACCAATTACAATACAGATCACTGGTACTTTCAACATGAACATCTCTTTCAGGTTCCGTGCAATAGCCTCACCTTGTCCGCGCTCCTCAGCCTCTAGACCTGGAAAGGCACCAGGTGTATCTATAAAAGTTATAATTGGCTTGTTAAATTTTTCGGCCATCTTCATCAGTCGTAAGGCTTTGCGATAGCCTTCAGGGTTAGCCATACCAAAATTGCGCATTTGACGCTGCTTGGTATTGCGGCCCTTTTGCTGACCGATGATCATATAGGTCTGGCCATCGATGGTACCCAACCCACCTACCATAGCCTTATCATCCGCTACGTTACGATCGCCATGCAGCTCGATAAAGTCTGTAGTAATCTCATAAATATAATCAAGGGTATATGGCCTGTCAGGGTGGCGAGAGAGTTGTACCCTTTGCCAGCCAGTCAGGTTTTCAAAGGTCTCCTTTTTCAGGTCCAGGATTTTCTTTTCGAGGGCTTTCACTGCGGCTTGCACTTCTTTGTCGCTATCGCCAGCCAGTGTTTTCATGTCTTCCAGTTTCGATTCTAATTCAGCTATAGGTTTTTCAAAATCCAAAAGATTCATCGGGCTCTATCTATTAGTAAGGCGACAAAGTTAACAGTTTTTTAATATCTCGTTTTTTGGGCAAAATAGGGGCTTTTTGCACTTGTAAGTAATTGATCGATAGAATATTATAAAGAATAAGATGGATAGGCTGCAATAGTTCTGCATGCCGAGTGTTTTTATGGATCACCAAGTACTTTGGAGTAAAATCTTAACCCTTCAGGCTGCTTGATTTCTACCAAATACCAAATTAAAACAATGCCATGAAAATTATGATACTACTAATTGAGACCTTACTCCATATCTTCATGTATACTAGATACCACCTGGACAATTAAATCGATAACAATCCCATTAACTTGCTTATGTGTATAAAGCGTTAAGAGTTTAGTACAGCGTAACTTTAGTCACACACTTTTATACAGACTATTCCCAAATTTGTGTTGATATTAAATTGACATGACCATACAACTCACCACCGAAGATTTCAAGAGCAAGGTTTTCAACTATGAAACCAGCAAAGAATGGCAATACCAAGGCAGCCTGCCTGCGATTATTGACTTCTATGCTGACTGGTGCGGACCTTGCAAAATGGTTGCCCCTGTTTTGGAAGAATTGGCCAAAGAGTATGCGGGTAAAATAGTGATCTATAAAGTAGACACAGAAGCAGAACAAGAATTATCTGCCGTGTTTGGCATTCGTAGCATCCCAACCTTTTTGTTTATTCCTATTAATGGGCAGCCAGCCATGCAGCCAGGTGCTTTGCCAAAACATGCCTTTAAGGAAGTAATTGAAGAGCACCTCGTAGGGGATAAGCAATTTTCATAGGAACAGCAACCTTCTAACGAAGGTGTAGTAATACATTAAACAAGGCTCAAGGGTAACTATCATTAGGATCGTTTAATATACTCACTTAGAGATTCTATTGCCGAAAAAGTTTTGCTGAACGCCAGTAATGTAAGTCATAACACTTCTTTTAAGCTGTCACACATAAAACTCAACATAAAAAAGTTGGAAATAGAGAATCCAATCTGTGTTTAGACATTTCTCGAATAGTTCTGAGGTTGAAAACCCAAACTTAACTGAGCATAATGTAAACGCTATCACTTGAACAAAATAGCTGATTTGCTAATAGGGCCACCACCCTTCTTAGGAAACTTGATTTAATCATGTATTATGTAGAATTTGCCTTTCTTTTCCTTGTCTAAAAGTAATTGTGAAAACTTTCAGGATCATTTTTATTCTAGTATCCTCTGTTACACTCTGTCAGGGACAGTCGTTTAATATTGACAGTCTCCAACAACTTGCTCCCCGCCTTAAAGGTATCAGCCGTGCCGAAGTACTCAACCAGCTAGCCTGGGCGTTGGTATCCTATGATCTGAATAAATCAAAAGAAATAGTCCAACAGGCCTACCAGCTTAGTAAAAGTTTGGGCTATAAAAAGGGCATGGCAGAAGCCTTGATCTATGAAGCTTACTGTGATTTTACGGTTGGTAATGACCAGACTGCTATCCAAAAATTTAAGAATAGTATTGCCCTTAGTGAAAGTGATGGCCAAGATACTTTGAAAGGATTTGCTTTATCCTACATGGCAAGGGTATATCAGAATATTGATCAACTTGATTCATCCCTTTACTGTTTGAATGAATCATATAAAGTATTGAAAGATAGTTTACACCCTTACTATTTATCCTTTACTTATCTGGTTTATGCAGATCACTATAGTTTATTAGTAAATGAACACGAGCAGTTTCGTTACCTTGAAAAATCGCTACGCATTCGAGAAAAGCTAAAAGATAAAAGACCACTCATTTATGCATGCGAACGGATGTCAACTTATTTTATTAACCGAGGTGATTACAACAGGGCTTTACATTACATTGACCAGGCACAGGTAGCCTTAGGCCAAGATACAGTTGACAATGAGGAAATCAACGTGATTAAGAAAGAGAAATCTCTAATATTTATCAAACAAGGGCAATACAAACAAGCATTGGATTTGCTGAACCGGGTAATTAAATTTTATGAAAAGAATTCATTCACTAAAGAGTTAGCCAATCTTTATTATCAGGTAGGTTATGCTTTGGTGGAGTTCGACAATTTTGAGGCCGGCCTTAAAAATTATTTCAAAGCCCTGAGTATTGCAGAGCAGAAAAAATATCACCTCGAACGCTGCAAAATATTAGTAGAGATTGGTCGAGTCTACCATTTTCTTGATCAAAATGATATGGCTTTTGACTTCACGAGCAAAGCACTAAGCTTAGCCAGAAAATATAAACACCTCATGCAAGAGGCAGGAGCCCTCAACTTACTGGGTGTCATAGACGCTGAAGAGAATAGGTTAAAAGAGGCCTATCTGAATCTTACCCAAGCACTCGCCATACGAGAAGCGGTAAACGATCGAAGTGGCCAGGCTGGAACACTGTACAACCTCGCCCAATTGTGCGAAAAGCAAAATGACTACCAAAGGGCCTTGCAATTCCATCAAAAAAGTCTGGCTATAGAGGTTAACCTTAACCATTCCATAGGCATAAGCTATTCCTATCAAGGTATTGCCCAGTTGTTGATTAAAATGAGAGACTATGATCAGGCAGGTTATTATTTATCGCAAGGAGAAAAGTTGGCCAAGCAGATAGGATCTGGAAAAATCTTAGTGGATATTTATAAAAGTAGACGAGATCTTAACATGGCTCAGGCTAACTATAAAGAAGCCATCAGCTACGCTAAGTTATATGATGAACTTAAAGACTCAATTTTTAGTGAAAATATGAGCGCCCGCATGGGAGCTCTTCAAAATACCTTTGAGTTAGAAAAAAGAGACAACGCTATTCTCACCCTTCAACAGCAACAGAAACTTCAGGAGGATAAATTCGTGATTCAAGAAGCTCAGATTAAACAGCAAAAGCTCATTATATGGTTTGCTGTTTCAGGTTTCATTGCTATTGCTTTTATTGCTTTCATTATATATAAATATTACCACAGAGTTAAAACGCTGAACCAAGCCATCATTGAGAGAAACGAAGAGATTCAAAGTCAGGCAGAAGAACTCTCTGAAGCCAATGATATTCTTTCGAATCTTAACATCAAAATAAGTGAACAAGCCGAGGCATTACTCAAGAGTAACCAAACCATCCAAAAGATAAACGAAAGCCTGGAGGAAAGAATTGATCAGCGTACCGCTGAGCTTCTGGAAGCTAACAAAGAGCTTGACATGTTTTTGTACAGGTCATCCCATGATTTCAGACGACCTTTGACCACCTTTATGGGTATTGCAGAAATCGCCAAGATTACCATTAAGGACCCTGAGGCCCTCAACTTGTTTCAAAAAGTAAACGAAACAGCCCACACGCTTGACAGAATGCTTGCAAAACTGCAATCGATTAGCACTAGAGCTGAAGATGAGCTGATCTATGGAAAGATATCAGTTGAAGAACTTCTTAGCAAAAAAATTTCTCTTTTCAGTCAAACTTTTATCAGCGAAAATATTCACGTGCACATGCAGGTTGAACCAGGTTTGTACTTCTACTCCTATCTCTCTTTAGTAAAGATTGTCATGTACAACCTGATCGAAAATGCCATTGTTTATAAAATTGAGGACAATGCAAACATTAAAATAAGTGCTTATCAACAACAAGATCAAATTGTAATTGAGATCGAGGACAACGGACAGGGCATAGATGAAGCACAACTCCCAAAAATTTTTGATATGTTTCATAGAGGCAATGAAAACTCAAAAGGCAATGGACTGGGTCTATATATCGTTAAGAAGTGTGTTGACAAACTAAAAGCCAACATCAGCTTACAAAGTGTACCAGGTAAGGGCACCATAGTCATTCTTCAATTTCCTACAGAGCTTTCCAGTATCTCTAAGCTAAAAACTAATCAATAAGACCTTGAACTGGGTAAGCCAGTTGGTTTTGAGTTCAGTTGGTCAATCAATAATGGCTATTGTTGGGCGGTGATACTGAAATTTATGATTGATCAGAAGTAATAAGTCATAAACTCCGTCATACCGAATGATTAGATTAATTGACTGGAGGCTGCCCAAATGGTCAGGAAAGACTCTACTATTCTGATAATGTTTACAAGTGCAAAAGTCTTAGCTTCAGCTGTATCCTTCAAAATAGTTATTCACCAAGGAGATTAAGAGGTCTCTAGTCAATTAAGTTTAAACTGTTTTCACCTATTGGGAGCCTGATTCAAAATCATGCTTTTCTAAAAATACGCAAAGCTAAAACTGATTTCTCCAAACGCAAGTACCAACTCCCTATGCTCGTCTGAATATTAAGCTATCACTAAGCCTTGAAGTAGACTTCCAACCACCTAGACCAGTTTTCTTGATTTGTAAAAAGATTAATGTGAGAAATTTCGTCCAAGACAGTCTTACCCTTCTCTTGTCAAGCCAAGGATGCAAGCCCTACGGTGAATAGCAGCATAAGGGCATACAAGGCCATCAAGACAATCGCAAAAATGCCCCAGAATTTATAGAGTGATTTTTCATTATCGAAGGCCGCTTCCAACTCTTGGTTGTCTCTTCTGGAGAGGGCCGCCTTCAACTTTCTGGAATACCGGTATAAATACAAAGAAGGAAAGAAGTATATCAAGCCCATCAGTACATAAAAAATACTCATAAAATAACCCAAGCCTTGGGGCATATTAGCCGCTTGGTTCGTTATCATAGAAGCTAGAAAGGAACCTGCAAAAAGTCCAAGTAATACGATCAAGCCTGTCAACACAAAACCCAAGATCGATAAGAAATGTCCCCACTTACTGGTTTCCAATAGCTTGTTCGCACCATGGCGGGAAACAGTTAGTATGATGTCGTTGGATGGGCTGTCGATTACTTGATTCAGACTATTATCTTCCATAGTGATGCATTAACGAGCTATTATTGATAATGAAATTACTAGAAAAAGATCAAAGAAGAAGCGTTCCATATAATTTATTTCATCATCCTTCATTTGTGAGTATAACCCGCAAAAAAGATTTTACCAATCTTAATAATGGAAAGCATGACTGAATAATAGTGAATACGAGCGGAGTATTTTACTCTTGATTCGTAAAGACACAAACCAAGGCTAAAATACAAGAAACAAAGCTGGATCGTCTACAAGAACCAGGACTTAAAAAACTCAGCGCTTACATGCCCACAATCCTCTTACAGAATTGGGTCCACGTCTCATTGCTTGGATGCGCATAGATCACTGGATTTTTACCGTAGTAAGTAATATTCTCCACGCCCACTGCATCAGCTCGCTGCTTTAATTCTCTGGCATGAAAAGCATGATGTGTAGATATCTCCGGTGCTGAATAAGGGCGCACCACATCCCGCAACGTATTGTCAATCCAAAGGGCGGGGTCATCCGCAGTTAGCAGGGCTAACATATCCACTTCCGCTCTATACGCGTCAATGGTTGCTGATTCGTATTCGGTTGTGGATGAAACACCGTATAGCTTAGAAATATTACCTGTTTCATTGGCTAATATTTCTGTCCAGGTAAGATTATAGTCAATGAATACATCATTTACCCAGCGGTCCTCGATGTTATAACTTGCCTGCGGTTCTCTGGCCACAACGCCCTTCACTCTTGTGGATTCCCGCAAAACAGGGTCACTACTTTGGGCGTTTGCCATATCGTTATTAAATGCTATCCAAAGCGAGGTGCCTCCCCCGGCAGAATTGCCAGCCAGGATAATTTTATTTTTATCAATGTTGAAATCACTCGCCCTGGATCTGATGTATTGCAAAGCCCGCTTAACATCCGACATGGGTTTCTTAACCCCTTCACGCTCGCCCGTGGTACTCAACAGCGTATAACGTACCGTTGCAAAAGCAATCTTGTTTTGAAGTAAAAAGCGGATGTCAGTTGGGAAATCCCATACTCCACCCTGCTGGGCAGCATAGACAAAATCCTTATCACCACTGGAGAAACCTCCTCCATGCGTGTAGATTACCAAGCCTGTAGGTGCATTGGAATCCGGTAACCATATATCCAACTGGGTTCGTTGTTTACTGTCGTAGGCAATATCTTTAGAAAATTTGGCGGCCACTCCATTGAGTGGAAAGGGAGACTCCGAAAAAACTAAATCAGGGGCTTTATCTACAGATTCTTCTTTTTCACAAGAAGTACTGAAAAGAAAAAGGCCAGCCAATAACATCAAACGAATTCTCATATTTAATTCAGATTAGTATTTTTTTAACAATATATGGGATTAAAGGTTCGGAAGATCTTGATCAGACTATTTTTTTGGACAGCATTCGTATTTTGCACTCATACTATAAGTCAATCAAAAATCTTAAGAATATCACTTCATTTGATTGGCCATGGCTATGGCTTTTTCCAATATGGCATCACGGCTTGTCCTGATGTCCTCCAGTGTAAGGGGTACATGTACATCCGGCACAATTCCAATTCTTTGTGTCTCGCGCCCATCAGGATAAAAAACACCTCTTCCAGTGATCCAGCTGATTTTATCATTAAAAAAAACAAATTCTGCTATGTTGCCATCGGCCCCTGATGTTTGACGGCCAATAGTAATTGCGCCTTCTATGGTCTGCAATGCCATTACAAAGGATTCAGCCCTGCTTTGTGTACCTTCATGCATGAGTATCATTACTTTGCCGCTATAGGCTGAAGGATTAAACTTACCTATCGTGTCACCCATTTGCCAAACAAAACGGCCTGGATAAGAAAGATCAGGCTCTGTTAATTTTGAAAATACTTTTTCTTCTTTATTAAAATAGGCCAGCAGCTCATCCCACATAAACTCAGGATAACCTCTCAAATCAAAAATAATGGCTTTTGTGGATGCAAGTTCCTGCATCATCCTTGATAAGTCTTCCACCTTAACGATGCCTTCTTCTAGATTTACATAGCCTATATTATGAGCCAATACTTTCCAGCCAATAACAGCATCTTGTTTAGTTTTCCACATGCTTGGTTCATAACGCCTAATAACCTTGGATTGAATCTCTCCCATCCTTTCGAATGTAATTTTTACAGTATCTGTATTCCCATTCAATATCCAACGAAACGAATAATCCAATTTCTTTACCGCATCATTAGATCCGTTTATATACTTAACATTCTTATTATAAATTTCAGCTACAGGTATATTGTCAACTGATAAAATTGCATCGCCTAAGCGCAGATCGTCTAATTTTGGCAATGAGTCGTTATAAAAGCCATTAATCACAGCTTTGTCATCTAAGATAACGAAGGTCGCAGCTATATATTTTCTGCCTGCAAATTCCTTTATCAAATCAGTAGTAAAAAATGAATGCGAATCGCATAAGGAAACTGTAAGCTCACGAATGAGTAAATGATATTCCTGCTCGGTGTGTACATTACTGAATTTAGGAATAAAATAAAGCAATAGATCATCCCAATCATTATCCATTACATACTTGTATGGATAAAAATACTCTATCACATTCCAGTACCTGAATAAAGTTAGCAGGCGTACATGCTTATCTTTCCACTCAGCGGCAGGAATGACAGATTCGTTCGTAAAATAAGTGTTGGCGCCTTCAAGGCTGACATAATGCTGTCTTTGTGTGCGATTACGTTGTATGTATTGTAATCTTTTCATGAGCTCAGGTGAGAATGCTTCGGCTTGCAACCACGATAAGTTGAAATTCTTATCAAAATAGTCTTTTGCTGTAGGTGTATCACAGTCTAGGCAGGGCGACACATCACCTAATGAGTCAATCCACCGAACATAAAGCTTTGATAGATCCTGATTGGTTTTTGCATCAGCCAGCCTAGGAATAAAATTAATGAGTTCATCATCCCAGTTTATTTGCCCCTTGTTCACCTCAGGATGGTAATATTTAAGAAATCCCCATAGTTTGGCTGTTAAGTATAACTTTTGAGTCTCAGTCAGCTCTTGGTCTGTATTACACGCCAGTATCGAAAAGGACAAAAGAAGTATTAAAGTCCTATGCCTGATTTGACTATTCATTAAAAAACTTTCATTAAATTATACATTAATCAATTGCACCTTCAGGCGAGCCCTTTTCTTAGATATTTTAATTCTTACACTCACTCTTCTGGCCATATCCTTTACAAGTAGGGTGATTTTCATATCCACGCAAGAATAAAGCAGCACCGTCATTGATAACCAATTGCTCATCGTTGTAATTGATCAGTAGATACTTCTCTATTGCGTCAATTTGAATTCCTGACGAAGTTCTTTCAGCAGAGCGGCATTGACCTTAACATAAGATTCAAATGGGATCAATCGGGTGGACTTAATATTATTCGTATGGTAGTAGCTAAGCGCATTTATATAAGATGAGCGATTGATCAGCTCTGGTTGAGATAAATGGAAAGGAATATATTCATCACTAATTTCGTAGCTGGCTAGCCTGTCGAACAATCCTGTGTTGAATAGCTTACGTTGAAATTCAAAATCCATATGATTAATCATGATGGGTTCGATATAATCTTTATATACAATCGCTTCCAATTCTTGTCGCTCCCGTAAATACTCAATGGATACAGACAAGTCACCCACCAACTGCTGAAGACGCTGGCTTTTGAAATACCGCAAACTCCCCGAGCTTTTTAATTGTTCCAATATCACTGTACGCGGGGTGAATATTACTGGTGTCCTGATAGTAGTAGCCCATAAAAAATTTATCGCCAGACTTTTGGAGGATGTTTGCAGGCTACTGTCCTTGAAAAAAGCGACCATATAATCAATAGCGCTTTCCTTTTTGAGTCGCCCTTCTATCTTAGAGGCAACCGTTACTGAGTCATTTTTAAGCTCTTCGTAAAGGCTTTTAGCAAGCTCATATGCTTGTTGCTTTTCAGAATTCTCTTCTCTTAGGCTGTCTGCAAAAAAACCGAGAAAGACGGCCAGAAATAACAAGCTAAACTCAAATAGGTACTTCTTCACATTTGCCGAAGTAGATTTTATAGGCGGAGGACTTGGCTGTTCTGTTATTTCATCCATAAATGGCCATGGTTTGAAATTCAATTTAATCAAAAATAACCATGCTGTCTTACTGTCGAAAATTGCATAGTTTCAGTCTTCTGTCAGTTCTGGAATTCTCACCAGATGAATCGTACGCATTATAAAAATCACGAGGTAATATATTTTATAACAAGGTTTGAATGATTTCACGAATCTTCGTGGCTCCTGCAGTAATACCTCCTACATCGTGTGATGTTTCATCTGGCAAGTAGTACCATTGCTTATTGCTTTGTATGACATCAAAATATAACCGCCCTTGGCCGTCAGCGTTAGTCGCATCATTTGTATTGATAAAAATTAAATTGGCTTCATAGTTCAGGTCCGGTATTTGAGTAGTTGAAAGTAACGATGATTGATCAAGTGTTTTCAACACAAAATCAGGAGGATTTTGTGTACGGTTTTGACAATAGTTACCTTGCTTATCCCAACCATGTATATAGTCGGTAATTCGAAAACCGCCAATACCATCTGGCCAATATGACTTTAATGTTTTGTCACCAAAAATAGCTTGTTGTAAATCGGCTGTTGGAGGCCCCGCTATTAGAATAGCATGATGGATATCATTTTCAAGGTTAAAGCGTGTCAGGCCATAGGCTATCTGAAAAGATCCACCACTTCCACCATGTACAATAACGTTTTCAGTATTGGTCATTTCATTTTCTTTGAGATAGCGTACAATAGCAACATAAGCCCTGACCGCAACAGGATAACCAACACCAACAGTACCAGTACCCCAGCCTTCTGCCCCAAGCCATTTAATTTCAAAAGTTTCAAGCCCAAGGTTAATCGCAAAGTTTAAAGTAGTATTCGTTTCCTGACCAATGCCATAATAATTTGTTCCAAAACCCCCAGTAGATAGCACCAAGGCTCCCTTTGCTGGTGTAGTGGGCGTCATAACTCTAACCTCAACATACCGTATGGCATCCAAATCTTCAGCACGCACCTCGAGTCTTATGATTGAAGCCGGCCTATTAAGGTAATTAACAGAACTACGACTGATTAGCTTAACCATATCACTTGATGAAGGGCTCGGATTTTCTTCATTCGCACACCCTAAAAATGCGATACTCAACAAAAAAATAATTTTACGCATATACATACATTACTGCTGGCTATTTCCCTTAGATGATATCTATGATAAAAGGTTTAAACCGATTTAAGATTAATTTTTGCTTTTTACCAAGCCTTGGTGTGTGTACCCATAGTCCAAGCCACACAAGAAAAATCACTAAGCTATAAAATCTTCGCCATGCCAAATCTACCGAAGCACAATTAAAATCTCTGTGTATGGTCATTCTATAATTACAATTTTCGGAACATTTTTGATGTGAGCTTATATGCTATGGTTCATCAGGACAGGAACAATCTATGAGAAATGGCTGACACCGTAGCGATCCCATTATCCAATGCCATTAATCTACAAAGGAAATGAAATACTTGGTTCTACACCCACCTGTTCTTTATGGCGAGTTTCACGGCTTGTGTTTTACTAGTCACATGAAGCTTTCGGTAAATGTTAGTGATGTGCGTGCGAACCGTTAGAGGACTGATAAAAAGCTTTTCTGCAACAGCGCGATAATCAAGACCATCCACCAATCCTTTTAATATTTCCATTTCACGATCACTTAGTACCGAATCCTTTTTTTTAGGGAGTTCAACTTTAGCATTCATTAAAAGATTGAGAGCCTTTCTGGCAATGCGCGGGCTCATAGGAGAGCCTCCATACTCTATCACTTGTCGGATGGCATCTTCTATTATTTCTGTTTTTTCATCTTTCAGCAAATAACCGATAGCACCTGCCTGTATGGCTTCAAAAACTTTGTTGTCGTCATCAAACACTGTAAGCATAATAAACTTGGCGGATCCATATAATTGAACACCTGCACGAACAGCCTCTACCCCATCCATCTCGGGCATATCAATATCCATTAATATAACATCGGGATGTTCTACTCTACTTTTCATTTCTTCAAGAAAATGAAGGCCATTGATGGCCGTAAACAAAACAGTAATATCTGCTTTGCTTTCCAGCTTTTCGGCTAGTGAAAGTCGATTGGGTTGTTTATCGTCAACAATAGCGATGCGGATCATTTCTAGAATAATATCAAAAGACGGTTTTTTTTGAGAATAAAGACATACTTCATTTGATGTATTTAATCACTAATCTTCAGCAAAATCTGTGTGCCTTTACCAGGTGCTGTGGTAAACTCTAATACTGCCTTGCATTCTAAGGCACGGGCCTGCATGTTTCTTAAACCATAATGACCATTAGTGTTAGCGGTATCAAAATCAAAACCTTCCCCATTGTCGCTTATTATAAACTTAAAAGCATTTTGCTGATTACTATAAAACTGCATGGTCAGTTCCGAAGCCTGCGAATGTTTTAAGGCATTGTTAAAAGCTTCCTGACAAATGCGAAATAAATTCAAAGCCAACGATGGGCTAAGAGAAGAAGTACTTTCAATGCGTTCTTCAAATACAACTTTAACATGTTGGTTAAAATCGGTCATCTTCAAGGCGTATTGTTTAAATCGATCGGCAAATTCCTCTACCGTTAATGCTTGTTGGCTGATGGCCCAAATCGTTTGGCGCAAGGTAAGAATGGCTTGTCTTCCTGTCTCACTCAAGTTCTTCAGCATGTCTCTTTCCTTTTCTCTGGTAAACTCTTCGGGATGGTCGGCCAGCCACTCCATATTGGTAATGAGATAGCTCAGTTGTGCACCTACATTATCGTGTAGATCACGTGAGATGCGCATGCGCTCCATTTCGATTTTCTGTTGCACTTCCAGTTCTTTACGCAGTTTTACTTTTTGATTTTTTATATACGCGTAAACCAAAACTACCATCATGGCAATACCAAGCATAAGCACCAAAGTAATAAACCAGACCCGTTGCCAGACGGGTGGAATAATAGTAATAAAAAACTCCCGAGGCTCTTCCATCCAAACACCATAGATCGGAAGAGCAC
>JALHOT010000012.1:5298-95063 GCA_022842845.1 Cyclobacteriaceae bacterium | reverse complement strand
TTCTAAGCTGTATAAAGCAACAGGCTGAGGCCTCCATTAATAGATTGACTATGAAGAGAAGATTATTGCTGGCATCTTTTGTAGTAACAGGGCTCCTGTTGCTAGCTGCAAGCTCCCCCAGCGAACGTTATTTCGAAATTGCCAAGAACCTTGACATTTTCGCCACACTTTTTAAAGAGGTAAATGCCCTGTATGTAGATGAAGTGAATCCAGCGAAACTTATGCGCACAGGTATGGATGCCATGCTAGCCTCACTCGATCCCTATACCAACTATATTTCTGAGGATGAAGTAGAAAACTTTCGTGCTCAGAACACAGGGCAGTATGGTGGCATAGGTGCAGTAACCCGACAGATTGGTAAGAGAACGGTAGTGACCATGATCATGGAGGGCTTCGCAGCGCAACGTGGAGGCCTAAAGATTGGCGATGAAGTCATTAAAATAGATCAGGTAGAATTGGCACGTGTAACCAGTGAAGAAGCCGGGGCTTTAATGAAAGGACAATTAGGTACCACAGTCACCCTAACAGTAAAAAGACCTGGGACAGAAGGGTTACTGACGTTACCATTTAAACGCGAGCGCATTAAAGTTAATAATGTGCCTCACTTTGCCATGCTCAATCAGGAGACTGGCTACATACAATTGACTGATTTTACACCAGATGCTGGAAAAGAAGTAAAAAATGCCTTAATGAGTTTGAAAGAGAAAGGTGCTAAAAGTTTGGTGCTCGACTTGCGTGGTAACCCAGGAGGATTGTTAATGGAGGCCGTGAATATCTGTAACTTGTTTATACCCAAAGGCAAGCTGGTAGTAAGTACAAAAGGAAAAACAGCAGAAAATAATTTCTCTTACGAGACATTGAATCCTCCTGTTGACTTAGAAATACCGGTAGTTGTGTTAATTGACCGCGGTAGTGCTTCAGCTTCTGAGATTGTTGCAGGTACGCTACAAGATTATGATCGCGCTGTAGTAATAGGGGAAAAATCGTTTGGTAAGGGATTAGTTCAAATTAGCAGGCCTTTGTCTTACAAATCCCAGTTAAAGGTAACTACGGCCAAGTATTATACGCCCAGTGGCCGCTGCATACAAGTACTTGATTATTCCAGCAGAAGAGAAGACGGAAGCGTGGCGTCTGTACCTGATTCTCTGAAGAGAGCTTTTAAAACTACGAAAGGGCGTTTAGTATATGATGGTGGCGGCATTGACCCAGATATTGAAACACCTAATCAGGCTTTTCATCCCATTGTGCAAGTGCTCTTTGAATCAGGTTATTTATTTGATTATGCTACCGAATACACGCGCAAGAAGAACGCACCTGCAGATGTTAAATCTTTTCAATTTACTGAGGCTGACTATACCGACTTTATCCAATGGATGAAAGGCAAACCTTATCAATACACGACTAACCTGGATACTGACTTGCAAAAAGTGAAAGAGCATGCCAAGCGTGAAAAGAACTACGATGATGTTAAAGTTTTGTTAGATAGGATCGAAGCTACAGTGAATGAAAAACGAAAGAACGATCTGCTAATACACAAAGAACAGATCAAGCATGCACTAGAGGCTGATATTTTGTCGCGATATTTTTTAGAGAAGGGTTATGTGGAAGCTGGGTTTAAGTACGATGAAGAGCTGGATAAATCCAAAGAGCTGCTGGCCAAGACTGAATCGTATAATAAAATTTTGCTAAAACTCTAATCATTCATTGTGCAATTCTTTAGCAAGCTAAAAAGATGGAAGTTAGCTTATGCTATGATTATTGCTGGCTTCATGGCTCTGCTATTACTCATGCATGCCTGCATGACTTTTCGGATGTCGGAGAAAGAAATCAGTCGACACTTTGCTAAAAAGAATATTCCTGTAATACAAGAGTCATTCAGTGTGCAAGGTCGAAGGCTACACTATGTAGCAACAGGAAAGGCCATTAATCCTACCGTTGTATTTGTTCATGGATCACCGGGTTCATTAAGCGCCTTTATTGATTTTTTATCAGATTCCCTCCTCTTATCCAAAGCTTACCTGGTAACGATTGACCGACCTGGCTTTGGTTATTCTAATTTCGGGAAGGCTGAACCCTCCTTGGAAAAGCAGGCGGCTTTACTTAAACCACTTTTAGATCTTCGAAAATCGGAGCGTCCGATTATTCTTGTAGGACATTCGTTGGGTGCCCCTGTGATCGCGCGCATGGCCATGGATTATCCTGATTTAGTAGATGCCTTGGTGTTGGTGGCTGGGTCTATTGATCCTGATTTGGAGCCTAACGAAAAATGGTTCCGGGTACCGATGGCCTCACCCTTCATGCGTTGGATGTTACCCAGGTCTTTTCGCGCTTCTAATGATGAGATATTGAAAGCAAAAGAAGAATTGACACGCATGCTTCCTTTGTGGAAGAATATTCAATGCCCAGTGGTAGTTATTCATGGAGAAAAGGATGTGTTGGTGCCTGTCGCCAATGTAGCCTATGCTGAGAAAATGTTGAATAACGATAAGCTGACCATCATCCGGAAAAAGGATGTAAACCATTTTATACCTTGGTCACACCCAGAGTTGATACAACAAGCTTTGCTTGAGGCTTTAGCATCATACGAGCAACAATAGCCTATACTTTCCAGTTGGCAGGATCAAAGCGCCAGGCTTTCAGTAAGGTTAATTGTTCGTCAGAGATGGTTTTTGAAGCTAGGGCGTAATCGATCAGGTGATTATAATCGCTCAAACATACCAGCGGGATGTTAGCCTTCACAAAGTTTTCTGCGGCTACATCAAAACCATAAGTAAATACAGCCAACATGCCTTCGATGATGAAACCTGCATCCCGAAGGGCCTCAGCAGCTTTTAAGGAACTTCCACCGGTGGATACCAAATCCTCAATGACAACGATTCTTTGGCCCTTCACTATTTTTCCTTCAATCAGGTTTTCCATACCATGATCTTTGGGCTTGGGCCTCACATACACAAAAGGTAATTGAAGTGCATCAGCTACTAGTGCGCCTTGTGGAATGCCTGCAGTAGCAACGCCTGCAATACCTTGGGCTTGAGGAAAATTGGCTTTAATCGCATCTGCCAATGACTGCTTAACGAGTGTTCGTACTTCGGGAAAAGACAATGACAAGCGATTGTCACAATAAATAGGTGACTTCCAGCCAGAACTCCACGTAAATGGCTTTTCTGTGTTCAATTTAATGGCTCCGATCCTCAATAAGGCTTCAGCTATAGGGTGTGCGGTGTTTTTTACGATCGTCATGTCTTATGATTTGCTGCTGCGAAATTGGTAAAAAATCCAGAAGCACTTGCCAGCATGGAAATATTTTATTCTTTTGCATGGGGTTAAACCTGAAAAGCCGGATGGTTCTATTCATTAACGATATACGCTTAATCATTTATAAACCAGACGAGCAACCTGCTTCGGGTCAGTATAATCATAAAGTAGATGCCCAGGTTGAGCCCATTACGCCCGCAGGTCTTTTACATCATGTGTGGATTCAACATGCAGATGTAAAGGATATGAGTGTACTGCTGGAGTTGTTGAATTCTCAAGTACCCTTGCATGTGTTGTCAGTGCATTTGTCGGTGAACAATTACGATCGTATTCAAGAGTTTCTTTACAGTAAGTTTAAGGTAATAAAAGCTGCGGGAGGCCTTGTTCGAAAAAAGGATAAATTCTTAATGATCTATCGCCTTAAGAAGTGGGATTTACCTAAAGGAAAGAAGGAGAGAGGTGAGAAGTATAAAGAAACTGCAGTCAGGGAAATAGAAGAAGAGTGTAACGTAAAAGTAAAGCTGGGTAAAAAGCTATGCACCACCTGGCATACCTACACCATGAATAAACGATCCATGCTCAAGAAAACTAAATGGTATGTCATGGATATAGTGGATGATTCTAAGATGGCCCCTATGTTGGAAGAAGATATCGAGGAAGTTCGCTGGATGAATCCTAAAGAGGTATATCACTCATTACAAAATTCCTATAAGTCCATTCAATACGTATTTGAGCAATACCATGCCCTGAAAGGGGTGAAAGAGGTTAAATGAACCTTTTGCTTTTAATGAATTGATGTGATCAATTAATGAATTGCAAATAGTACCCACTTTGTTCAAAAAGGTCACTTCGCTTTTTTGCTGCCTTTTTTCTTGGTCTTGGAAGACTTCTTGCCTTTCTTTTTGTTTTCAGAGGCATGGAGTTTTATGTTCTCCTTGATAACGCGCCAGTAATCAGCACTGTAACTTACCAGGATTTCTGAGCCGGCAGGAATATCACGCATCGCATCGATATAGCACTTACCTTTTTCGATGATGTATTCTGCATTGTTGCGCACACCCTCAACCTTTGATAAACCGCGTGCATCGTTAGCATAACGAGCCAAAGCCTCTTTGTGTGGCAGCGCATCAATTACATTTTTGCTGGTGATGTAAAAGATGTAACCATTCTTGCCATCATCATCTTTCACCTCTGCCCAGGTAGAGCGTGTGCCTTTGTATTCGACAATTCTCTTGCCTTTGGGTATATCTACTAAAGTAAAGAGTCCTTTGCCTGCACCAGGCAGCGTTGATTTCTTTACGACTAACTTCTTCTCCAGGAATGCCATGTGTTTTTTGCGCTAAAGCCGCGCAAGATAGAAAAGAAATGGATAATATAAAGAGTGGCTAACCAGTGGGCACAGGTTGCTATGGTTAATGGACACTAGAGGCCTAGTTGCTTTTGTCTTTTAAGAATGTGTGCCAGAGTACTCTTCTCCAATACCTTAAGGGTTTGGTCCCGTACCTGAATAAAGGCGTCCCGAATACCACAGGTGGCCTCATCCTTACATTCATCGCAGGCTTCGTAGTAGTTGAGTGAAACACAGCTTAGCATAGCAATGGCGCCATCCATATGCCGGATGATGTCGATCATGTTTACCTCCTCGGGTTTTTTATACAAATAATAGCCACCACCTTTGCCTTTTTTACTGTGCAGGATTTTGGCATTGCGCAACTCCAGTAGGATGGCTTCCAGAAATTTCTTAGGAATCTTCTGTTGCTCTGAGATCTCCTGTATCTGCACAGGGCCTTGTTGGTATCGTTCGGCCAGGTAGATGAGGGCGTGTATGGCGTATTTACATTTCTTAGAAAGCATGGGTGGCAATATAAAGCTTGATCATTACTCTGAAAAGGATGTGAAAAGTGGAAGGTCCTTAAATTATAAAAGCTGCCTCCGCCTGAGACAGCTTTTACACTCGTTGTGCAGCAATTAGGAAAATTAGATGGGCTCCTAAATGCGGAACACTAAGGTATGTATATCTTTTTCATAAAGTCAAGTACAATATGTAAAAGTTTATCTCGAGTAAAGAAATTGCTTATCTGTACAAAGGTTTTTACATTTGCAGCCCTCAGTAAAATGCTTCGGCTTTTACTTTTAATGCCCAGGTGGTGAAATTGGTAGACACGCCACTTTGAGGGGGTGGTTCCGTAAGGTGTGCTGGTTCGAGTCCAGTCCTGGGCACAAAACCTCATCTGCCCGGTGAGGTTTTTTTATTGCCTAAGTGGTGAAATTGGTAGACACGCACGTTTCAGGGGCGTGTGGCGCAAGCTGTGGGGGTTCGAGTCCCCCCTTAGGCACAGAAAGGAAGGCAGCCATTCGCTGCCTTTTTTTATGGCTTGCCCACAGAGGCTTTGTTACATCCTTTAGGTACTAAGAGGTGGAAGAAGTATTTTGTTGGCAGGGCATCACTACTATGTACGTTGCACTCATGCAGGTGCCAACCACGAAAATAAAAATGTTATAGCCATCGGTAGAAGCATACCTTGTCATACAACAAGAGAAGTCTTTCATAATAGATACACCCCTCGAATCAGGCGAGCACCTGCCTTAATCCATGCGAAGCACCGCATCAATACAAACATACAATCACCAGTTGCCGATGCTCATGAGCAGCAATGCCTTTGGCTACCCTTAGTAAATGATGTGGATAGACCAGGATATGACTACAAGCATCATTCAAGTAATCGGGCATACATTTAACACGGCCCATCACATGGATGCAGTATATCCTGGCTTACTGACCGATCATGATAAAAGCACCCCAGTAGTAGGGCTCTTTGTATTTGGCCATCAGCTGCAGCTGTGCCTGCTTAAAGGCTTTCTGCTTATCACGCAGCTTGATCCAGTTGGTGTAAAAGTTAGTCATGAGTAACTGGGTGGCGGCATCATCTACTTTCCAAAGGCTCATGATCAGGGCATCGGCACCAGCCACTAAAAAGGCACGCTGTAAACCATACACCCCTTCACCGTTCTTTACATCACCCAAACCTGTTTCGCAGGCGCTGAGGATGATCAGCTCCGTACCTTCGAGGTTCAGGTTCATGGCCTCGTAGGCCGTAAGGATACCGTTGTCATTACTCTCTAAATTAGGTTGACTAACACCACTCACAGTTTTACTTGCACCAGCCAGCATCAGGCCTGAGCGCAGCAGGGGATTGTCTTGTGCATTCTCGGCACTAATGCCATAGGCATTGCCCGAACCTTCCACATCCTTTAAAAAATAGCCGTGGGTGGCAATGTGCAGAAGCTCGGGTGCCTTTACATTCTTCAAACCTTTTTCAGTGGCCTCTTTTTGCATGAACTGCGTTACCTGATAACCGGAAGCCTTGAGCATTTTGCTGATGCCTTCTACTTCCACTTTGGTGCCGGGCAGGCTTACCAGTTCAGGGCCTCCATAATCAGGGAAGCCCAAGAGAAAGGCATTCTTTTTAGCAGCCGAAGGTTTACGGCTTTTAATGGCGATCAGGTCTTTGGAATTGCCCAGCAGAATCATCTCATGCTGCTTCACCAGGTAATCGCCATCCGCTTTTTTCAGGGTGTTGAGGTTGAGTTGATTGTAGGCCCCATCGAGCGATAAGTACAACACTTTCTTGCTGGCTACGAGCGGGGCAATCTTAGCCCAGTATTGATCGTACGAAACATTGTCAGCTTGCTTTTGCTGAATGGTGTTGCGGTAGTATTTCGCATAACGCGTTTCTAATTGCTGACCGTTCTCCAGCTTCACCATCAGGGGTTGTTTGGTACTTTTAGTGAGAATCAAGGCCAGGTAGCTTACCTGATCGTTGAAAGCCTGTGCATAGCCACGCACGCGTATAATTTCTACAATGGCTTCCTGCTCACCCAGCAAAGAGGTCAGTTGTGTGTAGCTGATCTTCTGGGTGGTATAGCCTTCAGAGAAATCTTTTGAGCGTTCGGATATTCTTTTCTCGAGTGCATTGGCAGCTCTTTCGGTGGAATCAAGATTGATCTTTTGCTCTTTAAGTTCTTCTTTGGAATAAGCGTATAGGCGTGCCAGTGTTTCTTTCTGATCTAACCAGGTAAAATAATCTTTGATGAGTGCTGCATCCTTGCTGTTGATAATACTCTGCTTGATTTTGTTGGTGGAGTTGAGCAACAGTGCCTTGGTGGCAATGTGGTAGTCGTATAAATCGCTGAGCACTGCTGGCTTGGTGGCCGCCTGTTCGCTGGCAAAATTATAGAAGCGTTGAAAACGTGGCGAGAGTACATCCCAATACTTTGTTTTCTCTGCTTCGCTCATGGGCGGGAAGTAGCGGTTGATGAACTCCAGGGATTGGTCCATTACGCTTTTGTACAAAGGATAAGCTTTGTCTACTTCTCCTTTTTTCCAATAATGGATGGCCAGGTCTTCCTGCGATTGTGTATAGAGCGGATGGCTGGTGCCTAAACTCTTTTCACGAATGGCCAGAGCTTTTGTCAGTAGGGGTTCTGCTTCCGCGTAGCGTTCCTGGCTTCTGTAAAAATTGCCTAAGTCATTAAGTGTTTTGGCATACACAGGGCTCTCATCGCCTACACTTGATTTATAAATGCCCAGGGATTTCACCAGTGGATCTTCTACCTTTTCGGTTTGTCCCATGGTGATGTACAATAAGGCCATGTTATTGAGCAAGCCTGCATAATCAGGACTTGTTTTGCTGAGTTTGCTTTGGGCGCTCAGGTATAGTTTTTCTGCCTCAGCATAGGAGCCGGTTTGCTGATATAAGAGGGCGAGGTTAGAAATAAACTTCAGGTGATTTTTTGATTTGCTGCTCTGCAGTTTTTCGGAAATCGAGAGCACTGTTTTCAGGTCTGCAATGGCTTCATCAAATCGACCTATGGTTTGTTTCAGCATAGCCTGATTGTTGAGTGCAATAGCGTATTGCATAGCATTGTTCAACTGGTTTTGGGTAAGGATGGCGAGGGCTTGCTGAATGTCTTTTTCTGCTTCGTTGTATTTGCCAAGGTTATAACGCAACACGCCATAGTTGTTGTAGGAGGCGGCTACTCCGGTATTGCTTTCGCCTAGTTTAGTCTTGCGTAGATCAAGGGCCTCAGCCGTGAAGGCTTCTGCCTGCGTAAAGCGCCCCATGCTGGCATATAATAGTCCTTGGTTGGCAATGGTTTTTGAGTAACCAATATCATCGGTGCCACTACCACTTTCAAAGAGGCCGCGGGCCGATTCAAAACGCTTATCGGCAAAGGCATACTTGTTTTGCGCGTAGGATATCTCTCCGAATTCTAAATGTGCTCTGGCTTTCTCCAGATCATTAAGTTCATCGTTCTGCATGAACTTATTATACAGGTTAGCGGTGGTGATGAGTTTGGCACTGCCTTCTCCTTTTTCCCGGACATCAAACATGCCCGAGTTGTCTGTAACAATGATGGAGTAGTCGAAGTCGGTCGAGTCAAATTGTGCCCTGGTTTTATCCAGGTCGTTTAACAATAAAGTACTGGCTTTATTGAGATTATCTCTGCTGGCAAGGCCCTTGGCTTTGTCAAGGGCTGCTTTTTTCAGGCCTTGCAGCGGGCTTTGGGCCCATACACAAACAGGAAAAAAGAGTATGATCAGGTATTTCATAAAAGCAGACATATCAAGGGTTGAGTAAAGTTATAAAACAAAGCACAATTAGTATTTCTATCTTGCAGCGTGAAACTCTATAAAAACACCACCCAGGCGGTTATTGATTCGCTGACACAGATCTTTGGTGACAAGAAATATGCCGATAAAGTCATTGAAAAAATATTGAAGCAAAATGCCAAGTGGGGTGCCCGCGACAGGCGTTTTATTGCCGAAACTACTTACGACATTGTTCGCTGGCATCGCCTGCTCATGGAGGTAACACCTTGTGGCCCGCACGACTACTGGAAATTGCTCGGAGGCTGGTGTGCCATGAATGAACAGGAATTGCCTGATTGGGTAGAGTTTGAAGGCATTAGCCGAAAGGCTGTGCTGAAGAAATGGGAAGAGGTAAAAGGCGTACGTAAAATTGCCGAGTCCATTCCGGATTGGATGGATGAGCAGGGAGAGCGTGAGTTGGGTAGAATCTGGCATGACGAACTGAAAGCCTTGAACGAAGAAGCGCGCGTAGTGTTACGTGTCAATACCTTAAAAACAAGTTTAAAAAATCTTTACCGTGATTTGTCGGAAGCAGAAGTGGATGTAGCCATTGATGAACGCTATCCAGATGCTTTGATTTTAGAAAAACGACAGAACGTTTTCAAGCTTCCTCAGTTTAAAGAGGGCTTGTTTGAGGTGCAGGATGCCGGCTCACAGGCCATCGCGCCTTTCCTGCAGGCGGAACCCGGCATGCGTGTAATCGATGCCTGTGCGGGTGGGGGTGGTAAAACTTTGCATCTGGCTGCCTTAATGCAGAACAAAGGCCGTATCATTTCCATGGATACGGAAGAGTGGAAGCTTACTGAGTTAAAACTCAGGGCAAGGCGCGCAGGCGTAGGCAATGTGGAGATAAGGGTGATAGAATCAACCAAAACGATTAAGCGCCTGGAGAAGATGGCTGACCGTTTATTGCTGGATGTGCCTTGTTCAGGGCTTGGTGTATTGAGAAGAAATCCGGATGCCAAGTGGAAGTTGTCGCCAGAGTTTATAGAGAAGGTGAGGGATTTGCAACAAAACATCTTGCACGATTACAGCATGATGGTGAAGCCAGGCGGTAAGCTGGTGTATTCTACCTGCAGCTTAATGCCAACAGAAAATGAAAAGCAGGTGCAAACTTTCCTGACTAATAATCCTGACTTTAGTTTGGAGGAAGAGAAACATATCTGGCCAAGCGAAGGCTTCGATGGTTTTTACATGGCCAGGCTGGTAAGAAAGGCTTAGGCCATTATAAGCTCAACCTGATTTGTAGTCTGATTTCTTGTTGCCGATTACCAGCAGTGCGGTCAAGCCCTGAGCCCATGAACTCGCTGTTCATCATATGCATGTGCCCATAGCGCATCCAACAACTTAGTTTTTTATTTACATCATATTGCAGCATGAGATATCGCCTCATGCCCTGGCCGGTATAGGCTTGTAAGGAATAGGCCAACCACACTTCTTGTTCATTCACATATTGGCGATTGTCGAAATCGTCTGTATCAAAAATAGCTACACGCCCACTGATTCTTAGTTTGCCAATATCATAGCTGATGTCTTGCATCAGGGCCATGCCCATGCTAGTTTGTGCAAGTGCATAGCGGCTCCATTGCCATCGACTCCTCAAGCGTAGACCAGGGGCCAGGGTGTAGTTGGCATTCAGCAAAAGACTGTGCTTCTTACCGAGGCCAGTAAGATAAAAGGGATGATCAATGCCCAGGTTTCTTTCCTTCACTTCTTCGCGCACTTGTAGTGTATAGCTTTGTGTTTTATTTGGTTGGTAGAGAATGTTGAGTAAATATTCATGTCCGGTCGAAGGATTGTAACTTCTGTAACGCATCCAGGGAAAAGTAAATAGATCGACATAAGCACTGACTTGCAGCGTATGGTTCATCTTGTATTTAAAGCCCCAATACATACCACTTTCATTTTGCGGTCGGGTAGATTCACTGAAAGCATTGCTCGTTATGGTGACGAAGTCAGTTGTATAGTGTCTGTATAATAAGGCAACATCGAAAGCAGGACTCAGGCTGCCGAGCATTCCAGCTACGTACCCATAGCCACCCCGATGGTTTTTGGCAAATTCACTGAAAAAGCTAAAGTTGTATAAGGTGTAATTTGCATAGGCCGAATAGTTGGTGGCTTCGCGCCCCTGAAAGTAAAAGGGCTGGTAAAGGTTTTGTGTGCCGCGAATTGCCTGACTAAAATGCATTTGTTGGTAAATGATACCTCCCTGTATTTGCTGCCCTTCGTAATGGCCGATGATACCATACTGACTTTCGCCTAATTGCTTGCGTGTACTCATTTCAGTCATGTTTCTGTGCAAACCACTGATGGGACGTGAAGTGGCTAATACCATTTCCAGGCTGTCTGTTTCCAGCCTGGCATCGCGATGGGTATACGAAAAGAAAGGACTAAGCTGAAAGTTTTTACTAAGTGCATACGTAGCACTGAGGCCCCGCAGGTAAGCATGCTCTACACTCGAAGTGTAGGGGATAGCGCCCAGCTGACTGCGCCTGAGGCTGTTGATAGTTTCGCCCCCTTTACCAGTACCGAAGGCACCACCTAGCACAAGTCCCTGGCCGGCTTGCAAGAGGTAATCTCCTAGTATCAGTTGCTTGAGACGTCCTTTGTTTTGTACTTGTGCATGGAATGAAAAGAAATCTACGCCATAGTACTGCTTGTCAGGTTTCCAGGCAAAGGCTTCTCCCGCATCTTGTTCGGCAGTAAAACCAATACTGAAGTCGTTTGCCCTGCTGCTCCGAAAGCGAAGGTAGTATTGCTGGGGATCACCCATAAACCTTCTGGATGAATCGGTAGTCAGGAATCCTTCTCTCGTTTCGATTATGCGCGTTACACGCGCTATTAAATAGTTGTTATCGTTGTTAAGCATGCGCTTGAAAAGAGCACGGTCAATTTGTTGAGAAGGATCTGACAGGCTAATGAATGGAAGCAGCCTTTGTATGGTAATTGGATCAAAGGATGGAATGGCCTGTAATTCATAAATGGATAACAAGGCCCCTTGTTCTTGTCTGTGCCGGAGCAAAGCTTTGATTTGTGTTTCGCTTAGGAATAAGAGACTTCTTACTTGTGCTTCAGTGGCTGTGTTAAGGTCAAGGGGATTGTTGAGCAGTTCCAAATAGTTTTCATACAATGCTTCATCAAAAGTTTCCCCATCTTGTGCACTCATCAGGTCATCTATACTGGCTTGAATGTCTATGTCTTGCTGACCAGTTTTTTGCGCAGAAGCTTCTAGATACACTAGGCACAATGATAAAAGGATGAGTAATTTTTTCATTTTGCCTTGAGCTTATAACCTATCGAAGCCTGATGGGCAGAGCCCAGACCTGCAAAGGCATATTGGTAGGCATAGTCAATGAGTAATCGCCTTTGGGCGAAGCCTATGCCTGTATAAAGGTTGTTCGGGTAAAGCGAGAAGCCTGTTCTTACTGTAAATTTTTTGCTGGCCTTATACTCAAGTCCGGTTTTAAAAGTGCTTGGGTGAACAAGGTCCTTTTCGAGCTGCGCAGAGAGCAATACTTTGTCGGAGGGGATAAAGGCTAAGCCTAAGGTAATCAGGGTGGGGTTGAGTGCTTCATCTGATTCAGAAAGGGAAGCCTGGCTCATGTTTTGAATGTGTGCGCCAAGTAATAAACGTTTACTAAGGGTAGCAATACCACCTGCACTTATACTGAGGATGTGGTGCGTACCAAAGCCAAGGGCGTTGTACTGTACATAGTTGACAGACATACCCAAAGCGGCTAAGCCAAGCTGATTGCTAAAAGCCAATGATAATCGGTTTTCGCTATATAGGTCATCACCAAAATGAAAAACACCTAGCCCTACCGTGCCAGGCTTGAATGCCAGAGCCGCGGTCAAGGCACTGCGATTGGCTCCTGTTAAGGCAGGCCTTGCCTCGTGACTGGTGGCGATAATGCTTTGTTTGACTTTAGCCAGGCCGGCTACGTTGTTGAATAAAGACCATTCATCCTGTAAACACGCAGAAGCATAGGCCATACCAGCGGCCCTCGAACCTATTTGGGTGGAGACGCTTTGGCTGTTGCCAATATAAATTGTAAATACGAACAGTAGTGTTAATACTATGCGCTGCACAAGAGTGAGTTATGATGATGAAGATAGGAAAAGCGCCAGTAAGCGCAAACGAATTTTAGAATTCTTTCTTCAGGTGGAAGAAGAAACCTTGCTCACCTTCGGCATTGAAAGAATACTCCAGGCGCATGGTGGCATCATGGGAGCTGACAAAGTCAAGACCAAAACCAACTCCGTTCAGCAGGTGATCCGTTAAAAGCCTGCCATTGGCATAGCCCGGATAATTCCATACGTATGCAAAGTCTGAATAGACTTTAGCAAAGATGGTTAAAGGCAATTCTCTGAATTGTTCCAGGCGTCCGCCCAGGTCAAAAGTTCTGTTGAAGATTCGTTTTTTGAAAGTGGTTTTATTGAGCACGAACTGAGGTCCTTCGATCAGGTATACTTCGTAGCCTCTTACAAATTGTCGGTTATAACCCAAGGCACTGTAGTTGGCATAGGGTATATCATTCTGAAAGCTTACATAAGCATTTGAGTAATTTGAAATGAAATAATGTTTACCAAGGTCAAGGTACTTGGCATAGGTAATATTCATTTCTGTTTTGCGAATGTCATCTTGTTGAAAGATACCCTGATGTCTGATGGCTGTGCTGAGGTAGCTGCCTTTGAGTGGATAACTTACAAAGTCACGGTTTTCATAGGTATAAGAGTAGCTAATGGCGCCAAAGCGTTGACCTCTGGCTAAAGGATTAGCTAAGTATTCAGGGTTAAGTCTTACAAGAGAATCGCTGATGGTATTGCGATTATATTCAAAGTTGAAGGCATGGAAATGATAAAAAGTATTTCGATACGTGTAGGTAAGCGATGCACTTCTGCTTGTTTTAAAGTTTTGATCGGCTCTCGCAAAATTGAGAATGTTATCTACGGTTTGATAAGCCAGGTTTTTGCGTTCATCGTAATTGATATCGAAGATTAGTCCTTGTTTCCTTTTTTTATCCAAATAAGGCATGCGGTAGGTAAGCTTGAAAATGTTTGTAAAGCCAAACTTGGCGGTGAGTAGCAAAGTTTCATTCCTGCCCCTGAAATTATATTGATATAACTTTAAGCCATAGTTCAGGCGCCTCAGGTCATGATCATAGTTTTGCCACCATTCGTTAAAATTTCGGTCTGCCAGTTCTAGGATGGGAACAGGAAAGGTATACCAACGTTCGCTCACTTCGATGAGGAGGTCGGCCGTTCCATCGCCATAATCTAAGGGCCGCATGGCAATTGTGTTGAACAAGCGTGTGTTCAGCAATTTGATTTTATCTTTTTCAATGATCTTAAGCAAGGCTTGCGACCGAACAGTATCTCCTGTTTTCAGGGTAAGTTCCCGCTCGATAATGAAGTCGCGGGTAATCTTATTACCGACAATAAGAATACGTTTGATGCTAAGCAAAGAAGACGTGTCGATGGCCAATCTGTTTTTACTCTTCTGCTTAACAGAGTCGGCTGTAGCCTGAGCATCAGTGCTGCTAAAGAGCAGAATAATAGAAAATATAACACTGATTCTCAGGGCCCACATGCTTTCAACAACAATACTAATAGGTAAAGCCCGGGTGCTAAGCACCCGTGACTTTATTATTTTTTGAAGAATAGATTAATAGAACAATACCAGCGATTACCAAAGGAATACTCAGGATTTGCCCCATGTTGATGGGTAAATCACTTTCGAAGGCTACCTGGTTTTCTTTTAAGAACTCGTAAGCAAAGCGAAGTCCGAAGCAGACAATCAGGAACACGGCCAGTAGAGAACCGGGTGCGAGATCATTCTTTTTGCGTTGCCACATCCAGAATAAAAGGATGAAGAGTGCTATGCAAGAGAAGGCCTCGTATAGCTGCGCAGGATGGCGCGGAATCATATTGGTATAAAGTACTGCATGGTACTGACCATCTTCCATGCCCAGTCTGTATTTAAGCGGACCTTGTTGGTAAACATGTTCTGCCACTCCCGTATTGAAAGAAAGTAAGTATTGGACGCGTCCACTCAAATAATTATTGAGTTGTTCTTCTGTATAGCCTTCATCTTTATTGAAAGTCAGCAGAATTTTTACTGGTTTACCGGGTCCTGTAGTAGCAGCAGTATCTATCGCTACATAATCCACATCTTCCACATAGCCGTCAAATTTGAATAGATCGGTAACGCTGCTGGCAAAGACAATACCATAGTTCGATTCCGTAGGCTTGCCAATGATTTCTGCATTGAAATAATTACCAAAACGAATGAGCGCTCCAGTCATCGCAGTAACAATAACAATTCTGTCCACTACCTGAAGATAGCTTTGTCCTGGCCTTTTTTTTCGAGCATATAACCACAACGCGAATAGAATACCGAAAGCACCACCATGACTGGCCAGGCCTTGTAATCCGGTGAAGCGGAAAGTGGGGGTTAACTCAAAGGGTAATAATATGCCAAGGGGGTTTTCGATGAAGAGTTCGGGTTGATAGAAGATAACATGCCCCAGGCGTGCCCCTAAAATGGTAGCCACAATCATATAGATAGTGAGCGTATCTACATCTTTTTCAGGTTTGCCTTCTTGTTTAAAAATATAGTACATAATCTGTTGGCTGATAAGAAAGCCCAAAGCGAATAAAAGGCCGTACCAACGCAGAGAAAAACTGCCTGAGCTAAAGATCTCAGGAGAACCATTCCAAATGATATAAGTCAGATAAGTCATAACAACAAATATATACACAATTGCCAATGTGCAAATGTCTTTGTTGCTATCGGAAAGTGATTTTTAGGGTCCTAGAAAGGGATTTACAAAGTGTTTAGCTCCTCCTCAAAGCTGCCTGACAAAATGGGGAAGCGGCACCAGGAGCGCGGATCTACGCTGAGTTCGTCTACATGAAATGCCGGGGCCAACCTTTCCCTTTTCCACTGGTTGATCGACCAAAGGCGGAAGAATTTCTTCACATGCATTTTCAGGACTTCGTCTTCGGTGCCCTTGCTTAAAATGCTATACACTTCTTTGGGTGACTTTCTTTGCTTAATCGCGAGCAGTTCGATCTGCTCAAGGCGTGCATAGGGCATTAAGTCAGCTTCATCCGTTTGGTGTCTGTCGGCAGGTCGCAGTTCTGCGGTGGGTTTTAAATGATTAACCTGGTGTAAGCCATTGTAACCGAGTTCTCTTTCTGCCCATTGTAACCATTGCAAAACAAAAGGCTTACTAATGCCGGCAATAGGCGCCAGGCTTCCGGAGGTATCGCCATCCATGGTGGCATAGCCTACATCGCCTTCGCTTCTGTTAGAGGTGGTTAATAACAGTGCTTGTTTAATATTGGCCAACATCCAGATAATGGGTGAGCGGGATCTTGCCTGAATATTTTGCAAAGCCGTATCATCCTTTTCCCAGGTTAGTTTGCGTTGAAGAGCACTTTCAATTTTTTGTGAGTAGGAGTTAACTTCGGTATCAATATTCCAATGATAGAAGGTAGCGCCAATGCTTTTGGCCAGAGAAGCCGCTGCCTCATACGTTTGGTTTGATGAATTTTGGGTGCCTTGATACACACAGGTAAGGATTTGGCCTACAATTTTTTGTGGGTCAGTTTCAACAGGCAGGTTCAGTTTCTGGCAAAAGAGTGTTGCGCCAAGTTCCTCAACACCTCTTCTTACCATCTCACTGACGAAGGTGGCAATGATGGAAGAGTCAGCACCACCACTCAGTGACAAAACAAAACCTTTTGCTTTGCTCTTGCGCAGGTAATCGAACAAGGCCAGTGAAACGGCTTGTGCCAGCTCTTCGTTTTTTTCTTTTGAGTCGCTTTCTATATTGTTGCTACTGGCACTATGATCATCCAGGTTTATGCGGCAAGCCAGTATATCAAAATCTTTGAACGTTAGTCTTCGGTTCAAGGCTTTGATAGTGCCTTGCTGTGCCAGGATCACATCACCATCGTAAATAATTTTACCTGCTTCGTTGCCGAGTTGGTTGATGTATAAATAAGTGCACTTGAATTTTTCAGAGCTGCTTCTGATCAGTTCCTCCCTTATGCTGCTCTTGCTCATGGCAAAGTGACTAGCACTTGGATTAAGAATAATATCAATGCCACGTTGGCATAAATTAACCCCTGGACGTTGTTCATTGCTCACCCAGGCATCTTCGCAGATCTCAAACCCTATTTTTATACCATTCACTTCATACACCAGATCACCCACTTGTATACTAACACCATTCTTTTCTATGACGCGTGTCTCATTGGCTTTCCAGGATTCAAACCAACGAGGTTCATAGTGTATACCATCTTTTGGTAAATGCTGCTTAAGGCTAATGCCCAATATTCGTCCGTCATGGATGAGGCAGGCACCATTAAAGGTTTTGCCATCCATACGAATAGGTAAGCCCACAGCCACTGTAATGCTGTGGCAATGGGGCAGTAGTGTTTGCAGTTTATCCCATGCAGTATCAGCCAGCCAGTCGCTGAGGAATACGTCTTCACATCCATAACCTGTAATGGTGAGTTCAGCAAAGCAAAGCAGCTCAACGCCCTGCTCTTTTGCTTGTTCAATGGCCCTGATGATGTTGCCCAGGTTATTTTGCCAGTCGAAGGGTGTCTGGTTAAGGGTGGCGCCTGCTAAGTGTATTGTTCTCACGGATGTCAATTCATTTAAGGTAACAACGCTGGGGTTCAGAACGTTTCTTGATGTTTATAATTTATCATGATGTTCAGCATACACTAAGCCCCATTTGCCAACAACACGAAATGTAACTGATAAAGCATTCGGTGTTATGCTAATGTCGAGGGTGCCAAAGTTTTTCTCGATAATTTGTGACCCTATTCTATACTGGTTATTTTCTTCCCATTTCTCATTCCAGGTATGGGTAAGTCCACTGGCCGTAAAGTCATATAAGGGATAGGGTAGATCAGCAAAGTTTCGCTTGGATAGCTCGGCAATATGCCGGTCGCCACTAATAACAATTACCTTTTTATTCGGAAAATGCTTCAGCAAATCATATAGTCTTTGTTGCGCCTTTGGCAGGGCGGCCCAGCGTTCAAAGCGATGTTCTTCCGAAATAAGCTGAACACTGGAATTAATAATATACAACGAGGCGTCTGTATTTTTAAGTTGTTCTTCCAGCCAGGTCCATTGGGCTTGGCCTAGCATATCGCCTTCCTGATTGGGCTCATAGCGATATACGCGTCTTTTTGTTAAAGAATCAAAAAAGTAAACTTTCTGGATGGTGTCGCGAAAGTAACGGGTATCGAGGTTGATGATGTGGATGCTATGATTTCCTTTTTTAAGGCTGGTGCTGTTGTACAAGCCTTCATGTTGCCATACCGGATGCTTTTTATCAAAGCCCAGGAAGTTGGCTGCGAGCACTTTGCTTTCTTTTTTCTTAGAGAAATACCGCCCACCATCATTAATGCCGTAGTCATGGTCATCCCAGGTTCCGGTAATGGGACATGTTGCCATAAGTTTTTGGTAGCCAGCGCTTTCCTTTTGCCTTTTGTATTCAGCAGCCAGGTAAGTCGTGTCATGGGAGTCACCATAAATGTTATCACCGCCCCAGATCCAGAGGTCAGGTTTTTGGGAAACAATTTCGTTCCACAGCTGGTCAGGCAGTTTTTGACGTGAGCATGATCCAAAAGCAATCCGGAAATTGTCTTGGGCCTCTGAAATAAAGGCTATAGATAGTAAAAGTAAGGTTACTGCCTTTTTCATGTTATAAAAATAAAGCCGCTGAGCAGATAAGCATTGTTTTGCTGATTGTCTAATTGTTAACTTCCCTCAAAATTAATAGTATGAAGAAAATCTTCCTTCTGCTGCTTTTGGGCAGTTTCTCATTTGCTGGCGCGCAAGATATAAAACAAGATTCGATATACATGCGCACCCATTATGATCAGGTGGAGTATATGATTCCCATGCGTGATGGTACAAAGTTGTACACACTGGTATATGTGCCTAAGGATAAAAGTAAGGTGTATCCAATTTTACTTAACCGTACCTGCTACAATGCTTCGACTTATGCCGATTGGAAGACGTATTCTCATCCTTCGCAGTATTTAGTGCAGGACAAGTATATTCTGGCCTTTCAGGATGTGCGTGGTCGTTATATGAGCGAGGGTACTTTTAACAATATGACACCTAATATACCGGGCAACAACGTAAAGGATAAAAAAGCCATCGATGAAAGTTCTGATACCTACGATGCCATCGATTGGATGATTAAAAACATCAAAGGCAATAATGGTAAGGTTGGGATGTTTGGCATTTCTTACCCTGGCTTTTACACAGCAGCAGCCATACCTGATGCACACCCTGCTTTAAAGGCATCTTCTCCACAAGCGCCTATTTCAGATTTTTTCTTTGACGACTTCCATCATAACGGTGCTTATCTGCAAAGCTACACCGCTGCTTTTGCGGTATTTGGTTATCAAAAAGATAAACAAACCAAGGAAGATTGGTACATGGATAAATTGATGCGCTTTTATGGGCAAACTATTGCTGATGGATATGATTTTCATTTAAGCCAAGGACCATTGAAGAATATTACTAAAGATTATCATAACGATAATTTCTTCTGGCAGCAGATCGTGGAACATCCTAACTATGATGAATTCTGGCAACAGCGCAATCTATTACCGCATTTAAAAAATGTGAAACATGCTGTAATGACAGTAGGTGGTTGGTTTGATGCAGAAGATTTATACGGGCCTTTAAATATTTATAAGACTATCGAAAACAACAGTCCGGGTGCCTACAATACGATTGTGATGGGCCCCTGGGGCCATGGCGACTGGGCCAATGAGCAAGGCCAGCATTATCATAATCATATTTATTTTGGCGATAGTATTTCCACCTTTTATCAGCGTGAAATTGAACGCAAGTTTTTTGCTTTTCATTTGAAAGGCGAGGGAATTGCCAATCTGCCAGAGGCTTATATGTTTGATACAGGCAAGAAAGAGTGGAAACAATTTGCTGTTTGGCCACCCAAAGACATTGCCCCCTTGCGTTTATACTTTGGTGCCAATGGTAAGCTAGGGATTAATGCACCCATTGATGAAAAGGCAAGTTTTGAATACATCAGCGATCCTGCAAAACCGGTACCCTATACTTCGCAGACGGAAGGACTTACTTTTACACCACGCTCTTTCATGAGCGATGATCAAAGAGAAGCATCACGAAGGCCAGATGTTTTAACATTTGAAACAGAAGTTCTAACCGAAGATGTAACGGTGGCCGGTGAGATCATGGCCAAATTAAAAGTAGCACTATCGAGCACAGATGCTGATTTTTTTGTGAAGCTGATCGATGTCTATCCTGCTAACCATCCTAATTATAGTAAGAATCCAAAAAATGTAAAGATGGGGGGGTATCAACAGTTGGTAAGAAGCGAGGTGATGCGTGGTAGATTTAGAAATAGTTTTGAGAAGCCGGAGCCCTTTAAACCCAATGAGGTTACCGATGTTAATTTTGCTTTACAAGATGTGCTGCATACTTTTAAAAAGGGTCATAAGATGATGATTCAGGTGCATAGCACCTGGTTCCCTTATATTGATCGCAATCCACAGAAATATGTAGATAATATTTACAAAGCGAATGAAGAGGATTTTGTAAAGGCAACTATCACTGTTTACGGTAATTCTGTAGTAGAAGTAGGAGGGGAGCAGAAAATGAAAGCCCGGATTGATGTTAAAAAATAGTTTAGCTGATTCTTTAGTAAGTAGCGTTTGACAACGAACGCTACTTTTTTTTATAAATGTCTATTACTTTCGCAGAATTGACTGTTCATGCTATGAGGTATTTACTGTTTGCTTTTCTTATTATAAACGCTGCTTTTCCTGCTCTGGGCCAGTTTAAAAACATTAAGCTGGCGGAGGCGCGTTCGGGCGATCGCTACCAACCTTCGGAACCTAGTGTTGCTATTAACTTTAAAGACGAAAACAACATAATAGTAGGTGTTATTCTCGATCGAATCATTTACACTGAGGATGGTGGCCAAACCTGGAAAGAAAGCACCGTGACATCACCATTCGGTGTGTACGGAGATCCTGCCTTGGTTTCTGATTCGAAAGGAAACTTTTACTTCTTTCACCTGGCAGATCCATCGGGCGAAGGCCGAAGCAATGAAGCCTGGCTCGACAGGATAGTAGTCAATAAATCTAAAGACAAAGGCATAAGCTGGGGCGATGGTTATTCCATTGGTCATAATCCACCCAAAGATCAAGATAAGCAATGGGCCACGGTACATCCGAAAACGGATAACATCTACGTTACCTGGACTCAGTTTGATATCTACGGCAGTAAGGATCCAGCCTGTCAATCGAACATCATGTTTAGCAGATCAACCAATAAGGGAGAGAAGTGGTCTGATCCATTGATCATTTCACAAACCCCCGGAGATTGTATTGATGATGATAATACAGCTGAAGGCGCAGTACCTGCTGTGAGTAACGATGGAAAGTTGTTTGTGGCCTGGTCTAATCAAGGAAAAATTTTTTTAGACAGATCTTTCGATGGTGGTGATACATGGTTACGAAACGACCTTGCCATTTTTGAACAAGTAGGGGGCTGGGCTATGGATATACCAGGTATTATGAGAAGCAATGGTATGCCGGTGCTGGTGTGTGATAACAATTTAAAGAGTCCTTATAATGGTATGCTCTATTTAATCTGGGCGGACCAGCAGAATGGAAAAGACAATACAGATATATGGTTCTCACGTTCTAACAACTTTGGTGATAACTGGATCAATCCGGTAAAGCTGAATAATGATGATACTAACAAGCACCAGTTTTTTCCCTGGATCACGGTTGATTACAAGACCGGTTATATCTATGCAATCTTCTACGATAGACGGGACCACATGGGCAATGAAACTGACGTGTACCTGGCGTACTCTACAGATGCAGGTGTTTCATTTAAGAATGTAAAAATCAGTGAATCATCTTTTATCCCTGATGAAAAGGTGTTCTTTGGAGACTATACCAATATTAAAGCTCATAATGGTGTAATAGTACCGGTGTGGACAAGGATGGATGAAGGCAAGACCAGCGTTTGGACCAGTATTATCAAGCATGAAGATTTAGTGAAGCAGACAGAAAAGAAGAAATAATTAAAGGCTTGAGGCCTTTACTTTACATGTCTCTTTTCCAAGACCTTCTCCACATCACTTAGCGTAAAGCCCTTAGCTGCTAACAGTACAACGTAGTGATACATAAGATCAGCAGCTTCTCCTAAGAAAAGTTCTTTGTTGTCATCTTTACTTTCGATCACTAACTCAACAGCTTCTTCTCCGACTTTTTGTGCTACTTTATTAATGCCTGAAGTTAAAAGCTTATTGGTGTATGAATTTTCACTCGGATTTGATTTTCTTTCCAGAACAATTTCTTCCAGAGCGTGAATAGACCAGCTTTTGCGATTGATCTCATTAAAGCAGGTATCAGTTCCTGTATGGCAGGTAGGGCCTTGTGGAGTGGCCTTAATGAGTAAGGTGTCTTGATCGCAATCAATAGCAATAGAAACCAAGTTAAGGTAGTGTTGTGTTGTTTCTCCTTTTGTCCAGAGTCGGTTTTTACTTCTGCTATAAAAGGTAACCCTTTTCTCTTGTAGCGTTTTTGCATACGCCTCCTCATTCATGTAACCAAGCATTAACACTACATGGGTGTTGGCATCCTGAACGATGCAAGGTACAAGTCCATTATTTTTTGCAAAGTCTATTGTAAGAGTTTCCATAGTTATCGGATGCTGATGTGTCTGTCTTTTAAATATTTTTTTAGTTCGGGCAAGGGCACTTCTCCGAAGTGAAAAATGCTGGCTGCTAAGGCGGCATCGGCTTTGCCAAGTAAGAATACATCCATGAAGTGCCCCATATTGCCGGCACCTCCTGAAGCAATAACAGGTATGCTCAACAGTTGATTGAGTTTACTCAGGGCATCAATGGCAAAACCATTTTTGGTGCCGTCATGGTCCATGCTGGTAAATAAGATTTCACCGGCACCACGTTGCTGGGCCTCTTCAGCCCAGGAGAATAGTTTTTTGTCGGTTGGTTTTTTACCACCGTGTGTATGAACAACCCATGGATTGCCCACTTTTTTCGCATCAATAGCTACTACGACAAACTGAGATCCGAAAGCTTTTGCCATTTCATCGATGAGTTGAGGATTGCGAACTGCAGCAGAATTAATACTTACCTTATCTGCTCCGGCTTCTAATAATAAGCTGGCATCTTCTACAGAACTGATCCCACCACCCACTGTAAACGGTATGTTGATATGCCTGGCAATTTCACGTACTAAAGTTGAAAATGTTTTTCTGTTTTCATTGGTGGCCGCAATATCCAAAAACACCAATTCATCTGCGCCTTGCTGGGCATATAGTGAAGCAAGCGCTACCGGGTCACCGGCATCCCGGATGCTTTCAAAATTAACTCCCTTCACTGTCCGGCCCTCTTTAATATCAAGACAAGGGATGATGCGCTTAGTTAACATACTTACTTAATTCAGTGAGTGATATTTTATTTTCATAAATCGCCTTCCCAATAATGACACCGTCAACTTTTAGTTTTAGCAAGGCATCAAGATCTTTGATAGAGCTAACGCCCCCACTGGCCGTAATACTGGCGTCAGGAAACCTGCCTTGGATTTTTTGATACAGAGATAAGTTAGGACCCGATAGCATGCCATCTGTAGCAATGTCTGTACAGGTTACATGCAAAAGCTTTGACGGGAAGAGCTGCAGGAAATCATAGATTGATAGCATGGATTGCTCTTGCCAGCCATGTAACGCAATTTTCTCGTTACGTACATCGGCACTGATAATTATTTTATCAGGCCCGAATAAGTCCATCCATTCATTCACTAGCTCTGGATTTTTCGCAGCGATGCTGCCGAGGTTTACCTGAGCAACGCCTAAGTTTAAGAGCCTCCTTATATCTCCTTCCGTCTTTATTCCACCACCAACATCGATGCGTAATTGGGTTTCTTTAACCAGCTTCTCAATGATGGTAAAGTTTTGTATGCTACCCGCTTTTGCCCCATCAAGATCAACTACATGCAAGTATTTAATTCCTGCCCCTTCAAATTCAAGTGCAACCTCCAGTGGATTGTTATTGTAAACTTTTTTCTGTTCATAGTCGCCTTGTGTTAATCGAACACACTGACCATTGATGATATCGATAGCTGGAATGATTTTCATGCAGGAATATTTAGAAAAGAACGCAACACATTTTCGCCAACAGACGCAGATTTTTCAGGGTGAAATTGTACAGCGTAAAAATTGTCTTTTTGCAAAGCAGCACTAAAGGGCTGAATGTAATCGGTTATGGCTGCGGTATGTTGGTTTACAGGAACATAGTAGCTATGGACAAAATACATGTAAGTCTCATCTAAAGAAGCATTGATCCATGAATTGCTCAAGGCAATGGAGTTCCAGCCCATGTGTGGAACTTTCTCTGCATTTTTGGGAATAAACTGTTTGACTGTTTCATCGAAAATACCCAAGCACTTTGTATCATTTTCCTCCGAATAAGCACACATTAATTGCATACCTAAGCAAACACCCAATACAGGTTGTTTTAGATCTTTGATGAGCAAATCTAACTTATGTACTTGCAGATAGTCCATCGTTGACTTGGCTTCACCTACACCAGGAAAAATTACTTTGTCAGCCTTTTTAATTTCTTCTTGGTGATCAGTAATACTGTAGTCAATGCCAAGTCTCTCCATGGCAAAGGCCATGGATCGAATATTACCTGCGTTGTATTTGATAATGGCTACTTTCATAATACACCTTTAGTGCTAGGTAAATCATTACCTTCTCTTTTCAAGGCCATCTTGATTGACTTGGCAAATGCTTTGAAGATGGCTTCTATTTTATGATGTTCATTAGTTCCTTCTGCTTTAATATTCAAATTGCATTTGGAGGCATCCGAAAAGGATTTAAAAAAGTGGAAGAACATTTCTGTTGGCATTTCACCTATTTTTTCCCGCTTAAATTCTGCTTCCCAGACTAACCAGGGTCTTCCGCCAAAATCTATGGCTGATTGTGCCAGACAATCATCCATGGGTAAACAATAGCCGTAACGTTCTATCCCTCGCTTATCACCCAAGGCTTTACCAAAAGCTTCACCGATGGCTAGTGCTGTGTCCTCTATGGTGTGGTGTTCATCGATGTGTAAGTCTCCTTTTACATCTACTGCTAAGTCGATGTTACCGTGCTTGGCCAGTTGATCCAACATATGATCGAAAAAACCAAGACCTGTTTTGTTATTGGCAATGCCTGTTCCATCCAGGTTCAAAGAAATCTTGATGTCGGTTTCTTTTGTTTTGCGAACGTGCTCGGTTTTGCGCTGTGGTTTGATCAGAAAGGTTGCAATTTCTGACCATGAGGTAGTGATGAGTGCGCAATACTCTTCCAAGGCTTTTTCCTTTATAGAATCAAGCAAAGAGCCATCATTAATGAGTATTCCTTTACAGGCAAGATTCTTGGCCAGTTCAATATCTGTGATACGATCACCTATTACGAAAGAAGCGCTTAGGTCATACTCAGAAGAAAAGTATTGCCCTAGCATGCCAGTGCCTGGCTTGCGTGTTGGTTTATTTTCGTGGAGAAAAGTTCGATCGATGTGAGTGGCAGAAAAATGAATGTTCTCATTCGAGAAGGCTTTGAGCATTTTATTTTGTGCCGGCCAGAAGGTCTCTTCTGGAAAACTGTTGGTACCTAAACCGTCCTGATTAGTGACCATGACCAGTTCAAAAGCGTTTGCAGCAACAATCTGCGACAAACCGGAAAAAATACCCGGGTAAAATTCCAGTTTATCCAGGCTGTCTATTTGCTGGTCAGGGGGTTCGATAATCAAGGTGCCATCCCTGTCTATGAATAATACTTTTTTCATAATGTCTTAAGTGTATTTATTAATTTCTTATTTTCTTCCGGTGTTCCTATAGTAATGCGCAAAGAGCTTTCGCAGAGTACCACGGCTGATCTGTCCCTAACAATAATGCCTTGTTGCATCAGTTTCTGATAAATAGAAGGGGCGTTTTCCATCGCTACCAATACAAAGTTAGCATCTGAGGGATATACCTTTTTAACAAAGGTAATGTCATGAAGCTCATCAATTAATTTCTTTCGCTCTGCCAGAATTTCGGTTACCGCTTTATTCTTATCTTCAATCTTTACCAAAGCTTCTATCGCCAGCTCCTGCGTTTTGATATTTACATTGTAGGGGTACTTCACTTTATTGAGTAGACCAATAATGGTTTCCGAGGCAAAACACATTCCCAGGCGAAGTCCGGCCAGGCCCCAGGCTTTAGAGAAGGTTTGCAGAATAACAAGGTTGGGATAATTTTTAAGTTCTTTAATTAAGCTGACATCTCCCGCAAAATCGATATAGGCTTCATCCACCACGACTAATCCTGAAAATTGATTTAATACAGAAAATATGTTTTCAACCTTTAATAAGTTACCGGTCGGATTATTAGGGGAACACAAGAATATAATTTTAGTATTGGACATGACCGTTTTTACTATTCCTTCTGTGTCAAGTTGATAATCTCTTGTCAATAGCACATTTTGAATAGACACCGCATTAATGTTAGCACAAACCCTGTACATGCCGTAGGTAGGTTCTGTGATCATCACGCTGTCTTGATTTGGTTCACAAAACACACGGATCAATAGGTCGATGGCTTCATCACTACCATTACCTAGAAAAATCTGTTCGGGTTTAATTCCCTTTTGTTTTGAGAGAAGTTCTTTCACTTTCCATTGTAAGGGATCCGGATAACGATTATAACCAGAAGGATAGGGATTTTCGTTCGCATCAAGGTAAACATCAGCTTCACCCTTAAACTCATCACGGGCAGAAGAATAGGGTTTTAAGGCTAGAATATTTTTACGAACTAAAGTATGTAAATCAAAATTTGCCATGACAAGGGTTTATTTACTGGTCAATAATTTTTCAAGACGCACACTTACCGCCCTTTTGTGTGCTACCAGTTGCTCCGCTTCGGCCATATACTCAATATTAGGGCCTATATTATTAATGCCCTCTTTACTAATTCGCTGGTAGGTAATATTTTTCACAAAGCTATCAAGCGATACTCCGGCATAGGCTTTCGCATAGCCACTCGTGGGTAGGGTATGATTTGTGCCTGAAGCATAGTCGCCCGCTGCCTCAGGTGTATAGTTACCTAAGAAGACGGAACCTGCATTAGTAATTTTTGCAGCCACAGCTTCATCATTTTCTACATTAATGATTAAGTGCTCTGGTGCATACTCGTTCACAAAATCAATGGCTTCAGATAATGCATCAAACTGAACCACCCTGCTGTTTTCCAATGCTTGTGCGGCAATGGCTTTTCTTGGGAGCAGTGCCAGTTGTTTTTCTACTTCTTTCTGAATGTCTTTCAGTTTATTGTTATCCAGAAGCACAAGCATTACCTGACTATCCGTACCGTGTTCTGCCTGCGATAATAAGTCGGCAGCCACAAAGGAAGCTTCAGCGCTCTCATCGGCCATCACCAATACTTCTGAAGGCCCGGCAGGCATGTCGATGGCTGTGCCTTGCTGGTTCACCAATTGTTTCGCCATGGTTACATACTGGTTTCCGGGCCCAAAAATTTTGTAAACCTTATTGACACTTTCAGTACCGTAAGCGAGTGCTGCAATGGCTTGTGCGCCACCTACCTTCACAATTTTTGTAACACCAACTAAGTTGGCAGCAAATAGAATAGCAGGATTTACTTTTCCATTTCTATCCGGTGGTGTGCACAGGATTACTTCTTTGCATCCTGCCAGTTTAGCGGGTGTACCGAGCATTAAGACTGTAGAGAATAAAGGAGCAGTTCCTCCCGGAATGTAAATGCCAACCTTGTCGATGGCAACTGCCTTACGCCAGCAGCTAACGCCAGGCATGGTTTCTGTAACGGTTTCGGTTTTTAGTTGTGAAGCATGAAATAGTTCGATGTTGCGCTGTGCCGTCATGATGGCTTGCTTTAACTCAACACTTAGTAATGCTGCTGCCGCAGTTATTTCCGCTTCGCTAACCAGCAAATCACTCAGTTGAACACCATCGAGTTGGAAGGTTAGTTCTTTCAATGCCGCATCTCCACCAAGTTTTACGCGATTTAAAATGTTTTTTACAGTACTCTCCAGAAAGTCAAGTTCAAGTGCAGGTCTTGCCGTTAATTCAGTCCAGGTGGCTCTATTAGGGTTGTTAAAAATCTTCATGTTTGATTTCTTTAGACTATGCAATCATTTTTTCTATAGGGATGACCAGAATACCTTGGGCACCAAAGGATTTCAGTAAATCAATTTTTTCCCAGAAGTCATTCTCGTCCACAACAGAGTGTAGTGAAGACCAACCTTCGCGTTTTAGAGGCAAAATGGTAGGACTGTTCATCCCCGGAATCACAGATGTGATTTTGTCGATGGCATCGTTAGGGCAGTTCAATAAAATATACTTGTTGTTCTTGGCTTTTTGAACTGACTCAATTCTGAAGAGCAACTTGTTAAGAATGGCTTTCTTCTCTGCGCTTAATTGCGGACTGGCAATCATCACTGCTTCAGAATAAAGAACTGTTTCTACTTCCTTAAGACCATTACTCAATAAAGTGCTCCCAGTGCTTACGATATCACAAATACCATCGGCTAAACCAATACCCGGGGCAATTTCAACAGAGCCACTGATTTCGTGAATACCAGCTTTAATATTATTTTTTTCTAAGAATTGCTGAACAATGGCAGGGTAAGAGGTCGCAATATTTTTTCCTTCAAACCACTGGAGACCTGTATAATTCTCAGATCGAGGTATGGCCAGGCACAACCTGCACTTGGCAAAGTCTAGTTTTTTAATGAGTTCGTTCTTCTTTTGTTTTTCAACAAATACATTCTCTCCAACTATTCCTATATCAGCCACATTGTCTTCTACATACTGAGGGATGTCATCATCGCGTAGGAAGAGCACTTCAACCGGAAAATTTCGTGCTTGTGTTTTAAGTTGATCGCGACCATTGCTGATGGACAAACCACTCTCTTTTAAAAGGGCCAGTGAACCTTCTTGCAAGCGACCAGATTTTTGAATGGCGATTCTTAGTAACGTATTGCTCATGTTTATCGATTTATCATTTTTAAAGTGTGATGAAAACAAAAAAGGCTTGCCACATCGTGACAAGCCTTTTAATTGGTTTTATAATTCAATCAAAACATAGCGCAGCCACGATCCGCATGGTTAACATGATGATGGTGGTGAAGGTTTATGTTTTGTGTGTTTTTCATGATTTGATGGTGCGAATAAAGGTAAGGATTGTCAGAAATCAAAATTTCTCTGTCAGAAGGTCATTTTTTTGTTTGAATCGGCATCTAAAAGCTGAACAAAGGTTTCCCTTGCAGGGCCAGGTAATGCATCCATATACAGGCAAACGAGTAGACCAACGAAAAAAGCAATACTAATAGGGCTTTCTTTTTATGATGGGCTGGAATCAGGAAAGCAAAGAAGGGTATTAGCTGTAAGCCATGCAAAGTAAAGAAGTGTGCCGCGCGCATATCACCCGCTTGTGTACTCCAATTAGTAAAGGGAATCCCCGGACCTCCATCAGCAGCCCCATAGGTATGCCCCATGTTGGCAATCATGAGCCCTCCGGAAATACTACCTATCAAAAACAAGAGGAGACCTGCACGCCAGGCGAGCAGCTGTGGGCCTTCAATTGTCACTTGGCTTTTCATTAGGAATAGCACTACTGTCAATGCATTAATTACGGTATTGATGCCAATAAATAGTCCCATGATGCCGAAGAGCATGCCATTAAGGGCACTTGAAATATTGTAGTGTGAAATCTCACCCCGTGCTGCCTGAAAGATAATGATACCAATTTCGACTAACATGCTGATGACAACAAACCAGCTGATAAAGGTTTCCATTTTTTTACTTTGGAGATAATGGAGTGCCCAGCCAAAGGTCCAGGCATAGATGGCAATGCTCAGACTAAACTTCATGGGTTTAAGCCAGGCATTAATGCCAGTCACTAGCTTATCGTCAATAAAGTAGAGCAGCAAACAAGCTACGAAGGCTACTATGTTGATCCAACCAAAATAGAAAAGAAGTTTGTTTCTATTCTTTAGTGTGGTACTCAATTCAGAAATTTTCATGCAATACTTTCTTGGTTTTGATCGCTCTTACAATAAAATAAAGCAGTAACCCCACCGGGCCCAGCATGAACGTGAAGAATAAACAAGGGATTAATAGTAAGTGAGCAATATTATGCTTCTGGCCATTCGATAAAATCCAGCTGCCAACAAATAAATCAAAAGCTAAATAATGGACCCAGCCTACAACCAATGCATAATCGTTGGCGAATAAGGATTTGATTCCCGCTAAAGAGCTGAAGTCACCAAATGAAATACCACCCATTGAAATAATGATACCTAAATAGACAAAGGCAAAAATTAAAGGGATGATGCCATAGAGCACTGCATAGCGCGTAATTTTCCAGCGGGGTGCTACCAATAATAGAATCCAACCTAGTGGTGCTACCGAGTTGCAGAGTGAAAAGAGAAGTTCAGGCTTCATGTCTTTTTTAAACCAAGATAATCATAAAATGAAATACTCATGGCTATTGAAATGTATTAATAAGTAAAATGCCTGTCCTTAATTTAAGAACAGACACTTTTCATAATTAAACAGGTATTGAGATAAAAATTTTTTAACTGATTGTCTAAGCCTCCGTTTCAACTTTCAGCTTGCGGGCAACCCATAGAGAAACCAGGCTAAAGAACACTGCGATTAAACCTACATACTCATAATTCACCAATGCCTTTGCTTCAGTTGAAAAAATGGAAGGCTTTTCGGTTACAATAACACCTGCAATAAAAGCGGCAAAACCAGAAGTAAGTTGTTGAATGGAAGAGCGAATACTCATGTAACTTCCTCTGTTTTCTGGCTTAATGATGGCAGTCTCCATCGTAGTGCTGGGCACCATACGTCCGTTGGCAAACACAAAGAAAATAGCTGCTACAATAAGTGCTGCCCACAAAGGCCATGGCGGCATATTGGTTATGGCTATGATCGGGATCAATACGAGTGAACCAAAAATGGTGAAGATTTTTAAACGACCATGTTTGTCCGCCATCTTTCCCACCCAAGGCGAGAAGAAAATCGTGCTCGCTCCACCGACTAAGTAGATATACATCAATTCATCTTCGCTAAAACCAACGTTCCCCACCATGTATGGAGAGATGAAAGGTACTATGGTGAAGTGACCGAGCATGAGTACAGCCGAGAAAGTCAAACCTAGCCTTGCGTTTTTGTTTCCAAAGATTGCAACTAATACTTCCCATGGATTTTTATGATTACCATCGACTGCAATATGCCAACGCATAACAGGGATGAAGAAAACAACGAGCACACAAATTACTGCAGAGAAAATACCCAGGAATAAAAATGGTGCATGCCAAGTAAATTCACTGGCCAGAAATAATCCAAAGGGTACACCAAATACGGAAGCGATAGAAAAAGAAGCCATCACAATGCCAATACCCTTGGCTCTTCTTTCAAGAGGTACGGCATCACTCACCATAGCCAGAATAAGAGCACCCAATACACCACCAAAAGCACCTGCTATCGAGCGTGTGATTAATAAGATAGCATAGGTCGGAGCAAAAGCGCAAGCGATGGTACCCACTGTAAAACCTATGTACATAAACAGTAAAGTGTTCTTACGATCGAAACGATCGATAGCAAAGGCTGCAATAAATCCAGTGATACCAGCGGTAATGGTATAAGATGAAACCAGTAAGGCAAATTGCTGTGGACTAATATCAAAAATGCGCATGAGCTGTGGCCCCAGTGGCATCATAATCATAAAGTCCATAATATGGGTAAACATGATGGCTGCCAGAATGAACAGCAGAACTCTTTCGTTTTTCATGAGGGGAGAATGGCGTAAAAAGGTTTAAACGCATAGCAACCCCAAAAAGTTGATGAGGTAGAAGAAAACTTATGGTTTTTTTCCGATGTAAATAATTTCCCCTTTCACCAGACCCAAACGTTGTCGTTCGGTTTCACTTAATTCATTAACGAAATTTTCTTCAATCGCTTGAAGACCGGCTTGTTGTATGCGCTGGGGATAGTCATGACCGTATTTGCGAACGTGATCATCCTGGCCGAAAATTCTTTCTCTTTCTCTTTTATCAATGATACTATTGTCTTCAAACGTTTGTTCCTGCACAGGATTAAAGAAGGGTACTTGCATAATCGCAAAACCTCCTGGCTTCAACACCCTGCATATTTCACGCATGGCTTGTATATCATCTCGTACGTGTTCGAGCACATGGTTGCATAGCACTACATCAAAACGATTGTCCTCAAAAGGTATTTGGTGAATATCCATTTTTACCTTAGCCAATGGCGATTCTATGTCAGCGGTGATGTAGCCTTCTCCATGTACTTTTTCAAATCGCGGAATAAAACAAGCCTCTGGTGCTATGTGTAAAACAGCTTGTGCTTTGCTGAAAAAGCTTGTTTTCGCTTGCAAGTAGCGGTAGATGAGTCTGTGGCGCTCCAACGACAGGCAATTCGGGCAAAGGGCGTTAGGTCTTGTATTAATGCGGCCGTAAGGCAAAAAAATTCTGTATTGATGATCACAAACCGGGCAGCTAACATTTTTACCCCTGTAAAAGAGCGCTCCGGTTACTTTTAAACCGGCTCCTCCCACCAATTGAAGGTACCTGCGAGGTACAAAACGGATCAGAAAAGCAATGATTTTCTTCATAAAAGCCGCAAGATAGCATCTAAGGCCAATAGTCCATAGAACTTGGTCCATTGACTATTATCCATGAGCCGTGGAATTATTGGCTATACCTTTAAAACTAACTTTTTTTAGAATGAATAAAACTTTTCCTGAACTCCCTCCATCTTTATAGCGTAATCGATTAGAAGCGTTTAAAACTTAAAACAACTGAATTTGTGGCCGAAACTTTACTGGACATTGCCATGATGCATTCCGACTCCCTGCTTTTACGCGCACGGCAAGGGGATAAGAATGCCCAGGGAAAGCTGGTGCAGCTTTGGTACAAACGCATTTATAATTTCGCTTTCAAGTTTTTCCAGGATCATGATCTGGCCATGGAAGTAGCGCAAAAGACTTTCATTTCCATGTGCAGAAACCTGGAAGGCTTGCAAGACACTGGCAGGTTTAAGTCATGGTTGTATACCATAGCGGTTAACTATTGTCGTGAGGAATTAAGAAAGAAAAAATCAAACAAATCTGTTCCTTTCGAATTTGTGGTTAACCCTGAAGCAGAGAATTCTCCACGTTGGGAGGGTAGCGCCATGCGGCATGAAAACCCGGAGCAACAGTTTCAACAGGCAGAGTTGTCGGAGATACTGCAACAAGCCTTGATGACTTTAAGTGAAGAACAACGCGAAGTTGTGATCATGAAGGAGTTTGAAGGGTTAAAGTTCAGAGAGATAGCAGAGGTACTGAATATTTCCGAGAACACAGCAAAATCAAGAATGTATTACGGACTTGACGGATTGAAAAGGATTTTAGAACAACGCAACATAACTAAAGATACAGTGCATTATGAGCTATAAACCAAACGAAGCAGCGTGGATGGCTTACCTATACGGTGAGATGGAGGGCGAAGAACGCGAACGCATGGAGCTTTACTTAGCAGAGAATGCGAATGCCCGACTTGAGTTAGAGAACATGAAGGCTTTGCAACACATGTTGCGCACGGTAGAAGATAAGGAAGTGATAGCACCACCCATCGTAGTGGATAATCACAAGACCAGAAGTCTTTGGGATTTCCCTTACGCTAAAACCATTATCAGCATTGCCGCATCACTGTTGTTAATCATGGTAGTAGGCAGGTTAACAAGCACAACGGTTTCTAGTGATGACAGTGGTATACGCATCAGCTTTGGTGCTAAAGAAACAATTCCACCGGTTACCAACACACCCATGCTTACACAAGCGGAAGTACAAGAAATGATCAATGCATCTCTTAGTGATAATAACAATACCTGGCAACAAAGCCTGGCAGAGAACAGGCAAAAAATTGATGAATCCATTAGGAAAAACCTGGCGGTCAATACACGCAACAGTGAGAGGGTAGATGCCCTTGTACAACAAGTAGCCAGTGCCTCGAAAGATCAGATTGCCGCTTACGTTGCGAGCATACAAACGGAGAACATGAGAATGATGCAGGACTATATGAAACTGACCTCTACTGAACAGAAAGATTATATGGAGAATTTATTAGTCGATTTCTCTAAGTATTTGCAACAGCAGCGAAATGATGACTTACGTCTTTTACAAACTAAGATTACAGATGTAGAGCAAAACAGCAATCTCTTTAAAGCAGAAACAGAACAAATATTAACAAGTCTCATCAATAACTCAGGTACTAACTTTCAGAAAGCCGGAATCAGAAATTAGCCCTTGAGTTGATTAGTAAACCAAAAGTGAATTTTAACAGTAATGATATGAAAAATATTTTTTTAAGTATAGTGTGGTTGATGATGGTTGGCGTAGCAGTAGCCCAGAATTCGGTAGATGACCGCATGGCACGAGACCTGAAAGTCGCAGAGGGTGTGTTGGAATCTTTGATAAAGCAGCAATTTGAGAAGGGCGATTGGTTACCTGTTTCTGTAGAAGCTAGTTACCGTAGTGGTTATGGTGTAACTTTCTCCATTCCTAATTTCTCTAATTTTCCTATGAATTATATAACAGTACCAAGAGCGCCAAGAGCTCCCAGGGTACATGTCCAAGGAGGGCAAGGTCAGAGTTATACCTATTCAATCGAAACCGATGAAGAGGGCGAGGTGATAACAGAGGAGCTAATAGGAAAAGTTGAAGAAAACAGAGCCAAAGCAGAAGAAGCTCTTCGTGATGCGGAGGAGGCTATGCGCGATGCAGAAGATGCTATGGAAAGAAGTAGAAGTACCGGATTTACAATTGCCCGCACTTCGGTCAAAAGCGATAAGGATGCTAAAGAGTATAATAAATTGTTAACAGAGGCTTCTAAAACTTTCCTGGCAGATTACAGTTCAATTTTAAGTCAGCTAAAACCAGAGGAGAAGATAATAATCACTAACCGCGCATCTGATGGTGGAAATCGCTACTGGCGCTTTATGGGTGATGAGAAACGATATTTCTTATCAATTGAAGCGAGCGGTGCAGATATAAAACAGTTTCAGATAGGTAAATTAAATCGTGATCAGTTTCTTGCTAAAATTAAAGTGGTTGAAAGTGAAGTAATGAACGAACGCAGCCAGGATCTGGAACTTTTAACAACCATTGTGGATAGACTCTACCAGCCAGATTTATCGACCACTTTTTTTACAGAAGATGATACCTACTATGAAAGGCTGAAGGATTATGGTGTGATCTATCACATGCAGGTGTACTCCTCTAATCAGTTAGAACGCGGTTATTTTAATATGCCTACACAAAAACTGGAACGGGTTACCGAAGAACAACGTAATCAGAAGGTGAAGGAACTTTATCCAAATTTTGAGAAGGAATTGAAAGAGAATATTCTGGAATACGGAAGAACTATCAAAAGCCTAAAGCCGGAAGAAGTGTTAGTGTTCAATGTACGATTAACCAAATGCAGTGAATGCGGCATTCCATCTACAATAGAAATTGTAACGAAGGCTTCAGTGCTGGCCGATTACCTCACCGGGAAGTTAGATAAAAATGCAGCGCTTGGTAAAATGGAATTAAAGAAGGGCCCCCTTCAATAACCAGATCACGATAAAATTTGCATAAGCGAGTGGCCTTTTGGCTGCTCGCTTTTTTTATAGCCAAGTCTCAGCCATTCATATAATTCTGGAGCATTTCAAGTGCTTTATACCCCGAAAATAAAGCAGCTCATCACTCACCCATAAATATCACTTACCTTACCTTCATAAATCTAGTTTTATGAAAAAGAGTATATACTATTTAACGAGTGCTTTGCTTGTTCTGTGCAGCTTTTCTGCCTTAGCGCAAAAGTTGGATATGGATAAGTTAAAAGGACTTCAACCCAGGGCTATCGGGCCTGCTGGTATGAGTGGTCGCATTACAGCTATTGATGCGGTCGTGAGCAATCCTGATATCATTTATGCGGGGGCGGCTTCGGGTGGAGTTTGGCGTTCTACCAGTGGAGGTGTTACCTGGGAACCGCTTTTCGATAAAGAATCAACCTTATCAATAGGGGCAATTGCTATTCAACAAGATAATCCAGCTGTAGTATGGGTAGGAACAGGTGAAGGCAACCCTCGTAACAGTTTAAACGGGGGCGAAGGCATATACAAAACCCTTGATGGTGGTAAAACCTGGAAGAAAATCGGACTTGAAAAGACAAGACACATTCACAGAATTATTATCGATCCTAAAAACCCTAATACAGTATATGTAGGGGCTATTGGTTCCCCCTGGGGCGAGCATCCTGAGCGTGGCGTTTACAAAACAACCGATGGAGGTGTAACCTGGGAGCGCGTATTGTTTGTAGATAATAAGACGGGTTGCGGTGAGTTGGTAATGGATCCATCTAATCCAAATAAGCTATTTGCTAACATGTGGGAACACCGCAGAATGCCCTGGACTTTTAACTCTGGTGGCCCGGGTTCTGGTTTGTATGTGACCTACGATGGTGGAAAGAACTGGAAAAAATTAACAGATAAAGAAGGTTTACCCGAAGGTAATGTAGGGCGCATGGGTTTAGCAATTGCGCGCAACAAACCCAATGTCGTATACGCTTTGATTGAAGCAAAGAAAAATGCTTTGTATCGCTCTGAAGATGGTGGTGAAAAATGGACTATGGTGAACGACAAAGGTGAAATTGGTGATCGTCCTTTCTACTATTTTGAAATCTATGTTGATCCTAAAAATGAAAACAGATTGTATACTATTTTCTCTCGTGTCAATGTGAGTGAAGATGGTGGTAAATCCTTTAAAGAACTTTTACCCTATTACGGTGTCCACCCCGATCACCATGCGTGGTGGATCAATCCCGAAAATCCGAACATGATTATTGATGGGAATGATGGAGGTTTAAATATTTCGCGCGATATGGGTAAAACCTGGGTGTTTGCAGATAATATTCCTGTGGGTCAATTCTACCATATCAATGTGGATATGGCGCATCCTTACAATGTGTATGGTGGTATGCAAGACAATGGTTCATGGGTAGGCCCTGCTTATGTGTGGAGAAATGGAGGCATCAGAAATTCTTACTGGCAAGAAGTATTGTTTGGTGATGGTTTTGATGCAGCACCAGATCCTGACGATAACCGTTATGGCTATGCCATGTCGCAAGGTGGTAACTTAGCACGCTTCGATTTACAGACAGGTTTCGCAAAAAACCTGCGCCCCACGCATCCTGATGCAGACATGAAGCTTCGTTATAACTGGAACTCTGCCCTGGCACAAGATCCGTTCAGCACGTCAACCATTTATTATGGAAGCCAGTTTGTTCATAAATCAACTAACAAAGGCGATACCTGGGATATCATCTCGCCTGATTTAACAACAGACGATAAGTCAAAACAAAAGCAGCACGATAGCGGTGGTATGACCATGGATGCCACAGGTGCAGAAAACCACTGTACTATTTTAAGCATCGCGCCAAGCAAAGTGAAGCAAGGGGTATTATGGGTAGGTACAGATGATGGACAGGTACAAGTAACACAAGATGGTGGTAAGACTTGGACAAATATCACAGCGAAAATTCTAGGAATGCCTAAAAATGCATGGGTAACACAGATACAAGCTTCAACCTACAATGCAGGCGAGGCATTTGTTGTTGTAAACAACTACCGCATGTTCGATTACAAACCCTATTTGTTTCATACAAAAGATTTTGGTGCTACCTGGACAAGCATTGTAACGGGCGCTCAGGTAGGAGAGAGTAATTATACCTTATCAGTAGTACAAGATCCTGTAGAACCCAAGCTTATGTTTTTAGGTACTGAAAACGGTTTATTTGTAAGCATCGATGGGGCCAAGAACTGGACAAAATGGACCAATGGCTATCCTGCTGGTGTTCCCACCATCGACATGGTGATTCACCCACGCGAGCATGATTTAGTGATTGGTACTTTCGGTCGGGCCATATATGTGTTTGATGATATTCGCCCTTTACGCGAAATGGCAAAATCCACGAGCGTGATGTCGAAGACTGCCCATCTCTTTACACCCCCAGATGCCTACCTGGTTTCTATTCAACAGCCTTCTGGCCCACGCTTTGATGCCAACGCTGTGTATAATGGAGAAAACCGTCAGCCAGGTGCTATGATTACTTATTCAGTTAATAAGCCTGTGGCAACAGAAGCGGCCAAACCTGCTGAAGATACAAAAGCAAAAAAAGGAAAGGAAGAAGCAAAACCTGCAGCATCTGCACCTGCTAAATCTACTGTGAAGTATGATTCGGTTAAACTACAAGTTTATAACGATAAAGGTGTATTGATCAACACGCTTCGTCAAAAGGCTCCGGATGAAAATGGTGTTTACCGCATGAGTTGGATGATGAATGAAAAGGGAGATCGACAGCCTGCACGTGAACAGCGCGGTGGTGGCGGAGGCGGTGGCTTCGGTGGTTTTGGAGGCACCAGTGTTTTGCCAGGTACATACAAACTTCGTTTGTTATTTGGCGATCAGAAAGATTCAGCCATGATCACTGTTAAAGCAGACCCGCGCATGGATGTGGCACCTTCAGTATATACAGATCGTTACAACATGTTAAAAGATTTGCAGAAACTTCGCAGCTCAGCAACTGCTGCAGCTGATCGCCTGCGCGAATCAAAAGAGATTGTAGAGGAGTATGAAAAGAAAATGAAAGAGGCTAAGCGTAGTGATTTAAAAGAGGCGATGGACAAAACCAAAGCCATGAAAGATTCAATTGAATCTGTTTTAGATTTCATGTTTGGTAAAGTAGACAAGCGCCAGGGCATTGTTCGTTCACCAGATGCCACACCCATCTCTTACATTCAAACAGCACAAGGTTATGTTGGCCGCTCACGCGATCCTATCAGTGATACCGACAAACGTGTATACCAACATGCCGTAGATAAGATGGCAACCCTCACCAAACGCGTTAACGATTTTTATGAAACCCAATGGAAACAATACCGTGCAATGATGGAGAAAGTCAATCTGTCACCATTTAAAGATTATGAGCCGATTAAATAGTAGACTTAAATTGGCTTAAAGAAGAGAGTCAGGTATTTTGCCTGACTCTTTTGTTTAAATGAGAGAATAACTAAATTGCAACATTGTTGCATTAAATTATGATTGAGGTTAAAGGTTTAGTATATGCCTATAATGGCCAAAAAGCCATTTCTTTCCCCGATTTTACCATAAATAGTGGCGAGCATTGTCTGTTGCTAGGCTCTTCCGGATCTGGAAAAACTACACTACTGCACATACTTGGTGGCTTATTGCGCAATTATCGGGGGTCAGTGATAACGCTTGGGCAAGAGCTTTCTCAGCTTTCAGAGAGTGCACTGGATGCCTTTCGTGGTAAACACATGGGGTTTATTTTTCAGAAAAATCATTTGATTACGGCCCTCAGCGTAGAAGATAATTTGAAGTTGGCTCCTTACCTGGCAGGTACAAACATTGACGAGAAGCGGATAAGTGAAATATTGGAGAGACTAGGCATCGATTCTAAGCGTACAGCAAAAGTTACTGAGATCAGTCAGGGCCAGGCACAACGGGTGGCTATTGCCCGGGCAGTAATGCACAAGCCCGCCATCATTCTGGCTGATGAACCCACCTCTGCTTTAGATGATACAAGTTGTGAACAGGTAATTCAACTTTTAATGGAAGTGGCTAGAGAAAATAAGGCATCATTAATTGTAGCTACACACGATCAACGTATCAAAAGCTATATCAATAAACAAGTTATTTTAACGCCCAAATTGTAGTACTATGTCAGTCATTAAACTTGTCTGGAATTACCTGCTGGCAAAACCCCTTAACACTGTTTTAAATATTGTCTTACTCGCACTGGGCATTGCCGTAATAACGCTCTTATTACTTTTTAATAATCAATTGCAAGAGAACATTGCAAAAAACGGAAGAGGTATTGACTTAGTAGTAGGTGCCAAAGGCAGTCCTTTGCAGCTGATTTTGTGTAATATCTTTCATATTGATTATCCTACGGGTAACATCAAACTGAATGAAGCGGAGAGAATTGCGAAGAACCGCTTGATCAAACAAGCCATCCCCTTAGCCTTAGGTGATAGCTATCAACTCTTCAGAATTGTAGGCACAAATCAGCAGTATGCTGATTTGTATGAAATGCAATTGGCAGAAGGTAAGTGGTGGACAAAAAATCTTGAGGTAACAATAGGCAGTAATGTTGCTCTGCTCGGTAAGCTGAAGATGGGTGATGTCTTTGCCAGCGCCCATGGCATGACAGAAGGAGGACATGCGCATGACGCACACCAGTTTAAGGTAGTGGGTATTATGAAGCCATCCAACACTGTTATCGATAACCTTATTTTCACAAATGTGGAAAGTGTTTGGATTATGCATGAAGAGCATGCAGAAGGAGAGGAAGAGGACCATCATCATCACGATGATCCAGAAGATCATCAACTCGAAGTGTCGGCTGATTTTAAACCTTCTGTTCTAGTCCCCTCAGTTTCAGCCAATGATTCAACGCACGAAATAACGGCCATGCTCCTGGAGTACCGCTCGCCTATGGGGGCAGTGCAAATGCCGCGTATCGTTAATTCTCAGAGTTCATTGCAGGCGGCTTCACCTGCCTTTGAAACTGCGCGTTTATTTTCAATACTGGGGGTAGGAGTAGATGCTCTGATGGCCTTTGCCTATGTGCTGATCTTTATTTCTGGACTCAGTATTTTCATTGCTCTTTATAATTCGTTGAAAGAAAGAAGATATGATTTGGCTATTATGCGCTCTATGGGAGCGAGCCGTTTAAAACTAGTCTTTACAATACTTTTAGAGGGAATACTTTTAACGACTGTGGGCAGCCTAATTGGTTTGGGGCTTGGCCATGGTATTTTAGCCCTCATTGCCAACTTAATAGAAGAAGCCCAGAAAGCTGGTGTGACAGCACTTGTTTTCTATACAGAAGAATGGATACTTTTGGCTGGAAGTTTGTTATTAGGACTGCTATGCGCCATTATACCTGCCTGGCAAGCATATAAAACAGATATTTCGAAAGTTTTGGCGGGAAACTAAATTGATTTGAACATTACGTGATTTGAAAATTTGATAATGTAGATATGAAGAATTTTTTGGTGTTATTTTTTTTGATTGTTGGTGCTTCTGCAAGCGCACAGACTAAAGACATGTGGAACGAATTTGCCAAGACCAAATTCGAACCCAAGTACTATGAGAAGATAGGGGAGTATTTATTCTACCCGAATTTTACAGCTGAGATAAAAGCCCTGGAAGGCAAAGAAATAACGATTCAAGGTTTCTATGTGCCTTTTGCTCCGGAAGATGGTAATTACATTATCATCTCAAAATATCCTATGAGCCAGTGTTTCTTCTGCGGTGGTGCCGGTCCTGAGTCTATTGCCGAAGTTACCTTCGTCAAAGGCTTACCGAAATTTCAGGTCGATGATTTAATTACCGTGAAAGGTAAACTCAAGCTAAATGCAGAAGACATAGAGCACGTGAATTTTATTTTAACTGATGCCGTTTTGGTGAGTAAGTAGTGGTAAAGAATAAATCAGGTATAAAATTAATTTTACCGTTCTAATACGGCTAGCCAAGCATGAAAATAAGGTGACTATGATAACATGGCCACCTTATTTGTTAAGAGGCCAATAGACTTAAGTTACCCATGGCCTATTGTTATTGAACCAGAGTACATGATGCTGTAATTGTCGGTAATTATTATAAAACGACAAGCATTTGTAGTTTTTCTTTAGTTAGTATTTATTAGCGTATTACTTTCTGACAATTTTCATTCTCTTCATCGTTTTTGATATCCCTAAATTACGAACACGACATTCAAGGAAAACTAATAAAATTAAAGGTGTGCTGGTACAAGTACATATAAATATGATTTTATAGGTAATATGATTGAAATAATGTTTGGCAGCGCTTCAACACCTATATGCTACACTTATGTTTGGGAGTCTGGAACAGGTAATGCTTCTATATTTTTTTGTTAGATAAGGATTACTAATTACTTGGTGGTAATGATTTAATTTTATGTTTACTTAAAAGAACGCGTAGCGGTTCAACTTGATATTGAGATCTTTCCTGATCTGTGGCTAATGTTGTATCCATTGGCGCCAACACCATTTCTCCACTTGTGTCATCAAAGATTAGCTGAGTGCCGTATTTCTGATAACCCTGGGAATAAAGTAAGTATCTGTCGTAATTTAATGCAACCATTCGAGGGATGTTTAAATCCCTTGCTTTTGGCGTTTTAAGCATGGCGTTTTGAGAAAGATGATAAGCAAGAAGATAGTTTTCCGGGCTAATACTTGTAATTTCTCCATCGCATATTTTTGCGGCTGTGTGTTGAAGAATTAGTGCTGCCCTGTATTTATCATTAGGAGATACTATTTTGTTATCAGCAAGTAGTTCAAATACTTTCTCCCTGTGAACCTTATCAAAACTCTCCAGATTAACAGTATCTGTTCTTTCATCTTGTTCTCTTATCTCGATATCTTTTAAATACATTTCTTTTAGAGCTTGATTATCAACTGAGTGATCTGGTTCCAGACTAGGTTTTTCTTTTGAGCAGTTAAGCATAAAAAATATCATTGGAACGATTAAAAGTTTTGTGCGTTTTTTCATTTCTAAATAAGTTTTTTTTAATAGCCACATTCTTCATTTACTTCAATAGAGATGTAAGCCATTTATTGATAAAATTTGGCTTTACATAGTCTAACTCCTGCTGATACAGTTAAAACTGTTTCGAAAAACGATAGTAATATTTCTTTGAGCTTAATCTCCAGCCTCTAACTCAAAAAGTTCTTCGACAGGTTTTTCAAAAACCTTGGCCATTTTCAAGGCTAAAACAGTGGAGGGTACATACTTACCCGACTCAATCGTATTAATGGTTTGACGCGAAACACCAATGGCTTCTGCCAATTGCGCCTGCGTTATGTTTTTAATGGCGCGCTGAACGCGAATCGTATTTTTCATACTTAGTCGTTTTCAGGGGTTTGTAAATGGCGATACATCAGGAAATTGAACCGGCCGATGAAAAAGATCAGAATGGTATACATGTTATACACAATCACATCAAAAAAGGGACTTCCATATACCAGGAAGAATGCCAGAATCAGCAATGTATAATTTACGTAAACCGCCCACAGTAGGGATTCAAGTCTCATTTTGCTTACAAACTCATCTTCAATCTTTTCTTTCGAAAAAGCCAACAACATTAAACTGATAATTAGTCCACCACCAAGGATTTCGTCAGTGAGCTCATTAGGCTGACTACTATCCAATAGACCTTGCACTGCGAAGGGTGTGTAGATTTCAAACATAAATTCAAAGTACATATTGGCAATGCCAAAAGACATGAGAATGACTGTGAGAATCATCCCTACGTACTTGAATTTTCGGGGAAGCAGAAGTTTTGTATTCATATAATGTAAAGTTTATTTGACAATTATACGGATACATGTCAAATAAAGTTTACATTTTATCAAAAAAAATTGTCTAATTCATTAATTCGAAAGCACTTTTGTAAAAGTCATTCGCCTGGATGTATTCCAACCATTGAAGATAGAACGGGTGGGAGCCAAGGGTGGCACTGTCACCGATGACCATCAATTTTTTACGCGCCCGGGTAAGCGCCACATTCGTTCTTCGGATGTCGCCCAAAAATCCAACCTCACCTTTATCATTGGAGCGCACCAGGCTGATGGCAATCACATCTCTTTCTTGTCCCTGAAAGGCATCAACAGTATTGATCGTTACCAGTTGCTTTAGGTTGACCAAGGTGGCTGAATCTTCTGCCAGTTTAGTGATGTACTCGACTTGGGCACTATAAGGTGTTATAATACCCAGACTGATTTTTTCTTCCAGCCATCGCTCTTCACCGAATTCATGGATCAGGTTTTCAACATTTCGGATCAGTAGTACTGCTTCTTCTTTATTGAAACGACTCAGGGTTTCAGGATCTTGAACTTCATCGTAACCACATCCGGCAGTATCAATAAAAAGAATGGGAGCATCATCCTCTTTTAATAAGTGGTTCTTTACGCGCTCATCAGCGATCAATGCGCCATCATAAAAATAGTCTGATGAAAAGCGCATGATGGCTTCATGCATTCTATACTGGGTTTGAAGCATGCTGGCCGTTTCGGGTTGATGGCGTATACACTTCTCCATTAGCGTTTCTGCTAAACCTGCTTTGGCAGCTTCGTATGATTTAATGGTAGGGGGAAGCTGTTGATGATCGCCTGCAAAAATTACGCGCTGGGCTTTTAGGAGCGGAATCCAGCAGGCTGGTTCCAGCGATTGCGCTGCTTCATCAATGAATACACTGTTGAACTTTTTACCGCGCAACACATAATGGGAAGAGCCCACCAAAGTACAAGCGATTACATCACTTTTTTCAATCAGGTTATTGGTGATGTAGAACTCCAAAACATCTGCATCAGCTTTTAATGCTTTAGCTTCGTTGAGTAATAACTTCCGTTGCGCTCTTTCTTCATGTCCAAACTTGCGCTTGTACTTAAACGCTAAAGTGCGAAGTTCTTCCATTTTTCTACGCATGCCGCGCAGGTCCTTGTAATATTCATGGTTTGCAATACGTGCATCTAAGGTTTTACTCAAACTCTGTTCAGTAACCCTGGCTGGATGACCGATGCGCAACACATTTAATCCACGATCACTTAGTTTTTCTACCAGCAGATCGATGGCTGCATTGCTGGGTGCACACACCAATACCTGCTTTTCAGCAGCAACTGTTCTGATAATACCTTCAACCAGGGTGGTCGTTTTACCGGTGCCGGGAGGCCCATGAATGATGCCTACATCCTGTGCATGCAATACTTTTTCAAGCGCTTTTAGCTGGCTTGGGTTGAGGGTATTCTTTTCAGCCAATGGTGACTTTGACGAAGCGTCATGGCCATCATGCTTTGGCTCTTCATTACTAAATTTAGCCCTTTGATAGCCTAGTAAAATATTCCTGAGTGCTACAATTCTGCCCTCTTCAGCCTTTATCACAGTCTTCAGCGCGAATTCCATTTCGCGGTAGCTGATTTCATCAAACATCACATCAACACCGAGGGCACCATCCTCAATCCAATCGGGTAGCTCATCAACATTTAAGGTAATCACCATGTTGTTGTCGCGCACATAGTTGATGACACCACCGACATGATCTTTCTGCGGTGTATTGGTGGCGTTTGAAAAAAGGCTTACTGCTTTGCCTGATTGAAAGGAATGTCTCTGCTCGAAATTATTTGTTCTTTGAACTTCAATGATCAGTCTTTCCCCTGTACCAATGTAGGTCTTTTCCAGTTTTACGGGGTACCAGCAGACTCCATCTTTCTTTTTCTGCGTAATGGATTTCTGGAGAATCTTCTGTTGATATTGTTCTAAGTCAGCTTGTCGCTCTTGTTGAATGAGCGTAAAGGTTTTTTTTAAGTCGTCTGTCGCGGCCATGAAGTATTGAATCGTTTAGCCATAGGCCATTCGAAAGATTATGAATTACACTAATTTCTGTTGTTTCAGTATGTCTTTGATATACTGTTTAAACTCAGGAGGTGAGGTAATGGTAATTTCATCAGCCAGGCCCATGACAAATCGGCCAATGCCTTTGAAATGTAAAACGGGGCCATTGAACAAGTAGCTCTTTTCCTCTGATTCATTGTCTTTTTCAATGTACTTGACTGACAGCGGAAACTCTTCACGCAGCAGCATGCAAGCTTTAAGACTCAGTCGCATACTTACCCAAATTTGCTTACGGCCACTCAGCCCAAATATATCAGTAGCATTTTTCTGATGGAGTGCTTCAAATTTATAGGGCTTATCTAACACAACTACTTCACCAATGCGTTCGAGTTTAAAATACTTACTCTGTTTATCTTTTGTGTCAAGTGCCAATACAGATTGAAATCCTTCTCCAAACTGAAAGGGCTCAACCAGCCTGTCGTTAATTTCCTGGCTGTTGGCGGAGTGGTAGCTTTTCAGTAACACTTGTTTTTTTCCTTCAATGGCTTCGTTCAGGGTTCTGAATAATTTGGCCACTCTCATTTTTAAGAATTGCTCAGGCAGATCCCTGGCCTCTGAGTGAAAGGAGAGTTTGCGTAGCATAGCTTCTTGTAAGGGATGGCCGCTGGCTCCGCTTTGGAGGAGTTGCCGCATCATGGTCACTTCTTCCAAAGAAAACCGATCTTCTGGGTTTTCGCCATCTTCACGGTGTATGAAAAATTTACCATGGAAGTCCTGATCGATCATGAAGCCTAACTCTTCTAATAGTTTAAAGTATCGATAGATAGTGCGAGCATTGGCATCCAGTTGCTGTGCCAGCTGGTTAACCGTACGGCCACCACTTTTTAGTAGCCCAATAAGCTGGAAAACCCTTAAAATCTTGGCTTGGGGTATATCGGCTGTCTCTTTTACTTTTTTCATGATGCTACGATTTACGAGTATTTCATCATTGACACAAGCTGTCACAGCTCTTTGTTTACTTCGTATCATCAATTAAGCAAAAGAACTATGAAAACAGCTTCACCAAATATTGCATCAGAGTTGGTTATCAAACGTTTTTACAAAAATGTGGTGACTGGTTTTGGCTACGAGCCCAGTCGGGAGCGGTTTTTTAACTATCCGGAGCAAAAGCCATTATCTGAAACAGAAATACTGGAATATATAGAGGCCCATTTTTCAGGCTTGCCTGCCGGAAGGATTTACCTGGGGCAAGGATACTATATTGAAGAGGATTTTTACATTGAAGCCTTGCGGGGTATGATTAAGAGTTTCGAAAAGCGCGAAGAATATGAAGTCTGTAATCGCATTGCGCGCCTCTTGTTTAAAAACCAAAGCCAATGGAAGAAGGTAGCCTGATACAATTTTGACTTTCAATTTGAATACAAAGATTTTAACCTTGCCATAGCGTTGAAGAGATGTCGGCCGAAAGGCCACATCTTTTTTGTAATTTTAGATGTGATTTTATCTCTAGACATTATCAAACAGAAGAGTGATGCAAACCGCGAGGAGAATAAGCGTTTCAAAACTTTTCTAATGCCGATACCTACCCAGTTAGTAGATTCTTATGTACAGGAACTGAATGATAAAATTGCACCAGCTATCGATTGTACGAGATGCGGTAATTGTTGTAAAGTTTTAGAGCCACCAGTAACACAAGATGAGGTGAAACGTCTCGCTGATCTGAAGAAACTGAGCACTGCTGAATTTCAGCAACAGTATGTTGGCCAAGAGACTGGTACAGGTATTCACTTTCTGAAATGTCAGCCCTGCATTTTTTTACAAAGCGAGCGTTGTACCATTTACAATAACAGGCCCGCATCCTGTGCGGATTATCCGCACCTGGATCAACCCAACATCAAGTATAGGTGGAAAAGTCTCATGAACAATTATGCCATGTGCCCGATTGTGTACAACGTAGTGGAGGCTTTAAAAGAAAAGACTGCCTTTCAATAAAGCAGTCATCCCTTTTAGAGTAATTTCATCAGCCACTCACCCAGGAAATAGCCTACCGCAGCTACACCAAAGCCAACAACTAACATTTCCCATCCACTTTTCCATAAGCCTTTTCCAGTAAAGAAACTGCGGGCTGCACCCACTGCGAAGTGGGCCAGCATGGCAAGTGCAAAGGAAAGCCAGGCGGCAGGCATGCCTTCCAAGAAAAAGAAAGGAATCACAGGAATGATCGCACCAATAGCAGTGGCCAGGCCTGTAATCCAGGCTTCTTTCATCGGACTTATTTCTTCAGCACTGATACCCAACTCTTCTTTCACTTTTTCTTCCAATGCTTTTTCTGGATCTGCCATTACCTCTTTGGCCATGCTCATGGCTCTCGAAGCTTCAATACCTTTTGTTTCGTAAATGGCTGCCAACTCTTCTGTTTCTAGTTCTGGCATTAAGCGAATTTCATCCGCCTCCATTCTACGCTCTTTTTCGTAGACTTCTTTTTCACTTTTGGCGGCTAAATATCCTGAAGAACCCATCGATAAGGCATCCGCCAAAGTTCCGGCTAAGCCACTTAATAGAATAATTTCTGGTGTGGCACTGGCGCCCACTACGCCTGCGAGTAAACCAAAATTTGCTGTGAGGCCATCATTAAAACCATACACTACATTGCGCAGTAATCCTCCCGATTCAGTACGGTGCCAGGGTTCTGTACTCGTATTGCTCATCTTGCCTAACTGTTCTGCATGCATGGCAGAGTCTTGTGCAAGTTTAAGCGCTAGGTTTTTTGTACCGGTGTCGTTGCTGGTCTTGTATAAATTTAAATATGATTTTACTTCTGAACTTTCTTCTTTCTTCAGCCAATCGGACAGTAGCGCAGGTCCAATTGTTTCGGTAATTTTTGCCAAAGCGCGAGCCTTAAAGGAAGGCTTTCGGGCTTGAACAACTGTTCCTTGTTCTTTCAGTAATTTTTCCCAGGCTTGTGCATGCTTATCCTCTATAGAAGAAAGCTTGAGGTAAGCACCTTTTTCTTTTTCATCAAGTGTTTTACTCGCTAATACCTGATACAGGTAGGCAGCATCTACTTCTTCCTGCCAGTATTCTTTCCAAACCTTACTTCCTGTGTTCATGGGCTGATTATTCATACTAAACTACAAACAATCCTTAATCTTATGATAATTGAAGGAACAAATGCTTGTGACTTTTTTCAGTTGGCGGAATTCTGAGGGCAAACATGTTTAATTCACCTGTAATAACAGTTGAATTGCCGCGCGGTTCTATTCAATTAACCTAAATCCTTAATGTATGGAACCTAAGAAAAATCCTGTGTATGATGTGCACCATTATCGCCCGCTTATTTTTGGAGCAAGCCTTATCGTAAGTTTGTTGGTAGTGATTATACTCTTTGAATGGAGCGTTCAAAAAGTTGACAAGATGGTATTGCCACAAGAAGCCTCTCTCCTGGGTATGCCCTTGGTTGAGCCTATGATTCGTGAGGTTAAGCCTGATGAACCAGTGCTAAAAAAGATTCAGGTTGTTAATCCGGATAAAATTGTAGCCGTAAAAGATGAACCTACGATTCCGATAGATAACCCAGCCTTGGTAGTGGAGCCGCTAACAAGTTCTACAGGCCCTGTTGATGTTACCGTTGAATCTTTTCCTGAAGAGCCAATGCCTGAAGATACTTTTAGAATTGTACAGAATATGCCCATGCCGGAGGGTGGCTTGGAGGGTTTTTATAAACTACTCAAGAAGCACATGAAATATCCATTGAAGGCTCAGCGCAATCACACCGAAGGAAGGGTATTCATAGAGTTTACAGTAGGTAAAAACGGAAGGCTTACCAATATGAAAATTATTAAAGGCGTAGGCGATGGCTGTGATGAAGAAGCTATTCGGGTTTTGGCTATGTCGAAGTGGACACCAGGAAAACAAAGAGGCGTTCCCGTTAATGTGCGTATGGTACAGGCCATCAATTTTCAATTAAAGTAATTCATAAACATTACAGGAGAGGAGGGCATCCTCCTTTCTTCTTTTTTAGTGATAATGAAGAACTTTTTAGGTGTTTGGCTTCTTTCCATCCAGGCAAAGCATCTGTTTGGTAAACATATGTTCTTATGGTAGTAGATAGTTTAGCACTCTTTTTCATAGCGTCCAAATGTGCGCCAGACCTGGCAAAGACTTTCATATTCTCCTCTGTACTCCACGCGCTTATAGTATAATGATCGTAACCAAAGCCTGTATTTTTTAAAGATAAGAATCCATGTTGTCTTTTCGATTGCCTGGAGATTTGTAAACCATGCCAGCTGAGACTGAAAAACCCGGAAAGGCTTCTAAGTCTGAGAGAAGTAATAGCGACAATCATGCTTCTGATAGTTTAAACTCGGGATTGTAAATAAGACCTATGCAATTGCCCCATGGGTCTTTAACGGTAGCCACCATAATATCTCCCCCTACATTATTGGGTGTTTCATGAGCACTCGCCCCAATACTAAGAAAACGCTGGTATTCATCTTCAATTTTCTCTACACCCCAATAGGTCACTACGTTAGATGCCTTAGCTGTATCACCTTCCTCTGGTAAAAGTCCAAGTTCATAGCCACCCACGTTGAAGCCTACATAAAATACTTCATCAAAGTATGGTGCCACCTTAAAGGCTTTTGTATACCAGGCTTTAGCTTGATCAAGGTCAGTGACCTTATAAATAACTGTTCGTAATCCAAGAATACTGTTTTTCATGGCCTAGTTTTTTAAAATGAAATTACCAAAATGTTTTACGAATAATACTGGCCTTGGGATTCATCGAATAATCTTATATTGCCGGACCTTTTCTAGACCGATGATCAAGTTTATTATTCATGTGCTCAAGCGTTTTGCCTGGTTCAAACGCTTAAATGCAAAAGTCACTTACGAGTTATTAGCTAAGAAAATCCCAGCTACCGACTGGCATTTTATGAATTATGGCTATGTGCCAAATCCGAGTGAGGCGCCATTGGACCTGCCGAATGATTCTACTATACAACGTTACCCATTGCAAATGTATCATTACCTGGGCGCCAAAGTGCCTATGGAAGGCAAAGCAGTGTTGGAGGTGGGCAGTGGCAGAGGCGGTGGTGCCAAGCACCTTGCCTCTCATTTTAAGCCGGCCTCTTACGTGGGGCTTGATTTAGCGCAAAGTGCAGTGGATCTCGCTAACTCCATGCACCAATTACCTAACTTAAAGTTTATCCAAGGAAGTGCTGAGGCTATACCATTGCCCGATAGCAGTGTTGACATTGTGGTTAATGTTGAGTCTTGCCATGCCTACGGCTCTGTCACAAAGTTTTTGAGTGAGGTGAAGCGCGTATTGCGGCCTGGTGGTTATTTTTTAATGGTAGATTTCCGAAATCAGGCCAATGTAGAGAACATGGAAACTTTACAGCAACAGTTAAAAGATTCCGGTATGCGTTTGCTGGAAGAGGAGAATATCAGTGCTAATGTGATTCGTTCAATAGAGGAAGAAGATAATACCAAACAAGAGCGTATCCGTAAGTTGGTGCCGGAAAAATGGCAGAAATTGTTTGCTGAATTTGCTGGGGTAGTAGGATCAAAATTCTACTTGACTTTAAAAGATGGCAGCAGAAAGTACTATCGTTTCGTGCTACAGAAGCCTGTTATGTAGCTTGGTAGCTAATCTTATTTATACCAAGTCACTTCTACCATAAACTTAAGATCGATGGCACTTAGCCTCTCATAAGCAGATTTGGAAATTTTGATCAATACTTTATCATTACCACCGATATCGGGTAATTGTCCGATGACCCGTACAAAAACTTCGCGGTCATTCATTTGATTCTTTACTTTTAGAATAGTTCCTATAGGGGCAGTTCTGTGTAAGGCCAGATATTTTCGATTACCCTGAGTGCCCTCTATCAATTCAGCTAAACCAGCTTCCTTTACTTCCTTACCATCCTTATAGGCCTCAGATATCTTTACTGGCGTAGAAATGACAGGTTGTACAGGTTGATTCGTATGAGTTGTTTGATTGGGAGCAGGTGTATTCACCACTGTTTTCTGTTGGGCAATGACGGGTACATTGGTTTTGGTCGCTTCATGCTCAGGCGCAACAACGAATAATGTCTGTCCAAGCTTTAATTCGTTGCCAGCAAGACTATTCCATAGTTTAAGTTGCTCAACTGTGATGTTGTATTGTCTGGAAATAGAGAATAAAGTTTCTTTGGCAGCCACTGTATGTACACCTTTTACTTGCTGCGGATTAATGGAAGTGTTTTTAGAAGCAGGGATTTCAACATTATTGGAACTTCGTTTAACCATTAGTTCCTGGCCTACTGACAAGGCATCTGCATTAAGCTTATTAAGTTGTCTTAGCTCGTCTACAGAAATTCCATAGAGCCGTGCAATAGAATAGAGGGTTTCTTTTTCTGTTACAATATGCTTGCCGGATGCGTTGGTAACTTTTTTGGGAGAACTTACGTAAGGAACTTTAATAATCTGGCCAACTTCCAGTCCTCCATCTGCTGTTGGGTTTTGCTGTAAGATAGCATCTACAGTAGTACCATATCGTTTGGATATTCCATAGAGCGTTTCTTTTAATTCTACCCTGTGTAGCACATAAATCTTACCATTGATGGTTTCCTTCCCAATAGAGTCGACAGGAGCAGTAAAGAATGAAAAAGATGTAATGAGTGCAAAAAGTGTCATCATACGCTACAAACGAAACTTAAACGATGTAAAGTAACAAAGTAATATCAAAATACCGGCCAAAATTCTCATTAATCGAGGCTTAATTCGTTAAACAGCTTTGAAGTGAAAACTATGCCTATTTTAATGGTTTACGCTTTTATTCTGCTCTTGTCTTTCTGTATTTTTAACAAAAATCTACCTTATGAAATTGATTAGTTGGATTGCCTTTGTATTACTTCCTATTCTGTCTTTTGGACAGGGCAGCACCCAAAGAGTAATGGTGATGGAAATTAAGTCTGAGATAGACCCTAGAACAAACAGGTATGTTGAGTTAGCCCTTGAGCATGCTCGTAAGACTGAGGCCGATATCATTATTATAGAAATGGATACCTATGGTGGAGTACTGACGGATGCCAAGGAAATTGTAGATAAAATCATGGATGTTGAAAAGCCTGTTTGGGTTTTTATCAATTCAGATGCAGCCTCGGCCGGTGCCTTAATATCGATAGCTTGCGATAGTATTTACATGGCTCCCGGAGCTAGTATTGGAGCTGCTACTGTTGTAGATGGCAGTGGTGAGAAGGCTCCCGATAAGTACCAGTCATACATGAGAGGCATAATGCGTTCTAATGCAGAACAAAATGGGCGCGACCCTAAGATAGCTGAGGGGATGGTGGATGAAAGCATTGTCATTGAAGGCATCAAAGAGGAGGGTAAAATTATCACCTTCACAACTACTGAAGCGATTACGTATAATTTTTGTGAAGCTAAAGTTGAATCCATTGAAGAAATCCTTAAGCGCAACCGAGTAAGTAATTATGAGATCGATCGTTTTGAACTTTCGGCTACCGACAAAGTAGTTGCCATTTTTCTTAATCCCTTTATATCAGGTATTCTCATACTCGTTATTATTGGAGGTATTTATTTCGAACTGCAGACCCCTGGGGTTGGCTTTCCATTGCTGGCAGCCACGGTTGCCTTAGTACTTTATCTGGTGCCCTATTACCTCAACGGACTGGCAGATAACTGGGAAATCATCGCATTGTTTATCGGCCTGGCTTTAATTGCAGTAGAGATATTTGTATTGCCTGGTTTTGGTATAGCAGGCATAGCAGGAATTTCATTAACCGTTATTTCGCTCATCCTCATTATGGTGAACAATGATGCCTTTGATTTTGAGTTTGTGCCAGCTAATGATTTAGTCTATGCTGCTGCAGCAGCTTTTGGCGGCTTATTGGGCGGCATTATTTTATTGTTTGTTGCTGGTGCCAAACTCACCGAATCAAAACGCTTTCAGCAAATTGCTTTGATGGACACTCAAGATAAAAATAAAGGTTACGTGGCTACTTTTTTCCCTGGGCCTATGCAAGGTAAAAGAGGAACAACACAAACCATTATGCGGCCTAGTGGCAAAGTGGATATTGATGGAAGAATTTTTGATGCGTTTACAAGGGGCGAGTACATTGAAAAAGGTGAATCAATTGAAGTAGTAGGGGAGGATACAACCAGTCTTATTGTAAAAAAGGTATGAAAGTATTAGGGGTTATACCAGCACGTTACGCATCGACACGCTTTCCAGGGAAGCCATTGGTTGACATTGGTGGTAAAAGCATGATTGAGCGTGTTTATGCCCAGGTCAGAAAAGCCACCTTAATAGATCATGTGGTGGTAGCCACAGATGATATTCGGATTATGGAACATGTGCAGGGTTTTGGGGGTAATGTTGTACTAACGAGTCAAGACCATCCTAGTGGTACAGATCGTTGTTTTGAGGCCTTGCAACAAGTAGGTGAAGATTTTCAGTATGTGATTAATATTCAGGGTGACGAGCCCTTCATACGGCCAGAACAAATTGATTTATTGGCAGCCCTTTTGGATGGAGATACTTTTATTGCCACTCTGGTAAAAGAGTTGAAAGATGAGGAAAGCCTCTTTAATCCGAATATAGTAAAGGCAGTGGTGAGTCAGCAAGGTCAGGCCCTCTATTTCAGCCGTTCACCTATTCCGCATGCACGCAATATAGCAGAGAAGGATTGGCTCAGTAAGCATAAGTATTTTAAGCATATTGGTTTGTATGGATATCGGGCAGATATTTTGGAGCAACTAACTAAATTACCTCCATCACCTCTTGAGCTTGTTGAGTCGCTTGAACAATTGAGGTGGTTAGATAATGGCTATATAATACAAACAGCAGAGACTAAATCGGAGACCATTGGCATCGATACACCTGAAGATTTACAACGAGCCTTGGATTATCTTAAAAAGAACAAAGAGTAGTAAAAGAAAAACGCCCTGTCGACTAACATCAACAGGGCGTTTTTTTTTGAGTTGATAAGTAATTAGCAGTACTCGTCAAATACTTCTACCAGGTGTTGGCCAATCATTTGGGCGTTACGGCCTTCAATATGATGTCTCTCAACAAAATGTACTAACTCTCCATCCTTAAATAAGGCAATCGCTGGTGAAGAAGGAGGGTAGGGTAAAGTATACTCCCGTGCTTTTGCTACCGCTTCTTTATCGACACCGGCAAATACAGTTGTTAACTGACCTGGTTTTTTTGGAGAGTTTTGTAAGGCCCATTTAATACCCGGGCGCGCAGCACCAGCAGCACAACCACATACTGAGTTTATCACTAAAAGGGTAGTGCCTTTTTGATCTTTCAGTTCTTTATCTACTTCTTCTGAGGTCTTTAATTCTTTGAAGCCGGCCACTGTTAAGTCAGTGCGCATGGGGGCTACTAATTGTTCAGGATACATATTAATTTCAGATTTAATTCTATAACTATAACTACATTAAGCGAAACTTAAGATCTTATAATTCAACCAATTTTGAATTTCCTACATAAACCCTAATTCCAAACGAGCAGCCTCACTCATCATCTCTTGTGAATAAGGCGGATCAAAAGTGATTTCAACCTTCACGTCATTGATGCCTTCTATCTCCTTTATTTTTTGTTCTACCTCACCGGGAATTTGCTCAGCAGAAGGACAAGAAGGGGAAGTTAAGGTCATTAACACGTGGACATTATTGATTGGGTAAACATTGATTTCATAAATCAAACCAAGCTCGTAAATGTCAACAGGTATTTCAGGATCGTAAACAGTTTTAATGGCCGCCAATACCTGGTCGCGTAAGTTAGGGACTGTCGCACTCTCTAATGTTTGACTAGCATTGCTTTGTTCGCTCATTTTCCTGCTTCCATTTTAGTTTTAAAGGCAAGGGCATAAAGCTTCATTTGCTTTACCATAGACGCAAAGCCATTAGAACGTTGTGTGCCAATAAATCGTTCCATGCCTATTTTATGCATAAAGTAAAGGTCAGCATGTAAAATAGTATCCGCAGGCTGACCGTTAAATATTCTTACTAAAAGACTGACTAATCCTTTGGTAATGGCTGTATTGCTATCTGCCTGAAAGTATAGTTTGTCATCACGCAAATCTGCAGCTAGCCACACTTTCGATTGGCAACCTTTTACAATGTTATCTTCTGTCTTCTCAGCTTCTGGCATTTCACTTAATTTCTGCCCTAATTCCATAATGTAAAAGACAGTCATTTCCATGTCTCCATCCAACAGAGAGAACTCGCTTATAATTTCGTCTTGAACTTCGTTGATACTCATTTCATGAAATTGATAACACGTTCTAGCCCTTCGACCAGCTGATCCACTTCTTTTCTTGTATTATAAATGGCGAATGAAGCCCTTACAGTTCCTTCTATTTTAAAGCGATCCATCAGCGGTTGTGTGCAATGATGTCCTGTGCGCACAGCAATACCTCTGGCGTCCAGCATCTGACCAATATCAAAAGGATGTATGCCATCAACGGCAAAAGAAACAACGCTTACCTTCTCGGCTCCGGTACCATATATTTTCACTCCTGGCAATTGGCTAATGCGTTCTGTGGCATACACAAGTAAGTCATGCTCATGAGCGGCCATTACTTCACGGCCTGTTTCTAAAATGAAAGTCATGGCATAATGAAAGGCGACTACGTCAGCGATGTTAGGAGTCCCAGCTTCAAACTTATAAGGGAGATCGTTGTAAGTCGTTTTTTCAAAACTTACTTCCTTGATCATTTCACCGCCACCATGATAGGGTGGCATTTTTTCCAGTAAGGATTTCTTACCGTATAAAATGCCCGTACCTGTTGGTCCGTACATTTTATGGGCTGAAAGACAATAGAAATCGCAATCAAGGGCCTGTACATCTATAGGCAAATGTGCACCTGCCTGGGCACCGTCAATCAGTACCACTGCACCGACCTCATGTGCCAGGTCTATAATTTCTTTAACGGGATTGATCGTACCCAGACTGTTAGAAGCATGGTTAACAGTCACAAGCTTTGTCTTGGAGGAAAGTAATGCTTTGTAAGCATCCAAATCGAGCGTTCCATTATCCTTTACCGGAATGACTTTAATAGAAGCACCGTTTGCTTCGCAAGCCAGTTGCCATGGAACAATATTGGAGTGATGTTCTAACCCTGAGATAATGATTTCATCACCTTTGCTTAAGAAAACTTTTGCGTAAGAGGAGGCTACAAGATTAATACTTTCAGTGACACCTCTGGTGAAAATAATTTCTTCAGTGGTGGCAGCGTTAATAAAGTGCTTGGCCGTTTCCCGGGTTTGCTCGTATGCTTTTGTTGCTTTTTCTGCTAAGGTGTGAATACCGCGGTGGATATTCGCATTGTAACCTGTGTAATAATCAACTAAAGCATTAATGACTGCTCGTGGCTTTTGGCTGGTGGCTGCATTGTCGAGGTAAACGAGATCACGTCCGTTTACTTGTTGATTTAATACAGGAAACTGCTCCCTCAACCGCGCAATATCCAACTCCGTAAGCAACCTGCTGCCAATCATGTTAAAAGTTTTTATGTAAGCGTTCGCTAACTAAAGCATCAATATAGTTGCGAAGCGTTTCATTGCTGATTTTTTCGATCACTTCACCCGCATAGGCATAGAGCAAAAAAGCGCGCGCAGAATCTTTAGCTATCCCTCTTGACTGCATATAGAAAAGGGCTTCCTCATCTAATTGTCCGGAAGTACAACCATGTGAGCACTTCACGTCATCCGCCCAAATCTCTAACTGAGGTTTTGTATTAACAGTAGCTTTATCGGATAGCAAAATATTTCTGTTCGACTGGAAGGCATTCGTTTTTTGCGCCTGTGGGCGAACGTAAATCTTACCATTAAATATGCCTTTCGAGTTACCATCCATTACACCTTTATATAACTCATTGCTGATGGAGTTTGGCTTGCGATGGTCTGCAACCGTGTGGTTATCGGCCAAAGTATCGCCTGTAAGCAAGTACAGGCCATACATGTGCGAATCGATGCCTTCACCATCCAGCGAAAGCTGTAAATTATTGCGAATTGCTTTACCATTTAAGGAAAGTGTAAAGCAGTTAACACGACTGTTACTCTCTTGTTGAATGCTGGTGTGGTTAAACTGATAACGCTGACCACTATCATTCTGGATGAGTGTATAAGTTAGCCCTGCATTTTCTGCTACGAAAACTTCGTTAACGGTAGTAGAAAAATTAGCTTCACCCATGGAATCATATTTTTCAATAATGCTGACCTCACTGCTTTTGCCCACCAGGATGAGATTGCGTGAAGCCGTAATTACTTTGCTTTTGCTGGCATCATTGATCTGGTGAATCAGTATCGGTTTTGTTACCTGTACATTATTTTTTACTTCAATCAGTAAACCATTGTTCCAGGTGGTAGTGTTGAGCGCCACAAAAGCATCGGCTTTGGTGTCGGCCAGTTTACTAAAGTAGTTTTCAATCAGTTCTTTACGTTCAGCAAGGGCGACCGCTAATGGTTGAATGTTGAGTTCTTCGGTAGAGAATACAGACTGTGCCTGATCAAACACACCATTGATAAAAACCAATACATGTGCATCCAAATCCTGAATACGGAATGTATCAACAGTGATATTACTTTTCTCTGTACTTACTCCGAGATGTTGAAAATTCTTTTCTAACAAACGGCTGATGGCCGTGTGCTTGTATTCTTCAGTTTTAGAAGTAGGTAAACCAAGTGAGCGAAGCGTGTCCAGTGCCTGATGACGAATATTACCTGTAGCATCACTAGATATAGCAATGTTTTCAAGTAAATTATTTTTTAAAGCTAAATCCATCGTAAACGCTTAAGCAAGTTCAACTTCTTCTTTAATCCAATCGTAACCTTTTGCTTCAAGTTCAAGCGCAAGCTCTTTACCCCCTGATTTTACAATTCTTCCTTTGTACAGTACATGAACAAAATCAGGAACGATGTAATCGAGCAGTCGCTGATAATGTGTTACTACAATGGTGGCGTTATTTTTTGACTTCAGTTTGTTAACACCATTGGCTACAATTTTTAGGGCGTCAATATCAAGACCAGAATCTGTTTCGTCTAATATGGAAAGCTTTGGTTCCAACATGGCCATTTGGAAGATTTCATTTCTCTTCTTTTCACCACCAGAGAAACCTTCGTTCAAGGCACGGTTCAATAATGACTGATCAATTTCAACCAGTTTCATTTTTTCTTTCATCAACTGAAGAAAAGAAACCGCATCCAATGCCTGCTGACCTCTGGCTACACGAATCTGATTTAACGCAGTCTTCATAAAGTTGACTGTGCTTACCCCTGGTATTTCTATAGGATATTGAAATGCTAAGAACACGCCTTCTCTGGCGCGTTCTTCGGGTGCCATTTCCAATAAGTTTTTTCCAAGAAAGTTTACTTCACCTCCGGTTACTTCATATTCTTCTCGTCCGGCCAATACAGAAGCCAGTGTACTCTTGCCAGAACCATTAGGTCCCATTATGGCATGCACTTCGCCTGGTTTGATTTCAAGGTTAATGCCTTTTAAAATTTCTTTTTCTTCTATTCGTGCCTGAAGATTCTTTATTGATAACATGTACTTGTCTGTTTGTAATTTTAATGACTTGTTTAACCTACGCTTCCTTCAAGCGTTAAGGCCAATAATTTTTGTGCTTCCACCGCAAACTCCATGGGTAATTGGTTGAGTACTTCTTTAGCGTAGCCATTTACAATTAGTGCAACTGCAGATTCTTCATCAATCCCGCGTTGCTGGCAGTAAAAAATCTGATCTTCGCCAATTTTTGAAGTGGTGGCTTCGTGTTCTATTCTTGCAGTGCTATTTTCTACGTCAATATAAGGGAAGGTATGGGCACCACATTGATCGCCCATCAATAGCGAATCGCATTGAGAGAAATTGCGTGCATTCTCTGCACGTTTCATAATATGAACTTGACCGCGGTAAGAATTTTGCGATTTGCCAGCAGAAATTCCTTTCGATACAATTCTTGACTTGGTGTTTTTACCGATGTGAATCATCTTAGTGCCAGTATCGGCCTGCTGCATGTTGTTGGTAACAGCAACAGAATAGAACTCACCTGAAGAATGATCGCCCTTCAGTATGCAAGATGGATACTTCCAGGTAATGGCAGAGCCCGTTTCTACCTGGGTCCATGACACTTTAGAATGATCACCAGCACACAAAGCGCGTTTCGTTACAAAGTTATAGATGCCACCCTTGCCTTGCTTATCGCCAGGATACCAGTTTTGAACGGTTGAATATTTAACATGCGAATCTTTCATCGCATAAATTTCTACTACGGCAGCGTGTAATTGGTTTTCGTCACGCTGAGGGGCTGTACAACCTTCCAGATAACTTACGTATGAACCTTCGTCTGCTACAATCAGGGTTCTTTCAAACTGACCTGTGTTGGCAGCATTGATACGGAAGTATGTTGACAATTCCATTGGGCATCTTACACCTTTGGGTATGTAGCAAAAGGAACCATCAGAGAATACGGCAGAGTTGAGTGCTGCGAAGTAATTATCGTTCACAGGCACTACAGATCCCAAATATTTTTTAATCAATTCCGGATGCTCACGCACTGCTTCGCTGAATGAACAGAAAATGATGCCCATCTCAGCCAGCGTAGCTTTGAAAGTGGTGGCTACCGAAACACTGTCGATCACGGCATCAACGGCCACGCCCGTCAGTCTTTTTTGTTCGGTGAGGGATATGCCTAGCTTTTCAAAAGTTTTTAAAAGTTCAGGATCAATTTCATCCAGGCTTTTAGGCTTGGCAGCCTGTTTAGGTGCCGAGTAATAGATGATATCCTGATAGTTAATCTCTGGGTAGGTAACATTTGGCCATTTTGGTTCGGTCATTTTTTGCCACTGCCTGAAGGCATTCAGGCGCCATTCCAACATCCAGGCCGGCTCGCTCTTCTTTGCCGAAATGAAACGTACAATGTCTTCACTAAGGCCTTTGGGGGCCGAATCTGTCTCTAAATCAACGGTCCAGCCGTGTTCGTACTCTTTTGAGGTGATTTCTTCCAGTACTTGGTTGTCTTTAGCCATGCCTCTATTTAGACTTATTTTAATTTACAAAAGTATAACAAAAGGGGGTACTATAAGTTCTTTTAGTACTCAAACTTTAAACAAAAAATCGCTAAAAACTTACAACAAGCCCTTAGGCTCCCTTAGGTATTTAGATCGAGATTCCTGTCCAGGCTTTCCTCCAATGATATCATGGTCTCTGTGCGTTCTATACCCTCTACTTGCTGCATTTTATCATGCAAAACCTCCTTTAGGTGATTGGTATCCCTGCAATGAATACGCACGAACATAGAGTAATTGCCCGTAGTGTAGTGAATACTGGTAATCTCAGGGATTCCTTTCAATTTGGTCAGCACCTGATCATATAAAGCACTCTTTTCCAGATAGATACCAATAAATGCCGTTATATCATATCCCAGCTTGGCATAATTAAGCTTTAATGTTGTCTTTTCTACAATGCCTGCCTCTTCTAGTTTATTCATCCGCACATGCACAGTGCCGCCCGATACATGGGCCTTTTTAGCCACCTCAGTAAAGGGCTTTTTAGCATCCTGCATCAATATTTCAAGAATTTTAAGATCTGTTTTATCGACTTTATAAATTTCGGCCATAAATGATCGCTTATTTTATGATTTGTTCAATTTTATCTAATAATAATAAAAATATATCATAAATATAACTGTTGTATTGAATGAAAGATCAGTATAAGCTTGTTTTGCTTAACAATTCGACATTGAAGGGTGTTGGAATTTGGCAGACAAGCCCTCCGGTCTCGGGGGTGGGGTTGAACAGGACAAAGCCCGGTTCACCCATCCTGGCGGTAACCGTCAGGATGGGATTTTATCGCGGCCTAACTGCCTCTTGGAGGTTCGAGTCCTCCCCCTTCAGCACAAGTCCCGGCTACGGCCGGGACTTTTTACTTTTAATCCTTTAATTACCAGAAAAATAATTTGTGATTCATCGATGATCCAGGATCAGGCTTAGGTTATTCCTCAAAATTTTTAGCTTTGAAATCGATTGTAATTTTTTAAGCCTAAACATTATGCAAGATTTTCCCTGGTTTAAGCGCTACCCTGCAGGCATTCCTCAGGAGATAACGCTTAACGAATACAGCTCACTGGTTGACCTATTTGAAGATAGTTGTAAGAAGTATGCTCATCATGTAGCATTCGAAAATATGGGGGTAAAGATGACCTTTGCCCAGGTTGATCAATACTCAAGAGACTTTGCCGCCTATTTGCAAGAAGAGCTCAAACTACAAAAGGGCGAGCGCATTGCGATTCAAATGCCGAACCTATTGCAGTTTCCTGTAGCATTCTTTGGAGCTCTCCGTGCTGGCTTAATTGTGGTAAATACTAATCCATTATATACCCCACGGGAAATGGAGCATCAGTTTAAAGATGCGGGGGTAAAGGCCATTGTCATAGTGGCCAACTTTGCGAATAGCTTGGAGCAAATTCTGGCCCATACTTCAATCAAACACATTATTGTTACAGAATTGGGTGATATGTTAGGCAGCTTTAAGGGGGCCTTAGTCAACTTTGTGGTGAAACGTGTAAAGAAAATGGTTCCTGCCTATTCTTTGCCTACGGCCTTATCTTTTAATGCAGTTCTGAAAAAAGGTGCCAGTCTTTCATACACCAAACCTGTAGTTACCAATGATGATATTGCCGTTCTACAATATACAGGAGGTACTACGGGTATATCAAAAGGGGCACAGCTGACACATGGTAATATTGTATCACACAACACCATGGTGAAACACTGGTTTAAACCCTTTTTAGAAGAGAAGGTTGCAGGTGGTGATGTCATCATTACAGCCATCCCCATGTATCACATTTTTGCGCTTACCGTCAATGGTGTACTCATGTTCAGCACAGGTGTAAAAAGTGTACTCATCACAAACCCTAGAGATATTAAAGGTTTTGTGAAGGAGTTAAAGAAACATCGCTTTACCATTTTTACTGGCGTGAATACACTGTATAATGGTTTATTGAATAATCCGGATTTTAAAAATCTTGATTTTTCTATTTTCAAAGGAGCGATAGGAGGAGGTATGGCTGTGCAAGATGCAGTAGCTACACGTTGGCGAGAGGTAACCGGAAAGCCTTTGATTGAAGGCTATGGTTTAAGTGAAACCTCACCTGTATTGTGTTGTAATCCATTGGATGGAAACCATAAGCAAGGTACCATTGGCTTACCCATGCCAAGCACAGAAGTAGCTGTATTTGATGACGATGGTAAACAAATGGCACAAGGAGAAATTGGGGAGATTTGTGCCAGAGGTCCTCAGGTAATGAAGGGTTATTGGGAAAAGGACAATGCGGGCGTATTCTTCCCAGGCAATTGGTTCAGAACAGGCGACATTGGTTTGATGGATGCTGATGGCTTTTTTAAAATAGTAGATCGCAAGAAGGATATGATTAAAGTTTCTGGCTTTAACGTTTATCCAAATGAAATAGAGAATGTAATGGCAGGGCATCCGGGCGTATTGGAAGTGGCGGCTATTGGGGTGCCTGATGATAAATCGGGTGAAGTCATTAAAGCATTCGTGGTTAAAAAAGACCAGGACCTTACGGAAGATCAGTTAAAAGACTTCTGCTATAAAAATATGACCAATTACAAGGTGCCTAAGCATATTGTATTCAGGAGCGAACTGCCTAAGACCAATGTTGGAAAGATATTGCGAAGAGCCCTGAAAGAAGAAGAATCAAAATCCTAAACCATATTAATTTTATATACATGTTTCGATCTTTTGTTCTAGTCTTTTGTGTTTTGATCTTGGCGGCAGCCACGAACAGCTCTCATTTTTCACAGGTTGTTTCTAACCCCGATTCACTGGCTTATCCTCAGGAAAAGCACTTTAAAAATCTTCGCCAGTTAACCTTTGGGGGCGATAATGCCGAAGCTTATTGGAGCTTTGACAGTAAGCATCTGGTATTCCAATCTAACTACAAAGAATGGGGCGTACAATGCGACCAAATTTTCACTACTCCGATAAGTTCAGCAACCTCTAAAGAAAAGAGACCACAAATGCTCAGTACAGGCAAGGGCAGAACAACATGCGCTTACTTTTTACCTGGTGATAAAACCATTGTTTATGCTTCCACACACCTGGGCGGAGATGATTGCCCCAAAGAGCCTGAGCGTACCCCTGGCGGTAAATACCTCTGGTCGGTGTTTCCATCTTACGATATTTTTGTGGCAGACCTTAACGGAAAAGTGGCAAAACAACTTACCAAAACAGAAGGCTACGATGCAGAAGCTACTGTTTCTCCTAAAGGCGACTTGATTGTGTTTACTTCTGTACGCAATGGTGATCTTGATTTGTATACCATGAATATCGATGGCAGTAATGTGAAACAGATTACTAATACCCTTGGCTACGATGGAGGCGCTTTCTTCTCACCTGATGGCAAGAAGATTGTTTTCCGTGCATCCCGTTTTAAAACCGAGGAGGAAAAAAATGAGTATAAGGAATTACTTAAGCAGGGTCTGGTAGCGCCAACCAACATGGAAATTTTTGTTTGCAATGTGGACGGGTCGAATCTAAAGCAGGTTACCAATCTGGGTAAGGCTAATTGGGCGCCTTTTTATCATCCCAATGGTAAGAAAATTATTTTCTCATCGAATCATCATGGGCAACGTGGCTACCAGTTTAATTTATTTATGATCAATGAAGATGGCAGTGGACTTGAGCAGATCTCTTTTGATTCTGTTTTTGATTCCTTTCCTATGTTTTCTCCTGATGGTAAAAAGATAGTTTTTTCAAGCAATCGCAACAATGGAGGTACGCGCAATACAAACCTTTTTGTGGCAGATTGGGTGGATTAGTAATTAATGGTTTAGAAATGTAAATTCGTACTCTATCAATTTTATTTTATGCAAGGCTTTTTCGAACATCAATACCTGACTTATAAAAAGAACCACATCAAAAGCTTATTGGCTTTGGCCAAAGCCGATGATCATATGCATGACAGTGAGATTGCGCTGCTATTCAGAATAGGGCATAAGTATGGATTAAAGGATTGGCAAGTGCAAAACCTATTAGACTCAGTTGAGAAATTTGAGTTGACGGTGCCAGATAATTTTAATGACCGCATGAACCTTTTGTACGATTTGCTATTAATGGTGTATGCTGATGGTATAGTTGAGAAACGAGAAATAGAGTTTTGCGAAGATGTGGCCAAGCGTTTTCATATGAAGAAGGAAATTGTTCCATGGTTACTTAAAATTTTTGATAGTGGAACGCCACCCCCTAATGATGAGTGGGTAGAAATTAAGCGCGAAGCACATCAGCGTTTTGAGATGATTTGATTTTATTGACTAAAAAAAGAGGCGCTCATCGAGCGCCTCTTTTTTTAGTCCTACTTTATGTATTATGTAAGTGGAGTTTCCGCTTTGGGTTCCTCGACAGGGGCCGCAGGATCACTCGTATTTGGTTCTGTGGTCGTCTGTTCTGCCACTTTTCTATCTAAATGGCCATTGGTGAATTGCTGGTAAGTAGTAAGCTTTTCAAAAGGCCTTTTACCGATCAATCTTTCCAAATCCGATTGGAATAGAATCTCCTTTTCGAGCAGTTCTTTTGCCAATATTTCCAGTTCGTTTCTGTGTTTCGATAATAAGGACTTGGTTCTTTCGTATGCTGCATCAATAATACTTTTAACCTCGATGTCTATCTTCTCGGCTGTTGCCTCAGAGTAAGGTTTATTGAAGTTATATTCAGAAGCTTTAGAATCGTAGAATGACATATTACCTATGGCACTGTTCATGCCATAAACAGTTACAATACTGTAAGCCATTTTGGTAATGCGCTCCAAGTCGCTTAAGGCACCCGTTGATATTTTACCAAACACAATGTCTTCTGCCGCTCGTCCACCAAAAGTCATGCACATTTCATCTAACATTTGCTCTGTTTGATAGAGGAACTGCTCTTTGGGTAAATATTGCGCGTAGCCCAAGGCAGCTACCCCACGGGGTACAATGCTGACCTTCACCAAGGGATCTGCATGCTCGAGGAACCAACCTGCCACCGCATGGCCTGCCTCGTGATAAGCCACGATTTTCTTTTCTTCAGGTGAAATGATTTTGGTCTTCTTTTCAAGTCCTCCAATCACGCGGTCGATAGCATCCTGGAAGTCTTGCATATCCACTGCTTTCTTATCTCTGCGGGCCGCGATGAGGGCTGCTTCGTTACATACGTTAGCAATTTCAGCTCCGGCAAAACCAGGAGTTTGAGCAGAAAGTTTCTTTGCGTCCACACTTGCATCAAGCTTGATGGGCTTCAAATGAACTTTGAAGATTGCTTCACGACCTACTACATCCGGCTTATCAATGCTTATCTGTCTGTCGAATCTTCCTGGGCGTAACAAGGCGCTATCCAATACATCTGGTCGGTTGGTAGCAGCCAGAATAATTACTCCGGAATCTGTTGCAAAACCATCCATTTCTACCAATAGTGAGTTAAGCGTATTCTCTCTTTCGTCATTGGCGCCTGGCATTTGACCACGGCCGCGTGATCGGCCAATAGCGTCAATCTCATCAATAAAAACAATACAAGGTGCTTTCTCTTTGGCTTGCTTGAAGAGATCTCTAACGCGTGCAGCACCGACTCCGACAAACATTTCTACGAAGTCAGAACCTGACAGTGAGAAGAAAGGAACACCGGCTTCACCAGCTACTGCTTTCGCTAGTAAGGTTTTACCTGTTCCGGGAGGGCCTACTAAGAGAGCTCCTTTTGGGATTTTACCCCCGAGCTTGGTGAATTTCGAAGGTGTCTTCAGGAAGTCAACGATTTCCTTGATCTCTTCTTTGGCTTCCTCGAGGCCAGCTACATCAGCAAAGGTGATTTTTACTTTATTATCGGCATCAAACAAGGCCGCTTTTGATTTTCCAATGTTGAATATCTGACCACCAGGTCCACCACCTCCTGTCATTCTGCGCATAAGCATCCAGAAGCCAATGAGTACTAGAAATAACAAGCCCCAATTGAAGAAAATACTGAAATAGTCATCACGCTTTTCAACGGTATAAGCTATTTTTTCTGCAGCAGGCAAGCGGTCGTTCATTTCCTGGAACTCTTTCTCGAAGCCTTCGATAGAGCCGATATTGAGTTTGTAATGAGGACCGTTGGCTGTCAAGCCCATGGCGTTGTTTTCTTCCAGTTCAGCCTTGTACTTCGTGTTTTGCAAGGCTTCTGCTTTTAATGTAATTTCTACATATTCTAAGTTCTTGATCAGCACGACCTTTTTTACATCACGGGCACTCACCATGCTTTTAAAGTCAAGCATGTCGGTTTCCTTGATAGCATTTGCATTGTTTATATACATGAGGCCGATGACCAAGGCAATGGTGCCAAGGATCACCCACAACTGATAATTGCCTTTAGGGCCACCTTTAGGCATTAGAGGGGGTTTGTTATTCGGATTGTCGGACTCTTTTTTGTTATAAGCCATTTCTTAAAAAAATTAAATACACCAACTGATAAACGATTTACTTTTTCTTTAGTTCTACTATTTCATCATCTATTTCTGTAATGTCTGCATCACCCCATAAACGCTCTAAAGCATAGAATTCACGCTTATCTTTTCTGAAAACATGGGCCACTACATCAATGTAGTCGAGAAGAACCCATTCTTTATTGCTTTTACCTTCAGAATGCCAGGGATTTTCCTTTAAAGCTTTAAAAACCTCTGCATCAATGGATTCAGCAATAGCGTCCAGTTGTTTATCACTATTACCAGAACAGATAATAAAGAAGTCAGCCACTGCATTCTTCACTTTTCGCAAATCCATCACCACGATGTCACTCGCCTTCTTTTCTTGCATACCTTTTACGATCACTTCACTTAGTTTTTCGGAGGCAGCACCTTTTCTTTTTTTAGCCATTCGGCAGATTTATGTTTTGATTTGAACAATTTGCAAAGCTAACTCAAAATAACCGTGTATAAAACCTCTGAAAACACGCTTTTTATTGGTAAAAATCTGGTGCACGTACCTACCTGCGGCTCAACTAACGATTTGGCTATTAGTCTATTACAGCAATCAAAGGCTGTAGAAGGCACCGTAGTAATTACTGACCATCAAACAGCAGGCAGAGGTCAACGCGGTAATCAGTGGCAGGCGGAGCCCTTGCAAAATCTTACTTTTTCGATAGTACTAAAGCCTGTGTTTTTGCCGGTGAAGGATCAGTTCTATCTCACTATCTGCACGGCTTTGGCCATTTGTGATTACCTCTATGCCAAGGCTTTACCAGTTGTTAAAATAAAATGGCCAAACGATATCCTTTATCAAAAGAAAAAGATCTGTGGAATACTGATAGAAAATCAAATTCAGGGTCAGGGAATTGTTTCATCTATCATAGGGATCGGTATTAATGTTAAACAGCAAATATTTCAATCATCGATGGCCACTTCCCTTTATAACCTTACGAAACAAGATTATAATTTATCTGAAGAGCTGCTTCACCTTTTTTCGCACCTAGAAGCCAGGTATTTGATGCTTCGCAGCGGGAAGAAAAGTGAATTAATGCAAAACTATTTGGACCATTTATTTCAAATTAATGAGACACATACTTATCAATCCAAAAATGGTTTATTCAAAGGAGTTATTCTCGGAATTGACGAGTGGGGAAAGTTGCGGGTAGAAACTGATGATGGTGTTCAGCCCTTCGATCTCAAAGAAATAAGCTATGTCTTTGAAGATTGAAGTAGGACCAATACTCCGTCAGGTAAATTTTAGCAGTTTTTCCCTTCTACATCGCAGGCTTCTCCGCTGAGCTCAAGTTTGGATCCAATTTCTTGCAAGGCTTGTTTAAAGGTAGCCGTGGGTTGAGCGCCACTCATGCCGTACTGTCTATTGATGATGTAAAAAGGTACACCACTTACCCCAAGTTTTTGCATTTCGGCTTCGGCTAACTCAACTTCTGCCAGGCCATCATGGCTGTTGAGTAAATCGTTAACCGATTGCTCATCAATGCCAACACTCAAAGCTACTTTAATGAGGTTTTCTTTTTTAGTTAGATCAACACCATCCGTAAAATAAGCTTTTAAAAAAGCTTCTTTTGCTTCCAGCTGTTTGCCTTGTTTGCGGGCCAGTTCTATAATCCGATGCGCATCTCTTGTATTAGGTGAGGTATGCTGATGGTCGAAATTAAATTCTAAACCTTCCGTAGCAGCCACAGAAGAAACATACTGAGTAATTTGTTGGTACCGTTCGGCACCTCCAAACTTATTGATAAGGTATTCTTGTTGGTTGGCACCTTGGGCAGGCATAGAAGGATTAAGCTCAAAAGGGTGATATGTAACATCGAAGGTGTATTGATCAGCCAGTTGATCTATGGCTTTTTCAAGCCTTCTTTTTCCTATGTAGCACCAGGGACACACTACGTCTGATACAACATCTATTTTGATAACTGGTTTGTTTAACATAGAAATTGAGTTCATGCTTGCCATCTTTTTGGGTTCAAACAGCACTTAAACTCATTTGGTTCATGTACTTGGTGCTTGTCCCTCCTTTATCTTATCTTTGCCGACTATTCCAGAAATATTCAAAATTTAACATCATGGTAGTTGATTCAAAAGCAAAATTCAAGGTTAAAGACCTTTCATTGGCTGATTGGGGCCGCAAAGAGATAAAATTAGCGGAAGCAGAAATGCCTGGTTTGATGGCCTTGCGCGAGGAATTTGGTAAACAAAAGCCATTGAAGGATGCCAGAATCGCGGGTTGTTTGCACATGACAATCCAAACAGCCGTTTTAATTGAAACATTGGTTGAACTAGGGGCCGAGGTAACTTGGTCATCTTGTAATATTTTTTCAACGCAAGATCATGCCGCAGCTGCCATTGCCGCAGCCGGTATTCCTGTTTTTGCCTGGAAGGGTATGAACGAAGAGGAGTTTGACTGGTGCATTGAGCAAACCCTTTATGCATTCAAAGACGGTAAGCCTTTGAACATGATTTTGGATGATGGTGGTGACCTGACCAACATGGTGTTGGATCGTTACCCTGACTTGGTAAAAGGAATCCGTGGTATTTCTGAAGAAACCACCACAGGTGTACACCGTTTGCAAGAGCGTGCCAATAAAGGAACACTTCCTCTTCCTGCCATCAATATTAATGACTCAGTAACAAAGTCAAAGTTTGATAATAAGTACGGCTGTAAAGAATCATTGGTGGATGCAATTCGCAGAGCAACTGATGTTATGATGGCTGGTAAAGTAGCCGTTGTTGCAGGTTATGGTGATGTAGGAAAAGGTTCGGCTGCATCTCTTCGTGGTGCTGGTTGCCGCGTTATTGTAACTGAAATTGACCCGATCTGTGCATTACAAGCGGCTATGGATGGCTTTGCAGTAAAACGCATGGATGATGTAGTGGGTGAAGTAGATATTGTAGTGACCACTACAGGAAACTGTGATATCGTATTGGATCGTCATTTCTTAAAAATGAAGAATAATACCATTGTTTGTAACATTGGACACTTTGATAATGAAATCGATGTTGCCTGGTTGCGTAAAAATGGCACCTGGGATACTGTAAAACCTCAGGTAGATGTTGTGAAGTTGAGCAATGGCAACCAGATTATTCTCTTGGCAGAAGGTCGCTTGGTTAATTTGGGTTGTGCTACCGGTCACCCTTCATTTGTGATGTCGAACTCATTCACTAACCAGACTTTGGCCCAACTGGAATTGTGGAACAATCATGGCAAGTATGAGAACAAAGTTTACATGCTACCAAAGCATTTAGATGAAAAGGTGGCGCGCCTTCACTTAAAGAAGATTGGTGTGGAATTAGAAACCCTTAATAAAAAGCAAGCTGATTACATAGGTGTTGAAGTAAGCGGGCCATTCAAGCCTGAGTACTACCGCTACTAGTCGGTATTGTTGGTATAGCTTTTGAAAGACCTTGTATTTAATACAAGGTCTTTTTTATTATGCTAACTTTGCCGAGTAACTGAATCCCCATGAAAAAACTTGTAAGCTCCATGTTGTTTTTTGTTGTGCTGATGGTCAGTGGCTTCACCATGCGACAGTCAAATACAGAATTTATTTGCCAAAAAACCTTAAAAGCAAAAAACGAATGCCACTATAACTTTACCGTTGATGGCGGAAAGTTTCGCTATGTTGATATAGGCTGCAGACGTAAGAAAGAAGATGTGATTGAGAAGGTGTTGGCAGGCGAGATACCCCTTGCGAAAGATTGGAAAATAGAATGCCCTATGCCAAAAAAAGAAGGACTCTAAATCGAGCCCTTCTTTTTTATGATTTATGAATGTCGCATCCTGCGCTCAAAGTAGGGTCTTAATACTGCCCGGTCTAAAATCAAAAAACCTAGTGCTAGGTTAATGAGCACAATGATGTTAACAATGAGCTTACCATTGACAGGAATACTCGGCAAAGGCTGCTTAATGTATTTTGAGATTAAGCCAGTTTCGTTATTTACGTTTAGGGCTGTCGATTGATCAAAAACGCCCGACTGAACAAGCCATACTGCTAAAAAAGACACGACCATTACACCTAGGAGTAGTAATATGCCGTTGCGCACCGACAGATTAAAACTTTGCGGTGATTCCTGGATGCGCGTCATTACATTTTGTGTAAACGATGATGACGGATCAACTAAACGCATTGTTTTTAATGTGCTTTCCAAAAGTCTTTGTTCTGCTACTTTTTTGCGCAGAGTTTGAGCATTTTTCATACTCTGTTCAAAAAACTCAATTTCAGCTGGTGACATGGTACCATCCAGGTAATCCAGTATTTTGTGTTCGCTATTGTTGAAATCCTTTTCCATGGCTTTATAAAGATAGGGCTTCCAAATGTAATATTCCTTTCAGTTCTTCCGCTAGCCGGTGGCGAGCTCTGTGTACTCGCACTTTCACAGTATTGGCAGGTGTGTTGGTAATCTCGGCAATCTCTTCTAATGAAAACTCTTGCAAATAGAAAAGGGTAATAGCCACGCGATCGACTTCATTTAGTTGACCTATGGCCTTTTCAATGAATCGTTTTTTATCATTCTTTTCCATGCTGTCCTGGTGGTAGCCCACTTGCACAGTATCAATACTTTGCATCTTTACTTTCTGCTTTCGTTTATAGCTAATGGCTGTATTGAATACAATGCGGTATAGCCAGGTAGAGAATTTAGCTTCTCGGTTAAATCCAGCCAGGTATTTAAAGGCCTTGACAAAGGCATCCTGAGCCGCCTCTTCAGCGTCAGACTTGTCATCTAATACACGTAACGCAAGCGAATAAGCATAGCTCTTATGCTTATTCACCAGTTGCGCGTACAGGTGTTGTTCACCTTCCAGTATGCGGATAATCAGGCCTAAATCCGGATCGTTCGTCATGGTTGCTTGCTAAAACAATTTACTTGATTGTTTCAGGATCAGACTTATTTACTTTCCTCTTTTTGCTTTTTCTCCTCTACCAGATAAGCCAGGCCTAAACCAGCTCCCCCTAAGATGAACAGCATTGCGAAATAACCAACCTCTTCCATGTGATAATGCATGTCCAGGAAGTAGCCGAAGAACAGACCCAGGCCAACGCCTATGAACAGGAGAGATGCGCGCAAGGGTCCAGAGGTGTTTCTCATCTTTTTAATATTGAAAAACTCCGGGCTAACCCCCTTTTCAATCATGGCCAGTTTTTCAATGTTTTCCTGTTTGCGCAAGTACATCACCATAATCACTATGCAGATTACGGAGATGATCGGAATGAATACTGCAATTACTTCGGTTGCCATATACTTTTATTTATGTGAATTTGGCTCTTGGACGCAGGCTTTCTACCCCTGGTTACAGGTATGTAGAAAATACTTTTGAGCTGGTCTTAAAGATTGATCATTTCGAGGAATGTCCAGGAAAGCAGGAAAATGATGATAATAGAAGCAACGTCCAAGACGAAGCCTGCCTTGATCATATCCTTCATTTTAATATGCCCGCTGGCAAAAACAATGGCATTAGGTGGGGTAGAGATGGGGAACATGTAACCAGAGCTTGCGGCAAAAGTTACCGGCAGGCCGAGGAGTATTGGATTCATATTGAAGCCCTCGGCTACCGCAAATACTACCGGAATGAAGATGGTAACCAAGGCTACATTGCTCATGAGTTCTGTCAGTACAACAGTAAGGGTAATAATACCCAGGAGGAGCGCCCATTTACTGACAGAAGAACTGGCCGCAATAGTGTCACCTATCATTTTGATAATGCCTGTGCTTTCCATACCCTTTGCCAGACAAATTCCGCCACCAAAGAGTAGTAAAATAGACCAGGGTAAGCGCTTAGTGTCATCCCAATGCAATATGAATTCATGCTTACTAAATTCTGTTGGCACTAAAAACATCAGCAGCCCTCCACACATGGCAACGTTGGTATCGTTTAGTATCTCCTTGCCAACCAATTGATTGATGGGTAGTTGAACTATCCATCCGGTAGCTGTCAGTAAAAAAACCACTAAAACTCTTTTCTCAGCCTTATTTAATTTACCAAGTGCATGAAGCTTTTGAGACAGGAGGAGGTCTGATCCTTGAATTTTTGGAAGGTTGTTAGGGTAAAGTAAATGAACGATAAACAAGTAACATGAAGTACCCAGAAGTATCGCTACCGGTAAGCCGATGAGCATCCATTTACCGAATTCCATATCGTTATTATAGAACTGTTTGGTAAAGCCTGCAAAAACGGTATTAGGCGGGGTTCCGATAACAGTGGCCATACCTCCAATGCTGGCCATGTAGCCTATGCACAGCATGAGGCCTAGAGCAAAATTTCTTTCTTTTTTAAGGCTTGATTCGTCATGCACCTCGGCTTTGGCAGTTTGGAGCAATGCAATTACTGAAATGGCGATGGGTAGCATCATCATAGCAGTGGCAGTATTGCTAATCCACATGCTTAATACACCTGTGGCAATAGAAAATCCCAGAATAATACCGTTACCCGATGTACCCGTAAGTTTAATTAGGTTAAGGGCAATACGTTCATGAAGCTTATGCTTTTCTAAGGCTAGCGCAATCATAAAACCACCCATAAAAAGGAAAATAGAACTGTTGGCATAGGGAATGGCTGACTCAGTCATGTTCATTACCCCCAAAGCCGGAAAAAGGACCAACGGTAATAAAGCGGTTACTGCAACAGGGGCTGCTTCGCTAATCCACCAACAGATCATCCATGTCATTAATGAAATTACATACGGGGCAGTGGGGGAAATGAAATGTCTGGGGAGTAAAAACAAGGTTATTAAAAACAGGACGGGGCCGGCAATAAATCCTATGGTTTTATAAGCATTAGTAGTGGTAAACACGGTTTCAAAATAGGTAATAATACCTCAGGAACTACGCTAAAAATAAAAAAGTCCTTCTGTTTGGCAGAAGGACTGATAAGACCTGGGGGCTAAAATCTATTAGTAGTTATTAGCTGGCTTAGGGTTGGCAGGCTTTACTACGATCACGCGGCCGTCAAGCTCTTTCTCGTTTAACGCAGCAATTGCCTGAAGCGCTTCATTATCGTTTGGCATTTCAACGAAACCAAAACCCTTAGAGCGTTTGGTGTCGCGATCCAATACGATTTTCGCAGATGAAACTTCTCCAAACTGTTCGAAAGCAGCCTGTAGATCTTCCTTGCGTGTTTTGAAGTTCAGCTTTGCAACAAAAATGTTCATGATAGAAAAGAAATTAAGTGATGATTAAACTTGGTCCTCAACCCTCTGGAGGGAAGCGTTCCTCTATCAAATATAATGAAATATTTGAATTACAAGAGATTAATTGATATTGAGATGCCTACCCAATTTCAGTCAGAAGCCTGGGTAAGCACTTGCAGGAACCTGGCTTAAAAGAGAAGATGTTCTTTATCTGGCGATATGGCAAGGCTCGTGTTATTTTTGAGGATAACCTGGTGGCCATCATTTTTAGATATCTCCAATACGTAGTCTTTATTGATAATATTCTGCTTGGAGATTCTTACAAAACGCATTTCCAGTGCCAGCATATCCTCATATTGTTTCAGGTTTTTGCTTACCAAAATCTTCTCACCGCCTGAAAGGTTAAACTCAGAGTATGCGCCTTCGCCTTTGATAAACATAATTGTATCCAGTGCCACAAAGTATGTTTTATACTTTGTAATCAGCGTAATGCGTTTATGCTGGGTATGCTGAAGATTATGCTTTAATTGATCCAAGACTTGTACACCTTTCTTTTCAAGCTTTTTGTATCGTTCTATGGTTTCCTTAAGCTTATCGGGTTTAATGGGTTTCATCAGATAGCCTACGGCAGAAAGTTCAAAAGCCTGGATGGCATATTCACTATAGGCGGTGGTGAAGATGATGTTAAAATTGATTTCTTCATCGTTAAAAAAATCGAGTAAATCCAAGCCGCTGTGTCCGGGCATTTCTATATCCAGAAATACCAGGTTGGGTCTGTCTTTTCTGATACTTTTCACTGCCTCTGGCAGGTTGCTGCATTCGGCCAGAATTGAAATATCGGGGCAGTGTTCTTTCAGTAGCATGCGAAGCAGGTTTCGCACGTTAACTTCATCATCAACAAGAATGGCAGTTATCACAAGGTAAAGGTAATAGGGCTCGAATGTTTCAATAGGACAACTTGACGTACAGGGTCTCTAAATTTACGAAAACTGGGTTGGGATATTGATCACAACCATAGTGCCAGTGCCTCGCCCCATTTCATCTGTTTTGTCAATTATTTTTAACCCGATGGTGTTTTTCTTTTTGGCGTTTAATAGCTCTAACCTTTTTTTATTGGCTGAAATGGAGAAGGAAGAATGATTTTTATTCCTGTTGCTTTTCAATTCGTGACTTGTTTTCCTTCCAACACCATTGTCCTCTATAGTAATGATAAGATCATTTTCCTTTTTGCTAAAAGTGATGTGAAGTTGTTTATGTCCCTTCCTATGTAAAAGCCCGTGCTTAATAGCGTTTTCCACAAAGGGCTGTATGATCATAGATGGCAATTTTACAAAATGAATATCTATATCGGGTGCACAATTAATGTTGGAGGTAAAGGTTTCTCCGAAGCGCATTTTTTCTATCGATATATAGGTCTGTAATAATTCAATTTCTTCACTGAGTAAAATGCTATCGTGGTTGGATAGTTCGAGTATTTTTCTTGTTAATTCAGAAAAGCTATCCAGGTATTTTATTGCGTTTTCTTTGTCATCGCTGTACACAAAAGAATGTATGGAACTCAAAGAGTTGTAAATAAAATGAGGATTCATTTGAGCTTTAATGGAAGCTAAAAGTGATTGTTGCAGTTCTTGCTCCAGTTGGAGCCGGTCGGTCTCCAGTTTATTTTGGTATTTGATTTTAGCCAGGCGTTGCTGATACAGAAGATAAATACAACTGAATATTAGCACTAAGCAAAGGAGAATGAACCATACTTTCTGATAAAATGGTTTATGTATGGTGAAGCTTATTTGAGTGGGTTTTATGGTTGAAACACCATCGCTAAACGCTCGCATCTCCAGAGTATAAGCATCGGGTGCAAGTGAGGCTAGTCTAAGTTGCCGGGTATTTACTTCCAGTAGTTTCCATTCAGATTCATTAATTCTATACCCTACTTTTACATCAGCCCCAGCTCTGTAAGCAATAACCGAATAATTGATAGCAATATCATTCTCGTTACTTTTTAGAGAGATGGGGAATGTATTTCCTTTTTCCACTTGGTTTACTTTAAATGAATTGATGATTAAGATGGGTTTATAATTACTTTCAACTTTAGCAACTGCAGGGAAGTGCATAAGACCTTTATTTCCGACTATATAAATAGTATCGTTCATAATGCTAAAGTCGCGCAAGTCGTCCATTGGTAAACCATCTGCCTGATTGATGATGCTGGATTTCCGGGTTTTAATATCGTAGGCTATCAAGTATGTTTCTGTCAGCATCCATATGGTGCCTTTTGAAATCTTTAATTTGTAGATACCCGTCACGGAGGATCTATCCGGAGAGAAGAGTTTTTTTAAACGCCCATTTTCCAACACCAGCAGGCCATCATTAAAGGAAGCAACAAATAACGTGTTATTATAGGTCTCAAGATCAGAGGCGATGATGGATTTTTCTTCATAGGTAATTTCTTGAGGGCCCTTTAGTGTGTAAGCTATAAGACCACCGGTGGTTGCAGCTATGATGGTGTCTTTCAGTAAGGCCAGTGCTCGAACCCTTATCTCATTATTGTTCAATCTGAATTCTGAAGAATCAATGTTTTCAAAGGCGCCTGTATTTTTGTAGGCCTTTTGCCATAGATTTTTAAGAGGGCGATTATCTCTGCTGTACATACCTACAAAACCGCTGGCAGCAGTAATGTAATGCTGATTGTCTAGTTTGTGGATGTCCTTGAAAGCACCGTCATGCACGATGGGTGTTTGGTACTTCGGATAGATGTAAAGGTTATCTGAAGCATAAGCGATGTCTTCGGAGGCTGAGTCGTAAGATATTGAAGTAATTTCTTGATTTAATGGATTGCTAAAAACCGTTTTAAGGCTTTTGTCTTTCAATGAATACTTTAATAGTTGATTGTTGGAAGTGCCAAGTAGAAGGGCTTGATCTTTTTTGTTTGTGGCAATAGCAGTAATTGAAATATTTTCAAAACTTCTGATAAGATACATGTTGGGAATGAATAGAATCCCCTCATTCAAAGTTCCGACCCACCAATTGCCTTCCCTATCCAGTGTAATAGTTGAGGTGTTTTTAGTAGTAAAAAAATGCTGCCCTACTGATTTTACAGGTGTAAACTCTTGATTGAATAAATAGATACCATTGGAAGTATTGATAGCAATTAAGCTATCCTTCAGTATTCGCACATTTTGCACGAATGTCTTTGGAGGAAATGTAAAGTTGACCTCCTTATTTTTCCAATTGATAAGGTTTAGCTTTTTATCAGGGTATTTTGGGAGGTAATACGTGGTGTTTTTTGTTGGAATTACGAAAAAGTAATTAGTGTGAAAAGGAGCATCCTGAACTTCAATCACTTCCTTGTCATTACTAACGAAGAGTTTACCTTCGTTTTTGTTAAAGTAGTAGTATAATTCATCCGTAGCGAAAGTGTAATGGTTACTGTTAAAGTTTTTTAATACATTTTCCTTTAGCTTAAAGTGCTTGGTGTCTAGGTAGCGCAGACCATTTTTACCAGCTGTAATTAGGGTATTTCCTTTAACGATACTACCTGGGCTATAAAATCCTATTGGTTCCAGAATAGGACATATCTTAAGCGTATCTCTTTCTACAAAGAAAAATTGACCAACAAAATTTTGACACCAGATTTTCCCTTCATCATCCTGCATTAGATTGCTGAGTGGCCGGCCTTTTTGTGATGCGTTTTGATAATGAATAAAGCGATAACCATCATATTTACTCAAGCCCTTATCGTGACCTATCCACATGAACCCGTCAGCATCTTGAAAAATATCGTAGATGGTATTGCTAGGCAGACCAGTTGTTTTATCAATATTTCGGTAAACAGGGTTCTGTCCAAGGCAAACACCTTTGAGCAAGAATATGGTGAATATGAAAAATGAAAACTTCAAGAAACAAAAATAGTGATTGCTATGAAGTATACTTGATTAAATATAAATAGTCTGTCAAAGGCAGACTATTTATATTGTTCTGATGGTTCAATTAAGGTAGATCAATGTTCTTATCGACCCCTTCTGACTTCGGATAATTGCCCTTTATGGAAAACTGAACAATTAGGGTCTCCAGTTAGGTTAAATTCGAAGGTATAGGTATTGCTTGACTTACTGACTTGGATAGCGCCATCAATTTCAAAGTACTCGCTTATAAAAATCCAATCACCATTTACCATTTTGTAAAGGGCTGCATAGTTGAAAGTTGAAAACTCTCAGGCTGGCAAACTATTGACATCTTTGGTTTCTGGTTACAAAACCAATAAGTCAGCACTACCAGCCAAGTCTTCATAGGTGGAAAATGTTTCGAGGCTTATGCCTTCGCTTGTAAAATGCATTTCATAAAATGGTTACCCATGGTTGAGATGGTATATTTTGAAACGAAGGAATTGCTAATTATTTAGTGTGCTTCTATTTATTAGCATTTGATTTACGTTATTGGCTTCGTCTTCGCTGCAAGAGATAACAGATACAGCAAGCACTATAGAAAGGAATTTGAAATGTTTAGCCATAGGATTTTATTTTATGGTGCGAACATAGACAGGCTTTTATCCTTTTTGTTCAGGTAATTGACCCAGCTCGAATTTAGTTGACCAAGGTTATCTGCAATTGACCAATCAGGTTTTGCCTTAACGAAAAAATCAGAATCAGTAGCTAGATTAAAATGAAAAAGGTCTGCTTGTTGGTGCAGACCTTTTTGTTGATTATTTTAATGCTTTATTCTAATGCTTTTACACCAGGCAAAACTTTTCCTTCAAAATATTCTAGTAAAGCACCTCCTCCTGTAGAAACATAGCTTACCTTTTCTTCAAAATTGAATTTTGCTACAGCCGCTGCTGAATCGCCCCCACCAATCAGAGAGAAAGCTCCTTTTGCAGTGGCTCTTACAACGGCTTCTGCAATGGACTTAGTCCCTTTTTCAAATTTCCCCATTTCAAAAACACCCATGGGCCCGTTCCATAAAATGGTTTTTGAATCTTCAACCACTTTAGAGAAAACTGATATAGCCTGGGGACCAATGTCTAAGCCCATCCAACCGTCTTTTATAGCGTTATTGTTAGCTAGATCTGTATTGGCGTTCGCATCAAATTTATCGGCAATTATCGAGTCTATAGGTAAATGTAATTCAACTCCTTTGGCTTTGGCTTTTTGAATCAGTTCTTTGGCTAAATCAAGCTTATCGGCCTCTACCAACGAATTACCAATATTGCCTCCCAATGCTTTGAAGAAAGTATAGGCCATACCACCTCCAATGATCAGGTGATCGACTTTATCGAGCAGTTTCTCAATGATTAATATTTTATCGGAAATCTTGGCACCGCCCATGATGGCTGTAAAAGGTTTCTCTGCCTGTTCCAATACCTTTTTGGCGTTGTCTAATTCGGCAGCCATCACGTAACCAGCACACTTCTCTTTAAAAAACTGTGCAACAATTGTTGTGGAAGCATGGGCTCTGTGGGCAGTGCCGAATGCATCATTTACATAAATATCTCCGTGCTTAGATAGTTTTTCTGCAAAAGCTAGATCCCCTTTTTCTTCTTCTTTACAAAAACGTAAGTTTTCTAGTATTAAAACTTCACCTGGTTTTAAAGCAGCTGATAGCGTGTAGGCTTCGGCCCCAATGCAGTCACTGGCAAACTTAACAGGCGCTCCCAATAAATGCTCTGTTGTTTTGAGTGTATGTTTTAATGAATATTTTTCTTCAGGTCCTTCTTTAGGTCTGCCCAGGTGCGACATAAGTACCAGGGAGCCACCATCTTTTAATATTTTTTTTAAGGTAGGAATAGTAGAACGGATACGATTATCATCGGTTACCTGAAAGGATTTGTCGAGGGGCACATTAAAATCGACCCTTATAAGTGCACGTTTGCCTGCGAAATTGAAATCATTAATGGTTTTCATGTCTGTTTGTAAAGTAGTTTGATTAGTTGATATTCTCCCAAAAATATTTGTGCAGAATCTTTTTAAATTCATCAATATCGAATGGCTTAATGATATGTTCGTTAAAGCCTGCTTTGAGTATTTCTTCTGTATGTCTGGGGGTGTGAAAATTAGTAAGCGCAAAGATGGGGATATTTCTTATTTCTGGATTCAAATGATCACGAATCCAGCGAACAGAATCAATACCATCTTGACCTGGCATGCTGATGTCCATAATAATGAAATCAAAAGCGTGTTTGTCCAATGCGGTAATGGCTTCATTGCCCGAAGCGGCAACAATACTTTCTATGCCAATTGAATTTAAGTAGCGACCTACAAGTAGTTGCACCACTTCGTCATCATCGACCAATAGAGCCTTTAAATGATTGTATTGCATACCCTTCAATTTTGTGGCAAGATACAACTGAAACTAAAAGATGCAGGGGCGATATTTTCGTTTCATCTTAGTTTTGGCAATGCTGTGTGTAAGCACGGCTTTTTTTTCAATCTAACTAAATCCAACCTAGCGTCTTTTTTTAACAGGCTTTCTCTTTACTTCCTTATCCTTAGTACTCTTACCCATCTTGCCTTCTTTTAGATTATACTCAAGAATGAAGGCTGTAGTGAGGGTGAGAAACTTTTCATTAGAACGTAGATTATCAACAAAGCCAAGAACCCGCCATTGGGCGCTATTGGTATCGCCATAAAATGTATGTCCAGAGGTAAACCGTAGTTCTGTCATTATTTTTTGTTTTCGGAGTAATGGCGCTACAAAGCCGACCCCGATATCTACACCAAACAGCCAACGGTTCACATCGGATAGATACATTTTGTCAAAGTCTGGACCAGTGCCCGGTGGCTGTAAAGGCATGGTTTCAAAAACAACGATATAGCGTTGTGAGTTATTGGCCCCAATCTTACCCTGACCACTCATCCAATAACTTACATGAGGGCCAATATTGACAAACCATTTTGAAGGGATATTTTCCTTTAAGTCAAAATTAAAAGCCTTGCGTAGCAACATGTTGGCATCAGCGAATAAGTAAGTGGCATTGTTAGTCCAGGTATTATCATTCGAAAGTATTTTGCGACCGCGTTGCGATAAGCCCGCCTCCGTTACAAAATAGTAATTGTCTTTGAGTGGAAAACTAATCATGGCGGCTCCTGCATAGCCTAATTTGGGTCTTTGGGAAAAATTTTCTCTATCAAATTTATCTGCGATAACAGAAAGGGAAACCAAAGGCCCTGCTTTGACACCAATTGAAAATTCCTGTGCCAGAGAGCGCTTGGCAATAATGGAAAATTGAATTGTCAGCAGCAGTAATAGGGCACCAATTGATTTCTTCATGAAAAAATTTGTGGCAGTTTATACTACCCTTGTAAGATTTATCTGTTTTTGTAAGCTCTTTTTCTTGGGCATCACTCTCGTTGTAATTAACTTGAGTAAGCTGCAATATAAAATACTTTAGTTTTCTTTTTACATGAACAGCTGATTGTTAATGGTTTAAAAAATTGAATACTGTGTTTATTCTGTGAATCAAAGTAAATGTTTGCGTTTCATGGGGATAAGTTATACTTGAGATCAGGGGATACGAATCCCTAGTGTTTCTTTTTGAGAATCATCAAATGTACCAAGAACGTAGAATTTGACTAAAAGAATGCGATTTCAGCCACTTTTTGCCGATTCGGTGTTTTTTCCGAAACATTGAATAATGGCTTAATTTAATGGGCTGACCCTTAAAATTTTAAGCAACTAAGCCACATTTTAAGTGTGTTGCTATTTTTTAATGAAGGAGGAAAAATAGATATTGAACCCAGGTGTGTTTTTGAGTCTAGGGGATACGTTGTTACCTTTTTCAGGCTCAGAAGATAGAGTTTACATCTCCATAGGTGTTGCTACTCGGCCTTTGGATTGTAGCCTAAAGCTTGAAATGGTTAAATGAAAAGAATGGAAAGACTGATTCAATATTTTATAATTCTCTTTTTATGCACAGCACGAGTGTATGCACAAGCGCCTGTCATTTCCAATATTGAACCTGTTGAGGGCCATCCTAATACCCGTGTAGTAATTACAGGCACAGGATTTGGTTCAAATGCCAGTGCATTAAGGGTTTGGTTTGACCATGTTCAGGGAAGTGTTGTAACAGCCACTGACCTCGCCATTGAGGTTACAGTGCCGGTTCAGGCACGTTACCAAAACGTGGAAGTAATTAATTTAACCACCCGCTTGTCGGCAAAATCAAGGGTAAAATTTCTTTCGTCATACAACGGTACAACTTTCGATCCCACCAAATTTCAATCATCTATTATTTCCAGCAATACGGTACCTGTTTTCGACATATGTTCTTGCGACATGGACCTGGATGGTAAGCCTGATTTAGCAGGCACCAAAAACGTATCAGGAACAGATCTTGTCATATTACATAATAAGAGTACAATAGGAGCTGTAAGTTTTGATCGATACGATAAAGCCAATTTGGCCGCTTTAAACATCAATCAACCAACAGAAAGTATTACTTGTGGTGACTTAAATGGTGATGGCAAGCCTGATTTGGTGGCTACTCGAGGAGGAACCACAGCCAACAGTTTCTATGTTTTTAGAAACACCAGTACCACTACACCTGACTTTGCAACACCCATTGAAATTTTTACTGATCCTGGGCAGGTTTCAAGGCAAGTTTTTATTCGAGATCTTAATGGCGATGGTAAGCCTGAAATCATTGTGGCGAACTCCGCTGCTAGTAGTATTCTTTATGTTTTTGAGAATCAAAGCACTGGTGGCAACATAGCCTTTAATACAGCCAACCCAGTAAGAGTGCCTGTTGTGGGAGCTCCGAATACATTGGCCTTAGAAATTCAGGACTTTGATAATGATGGCAGGGCAGATATTGTGGCAACGCAGAATCAGGGATCCAACTTATTCTTCTTAAAAAACTTAAGTGGCACAACCATTTCCTTTGCTCCGGCAGTCGTAATCAATGCCCCTGGTACCTTTAATGACTTGAGTTCCGGTGATTTTAATAAAGATGGTAAGTTGGACTTAGTGGTAACCAGTGTGTTCGGTACCCAGTCATTTGTGTTTCTTAACAAATCAACGGGTGGTTCTAATCCTTTCCCATCTACACCCACAGTACCAGCAGAGTCTATTACTTTAATTACTGCCGGTGGACCATTTGGGGCAGAGGTGGAAGATATCAATGGAGACGGGTTTCCCGATATCATCATTAATAATAGGGGTAACACGAACATTAGCATATTTCTCCACAACAAGAATACCTCCAGCCCTGGTTTCACCACAGCACCCATTAATGCTGGTAAGAATGGCTGGTTTAGCGAAGTAGGAGATTTCGATGGTGATGGAAAACCTGATATTGTTTTTACACAGGCAGTGACAACAGGTCCTAATACAGTTACCATTTTGAGGAATGCCAATTGCCATCAACCGCTAATATTAAATGAGGCACCCATAAAGATATGCCCTGGTCAAACTGTAGACTTGGAGGCTATCAAACTGCCTGGTCTTACTTATGAGTGGAAAAAGGACGGCTCTAATTTTAAAGGACCTGGGGCTGATGCCTTTGCATCTGTTACAGCAGCGGGTAGCTATACGGTTACGGCAGTTGGTGAAACAGGAACTTGTACAATAACATCTTCAGTTTTTGTGGTCGACTCAGGTTCTGGATCCATCCCAACCACGGCCGTCATTAATCCCATTACATCAGCTTGTTTGGGTGCTAATCTCACGATCAATGCTGTAGCACAAACAGGAGCTGCCTACTTATGGAAGGGCCCTAACGGTTTCAATACTGAAACCGCTGTACCTCAATTGGTGCTTTCAAATATTACATCGGGTCAGGCTGGTATTTATACTTTACAACTTCGTATAGGAGATTGCCTTGGGGATGAGGATAGCGAACAAGCCTCCGTCATTGAAGTTGGCAATTTTAACGTTGGTAGTAATGTAGCAGGTCAAGTTTGCCAGGGGACACCAGTTACTTTGAATGTAAACACCTCTTCTGGTAGAACATATCAATGGATTAAAGATGGTGCAGATGTAAGTGGTCAAACTTCTGCCACCTTTGCAGTTACTCAACCGGGAGCGTATAAAGTGAGGGTGAGTTTTGGTGGTTGCACCAAAGAAACAGATCCTTTTCCTGTGTCTTTTTTCAGCCAACCTGTTGCCAATTTTACCTTGCCTGCCGCTGTATGTATTGGAGAGGAGTTAACCTTTACCAATACATCTACCGTGGACAATACGGCCACCGTTACCTATACATGGAATTTTGGTGATGGTAATACAAGTACTAATCAATCACCAACTTACCGTTACACTACTTTACCTACGCAAAATCCAAGACTTAGTATTGCTTATACAGGTGTTACTGGCTGTACAAGTTCAGTGAATAAGAGTATTACGGTGAATACTGCTACTATTCCACAGATTACGAGCGATGTTTCTGATCTTTGCCCAGATGATGAAGCTGTGCTGCGTGTAAGCGATGGTTTTATCTCTTTTGTCTGGAGTAATAGTGAAACAACCCAAGAGATCAGGGTGTCACAACCAGGAAAGTTTACTGTAGAAACAAGAGATGCGAATGGATGCGAAGGAGAAGCGAATATAGAAATTTTGCCAAAGGTTGATTGCGCAGAAGTACCAACGGTAGTGCCTAATATGTTTTCGCCTAATGGCGATAATCAAAATGATAGGTGGATCATAACGGGTGAGAACCTTGATGACTGTACCCTAAAAGTATTTGATGAACGCGGTATGCGTGTTTATGAGAAAGCAGGGTATGACCCTGTTGGCTGGGATGGTACCTTCAATGGTAAAGTAGTGACGGCCGGTGTTTATTATTATGTATTTTCTTGTCCGGACCGCAAGGTGAAGACCGGATCTGTTTTGATAGTTAAGTAATGAATTGATGATGATGCGAAGCACAGCCATGAACGAACAAAAAGATCAACAATTCCCCTCTAAGGTCCTATTTACCTTATTATTTCTTTTTTCCATCACCTTTGCGCAAGCACAAGTGGCAGAAGTACTTTGTAATAATGGTAAAGATGATGATGGTGATGGCCTCATCGATTGTTTAGATGGCGACTGTCAGTTTGCAGCCAACATTGAGAAAGGCTGTAATTGTTATGATGGTCTTGATAATGATGGTGATGGTAGAGTAGACCAGGCAGATGGTGAGTGTGCTTCTTATTATGGATTGACTTTTATTGGTTCGGGTTCCGATTGTAGCATTCTTCCTCCGGCAGGTGTTAGCCCTTTTGCAGGTATTGGAGCGCCTGTGGTGTCGGGTCAGAACACAGCTGATACCCAATCGAAAGTAGCCGCGGGTGATGTTGATGGCAACGGTACCCCTGATATTTTAATTACCTCAAAATGGAATTCAGAAGTTCGCTTAGTATCAACCAACACTTCTCCAAAAATTGCTGCTTTCGGTGGCGGTACTTTTGCTCCAGGTGATATCATGGCTGATTTCAGGCTCACGGGGAATGCAATTACCAGCCGTTTCGATGGTATTGGTTGTGCCAATAAGTCAAAAAATCTTTTGTTTGAGCACGAAGTGCTCATTGCTGACATAGACAAAAACGGACGAGCTGAAGTGTTTGCTGTGGTCAGTGACCGTCAGGGTAATCCGGATAGTCCCCCCAACTGGTTTTACCTGGTGGGGCTGCAACTCAATGCCTACGGAGCACAAGGTCTTCAACTAATGCCTGGCTATCCTGTATGTTTAGGAAGTAATCGTCCGGGTACATTCGGTATTGCTGATATGGATGGCGATGGCAAGGCCGAAATCTATTTACGTGATAGAATTTTTGCAGCAGAAACAGGAAAGTTGATTGCCAGTGAAGGCAGCAAGCTCATGAACAACACTGCTCGCTGGGATATAGACGTTACTTCTGCTCCTGTTACGGTGGATATTAAATCGGCTGGCGCTGATGGAAATAAAATGGAATTAATTGTTGGGCCTAAAATTTATACAATCCCCACGCTGACCAACCGTAATCCGGCTTCTCCCGGAGCCCTTGTACTTTGGAGAGATATGAACTCACTTACCTTTGATATCGATGGTAACGGTACATCCGATCAATACTTTGTGAAGTTAATGACTGACCCCATCGAATATGGTACCGATACGCACAGTAGTACCAGCATTGCCGACATGGATAAAGACGGTAATATGGATGTGGTAGTAACAGGGGCACTTAATTCCTCTGTTGGTAGAACTACTGTTTTTTATTGGAATATTGCCAAGAATACAGTTAGTGGTTTCAGGACTTTATCGGCCGCAGATCTTGGGATTGCTTCAGGCACTGAACCAACAGGTAAATGTCCAACCGGGCCAAGCTTTACGAATTATCAAAATGGATGGATTTGGGGTACAGGTCGTGTAAACATTGGCGATGCCAATGGTGATGGTAAGCTGGATTTATCTTTTATAGCTGGTGCTCACTTGTACTGTGTTACCACTAATGCGCCAGGAACTAGCATTACGCCTCTGTGGGCAAGTCCGCGTACCATTAACGACTCGCGCTCTGGCGTTCTGACAGTGACTATTTATGATTTCGATAATGACGGCAAGCCGGAAATGGTTTACCGAGACTCACAAGAGTTAGTGGTAATTGATGGTGCGACAGGTACAAATAAACTATGGTCAGCTATTTGTCAATCGCACACCTATACCGAAGGCCCTATCATCGCGGATGTGAACGGAGATGGTGCCACAGATATTTGCGTGGCCTGTGCACGACAAAATTTCGATGTTTGTGATGGTATACAACAACAGGCTCTTGGTGAGGTTAGGCTTTTCTTTTCAAATGATAATTCCTGGTTACCAACCCGTAAGGTTTGGAACCAGCCGGGATACCATGTTGTCAATATCAATGATGACCTAACACTACCATTTCCACAAGCAGATCCGGCCTTGGTTTTTAGTACAGGTGCTTGCCCTAATGGTCTGCCGGGACCACAAACACCGCTAAACGTTTTTCTCAACCAGATTCCTTTCCTAAGTGCAGAAGGTTGTCCTGTTTTTCCTGGTCCTGATTTGGCCTTTGTCGGAGATGATCCAAATCCACTTTGCTTCGATGATCCAACGCTTCCTGGTTGTGATACCGATGGGGATGGTGTGTTTGAACCAGCTGTAGTCGTAATTCCACCAATATGTGGTAATGTTAATATTCAAGTCTATTTTAATATTATTAATTCCGGTGATCTACCAATTACAGATAATGTGCCTGTAAGTTTTTTTAACGGAGATCCCACAACGAATCCAGCAGCAGTAAGACTATTTAACACTACTATTCCAATTAACAACCTTTTGGTTGGTCAAACTTACAGAACACCTACAGTGTCTTTTGATGGTCCCGGTGTTGTCTTCGATTTATACATCGTGATGTATAATAATGGTGCTACGCTTCCCATTGTATTAACGGGAGCATCATCAACTGAGTGTAGTATTGAAAATAATATGTATAGGGTTACCGTTACCCCTGATCCATTTGGCGGAACCATTCAAAAAATTAAAGACAATTTAAAATGTGTAGCGGCAGATCCCAATGTCGGTGAACTAAGAGGGCATATTTATAAAGGAGATACCCTAGCCATCAACGAGATTGTCGATTACAGCGATTATACTTTCCAGTGGTATTATGGCAGCAATACATCTACGCCTGTACCAGCTAATCTTGGAGGTAATAATATAACACTTACTGGTTTAGATGCTGGTCAGTACACTTTTGTTGCAACAAACGTTTCAAAAGGTTGTACCACAGAACCTATCACCAGAACTGTGAATACTGTTGTTACTTTACCTACAGTAACCATTAATAAAATATCAGACCAAACTATTTGTTCACCTCCTAATGGCGTTTTAGAAGCTCAGGTGACAGGAGGTAATACAGGTTTTACATTTGAATGGTTTAGTAACGCTGCTGCGATAGGTATATCTACAGCCCAGGCAACTAATTTGATTGGTAGTAACTACACTGTGCTTGTATCGAGGAATGGTTGTAGTACTACTGCTACTGCCGTGGTAGATGACAGGGCATTTGAGCCTGATGTTACCGCCACATCCACACCTGTTCAGGATTGCGCAGCACCTTTTAGCGGAACAGTTTCTGCGGCTGCATCTTTGCAAGGGGTAGCCCAGAATCCAGCCAATTACACCTTTAATTGGTACGTTCATAATATAGTAGATGGTACGCGAGGTAGTATTTTACCTCCCGGCAATGGAACGGGACCGAACCGTACAGGTTTGGCTGCTGGTTATTATGAAGTTGAAACTATTAATAACGCCACGCAATGTAAGTCCACACCTTTTGTTGTTCAGGTGCAGACCAGCACTGTTTTACCAACAGTAGTATTAAGTCAGCTCGCACCCCAAACTTCTTGTGATCCGATTAATCCTAATGGAAGAATTTTAGCGGTTGCCTCCAGTAACAGTTCGACTAATCAAGCCGACTTTACATTCGAATGGTTTAAGGGGCAAAATACCCTGCCCGCCAATGCCCACAATATTACGTCTAATACCAATGGAGGCACTTCAAATATAGCCGAAAGTGTACTGGGAAGTGGGCAAGTGTATACGGTTCGTGTTACAACTGATTTAAATTGCTCTATCACTGGCGAGTTCACTGTTGTTGATGATTTGAATATTCCGGTAGTAACCTTAGTTTCTACTGATAATGGTATTTGCGATCCGCCTCCGGCAGGAATCACTTTCAATGGTACCATGACTGCTTCTGTTACTTTTGATGGGGTTGCGGTTACTGATTTTACGAATTATTCATTTACCTGGTATGATGGTTCTGTTGTTACAGCTACTCCACGTTCTGAAACAGGGAATAGCTTAGGTGCACTAAATTCCGGCTATTATACTTTATTGGTTGAACGAACAGACTTAGCTTGTTCATCAGCGCCAGTTAGTGAATTAGTGGATGATATCACTGTTCTTCCGATATTATCAACGAGTACCACAGCATCTTCAAACTGCGTTGGAGTAACCAACAATGGTTCGGCCAGTGTTTCTGTAACCAATGCAGGTGCGCAAACTTTTTCATATCAATGGTTTGCGGGTAACGATGTAAATGCTCCTATTGTCGCAGACGCTAATGGTGGTAAGACTAATACCATTACAGGCATGGCGGGTGCTGCTAACTACACTGTGAGAGTCATTAATAATGCTACGGGTTGTGTAAGCACCAGCACAACCACCATAGCTGATGCTAAAGTATTGCCAACAATTACTTTATCAGCAATCAATAACAGTATTTGTGATCCGGGCTTAACATCCCCTTCTATTCCATACAATGGTCGTGTTACGGTTACAATAAGTAATCAAGGCGCAAATCCTTTGGCTGATTATGCATTTGATTTTAGTGGAGGAATGAGTGTAGGTTTGGAAGGAAGCCCTGCTCCCAATCAGTGGGATCAAATAAATGGGGGAGCAACACCCTATACGGCTAAAGTCACTCAGTTGTCAACAGGTTGTGAATCCGCACCAGCCAATATTATTGTGTCGAATGTTCAGGATTTACCTGATTTAACAACAGGTAGTACGGCTTCTACTAACTGTACATTGAATGCAGGCTTAGAAGATGGCGAGGCGAGTGTGTTAACAGTTGATGGTGCAGCGGCCCCAGGAGCGAACTACAG
>JALHOT010000012.1:4809-5288 GCA_022842845.1 Cyclobacteriaceae bacterium | reverse complement strand
CCTGATTTAACAACAGGTAGTACGGCTTCTACTAACTGTACATTGAATGCAGGCTTAGAAGATGGCGAGGCGAGTGTGTTAACAGTTGATGGTGCAGCGGCCCCAGGAGCGAACTACAGTTATGCATGGACGGGTTCAGTAGCACCTTCTATATTTAATGTTACCAATGCGACCAACAATGCCAATACCCATGAGTTGATCAGAGTACAGGGCGGAGCAGGTTATAACTACACGGTGGCTGTTACCAACACTACGAATGGTTGCGTAACGAGCGCAGTTGTGAATGTTGGTGATGCGAAGGTACTTCCAGTCGTTACGCTGGCGGCCTTTGACAATACAATATGTGCGCCAGCGACAGCCTTCGATGGCTCGTTGACAGCAACAGTGACCAATCAGGTAGGCGCGATTACTGATTATGATTTTGATTTTAGTGGCGGTATGGTTACCGGAGTTCAGTTGGCGGTTCCTAACCACAATCG
>JALHOT010000012.1:0-4799 GCA_022842845.1 Cyclobacteriaceae bacterium | reverse complement strand
TTCGATGGCTCGTTGACAGCAACAGTGACCAATCAGGTAGGCGCGATTACTGATTATGATTTTGATTTTAGTGGCGGTATGGTTACCGGAGTTCAGTTGGCGGTTCCTAACCACAATCGATATACAGTATTACAGGGCGGTCCTACCCCTTACGATGTAGTAGCTACTCACCTGACTACGGGTTGTGTATCATCAGCGGTAAGTTCACCAGTACAGAACAACCAGGATCTTCCTGATTTAACGACAGGTAGCACGGCTTCTACTAACTGTACATTGAATGCGGGCTTAGAAGATGGTGAGGCGAGTGTGTTAACAGTTGATGGTGCAGCGGCTCCTGGTGCGAATTACAGTTACTCATGGGCAGGCCCGGTAGCACCTTTATTTGCGGTGACTAATCTTACCAACAATGCGAATACGCATGAGTTGATCAAGGTACAGGGAGGCGCGGGTTATAACTACACGGTAACGGTTACCAACACTACGAATGGTTGTATAACAACCGAAGCTGTAAATGTTGGTGATGCAAAAGAGAATCCAATTATTACGCTTTCTAAAATAACGGATAACACGGTTTGTGATATAAGTAATGCTACTTCCAATTTTACTGGAGAGATCGAAGTAGCTTCTATTACCTATAAAGGCGTGGCTTATGCAGGCCCAAGCACAATAACTTATAATTTCTGGAATAACGGTACAGGTGCTGGGGCGCCTGCTCAAACAGGTTCAGGTATTAGTTATGCTGATTTAGACAATGGTACTTATAGTGCTAATGCAACCATTAATAGTATTGGTTGTACAGCCTCTGTTGTATCAATTGTTGTCAATGACGATTTGGATTATCCGGTACTAGTTACTGCAACAGCCGGGTCTACTAACTGTATTCCAGGATTGGAGAATGGAGAAGCAGAAGTTACCCAAGTTGATGGCTTTGTCGTTGGCGTTGATTTAGCGGCTATCAATAATTATGATTACGAATGGTACAATGGAAATGTGGTAGTTGCCGGCAACATCAGGCCAGAAACAACGCCTGCCATTGGTAGTACCACACCGGGTGCAGGTTTGCAGGGAGATGCAACAAGTCTATTCACAGTTTTGGTGAACAATAAGTTAACAGGCTGTGCCAGCAATGCAGTAGTGAATATTGCTGATGCAAAAGAGAATCCGGTGATTTCACTGGCTGTTGTACAGAACAATACAATGTGTGTTGGCCAGGAGAATGGTCAATTAACTGCAGCTGTTACCTATAAGACAGTAGCACAAGTATCGCCTCTGGCAGCCAATTGGGTAGTCAACTGGACATCTCCAGGAGGTGTGGATATTGATTTAATCACACCGGGCATTCAAACGACAGCTAGTGGAGAAAATTTGTCCAGCCTTTCCGCAAATACTTACTCAGCCATCGTTACAGATACCAATACAGGTTGTGTGTCGGCTGCTGATCAGGCCACCATAGTGGATCAATTTAGTTATCCGGTCATTATAACGACAATTTTAAATAATCAGACATCTTGCGATGTTGTGAAAAATGGAGAGTTACAGGGTAGTGCAACAGGCTTGCCTGCATTATCTACTTTTGAATATGCCTGGTATCAAGGTTTTGGAACAGGCGGCACGCAACTGGTAACCTCAACAGCCAATGCAGCTGCCGCTACCCTAAATACTGTCAATACGCTTGACACAGATAATTATACTTTCTTCGCCAGGAACGAAGTAACAGGTTGTGAGAGCACCAGAAGCATTTTCTTGCCAGAGCAGCTTACGACTCCAGCATTCACAGGAGTAGTAACGGATGTAACCGTTTGTGTACCTACGAATGGTGAACTGGCGATTACACTCACACCGGCCACTTTTGTCAACCCAGCCCAATTCACGATTTATTATTTGAATGAAGTAAATTTTGGTCAGACGGGTGATCCTGGTGTGATCAAGAGTACTGCAACCTTCACGGATAATACTACCCTTACATACACAGGCATCATACCAGGTCAGGAATTGATTCCGGGTACCTACACAGTTTTGGTTGATGACAACATCACCAAATGTAGCTCAAACCCTCAGACCTTCACCGTTCAGGATAATACAGTAAAAACAATTTCCGCTACAATTGCTGCTGTTGCAAGTTTTTGTAACGCCAACGATGGTGGAAAGTTAGATTTAACTGTTTTGCCTGCAGGGGTATATACTTATCAATGGCACAGGGGAGTAGCCAATAACAATAACTTTAATTTCCTGAATAATGCTAACCTGCCTGATTATACACCGGCCGGTACAATTACCACTTCTACTGCTTCTCAGATTGTAACAGGTGTAGGTACATCCTTTACAACAGATCTTGCCGTGGACGATAAGGTTTATGATCAAAATGGCGTCTTGTTAGGACAGGTTTTGCTGATAACTGATAATTTCACTTTGACGCTTGATGCTAATGCATTGGCTAATATCACTGCTGAGCCTTATACCACCTTTCTGCAAACATCTGAAGATTTAGATGGTGAATTTGACGGCACTACGGCAGGTGTAACTAATGGTGTTTATTCCGTTGTTGTTCGAGATACCGATGGTTGTGGCAAAGTATTTTTAGAAACGGTGCCTTTTCAGGGAGCACCAGATGTTGACGTGATTGTCAACCAATCATCCTTATGCGACCCTGCCACATCGAATGCATCTATTGATGTAACTGTAGATGGCACAGCCTTTGGCGCTACTGATTATTCCGTGCGGTTATTTTCAGGCAATAGCTCCTTAACCGGCCAATGGATTAATGGTGAAGATGACTTGCTTGCGGATGGCATTGACAATGACGGTGATGGAACAACAGATTCAGGTGACGATAATACAGGTACTAACATTGCTGTTTTCACCACTACATTTAACCAAACCGCTGCCGCTTTAACAGGATCAGCGTCCCCTTTATTGGTAGGTGATTACCTGGTGCGTGTCTTTGATACTAATGCTAATTGCCCTATAGAAAAAGTAGTGACCGTTGAGATTGCAGCCAAGTTGCCGCAATTTACCTTAAGTTCACTCGCCCCAAGCTCAGTGTGCGAAGGGGGTATTGCTGATGGAGCAGTCGAAATTACCTTGGCCAGAGATCCGCTGGATAAAGTCGGAACAGGTGGACCTGATGTTAATGGAAACAATTACCCAGCAGTTTTGGGTTATCCTAATTATGAAGTCCGATCTGTATTCAAAAATACTCCTGCTACCGGCACAATTACAGCTAACCTTGGATCACCAGCTATTGTTGGTATTGGCACATCCTTTACAACTGAACTAAGTATTGGAGATGTTATCTATTCATCAACAGGCTTGGTGATTGGATCGGTACTGAGTATTGCAGACAATACTAACCTTACCCTGGCAGCCAATGCCTTGGTGGCGCAGGCTGCACTGGCTTATTCTCAAGGACCGAATGCAGGTAGCACAGTAGCGCAAAACGTTCCAGAGAATCTGCAGACAGTAATTACAGGTGGTTTTGCATCTTATTTGTACACCATGACAATCATCGAAACCAATTCTGGTTGTGAGATTACAAGAACAGTTAACGTTCCTTCAAACCCAGGCAATGCCACTACCATGGTGGTGAATGCTACTGATGACGATTTCTGTGCACCTTTAACAAGGGGTAGTGCACTCGTTCAATCGATTACCACGCCTGATCCAAGCACATTAAGCGATTTTGAATATGTATGGTATAGGAATAATAACCTTACTGGAGTTGTGTATACCGACATGGGAGATGCAGGGAACACAGCGGGGCAGTTACTGAACAGCACGAAAGTTCTTCCTGCAGATTGGCCTTTAGGTGTTAATGGAAGTGGTAATCCTAATAAAACTTTCTACGTAAGAGCACAAAAACAGGGTGGTAGAGGCGATAATTGCTTTACTCCGCTCATCGAAGTTCAAATTAAGGATGATCACGTAGAACCAGTATTAGCATTAACATCCTTCTCGAATACTTCCTGCGATGTAACGGTAGAAGAGGGCCTCATTAATGTTGTGTTAAACACACCATCGGGTGATCCTTTTATTGCAGGCGCTGATTATTCCATAGATTGGGCTAACACAGGTAATGTTGTTACTGGCAATGTTGTTAATCAGGCTTCACCTTATGATATCGAACTGTTGCCTTCCAGTACCTATACGATTATAGCTGAAAATGAAAACAGCCGTTGTATATCACAAGGCTCCTCACAAGTCTTGAATACAAAATTCACTATTGCTATCACCGATCATTTGAGTGTGCCCCAAGTGCTTTGCGCTGCGGATGGACAAATAGATGTGACAGAGATTCAAATTGACAGAGGTATTACCAATCAAGCAGACTTAACAATATCGGGCGCTTCTTTAGGTGCTGATTTTACTTATGAATGGTATGCAGCCACACCTGGGAATCCAAACACTTTTGTAGCCACCCAACTCGAAGATGCTACAACCGCTGATATTGTGATTCAATCGCTGACAACTGGTACTGCTCTAACAGAATATCCTTCCATGGGCACAGGTACTTATTATGTAATTGCCCGAAGAACAAATTCAGCAACTTATCCTGCCGCAGGTTGTGTTTCTAATCCCTTCAGGGTAGATGTTTTAGATGATAGAGAATTCCCTACACTCGCTTTTGCGACTACCCCCAATAGTGCTTGTATTGACCCTGAGTGGGATGGGGTGATCACGGTTACAGCTGGTACTACAGGTTATGGAGCGGGCACGGATTATGATTTTGAATGGACGAGCGTCCCAGGCACAGCAGGAGTAACAGCGACTAATGCGAGCTTTGCTAACGCGAACAGTGAGCT